>CAWDJR010000025.1:0-293227 GCA_963802565.1 uncultured Acidobacteriaceae bacterium | reverse complement strand
GTCGTGGGGGTTCGACCCCCCCTCCCGGCACCACTCCAATCTACTGAAAATAGGTATAATCAGCATCGCTCTAGCGCTGTTGTAGGATTCGCGTGACTGGTACAGCCAACGTGACCGTTTCGTGACTCATCAGCGTTTAGGTGAATCCTGTGCGCGATCGTTGGCCTTCAAAGGCCTAAGATTCGGAATCCAAGGAACTGTTACGCGGACCTTGTTGGACGGCGCGCTTTCAACCCCGGTTGAGGCGTCGACACTCTTTACGAAGTAGTCGTATGTGTGTCCACCTTGTACAGTGAGGTCCACGAATTTCGTCTCGCTAACGACCGTCCAATTTAACAGCCGATAGGAAGAACTGCCGTCCGATGCTCGGTAGACGTGATAGCCCGAGATCGGACGGGGAGAATTAGTGGGCGCATTCCAACTCAGGTTGACTTCATGGGACATCGCGTGCGACGCCTGACGCACCAGTCCCGGGCCGTAGCTGAACAACCACCACAAGCCGAGCGGCGCGATGAAGCCTAGAGCGATCAAGCCGAGCCGCACCCGCCGGCTCACGCCTTTCCGAGTCACAACCACAAAGGCCAAGGCAAGCCACACTCCTACTGCGAATATGACCACTCCCCAAGCGAAGTACATTACTGCAACTCGACCCCGTCAATCAAAATCGACAGTCAATTAGCGATTGCCAGGAAATGCTCTACTAAGGCGTGACTGACAGCGACTCCCGGCGGTAAGTCGGGGCTGACCTGAGCTTCAACTGGGAGTGCCCAGAGAATGCGTTGCTGCTGAACAATGAGTCGGGACTCCGCCCGACCTTTCTGCAATCTATCAAACCGAGAGGGAGGGCTCTCGTGCGCCTACGTGTTTGGATCAGCTAAAACATGAACTTCAATGCAAACTGCACCTGGCGCGGAGTCCCCGCCTGAAGGATATGGTTGAATGTCGGCGAACTGATGTCGCAGTCAGGCAAAAAGAAATTCGTGCGATTCAGAATGTTAAAGAGCTCCGCGCGAAACTGAAGCTGCTTCGATTCCGTCACTCTGAAATTCTTAAGTGTGGCGAAGTCCCAGTTGGCATACGCCGGACCGATGTTCACGTTGCGGCCTTCCGTGCCAAACTGTCCCGCATTCGCTGTGGGATCAAGTCGCTGTAAAGCGCTGGAGTTAAGCCACTCGTTAACTGTTCGGGGCCCGTGATTGGGGTTGCCGACCTGATTGGGTCGCTGGGCAGAGAATCCCGTGATCTCCGGCGCGCTGCCTTGCGCCGCAACATCATTCGAGTCGAAGACGGTGAACGGCGTGCCGCTCATCAAGGTGGCAATGCCATCCAACTGCCATCCGCCCAACGCCGACTGGTACCAGTTCTGAGGATGGTTCCAGAACGGGAGCGCCCATACATAGCTCCCAACAAATCGGTTGCGGGCGTCGAAGAGCGACGGCCCACGCTCTGCTCCAAGATCGAACGGATTCTGGGCGAGGTCGTTCTCGCCTGCGACTGGTTTTGCCTCCGATCCGGTTATGTTGAATGACGAAACATCGTCGATCGCCTTCGACCATGTGTATGACAGGAGGAATGACAGTCCATGGCTGTATCGCTTGCGCAGCGACGCTTCCAACGCGTTGTACGACGAATTGGCGACGCCCGCGATCTCGCCTGTAGATGAGTACTGGCAACTGCTCGGCGAATCGGCAAGCGTGCAGCCGGAATAAAGCCGCCGTTGATCGGCATTGCTGGAATTCGAAATTGGCTGGCCGTCCACAGTTCCGGGGACGAACACCGCTGGGTTTGCTTCGATAAAGCGCGGCAGGCGCGTTCCCTTGGTGCCGACGTACCCGACCTCGAACAGCCAATCATTCGCAAACGACTGCTGCACGTTCAAGTCCCAGTCCTGCGTATAAGGAAGTGACAACCTCGGCGACAAAGTTAGGTTCGTGAGTGGCTTTGAGAATGTCCCCGGCGCCGGAGGATTGCCGTTGAACGGATCCGCGAAGTTCGGCAGGCTCACCTGAGGCGTCCCCAAGTACGGGGGTGCACTGATCGGTGCCTGCAGAGGGCCACCCTGTCCGGTGTAATAAGGCTCATAGAAGAGGCCGTACGCCGCGGTTACCAGCGTTTTGCCATCGCTACTCGGATCCCAGGCGATGCCGACGCGTGGCGCGAACGCCTTGTAATCCGTCGGGATCAGGCCGGCGGGAACCCCGGAATCGCCCGGATACAGCAAACCCGCCGGAGCATCCGGCATGACCGTGGACTGCTTCCCCGGCTCAAACAGCGATACTCGATTTCGACCTTCTGTGGACGGCATGGGTAACTCGTAGCGCAGCCCGGCGTTGATCGTGAGTCGCGGAGCGACTTTGTACGTGTCCTGCACGTACCCGTTCGCATTGTTGCCGCGAATATTGCGCGAGAAATCGCCAATACCTTGCAGGAAGACGACCGGCTGCCCGGTGAGGAAGCTGGCGAACGCGTCCGTTACCGGGAATGGTGCGAATACGAAAAAGCCGTTCGTTGCGATCCCTTGCAAGACGTTGATTTGCTGATGTTGGTATCCGCCGCCAAATTTGAGCGTGTGCTTACCACGCACCCAACTCAGCGATCCAGAGTAATCGAACACGTTTTCGTAGGTGTCGCGCGGGCCGGTAATCGGATTACCAACCAGCGTATAACCACTTACTTGGATGAACGGCGGTCCAGTGGCAACATCGAGACTCGGCGTGTATTGGAATCCTAGGCTTGAGGGTGGCTCATGGTTCTGAGATTCGCCGAAGAGGAACTTGTTGCGTAGAAACGAGAATCGCCCCACAGCGATGAGGCTTGGCGAAAAGGGGTGTGTATCTTGTGCGACAAAGCTCTGTGCGCGCTGGTTTTCGGCCACCGGGAAGCCCGGCACGCTTGCGCCGCCCGGCGATAACGGATCGACCTGGGCGAGCTGGTAAAACATGTAACTGAAGTTCAGCGTGTCGCGGTGATCGAGGTAATCGTCGACCTTGATGCCGAACTGATCGGTATCGTTGGTTAAGATCTGCGTTGTGGAGAACAGATTCGTACCTGCGTTCGGAAGCGGGAAGAAGCTCAGTAAGTTCTGTGAAACCGGGTTGAACTGCTGCGACGGCAGCTGGTTATTCGGGTATGGTGCATTGGCAAAGACGTTGAAAAGCTGGTTCTGCGGGTTGTTGCAGAAGCCCTCAGAAAAGCCCTCAGGGCAAAGTTCCGAGAAGTCGCCGGCACGCTCTTTCACCGATGGCACTGTAGTGAGCGCTGACACGCCCTGGCTATTGCGAAAGCCTTCATAGAATCCAAAAATGAATGTTTTATCTTTTTTGATCGGGCCGCCGGCGGCTGCGCCAAACTGGTTTTGCTTCAACGGCTCCTGTGTCTGCGCGAAATAGTTGGTCGCATCGAATGCGTCGTTGCGCAGGAACTCCCATAGTGTCCCGTGAAGCTTGTTCGTGCCCGACCGAGTGATGACATTCGTCGTCGACCCTAGCGAGCCGCCGAACTCGGCATTCGCGCTGTGCGTGATGATGCGGAACTCGCTGATCGCGTCCACCGGCGGCTTCAGGACGAATCCGCCGTCAACGCCGTTGAAGTTGTTGGCGCCGTCGATGAGAAAGTTGTTTGATTCCGGTCGCTGTCCATTGACCGCATACGCCTGTCCGTTGCGCAGCGACCCGCCCGCTTCAGCTATGCCAGGCGTCAAGGGTACGACTCCAGGCTGCAACAGGCCAAGTTGCGCGAAGTTGCGTCCGTTCAGGGGTAGATCCTCCAGCTCCTGCTGTTGCACTACCTTGCCCATGCTGGTGACGGTTGGCTCAATCAGCTCGGCATCGGCGCTCACCAATATTTGCTGCTTTTCCGATCCAACCGCGAGATGTGCCGAGACCGAAGCCGTCTCGTTCACGTTGAGCGTGATGCCATCCTGCATGTATTCCTGGAAACCGCTCGCTGCGATCTGCAGATGGTAGTGTCCGATCGGGAGTTCCAAAAGAACGAAGTTACCATCGCGATCAGTCATCGTCGCGCGCGACAGGTCGGTTTCCGCCTGCCGGACAGTAACCGCGGCGCCCCGAATAACAGCGCCGCTGGGGTCCGTAACGGTTCCGCGAATGTTTCCTGTGATCTGTTGAGCAAATAAGCTGGTGAAAGAAAGTGCAACAAATGCCAGTACATTGCGAACCATGTTCATATTGTTTTCGGCCTCTCCCAGAAGACTTGGCACTACAAACAGAGTGACGTCGTGGTTCGCGTGGAACCTGTCGACATTGATGGCCTTGACGTATGCGCCACAAAACGCGCCGCATCGTCAGAGGCTCCATGAGTTAGAGAATGCTGGTGGGGATCACCAGGAGCAGGGCTCCGCCCGAGTTCAGGGGAAGAAATCGCGAGGAGGGCTGCACGGAAGAACGGTAGTTGGTTAGTCGATGCGCTGTCTTGCATCGGTCGATGGGTAGGGAACTCAATCCTTCGGTGGAGTGAGCGCCGTGTCGTAAACCCCATATTGGCAGTTCAGAGATAGAACGATGCTCTGCAGACATCGTGGCCAACGGAAAACCAAAGTGGCACAACTCAACGAAACATCAAGTCCCAGCCGTATCCGACCGAGCCCTCAGCCGGGCACGCTTAGATTCGGCGGACGCGCTTTTGGGTTCCGCGACACAACATAGAGAGATTGACCCCCAATGAAAAGGGTTCGCCGGTGGTAGCGGAGATTACTGCGTGATACCGAGTTGCGTCAGCAGAAAGGCATAGCGCCGATCGGCTTCGCGTATGCGGTCGTAACGGCCGCTCGATCCTCCGTGGCCGCCGTGCATATTGATAAAGAAGATAAGCGGGTTCTTGTCTGTTTTGTTGGCACGTAGCTTGGCTACGTACTTTGAAGGTTCCCAGTACATCACCTGCGAGTCGTCAAACGACGTCTGTACAAGAATGGCTGGATACGCCTTTGCCGCAACGTTATCGTAGGGAGAATAGGTGAGCATGTAATCGAAAGCCGGCTTCTGGTTGGGATTCCCCCATTCTTCGTACTCCGACACCGTAAGTGGCAGGCTTGCATCGAGCATTGTGTTCATGACGTCGACGAACGGAACCTCGCAAAGTACGACTTTGAAGAGATCCGGTCGCATGTTGGTAACTGCGCCCATCAGCAGTCCGCCGGCGCTCCCCCCTTCAATGCCGACCAGGCCAGGCTTCCCATAGCCCTTGGCAAGCAGGCCTTCCGTAGCATCGATGAAGTCGGTAAAGGTGTTTCGCTTGGTCATCATCTTCCCGGCATCATGCCAGGCTTCTCCAAGCTCACCGCCGCCACGGATGTGGGCCACAGTCGTCACAACGCCACGGTCAAGCAGAGGCAGAAGGTTGGCGGAAAATGTGTCGGGCATCGTGACTCCATAGGACCCGTATCCATATACGAAAAGGGGATTGTCGCCCGTTTTGAATTTGTCCTTGCGATACACGACGGTGACGGGGATACCAGTTCCGTCCTTCGCGGGAACAAAGAGCCGCTCCACTGTGTAATGCGACTTGTCGTAGCCCGGGACTTCCTGCTGTTTCAGTAGGGTAGACGTCTGGTCCGCCACATCGTACTCGAATGTGGAGTTCGGCGTGATCGGCGATTGATAGCTGTAACGATAAGCGCCGGTATCAAATTCCGCATTCATCGCGGGGCCGAGGTAGTAGGCCGGCTCGGGGACTTCGATCGAGTGCGTCCCTGCCTTGGTTAACTGGATGACACGGAGCACCGGCAAGCCCTTAATGCGTTCCGTGACCACATAGAAGTCTTTGAATACATCGATATCCTCAAGTGGAACATCCTTGCGCGCGGCGATTACTTCGGTCCAGTGCGCCTTGCCCGGAGAGGAGACCGGGGCCGTCACTAAGCGATAGCTTGGATCGGTGTCGTTGACGTGAATGTAGAAGGTTCCGTTCCCCTCATCCACGTCGTAGCGGACCCCCTCCTTGCGCGGTTCGATGATGGTCCATTTGTCGTTCGGTGCATCGGCAGGCAGAAATTGTGTTTCGCTGGTGACGTGGCTGCTCGAGGCCATCAGGATGTAGCGCCGGTCCCGAGTGCGAGCGACGTAGACGTCATAACGTTCGTCCTTCTCGTTAAAGACGACGGGATCGGCTTTGGCGTCGGTTCCGAGTGCGTGCCGGAATACAAGATTGCCGCGCTTGGTTGTTGCATCTTCCGTGCTGTAGAACAGAGTTTTGTTGTCGGCCGCCCACGTAAGTGAGTCGATGCGTTCGGCAGTGTCGGGCAGCAGTTTGCCGGTGCGCAGATCCTTGATATGTAACCTGTACTGGCGGAAGCCGACGTTGTCCGTCGTGTAAGCGAGAAGGCTGTCGTCGTCACTTATCGAGAACGAGCCCAGCGACATGAACTTTTCTCCCTTAGCCAGTTCATTCACGTCGAGGATGACTTCTTCAGCCGCAGTGAGGGTGCCTTTCTTTCGGCATAATGTCTGGTACTGCTTGCCTTCCTCGGTGCGCGAATAGTACCAGTACCCGTGGGACTTGTAGGGCACCGAAGCGTCAGTCTGTTTAATGTGACTGAGAGTCTCCTTGTATAGGGCTTCGGCGAACGGCTTTTGGCCGGATGTGAATTCCTCGGCGTAAGCATTCTCGGCTTCGAGATAGGCGCGGACACGCGGATCCGTTCGATTGCGGAGCCACGCATAGTCATCCACAAGGACCGCGCCATTCAGCGGCTTTTCAGTATGGATCTTCTCCGCAACGGGCGGCGTTGGAGAAATCTGGGCGTAAGGCACGGCAGGGGCGAGGAGCAGAATCGCGGGAAATACCCAGGCAGTTCGCATGGCGGGATTGTAAGTCAACAAGGGATGAGATGACGCTCTTTTTCCAAGCTTATGAGTTAGTACGCCCTGTTTGAGTGATAATAGCCTCCGGCTAGACCGCTGGTCCGGTGAATGAGCGGGTAATCAAAATAGGTCCCCAAAGACGGTTTCTGCTTGGATGACGGAGCAGATTGTTGCTACGATGGCGGACACCCGACGAACGCCCCGGGGCGGAGATTTCCCCATATGTCCGCAGGCGCGCAACCTCTCTATCCGCCCCTTCCCCATGCAGAGACTCAGGGTGACGTCATCGGCACCACGATTCGCAAACCCAGGAACATCGTCATCTGTTGTGACGGAACCGGGAACGAGTTTGGCGGCGCTAACTCGAACGTGGTGAAGCTGTACACAACCCTGCAAATTGATGCTGCACAGGTGGCCTACTATCACCCCGGCTTAGGCACCATGGGTGATCCAAACCAGCAGCATCGGCTTGGCCGCGAGTGGTCTCGGATTAAGGGACTGGTATTTGGCGCGGGATTCAAGGCGAATGTACTGGATGCCTATCGCTATCTCATGGATACGTATAGCGATGGTGATCGCGTGTACCTGATCGGGTTTTCGCGCGGCGGCTACACAGTACGTGCGCTGGCGGGTCTGCTGGATGGCTTCGGGTTGCTATGCCGGGGCAATGAGGGACACCTGCCGTACGCATGGCGACTGTACGTGAACCAGCACGATGTTCGGACCCGAAACGCAATCAATCCCGCTGTCGATTCGGCCGCGGCGTTCAAGGAGACGTTCTCACACAAGGATTTCAAGATTCACTTCGTTGGCGTGTGGGATACGGTGTCGTCGGTGGGGTGGATCTACACACCACTGCGGCTGTTCAACGTAGCGCAGAACAAGACGATCGCGACGGGGCGGCAGGCGCTGAGCATCGACGAGCGCCGGTGCTTTTACCAGGACAACCTTTGGGGCGACTCACTGCCGGGGCAGGATGTGGAGCAGGTATGGTTCGCCGGTGTGCACTCGGATGTGGGTGGGAGCTATCCGCAGGAGTGCAGCGGACTCTCGAACATTCCCCTGCAGTGGATGATGGTGCAGGCACACGACGCAGGAATCAGGTTGGCTCCGGATCGGGTAAAGCTGGTGCTGGGCGAGCCGACAACGACGTATCCGGCCTGCCAGCCGTTGTACAAAAAGCCGAACAGTTCGCCCATTCACAAATCGCTGCGCGGGTTGTGGTGGGTCCTGGAAGTCCTGCCGCATATTTATTACGACAAAGACCGCGGCGAGGAATTGCATCGCATTCCATTTGGTGCGTGGCGACAGATTCCGGATCGCGCGCACGTACATTCGTCGGTGGTTCAGCGGCTAAACAATCCCGCTGCCGGGTATTCACCAAAGAATCTGACCGTCACGGACTTGACGGAGTGGGCCGATGGGCCCCGGGATCCGGCGGGGAATCCAATTTTGTATGTGCATCGGGCACCAACTCCCGCCGTCGAAGAGAAGGCGTGGAAGCGTCCCCTGATCCTGTGGTTGGTGGGCATCCTGGAGGTCCTGCTGGGACTGACTCTTGCGTACATCGCGTTCAGAGGATGCGCGTCAGTCGTTGCCCACATCGGGCGTGTGCTCTGCCGATTGTGTGGCTCCTGAACCCTGCAAATTACTTCGCCCGAAACAGACCAGCTCAGGATTGCCAGCCGCCGCCAAGTGCGCTGTAGAGCTGAACCAGCGCGAGCGCTTCGCCTTGCTGCGCACTCACCAGGTTCAGTTGCGCCGCAAACAGATTTGAATCCGTGGTCAGCACCTCGAGATACGCGGTCGATCCGCCCTGGTAGCGAATACGAGCAAGGCGCGTCGCATCCTTTGCGGCCTCGACGAGCTTCTCCTGCTGCTCGCGATAAGCTCGCTGCTTGTTCAGAGCGATCAGCGCATTGGAGACATCGCGGAATGCGCCGGAGATCGTCTTCTGATAATTGAGGACCATCTCTTCTTTGGTTTCCTGCGAGAGCTGAAGCTGGCCGCGAAGCTTGCCGCCTTCGAACAGCGGTTGCGTCAGAGTGCCGATGCCGTAGATGGTTTTTCCGGCGGGATCGAAGATGCTTGAAAGGCTGTCGCCGCCCACACCGCCGGAGCCGCTGATCGATCAAACTTGGGAAAGAACTGCGCGCGCGCAACGCCAATTTGCGCGTTGGCGGCAATGAGGGTCGCCTCGGCCTGCTGAATATCGGGTCGCCGCTCAAGCAGTCGCGAAGGCAAGCCGGTGGGAAGATCCTGCGGCGGAGGTGCAAGCGCATTTGGATCCGCATGTGCGATGGGGCCGGGATTTTCGCCGAGCAGAAAGCAATCGCATTTTCCTGCTGCTGAATCTGCTGCTTCGAGTTGAGGCATCTCCGAAGTCGCCGTGTAGAGCAGTTGTTCCGCCTGGCGCACGTCGGATAGCGGAACCGAACCGCCGCTCTCCAGAGTCTTCGTCAGATCGACAGAATCCTGCCGGACCTTGATGTGTCTCCTTCGTAATCTCGAGTTGGGCGTCGAGCGCGCGAATCTGCAGATAGGCCGTCGCGACCTGCTGCACAAGCGTCATCTGCACTGCGCGCTGAGCCCAGACCTGCGCCAGCAACTGCGCGCGGGCCGCCTCAGTCTGCTTGCGATAGAGACCCCAGAAATCCGGCGTCCACGCGGCCGAAAGGTTGAATGATCCGTCTACCAGCGGACTCGGAATTTGAGTACCGAGCGAGGATGGCAACGTCGCGCCGATGCCCGTGCCGCCAACGTGACGGTTGGAAACTGCTGCGAGCGCGTGATCCTGACCTGGGCCTGCTGCTCGAGGATTCGTCTGCGCGGCAATGCGCACGTCGTAGTTGTTGGCGAGAGCCTTGCGAATCAGTTCCTGAAGTTCAGGCTCGCGATAGACAGCAGCCCACTGTTCATCGCCGAGAGAATCCTTTGCCGTCGGCTCGAGACGGCAGCATTGTCCGCGCCGCGATAGGCCGGCGGCGCTGTGTACGTTGGGCCGCACATATTTCGGACCGACATTGCACCCGGCAAGAAGCCCGAATGCGACGGCGACTATACTCAAGTCCCGCAAATCTCGATAGGTTCGTTCATGCCTGGCCTCCTTCTGTGCCGGGCTCCGCGCCAATTGGCGGCCCCGGTTCGCTCGATGAAGCTCCCGGGACCGCAGATCGAGTCCATCGTGGTGCCTCTTGCCGCCTCGCACGAAGCGATGCGAGAGGTACTCGACCACCGCGAACGTGACGGGGATGAAGATGAGGCCCAGCACGGTCGAAAGCGTCATGCCACCGACGACGACCGTGCCGAGAATGCGCCGGGAGCAGCGCCCGAGCCGCTCGCAGTCCACAGCGGCAAACAGCCGACGATGAAGGCCAGGGCCGTCATGACGATGGGACGGAAGCGGAGCCGGGCCGCATCCAGCGCCGCGTCGCAGATACTCTCACCGCGTTCGTAGTTCATCTTGGCGAACTCGACGATAAGAATTGCGTTCTTTGCCGAGAGTCCGATGAGCATGACGAGACCGATGGTTGCGAAGATGTCGTTCTCAAAATGCCGCGCATGCAAGCGCAAGATACGCGCCAAGAATCGCGACCGGCGTGCTGAGCAGGACGCTGAAGGGCAGCGTCCAGCTTTCATAGAGCGCAGCGAGAATCAGGAAGACGAAGATCAGCGAGAGACCGAACACGGCCCACGACGGAACGCCTTTCTCGGCTTGCTGTTCCTGAAACGACATGCCCGAATAGTCGAAGCCCGCGCCCGGCGGCATGGTCTCTTTGAAGACTTCTTCGAGCGCCTTTCGCACCTGGCCCGAACTGTAACCGGGCGCGCCGGTGATATTGAGTTGCGCCGCGTTGAATTCGTTGAATCGGTAGATGAATTCGGGGCCGGTGATTCGGCTGACTTTCACCAGCGAACTGAGCGGAACCTGGCTGCCGTTGGCGCTGCGCACATAAAACTGGTCGATGTTCGCGATGTTGGTGCGCGATGTGCCTTCCGCTTCGACGTAGGTTTGCCACTGGCGGCCGAAGCGATTGAAGTAGTTGACGAGGTAGCCGCCCATGAAGGTCTGCATGGTGGTGTAGATGTTGGAGAGATCGACCTGCTGCTGAAGCGCCTTTTCCTTATCGACATCGACGTAGAGCTGCGGCACCGCCGGCTGATAGGACGGAATGGCGGCAGCGATCTCCGGCCGTTTTGAAATCGCGCCGAGAAAGGCGAATACATTCTTCGTCAGTGTCGTGGGATCGTCAGATCCGGAGCGGTCTTCGAGAATCATGGTGACGCCGCCGGATGTTCCGATACCCGGAATGGAGGGCGGCGGAAATGCGAAGGCGATGCCATCAGGATTGCCCGCGAGTTGCTTCTGCAGATTGCTCTGAATGTATTCGAGTTGCTCCTCTTTGCTCTTGCGCACAGCCCACGGCTTGAGATTGACGAAGAAGAAGCCTGCGTTGGTGCTCTGCACCTGCGTGAGAAGCGAAAAGTCGGTGACGGCGATGACGCCTTCGATGCCGGGTGTCTTGAGCAGCGCATCGGTGATCTTTTGTTCCGCGGCGTCAGTGCGCTGCGCCGATGCGCCGTCAGGAAGCTGCAACGCGAGGAACATGTAGCCCTGGTCTTCTGTGGGAATGAAGCCGCCGGGAAGACTGCTGCCCAGATAGACAGCCACGATGCCAACCACGACGAGCGCGAACATGGCGAAGGATGATTTGTGAATGAGAACGCGAGATGTGCCGACGAAAGCGTCAGTGGTGCGGCGGAAGAATTTGTTGAAGAGCGCGAATCCTCTGCCGAGCAGACCTGGCTTGCGGCCTTCCTCGTCTGGGTTTGAGAAGAAGCGAAGCCAGCGCCGGCGACAGAGTGAGTGCGTTGAAGGCCGAGATCAGAACCGAGATCGCGATGGTGACGGCGAACTGCTGATACATGCGGCCGGTGATGCCGGGAATGGCCGCAGTTGGAATGAAGACGGCCGCGAGAATGAGGGCAATGGCGACCACCGGGCCGCCCACCTCTTCCATCGCCTTTCCGTCGCGGACTTCGGATCCATGCCCTCGTCGATGTGGTGTTCAACAGCTTCGACCACGATGATGGCGTCGTCGACCACCAGGCCGATGGCGAGCACCAGTCCGAAGAGCGAAAGCGTGTTGATGGAAAAGCCGAGCGCCGGAAAGATGATGAACGTTCCGATGAGCGAAACGGGAACCGCCAGCAACGGAATGAGAGTGGCGCGCCAGCCCTGCAGAAAGATGAAGACGACGATCACGACGAGGCCGAGCGCTTCAAGCAGCGTCTAGCACAATCTCGCGAATGCCGGCCGTGACGGCCTTGGTGGTGTCGAGCGGAACGCTGTAGGTGATGCTTGGCGGGAAGGTGGCGGAGAGCTCCTTCATGCGCTTGTTGACGGCAGCAGCAGTCTCTACTGCATTCGAGCCGGGCAACTGATAGATCGCCATGACGCCGGCGGGCGCCTGGTTGTAGCGGCCGGAGATTCCGTAAGCCTGATCGCCGAGCTCGATGCGGGCAACGTCGCTCAGGTGAAGAATCGAGCCATCGGGATTGGCGCGAAGGATGATGTTGCCAAACTCCTCAGGCTTGACCAGGCGGCCCTGCGTGCGAACCGTGTAGGTGAACTCCTGTCCCTGCGGAATAGGCTCGCCGCCGATCTGGCCGGCGGGATTGACGTTGTTCTGGGTCTGGATGGCGGAGATCACGTCGGTCGCGGTGACGCCGAGCTTGGCGAGCTTGTCGGGCTGCACCCAGACGCGCAGCGCGTACTGGCCGCCGAATATCTGCACGCGCGAAACGCCCTTCACGCGCGCGATCTGGTCCTGCAGATTGATGATGGCGTAATTGGTGAGAAAGTCCTGGCTCAGCTTGCCGCCGGGAGAACTGACGGCGATCAGCATCAGCGGCGAAGTGAGCGCCTTCTGCACGGTGAGGCCGGCGGTCGTCACCTGCGCGGGAAGTTGCGACTGCGCCTGGTCAACGCGAAGCTGCGCGAGCACCTGGTCGATGTTGGGATCCGTCTTGACATCGAAGTCGACGAACAGCTGGACCACGCCGTTGTTGGCGCTGACCGAGTTCATGTAGATCATGTTGTCGACGCCGTTCATCTGCTGCTCGATCGGCGTCGAAACAGCCTGGCTCACGGTCTTGGCGTCCGCGCCAGGGTAGGTCGCGGTGACAAGAATCTCGGGCGGAACGATGTTCGGGATACTGCGAGATCGGCAAGCGTGAGCATCGACACCACGCCGATGACCACGGTGAGGATGGCGATGACAATCGCGACGATCGGACGGCGGATAAAGAATTTTGACATGAGTTACCTGCCCGCCGATTGTGCTGCAGCAGAAGCGCCAGCGTTCGTACTGCTGAAGGCTGCGGGCTGACCGGCGCGCCTTCGCGGAGTTTCTGAAGATTGTCGACAATGACGAGAGACGCCGCCGGGAAGCCCGCCTTCAATCACCCAGCTGTCGCCATACTGCGGGCCGAGCTGTCACGTTATTCACATGAACCGTATTGTTGGCGGCGACGGTGTAAACCTGCTGCTGTCCTTGAAATTCGGTCACCGCGACCTGCGGGACAAGAACGGCATTGTGAAGCGTTTCGGTCTCGGCTTTCACTCGGCCAAACTGGCCCGGACGAAGAATGTTGCCGGGATTCGGAAATGAGGCAGCGATGCGAATCGCCCCGGTCTGCGAATTCAGCTGCCGATCGACAAAGACGATGTGGCCTTTGTGCGGATAGACCTCACCATTGGAAAGCGTCAGCGTGAGCGGAATCTTCGATGCTCCATGAAGCAGGTCGCTGCCGCCGCCGCCGCACGCTGCGTCAGTGCAAGATATTCGCTGTCGCTGATCGAGAAGTAGACCTTGATGGGATCGAGCTGCGAAACCGAAGTCAACACCGACTGCGTGCTGACAAGATTTCCGACCTGGGTCGTCGCCTGACCAGCCACGCCGGTGATCAGCGATCGGACTTGCGTGAATCCAAGATTGAGTTTGGCGGTTGCCACCGCGGCCTCTGCCGTTGTCACCGCTGCTTCTGCTTGCGCCTTCTGCTGGACTTCGTTGTCCAGTTGGCTTCTGGCAATTGCACGAGCCTCGGCGAGCGGCGTATCGCGGTTCACATTGATCTGCGCAAGAGCGAGCTGCGCCTGCGCCTGTCCCAGCTGTCCTTGCGCCTGTTCGAGCGCGGCTTCAAAGGGGCGGGGATCGATTTCGAAGAGCACCTGGCCCTGCTCCACCTGCGACCCTTCGCGGTAATTCTGGCGGATCAAATAGCCGTTTGCCTGCGGCTGGATCTGCGCATTGACGTAGCCATCGAGCGTGCCGACCCACTCGCCGGTCACGGGAACGTCGGTCCGCTGAGCCTTGGCAACCGCCACTTTCATTGCAGGTGGCGCGCCAGTTGATGCGGCGCTTGCGCCCTTGTCGCACCCCGCGAGCAAGCCCGCGCCAATAAGCAGAATGCCCAGAGAAGTAATTGTGACTGCAGCATTTACAGAGATTGCACTGGCGTTGTGTCGTTGCCGCACGGTCATACCCAGTCTCCATTCAAGCGTGAATTGTTCTCTGCGAGGGGTCGTTCGCGCCGCAAGAGCACGTATGCGTGTTCAGCTTTGATGAGGCGATCCCGGCGGCGGATTCACAAAGTCAACCTGCACCCGATCTTGTTCGGCAACTTCCTGAAGTCCCAAACTTCCACTGGAGTGCGGTCTCTATCAACAAGGTTCCCAACCAAGAGTCTCCTCGCGTTCCTCTGACACCTTGCGCTTCTACACATCATCGTGTATATGTAGAAGCCATAGGTATGACGACCTCGCCCAAATTCGACCTTCCTCAAGGTACCCTTGACCTGCTCATACTTCGAGTAGTGGCGCTCGGGCCCGTTCACGGCTACGCGATTGCACAGCGCATACACTTGATCTCCAAAGAGACATTGCAGATCCAGCAAGGCTCGCTGTACCCCGCTCTTCATCGCCTGGAAAACAAAAATCTTCTTACCGCCGAATGGGGTCCGACCGACACAGGCCGCGACGCAAAATTTTACCGGCTCACAGCAAAGGGTCGAACTCAACTCAAGGTCGAAACTGAAAGTTGGGAGCGCCTCACCGACGTAGTGGCTATGATCCTGAAGCATCCATTGGGAGAATCCTCATGAACTGGTTTCAACGGCTCACGAAGACAGGTCGAATGGAAAGAGAACTCGACGCAGAGCTTCGCTTTCATTTTGAAGCGCAGGTTGCGGATAAGATTCGTGGCGGCCTCAATGAAGCCGACGCTCGTCGCGCAACCCGCATTGAATTCGGCGGTCTTGAGAGGATTAAGGAAGACTGCCGCGAAAGCCGCGGCACACTGTGGCTCATCTCTATTCTGCAGGATCTACGTTTCGCCGCGCGCATTCTGGCTAGATCGCCGGGATTTTCAGTGACCGCGATTGCGGTCCTCGCCCTCGGTATCGGCGTCAGCACGCTTGCATTCAGTCTTTACAGCATTATTTCTCTGCAATCGATTCCCGTGCGCGATCCCGCGACGCTGGTCCGCATTCAGCGCCGGTCGCCGGAAAACGTTACGCCGGGCGTGCCCTATTCATCCATTGCATACTATCGCGACAGCGCGAAATCGCTTTCGGCCGTGATGGCAACCATGAGCGCGGCACCGATGGTGCTGAACCAGGATGAGCAGCGTGTCACTCCTGCCTTTGTCAGCTCAAATTATTTCAGCGAGCTTGGCGCATCAGCCGCCACCGGGCGCCTGTTCGATGCAGCTCAGGAAGATGCCGGTTCTGCTCCCGTTGCGGTCTTGAGCTTTCGCTATTGGCAAAGAAAGTTCGACAGCGATCCCTCGATCGTCGGCAAGACTATTCGTCTGGGGGGAAAGCCGGCGACCGTAATCGGAGTAACCTCAGAAGCATTTGCAAACCTCGGTACGGACAATCCGGATATCTGGCTTCCCCTTTTGCAACATTCTTATTTCGTTGATGGCAGCAAATCCCTCGCCGATCCAACATTCGATGGGCTGATCCTCATGTGGGGACGTCTGGCTCCCGGGGTCACTGCGTCAAGAGCTGAACAGGAACTGCTCTCCATGACCAACCAGCTCCGCAAGATTTACCCGGCGGTAATCTGGGACAACGAGCACATCATTGTGACCCCCGGCGCTCATTTCCTCTCCCTTGAAGACGGTGCTCCAGTGCTCGCGATTGTCGGGCTTTTGATATTTCTGATTCTCGCGATTGCCTGTGCCAATCTCGGCGGCTTGGTGATGGCACACGGCGCCGGAAGGCAGAGGGAGATCCAGTTGCGATTTGATCTCGGTGCCCGCAAGTTGCGCGTTTTTCGCCAACTCTTAACAGAGAATCTGCTACTCGGCCTTCTTGGTTCGATCGCTGCACTGCCATTAAGTTACGCGGTCCTCCGTCTCGTCCTTGTCTACTCAAACGCACCGTCGTGGATGAGCGCGATGCCCGATTGGCGGGTGCTTATATTTACAGCCGCGATGGGAATCGTCGCAGCGCTCGCTTTCGGGTTTCTACCTACTCTGCAGATGGTCCGGCGAAAGAAGGATCGATTCCTGGGTCATCAGCTCGTAGTCAGTGCGCAGGTTGGCGCCAGCTGTGTGCTGATGATTCTTGCGGGCTTGCTGGTTCGTGCAACGCTGCACACTTTGTATTCCGACCCTGGATTTGGTTATGAGCAGGTGGTGTCGATTGATCCCGGAATGGCGAGAGCATGGCTATACGCCTTCCAATGCGCAAGTCTACCTCGATCAGCTGCAGAACAGACTGCGCGCAGTACCTGGCGTGACATCCGTTTCAACCGCCAGAAATCCGCCTCTCGTGAACACGGTTGTGATGATCACGAGCATCGATGTCGACGGCCGCCGCGTCCTGATCTATCCCAACTGGGTCGGTCCTGATTTCTTCCAGACCATGCGCATCCCTCTCCTGCGCGGCCGTTACTTTCGCGGTGACGAGAAGAACGTGGTTATTATCAGCGAGTCCCTGGCTCGCAAGCGATGGCCAACCGACGATCCAATCGGAAAGCAGTGGAAGGACAGCAAAAACATTGTCATTGGCGTAGTCGGCAACACCCGCGCCATGGAACTCAATAACACCGACGCAACCGAGATCTACTATCCTCCAACCGCCGATGTTCTTCCAGAAATGTCCATCTTGGTCAGAGCGGCAGGCGATTCAAATATGGTGTCGCAAAGCGTCAAGTCGATTGCCGCCAGCATCGACCCCAGGCTCTTTCCAACAATGACGCCACTCTCCGTCGGCTTTCGCAAGAATGCTTCCCAGGTGGAGCAGATCGCAGCCATCGTAAGCCTGCTGGGCAGCATTGCAATTTTCCTCGCGGTCGTCGGCCTTCTCGGTCTGGTTAGTTTCGCCGTCTCTCGAAGAACAAAAGAAATTGCAATCCGGCTCGCGGTTGGAGCAAATCGCGCCGAGATTATCACGGCAGTGTTGCGTCGATTCGCCTGGCCCGTTCTGCTCGGACTGGTTGCCGGCGTGGCTATAACGGCCGGCCTCTCGCAGATATTACGTCGCGGACTTTACGGTGTCAGTGGTTTGGATCCGATAAGCTACGCAGGAGCAATCGCCTTACTGATCGTCATCCTCGCGGCGGCTGCCATGCTGCCAATCCGTCGTGCCTTTGCGCTTGATATCGCAAGAATTCTGCATTCTGAATGATCCATTTGTTTTTTCTTCAGTAATGAAATCGACTGGCAGATTTATATTGGCATGACTACTGAGGGCGCTTTCGCCCGTGCTCTTCTATTCGCATCGCAGCGATATTGCGGGATCAATGCGGGAAGCGCGTCTCGCCGGGATATAGCTGGCCAAAAAAGCGATAAAAGCCAGCAAAACGGGGACAGCAACAAATGTCGCGCCATCGGTAGCCCCGACACCGAAGAGCAGCGAGCGCATCAAGCGGCTGACGAGCAGCGCCCCGCCGATCCCGATACCAACTCCCCAAAAGGCGAGGGTCATCCCGCCGCGCACGATAAGCGTCATGATGTTTGTTCGCGAAGCGCCAAGCGCCAGCCGAATGCCCACTTCGCGGCTGCCTTGTCCGACCTGGTAGGCGATGAGTCCATAGATTCCAATTATCGCGAGCCCCAGCGAAATTGCCGCAAATGCTCCGAGCACCAGCATGGTGAATCGACGGCGCGCCAGTGAATTATCGAAGCGCTCCTGCATAGTGCTCACGTTGTACAGCGGAAGATCCGGATTGAGTTCGTGAATCTGCTGCTTTACCGCGGGCGCAAGAGCAACAGGATCGTTGTCCCCTCGCATAACGATGTTCATGGCTCGCGTGACGTATTGCGTTTGCGGAAGGTAAAACGCAATGCGCGAGTCCGAATCCAGGGTGTATTGATTGACCCGGCCAACCACGCCGACAACCGTAATCCAGGGAGAATCCGTTTCGTTGATGCCACCGATATGAAAGCGCTTGCCAATCGGGTCGTGGCCTGGCCAGAGTTGTTGTGCCATGTTGTCGTCGACAATCGCCACACGGAGTTTGTTGGCGACATCATCGTCATTAAAGAATCTTCCCGCACGAAGTGGTATTTTCATCGCCTGAAAATAGTGCCCGCTCATCATTCGTGTATCGGCGTTGATGAACTTCTCGCCCGGCAGGGGAACCCGTCCCTCCACGGTGATCGGCCCCCAGGCGAACATCTGGCTCAGTGGCAGAGAAGTGACGGCCCCCGCCGATGTGACACCCGGCAACTTCTCCAGCCGCTGCCAAAGCTCGCGATAAGCAGAGAGAACCGCTTCTTTATCTTTGTATCGCTCGCCAGTCATCGTCAGTTCAAGGGTGAGGACATTGTGAGGATCAAAGCCAGGATTTACTTCGCGCACACGAACAAAGCTGCGAATCAGCAAGCCGGCGCCAATCAACAGCATCGCGCAAAGCGCAATCTCGGTGATCACCAGCGAGCGGCGAAAATTGTTGCCTCGCCCCCAAATTGCGCTGACGCCCGACGAAGTGCGACTGGTGTCCTGCAGTGCGGTTTGCACATCGACCCGCGAAGCCCGTAGCGCCGGTGCCAGTCCAAACAGAATCGACGACAAAATACAAACCATCAATGTGAAAGCGAGGGCCGCCACGCCAATGCCGACATCATTCATTCTCGGTACGCTCTGCGGACCGAGTAGCCGCACCCCGCGCAACGCGAGAAATGCCAAACCGATGCCCAAAGCGCCGCCGGTGAAGGCAAGCAACACGCTTTCGGTCAGCAACTGTCGAACAATCCGTACTCGAGAGGCGCCCAGCGCGGTGCGCACTGCAATTTCCTTTTGGCGCGCGATGGCGCGGGACAACTGCAGATTTGCAAGGTTCAGGCACGCGATCAGCAAGACGAAGCCGACCGCTCCAAGCAGCAGATACAACGTGCGCCGCACGTTACCCACCACCTGTTCAAGCAGCGGTACGATTCCGAACGTCAGGCCGCCGTTAGGTGGATACGCCTCGGGAAACTCTTGCCGCAGGCGCGCCGTAATGGTATCCATTTCGGCCTGCGCCTGCTGCACGGAAACTCCAGGCTTCAACTTGCCCATTATGTTGTAGTCTTCGTGGTCGCGATTTTGCGCGGCATTCGCCGGAAGAGGAAGCGGCAGCAATATCTCGGCCTGCTCCGCACCGTCCAATGTCGGCATCACCTCGCGAGGTAACGAGAACGAACGCGGCATAACACCGACAATTTCATACGGCACGCCGTTCAAGATGATCTTCTTGCCAAGGACGCCCGGATCGGAACCAAAACGACGCGCCCATGTTCCGTAACTGAGCACGGCAGTCGCCGTTCGGCCGGGATGGTCTTCGTCGGGAACAAACAATCGCCCGAGAACTGCACGCTGTCCGAGCATGGATAACAAACTGGACGAGACCCGGATCGTCCCAACCCGTTCCGGTTCCCTCGATCCTGTCAGGTTGTAGTTGCCCCCGATTGCGATTGCAACTTGCTCAAAGCCATGGTGACCGTTCTTGATATCGAAGTATTGCGCGGTAGAAAACCAGTCCTCCGTTATGTTCAGGCCGGGAGAGCGGTTCCAGAGTATGACCAGCCGTCCAGCATCTGCGTAGGGAAGAGGACGAAGCAATAGCCCGTCTACAATGCTGAAGATCGCGGTATTTGCGCCGATTCCAATCGCCAGCGAGAGCAACGCCGCCACGGTAAACGCGGGCGCGGCGACCAGCGCGCGCAGAGCGTGTCGCACATCTTTTAGCAAAACGCTCACGCGACCGTGACGACCCCCAGACGACTAATTTACCCCAACAGACGAACAACGCGCACGATGCAAACCGGCATGCATTCAGTGGCGCATACAACATGCTGACCACAGCTGACAGGTCGGCTGCACCCTCGTTCCCTTCAGGTAATAAATGAGATCGGCGATGAAATCAAACGGAGTCAACTGCGCTCTCCCGACAAACTCTGACCGACGCGAGAAGGCAAAAGCAGGGCTAAATCGGGATAGCAGGCTGAAGAATTTATTTTCATCAGGCAAACACATCCGCTCGTCTTTCGTCGAAATTTGAACTAATCTACAACTCACTGCACGTCCAAGAGAGGTTCTATGGCACTCCCCCGCCGCCCCCTCCTGATCGTCCTCGGCAGTTTCGCCGCCCTTATCCTGCTCATCGCCCTTGCCATCCCGCTTTTCCTCAATGGCGACGCTTTCCGCGCCCGCATTGAAACCGCGCTCACCACCTCACTCGGCCGCAAGGTCACCCTCGGCAAACTCGACCTGTCCGTTCTCACGGGTAACCTGGTAGCCGGCAACGCCAGCATCGCCGACGATCCCGCTTTCTCGACCGAACCCTTCCTCCAGGCCTCCAAGGTGAAAATCGGCATCGAGATCTTTCCGCTGATTGTCAGCCGCGAGATACACATCACCGGATTCGCAATCGATTCGCCGAAAATCACGTTACTTCGCGCCGCTAACGGCACCTGGAACTACTCCACCATAGGCAGCGCGCAGCAGAACACTGCGGCCAACAAAGAGTCGAGCACACTAATCCCGAACCTGACGGTCGGCCACGTGACCATCAACGACGGTCAGTTAACCGTCGGCAGCGAACCTGCTCCCGGTACGCCCGCCACGCCGCGCCGCACCTACGATAAGCTCACACTCGAGGCGAAGGACTTCTCCTTCCAGAAATCTTTCCCATTCAGCGCATCGGCACATCTCCCCGGCGACGGCACCGTCTCGCTCAGCGGCAAGGCCGGCCCCATCAATCCGCGCGACGCATCTCTTACTCCTTTTGAAGCCCACCTCGAGGCCAAAAACATTGACCCGCTCGCCGCCGGATTCGTCGACTCTACCGCCGGCGTCAGCGGCACCGTTGAATCCATCGACGTGCAGGCAAACTGGAACGGCCAGCAACTCCACGTTGCCAATCTCGTAGTCGACACGCCCAGACTCACGCTCGTCCGCGAGAACAAACCCACCTCCGTTGCGCCTCCTCCGACTGCGCCCAACAGCAACAACATGCTCAGTACGCTCACAGCCGACCACCTGCAGATCAAAAACGCGGCCATCACCATCACCTCGCCGGGACAGGCCACACCTGCCGTCTACCAACAACTCAACGCTGAACTCACCAACGTCTCGCCCACTTCCGCCTCGCCCTTCAAGCTAAGCGCGCAGATCCCCGGCGGAGGCTCCGTCACGGGGGATGGCACCGTGGGACCTATCAATCAGGCGAGCGCTGTCGCAACGCCTCTCAACGCACACGTCGCGCTCTCCCATCTCGACCTCGGCACCAGCGGCGTGGTTGCACCTGAGGCAGGAATCAGCGGTATCGCAAACCTCGATCTCAAAGCTCTATCCGACGGCAAGAATCTCAATGCCAACGCGTCCGCTAACATCCAGGGACTCCGCATCGCAAAGAACGGCTCGCCTTCGCCGAAGCCTGTCATTGTTCAACTCACTGCCTCGCAAGACCTGCAAGCCCTCACTGGCCAGATCCAGAACGCAGTCATCACCATCGGCAAAGCAATCATTAACGTGGCAGGCACCTATCAGACCAACGGCGCAACTACCACGCTCAATCTCAAGGTCGACTCCAAAGCTGCATCGATCGACGAGCTCGAGGCTTTCCTTCCTTCCGTCGGTGTCCATCTGCCATCCGGTTCGCGTCTCCAGGGCGGAACTCTCACCACCAATCTCAACGTCACCGGAGCCGTTGGGGCGCCCATCATCAACGGTCCGGTCCGCATCGATAACACCAACCTTGCCGGCTTCGACCTCGGTTCAAAACTCGGGCCGCTCAGTTCGCTCGCTGGAATCAAGTCCGGATCCGGCACCGCCATCCAGTCGCTCAGTGCCAACGTCGCAATCAATGGTGGAAACGTCCGCACCGACAACATCTCAGTCATCGTTCCCTCCATCGGATCGGCCACAGGCTCCGGCACCATCAGTGCAGCCGGCGCACTCAACTACAACACCGTCCTCAAGCTCACCGGCATACTAGGCGGAGGCAGCGGTAAGGGTGGGTCTGCTGCAGGCGCAGGAGGCCTGGCGGGTAGCTTGGTGGGATTGATCCCGGGAGGTGCTGTCGGAGGCACAGCCGGCAGTGTCATCGGAAACTTTGCCGGCGCCGCGCTTCGCAATGGTGTGCCCGTTGCCATCGGAGGAACAACCTCCAATCCCACGTTTACGCCCAACATGGGCGGAATACGTAAACAGCGCCTCCACTGGTGCCACCAGGAAAGGCTCTCGCCAAGCCGTCCCAAAATGGCGCCAACCCCCTCTCCAATATTGTCGGCGGACTCCTGAAGCAGCCACACTAAACCCCCTCCGTGAATAGGACCGACTCCGCGAGCAATGGTGGCCGCTCAGTCAAGACTCTACCCGGCAGCAGAAAGATCATGAGCCTCCGCACCCGTAGCCTCGATACCTGCCTTCGACGAAAGCTCGCAGCCGAGAGTAAGGCGTGCGGCCTAGCTGCCGGCGATTGGCTCCAGAGCCTCGGAACTGATCTGGCAGCGTCCATCTAAAGCATTACAATCGGACCAACTTAACGGAGAAGAAAACCCTCCATGGCTATGACGATGCGTTCGCCGCGATCCAAGTCTATGCGTGGCCCATTGATTCGATGTTTCTGGATTTTCAGCTTACTGTTTCTATTTCCCGTGAGGCCTGCGTCTGCGATCCAGGCTCAAACTCCGGAAACTGCGAAGGCATCTGCTTCCACGCATGCCAGCGACCCCCTTGGCAGAGATACGCCTCGGGGAACCGTCTTTGGATTTTTGGCCGCGGTGCGGAGCGCTGATTATGACACCGCCCGTCAATTCATGGCCGCGCCTGAAAAGGATGCTTGGGATTCAGAACTGGCCGACCAGCTGGCCTACGTCTTGAATGACGCCGGCTTAGGACGCATCAGCGACCAACAGGAAGGCACAGCGCAGCCAGAACTGTCTCGAGGAACTGAACGGCTAGGCATTATTTCAACCGAGAATGGTCCACTGAATCTGGATCTGAGTCGGACGAATGAAAACGGAAATTGGGTTTGGGTTTTTTCTGCGCAGACGCTCAGTCAAATTCCCGCTGCATACGAGTCTTTAAGCACGGCATCAATCAATAGGCATCTCCCCCACTTCCTCGCAAGACCAATGTGGCTCTTCGTCCCGCTCTGGAAGTACTTGGCGCTGGCCGGCAGTTTTCTGCTTGCCCTCGCATGCATCTACGCCATTCGTCCATTTCTCAGGCGGCTCATTTCCCGTGCATTCGTAAAGGAGTCGCCATCCGACCGTGAAAGGCTCGCAGAGAGATTGGTTCGCCCTCTCGGAATTCTCATTTGGTTGTTCATCACACAGGCACTGGTCCTCGCATTCCAACTTCCTTTGCTCGCTCGTGAAAGATGGTACCTGATCATTTCACGGGCAAGTATCGCGGTTGTCGCATGGCTTCTGCTCGCCATTGTCAACGTTGCGGCTCTCGCTTACCGCTTGAGAACGGACAAGAACGATCGAAGTGAGATAACCGCCGTCGTTCGCCTCGCACAACGAACCGTTAGTTTCCTATGCATTTTTACGGGATTTCTGATTTTCCTGCGCCTTGCCGGCTACGACATATCTGCATTCGTGACGGGGCTCGGAGTGGGCGGCTTCGCTCTCGCTTTTGCCGCACAAAAGACATTGGAAAATGTGTTCGGCGGAGTTTCCATCATTCTCGACAAGCCAATTCGCGTTGGCGATGAGTGCCGCATCGGCGACGCCGTCGGAATTGTCGTCGATATTGGCCTGCGCTCTACACGCGTCCGAACATCCGAACGTACGATCATGACCGTTCCTAACGGTCAACTCTCCACGATGACGCTCAACAATTTGTCCATGCGCGATTCGATCCGCTTCTATCACGTGTTGCAAATCAAGACTGAAATAGGACCCGATCGGTTGGAAGAGATATTGGAAGCCCTTCGAACCCTCTTGACTGCAGATGAGAGAGTAGAGCCGGGTTCATGTCGAGTGCGGCTCATCCGAGTCGACGCACAGTCCTTTGAAGTGGAATTGCTATGTCTGGTTAGAACTCAGATTCTTACCGAATTTCTGGCCGTTCAGGAAGAGCTTCTCTTGAAGAGTCTTCGCACCATCGATGCGCAGGGTACTTCGCTCGCATTGCCGTCAAGTACCGTCCATCTCGCCAGAGAGAAGCCCGCCGAAAATAGCGCGCAGGATCCCCTCAACTAGATTTCTAGCTATTGAGATTTCTATCCCATAAAGCTGAGATAGGGGCTTGAACCGAAGTTGCCAAGATTCGGTAGAATCTGTCGAATCTGCCCGTCGGATAATCCGAACCACCGCGCCAGGGTTCCCGCATACTCATCCACTGAGATGGCAGGAATCAGACGGCCGGCGCCGACGTCATTGGCTTGGTTAGCGCCGACTATTGGGTACTGGCCGTAGATGTCCTGCCCTTGCACCGCCCCACCCACAACAAAGTGATGGCTCCCCCATCCATGATCCGTACCGTTGCTATTCGATGTGAGGGTCCTGCCGAAGTCCGAAGCGGTAAAGGTAGTTACTTGGTTTCCAAGTCCAGACGCTGTCATCAGCCCATCGAAGTACTCCAGGGCCTGGCCGAGTTGCGTAAGAAGGGTCGCATGCAACTGGGCCTGGTTGTTGTGAGTGTCGAAGCTGCCGAGTTGCACATAGAAGATCTGCCGATTCACTCCCAGTCCAGATCGCCCGCCGATAATCCGCGCGACCGTTTGCAGCGACGTGGCCAGAGGATTGTCCGTGAGTTTGTTGGTAACCGGATCGAGGTACTGCGGTGGGTTGGCGATGCCTGTAGCGCCGGCTGGCAACATTGCCGTGGAAAGCTGCTCCTGCGCGAGTTGCGACCGATTCACGACCACTTCGTATTCCTTTGCGAACAGGTTTGCCTCATCGGCTGTCAGGATAGACGAAAGAGCGTTAGTTCCCGCGGGTTGACCGAACAGTGGCTGAGCCATACCCGCGATCGGAATGGGCCCTGCGGACGTGACGTTGAGTTGATAGGACGACTGACCGGATAGGAACAGCGCGATTCCCGCAGTTGAAATGCAGGTGAACATGGAGTTTGAATTCATGCCCATGCTCTCGATGAGATCGGCCACCGATCCACCCCAGCCAATATGTTCTGCGCTACCGCCGTTGGACGCGATCGCCTGCCACGCGGCAGTTTGATCGAAGTGCGAATACAGTGAAGCAGGCAGGGGAACAGAGTTGCTCATCACCTGTGCCTTCGTCGCGGGAGCGATCAGGGTGCCGACATTCGACACCACCGCCGCGCGACCCGCGTTGAAGAGGTTTTGCAGCCCACCCAGAGAGGGATTCAACGCGAAACTGCGACCGCCTTGCGAAGTTCGTGGCACGATCGGAAGCAACTGACTTAGTGGATAAGCAAGACCCGGAGCGCCCGACCTGGCCTGGGTGAAAGCTGAATAGGATTCAGGGTCGGTGGCGATAACGGTGCCGTGCCCATCGTTGCCGCCCTGCAGAAATACGCATACCAGCGCGCGATAGTCTGATGCTCCCGAACTCTGCGCCATCGCCGCCACAGAATTCAGTTCCATCAGAAATGGGCTGGCGTAAAGGCCTGCCATGGAAGCCATCGAGGCTGTCCGAAGAAACTGCCGCCGGGATCGTTCGAAATTATTCACTCTAATCTCCTAAAACTGCGCACAGAAAGCCGGTGCGGCCATGGTCAGGTAGATTGCCGTTTGAACTCGTGCAGTCAGCGCGGCGTTGATCGCGTTTTGATCGCCCGATGGAATCGGAATGGCGCTCACTGCTCCCAAAATCTCACTACGTAGCGTGCTGTCCATCTGTCCCGCCATCAACAGCAGATTTACTCGATCGACCAGCTGGTCGGGCGTGTTCGCCAGGCTCAACTCTGCGCCATAGGATGAGAAAAGATCCGAACCATTTTTCGCGTCGCTGCCAATTGCGTATTGCATGTAGTTCAAATAGCCGACGACAGTCGTAACGTTGGTCATCTGCATCTCAGGCGCGACTAACCCAGCCTGCTCGATGCTGGTTGCGGGCGGGGAGAATCCCGGGGTGAACCAATTGAAGACGGTTGGAGATCGCATAGTCATCTGTCCCAGTCCCCAGATCGGATCTTCAGTCGTGCCGAGGAAGTAACCGCCGTTTCGCGATTGCGCTGTAAAGGCGCGAGCCCAGTTGGTGTATCGAAGCAGTGCTTCGCGAACCTTGCCATACTGAGGATTGCTTGCGTCTGTCGCGGCGTCGCGCGCCTCCGGATCCAGAAGAATTGCGGTGATAACAGCCTTCATGTCGCCGCGAACACCCTGACCGTTGTCTTTGAAGATAGCGGCGACTCTGCCCACGTACGCCGGGCTCGGATTCGATGTCACGAGGTGCTGAATCAACTGCCTTGAGAAGAAGGCAGGCAGGTTCGGATGATTGAAAAGCGTATCCAGCGCTATCTTCAAATCTCCATTCGGATCAGGTGAGCCCGAAGCCGGAATCGTCACACCAAGGAAATCCTTCTCCTCTGTGGAGTGATGGTTGGGGTATGCCTGCATCTGCAGAAGATCTTCACCGTAGCCCGTGCCCACGTAAATACAGCAATTCGACCATGCTGTGTCGCTGGTATTGCCGGGAACGTTCCAACTGAAGCCGGTGAACACTTTCGCCAGGCCCATCACATCGTTATTCGAGTAAGTTGGAATCGGATTGCCGGTTGAATCAAGCTTCTGCGTCCCGTCGTCATTAAGTTGATAGAGACCGATGGTAAAGAGCTGCATGACTTCGCGCGCGTAATTCTCATCGGGATCGGTATTGGCGTTGCCCTTGTCATTCTGAAGCATCGAGAGAAACTGCCCCATCATCGGGTTCAGCGTCACGTCCTGCAGCAACTGCCTGAAATTCCCAAATGCGTCCGCGCCCAGCAGGTCGTAGTAGTTGGCTTCTCCACGCGGCATATTCTGCACTGCGGGTGTTGTTCCCGAAATCACAAATTGCTCTGACAGAGCGTATTGCACGCGCTGCCTGAGCTGATCGCTTGCCCCGGTAGCTTGCTGCCAGAAAGCATTCTCGACATAAATCTCGCTCTGGTTGTTCTGCACAAACAACGAAGTGTTGCACATCAAATCGGATGCGCCACAGGAAGGGTTGTTGAGAACCAGCGCTTGCTCCACGATAGGTTCACGGAGCGTCTGCGGAATGTTGAACTGCTCATTGAGCCATGGCTGGTACCCGATCTGCGAGAGGTGGTGGATATCCCCGTCGGTCGCGCCAAATGTCGCCTGGTCAAGAAACCGTGCCGCATCTTCAGGCGATACCGGCAGAACCGGCGCTCCACCTGCGACTTCTTCAATCAAGTCGTTTGAAGTCGCGGGACCCGGGCTCGGATTGAGAACCTGCAGATCCAGAGTACCCGGCTCAGCGATAGTGAGGTTTGCCGTCAGTTGACCGCCGCTGTTGAACGTTGTGGGCACGACGGCGCCGTTCATCAGTACCTGTGCCCCGGATATGAAACTCTGCCCCGTCACAACAACAGAAGCAGGCCCAACATTGAATGAAGTTGGGGTAGCTGAGCTAAGAATTGGAATCGGATTCAAAACGGCGATGTTGCGGTTGATGGAAACGCTCGGGTTGTCAACGCTGACCACCGTGAGCTGCACAACGTTGGGAGAGGGAACTACCGCCGGAGCAGTATACGTAATCGAGCCGTCGGAGTTGGAAACCGCCGTGCCAATCTGGGCGTTGCCGCCAGCCGCTCCATTGATGAAGAGGTTCACCGCGGGGTTGTCAGTACCGGCAACGGTGAGACCAAGATTCAGCGTATTGCTTACCCGAACATCGGTTCCGTAGTAGGGCTGAAGCGTGAGCACCACCTGCCCTGGACCCACCTTCACCGAAAGTGACTTGGTCGTCACGGATCCGGGGTTCGGATTGCTGACCGCGATTGGAAATGTCCCGGGATTCGGAGCCGGGATGGATGCCACTAACTGAGTCGACGACACAAAGGTTGTCGGAACCGCAGCACCATTCCACAAAATTTGCGCGCCATATACAAACTGCGATCCATTCACCGTAACCATCGTGGTGCCTTCTGAGAAGGCGCTCGGAGTGACTGTATTCAAGACCGGAATCGGATTGAGAACGCCGATCGCAACCGCCCCCGGAGGATTATTCGGAAATTTCGCCGTCGTGCTGGTGATGGATACGGTGTTGGGCACGGGAACAATCGCGGGCGCAGTGTAGAGTCCAGTGCTGCTGATCGTCCCGAATTCCGCGTTACCCCCCTGCACGCCGTTTACGAAGAAGATCACCGGCACGCCCGTCGTCCTGGCGTTGTCCTTGAGCTGCATTTGCTGGTTCACCCGGAGCGTGCTCGCCGACGCTGAGATTCCGGCATAGAACGAGGGGTCGGTGACGGCGAAGTACCCGCAGCCCGAGACGAACGACATGATTGCGCTAAGTGCCGCGAGAGACAGCGAGAGATTCAGGCCTGAAAGGCGTGAGGACTTTCCTTGCATTTGCGCTCCTGGTCTGCGGGGAAAAGAAGTTCGCTGCAGGTCCTCTGGATGGAGCAGACCGGGAACCGGCCTTAAGGAGAATTCAGCGCCGCGAAGCTCAGGTTAAGCCGATGGCTCGCGTGCGCAATCTCTTCAGCGACAGAGGGTGCTGTAGACAACAGATGTGTTAGGGCAAAGGTCCGTGGGAAAGCCTGTACTGTCTTCTGTTCCAAGACTTTTGCGTTCTTCAAGGGAATCAGATTTAAGTGAAATACGCCAGATTCCCCCCACCCCGATAGGGCAGAGCTGGCACTCACGAAAGTAACGTCGCCCCCATTCGGCCGAGCTCAGACGGCAATCACCGACCATTTTTCACGGGCGACTCCCCCCCGGTACGACCCGGAACAGTGCATTCTGTGCGGGAGGTGCGTCGAAGCTTGCCAGAATGTCCCGAGTCAACAAAATTCTAACCATCGATTGGGAGCGCGATCCCCATGAGCCGTCCATGCCAGAAAAATGACAACCGAAAAGCCTGCAAATTAGCCAGGTCGCTGGTACGTGGGCAAAAAAGATGCCATCAAAATCCTTGAGACCGTCGCGGAAGATCAATTGAGAGAAGTGATCTGATCGGCGTTGCGGCAACGTCTTCCTGCGCCTTAACTGTCAGCGGCTCTCGGTCGGAAGACTGAAGTCCGCGAGCAACGGCAAATGATCTGATGCAATCATCGCTTTGCGGCTGCGCCAGATTTCAGTGCTCTGCATCTCCAGGGGCGATTCGTAGTAGCAGTGATCGAGACTCAGAATCGGAAGTACTCCCGGATAGGTGCGCGCCGAACGCCGGTTTCGAATGGGCCGATCGCTCTGAAAGCTCTGCTGCAGCAATCGCGTTGTAAGCCCGCGCGTCCATTCGTTGAAATCGCCAATCACGATGCGCGGCCCGCTCAAGTCCGGTTGGGCAAGAATCTCCTCACCGATTAATACTTCGATCTGCCGGCGCCGCTCCATGTACCCCGTTCCGAGATGCACATTAAACACATTGACTACCTTGCCCTTGGCCACCTCGATCGCACATTGCAGCACACCGCGCTCTTCACGCGTAGATTTTGTAATGTCGTGCGTGCGCGTTTCCACAATCGGGAAACGCGTCATCAGCATGTTGCCGTAGCGTCCCCCATGCAACGGACGAGTTTCACCGAACGATACGTTCAGATCTGGAAACGCTTCAGAGATTTGCCGCGCCTGGTCGTACTTGCCTGTGCCGCCCTCAGCATCAACAATCTCCTGCAGGCAAAGAATGTCCGCGCTCAATTCCTCAATCACGCGGATAACGCGATCCGATGAGATGGTGCCATGAATTCCCCGGCATTTGTGAGTGTTGTAAGAAGCGATGCGGAATTGAACCAATGCTTTGCTCATTGTTGCCGCTCGAATACCATGCCCATTAGCTCCGTTGCCCGCTCTGTGATCGGCCGGTGTTTCCATTCCTCGAGCGACACTCTCCGGCTTTGTTCCAGGTCATGCGCCATATCATTCTCAAAACGCAAAGTCACGGCCGCATCCCGCACAGCAAGGTTCACTTCGTCATTGATCCCGAACGACCGGTTATCAAAATTCGTTGAACCCACCACCAGCCATAGGTCATCCACGCACAACACCTTGGCATGGATCATGGAGGGTCGATACTCATACACCTCCGCACCCGCCTTCAATAATTCGCCGTATCCCGCCCGGCTGGTACTCCGCGTTACCATATGATCGCTCTTCCGGCCCGGTACGAGAATGCGTACGCGCAGCCCGCGTTTCACCGCATTGCACAATTCCTGCATCAGGCTTTTATCAGGAAGAAAATACGGAGTGGTAATCGAAATACTGTGTCGTGCTGACGCCAGCAGTAGTTGAAATAGAATCCGTGCGCGTGTCGACCCACCCACCGTAGGCGTACTGTTTACCACCAGTGAAACCAGGGGATGCGGATTCTGGATGCTAGGGAAATATCCCTCCCCAGTCAACAACTCCCCCGCTGTCGCCAGCCAGTTCTCCGCGAATGTAGCTTGCAGGTTGTAAACCGCTTCGCCCTCCACCCGCACCACGGAGTCGCGCCACCGCGGCTGCCCGTCCGTCTCTTTGTACCACTGGTCCGCGATCCCGGCCCCGCCAATGAATCCAATCCTGCCATCCACGATCATTAGCTCTCGATGCGTGCGGTTATCCATGTGCATCAGCCGGTCCCAGCGTGGCGAGTTGTACCACTTCACCTTGCCGCCTGCATCGAGCAGCGGTTTGAAGAACGACTTGCCGGTGCCCGCGCTTCCAAATGCATCCAGCACGAGGTTCACGTGAACGCCTGCCCTCGCGCGTTCTGTCATTACGTCGATATACTGCCTTGCGATCTCGCCCTTGTGAAAGATATAAGCTTCCAGATTCACGCTATTCGTCGCGCTTCGAATTGCTTCAAGTTCCGCTGGATAAAACGCGGGCCCATTGGTCAGGACTTCCACATCTCCAGTTCGATTCAACTGCGCATCCGTCAGTGCTTCCACAATCTCAAGAAAGCGATCTGAATCATTCGCGGGCAAATCGTCAACGCTGGTCAGCTTGTATCTGGGAAGGGGGCCTATCAATCCACCCAAAAGCGATGACAGAAAGAAAGCCAGGGCAATCAAGGCAAGCACCGCGATGCTGGTGGGTACCGATACCGCAAACATCATCACAACGGGCCGCCTTTCTCCGCTGCGTTTAGGCCATTGTTCGCGAATTGAAGCACGCAGGATTCGAAGGCGATCACCTGAATTTAGATGCGTGTGAAAAGGGAAGAGTTCGTGCCGCGAACCAACCTTCGTCCCAGAAAATTAAGCTCTTAGTCCCGTTCTGGCAGATTTTGCAGATCAATCCCCAGCTGTTGGCACTTCTTGTAAAGATGGCTCCGCTCCAACCCGAGCGCCTTCGCGGTCTGCGTGATGTGCCGTCCATGCCGTTCAAGTTCTGCGATTACGACCTTTTTCTCAAAAGTAAGCACCCGTTGCGCAAGCGGACCTGTTTCATTGTCAGCTTTGGTGAGCATCGCGCCGCGGTCCTTCGCTGCGGGCAGCGCCATACTAACGTCCTCGCCTGACACTTCGTCACCGGCCAGCAACAGTAGGCGCTCCACCACATTGCGCAGTTCGCGGATATTTCCCGGCCACGCATATTCCTTCAGCATCGCGATGGCTGCGGGGCTGAATGGAGCCGCCTTCCATCCATTCTGCGCGCTCACTTGTCGCGCAAAGTGCTCCACCAATCCCGGCAAATCCTCACAGCGCTCCCGCAAGGGCGGGAGTGTCAGCGGAAACACCACGACTCGGTGATACAGGTCGCGCCGAAATCCGCCGCTATCTACCAACTGCTCGAGATTCCTGTGCGTCGCCACCACCACCCGCACGTCCACCTTGGTCGGCTTATCGGAGCCAATCCGTTCCACTTCGCCTTCTTCCAGTACGCGCAACAGCTTTGCCTGCATCGCTACAGGCATATCTCCAATCTCGTCCAGAAACAGCGTTCCCCGATGTGCCTGCTCAAACTTGCCGCTGTGCCGTTGTGCTGCTCCTGTAAACGACCCCTTCTCGTGCCCGAACAGTTCGCTCTCAATCAGCTCCGCCGGAACCGCCGCGCAATTCAGCGTCACAAAAGGACCGCTCGCGCGATGACTCTTTTCGTGCACCGTCCGCGCCACCAGCTCTTTACCCGTCCCGGTTTCGCCATAGATGCAGACTCGTGTCTCGCTTGCCGCCACGCGCTCAACTTGTGCCATTACGCGTCGCATCGTTTCCCCGCTCCACACCATCGTGTGTTTCCCCACGCGCGTGCGCAGGTCGCGATTCTCCGCCTCCAGCCGCGTCAACTTCATCGCATTCTCGACCGTCACCAGCAGCTTCTCGGTCGTCAGCGGCTTCTCCAGAAAATCCAGCGCTCCCAGCCGCGTCGCCCGCACGGCCATCTCGATATGCGCCTGTCCGCTCATCATCACCACTGGTGTCGTAACCCCGGCGCTCTTCAAGTCTTCAAGCAGCAGGAGCCCATCGCGTTTCGGCATTACCACGTCACTCAGGATCAGGTCGAACGGCTGTGCCTGCGCCAGTTCCAGAGCACGCGCGGCGTTGTCGCACACCACTGCCTCATGTCCCGCAAGCCTGAAGGCGCGAGAAAGCGATGCCAGCGTATTGGCCTCATCATCGACAATCAAAATCTTTGCGCTCATCCCTCAGCCCTCGGCAGCGTAATCACAAACGTTGTTCCCTGCCCGTTCCCGCTCTCCACCGTTATGGTACCCGCATGGTCCGCCACCACCGACTGCACAATCGCCAGCCCCAACCCCGTACCATGCAACTTAGTCGTGTAATACGGAGTGAACAGCCGCTCGCATTCTTCCGGCGTAAGTCCCTGCCCAGTGTCAGCAACCCGCAACTCGACTGCATCTCCCTTGTCGCGAGCTGAAATCGTCACCGTGCCGCCCTCAGGCATCGCATCTTTCGCATTCAGAACAAGGTTTGACAGCGCCCGATGCAGCAGCTCCGGATCCACCATCAGCGGCATCGCCTGATCATCAACGTCAGTCTTCACCGTGATCTTCGGTCCGTCTTCGCTGCCAACTGCGTACAGCGCCCTCACGCGTTCCACCACCTCTCGAGCATCGACGCGTTCGAGTTCCGGCTTGGGCATCTTGCTGAAGTCGCTGAACCGCCCGATGATCTTCTTCAGATTGCCGATCTCCATGCCCAGCGTCTGCGTGCTCTCGTTGAACACTTCATCGAATTCCGCCTCCGGCAACTGGCGTGCGCGCACCAGGTTCTCCACGGTTAATTGCAGCGGGAAAAGCGGATTTTTCAATTCGTGCGCCAGTCTTCGCGCCAGTTCACGCCACGCTGCCACCCGTTCACTCTGCACCAGCCTCTCGCGCTGATTCGACAACTCCCCGGTCATGTGATTGAAGCTGCGTGCCAGCACTGCCACTTCATCGCGTCCACGCACCGGCACCTTCGTATCCCAGCTTCCGCTCGCCACTTCCTCCGCCGCTCGTGCCAGTTCCTCCACCGGTCGCGACACCCGTGCCGCGATCCACAAGCTGAAAATAATCGCCAGTAGAATTCCGCCGCTCGCCACGCCATAGGCAATCGCCCGAATCTGTTGCTGTTCCGCAACCAGTCCCCCACGAGAAATCGCAACCGTCAGCACCGCGAGTACTTCACCGGCCGAGTTCTTCAGCGGGATTGCCGTCGCGCTTACGCTGTCTTCGCGTCGTGATGTCAGATAAAGTACGCTGCTCACCTGCTGGCCACTGTCATGTGCACGGTTAATCAACGAAGCGTACCGCGAAGCTTCGGCCACATCCCCGTTTGCACTTATCAGTCGCTTTGGATCGAAATTCGTCGATGCCGCATTTTCCGCATCGACCGCATTGCTATACAGCCCCACCTGCATCCCCGAAGCAACCGGCAGATCGGCCAGAAAACCTTGGTCGAGCCGTCTGCCGCCCACCAGTTTCACTGCAGGTTCCGCGCCACGAACCGCACGCACGGCAAACAGCCCCAGCACCGAACTGCCATCCGCCAATTCCTCGCGCTTCAGAAATGGTGTCTGCGCAGATTCCTTTGCCGCAGCTTCTGCATAACCGAATCGTGCCGGCCACTGCGCCGAGCTCACAATGTTTCCATCCGGCCCGACAATCTCAAGAAAATCAAGCTGCGCATCCTGCGCCAGTGTCTGCGCTTCATTTAGATATGGAGCAGCGTCGTTCGACTGCACCAGCTCGAACGCCATATTGCGCACGCGCTCCTGACCCGCGATGCGGTCAACTGCAGAAGCCACGTCCGCCGACTGATGCTGAAACTCACGCTGAAACTGGCTCACAAAGAGCGCCGTCTCTTCCTGATCGCGCGTCTCAAACACCTGCCTGATCCGTACGAGTACAGTCCACGCTACCGCCGCCACCGCTGCCGCCACCGTCAGCGAGAAGAGCAGCAGCAATTTCTGGCGCAGGCTCACTGTGTCGCCTCAAGCGATGCATCCGCCAGGTCCGGCAGACCATCCACGCGAAGACGCAGATCGCGGATCCGCGCACCCTTTGCGTAGGCGCGCGGCAAATCGAGCAAGGGAACGACTCGTTTTTCATCCAGCACCGTCTGCTCGATTTTCAATAACTCCTGCGGACTTGTGCCGGTCGTCGGAGTCATATTGCCTGCGCTCCGCATAACCTGCTCCAGCGCTGCCGCCGGCTCACCCTCCGCGAGCGGAATCTCTCGCAAAATCAAATCCGCATGCTGCGCGCCCGCGCTTGCCATTTGCACATTGAATCCCGCCTCGCGCAGATTCAGTCCGATTCTCTGCGCCGCCAGTTGCATCGTACCGTCGCCTTGAGTCGCCAGCGTCAGCAGCCCGGTCGTGAGCCCTCCCCTGAGTTCATGCGCTTTATTCAAATCCCGTTCCGTCGGAAACAAAAATGAATACCCCGTCATACTCTGCGGCAGCAGGCTTGCGGTCACGTCGCCCTGCTTCTGAAAAATCACGTTATAAATTGCGCTGCGATCAATCGCCGCCGCAATCGCACCACGCAGTTTCACATTCGCCAACGCCCCTTCATCGCTCACCTGCAACGCCAGAAGTTTAACCGGCGGAGAAATCAGGACCATCAGTCGCTGTTGCTGTGCCTGTCGCAACTGCTCCACTGGAACCTCGACGACATCGGCGCGCCCCACGCTCAGATCCAGCCACTGTTCGCGGACAGGCCGATGCACTCGAATCTCCATCGCATCCACAAACGGCCGCCCCTGCCAGCAATTCTCATTCGCAGCCAGCGCCAGCACGCCGTTAGTGAACCCCGTCATCTGGAATGGTCCTGTACCGATCGCTCCCACCGGCGTCTTCCCATCGGCCGTCACAGTCATCCGGATCAGAAACTGGTCGGCCGCCAGCAAGGCCGGAAGATTCGGCATAGGTGAATCATCGGTAAACACCACCAGCGGGCCGACAGCCTTGACCGCGCCCCACGGGCAATCCGCACTGCATGAACCCGTAAGGGAAGCGACCACCGCCGCCGACGTCAGCGAGGATCCATCGTGAAAATGAACCCCAGGACGAAGCCGAAATTGCCATCGATGATTGTTGTTATCTGATTCCCAGGTCAACGCCAGCGCCGACTGCACCGTGCCACTCGCATCAAGCTGAGTCAGCCCGTCATACACCAGCCGTCGCGCCATCCCATCAGGCCGCGCCCATGCATCACCCTCAATTTCCACGCGCAGCGTGCCACCATAATGCGGACGCGTTCTTCCCCAGGCGCAGATCCCAACCGAGACCAGGAGAAAACTAATTGCAAAGCGCCGTAACACGATCCACCTCGTATTCGTTATTGGCGTTACGTACAGTGGCAAAGGCACTCTTTCCATCCGCTGCCGTCCACAGCGCAGTTACGGTCCCGTCCATCGTCAGTGGACTGCTCACCGTTATTGCCTCCAGCGCAGGAATATCAAACGCGCGCAGGCTGTCATTCAAGGCCTCTCCTGAACTCGAAGCAATCACTTGCGTACCCATCCCGCATCCCGACCGCACCACCGCGAAATCGCTACCCCAGTCGCGCGTTCCGGCAATCATCCGCAGTGCGCCGTTCTCCGCAATCGAAACCTTGCCATCGATTCCCGCCACCAGCAGCGCAGCCCCGCCCGCAGCCCGCGGAATCATTCCAGCCGAATAAAATGCCGGCAGATCTACGCCGATGTTGGGCACCACCACACCGGTGAAGTAGTCGCGCGCCGGATTGTAAAACGCCTTCAGCGCTGGCGCACCACTCGCGTCGGCGCTTTGGTACACCGGCCACGGATCGTCGCTCGCATGGCAGCGCACGCTCCAGCCGCTGTCTGCCGTAGCACCGGCCAGGGGCAGCGAATAGCTGCCGACGCATTCTCCTCCCGGAACAAAGGCCGTAAAACTACCGCCATCAGCATTCGCCAATAAAATTCCTCGCGGATCGCGCGTCGGCCGCCTTTCAATCAGAAATGCGTTTGCTTCGGTCCAGCCGTTCGCACCTGAAGAGAAAACGGAGATGCGATCCGCGAACATCACCACGAAGTGTCCGTTGATTTGAGCAGCTGCCAGAATAGGATTGTCCTCGACCGTGCCGCCGATTCGATTGAACAGCCCCGCGACCTTCTCTTTGCGCAATACCAGCCTTGCATCGGCAACCGCAGCCGGCCTGGCGGAGAGCACCACATGCACCATCGCCACATGCGTCACGTTGCCTTCCACTACTTCGGCCACCCACAACCGCTCCCGCGCACTCTCGCTCAACGTCACGCGAATTGCGTTTGCGCTCTCCGTGCCCGAAGCCAGCACACCGTGCGCTTTCAAATCCTGTTCCAGCAATTTCCGAATCGCCGGAACATCGCTCGTCTCAATCGTAGAGAGATTTCGGATGGTCAACTGCGCCTGTCCCGGGCCCCAGAATGTCGCTGATCTGCCCCGCCAGCTCCGCTGCTGGTTGCGCCCATCGGCTGGGGGCCTGCAGCGTTTGCGCTTCGCATTTCGCCAGCCCAGCCAATCCGCACGCCCCCAAAGTTATTGCCCAGATCAGCCTCATCGCCCTCATCATTTCTCTGCTTGTTCGTTGCGCGGATTATATCGTTTACGCCTCATTGCCTCGGTGAACCCGCATCTGTCCTACTCCTAGTGAAGAGGCACAGCCCAGGGTGCCCCATCCATTTCGCGATTTTGCGAAATGGGTGGGAAACCACGAAACCATGCTGCAGACCTGCGTTCTGAATTGTGCCATTAGCAGGAGGCGCGACCTCTATCGCGCCTCCTGATTCAAACCCACCCCTTGCATCAATGCCCCGTCTTCGGCTCCGGCTCACTCTCCGAATCCATCTCCTGCTTCACCATCGGAGCGTTCGCCATGTTCTTGAACACATCGTTCGCAAAGAAGAACTTCCCATCCGAAGGCACCATCACCACCTGGATCTTGTCCGACAATCGCTCGGCCACGATCTTGTTAATTAACAACGGCGACTTGTTCAACAGCATCGCTTCGCTCGTCATCCGTTCCGCATTCGCCGCCGCAATCAGCTTAATGCGGCTGGCTTCTGCATCGGCCAGCAGGTTGCGTCTTTGTAGTTCGGCCTTGCTATCAATCACCTTTGCCTCCGCATCTGCCTGCGCATTCTGGATTGTCGCTTCCTTGCGCGCTTCTGCCTCCAGCTTGCTCTGCTCAATCTGCTTCTGCTTCAGCGGCAACGTGAATTGCATAGCATCTGCCTCGCCCTTGGCTTCAATTACTCTCGACTGCGCATCACCCTCTGCCTGCTTCTCTTTTTGTTTTGCCATTGCCTCGGCTTGCAACTCGGCAATCCTCACCTGCTTCTGCTGGATGTCGGTGTCCACCGTCATCTGATCGTCTTCCTGCTCCTTCAGCAGCAGTCCTTCCAGCCCCTTCGCATATTGTTCGGGCAGTTGAATGTCCGCCAGCATCACCTCTTCCACCACGATGCCGTCCGCCGCCAGCTTCTTCGTGATGATCCCCGCAGCCGCGTTCCGCACCTCTTCACGTTTGCTCGAAAAGATTTCCCGCACCGTGTAGGAAGGCGCCAGTTCTCGCCACGCACTCGCCACCACCGGAGGCACCAGCTGTTTGTCCGCAGGCTGTTCAAGATGCGCCTGGACGCTCGCCAGCTTGTTGGGATCGAGCCTGTAACGCACCGTCACCGCCATCCCGATGTTCAGTCCCTCGCGCGACTGCACGGTCATCGAATTCTTGATGCCCGGCTTGCCCGCATCCGCTACGCCCGCGGTGAAGATGTGATCGCGCAGATCAAACATCTGCACGCTCTCCACCAGCGGAGTAACAAAGTGCAATCCGGGATACAGCGTTCCCGGCTCCGTTCCGCCGATCTGGCTGATGCGCACGCCGCCCATCCCACTCGGCACCACCACCATGCTCGTCGCCATCAGCAACGGAATGCATCCCACCAGCGCCAGCGCCACCGGTCCCCGCCAGGCAATCGGACCAGGTTCCGGTTCCACTGCACCCGACTCCAGAAGCAACCCATCCTCACCGGATTTCTTCTTCATCGCATATTGAATCTGCATCCACAATCCGTGCAGCGGAATTCCCGCTGCAACAGTCATCAGCAACATTCCCGCAATCATCAGAAACGTCTTCAGGGCAATCATTTCCCGCCTCCTTCTCCGGGTTGTAATCTCCCGGGGTCTCCACAAACCGGCCTTTGGTTTGTGGGGTGGTTGTGCTCTTTCCGTCCGCACCGTGACGACAATCCGCCTCTGGGTACCACGTGTTTTCTGGCTAACGGCCATGGAGCAAGCAACAGCCGGACCAGCCCGCCAAACGTCAACTCCTCAAACAACAGCGCCGCCGCTACCGGCAACAGCGCTGCCCCCATCCCGCTCATCGCATCTGCCAGCAGCCTCATCGCCGCCCCCTCATTTGTGTTCTAGGTTTGAAATTTTTCCCATAATTAGCGGTGTCATTCTGAGTGAACGGGGCCCCAAACGTCTTTCAGTTTGGGGGTGGTGAGCGAAGAATCTGCTTCTTGGCTTTCCTGGTTTCGGTTAAGGACTTCAGGCTCACCACTAGCTACCAGTTCCCCGTAACCGCTACACCCTCCGCGGCCACTTCTGTCGTGGTGATCGCCGGCGCAACACTCGCGGTCAACACAGGCTCCTGCGCACCCGCGACCATTGGCTTCTGCTCGCCACCAAACAACTGGGCCGTCTCTTCATTGCGCTGCCCCACCAACTCCACCGTGTCGCCCACATTCACCAGTTCGTACATCTCCTCCAGATCCTTCTTCGCCATACGAATGCATCCATGCGAAGCAGCCTTGCCGATCGACTTCGGTTCATTCGTTCCGTGAATTCCATAGCCCTTCACGCTCAGTCCCATCCACCGCGTCCCCACCGGATTGCCCGGTCCCGGCAGCACCGTCTTGCCATCATGCGAATAAGTAGGGTTCTTCACACGCCGTGCAATCGAGAATGTCCCGGTCGGGCTCGGTGTCGTCGGCTTGCCCACTGCGACGGTGTAAACCTTCTTCACTTGCCCGTCTTCCACCAGCGCCAGCTTCCGGTCTTCCAGACTCACCACGATCACCCGCTTCGCAACCGGCGCTAGCTGAGCCGGTGCAATCGCCGTCTGAACCGTCGCCTGCTGCCCCATCGCCTGCACTCCCAGAACCGCCGCCGCGCTCGCCGTCACCGCCCATTTGCTCAATCCGGTCATCGCGTCCCCCGTTTGATGTCGTTCTACCAACACCCAAAGAAGATTGCAGGGAGCATGCCAATCGGATATTCACTGAAAACAAATAAGTTAGGAGGAGGAAAGGCGGGGAAGGAGGTCTATTGCCGGACACACATGTGTCACCGCTGACACGCAAAACCGAAAGATGACCGGTTCAGCATCAGCAAGACCTGGAGGGTATTGATTGTCAGAATTTCCGCATTGCAAGATCCTGGGTGCCTATAGCCTGCCCTGAGCGAAGCCGAAGGGTCTCGCTTCTGAGACATGGGAGGGGAACGTCTCAGGCTTACATTCATCAAACCCCCGCCTGATATGTTTTCTGCTGTGGCCCCCCACCTCACCATCGCCATCGACACCGGCGGCACCTTTACCGACTGCGTCTACCGCATCGGCAATCGGATCAGCGTGCTCAAACTTCCCTCCACGCCCGACGATCCCAGCCGCGCCATCCTCGAAGCCGTCCGCAAGATCGCCATCCTCGCCCCGAATGCAACCATCGAAGTCCGCCACGGCACGACCGTTGCCACCAACGCGCTGCTCGAGCGCAAAGGCGCGCGCGTCGCCTTCGTCACCACCGCCGGATTCGAAGACACGCTCGCCATTGCCCGTCAGGCGCGTCCCGATCTCTACGACTGGAATCACCACCGCCCCGCGCCCATCACCGACCTCTGCTTTGGTGTCCCCGAGCGCATCGGACCCAATGGCGAAGTCCTCCTTGCTCCAACGTCCGAAGCGCTGGACCAGCTCCGCAGCGACATCCGAAAATCGAAAGCCGAATCCGTCGCCGTGTCGCTACTCTTCTCCTTCGCCAACCCCACGCACGAACAAGCCGTTGCGAAAGCTCTTGAATCTCTGCGTCTGCCCATCTCTCTCTCTCACCAGGTCCTGCCTGAGTTCCGCGAGTATGAACGCGGATCGACCGTCGCGCTCAACGCTTACCTCGCGCCCCGCATGCAGAAATACATTCAGGCATTGGAAAAGGGTCTCGCCAAACGCAACGCGAGGCTCAGCATCATGCAATCCTCGGGCGGAATTCTCTCCGCCGCCTCTGCAGCGCGAGAACCAGTGCGCACGATCCTTTCAGGTCCCGCAGGCGGCGTGATCGGTGCACTCAGCGTGGCCCGCGCCGCCGGCATCGAGCGCATCCTCACCTTCGACATGGGCGGAACATCCACCGACGTCGCACTGCTCGACGCCACCCGCGAACCGCCCACCAGCACCGAAGGTCAGATCGCCGGACTTCCCGTCGGCGTCCCGATGCTCGACATTCACACTGCCGGCGCAGGCGGCGGATCTCTCGCTTGGATGGACGCCGCCGGCGCTCTGCAGGTCGGTCCACAATCTGCCGGAGCCATTCCCGGTCCAGCCTGTTACGGTCGTGGCGATCGCGCCACCGTAACCGACGCCAATCTCGTGCTAGGCCGCCTTCATCCCGATCACTTTCTCGGCGGCGCCATGCGTCTCGACGAAGCACGGGCCCGCACTGCGCTCTCTGCTGTACCCACAAAATCCTTCGCGACCCTCGAACATCTCGCCGAAGGAATCCTTCGCGTCGCCAATGCCCGCATGGAGTCAGCCCTCCGCCGCGTCTCTGTCGAACGCGGTCACGATCCCCGCACATTCACGCTGCTGGCATTTGGCGGTGCCGGTCCGCTCCACGCCTGCGCACTTGCAGACGCCCTCGGCATCCGCCGCGTTCTCATTCCATCCGCACCCGGAGCACTCTCCGCCATCGGCATCCTCGACGCCGACCTGCGCCGCGAGTTCTCGCGCACCGTCATGCTCCCTCCCGGCTCTTCGCAAATCGCATCCGTCTTCCGCGACCTCGAAGCGGAAGCCCGCGCCGCCTTCGCGAACGAGACCGCAAGCCCAACCCTCTCACGCTCTGCCGATCTCCGCTATCAGGGGCAGGGCTTCGAACTCCGCGTAGATTGGTCCGCCAAAGCAGTGGATAGATTTCACAGCCTCCACGCGAAGTCCTACGGCTACTCCGACCCCGCGCGCTCCGTAGAAATCGTCACTCTCCGCGTGCAAGCCATCGCCCGCTCGAGCAACCCGCGTCAAACTCGCGCACCACTCCACAAATCGGGTGCCCCATCCATCGCGCAGTTTCATCGCGCGATGGGTGGGAGAGCAATCAAGGCTAACTCGCCCGACGCTTTTTTATCCGCGCACCGCATCTTCGAAGATGGCCGCTGGCGAAACGCAGCACTCTACGACCGCGCCCTCCTTTATCCCGGTAACCGCATCACCGGCCCCGCCGTCATTACCGAACTCAGCGCCACCACGTATCTCCCTACCAACTGGACCGCCGCCGTCGATGCGCTTTCAAATCTCGTCCTTACTCCAAAATCGAGATCAGAATCGAGGACCCGCAGATGACCACGCGCCGCCCACCCGACCCCGCCGAAATCGCCGTCATCGGCCACGCGTCTCCACTCCGTTGCCGTCGAAATGGGCGCAGCTCTCCGCCGCACCGCCTTCTCGCCCAACATCAAAGAACGCCGCGATTATTCCTCTGCGGTTTTTTCTGCGGAAGGCGACCTCATTGCCATGGGCGACGACATGCCCGTCCACCTCGGCTCCATGCCTATGTCCGTTGCAGCTGTGCTGGCCGATCTGCAACTCGGTCCCGGCGACGTCGCCCTGCTCAACGATCCCTATCGCGGCGGCACGCACCTGCCCGACATCACCATGGTCGCGCCCGTATTTCTTACCGGCCGCAATCGCGCCGGCATTCTACGTCGCCAACCGCGCCCATCACGCCGACGTCGGCGGCATGTATCCCGGATCCATGGGCCCCTGTCGCGAGATCGCGCAGGAAGGCATCCGCATCCCGCCCGTCAAGCTCATGCGCGCCGGCAAAATGGATACCCAACTTCTCTCGACCATTCTTGCCAATGTTCGCACTCCCAAAGAACGCGAAGGCGATCTCACCGCCCAACTCGGCGCCTGCCGTATCGGCGCCGCCCGCATGCTCGAACTCGTCACTCGCTTCTCACATGCTCGACTTCTTCAGGGCGTTCGCGCCATGCTCGACGGCTCCGAACGCCTGATGCAAAACGTGCTCGCATCTCTGCCCGCCGGTGAATGGCACGCAGAAGATTTTCTCGACGACGATGGCGTCCTCCCCGGCCCCATCGCAATTCGCGTGAAGATCACAAACAATCCCAAACGCCGCCGCGCGGTAGTCAACTTCGAAGGAACCGATCCGCAAGTTCCCGGCAGCATCAACGCCGTCTATGCCATCACTTGGTCGGCGGTCTTTTACGTCTTTCGCTGCCTGTTGCCGCCCGGCGCCATCGCCACTGCCGGCCTCATGCGCCCGATCGAGGTCCTCGCACCTGAGGGTTCAATCGTCAACGCGCATCCGCCCGCAGCCGTCGCCGGCGGCAATGTCGAAACCTCGCAGCGCATCGTAGACACGCTCATGCGCGCGCTGGCACCCGCGCTGCCTGAACGAATACCCGCCGCAAGCTCCGGCACCATGAACAACCTCACCATCGGTGGAATCGATCCCCGCAATGGCCAGTCGTACACGTATTACGAAACTATAGCCGGCGGTCACGGCGCTTCGCCGCAATCGGCAGGAGCAAGCGGGCATCATGCCCACATGACCAACTCGCTCAATACCCCCGTAGAAGCACTCGAATACGCCTATCCCTTCCGCATGATTCAATACGCGCTCCGCCGCAATTCCGGTGGGGCAGGGAAGCACAACGGCGGCGATGGCATCATTCGCGAGCTGGAATTGCTAGGCGATGCGCAAGTAACGCTCCTGGCCGATCGACGCAAAACACAACCCTGGGGATTAGCAGGCGGCGATCCCGGCGCTGTTGGTCAAACCACTATCATCGATCACAACACCACAGAGAATCTCCCCGGCAAATGCACCCGCGAACTCAAAGCCGGCACGCGCATCCGCATAGAATCCCCCGGCGGCGGTGGCTGGGGCAAACCCGGCTTCTAAGCAATCTCGACTAGGATTTAAGTGCTCTGTATGCAAAAGCTCTTCTTTTACAGGAGGTGTCATCCTGAGCGGAGCAGCTTGGGGCCCCGACGAAGTTGGGGTAAGCGGAGCGAAGGATCTGCTTTGCTTTTCGTTCTAAATCAGCGAACTCAACGTACCCACCGCTCAGTTTCTTTTTCTCGCGCTCGGAGTAAGTTTGCGAATGACGAACTCCTGCAGCACCGCATTGATCGTGCGTACGCCAGTGGTTATCGCGAAGCCTTGAAACACCAGGCCCGCACCTCTGTCAGACTGCGGATAGTAGAGGTTCGAGATTGCACCGGAGGCCAGATCGCCACCCAGGCTCGAGTAGTTTGGCTGTGTCTTTCCATTGTCACCCTTGCAGACATACGGGCTCGACATCGCGTGCAGCAGGCGAGACTTCTTCGTACCGGTGCCTTGGTAGAAATAACGAGGGTCCTGATGCAGAAGTGAAGGAAAAACTGCGCCTCCCAGGAAAATATCGGTCGTGGTGTCGGCAATACCGGCACCCACGCGCTGAAAATAAGCGTCCCAACCCTGGCCATAGTTGGGAATGTCACCCGCCTGGTAGATCGTGGCCATAAAAAATATTCCAAAAAAAGTTACGGGATCGGTGTCTGCCCTCAAAGCGAGCTTGTACTTCAGCTTCGTTGTGAGCGGCACAGGATGAGCATCGTAGGTAACGTAGAAATTGGGAATGATGCCAAAAACGCGCTGCTTCTCCTGGAGTTCGACCTGCTCAGTCGCGATCTGCTCGTTCGATGCACTCACCGTCACTGAGGTCGCCGATGCAGCGACCTTAAGCTTGATATCCACCATAAAATAGAATTGACCCGGCGTCAGTACAATCGGCTCCGACTTCCACGGCTCGAAATCCGTGACTGCAATCGTGATGAAATACGGCGTTCCCGGTCGAAGTCCGCTAAATTGAAAGGCCCCGTTCTCATCCGCAATCGTGGTCCGGTCTTCACCCTTTGCAGCTTTGAGGACGACGGTCACCCCTCCAACAGTGTCCCCATTTGTGTCCAGGACCGAGCCGGCAATGTTGGCCGACACTTCACCCTGCGCTGAAGCCTGTTGGGCACTCTCTTGCCCCGTTGTCGTTGAATTTCCGTTGCTCGAAGGCTGTCCGGTTGCCTGAACATCCGCTGAAGCAGCAATAGGCCGTGATCCCGGCGCATCTGGAAGCAGAGAGGTTGGAGCTTCGACCCAGTCGGCTCTTGGATTTTGTGAGATTAGATTCGCTTGGTTAGTCTGGCCAACAACTGCAACTGGCGCAATTAAAACCGCGCTCAACAGAAGCAGACGTCGCACCGCTTCCCGCATTTCACTGCCAGGCTTGCCTGCGGACTTTAGGACAAAACTCAAATGGGCACTTCTGCATTGGTAGTCCAAGCAATCTCGCGCCTGGCATCAGAGAGATATCTCTAACATCGAGACTAAGGGGCCAGGTCTAAGGCTCACAACTGTCACATATGACAGTTGTGAGCCAATGTCGTAACCCCTGCTGGATCGGCCGCATGGCCGACCGGCCCGATCCGCCGTTACAAACGGATCTGCGAAGTTAGACGCGGCTCCCCCTCTCGAGTATACAAAAAATAGCCGACCGAATTCGCAGATGCCACCGCGATCAAATTGCTAAACCGCCAAACGGCTCTTGAGCTCCTTCAGCATCAGTTCGACTTTGTCTTCGCTCTCGAGTGCTCTGAACTTGTCTTCAAGCGACTGCGGTGTCAACACTTCAGCCGAAGCAGCATTCTCAGCGGCCGTCACGTGGACCTTGCTCTTCATCCGGCTAATGGTGTTCTCTTGATCGTTGCCAACTATGTGCTGCGCCTGCGCCGCGCGGCCGATCACCCTCGCCCTGCGATGTTCGGCAATCAGCATCTCGCAATGCGCACGCGTCTCCGTCAGTTTTTGCTCCAGCTTGTGCAACGCCTGCCGAAGGCTGTCGGCTTCCTGCTTCTGATCTTCAGCCTGCGTCGTGAAACCGATGGCCAGTTGATCCTGGCTCAGCGCACGCTCCAGCGCAGCACGAGCCAGATCGTCCTGGCCCTTTTGTACTGCCAACTCGGCCTTGCGCCGCCATTCCGCCCCCTGCTGTTCGTGCTCCACTTTCTTCTTGTCCAGCAGATGCTGATCTGCAATCGCAATCGCCACCTGTGTCTTTACCTGCATAAGCTGGTTCTCCATATCCAGTACAACCTGCTTCAACATCCGCTCCGGATCCTCGGCCTTCTCCACCAGATCATTCAAGTTCGCCCGCAACAATGTGCTCACTCTATCCAGTAACGACATAAACCCCTCCTCGCCTTCCCTGATTCGATTTCCCAGTTCGATTTCTTAATTCGATCCTCGGATACTTCTCACTCCCAGCGCACCCTTACTTCGCAGGCGGATTTGTCGTTCCCGGTTTCGTCGCTGCCTGCTTCGATGGCACAAACTCCGCCATCTCCTTCATCATTTCCTTTGTCATCGCCTGGCTGCGTTCCGTTACTTTGCCCATCACGATCGGCATGTACTCCTGCGCAATAGCGGGTTGTGCATCCAGTAGATGTTGCCCTGCAGGCGAACTATAGAACACAATCATCCCCTCGACGTCATCCTTGCTGAGATGCCGCTGATAAATCGCGCCCATATCCGTGAGCATCTCGCTCGCGGGATAAAGATCCATCGCCTTTCCCACGTACTTGCTCATCACTTTTTCCATGCCCTCGCGTTGCTCAGGCGTGAGTTTCGTACCCGGCGGCAGATCTGCCTCGGTCTGCTTCATCGCAGAATTGAGCTGCTGCTGCACCATCGAGGGCACAATCTGCCGCATCGATTGCATCTGCACTTTCAGCCGCATCACCTCAAACAATTTCGTCAACTGCTCCATCGTAGGTTTTTGATCGGCTGCCACAACTGCCGCCGAGCTTTGTCCTGAAGCCGCCGACGTCGCCACACTCTGCGCGAATCCCAAAGTGGATGACGTCGCCACCGCCAAGCCCACGATCATCGCTGCACGAATAGTACGAATCATGCCTTCCTCAACTTTCCTTCCGGCCTGCGTGGCAAGAAAGGCTATCTCTCGCCACGCACCCGTTAAACGACCGCCACTACTACTTCGCAGCTTCTCCGTTCACCGGCTTTTCCGCCGCCGGCTTCTTGATCGCCTGCACATTCGACATCAACTGCTTGATGTCCATACCGCTCAGCGCCTCAAACAATGCCGGAACCTGCGCCGCAATCCGCGTCATGTCGCCGGTAATCTTGTGCGCACCCGCGGCGTCGTCGTCCGCCCGTCGACACGATCGTGATCTTGTCGACCTTGCTCAGCGGCTCAGCCATCGCACGGACAACATCGGCCATGTTGGTCAGCAGCTTGTCGACCACCGCGGCCTGGTTCCATTGCTGGTAGGCCTCGGCCTTCACGTTCATCGCCTTGGCTTCGGCCTCGCCCTTCTGGAAGATGATGCTGGCTTCCGCCTCGCCCTGCGAACGAATTGCAGCAGCGCGGCCTTCCGCCTCCGTCGTTAAGCGTGACTTCTCCGCAGATGCAAGATTCTCAATCCGCTGACGCTCGATCTCGGCGCCCTTCAACACCGTAGCGATCAGTTCCTTCTCGTGGCGCATGATCTCGGCTTCCTGCACCTTGATCTGGCCTTCTTTTTCGACCTGCTGCACCTTCACCTGCTCAAGCGTTACCTGCTGCAGCATGACATTGGTCTGCAATTCGTACGCCTTGTCGGCCGTGGCCTGCTGCCTGCGGCTCTGCTCCGCGTACTCGGCCTTCTTGATTTCAAGATCGCGTTGCGCCTCTGCCTGTCTCGTAGCCGAAGCCGTTTCCGCAATCACGCGTTCCTGATCAGCCTGTGCCTTGGCAACTGCGGATTCCCGGAGACGCCGTGGCCCGCTTGATCGCCGTATCGCGTCTCCGCATCGGCTGTCGCCATCTCCGCATCGCGCTTGATGCGCGCCACGTCCGGCTTTCCCATGTTGGCGATGTAGTCGTTCTTGTCGCGCACTTCCTTGATCGTGAACGAAATTACTTCGAGCCCCATCTTGCTCATGTCTTCCGCGCACGTCGCACGCATGCGCTCGCCCACCATCTCGGGCTCCTTCACAATCTGCTCCACCGTCAACTGCCCGATGATTCCGCGCAAATGGCCTTCCATCACCAGGCGAATCAACCCTTCGCGCTGTGGCGGAGTCTTCGTCAAAAACTGCTCGGCCGCCGTCAAAATCGAAGCCTGGTCGCTCCGCACCTTGATCTGCGCCACAGCCTCAACCGTTACTGCTACGCCCTGCTTGGTGTAGAGATCCTGCTGCGGAGCGACATCGAAACTCATCAGTTCCAAACTCAGCTCGCGGCAGTTCTCCACCATGGGGAAGATCACCGTGCCATGCCCCTTGATCACACGCGGCCCGCGAAAACCATAGACAATCAATGCTTCGTTGGGCCCTGCCTTGCGATACATCCTGGCCAAAATGCCCATCAGGAAGATCAGCGCCAATACTCCCAGACCGACAACAAGAATCATTTCATTCGTTATCATTCGATCCCTGTCCCTTCAACAGGGGTTGAATTGTTAATGGTTTTACTTCAGTCCTCACAGCATTTGGTTTTGAAAGGGCATGGCTTTAGCCGTGCCGCAAACAATCACAAAGCCACTTGGGCTTTAGCCCCTGAGGGACGCTTCATTCGTCGCCCCGCCAACGATTCTGCTCACTATTTCGCCTTATGCCTGTTCTTCGGAAACAACTTCGCCAACAATCCCAGCAGAAAAATCCCCACCAGGATGCCCATGTCCGCAATCATCACGGTTGAGTTCGTCATTTGGAATCCCGGTCCTTCGGCCGGGCACTTCTTGTTTCAAGGTTGCATTGTTGCCGTTAACTTGCAGCTAGTCTGATGTCTTGAATCTCCCATATAACTTGGAAGTGTCATTCTGAGCGAACGGGACCCCGAACGTATCTCAGTTCGGGGGTGGTGAGCGAAGAATCTGCTTTCCACTCCTGAACACCTCAGAGTTAGCGACCAATGACCTGCTTCTGATCACTGTTCACTGACAACTGATCACTGGCTCCCAAATCCTCCCACCGCTTCACATACGCGATCCCTTTTTCGTAACGAAGCACGTAAACCTCAGCTTCCTTGCCGATTCCCGTGCCATCTTCTGAGCGCGCAATCGCCGATCGTGTCGCGCCCAGTTGTTCGTAGACGATTTCGCCGATCCCACCTTCGCGAATTGGCGCGGAAACCCGCCCCACCACGCCCACAACGTCCGTCTCGTAGGCGGTCAGTTCACGTTCATGCGGCATCAGTACCTTGGTCAGAAACATGAAGATGATCGCTCCTCCCGCCAATCCGCAAATCACCGCCAGCACCACCACGATTCCGGCAACAAAGCTTCCATACTTGGTCAACAAGTACCCCGCCGCGCCAAACCAGCAGAGAAAAATCATGATGGAAAATGCGTTCCACCACGGAACATCCGCCCCGCCCCCCGTCGCTGACCCACCACTGCTCGCGGCATGAGAAGCACCCACCACCCCGTGCGGCACATGCCCCACATGCGGCACGTGAACATGCGGAACATGCACGTGACCGCCGAAATGCCCCATCCCGCCAAGCAGCGAAATGAAACTCAGCATCAGCCCCGCAAGAAAACAGACAAGATAAAACGTCTCCCAGTTCATACGCCTTGCCCCCAATTACCTGCTGCGTCGTTTTGCTGTCCTCTGACCGTTGTTCTCTGACCCCTGATCTCTGATCGCTGATCCCTGTTTCCTCAACACTTCCGTCAACCTCGTCATCAACCCAGGCGTTTCAAGAATCGACTCCAGCAGCAGCAAACACTCGCGCGACTTTTCATGCTGCGCCACCGCCAGCAGCGCGCCCTTCAACTCGGGATCGCGCCGAAACCGCTCCGCACCCGATACCAGCCACGAGTCCAGCTTGTCCTCGAGACCTCTCACCTCGCTCAACAGCTCCGGGTGATAGCCCTCGGGATCGTCCACCAGGTATCCCGGATGTACCTTGAAAAAACTCGCCAGGATCTGTCGCGTCGTATTCGTCAGGTGAGGCCGCGCTCCGCTTTCGATCTGCGACAGATAACTCTGGCTCATCTTCGAGCTCGTCTCCGCCTCGATCGCCCGCGTCAGTTCCTGCTGGCTCATCGCCCGATTCATTCCCCGCAAGCTGCCTTCGACCTCGCGAAGATATTTGATTTTTTCGCCCAGCTTCATCGTGCATCCCGCAATCAGCGTTCAAAATCCCCAACCAGCCAATCGCAAATTGCAATAACAATATCGCAATCCGTAATATTCGTCAACAAGAATCAGCATCCGTGCCTTTCCTGTTCCTTTTCAGATAGATAGGGAGGGATCGATTCGAGCCATGACCAAGACATCTCGTTTGGAGCCAATTCATGCTGCTTCGAGCGATGGGAGCCGGGCCTTTTCGTCTTGGCGGGCCTGTAGCTTTGAAAGGGGCACGGCTTCAGCCGTGGCGTGGCGTGGCGAAAAAACCCTGTTGCTTTGAAAGGGCACGGCTTCAGCCGTGCCGTGTGTCCACAAAGTCACCGCCGGCTTTAGCCGCTGAGGAACGTTTTTCGACGTCTCAACCGTTGTCCGTTTTTCCGCGGTCCAAGCCACCGAGCGTGGACCTGAGCAGAAAGGGGCTTTAGCCCCGGGGACTGTCCTCAGAATTCCGACTCAGACATACGAAGGCCCTCCGGGCAACCGGAGGGCCTTCAGGTTTACTGCACCCAACCCAGCCTACGCTGTAACAGTCCGCGTAGGCTTGTGACCTACAAAGCCGTAGAAGGCGATGTAGAGATAGCAAATGATCGGAAGAATGAAGGACTGGTGAATTCCCATCTTGTCGGCCAGTACGCCGATCAGCGGCGGAATCACCGCGCCGCCCACGACCGCGGTCATGATGAGACCTGAGCCCTTGCTCGTCATCGGTCCCAGCCCGGCAATCCCCAGCGTGAAAATATTGGGGAACATCACGGAGTTGAAGAAGCCGCAAAGCACCAGGGTCGCGATGGCGATGTGTCCGGTGGTGAACATCGAAACGGTAATCAGCAACGCGGCGACGGTTCCAAAGATGCCGAGCAGCTTGCCGGCTTTCACCTTGGTCATGATGCCTGCGCCAAGCAGGCGGCCGATCAGTGCCCCGAGCCAATAGAGCGAGACCAGGTATGATGCCGTTTCGGCGGTGCTGATGCCTTCAAGTTTGAAATAGTTCACCGCGATCGAAGCCAGCCCCACCTCGACACCGACATAAAAGAAGATGCCGATTGCACCGAGCACGGTGTGCTTGTAGCCCCAGATGCTGCGGCTCAGGATCGGATCGCCTTCCTTCGCGGGACGGAATGCCTGGGTCTGTTCAACGTGTGGCAGGTGCATAAAAGCGACTGCAAAGCCCAGCAGAAGAAGCCCACCGGCTATCAGCATGTAGGGCATCCGAACCGTGTCGGCAACGCTGGCAGGTGAGGCCAGCTTGGCCGGATCGGTCAGAATGTATGCACCGGCGATCAGTGGCGCGATGGTGCCGCCGATAGAGTTGAAAGCCTGCGCAAGATTGAGGCGGATGGAGGCGGTGCTTTCAGGCCCCAGAATCGAAACATAGGGGTTGGCCGAGGTCTGCAAGGCGGTTACGCCCGCTCCCACAATAAACACCGCGGTAAGAAACAGCGGAAAGCTCACGAGTTTAGCCGCCGGAATAAACAGCAGGCAGCCAATTACCTGGATAAACAGCGAAACCACCATCGTCCGCTTGTATCCGATGGTCTCAATCAACTTCGAAGTCGGTGCAGAGAACACGAAATACGCCAGGAAGAATGCCGACTCGGCCAGCATCGCCCATGCGTAGGGAAGCGTGAAGATTGCCTTCAGATGCGGCACCAGGGCCATGTTCAGGTTGGTGATAAACCCGAAGATAAAAAACAACGCCGTCACTGTAATAAACGGCACGAGATACCCGGCTGAGGTTAGTCCTCCTCCTGCCGGTTGGTTGGTTTTTGTTGCCATGCTGGTTTGCTCCCCTGTTCCTCAAAAGTTCTGCCCGGTTAGGGCACAGTTCGAGCGCACATGCTTCCACCGCGCTCTTATTTAGACCAGCTTGTTTGCGCTGGGATTGCAATTCGCAGCCGGATTAACGGCCAAATTGCTGCACACAACACTATACGTAAAACCCCAAATTGGGGAAGTGATGCGGCAAACTGTTAAGAAGTCCTATCCCTTCTACACTTCCCTCATCTGAACAGTCCAGCATTTCCGCGCTTTTCCGCCGTTCCCATCACAGCGATTTCAGAGCAAAATGCCGTATCCTCAAGAGAACGCAAGGAGACGCAACCGTGGCCACCACCACCCTGAGCAGCGCCAAGTTGAAGAAGGTTCTGGCTGCCCTCGAAGCCAATTGGCAAGCCGAGATGGAAGGCTACTACACCTATAAGACCCTCGCCGACCGCGATAATGACCCCGTCCGCGCCCAGGTTCTGCGCCACCTCGCCGGAGCCGAGTGGGAGCACGCCGCCCTCTGGCACGGCCGCATCGTGGAACTCGGCGGCACTGAGCCCGTTTACACCGGCAATCCCGGCGGAGAAGCCAACTCTCTCGCCAATCGCGCCGGCGGCGTCCGCATGGCCTTGCGTCGCCTCGAAATCGAAGAGAGCCGCCACATCGCCAACTACGGCAAGCAACTCAAAGATCTCGGCGACGAAGGCTCCATCGCCATTCTCGATCATGTGATCGAAGACGAAAAAGACCACCATCGCGAACTAGGCTCCCTCCTCCGTGGCCACTACCAGGCCCCCGCCGGAGCGCCCAAAGTCGATGCCCAGGCCATCCTCGACGAACTCCTCGCCAAGCGTGCCCAGGGACGCAAGCAGCCCGGTGCCTGGATCGGCGACGCCATCTACGGCGTCAACGACGGACTTGGCGCCATCTTCGGTATCGTCTCTGGTGTCTCCGGTGCTACCGCTGGCGACAGCAAATATGTTCTCCTCGCGGGACTCTCCGGCATGATCGCCTCCGCGCTTTCCATGGGCTCCGGCGCATACCTTGCCGCCAAAAGCGAACGCGAAATCTACCACGCCGAAATCGCCCGCGAGCGCGAAGCCATCCAGTTGAACGCTCCCGAAGCCCGTGAACTGCTCTCGCTCTACTACCAGGTCAAAGGCCTGCCCGAAGCAGACGCCGACCACATGGTCAACCACATCGCCAGCGACCCCGAGCAGATGCTCCGAGCCCTGGCCGGTGAGCGCCTCGGCACATCCGAAGAAGCGCTGTCGAATCCCCTGGTCTCCGCCACTTCCGGCGCAATCTCCACTGCCATCGGCGCCATGATCCCCATCATTCCGTTCTTCTTCATGAGCGGAGTTCCTGCCGTCATCGCCGCCGCTGTTATTTCCCTCATCGCCCACTTCGCCGTCGGCGCAGCCAAGAGCCTCATCACCATTCGCCCCTGGTGGTCGTCCGGTTTTGAAATGACGTTGGTCGGCGCAGTCGAAGGCGCCGTCACCTACGGCATCGGAATTCTCCTCGGCAAGGGCGGAATGTAGTGGGTGGCCTCATCCCTCTCGGCGATGCCTCGCGTCCGCCGACACGCTTCGCCGTCGTCACCATCCTCATCATTGCCCTCAACGCCTGGATGTTTCTGCAGGAGCTGACCTACGGCGACCGCTTCGTCTGGGTTTGGTCCGCCGTCCCCAACCGCATCGTGCACGGCCATGCATGGATAACGATTCTGACCTCCATGTTCATGCACGCCAGCTGGATGCACATCATTGGCAACATGATCTACCTGTGGGCCTTCGGTCGCGAGATCGAAAACGCCATGGGGAGCTTTCGCTTCGCCGTCTTCTATCTCGTCGGCGGCATCGTCGCCATGTCCGCGCAGATCCTCGGCGACCCATTCTCCCGAATCCCCTCCCTCGGTGCCAGCGGAGCCATTGCCGCCGTCATGGGCGCATTTCTCATCACCTTTCCCCGCGATCGCATTCGTACCTTCGTCTTCTTCATCATCTTTTTCCGGATCACGCTGATTCCTGCCGCGCTTCTGATCGGCTTCTGGTTTCTCATGCAGGTCCTCAACGTCGGCGTAGTCGCCCAGGCGCGCACTGGCGGCGTCGCCTACCTCGCCCACATCGGAGGATTCCTCTTCGGTGTCGTCACTGCGCGCATCTTCGTGGACCCGCGCCGCATCGCCTACCGCTGGGGCTGAAGATTTCCCGAGACACGCCACTTCATCGCCAGCACCGTGAACCCGCGTCGGCCTACCGCCTGAGCGTCTCTCTAACTGCGCTCTCTGTACGTGACTTCTCGCTTCTGGCTGTCGCGTGATGACGGATAACCTTTCTTCTTGCTCTGCTTCGCGACATACATGGCGGCGTCGGCGCTATTCAGCAAGCTGTCCCTGGTTGCGCCGTGCTCGGGATAAAGAGCAATACCCAGACTCGCTGACCCATTGAGAACGTACCCTTCGAAGGTAAACGGGGCATCGAAACTGCGCTCCAGCCGCAGTGCGATTTCCTCGACCTCTGCCTGGTTGTGAACCGCCGGAAGCACCACGGCAAACTCATCGCCACCAAGCCGCGCTAACATATCGAACCCGCGAAGCTGCCGCTTCATGCGCTTCGCTGCTTCCTGCAGGTACAGGTCGCCAACCTGGTGTCCATATAGATCGTTCACCTGTTTAAAGTCATTCAGGTCGATGTAGATCAATCCGAAGACGCTCGCATTTTCACGTGCCTTTTCGATCTGTCGATCAACATAGTTGTCCAGCGAAAACCTGTTGTGAACATCAGTGAGCAAATCGAACTCGGAGCGATGTCGTAGATCGGAATAGAGCCGCCGCGTTTCAATGGCAAGAGTGGCCAGCCCCGCCATCCTGGAAAGCGTCTCGGACTCCGCAGCCCGGGGGTGCGCAAGCGGATCAAATGCAGCGCGTATCGTTCCAAGCGGCGGTCCAGAGCGAGCAGGAATCGGTTCGCTGACAACCCTGAACGAGGTAAGTTCTGCCGGGCGGTTCCCAAGCTGCGCTCCATCGAAAATCTCGCACCAACTTGGAGCACCATGAAGCTTGAATGACACCAGTTCGGTGATATCCTCGATGATCTCCGCGAGAGGGCGGGCGCCGTTGATCTCCTCGAGAATGCGGCTGCGTTTGCGCTCGATATAAGCCGCGGCGGCATTCTGGCGGCGCACCCTGCGTTCGATCACCCAGCCTCTGGCTCCGACCACCACGAGCAGCAGGAGAAGTAATCCAGTCAGAACCATGAGATTCCGAACGTTCAGCGGTGAGGGACGCGCGAGCAGCGAAATATCATCGACGGAGCGCAACAGAATATTGAACGGCACCTCCTGCCCCGGAATGACCGTATTCGTATCCATCGTGCAGATGCCCGTTATCCTCACTTTCGAACCGACAGGCACCAGTCGCATCGGTGGAACAACACCTTCGCGAGGATGGCGGTAAATCGCGGTAAACAGGCGGCCGTCAGAGACCACAACGTAGACGTCCTGCGTGGCCTCTCGAACATCCGTTACAACCTCGCCATCAATCGAAACCAGATCGTTCTGGTGCCCGTCTGGCCGGCTGTTGTTCCAAAATGCCAGTTGTTCCCACGAAGCCTGCTTCGGCGTTACCGGAGCATATATCCCTGTGCCCTGCAGTTCGCCGTCGGCCAGGTTCAAGACACGATCATGTGCTTCTGGGAAACCGATTGCGTCCGCGACTTCGCCAATACGAAATGACTTGCGGGTGTGAGTCGCGATCCACAGGCTTCTCGAACCGTCCTGAAGCACCACTGCCCCACCGGGTTGATAGTAGGTAATGGTTCCACGAACTCTGACCCTCTGGGTGAGATCCTGCACGTTGTAACCGGCGAGAACCTGATCCATCCGGGTGAGCGGCAAAGACCACGGGTGTGTGTTGACGTTCTTGAGGACCTTTACATTTGCGATTGACGAGACGTAGAGGGCAACGCCGGTCTGCTGCATCTTGTCGTCGAACTTGCCGGCGGCAACACCAGTGATCTCCACCTCGTCGTCAAGCAAGTCAATGAGGTCCCACTCGTCTTCGCTGTCAAGATTTGCCTCGATGTGACCACCCTCCATCACCAACTGCAGCCGGGAACTGCGCTTGGCGCCGTTCACCAGGTCAGCCGCGCGGACTTTCGCGCGAACAGTGACCAGGCGGCAATCGTATTGCGCGCGAATCAACTCGGCGAAAGTGGCCGGCACGGGCTTGGCCAAATCTCCGTGACGGAGAAAGGTAACGTCGCTCGCAACCACAAGTGGGCGAAAGCTCTGCTGCGTGTCTCCCTTAATGAGGACGCGGTCACCGGGGAGAAATTCTGCGGTCGTTGGAGGGGAGACAAAAAAAGCTTCGTTGTCATCCTGCACGTACAGCAGTCTTTCGTACCCGCGCGAATAGACCACCGTCGCCTTGAAGACCGCGTGAATTCGATGGGCCGCCTGCGCGTTGTCGAGCGCGTAGACGGCGTGGAGTGACGTCAGGGTCACGGGTTCCGAGGACCACGCCGAAGACAGGACGGTGAAAGCCATCGCCACGGCGGGCGCTAGTGTTCGAAGGATCGCACACCCATTCCTGTCCGAGCGACGCAGGCTAGCCTCCTCGAAATTACCGGCACCATGATCCGAAATCGGCATCCAATGACCGGTCATCTCACACAAGTCTTCTGAACCCTATCGGCATCTCAATGATGCCGCGATAGCCCTTATTCGCGATGCACAATTACCGTCGTGGCACACGACGCAATCAGACAAGCTTCCCTCTCGGAGCAGCTTTACACAGTGCTTCACGTCACATCCCCGCTGCAACTTTGGTGGAGGTCGATACGTCAGAATGGCTTTTCCAACCGCGCTTCTTGAGGGGATAGCCGGGGTCGCAAGGCGATCAATCAGCACAGAGCATGGATGGCTTCGGAATCGGCACGCGATGGGAGCGAAAGCACGGCATCTCTGGATCCCGCTACAATGTCCTCGTCTCGCACCACCCAACAAACCCATGCTCAAACAAATCCTCATCGCCCTCTGCCTGGCCCCCATCGCCCTCGCCCAAACCACCCCCGTCACCGTAGAACGCGGAGTCCCCATGAAGACCCGCGACGGCATCACCCTTCACGCCGACATCTACCACCCCGCAGGCGATGGCAAATACCCCACGCTCCTTCAGCGCACCCCCTACGACAAGAACAACGGCGCTGAATTCGGCCCTCGCGCCGCCGCTCGCGGTTACCTCGTCGTTATTCAGGACGTCCGTGGCCGCTACACCTCCGAAGGCGAGTGGTATCCCTTCAAGCACGAAACCGACGACGGCTATGACACCATCGAGTGGGCTGCCGCGCTTCCCAACTCCAACGGCAAAGTCGGCATGTTCGGCGGATCGTACGTCGGAGCCACGCAGATGCTCGCCGCCATCGGCCACCCGCCCCACCTCGCCGGCATCTGCCCCGTCGTCACCGCCAGCAATTACCACGAAAACTGGACCTACCAGGGCGGAGCATTCGAGCAGTGGTTCAACGAGTCATGGACCGCGGGTCTCGCGCAGGACACCCTCAACCGCGCCATTCGCCGCGACACCAACGCCCTCGCCGCCGTCAATGTCCTGCCTCTTACTCAGTTTCCGGTATTCAATGTCGCCAAGCCACGCACGGGCGTGGAACTGACCCGAGCTCTCGCCCCATATTTCCTCGATTGGGCAGCCCACACTGATTACGACAGCTACTGGAAACAGTGGTCCATCGAAGAAAACTTCCAGAACATCCAGGTCCCCGCGCTCACCGTCGCCGCCTGGTACGACATCTTTCAGGGCGGCTCGCTGCGTAATTATCTCGGACTCAAAGCGCATGCTGGCAATGAAGCCGCCCGCGCCGGCCAGCATCTGCTGATGATGATCGGTGGCCATGCCGGAGGTGGCAGCCACATCGGCACCGTCGACTTCGGTCCCGCCGCCGCCGAGTATGACGAAAACACCGTCATCCTCGAGTGGTACGACTACCTGTTCCAGGGCAAGCAGAACGACTTTGCCACCCACCCCGTAAAAATCTTCGTCATGGGCGAAAACAAGTGGCGCTTCGAAGACGCTTGGCCCCTCGATCGCGCGAAGTCTACGAGCTATCTTCTGCACTCGAACGGCAAGGCCAATTCGTCATCGGGTGACGGCGCTCTCTCAATCACGTCCGCCAAATCCGAACATCCCGACACCTTCACCTACGACCCCGCCAATCCCGTTCCCACGGTAGGCGGTCCGCTCTGCTGCGATCCGGATCATCTTCCTGCCGGTCCCCGCGATCAGAAAGAAGTGGAAACCCGCCCCGATGTTCTCGTCTACTCCACGCCGCCACTCGATAGCGATGTCGAAGTCACCGGCCCCGTCGCCCTCGACCTCTACGCCGCTTCGACTGCCGTCGACACCGACTTCACCGCGAAATTAGTCGACGTATGGCCCAACGGCTACGCCCAAAACCTGACCGAAGGAATCCTCCGCGCCCGCTATCGCGAATCCACCACCGGCCCCGCCAAACTCCTCGAACCCGGCAAAATCTACGAATACAAAATCGATCTCTGGTCCACCAGCAACGTCTTTCTCAAAGGCCACATCATCCGCCTCGAAGTTTCAAGCAGCAACTTCCCCCGCTTCGACCGCAACCTCAACACCGGCAAACCCGCATCGACAGATTCCACTTTCATCAAAGCCACCAACACCATCTACCACGACACCACACATCCGAGCGCGCTAACCCTCCCCATCATCCCAAGGTAGCGGAGTCGTACGATCCAACTGCATGTCATGCTGAACGGAGCGCAGTGGGGCCCCTTGAACGAGAACTCATTCAAGGGGTAAGCGAAGTGAAGGATATGCTTTTCGCGTCGCGTCAATCCGCAAAAAATCTGGGTGGGAAAGCACATCCCTCACCCCTCCCAATGTCGTCATCCTGAGCGAAGTCGAAGGATCCGCGGTTGCTCCTTCCCGCGTAGCCACTGATGTGTGGGTGCCCCCAGGTCTCGCCTCTGAGACCTGGGAAAGCAGAACGGTCGGGCGTCAATGCGGCTTAGATAATGCAACCAAAAAGTTGCTCTTTGCCGCTCGCTCTAGTTCACCGTCGAACTAAACGCACCGCTCCCTGACGGCCTCGCCGCAGCCTGCGGCATTGCTCGCTGGTCTGGATCAGCTGTAGGTTGTTCAGAAATGAACCGCTAACAAGATCGGAACACCACCAAAGTTCAAACCAGCTAATGCGCCTTTCGCTTGGAGAAATTTTGCGCAGACCGTGTGGATGCAAATCCTCGTCAAGACTTGTCAACTCGGTTGCCACGATTCCCAAGCGCACGATTGGAAGCGCATTTTTTGACGATGGCCAAACCTCAGCATGTGATCCCTAGCGACTCGAAGCAGCCACAAGCTTCTCCGCCATCAATTCCTTCGCCGCATTCCGCCCCGTCCGAATGCAATCCGGAATTCCAATCCCGTCGTAAGCATTCCCCGCCAGCCGCAACCCCGGCAGCGCGGCCACATGCTCTTTCACGCGCTTCATGCGCTCCTGGTGTCCCACCGCATACTGCGCCATCGCTCGCCGCCAGCGCGAAACCTGCGTCGCCTCCGCGGGAATGTGCGGTCCCACCACGCGCAATCCAAGAATCTCGCTCAACTCGCGCCGCACCGTCGCCACAAGAACTTCATCGCTCTGTTCCAGCAACCCCTCGTCCTTTGCCCCGCCCAGAAAAGCCCGAAGAATAGCCTTGCCCGTCGGCGTCCGTCCCGCAAATTTCCGGTGAACGAAGGTGCAAGCCAGCATGGCTCTTCCTTCCACCGCGGGTACCAGGAATCCAAATCCATCCGGCAGCCGTCCGAGCTGCGCCTCGTCAAAAACCAGGTTCACCGTAATCGAAGAGGAGTAGGGAATCGCGCTAAGCTCATCGCCAAGCCCCGCATCCGTCGCCGCCAGCATGCTTCCCGCCGCCCAGGCAGGCGATGCCACAATCACTGCGTCATAGACCTCTTCAGCGCCGCTCGACCGTACGCGCCAGCCGTCTGCCACGCGATCCAGAGCGTTCACCGCCGTTGATTTCCGTACCCATTTCGGATTGAGCCGTGCTTCCAGCGCGTCCACCAGTTGTTGCAAGCCGCCCTTCAGCGACGTAAAAATTGCTCGCGGAGCCGAGGGCTTTTCGCTCCCTTGTCCAGAAGCGGCAGCACCCTTCGCGCTCGCGCTGCGCGCCGCCGCCATCTTTGCCCGCATCATTTTGTGTGCCGCCAGCATGCCCCGCGTCAGCGAGCCATACTCGGTTTCCATCTCCACCAGCTTCGGCAGCACCGTCCGCGCGCTCAACTGCGTGGCGTCGCCACCATAAATTCCCGACAGTAGTGGATCCGCCAGCCGGTCCACCGCCTCCTGGCCAAAATGCCTTTTTACGAGTGCCGCCACCGACTCATCCTGGCCGCTCGGCCGCGGTGGGTGTAGCAACTCCAGCGCCATGCGGATCTTCGTCGCGGGGCTGAACAATCCCGACAGCGCCGTCGGCACCAGCTTCGTCGGAATTAAAAACATGAGCCCGTCGGGCAACGGAACCAGACGGTTCTTGACCACGATATATGTCTTGCGATTCGCGTCATTCGAAGGCGTCAATTGATCGCCTAAACCCAGTTCGCGGCAAAGCTCGGCTCCCGCCGGCTTCTCAGTCAAAAATGAATCCGGCCCGCGCTCCAGCACAATTCCATTCACTGTTTCCGATGCGAGCGAACCGCCCAGTCGCTCCCGCGACTCGAACAGCGTGTACTCAACATCCGCACCCGCCGCGCGCGCCTTTTCCAGTTCAAAGGCGGCTGCCATTCCCGCAATCCCGCCGCCGATAATTGCTACCCGCATCCGTGACCTCAGTCTTTTCTTATCACACCGGGCCGCATAAGCAGGGTCTGGCGCCGCACTGCGACCTCAAGTCCAGCATCTATCCGGGAACCTGTCCGGCAAGTGATTTGAATCACGCGTGCTCCAACCGAAACTCACCCTGTTCGGCAAATTCGACCTCCATCTCATTGCAATCGATAGAAGTGGCGCACTCCGCACAAAAATAAGAAGGGCAGGAACTGTTCGTCCCTGCCCTTCAACCTGGCAAAATTCCGGTCAACTCAACCCATACATCTACATATCTATAACGTCACTAGCGGCCCTAGAAATTCCGGCTGGCATGCCGCCTGGGACTCCGTAGGAACCCAATTCTTCGGTTGATAGATGCAGCACGGCTCCTGCGCCAGTGGATCGCCGGTCACGGCATACGCCCGTGCCCTTGACCCACCGCAGATTTCCTTGTATTCGCAGGCGCCGCACTTGCCCTCAAGCCGCTTGGTATCGCGCAGTGCCTTGAAAATCGGTGAATTCTGATAGATATCAGCCAGCGGCTTCTCCCGGATATTTCCCGCATGAATCGGCAGGAACCCGCTCGGATACACATTCCCCATGTGCGAAACAAACAGGAATCCTTTGCCGTCATTCACGCGCCGTGTCATCCAGTTTGATGTCCGCGTCTTCGCATCGGCCTCTGGTGCGCCCGGCTCGTACTCGTGCGCCACTGCCCATCGGATGTCCAGCGCCATGCCCCATCTTCCGCTCCTGCAGATTGTGCTGCAGCAGGTAACGCCGATAGTGCATCGCTTCCGTCGTCTTGATCTGGAAGCTCACCCGGTTCGACAACTCGTAAATCTTTCCGAACACATGCTTCGAATTCTTCGCCGCTCAGCAGATCGCCCAGCTGTCCGCGTCCCACCGGCACCAGGAAAAATACATTCCACATCACGATGTTGAGCTTCTCAAACAGGGCGCACAAGTTGTCGAGATCGTTTGCGTTATGCCTGCTGATGGTTGTATGCACCTGGATCGGCAATCCCGCCTCTCCTGCCCATTCCACCGCCTGGATCGTTCGCGCCCATGCTCCGGGCAATCCGCGAAATGTGTCGTGGATCTCCGGCGAAGAACCGTCCAGCGAAATTCCCAGTCGCACTACCCCAGCTTCCTTCATCTTGAAGATCGCTTCTCGCGTCAACAGCGGAGTGGCGCTCGGCGTTACCGCGACCTTCACACCCTTCTCCGCCGAATAGCGAATCAGCTCATACAGATCGGGCCGCTTCAGCGGATCGCCGCCGGTAAACACAAAAATCGGAATATGCATATCCGCGATCTGGTCGATCAGCGCCTTGCCTTCCGCTGTCGTCAGTTGGTCGGGATGCGCAATCGGTTGTGCCGCCGCCCTGCAGTGCTTGCAAGCCAGATCGCACGATTGCGTGACTTCCCAGATCGCCAGAAACGGCGCCTCGTCGTAATTCAGTCCACCTCGGGCCGGTATGTGATGCATTGGCTGTTGTTGCATAAGACTTCCAACCTCCTCGGCGCGGAGAACGCCTTGCTTCGCATACAGAAGAGCACCTTCGAGATAGGTCAATCTGTGATTCAGATCACCAGATTTGTAGGAATTTCATTCCGGAAGCGTTTACTTGGCTGGACAAACTTTTGCTATAAGTACAGAATCCAAGTAAACAAGGTGATCCTCCCGTGTCGTACGTTCGCCCGCTGGGTTGAGGATCAGGAAACTGCACTTCGCGTCAATCCACGAGTGATTTGAATCACCTTCCCGTGTGGCCTGCGGCACGGAAGGTACATCGCAGGCAGCCTAATATCTTTAAGCACTTGAAGGAGGTTCCCCATGGCCAATAAGCCGGGTTGGAGCAAGCCCTCCACCATCCTTTTTGCATCCGAGATTCCCTCAAATGAGCGTGCCTTCAACTTCGCGCTCGCACAGGCCCGGGAATTCGGCGCTGATCTGGTGCTCTTTCACGTCTACGACACGTTGGTCGTGGCCGCCTCGGAAACTTCAGGCATTCGTTATTACGATTACGCCTCCGCCGCCCGCGCCGACACTAAGCATCTCGAGCCCCTGGCCCAGAAGGCCCGTGACGCCGGCATCAAGTGCGAAGTGGTGGTCCGCCCCGGCCTGGCTGCGGATCAAATCCTCGGCTATCTTCGCGAACGCCATATTGACCGCATCGTCATGGGAACCCATTCGCCCGGCCCGATCGGCAAAATTCTCGTCGGCTCCGTCGCTGAAGCCGTTCTGCGCAGCGCGAACGTCCCTGTCTTTGTCATCGGCCCCGAAGTCGTCGACGGCTCCTATCGCAACTTTACGACCCGCGCCATTCTTTGTGCAGTCAGCTTTATTGAGAGCAGTTTCGTAGTCGCCAACTTCGCAGCCGAACTCGCGCTGCAGCACCATGCGCGTTTGACCTTGCAGCATGTCATCCGCCCGCAGGATCGCGCCGAGATGCTCGCCGGCCATAGCATGGAAGAAATCGAATCCGACCTGGTCTGCCTCGTGTCTCCGGAACTGCGTGACCAGATCGCTATCCAGACCATCGTTGTGCCCGGCGATCCAACCGAGGAACTTCTCTATCAGAGTCGCGCACAGCAGGCTGACCTTATCGTCCTCGGCGCGCACGGCGCATCAGCCTTTGCCGCTCTCACGCGTCACGGAGTGGTCTACAAAGTACTGGCCCACTCCCACTGCCCGGTCATCACGCTCTCGCCCGCTGTGTTTGCTGAAAGCGGAGTTAAATTCATGCATGAGCAGAAAGCCGAAAGCTTCCTCGCTGGAGTTTTTTAGAACGGGATCACCGGCCACCGGTATCTGCGGTACCTAAGGAACACCGGGATTACCGGCACCAACCGGGCGCGCGCCGGGTGGATTCAATCGCAAGAGGCGGAATCCACCCGGCGATGCCGTTTCGAGACCTCCGTCGATAAAAGTTGGAGGTGTCATTCTGCGAACGGGGCCCCCGAACGTTCTTCACTTCGGGGGTGGTGAGCGAAGAATCTGCTTTTTGCACTCCCAGATCTATGCCAAAGGCTTCTAGGACACCAGCCTGGGTGCCCCATCCATGGCAACAGTTTCATCGTTGACTTGGGTGGGAAAGCACGAACCCCGAAGCCTGGTGCCCCATCCATACGGAGCTTTATCGCATGGGTGGGAAAGCACAAATCTGACCCATCGTCGGCGTCATCCCGAGCCACGAAGCGGCGTCAGTCATCACGGGTGTGTCATCCTGAGCGGAGCGGCTTGGGGCCCCTTGGACACTGGTGTCCAAGGGGTAAGCGGAGTCGAAGGATCTGCTTTTGTTCTTCGATTCGCGCCACCAAAATTCTGCTTGCGGGCCGGGCTCCCCTCTACTGTGCCCCCGCGCTGCCAGATCCCTTCGCATCCGCGCAAGGTTTCCCGTCGCACAACGCACCGGTAATCCCCTTACCCTCTTCGATCGTGTAAATCCGATCCACTGAAGGAATCTTCACCGTCTCCTTCGCGCCCGAAGGCCAGTGAATCTCCGCCGTTCCCGCGTCCTTCGCATCGCCCAGCCCGAAATGCAGCCGCCGGTCGTTCGCAGAAATGTAGCTTCCGCTCGACAGCACATCCCGCCGCTGCCGCATTCCGTTCGCTTCCAGATATACCGTCGCGCACGTCGCATCGCGCGGGCTCGACTTGCCATTTGCCGAATTTGTTCCGCCCACCAATCCCAGTTCCACCCAGTGATGCTTGTCGGGATTCACGTTCTTCAACAACACCGGCGGCCCATCCACCGGATTGATCACCACATCAATTTTTCCGTCATTGAACAGGTCGCCAAAAGCCGCGCCCCGCCCCGGAACCACCACCGCCAGCCCCGATCCCTTCACCGGCGGAACGTACTCAAACTTCCGCCCTTTGCCGGTTCCATCCGGAATGTTGTGAAACAGCAGCGGCCGCTCTGCAAACGTAGTCCCCCAGTCGTGCTGATCCACTTCCGGATAAACGTGTCCGTTGGTTTCAAATAAGTCGAGCCAGCCATCGTTGTCAAAATCAAGAAACCCGTCGCCCCAGCCCACAAACGGAATCGTTGCCTGCGCCACGCCCACCTTGTAGCTCACGTCGGTAAAGCTCGCATCGCCATCATTGTGGTAAAGCACCTTGTAGTCATCGCCGAAATCCGTCACGTAAAAATCGATCAGCCCATTGTTCTCGTAGTCGCCTGCGGCAATGCCCATCGACGCAATCTCGCGTCCATCTTTATTAAGCGCAAATCCCGACACATAGCTCTGATCGTCAAAGGTGCCGTCACCCTTGTTGATGTAGAGATAGTTGGGTTCAGAGTCGTTTCCCACCACCAGGTCCGGCTTGCCGTCGTTATTGATGTCCACAAAAATCGTCGCGAAGCCGAAGTATTTGTCCTTGTCTTCGACGCCGGCCTTCACCGTCACATCGGAAAACTTTCCATTGCCGTCGTTGTGAAACAGGTGGTCCGGCTCCCCCGGCAGCCCGCGCGGCCCGCAGTTGACAGACGCTCCGCGGTAGAGACACGACGCGAAGTTCACCGCCTTCGTCCCCGCGATCGGCAGATTGTTCCGGTCGAAGTGCACGTAACCCGTGACGTAGAGGTCGAGCTTTCCGTCGCCGTCATAGTCGCCCCATGTCGATCCTGGCGACCAGTTCCCCAACGCTACTTTCGCTTCCTCTGCCTTATCGGTAAACGTGCCGTCATGATTGTTGTGGTAAAGCCGATTGGGGCCGTAGTTACCTACATAGAGATCAGGCCAGCCGTCATTGTCGTAATCGGCGACAGAGCATCCATATCCCCACCGATCGTTCTGCACTCCGGCTTCCTTCGAAACATCCGTGAACGTCCCATCATGGTTGTTGCGGAACAAAGCAGCATGCGGAGTGGGCTCCTTCCCGTCGAGAGCGTCGAAGGTAGAGCCGTTCACGAGATAAATGTCGAGCCACCCATCGTTGTTGTAGTCGATCAGACAAACGCCCGAGCCATTCGTTTCCACGATGAACTGCTTCTGCGGAACGCCCATCTTATGGACCCATCCCGAAAGACCCGCGGCCTTCGTGTCGTCCTCAAACACAACGGTGCCTTTGTCGACGAATCCGCCCGCTGTAATCGGTCGCTTTTCCGCGTCATACTGCGGCGCGGCCTGAACGCCGGCTGCGATGCCGCTGCTCATGCCTGGTTTGGGTGGTGGAGTTTGTTGGGGAGGATTTGTGGGTGCCTGGGAACGGCCGCTAAAACTGAAGCTCGCAATCAATGAAAAGAAAACCCAACCAGCCAGACTGCGAACTCGCAAAGACACGCCCCCTCAACGGTTGCAGTGTACCGCATCGAGGGCGTGCCTATCGAATACCGGGTCAGCGTCATCGACGCCACAGAAGCGGCCCCTTCGGGCCACCAATCAAAAGACTTTGAGAAGCAGCAGGATCAGTACGATCGTGAGAATGAGGCTGAGTCCGCCCCCGCCATAGTAGCCAATCCCCGGACCTGCCCGGTAGCCACCGTAACCAAAGCCAAATATCAGGATCACCAGAATAATGATCAGCAGCATAAGTCTCCTTACTCATTTGATAGTCAGTCAGTTAATGTATGCAGCGCGTTTGTTTCCTCGGCGCTAACCTGCTTCTTGTGATGCAGGTACTGCGCTCGACGCTGTACCGCTCCGTCGTTTGCGGCTTCGAAGCATGACACCTTAAACGGATCAGGCCTTTGTATCCGTCAGTTGCTCTTATATTTCAAGGCGATAGTTCGAACTCCGAGAAGATTCTGCATTTCCCGAACAACCTGCGGGATTCAGCACGGCGTCCAAGCTTGTGTTGTTGATATATCTAGAATTTTCGGGAGGTTAAAATGCTTTGGACAATCTTTGTAGTCCTCCTGGTCCTCTGGTTGCTGGGTCTCGTCAGCAGCTACACCATGGGCGGCTTCATCCACATTCTGCTGGTGCTCGCACTGGTGGTCCTCGTCATCCAACTGATATCAGGACGTAGAGCCGCGCTGTAGCGCATCTTCGCGCCCCCAACGATCTCTCTTCAAGAAGCGCGCACGATGAGTGCGCGTTTTTTGCCTACACACTTTTCCCATACCCCACGGAGGTGGATACATGAACAGCGACAACATTAAAGGCACTATCGATGATGCAGCAGGCCGCGCCAAGCGTCAGGTTGGCGAGTGGACAGGCGATACAAAAACCCAGGCCGACGGCGCCGCCCAACAGGTCAAGGGCAAAGTAGAGAAAGCAGTCGGCAACGTTCGCGACGCGGTCAACAACGCCACCAACACCAAAGTCGACCGCGACACCGACCTCGACGACAACCTCGACAAGGAAACCATCCGCGACCGCAGCTAGCAGAAAACTTCGAGTTGTTCTTAAGGTAGGTGTTCAGAATTTTTGTTAACCCCCGCGGTGGCGAATCTTGGATTCGCCACCGTTATCTTTTGCGCCCGACAAAGCTAACCCGTATGTGAATCTGGGTGCCCCATGTCTCGATTCTGAGACATGGGACGTTTTGATTAGCGACCGTCCGTTCTCTTTCGCTTGTATCTCGGAGTCAACGTGGACCGAACCGCCGACGGTGACAACTCTGGCACCCGGCTTGCTAATCCCTTCCATAAAAGCTATAGATATAGGTAACGCCGAAGCGGCGGTTCTCTTCAGCCGCACTGGCTCACGTGAGGTGCGTCTTCAGCAGGAACTACGGTTCGCTGACGATCGACGGTCCACTCTCGGAGACATCCCGCTGGCGCGCCGTTGCGCGTGTCCTCCGAAGTCCTCTGGACGCAATTAGTTCCATACTTCTTCCTGCCTCCTGCACACTCTGCAGCTCCCCGCTGCCGCAACTCTCGTCCGTTCCAATTTGTAAAGCCTGCTGGAGCGAAATCTCAGCCCATCGCGGATTGGTCTGCCATCGCTGCGGCGACTCGCTCGACCATCCCCCCATAAAAAATCTCTCTTCGTCTTGCCTCTGCCGGATCTGCAGCCTCGTGCCTCCTCCCTTCGTTCGCGCCGTCTCCTTTGGGACCTATGACGGTCCCCTGCGCGCCGCCATTCACGCACTCAAGTACGATCGCATCCAGCCTTCCGCTCGTCGGCTTGGCACCATGCTTGCCGCGGCCATCGCCGAGCTCGCCCCCGAAGCTCCTGCCGAAATGCTCGTTGTCCCCGTCCCTCTGCATCGCGGCAAAAGAAAACAGCGCGGCTTCAACCAGGCGCGATCTCTAGCTCGACACGCCATCAGTGAGTTAAGCAAATCGCATCCCGCATGGCATCTCCAGCTGGCGCCCGCCACGCTCATGCGCCTCCGCGCTACTGAAAGCCAGGCGGGGCTTACGCCGCGTCAGCGCCGCCTCAATGTCCGCGGGGCATTCAACGTACCAGATCGATCCGCCGTCGAGGGCAGGCACATCCTGCTCGTCGACGACATTCTCACGACGGGTGCCACCGCCCGCGCCGCTGCCCAGTCACTTATGAAAGCTGGAGCGGCTTCAGTCTTCGTCGCAACTCTCGCCCGTGCGCGCCGCATCCACCTCAATAATGCGCAGGTTCGTTCCTTCGAATCGACCCGCACTCAACCCGGCATCGAGCCGGCCGATCTTCAAGCGTTAGCAAGCATGCATTCGCCATCATCGACTCATCAACCTTTTTGACGAGGGATAAGGATGTCGCTGGGAAAAGCCATGATTCATGCACGCAAGCAAAAATCCGCTGCCCGCGCTGCCGCTCATGCTGCTGAGTCAGGCACTCATGTCGCCATGCACGCCAACCATATTCTGCAGATGCCGGTTCTGGTGCTCAATGCATCCTACGAGCCCATCAACATCTGCGGAGCGCGCCGCGCCCTCGTTCTCGTACTCAAGGGCATCGCACGCACCGAGGAAGAACATGGCCTGACACTGCATGCCCAGCGCAGCCGCATCGCTATGCCATCCGTTATCCGACTGCTCGAATACCGCCGCATCCCCCATCAGACCCGTGCCCTCTCGCGCAAAAACATCCTGCTGCGCGATCGCAACCAGTGCCAGTACTGCGGCGTTGTGCTTCCCTCCGGCGAACTGACCCTGGACCACGTCATCCCGCGTTCGCGCGGCGGCAACTCCACATGGGAAAACCTCGTCGCCTGCTGCCACGCCTGCAATCGCCGCAAAGGCAACCGCATGCTCCTCGAAATCGACGACATGGTCCTGCTCCGTGAGCCGCGCCCCTTCTCGCTCCACACCAGCCGCCAGATCATGCGCATGCTAGGCCGCGGCGACGACCGCTGGCGCAAGTACCTCTTCTATTAGTCCGCATCGCTGCCATTTGGTAAGATTTGAAAGATTCTGCAGATCATTTAGATGAAGCCAGCCGCTTTTTTCCTGTTGGTGGCCTGCGTCTTCCTGGGTGGCGACGCCTCACCTCAAGAACCGTCGCGTGGACCTGATGCCGGCATCGGCCACGGTCACGTCCCTGGCGTTGACGTGCTTCCCATTTCGAACGCGCAGTTCTCTGCTAAAACTACCACCGAATGGACGCGGACACTTGAAGACGGCAGCACGGTAACTCTCCGACTTGATGCCTTTCTGGCACGTGATAGCCATGGCCGGGTCTACCGGCAGAGCCATCATTTCGTACCTGCAAACACGAGCGCCGATGCGCCTCTCTATGAAATCCATCTTCTTGATCCGGTGACGAGGACGCAGCTTTACTGCTTAGGCAAGACTTACGAATGTGTTCTTAGGGAATACAATCCTAAGACCTACTTCGAAACAACTCCTGAAGGATCGTACGTTGAGGGAACACGTACATTGACTCGCGAACGATTGGGAACTGACACCATCGAGGGGTTTCCTGTCATCGGCACGCGGGAGACGTGGACAATTCGCCCCGGCGCAGCCGGCAATGAACAGCCGCTCGTCTCGACCCGCGAATTCTGGTATTCCGAAGAACTTCAGACGAATCTGGCCGTCACTAGGATCGATCCTCGCGTGGGCAAGCAAATCATTCACCTTTCTCATATCTCGCGCGGAGAGCCGGACGCCCATCTCTGGGATGTTCCGATTGGATTCAGAGTCCGTGATTTGCGCTCGTCTGCGCAGCGGACAAGATAGCCCCAAAAGCCACCAACTGTCGCACATAAATCGGTCGCTTCAGATCCTGCTGGTAAGACGAAGCACAAGATCAGCATGAAAATCGCTGCGCCCCTTTTGATGCGCCTGATGTTGCAGCGGTTCTTGATTGCATCAGGCCCGACTCTCTCGTGGTGAAAAGCTCAACGACTCCAGTTTTGTAACAAGAGCATGGCAACTTAAAGAACTCGCTGTCTTGTAACAAGGGTATGGCAACTCAATGAACTCGCTGTCTTGTAACAAGAACATGGCAACTCAAAGAACTCGCTATCTTGTAACAAGAACATGGCAACTCAAAGAACTCGCTGTCTTGTAACAAGAACATGGCAACTCAAAGAGCTCGCTATCTTGTAACAAGGGTATGGCAACTCAAAGAACTCGCTGTCTTGTAACAAGAACATGGCAACTCAAAGAGCTCGCTATCTTGTAACAAGGGTATGGCAACTCAAAGAACTCGCTGTTTTGTAACAAGGGCATGGCTTCAGCCAGGCCGCAAGTGCAACAAAAAGAGTGTCGGGCTTTAGCCCCTGAGGGATGCTGGCTTGGCCCATACGGACTCTTTCCCCAAGCTGTTCAGTCGTGCCGTAACAGCTGAAAAGCAGAAGCTTAGTCCCTGAAGACCGCTCGAAATCCCCGCTCGACTTGCGGTTGCAAAGTATACTGAAGCATCCAGTTCCCAATTCCCGCACCCGGAGCACAGCGCTTGTTCACCCGCGCCATCGTTCGCATCCCCGGCAGCAACTTCGCCGACGGCCTCACCACCGTCGAACTGGGTACTCCCCATCTCGATGAGGTCCTCGCCCAGCACGCGCATTATTGTGATGCCCTCCGCCAATGCGGTCTTGAGCTCACCATCCTCACGCCCGATCTCCGCCACCCCGACTCCACCTTCGTTGAAGACGCTGCGATCCTCACTCCGCATGCCGCCATCCTCACTCGTCCCGGCGCCGCCAGCCGCGAAGGTGAAGTCGCTGCCATCCGTCCGTCCATCGAGCGCTTCTACTCCCGCACGCTGACCATTGATCCCCCCGGCACCGTCGACGGCGGCGACATCTGCGAAGCCGAAGGCCATTTCTTCATCGGCATCTCCCTGCGCACCAACGAAGAAGGCGCACGCCAACTCACCACCCATCTCAACGCGCTCGGTTACACCGCTACCACCATCGACATCCGCTCCATGAACACCATCCTGCATCTCAAAAGCGGCATCAGCTACATCGGCGACAACACGCTCGTGGTGATGGAAGAGATGGTCGCGAATCTGCAGTTCGCCCGCTTCAATCAAATCGACGTCTCGCCCGCCGAAAGCTACGGCGCAAATTGTGTCCGTGTGAACGACCGCGTCCTCATCGCCGATGGATTCCCCCACCTGCGCGCAGAGCTGATCGCGCGCGGCTTAAGCCCCCTGGTCCTCAATATGTCGGAGTTTCAAAAAATGGACGGTGGCCTGAGCTGCCTCTCCCTGCGCTTCTAGCGCGCACCCGCTTAAGCATCAATTCCCAGTGAGCGTTCCTGACACTGACCACTGATCACTGTCCACTACGGTTGCGGCTTAGGCTGCTCCTGCGGCTTCGCGGGTTGTCCCGGCTTCGCAGGCTGTCCCTGCTGTGGCCCGGTCTGGGTAATATCCTGCCCATCGTAGATCAGCTTGATCGTCGATCCAAACCGCTTGTAGTCCGTGTATTTGATGGTGTCGCGCATGTGCACGTCCTGCGACATCGTGTAGCTCCCACCCTGAAAGTGCAGCACGCCCTCGCCCTTCGTATACACCGGGAACCAATAATGCCCATCTACCTGCGCCCGCCACGTCATAAACGGCGGATGCAGATCTTCATTGTTCTTGCGTGTGTCGTCCGGAACCATCCGTCCATTCGTCACCACGATCTGCAGGTCGGTCGCATCCACCCAGATGCGTCCCAGAAAGTAGCGCTTGTTCTTTAAAATCTGCTTCGGCCCCACGTCGAAGACGTAGCAGTCGACCTCGTCGACCTTCTGCCGCCCCACGTACTTCGTGTTGTATTGCGCAATCTCCTCCGTCGTCAGCACAAACGGATAGCCCTTTTGAATATCCTGCAAGTCCGATGGAGACATCATCACGCGCTGCAGCGAGCTTTCCGGCGCGAATACCGTCTTCTCCATGCGCCGCCCCGTCGGATCGAAAGTGACATCATCCACCTGGTACCACTCTCCATCCACCTTGTGGGTGTCATCGTCAATCGTTTGCACGCGTGCCAGCCGGCGATAGGTGTAGTGGTTCAGTGCTTCCTGAAACTCACTCTCCTTCGCCGCAAATTTCTTGATGATCTCATCGGGCGGCGTTGTCGGCTCCGATAGGTCCAGCTTTCCGAATCCGGCATCGAGCGGCATCGGCGTAAAACTGTCTTTATCCTGCGCGCTCGTAGTCAGTGCCAATATCCCCGCCGCCGCCAGCGCTAACCACCATCGATTACTCACCGTTGCACGTCTCCTGAAAATCTTGTGAAACTCGGCACCCACCCCACGCATTTTTGCGTAGGGGACAACCGTCATTCCATGCCCGCTACCACATTAGACGTATATACAACCAGACTGGGAGGCCCGCAAAATCCTCCTTTGGCGGAGCTATCGCTGCCGACGACAGTCTTAAGCTTGGTTTAATCTTCGCAGAGTCTTCTGAGGTACGAGCCTCAACTCTTCATTTACCTTGCGGCATCAATGATTTAAGCTCACTCATTAACGATTCAGATCAGCCCCAGGGAACACCCTAATCTGGCGCCGCGTCTTTAAGCCGACACCGAAACCTGCGGTGCAAACGTCGACGGAGATAATTGCATTTCCATGCCCGACAGCTACCACCTTCCCGCGTTGGTTCTCACGGTGCTTCTGCTGCCGGCCTTCTTCCAGCTCTACCTGCGCTTCCGTGATACCCGCACGCTTCTGTGGTTCCTGGGTTTCTTCTTTGCCTGTATCCGCATGCTGCAGTTCTACAACCTGGGATGGTGGAATTACACCGATACGCAAGTCCATCCCTGGATCGCCGCCGTCGGTCAAACCTCCATCCTCATCAGTTCCGCTCTCTTCCTTGCCTCTCTGGCTCCCTTGGGTTTCCGCATTGGCCGCGTCCGTATTCTCTATGCCGTTCCCTTCGCCATTCCGCTCGTAGCCTACGCCTTCCTTATCTATGGTCTCTATGGCGGCAACACCCCCGGCGGCTTGCCGTTCCTCATCTTCCCGGCCCTCGGCGCGCTCTCCCTCTTTGCTGGATGTGCGTGGGCCATCTCCTTTCGTGGCATTCCACGCGGCATACCCCTCGCGCTCTGCATCATTCTCGGCGGCGCCGGTCTATGGATCTGCGTTCGTGTCGGAGGAGCATGGCCCCTCGTCTTCGTTGAGTGCGCCATCCACCTTGTCACCGCCATCCTCGTCTTTTACGTCTTCCGGCGCATCTCTCCCGGAACCGTCCTCGCCAGCCTCGGCTTCCTGGGCTGGTCTCTCAACATCAGCCAGACCTTCCCGTTCCTCAATCACGGCGAACCCACCTGGGCCATTCGCATCATCGCCATGTCCAAGGTCGTCGCCGCCATCGGCATGATCCTTCTCGCCCTTGAAGACCAACTCGCCATCAACCAGATTGGCCAGCTCCGCGAGCGTCATGCCCGTGAGGAAATGGAGGCATATGCGCGCCTCAATCTCGCCCGCCGCCGCGTCGAGGACTTCGATCGCCAGGCAGCCGTGATCTGCCAGTCCATCGTTTCCAACAGCCGCTTCAAGCAGGCCGCCCTCGTACTCCTTCAGAACACCGGCCACTATCATCTTGCCGGTGCCGCCGGTTTTGACGATGCCACCTTCAACGCTCTTGAAGCTCTCGCTGCGCGCATCCCGGTAGCCAACTTCCTCGATTCCGACTCCGTCCCCTGCGGCCGCCGAACACAGCTTGGCCCTCAATCTCGATCTCACTCCTTTCCTCGTCCCCGGCGACGATCTCACACGTCTCAAACTCACCACCGTCCAGGCCATTCCTTTGCGCGGCCGTACCGCAACCGAGGGAGCGCTGTTTCTTACCGGACTCGAAGATCCCGGCACTCCCATCCGGGCCGTCGATCTTCTCCCCCTCGAAGTCCTTGCCTCTCGCCTGCAATCAGTCCGCGGCCAGACCATGATGCTCGAAAAACTGGTCGAATCCGAAAAGTTCGTCGGACTCGGCCAGCTCGCCGGCAACGTTACCCGCCAGCTCAATAACCCGCTCACCGTCATCCTTGGCTACGCATCGCTGCTCGACGAAACAGAGGACCTCAATCCCCAGGCCCACAAGGCCATCGAGGCCATCCTCAACGAGGCACGCCACATGCGCCTCACCCTTGAGAGCCTCGCGCGCATCTCGCGCCCCCAGGGCGATCAGGTCGCCGCCATCTCCGTCACTGAGCTCCTCAACGACCTTGAGCAGCTTCACCGCTCCGAGTTCGTGCAGCGCTCCATCGACTTCCGCGTCCACATCGCGCCCGCGCTGCCCCGCATTCTCGGCAATGCCCAGCAGGTCCGCCAGGCCGTCCTCTACTGCCTCCAGTTCGCCATGGAGGCCGTTGAAAAGCTCGACACCACCAACGAGAAAACCGTACGCCTCGAAGCTGTCGCGGAAAACAACCAGGTGCAGATCCTCGTCGCCCATTCCGGTGCAAGGTTCCTCGTGCCCGCCCGCGCCTTCGACCCCTTCGTCCCTGAAGCCTCCGGCGACGACTCCACCAGCCTCGGCCTCAGCATGTGCGCCAGCATCCTCCGCGAAAACAACGGCAAAGCCTCCGCCATGAACTTCGAACCAAGAGGCGCCGGCATCCTACTGGAACTCCAAGCCGCCTAATCCCGATCCCTTGATAAATTGACGCTGTCATCCGATTGAGACTGTCATCCCGAGCGCAGTCGAGGGATCTGCGGTTGCTCTTTTCGCGCCTGCGACAAGCCCGGGTGCCCCATTGATGACCCAGCCCAATCGCGTCATAAGCGGGAAACCGCGATCTCCATGTTGCGCTGTCATCCCGAGCGCAGCCGAGGGATCTGCGGTTGCTCTTTTTGCGCCTATCGACAAGCCCGGGTGCCCCATCCATGACGATGTTTCATCGCGCCATGGGTGGGAAAGCACGACCTCACCGGCCTGCTCTCGGGATTGTTTCTTATCAGTCCGAAGCTCCCGGTTGTAAACTTCTCCTTCGCGCCAACCCACAAAACTGGGTGCCCCAGGTCTCGTTTCTGAGACCTGGGATGCGAGCTCGAATCGAGAAGAAACTCATGCGCCGACACATCTATCTACTCCTCCTAGCCGCCGGGTGCCCCATTCATGACGCAGCCTCATCGCGTCATGAGTGGGAAACCACGACACATAGCTAGCGACGAGCTCCCGGTTGTAAACTTCTCCTTCGCATCATTCCCACCAAAAACCGGGTGCCCCAGGTCTCGCGTTTGAGACCTGGGATTGCGAAGCTCGAATCGAGAAGAACTTATGCGCCGACACATCTATCTACTCCTCCTCTGCCGCCACCTTCGCCACCGCCCAGCAGCCCAAACGACCCATGACCTTCGAAGACATGATGCACATGAAGCGTCTAGGCTCAACCGCCGTCTCCCCCGACGGCAAATGGTTAGGCTACAGCGTCACGACTGTCGATCTAGCTCAAAACACAAAGACAACGGAGCTGTGGCTGCAGCCCATCGCAGGCCCTGACTCCGGCAGTGATGCCCCGATCAAACTAGCCGTAGCCCAGCCCGGCGACGACGGCCTCCAGTTCTCCCCCGACAACAAGCGCATCCTCTTCCTCAGCGCCGCGCAAAGACGGCCAACAGGTCTGGATTGCCGACTTCGACCCCGCCACCGGCGCCACCAGCAATCCCAGGCAATGACAACCTTTCTCGCGACCGGCGCCGACAACGCCATCTGGTCGCCGGACTCGCAATCCATCGTCTTCACTTCGGATGTCTATCCTGACTGCCCCGCCATCGGCCCCAACACCTTTACGGCGGGAAACCAGTGCAACAATGACCGCGACGACGGCCTTGGCCGCCAGCAAGGTCAAGGCGCAGATCTTCACCCATCTCCTCTACCGCCACTGGAACCACTTCACCGGCGACAAGCGTTCCCACCTGTTTCCTCGTTTCGGTCGACAACGGCAAATCGATCCGCGATCTAACGCCCAACGATCCCCACGACGTCCCGCCCTTCTCGCTCTCCGGCGGCGGCGGATTCGACATCTCTCCCGACTCGAAGGAACTGGCCTTCACTGAGAACCTCGACCCCGAGCCCGCCATCAGCACCAACGCCGACATCTTCACCCTCGACCTCACCAACCCCGCAGCCAAGCCGGTCAAGGTCAGCACATCCCAAGGCGGCGACTTCAACCCCGCCTACTCCCCCGACGGAAAATACCTCGCCTGGCGCAGCCAGCTCCGCCCCGGCTACGAAAGCGACAAATTCCGCCTCCTCCTCTACGACCGCGCCGCGAAGACGACCAAAGACCTGCTGCCGAAGTTCGACAACTGGGTGGATGAATTTGCATGGAGCTCCGGATTCGCCATATCATCTATTTCGTCTCGGGACAACCAGGGAGAAACGTCGGATCTACGACGCGAATATCTCAAGCGGCGAGATTGAAGTGTCTAGACACAATTACCTCGCGTACTCTCAGGACCACCAGCGAGTTGGAGAATTCTCCGGTCTTCAGGTTGTCCCGCCGAGCGCGAGTTCAGCGCATCGCTCTGAAGGCATCGTTGCGACGACTGATGCGAGTCGATCTGCCCGCTGAGGTAGTTGTCGTTCTACCAAATCGATGATCACCTCTGGACGAGAATGACCATCCGGACCAGCGAAGTCTGCTGATTGTCACGAATCGTCAGACCAATCACCCACCTCAACGACGCCCTCCTAGCCCAACTCGACCAAGCCCCGCTCGAATCCTTCTGGTTCCCCGCCGCCGACGGCACCAAGGTCCAGGGCTTCCTCATCAAGCCCCCGGCCTTCGACCCCAACAAGAAATACCCCGTCAAATTCCTCATCCACGGCGGCCCGCAAGGCGCATGGGGCGACTCCTGGTCCTACCGCTGGAACGCCGAACTCTTCGCCGCCAACGGCTACGTCGTCGTCATGATCAATCCCGGCGGATCAACAGGATATGGCCAGGCCTTCGTCGATCGCGTCAACGGCGACTGGGGCGGCAAGCCCTTCACCGACCTCATGCAAGGACTCACCTACGCCGAACAGCACTACCCCTTCATCGACAAGAATCGCGCGAGTGCGCCCTCGGCGCCAGCTACGGCGGCTACATGGCCAACTGGGTTCTCGGCCACACCAACCGCTTCAAATGCATCGTCTCCCACGACGGCATGTTCAACGCCGAATCCGCCTTCGGCTCCACCGAAGAAGACTGGTTCAACCAGTGGGAGTTCAAAGGCAATCCCTGGGACTACTACGGCAAGCCCGACAGCGAGAATCCCTTCCGCAAATGGTCCCCGTCGCTCTCCGCCAAGAACTTCAAGACGCCAACGCTAGTCGTCCACGGCCAGCTCGACTACCGCCTCGACGTCAGCGAAGGCTACCAGCTCTTCGACACTCTGCAGCTCCTCAAAGTCCCCAGCAAAATGCTCTACTTCCCCGACGAAGGCCACTGGGTCCTCAAGCCCCAGAACTCCCAGCTCTGGTACAAAACCGTAAACGACTGGGTAGACCAATGGACGAAAGTAACCAGACCCCATCATCCTGCCCCCTTCACAACGTCGTCATACATGGAATGACGTCTGCGGAGGGAGCAGCAGCCTTTCAGGCTGCTGAAAATCAGGCGCAGGAAGCACTGGCCTTTACAGGCTGCGGGAAAACTCGTCGCTTTGAAAGGGCACGGCTTTCAGCCGTGCCGTAAGCCGCACCATATCATCGTCGGCTTTAGCCGCTGGGGGAGGTTCTCTGCGCAAACTCGCCAGTTCTTCACCGTTTTACCGCAGCCTGTTTAGACCCGGACGCTCCAGCTATCGAACATTTTCATGTTCTGGAGTGCCACAAACGCCATAAACGACTTTCCCAACATCGACTGGCCCAGTCGAGCGACAAGCGTCAGCCAAAAAAAGTCAAACCCCACGAATCGCAATTTCCCTCTAACCCCCTCATTTCACACCACAAATAACGTAAGCCGAATTTGCAGATATTTACCCGCCGAACGCGCACAATCAAAGTGAAAGGGACCAGACAGTTCAGCCGAAGAGGGGTACCCCCTACCCCCCCTCTAAAATTTGCAGTTTTCCACAAAAACGTTTGCATGTTTTTGGCTTGTCGATCTCCGACAATTCTGGTCGGCATTGGCGCCGACAGCCACCCCCACCCAGACCCAGCCCTGCGAAACTGTGAACTACACTTATCGCAAACGTGAAGCCCAAGCCGCACCTCAACGAATCCGGCCTCTACGACTACGCCATCAAGGCCCTCGGCCGCCACATGCGCACCGAAGCCGAACTCCGCCGCCTCATGCGCATGCGCGTCGAACCCGGCGATCACGGCAATGCGATCATCGACGCCACCATCGCCCGACTCAAGGAAAACGGCTACCTCGACGACGTCGCCTACGCCGAAATCTACGCCCGCCTCCGCCAGCAGAACGAGAAGCTAGGCCAGCGCCGCGTCAGCCAGGTCCCTCACCCAGAAAGGCGTCTCAAAACAGATCGTCACCGACGCCATCGAAGCCCGCTACGCCGACACCGACGAAGAAACCCTCGCCCGCCAGCACCTCGAACGCAAACGCATCCGCAAACCCGACCAATGAAAAAGAAACGGCACGCGTCATGCGCCGCCTCGTAGCCGCCGGCTTCTCCACCAGCGTGATCTACAAAATCCTCCGCCAGTGGGACGTCCCCGACGAATCCCTCACCGCACTAGACAACCTCGAAGAAGACCCAACCAGCGAGTGAAAGCCGATTATTCTCCAAAAACAGAGCTCGTGCCATCCTGAGCGACGCCGTCACCCGAAAACCAGCGTGTCATCCTGAGCGACACACGCTTGGGGCCCTGCAGACCGAAGGTCTGTCGTGGTAAGTGTCGCGAAGGATCCGCTTTACACAATGCTCAGATCGCAGAGATCTGGGGCCTTCATCGCCTGCCCTGAGCAGAGTCGAAGAGTCGCCTTTAGACCTGGGATCTCGCTCGAAATCCCTGAAGCTTTTCCTTATCGCGAAGGCATGCGCAATCGCCACGCGCACCTTCGCCAGCGGCGCATCATCCACAAACTCAACCGCATCGCCGTTCCGTCGAATCCCAAGCTCCGCCCAAAGCTTCTCCAGATCCACCGTCACCGGCGCATCCTTCCACTTCGCATACTGCTCGGTCAGCACATGCGTTCCGGTCGCCTTGTCGCCAATCGCCAGCGCCTTGTCCAGCGGCCACTCATGATCGATCGTTCCACCGGCGGCCACAATCGCCCGCAGCGCGTCCTGCAAGCCCTTTTTGTTGCCCGTCTGCCGCCGAATCTCAACGTCAGCAACCAGGCAGAACATCGCGCCGCCCCAATACGTTCGTCCCCAGGTATGCGTATGATCGAGCCCCTGGTCGCCCTCGGCTGGCTCGCCCTTGTGCATGTCGCGCACCATGTCATGCCAGATCTGCTTGGGCTTCAGTTCTCCGGTTTGAACGCGAGCAATCGGCTCGACGTAAGTAGCCAGACCCTCTTCCATCCAATGCTGATCGTCGGGCAGGGAAGGGAAACGCCATGTGATCGAGTTCATGCGTCATCATCCAGTCGTCCTTCAGATCTTCCTGCGGTCGCATGCTGCCCGATGCGGAACCGTCGTCATGCCGGGCCAGCCTGCCATATCGCCCCACGTTGTGCCCTGCACAATGCCGCCACGATCCGGCAACCGGCACGATGAGAACCCGTGCGCGCTCAACCGGGAAGCGGCCATAGTAAGTGGTGATTGCCGAAGCCGCAGCCTGCACATGCGCAAAGATGGCGTCCTGCGACAAGTCCATCGGCCCTGCGGCAAAATCGACCTGCACCGTCCCGCCGCCGATCTTCAGTTCGCGCGAGGCGACGATAGTGAGATTATGCCCGGGCTGCGCAGCCGCCAGCCAAGGCAGCGCCAGCGCCGCGGTGAGGCCTGCACTTCAGCAAGAAATCAGAGCCTCGGCCTCGCCGTGAGCGCTCATGCTTGGTTGGACGGAACAACGGACTTGCAGGCCGCAACCCGCGTCACGCCTCTGGCGTCTTCGAAGCAAGAATCTCCAGCTTTTCCACCTGCGGAGCGGTCGAAAAAAGCTCTTCGGCCTTTGCGAAGAGCGCCTTGGCAATGTCGCCGTTCAGATGGGCATCTCTGTCCGTCTTCATCCTTGAAAGTATCGAAGATGCCGAACTTATCCGGCCCGAGCTTGACCGCATACCAGGTGCTCGTACCCGGCTCCTGCGCCGCCAGCGGTTGCGCCGACTTCAGAAACTCTTCTACTTCCTTCTCTTTTCCGGGCTTGGCATTGAGCAATGCCAGCAAAGCAAACTTGTCCATCATGACCTCCAGGAGCTGACGTTCAGAGCAGTAGGATGCAGACTCTCTGAGCAACGCGCATGAATTGTCCAACATGTATGCCGGGTGCATGTCCGCACGGATTGTTCCCAGTACACTAAAAGAGTCATGCAATTCCGCACGGGAAACGAAATTCGCGAGCTGTTTCTGCGCTTCTTTGAGACCAAGGGCCACCGCCGGGTGCACTCTTCGTCGCTGGTGCCTGCCAACGATCCCACGCTGCTGTTTACCAACGCCGGCATGAACCAGTTCAAGGACCTCTTTCTGGGCGCCGAAAAGCGCGAATACTCCCGCGCGACCACATCGCAGAAGTGCGTCCGCGCCGGCGGCAAGCACAACGACCTCGAAAACGTCGGCTTCACCCGCCGCCACCACACCTTCTTCGAGATGCTGGGCAACTTCAGCTTCGGCGACTACTTCAAGCGCGACGCCATCGCCTTCGCCTGGGAACTGGTCACCAGCCCCGAGTGGTTCGGCATCCCCAAAGACCGCCTCTACGTCACCATCTTCGAAGGCGCAGACGGCGTCCCGCGCGACGACGAAGCCGAGCAGTTCTGGATCGAGACCGGCGTCCCCAAAGAGCGCATCTTCCAGTACGGCCTGAAGGACAACTTCTGGCAGATGGGCGAAACCGGCCCCTGCGGTCCCTGCTCCGAAATCTTCTACGACATGGGCATCGAAGCCGCCGAGACCCCCGGCGTCGATCTCCCCTTCGGCAAAGACGAAGCCCGCTACGTCGAAATCTGGAACCTTGTCTTCATGCAGTTCGACCGCAGCGCTATCGTCGATCCCGCAACCAAGGCCACAACCTACAAGCTAACGCCGCTCCCCAAGCCCTCCATCGACACCGGCATGGGCCTCGAGCGCGTTGCCGCCGTGCTGCAAGGCAAGGTAAGCAACTTCGAAACAGATCTGTTCACACCGCTGATCGAGCGAGCCGCCGAACTCCGGACTTGGCAGGGCAAGATGCCTTGGCGTCCCGAAGCAATTCTGAAGCCGGTACGAAGCGTCAGACGCTTTAGTCGTCCGAAAGCAGGCACACGGAAGGGCTAGCCCTGAGGGAATCGAACCCTCACTGGCAACGCCAGTCTCCGCATCATCGCCGACCACGCCCGCGCCGCCACCTTCCTCATCAACGACGGCGTGCTGCCATCGAACGAAGGCCGCGGCTACGTTCTGCGCAAGATTCTCCGCCGCGGCATCCGTCACGGCCGCCTCCTCGGCCAGGAAAAGCCATTCCTGCAATCAGATGGTCTTCGCCGTCCGCGACCTGATGCAGGGCGCCTATCCCGAACTGATCGATTCTGCCGATCGCGTGTCAAGAGTCGTTGAAGCCGAAGAAAAGCAATTCGATCGCGTGCTTGAAATTGGCCGAATGGAACTGAATCACCAGACTTAGAAGCCGATCGAAAAACGCGCATAGAGCGGAACTGAAGATCTGCGGTCAAACGATTGCGACGCGTCGTTGCCGATGGCAAAATTGCAAGGTCGAGATGCATTCAGCGAGCTTGACTGGTGAAAAAATCGAGTCCATATTCGCATCCTTCTGACGAAGCACGCTAGCGGAAGCTTTCAGTCCGAACGATCGTCCGAGCTTTCGATGGCAGAGAGCCTTCACCTCTACGAAACCTTCGGTCTCCCGCTCGACTTCATGGTCGATGCCGCCCGTGACGCCGGCGTCGCATTCGACGAGAAGGCTTCGAAGCGCACGAGCCGAAGAACAAGCCCGCGCCCGCGCCAGTTGGAAAGGCGGCAGCCAGAAATCCGCCAGCCCCGTCTTCCGCGATCTCGCCAAGACCGACTTCCTCGGCTACAAGCAGCTCAACGCCAACGACGCCGAAGTCCTCGCCATCGTCAAAGACGGCGTCGGCGTTCCCTCCGCCAAAGCCGGCGACCAGGTCGAAGTCGTCCTCGACCACACCAGCTTCTACGGCGACTCCGGCGGCCAGGTCGGCGACACCGGCTGGTTCACCTCGCCTGACGGCAACACCACCATCGCCGAAATCACCGGCTGTGTTCTCCCCGTGCAAGGCGTCCGCGCCCACAAGGCCATCCTCAAGCAGGACATCGCTGTAGGCGATCACCTCAACACCGTCGTCGATGGCGCGCGCCGCGACAACATCAAGCGCAATCACACCGGCACGCACCTGCTCCACGCCGCCCTGCGCCAGGTCCTCGGCACCCACGTCAAGCAGGCCGGCTCCGCTGTCCACCCTGACCGTCTGCGCTTTGACTTCTCCCACTTCGCCCAGGTTGCCGACGAAGAGCTGCAGGAAGTCGAAGACATCGTCAACCGCGAAGTCCTCGCCAACGCCAAGGTCGAAACCCTTGTCGACGTGCCCATCGATGTCGCCGTCAACGAGTACCACGCCATGGCCCTCTTCGGCGAAAAGTACGGCGACAAGGTCCGCGTGGTGAAGTTGTCCGACGGCTTCTCAACCGAACTCTGCGGCGGCACCCACACCGCGGCCACCGGCGAAATCGGCCTCCTCAAGCTGACCGGCGAAAGCGCCGTTTCCTCCGGCGTTCGTCGCGTCGAAGCCATCAGCGGACTCGGTTCGCTCGACACCTTCCGCCGCGACTTTGAAGTGGCCAAGCTGGCCGGGCAGTACGTCCCATCGGTCGACAACCTGACCGAAGGCCTCCGTGCCAAGTTTGCCGCCCAGGAAGACGAACTGAAACGTCTGCGCCGCGAACTCGAAGAAGCCCGCATGAAGTCTGCAGCCGGCGGCCTCGACGAGGCAGTCAGCCGCGCTACCGAAGTGAAGGGCGTCAAGGTCCTCACCCATCGCGCCGATTCGCTCGAGCGCGGACAACTGCGCACGCTGGTCGACAACCTGAAGCAGAAACTCGGCGAGGGCGTAGTCGTTCTGGCTTCGGCGCAGCCCGAAGGCAAGGTCGCCATCATCGCCGGCGTAACCGCGGGCCTGACGAAGCGCATCCAGGCCGGCAAACTCGTCGGCGCCGTTGCAAAGTTCGTCGGCGGCTCAGGCGGCGGCAAGCCCGACATCGCCGAAGCCGGCGGCAAAGACCAGTCGCAGATCGACGCCGCTCTCCAGGCCGTTCCCAACGCCGTTGCCGAACTTCTCGGCTGAGCGAGTCTTCGCAGATATTCGCGCAGTGACTACCGAACACGGCGAAGAAATATCGAGCTGGGGAATTGTCCCATCTCCGCCGTGAGTCCCTCGTCGAATTTCATTGGCTTCATATCGGGGAAGCATCGCATCAGCTCGCCCAGGCGATGGTGGTGCAGCATGGCCAGCGACGCGAGCACTTCGAAGTGTTCATTCATCAGCAGAAATGCATAAAAGAGCGCCGTCTCATGCTGAAAGAACAACGCCGTCGAAAGGGTGTCGGGATTGTAGTCGTAGGGAAAATAGATGTCGTGGAAATGAATGAAGGTTCCCGGCGCCAGCCTTGGCAGCATCTCGAAGACAATCAGATTCACTTCCCCTGCCGGCGCAAGCGTATGGCTGGAATCGACAAAGAAAAAGTCCCCGCTATTCACCCAGCTGGCACACTCAGCCCCCACATCCTCCACCTTCTTTGCCACCAGCTCAATTCTGCCCGCCGCGCTCTCACGCTTGAGGAACTCGGTTGGATACGGCTCAATGCAGATGATCCGCGGACTGAATCCTTCGTCTTTGGCAGCACGCAGACAAACCGCAGTCGAAACGCCCGAACCGATCTGCACGATCTTCGCCGGCCGGGTCGAGCGCACAAAACAGTAAAGAAAATCTGCTTCTACCTCGCCATATCCTTCATTGCTTCCATTTGTGCGCACCGCGTCTGCATGAATCTCAAATCCCTTTAAACTGGACCGATAGCTCACAGTGCTTTGATCCACCCATGTAATCTGTTTCTCAACGTCGCCCGGAATGCCGAAAAAGCTTCGTGGCTTCTTCCATTCGGATGAAGTTTTTAAAGCCTGGATGTCCGGGATCTCCGAATAAAAATGACGTGGAAGAATGTCCACGCCGAGTCGCTGGCCCGTTTCAAATACCGATCGAAGCAGCATCTTGCTGCTGTTCTTGAGCGATCTCATGAGGTTCGATGACATAGGCAAATGGGCGGCCAGCAAATCACGCGAGCGGTAAAGCCTCTTCTCTCTGTGAGTCCTTCAAATTGTACAGACCTTCATAAACACTGTAGGAAACGCTCCATTAACAAAATCCGGAAATCTTCAATTGGAATAACAACTCTCTTCACCGGCTCGCGTAACTCCGCTCGTCGCGCTTCCGCAGCATAAAATTCGACGCGGCATGAATCTCCACCAGAATCCCCCTTCGCTTCAGCCGTGCGATGCGGGCCGGATCGGAAATCGCGATGTACTTCTCAAAAAACTCCTCGATTTCGTCGTCACTCGAATTGCGCGCGACGTGCGCAAGGCGATAGCGAAGATAAAAAACCTTGAGAATGATCCCCTGCTGCCGCTGCCGGAACTTCGCGGCAAAATAATTCGCATCCAGCATGTCGAAGTGAAGAATATTGCCAAGGTCCATGCTGCGCGGCGATCGCAGAAACGCCCGCCAGCGATGCGTCACGAAATCGAAGTTCGCGAAAGTCTTCAGGCGAATGAATGATTTGTGATTGCTGTAGCCAAGAAAATAGCCAGCCGGAATCCGGCTGCCGTCGCGAGGCTCGCGCATAAGCCTTGGAAGAGCCCCCAAGAAATCGGACTTGATAGAAGAGGTAGTCATACCAGGCCACAAGCGCCAGACGACCGCGAAACCCTGCAGCAGAAGCGCGCGCGAGTAACGCCAGATCGTTTCGGTCTTCGGGAACCGGTTGAGAAAATACACGCAATCCGCAAACGGATTCTCCGACGTAGCGGAAGTGGGAACGGATTCGAGATTCGGCAGCAATACCTGGTCGATCTCATCCGGAACCTTGGCCAGATGTTTGACAATGTGATCCTCGTCAATCTCCTCGTCGCGTGACATCAGCACCAACTCATCTGGATCGATGCCACCCAGCCAATCAAAACCTTCCTCGGCCGCGCTCTTGGCCGCGTAGTACGTGTTGATGCGCTTGCGCACATCCATATCCGTATCCCAGCAAACGAGAATGTCCTTGATCCATTTGGGGGCGTCAGCGGTCTCGTCAACCCGAATGGAATCGCGCGCCACAACGCAGGGGTATTTCGAAACGAGATCTCGTGAATTGTCTGTCGTTCCATCCCAGAAGAGATAAATTCGCGAGCAGCCGGCAGCGATGTGATAATCAATCGCCGACGGAAGCAGCCTTGCCTCGTTCTTAACGGTGTAGGTAAGGGCGAATTTCCCTGACGACAAACCTTGACCTCGCTTCCAATCGCCGGGCTGGCGGTCGGTTCGCCTCAGTTTACAAGAAGTTGGCAGCACAAACTCCGACCCGCGCTCGAGCTCCCCCAGTCCTCAACCATGCACTTCTGAGAACGAATCCTTCCGGTGCACTATTCACCGACGCGACGCTCCGTCTGTGCCCTTAAGCTCTCCGTCATTCCTGATTTCAGCCGCCAATTTTAGAGGCGAGAATCGATGCTGATCGCACTCCTTGGGTTTCTGCCACCCACATCTGGCGGAAAACTGGATGGCGGACGCAAAAGTAGTAGTAATAGTGCCTCAAATCGCTCTGCTTGGGGACGGGTGGACAGAAGAAAAGCCGGACCGGCTGTCTAATCGTCTCGGCTGGTTGACGTACATTACACGCCTACTGGGTGTTCACACCAGACCTATCGATAAGCACGAATGAAGAACCATGACCGGAGTCGAACGTAATTGCAGCATAGATTCAGGGTCACATCCAAGTAACGGGAAGCACGTTTGTTGCTGTGACAGAAGAGAAGGTTGCCTGCGATATGAATGTTTGTAGGCGCTTGCACTGCATGATCTTAGCGGGAGGCCTGGCACATTAGATCGCGACAGTTTTCATCTGAAATTTTCGAAAATGCTGGTATATTGAAGTGACTGGCCACGATTGTGTAGCCCGTGCAGATCGCAGATGGATGGAAGCGCTTGCTTTCATTTCTCCCAAAAACATCTAACTTCCCGGGTCCAACGAGTTCATCTAGTTTCAGGCATTGTGGGATACCCTCCACCCAAGTGAGGATGGCGAAGCCTTGTCGAGATGTGATTCCCAAGATGTACGGTCGGAGATTCGAGACGCAGGCGGTTGCACTGAAGTAACTACCGCATGCTGGTTTGCGGTGTACACCACTTCCCGTCATGAGAAGAGAATCGCTCAGCATCTGACGCAGCGCGAAATCGAGCACTATCTGCCCCTCTATCGGGCTGACAGAAAGTGGCGAGACGGTTCGAAGGTTACGCTGGAGTTGCCCTTGTTCCCGAGCTATATCTTTGTGCGAATCAAGCGCTCTGAGCGAATCAGTGTTCTCGGTATTCCCGGAGCGTTAGCCATGGTTGGAGGAACGGGCGGAGTGCCCGCGCCGCTTCCAGATTTTGCGATTCAAGCATTGCGTGTCGGATTGCATGAGCATCGCATTGAACCGCATCCCCTGTTGCGCGTGGGAGAGTTTGCCCGAATTCGCTCCGGCGCCTTTGCAGGAATGACCGGTATCGTGGTGCGCAAGAAGAGTGGCTTCCGGATTGTATTGACTCTCGAGCAGATCATGCAGAGCGTCGCAGTTGAATTGGACGAAGACGATGTCGAGCCATTGTCTGGGGACCACAGTTCGCCGGTGGACTTGCTGAAGATTGGTAACCGTCTCCATTATGCAGAAAGCTTGGATCTTCGAACTCGAGCTAGGTTTGCATAGCATTTGATCTGGTAAGCGCGAGTTGATTTTGGTCGTCTTGCTGGATATGGGGCCCGAGATCTTGCCGACGCGGCAGCAACGGACAGGCGTAATTCTCGATAGGTAGTAATCGACCGCTTCCCAAGCGGTTCAAGCTCGAATCTGAAAATTAGGCTTTGCAGCTTTTCAACCCGGTTGTCTGTCCTGCTTTCCCGCAGTAACGGAAATCCCAGCAGTTGCTTCATTCAAGAATTCTTCCAGGACTGAAGCAAGCGATTTTGAGACCTCCCAGCTTACGACAGGCGGCAAAAACATTTATGACTGGATCATCTGGTTCTGCAAGAGGCAGCACCGAAGAACGCATCCTGACCACCGCAGCGTCGTTGTTTGCGCAGTTCGGCTACAACGGAGTGAGTACGCGTGAAATTGCGTCCGCCGCTGAAGTGAATGAAGTGACCATTTACCGTCATTATCCCCGCAAGCGCGACCTTTATCTTGCGGTACTCGGCGCGGAGTTACAGCGCGTTCAACTGCGTGGTGAATTGCTGACGCGACTGGCTGAGGCGCAAAACGGTCGCACAGCGCTCACCTGCACATTCGAGCTGATCACAACAACCTTGCAGCAGCAGCCGCAATTGCTCCGCTTGCTGCAATACAGCGCCTTGGAATTAAGCGATGACCTTGATCCTCTGATGCGCAGGCATCTCGGGGAACTCGTTGAGGTCGTAGCTCGCTACCTGGATCCATGGATCCAGCGCGGCGAGTTGCGCTGTTCCAATGCCAAGACCCTGGTTCTCACTCTCATTGCGATCGTCCTGAGCCGCGGGCCGTTGCGTCGCGTATTCCTGGGTGACGCCGAAAATCTCAACTCGCTTTTCGAAACGTATTCGGAATTTTGTCTCGCATAATTGCCAAAAGCAGCGGAGATTATGCCGCTGTGATTTGTAGGTTTAGAGGCGACTTAAAGCCTTTAGCGAGATTTCGATTTATTGATCGAGGTTCGCTGTTCGACACCTGAAAAGGAGCATTCGAGTTGAAACTCAAGGGTAAAGCAGCAGTCATTTGCGGAGGCGGAGGATTCATAGGCGGCCATCTCGTGAAAAGCCTCCTTGACGATGGGGTCAATGTCATTCGTGCTGTCGATATAAAACCGATGGACGAGTGGTATCAGTCTTCTTCCGACGTTGAGAATGTCGTTGCCGATCTCAAAGACAAAGATAGCTGCTATGCGGCTGCCAAGGGGGCAGAAGTAGTCTTCCAACTCGCGGCCGACATGGGCGGCATGGGATTCATTGAGAACAACAAGGCACTTTGCATGTTGAGCGTGCTGACCAACACGCACATGCTCCTGGCTGCTCGCGATTCAGGCGTTGAGCGCTTTTTTTATTCGTCTTCTGCGTGCGTATACAACGGTGAGAAACAAAAAGATGCGCATGTCGTCCCCTTGAAGGAGTCGGACGCTTACCCCGCGCTTCCAGAAGATGGCTATGGGTGGGAGAAGCTTTTCAGTGAGCGGATGTGCCGCCACTTCGAAGAAGACTTTGGAATGCAGTGCAGGGTGGCCCGGTACCACAATGTCTATGGGCCCTTGGGAACCTGGACCGGCGGCCGCGAAAAGGCGCCTGCCGCGATTTGCCGCAAGGTCCTCGAAGCCAAGTTGTCAGGCAGGCATGAAATTGAGATTTGGGGCGATGGGAACCAGACGCGCAGCTTTATGTACATTGACGACTGCACCAGGGGCACCCGGGCAATCACGGAAAGCGACATACGCGAACCCCTGAACCTCGGATCGAATGAGCTTGTGACGATTAACCAGCTCGTCGACATCGTTGAAGATATCGCCGGCGTGAAACTGAAGCGCCGCTACAAGCTCGACGCGCCGAAAGGCGTGAACGGGCGCAATAGCGATAACGCCAAAATCCTTGAGTATCTGGGTTGGGAGCCTTCGATCCGTCTAAGAAACGGCCTCGAAAAAACCTACCAATGGATTGAGAAAGAAATGCTCACCGTTGCCCATGTCTGAGCTCCTTGCAGGCTGGCGATCCAATCAACCGGCAACTTATCACCGGAGACATTGCAAATGAGCAAAACCTCGAACGAGCGTCAGATCTTGGGAATCAACTTCTACGTGGGAGATGTGCAAGGCGCGATTCGGCGGCTGGCAAATGGTGGCCTGCTTGTCGTACCAGCTGCACCTGCTTTGAAAGACGTCGCCCGAAATGAGGAATATCGCGAGGCCCTTACAAATGCGGACGTCGCGATTGCCGACTCCGCGTTCATGGTTCTTCTTTGGAATTTGCTTGAGGGAGATTCGATCCCGCGCTTGTCGGGACTGAAGTACCTTCGAGAACTGTTGTTAAAAGATGCAGTGCGTACGCCCGGAAATACAGTCTGGGTGATGGCGGCCCGCGTAAGTGCGGAAAAAAACGTGGCATGGCTCAATTCCCAGGGGATCGAGGTACCGGACGATTGCGTTTATCTAGCTCCCCAATACGGGAGTAAGATTCAAGACAACGAACTCATCCACAAGCTGCAGACTTTGCGTCCAAAGCATGTAGTGATCACCGTCGGCGGCGGCACGCAGGAGCGACTCGGACTCTATCTGAAACGGAACCTCAATTACCTTCCTGCTATCCATTGCATCGGAGCGGCAATTGCGTTTTTAAGTGGTGACCAGGTGCGCATTCCGGATTGGGCTGATCGACTTTATCTCGGCTGGCTGTTGCGCTGCTTGTCATCCCCGCGACGCTTTATCCCGCGCTACCTTTCCGCATCGAAGTTGATTGCTCTCCTCTGGCGATATCGAGAACAGTTACCAGTCAAACAGGATCGCGAGCAGCCGCTGACGCAGGCCGAGTAGATTTGGCGAAATTTTCGAAAGACATATTGAACGGGAGAAACCGGCGAGATGATCGAAAAGAATAAATCGGTAACCATAGCCGTTGTAGGCTCGGGTTACGTAGGACTGGTCGCCGCTGCTTGTTTTGCGGAGATTGGCCATCGTGTAGTATGCGTTGACAACGACGAATCCAAAGTTCGAATGCTGCATGATGGTGGCGTGCCGATTCATGAGGAACACTTGCCAGAACTGCTCGCGCGCCATCGCGGCAAGACGCTGGAATTTACCTCCGATTTGCGAGCAGCAACGCAGTCGGCGCAGGCCATCTTCATCGCGGTGGGCACTCCGCAGAGCCAGACCGGAAGCGCCGATCTCTCCTATGTAGACGCCGTCGCAAGCGAGATTGCGCGCTCCATGGACTCTTACAAGGTGATCGTGGAGAAGAGCACGGTCCCGGTTTACACCAACGAGTGGATTCGCCGCGTGATTGAGCGGAACGGCGTCCCGAAGGATTTGTTTGACGTAACCTCGAATCCGGAATTCCTCCGCGAGGGCACTGCGGTAGTCGACTTCCTGCATGCTGACCGGATCGTGATTGGTGCAGCTACTGAGACTGCCGCGGATTTGCTGAAGAAGATCTATCTGCCACTGACCAGCGGAGACTACTACAACGTGGCGGGCTCTGTGCCTGGACCGCGCACGGCAGTTGATCCGCCGCCGATCCTTCACACTTCGACCAAAGCGGCCGAGATTATCAAGCACGCGTCCAATGCTCTGCTGGCAACAAAAATTTCATTCATCAATGTCGTCGCAAATATCTGTGAGGCGGCCGGCGCTGATGTGGAAGAGGTAGCGCGCGGTATCGGAATGGATACTCGCATCGGCCCTAAGTTCCTACGCGCCGGAGTGGGCTATGGCGGATCGTGCTTCCCCAAGGACGTTGCCGCTTTTCGTCACGTGGCGGAGCAGGTGGGCGTCGATTTTGGACTTCTTCACGAAGTGGAAAAGATCAATGAGGAGCAGAAACTTCGATTCTTTCAGAAAATCCGTTCCGCGCTTTGGACCTTCCGGGCCAAGAAGATCGGCGTGCTGGGACTCGCTTTCAAGGGTGGCACCGATGATGTGCGCGAGTCTCCGGCCCTCGACATCGTAAAGAAGCTCTTGAGCGAAGGCTGCATGATCTGCGCACATGACCCCGCGGCGGCAGGTCGGTGCAAAGAAGTCATTCCAGCAGGACCGACCATGCGTTACGTCGACGACCCATACGAGGCCGCGCAGGATGCCGATGCCCTGCTGATCCTGAATGACTGGCAAGAATTTGCTGAACTTGATTTAGTTAAGCTGCACTATACTTTGCGTTATCCGATTGTCATTGATGGTAGAAATCTTTACGATCCCACTACGATGACGAAGGCGGGCTTCACTTATCTCAGCGTGGGAAGACCAGGCCTGACCCAGACTCTTGATCCGGTCTCCGCCTTTTTCCTACCCCGCCGCAGAGACGGTGTCAAGGCATAACAATGCCATTGCTTGCAACCTCTTGTGCGTTGAATGCTTCTGAATTGGAAAAGGTCTCTCCCGTTGCGTTAGCCATAAGTTGCCCCGCCGCAATAATTTTGAGACAACAGATTTCAGAAAGAGGATATCTGTAATGCAAGTGCTCATTGCAGGTGCTGCCGGGTTCCTAGGATCACATTTAACTGATGCCATCCTCAATGAAGGTCATGAGGTATTAGGTGTCGACAATCTCTGCACAGGCTCTCTTGCGAATCTCAAGCATTTAAAAGCGGAGCCGAAATTCAAATTCCTCGAACATGACATCTGCGTTCCCTTCGATCCAAAGCGCGTGGATTATGTGTTTAACTTCGCCTCGCCCGCAAGCCCGGCGGACTACATGCGACTCGGAATCGAGACCTTGATGGTCGGCTCGGCGGGAACGAAAAATTTACTGGAGATCGCCAGGACCTATGGCGCAAAATTTCTGCATGCGTCAACGTCGGAGTGCTACGGCGATCCCTTACAGCATCCTCAGACCGAAGAATATTGGGGCCATGTAAATCCCATTGGACCGCGTTCGGTCTACGACGAGTCCAAGCGATTTTCTGAAGCTTTGGTCACCGCCTACCATCGTTATCAAAAAGTCGATGCTCGGCTCGTGCGCATCTTCAATACTTACGGCCCGCGACTGCACATGAACGACGGGCGCGTGATCTCTAATTTCCTTGCCCAGGCGCTGCGCGGCGATGACATCACGATATACGGTGACGGGAGTCAGACACGCAGCTTTTGCTACGTTTCAGATGAGATCGACGGAATCTTGAGGCTTTCTAAGAGCGACGAGCATGCTCCCGTAAATATCGGAAATCCGACTGAATGGACTATTCTTGAATGTGCCAAAGCTGTACTCGGCGTAACCGGATCAAAGAGCAAGATTATTCATCGGCCTCTCCCTCAAGACGATCCTTTGCAGCGCAGGCCCGACATCAGTAAGGCTCGGCGCCTGTTGCAATGGGATCCGAAAATTGATCTGCAAACTGGACTGAAACTGAGTCTGGAATATTTCAGAGAGTGCGTCGCGGGTGGGATCTAGGTAGTCTCAATCACAACCGGTTCCAAGCCCGCATCGGGATCTAGCGGTAAACTGGTCAACGGCAAGGGAGCATCATATTGAAAAAAGCGCTGATTACAGGTGTTACTGGACAGGATGGCGCCTATCTGGCTCAGTTATTGCTTTCGAAGGGATATGAGGTGCACGGAATCAAGCGCCGCGCCTCCTCTTTCAATACCTCTCGCATCGACCACATATATGAAGACCCGCATCAGAACGGCCGCCACTTTCTTCTCCACTATGGCGATCTCACGGATTCCAGCAGCCTGATCCAGATCGTCCAGAAAATCAAGCCTGATGAGATCTACAATCTCGCGGCGCAAAGTCACGTAAAGGTTTCGTTTGAAGAGCCCGAGTATACGGCGAACTCTGATGCGCTCGGCACGCTGCGACTGCTTGAGGCCATTCGGATTGCGGGGCTCGAAAAAATTACGCGCTTTTATCAGGCTTCAACCTCAGAGATGTATGGCCTGGTGCAGGAAATTCCGCAGAAAGAGACGACCCCTTTCTATCCCCGCTCTCCCTATGCTGTTGCAAAGCTCTATGCTTACTGGATAACGGTCAACTATAGGGAAGCGTATGCCAGCAGGGAAGCTTTGGACGCCCTGAATCAGCATCTCCACCTGTTTGAGCCGCAACTGGCGCTCACTGGCGAAGCCACTGCCAAGCAGGCCAAAGTCAAACGCTTTCTCAAAGAATCCGTCTATAACCGGCTTCCTTTTGAAATATCCGCGTCGCTGTTTTTCCTCTATCGGTATGTCATCCAGCTTGGATTTCTGGATGGCAGACGTGGCCTGATCTACCACGTCCTGCAGGGCTTTTGGTACAGATTTTTGGTGGGCGCAAAACTTCGTGAACTTGAGCACGCGGTGAAGCTCGCTTCTTCAGAAGAAGAGATGCGCGCTGAGATCGCACGCCTGACGCGCCAGAAGCTGACTAGTCCTTCGTAAGGAAGTAGGACTCTATCGCCCGCATTACACTGCGGTGATTGATTTGCGGGTCTTTGCCTTCATACTTAGCAGCCCAGCAAATCTGGTTGATGATGTCGCGCGGATAGCACGAGCGAAGCTCCTGCTTCAACGTCCCATGAACGAAGTCGATGAGCGTGTGCGCTACCGATTCATCGCACTCCACCTTGCGGTCATTTGCAACTCGGCGGAAGATCTCGCAGAATTCCTCGTCGCTGACTTCTCCGACGAAAATCTTGGTCTGAATTCTGCGCAGGAATGCAGCATCCAGGAGCTGCGCGGGATCAAGGTTTGAGGCAAACACGACCAGCATCTCAAATGGCATCTCGATCTTCCGTCCACCCGCGAGGGTGAGGAAGTCGATCTTGCGGTCGAGAGGAACTACCCACCTGTTCAGAAGTTCATCGGGTCGAACTCTCTGGCGTCCGAAATCATCGATAATCAGCACGCCATTGTTGGCCTTCATCTGCACAGGGCCCGTATAGAATTTCGACCCCGGGTTGTACTGCAAATCCAGCATCTCAATGGTGAGTTCACCGCCCACCAGAACCGAGGGCCGTTTGCACAACACCCAGCGCTCATCGTGATTGGGCGGTTCCATGTGTGCCAGTCGCGTGTGCAGTGTCGGGTCGTAAATCGTGATGAGCTGACCGTCAACCTCAATCGCGTAGGGGATCCATACCGCATCTTCCGAAAGAACTTTCGACAGCAACTCGGCGATCGTTGTCTTTCCTACTCCCGAGGGACCGTAGAGAAAGATCGCAGCTCCTGAATTCAGAGCGGTTCCGAGCTGCCACAAAATCCTGTCATCCAGCACCAGGCTGGAAAACGCGCGTTGGACATCGGTCGGATGAACCTCAGCATGAGAAACGCTCTGCAGCTTTACCTGGCTAACGTAACTCGTAAGAGTTACGGGCGCCGGTCCTGAGTACTGGCTCTGCGACAGCAACTCTTGCCCGCGCATCCGTCCCTGGGATGTGATCGCCAGGTTCGGGATTTGCCCGCTCAAGCCTGTTACCTGGCACAGCTGCTCCGCGCGTAGCCTCTTAAGCAGTTCACTCGCAACCTCAAAGCTGATGCGCATCATCTTGGCCATTTCCAGCACAGAGAACGGTCCGGAAAGATAAAGATGCTTAAGCGCCAAATCCTCTAGAACGGACTGACGAAGCCCGATCTCAGGAATTGTGACAGGCTTATGTGTCGGCCCCGTCGAGGGGTCGGTCTTCATGAATTCTTGCAAATTGAGCATGGGTTCCATAGCGTTCTGCCAAGACATTCAGTATATTTCGCATTCTTCGCCGGTGATTGAAAATCGAATCTTTATTCTCGTATGGCACGCCGGTAACTACAAGTTGGTACTGCTGCGCACCCTCCTGGCAGTGCCATCGGGGTATTCGTAACTGGCATCTGTGGCGAATCAGGCGGCAGATTGCGCTGACCTCGCGAAACAGTAGGTGAAAATTGCACCTTTCTATATAGAATGCGGTATGATCCCCGCTCAAAACGGCCCATTTACGGCCCCCTCCGGCCAATCAGCGATGCCGCAGCACGGGGTCTGCATTGTCACGTTGGACGACGAATTTGTCGAGGTGCTGCGGAATGAGCTGCTCCCGTGGGTAGATGTCGTAGTCCGCGACAGCTACGAAGATCTGGTTCGATGGACGCGGGAAAAGCATGTTTCCGCAGTCGTGATCGATATTGACACTCAGGGAGAGGATTCATTTGGCGGTCTTCCCGTACTATCCGAATTGCGTCACCTCAACGATGAATTCACTCTAATCTCCATCAGTCGCGCCCGCGCCCGTTCAGTTGAGAAGCAGGCGCTCGGCGCAGGTGCCGATGCGCACTTTCGCAATCCGGTGGATGTGGCCGAATTGCGCATCACTCTCCTCGATACGATTCGTCGCCGCAGCGATGAGGCCGAACGCGAGAGATCGCGCCATCAGGTGCTTGAGGCCAGCAGGTTTCAAGACTTCATTGGTGCCAGCGAACCAATGCGCCTTGTCTACGACGCAATCCAGCAGATTGCAGCAAGCAATATCAATGTCCTCATTCGCGGCGAAAGCGGTACAGGCAAAGAACTCGCTGCACGCGCAATCGTCGCCCTGAGCGGGCGCGCGAAGAAGCCATTCATCCGCCTCAATTGCGCAGCGCTCCCCGAAAACCTGATCGAGTCGGAACTCTTCGGGAGCGAGCGCGGAGCCTTCACGGGCGCTACCGAATCTCGCCCCGGACACATTGAGATGGCCGACGGTGGCACGCTCTTTCTGGACGAGATTGCGACCCTCACCCTGCCCCTGCAAACTAAGCTTCTCCGCGTCCTCGAGGATCATCACGTGCAGCGCCTGGGTGGCCGATCGTTGCGGAAAATCGATTTCCGGTTGATCTGCGCCACCAATGAGCCGCTCGAGGAATTGGCGCGGACCGGCAAATTTCGCGAAGACCTTTACTACCGCATCCACGTCATCCCCATCCAGCTTCCTTCGCTCCGTGATCGCATCGGTGATATTCCCCTGCTTTGCGAATACTTCCTCCAGATTCATTGCACAGCCAACGGAATTCCATTGAAGCAGATCAGTGCCGATGCCCTCGCCGCTCTCGAGGAGCACACCTGGCCCGGAAACGTTCGTGAGCTGGAAAACCTGATCCAGAGGCTGATCATTACCACACGCCACGAAGAAATCGGCCCCGCAGATCTTCCCTCGCGCGTGCTCGAGCACAGTGTCGCTGTGCAGGAAGCAATTCTGCTCCCCGAAGACGGTACCGACTTCGACAGCCAGGTCCGCCAGCTCGAGATCGCTTTGCTCACGACAGCGCTGCGCCGCGCGCAGGGAAGCAAGACTGCTGGAGCCCGGCTGCTAAACGTCGATGTACAGAAGATGAAATATCTCTGCCGCAAGTACTCGCTCTAGATGACGGGTTAAAAATTAACCGGTGAAAGTTTAATTCTTAACCTTTAGTAGGCATGTTCCCACGCATGCGCGCTATTCGGAGAAAGACGGCAGAGTGTTTAATATCAACAGCTTATAAATAAACTCGTGAATATTTTTGGTTTGGCGCACCAAATGCAATGGATATCGGCATACGCAGTCCGAATCCGAATTTTGGGGGAGATCACAATGGCAATTACGAAAAAGTCCTTGATCAGCAATTCCGCGGCTTCCAAGTCAACCTCAAAGTCACACGCGAAGACTGCGAGTCCCGCCGCTGCAGCAAAGCTCGCCACAGCCAGCCGTACCATTCTGGCAAAGCCTTTGGCCACCACCAGCGCGCTGAAGACAACAATGCGTGCAGGCAGCGCCATGAAGACAACACTGCGGCCAGCCAGCGCCATGAGGACTACACTGCGGACCACAATGAAGACCACCCTGCGCCCAACCAAGGCCACCTACGCCAAGCTCACCACGGCCCGCATCCTCAATTAGGACGCGATTCTGAAGCGACTGGCTCCCGAGTCTGGTAGGCAGAAACCCTGTTGCACCTGAATTGCCTGGTTCTCAAGATTCGTCGAAGGGTTACTCCCCTGGAACGCAAAAACGGCGACCGTAAATCGGTTGCCGTTTTTGTTGTCACCAGACGTGAGCCTTGAAAAGATCTGTCGCAGCCATGGCGACGCGCCCGGCCAGGCTCCGTCTCACTCCAAAGATCTTGGCCTGTCCTGAAAGGCCATACATCGGGTTTCCATCCGTCATCGGCAACGGCACCCGAGAGCTATAAAAAACCGGAAGCGTGAAGCCCTGGTATTTCTCAATCGCAACGAGACCAGGTGGGAGCGACACCGGATCGCCTGCCGGCTTCGTCAGCTTCAATCTAAGCATCGTGAATTGACCCGGTAGTGCAAGCGTCACCTCGGAGTCAGCGGAAATCCGGTTAAGAGCCGAGGTCGGGATAAATACACGCGCAACTCTCGATCCCTCGGCAAGTTCAATCAGGGGCTGGCCGCTTCCAACGTCCTGATCCATTAATAACGAGGGGTTCTCGGTGACAATCGTGCCGTCGGACGGCGTCGCGAGTTCCAAAAACGATTGCGCCTCATTTGCAAGTCCCGTCATGCGCCGAGCGGCTACTTGATCGGCCGCGGCGGTCCCCACACTCTCACCCTGCATTTGCGCATTGAAGACTCTGAAGCGTGCGCTCTTCGTCTTCGCCTGCGCATCCGATAGCATCGACGCTGTCTGATAGCTTGTCATCCTCAGAAGAGTCTGTCCGGCGCGGACTCGCTGTCCTTCCTCCACCAGCACTTCCGCAACTCGGCCCGGTACCGCGGCACAGATCGTATGAGACTCTGCCGGCTCAATCACGAAGTAAGCATTCTCCCTGTCGCGCCACAGCGGTACAAACAGGAGCGCGAACACCGCAAGTCCTGCCAGAAAATACGGCGAACGCCAGCGAAAGCCGGGTTTAAGATTTTCCAAAATCCGACCGGCAACATCGCGCAGCGACCGCAATCTAGAACGGAAAAGGGCGAAAGCCAATGCTGCCGAAGGAATCAGCGCGAACTCGGCAAACCACTTTGAACCTAGCCTGTAAGACAGGCGGACGACAAAGAAGAGCAAAAGATAGCTGTACGCACCCGAAGCCATCGCATAAATGGCAAATAGTGCAACGCGGCGACGTGGAACGACTGGAACTTCAATCGGCATCCGTAAAATCTTTGCCTGAAACCATGCCGACAGGAAGGCGGTCGATCGTTCCTTCAACTCCGGTATTTCGATGATCTCGGTCAGAAAATAATAGCCGTCGAGTTTGATCAGTGGGTTCAAGTTGATGGCCACCGCGGCAATTCCTGTCAGCAGGATGACCTCATACGCAAGGTTGTGAGACCATCCGCCTTCCGCGGAATTTAGCCAAAAAATGATAGCTATACCGCAGACAGTAAGCTCAATCCAGATCCCGGCAATAATGGTGCCAAGCCTCTGAATCTTCGTTGCGGAGACCCAGCTTTCCGTCACATCCACAAAGAAGCAAGGAACAAGATACAGGAACATCAGTCCCATGCTGTGGACCTGCCCTCCAAAGTGCTTGCAGGTAAGTCCGTGCGCAGTTTCATGTATGAAGCCGATCACCAGGATCAAAAGCCAGAACTCCGCAAAATCGGCAAGGCTCTTCTGCGCAAAATTGAAGAAGAGCGCGGTATCCGGTCCAATGAATCGCCAGTTCTGAATCACTACGACTGTTTCAAACACAAACAGCAGAACGGCAACAAGCACGCACCACCAGCTATAGATAAAGCCGCCTGCGACGCGATCAACCCAGCCAAGATAGCGGTCTGGATCCCAGGCGGAAAAGCTGATGTGAGCAACGTTGACCTTAGATTTTGCGCGTCGTCCTCGCTGTGCCAGCAGCTTTTCGCGCATCGCCAGGTTTTTTTCCTGGTGGGTTTTGTACCAGAAGTCACACTCGTCCATCTGTGCGGAGAAGGCCCGGATTTCTTCGAGTTCAATCTGCATGCCCGTCTCTGCTTCAAAGGCCGCACCGATTTCCTCATACGATCGCTCGCCATCAAACAGCTGGGCCAGTTGCCACTGCCAGGGCGGAAACCTGAAAAAACTTGACTTGTCGCGTTGCAGAATGCCAATGATCGGTTCGCCATCGAGCATATCTTCGCGCACGATCAGGTCTGGATCGAGTCGCGGCGGACGGCTGCGCGTCAGCCGCACCTGGGGAATTTCGGGCAGTGCCGCGTCGAGAGCTTCGCTCAGGTTCATGGTGCCAGACGCACCTGCATCGTCATGCCCGGCTTCAGCAGCGGTGATGGATGAACCACAGCGCCGACCACTTGGATGCTTCCGCTGGCGGGATCAACGACAGGGCTGACGCGAGCAATGAGCCCCTGTTGATGTAAACCAGGAAAGTCGTTGGTCGCGAATTCCAGCGCCTTTCCTTTCGTGAAAGCCCCCATTGAGGTCTCTGGCACCGTGAACAGCACCTCCAAAGGTGCTTCCGCGGTGATCCAGAAAAGCACGTCGCCGGGCTTCACTTCCTGCGCGGGACGCACCGTGCTCCGGCCCACAACTCCCGCAAACGGCGCTACGATGCGCGATTGTTCCAGTTGCAAATTGGCAGAGCTCAAGTCGGCATCTGCGGCAGCCGCTTCTTCGCGAAACCGGGCGACCTCGGCGATCGTCTCATCCACCCGGTACTTTGCATGCTCCCAGTTTTCTTCACTGATGATTTTTGCTTCGCGCATGGCGTCGGCACGGCGCAGATCAGACTCTGCGGTCAATTGCTCAGCCTGCCACTCGCGAAGCTGGGCCTGCGCTGATGCCTTGCGCGCCTTTTGCGAATCGCATGCGGACTTCAAAGAGCGATCATCCAGTTCAGCCAGCAGCTGTCCTTTCTTCACGCGATCGCCAATGCGCACATGAATGCTGACTACCCGACCATTGCGTTCCGCTGCCACATCCGCCTGCTGTTCCGCTACGAGCGGACCAGTGGTGCTGAATGACTTTCGGATCTGCCGCATCCGCAACCGGGGCGGCCAAAGTCTCCGGCGCAGCCTTTGGTGTCGGCACACTCGATGTCGCCGCACTTGCGTCCAGCGTCACCGGGTGAGAATCACAGCCGCTACCAGAGAAAATGATTGCCGCTGTCAGAATTGTGGCAGCGCAATGCGAGCGAACGAGGCTGCGAGATGCATTTGTCATGTGCCTTACCACCCAATCCAATTCCACAGTGTCTGCCATGCCCACAGGGCAGGACGTCGCAGCAGAACAACCCCTGCCGGTTTCCATCCAAGAGAGATCTTCGCCCGGCCAGTCATTCCCGCGCGCAATCGCGCATCTATATTCGATAGCGGCACTACCACCGTAAATGTGCGTTCACCGTCGCCCGCCTTCGCCTCTGGACTGACAACCGAGATACGCCCGCGCCAGGTTTGTTGCGGATAGCTGTCAAGCTTTATTGCTACGTTTTCACCGGTGCTTACAAGTGCCGTATCGCGCTCCGGAATCGACACCAACACCATCGCGGTTGAGAGATCTAGCACTTGCGCGAAAGCTGTTCCTGCATCCAGATGCTTGCCTGCGGAGTTCCCGAGAGCAGGCGTGACTACAACTCCGTCAATCGGCGACCGAAGTTGCGCCCCCTGTACGCGATTGCGCGCGCGTTCGACCTCCGTGTGTAGAAACTCTGCCTGCTCGCGATCCGCGCCCGCTTGCGCTGCGCCGTGGGCAAGATCGTTTTGCATCACCAGCATTGCCTGTTGATACTTGGCTTCATTCGAGGCAAGATCAGCGCGCCATTGCCAGTCATTCATCTCTCCCAGCAATTCTCCCGTGGTCACGCGCTGCCCCTCGTGGGCCAGGACCTTCGTCACATTGCCATCGACCGGCGCGGCAATCGTCACCAGGTGCTGTGGCGCAACAACGGCATCACCGCCAAGACGCATCGGCAACGGAAAGAACGAAAAAAATAGCGCGCACTCAAACAGGATGCCGATCGTCATCCAGCGGCTGCGGCGGTTATTCAACAAAGCCCGCTTCTTTCTCACCAGGGGCTCGATGAGACTGATCAGCGGCACCTCGCGATAAAGCAACGCGTTGCGAATGGCCACCGTCGCCTGAGCAGCCAGGATCTTGATCATCTCGATGTGCGGCACATCCAGAAAATCAGGATCGCCGCTTTCATACGTCAGCATTCCGAGCCGTCCCTGGTCGTCGGCAATCGGAATCGCGTAGAGCCCGCGGAAACCCGTCGCACCAAAATACTCTGCAACTGGGCCGGGAAGGTCGGTTTGCTCTTCGCCTTCGGCATTGTCCTGGCGCAGATACAAGATCTCGGTCTGCGTAGAAAGCCAGCGCATTAATTGATTCAGCCGCTCCACCGTCAAGTCGCCCAGGGGCAGGGCAGCCATCCCCGACACAGCCTTCAGCTGCAGCTTCCCGCGCTGATCCAGCGCGATCGCGCATCGCTCATACGGAAGTACGTGCTGAGGACTGTTGACAATGATTCCCAGAAGCCGGTCGAGGCGCAGTGTGGAAGTGATCTCAGTGCTCACATGCACCAGTGTCTTCAGGATCTCCAGCTTCCGCTCTGCAAGCATCAGGCTGGCATTCTTGAGGGCGCTGGCAACGGTTTCCGCCATCGACATCATCAGGAACTCATCGTCGTCGTCAAACACGCCGTCCAGTTTGTTGACGGCTTCCAGGACCCCGACCTCCGCATCGTCCTGCATTAAGGGCACGAGGAGAGCATTCGTCACCGGCGAAGCACCCGACTCAGCATCAAGCGGGAAATTGCGCGCCGTCAGCCGCTCGTCGTCAGCATCGGCAATCAGCAGGCCCGCGCCCTCCTCGGCCATATCCGCAACGTATCCGTCGCCGGCCGCTTGCGTCATGCCCACTTCAACCGTAGCGTCCTCTCCATGCGTCGAAACCAGGCGCAAAATCTCTCCATCAAACAGCCACAGGTGCATCGCCTGGCACTGCAGCATTGCCCGCGTTTTTTCCGGGATCAAAACCGTGACCGCGTCAAAGTCCAGAGTCGCATTCAGCGATTTTTCCAGGTCGTACAACTGCGACATCCGGTGCACTGAGTCAAGCAAATCCTGGCGTTGCGACTCCCAGTTTTCGGCGGCAACGATCCCGGGAGACGCCAACTGAATAATCGGTGCGATCGCTTCCAGATCCTGCAATCGTGGCGTTCCGGAGAAAAACAAAATCTCTACCGCTCCCGCCAGCTCCTCTCCATGCAGCAGCGGAACATAAGCAATCGATGAAACAGATCGCGAAATGTGCAGATGCGAGTAGTCTTCGCGCAGAATGTCGGCGCTCGCATAAATCAGAGTCTCGGGGGTCTCCAGCACCAGCGGTGCCATCAGTCGGTTCCCCGATCCGGTGGTGGACGGCTCAGGTGAGATGTCTCCAGCCAGGCCAATCACGTTCCATGAGATCTCAAGGTCTTGCTGAATGAACCGGTGCACCGCGCAGGCGCAGTTCGGCAGCTGCGTCACAATTACCGAGGCGATAATTGAAGCGCGCGAAACTGCATCGGGCGTAGAAAGAAGCATCGCGCCGACTTCAAGAGCGGCATCATTCACTGGAGAGATCATCCGGTCCCGGCAGGTTCGGTAAAAGTTAGCTTGACAATAGGGGAGATGGCGTTAATTCTCAGGTAGTTGAGGCTTGGAGATTAACAAGTATCAACTCACGATGTAAAGCAAAATTTCGCTTGGAAGATAGGCTGCCGTGGACCTCGATATCAAAGAATCTGGTGCTGTTTGCACGCTGAAACTAAAGGGAAGATTGACGAGTGGAGAGGCCGTCAATCAATTCGAAAACGCGTTTCAGCAAAGTCTTGCGAGCGGACACATCTTCCTCGTTCTCGATCTCGAAGCTCTTCCTTACATCGACTCGTCCGGCATCGGCTCTTTGGTGAATGCCCTTCGTCAGGCGAATAAGGTTGGTGGCACGGTGAAACTGGTGAACCCCTCGCCATTTGTCGGCAAGACTCTCAAGATGGTTGGCATTCTGTCGCTCTTCGGCATATACGAGTCGGAACCTGATGCAGTTGATTCGTGCACAGCCTGAGAGGCTCAGCGTTCGCAAGATCGAGCTTAGCTTTCGTAGAACCGGCCCAGCGGCAGCGGATGGCTGAACAGATATCCCTGAAACGAATGGCAGCCAAGCTTCGCCAGAAACGCTCTCTGCTCTTCGGTTTCCACGCCCTCTGCAATCACAGATAATCCCATTGCCTTGCCGAACGAAATGATGGCTTGCGCAATCGCGCCGCTGATCGGGTCCTTCAGAATGTCATTCACAAATGCGCGATCGATCTTGATCTGGTCCAACGGTAAACGTTTCAGATAAGCCATCGAAGAGTAGCCCGTGCCGAAATCCTCCAGCGAGAATCGAACTCCGTAGGTTCTCAGCTTGTTCATGCGGGTGATCACGTCTTCGATATTTTCCCCAAACATTGTCTCGCTCAGTTCAATCTTCAGGTTTTTGGGATTGGCGCCGGCTCGGTCGAGCGCGGTCAGCACATGGTCTACAAATTTTGGCTGGCGAAATTCTCTCGCGCTCACATTCACTGCCACGGAGAGATGTTCCCCTTCTTTGCGGCTGGCCCAGGCTGCAATCTGCATGCAGGCTGTCTCCATCACCCAGCTGCCCATCGGGAAGATCAGTCCGGTTTCTTCCGCCAGCGGCACAAAATCTTGTGGTGACACGAGCCCCCGCGTTGGATGATTCCAGCGGATTAGGGCTTCGGCGCCGGTCAGCAGACCGCGGTCCAACTGCGGTTGATAGAACAAAGAAAACTGATTTTCGCGGATGGCTGCTCGCAAATCCCTTTCGAGGGCAACGCGTGCGTTCACCGATGCCTGCAGTGCCGGGGCGAAAAAGAACATCGCGTTTCTCCCCGCCGCCTTTGCCTGGTACATCGCAATATCGGCTTGCTGCAGCACTTCGTTGGTGCTCTCGCTCTGATTGCCGAACACCGTGATACCCATACTCGACGTGGTATGGCACTCGCGTCCTTCGAGCAAAAAAGGTTGGTCAATCGCTGCCAGAATCTTTCCGCCTACGGTGCGTGCCTGGGCTGCGGCGATCTCCGCAATCTGGCTCAGGTCTTCAAGAATGACAACGAATTCGTCTCCACCGAGCCGCGCCACCGTATCCACTTCGCGCACGCAACCAGAGATGCGCCGCCCGGTTTCCTGCAGCAGCAAGTCACCGATGTGGTGTCCCAACGTGTCGTTCAGCGATTTAAATCCGTCCAAATCGACAAACAGCAATGCATGCTTGCTGCCGCTGCGAATGCTGGAGATGAGCGCCTGGCGCAGTCGTTCCCACAATAACCGTCGATTTGGCAAACCCGTCAACGTGTCGTAGAAAGCGAGATTGCGAATCTTCTCTTCGTCCGCTTTTGCCGCCGACACATCGCGGATATAGGAGATGACACAGGATTCGCCATCAAAATCAGCGTAAGAAGCCGAAAGCTGACCCCAGAACACCTCGCCGTTCCTGCGCCGCAGCCTGACTTGCAGATCACGTGCGCTCGCATTTTCATGCAGTGCTTCGGATATTTTGTACGTGTCGCTTTCATCGGCCCAGATATCCAGTTCCAGCGAGGTATGGCCAAGCACTTCTTCGCGGCTCAATTGCAGAATGTTCAGCAGCGCTGGATTCGCTTCCACAATCTTGCCGTCTTCCGCGCGCGCAATCAGCACCCCATCCGGGCTGGTTTCGAATGTGGTCCGATAACGGTCTTCCTTGACCTGCGCAGCCGGCTCTGAAGCCGCACGATCCAGATTTTCGGTGCTCCTGCGGTCCTTGATCGCCTCAACATGTGCCAGCAAGTGTGAAGGCCAGCCTTCCCGGTCTCTCAAAAGCGATACCGTCAGTTTCGCCCAGGTCAACGAACCGTCCTTACGGATCAGGCGGATCTCCAGGCTCAAGGCGTCGCTGGCCCCGGTCCAAAGCTTCTGAAACGATGCGAGGGCCTGCGCTCCGTCCTCATCCGGCGTGATTTCCTGCAGCATGAGCCCGCGGACCTCTTCGCGCGGATAGCCGATAATTTCGGCGAACTCGGCATTGCAGCGAAGAATATGTCCCTCCGGGGTAGCGTGGACAATGCCCACGGTCGCCTGCTCAAGGAAATTTCGGCTTTCTAAAGTAGGCTTATCGGACATTGCGGATTGCCGTTCTCGGAAGCTAATGTGCTCGAATTGTAAAGCGCGTGAACTTGTTTTCAATGACTTGACCCCAATTCGACAGAGGAAAAACCGAGCAAATCGTCACCTGCAGCCTGCACCACCGTAATCACGTATTCGCACTGATTCGCCACTGGTAAGAAATCCTCTCGAAGTAAAATCGTCGGTTTCGGTCTCCGCGCTCAACTTCGCCTCTTTCAGAACGCCCCCATTACCAACCCGGCAATGCCGAACATGGTTCTCCCCACCTCGAACGCCGCAGATGATGGCTTTGGATGGATTAAATATATAATACGTATGAATTTAGCAGCCCTCTCCGCACTTCTTTTAGGCTGCCCCTAATTCGTACACATTTGCTGATCTGCCTCGCTGGAAATTCATTAAATGATCCAAAGCGCCGACTTGTGACGAAAGATATTCGCACCGCGCAGTGATAACTCAGTTCTCTGTGACCCTCCAGGTTTTTGCGTCGTACACATCTTCCGGGATTCTTGAATGATTTTCGTCAGCCTGCCATCTTCGTGTGGCTTTGCCCAAGGCGTAACAAGCTGGATGAGGTACCGAAGGGGCGCAAAGGCACTTCATCTTGGATTACTTCTGTGTGTGCCGCTCATCGGCGCACTCTCTGGGGCTGCGCAAAACAGCAAGCCTACGGCAGTCACGCCGCAGATCCCCAAGGAGTCCCCTCCTTCGGATTTCAAAATTCCGCTCCTCACCCAGCCACTTCGACTTTCCGATTTCGAGGGCATGGAACCTAAGCCGGGATTAAAGGAGCGGCTGACCAAGGTTACCGGTTTCATTCAAAACACTCCCAACGACGGTGATCCCGCCACTCAGAATACCGATGTATGGATCGCCCACACCAAGTCCACAATCTACTTTGTCTTTGTTTGTCATGATGACCGTCCTGGATTAATTCGCGGTCACCTTGCACGGCGTGAAAACATCAGCGGCGACGATACCGTCTCTGTGCTCCTCGACCCCTTTCAGGATCGCCGCAAGGGAGTGCTGTTCACCGTAAATCCGGTCGGCGTGCAGGCAGATGCGGCATGGACCGATTCGCCGAGCGTGGACTTCACCAGCGACGCCGATTACACATTCGACCAGGTCTGGGACTCAGAAGCGCGCGTGACGTCCACAGGGTGGATGGCGCTGATCGCCATTCCATTCCGCAGCCTCCGCTTCCGTGCCACAGCCTCTGACTGGGGCGTGGTATTTCAGCGCAACCTGCCGCGCAACAGCGAAATCGACTTCTGGCCGAGCATCTCCACCAGCACGGCAGGCGTGCTCACCCAGGAAGCAACCATGCGCGGCATCGAAGGAGTAACAGGTTCCCACAACCTGCAAATCAACCCCTACGTGCTCGGCCAGAATGAACGCCAGCTCATCAGCCTCGATCCCCTGAACCCATATTGGAGTTCGAGAGCTCTCGAAGGTACAGGTGGCGGTGAAGCCAAGCTCATTATTAAAGACAGCATCGTCCTCGACGGGACCATCAATCCCGACTTCAGTGACGTGGAGTCGGATCAGCCGCAATTCACGGTGAACCAGCGGTACTCGGTGTACTTTCCCGAACTTCGCCCGTTCTTTCTTGAGAATGCCAACTACTTTTCCACGCCAATCCTGCTTGTCTATACGCGTAATATCGTGCATCCGGAATATGGCATTCGGCTGACAGGAAAAATTGGATCCACGAACCTCGGTTTCTTTGCCATTGACGATCGAGAGCCGGGTGAAACCTATGCGCCGGGCGATCCGCTGTATCTCCAGCGTGCCACCAACATCGTGGGCCGTATCTCGCAGGATTTCGGCAGGAACTCGAGCGTGGGCCTTATCTATACCGACAGGGAATTCGGGGGTGGATGGAATCGTGTCGGAGGCCTCGATTTCACCGCATATCTAAGCAAAAGCTGGACGGCAACCGGCCAGGTAGTTGAATCCTCAACCATGAGTCCCAACGACCCCGGAACTCCGCAGACCTACGCTGCCGGACCCGCGGCCTATCTCGAGATTCAGCGCACCGGTCACTCCTTCAACTTCGACACCATTAACAAGGACTACAGCACCGGATTTCAAACGCAGATCGGGTTCATTCCGACTACCGACCTCTACAGCAATCAAACCCATGCCACCTATGCATGGTATCCAAAGAAGAAATCAATTCAGAGTTTTGGCCTCGATGGACTCTCACTTCTCGGATGGGATCACCATGGAAATCGCCTCTACCACTACTTCACCTTTTCGCCCTACGTCACACTGGCACGTCATACCATCATCGCGCCGCAACTAGGGCAGAACTCCGATACCCTGGGTCCACAAGATGGATATCCGCTGGACCACAATGAAAATTTCACTGAGAATTTTGGCGGGATAGCCGCGCGCGGAGCTCCTTTCTCGCAATTCAATTTTTTTGTCACGGCGCTCAGTTCCGGGAACGTGAATTACAATCCGGTGGCGGGAGGCGTGCCTTCGCTGCTGAATGCCCAGGAGGTCGAGGCGCTCATTACCATCCAGCCCGTAAGGGCTTTGACTGCAGACAATACCTATCTGCTTGACCGGGATCACTCGGCTGCAAATGGTGCTTTTGTCTATGAGAGTCAGACCTTCCGTACCAAGATCAACTATCAGTTCACGCGCTCGCTTTCGGCCCGTGTCATTGCGCAATACACATCAACGCTCGTGAATCCCGCAGAGACGTCCTTACTCCGCACCAAGCAGATCGGTACCCAGGCGCTGTTCACCTGGCTGCCCCATCCTGGAACGGTGCTCTACATCGGCTACAACAACGACCTGCAGAACCTCGACCCATCCCTGTGCAATCGCCTGTCCAACGGAGCCTGCGATCCCGCCAATCCCGTGCCTCCGCGATCGATCAACTACCTGAACGACGGCAAGCAGATCTTCGTGAAGTTCTCGTATCTGTTCCGCTTCTAGAACCAACCGCAATCTTGCGAACAATATAGTTCGACGATTAAGAAGACACTCTGTCACAAATGACAGTTGTCCCGCCGCGAGCTTTTTGTGACCATCGTTCGCCGGAGGTCAATGATGCCGCAATCCCCCGATGATCCAACCATGGTCCGCTCGATCGCGAAAGACGCCTACATCTACGGCGTTCCAATGGTCGCGCAATATGCGGTGATACACGCATTCTCGATTGACAAGGGGAACCCACAATACAAGGGCCCATTCAATTCCATCCTCAACATTGCCCGTGTCTTTACCCCTGAGGACACCGCATTCGTCACACCCAACTCCGACACGCCGTACTCGTTTGCGATTCTCGATCTGCGTGCGGAGCCGCAAGTCATCACCATTCCGAAGATGGATAACAACCGTTACTTCGTCTTCCAGTTGATGGACCTGTATACCTTCAATTTTGCATACATCGGAAGCCGCACCACGCGCAACGATGGCGGAACCTATTTGATCGCCGGGCCCGGATGGAACGGTGAAGTGCCCGCGAATATCTCAAAAGTGTTTCGCGCCGAAACCCAGTTTGTGAGCGTCGTCGGCCGCACGCAATTATTCAACCCAGACGATCTTCCCAACGTAAAAAACATTCAAGCCGCATACAAAGTACAGCCGCTTCACGAATTCCTGAAAACGCCAGCGCCGCCATCTCCGCCGCCGTTGAACTGGCCCCAGCCGATCACGCGTGCCGAGCAAACCTCCCCTGCATTCTTTGATCAGATGGCATACCTGCTCCAATTCTGTCTGCCGCCCGCACCCCAGTGAGGTCGACCTGCGAAAGCAATTCGAAGGCATTGGAATCTTGCCCGGTAAGCCATTTGATCTCTCGCCTTCGCCCGACGTACAGGCTGCTCTCAAAGCTGGAATCGCGGACGGGCAGAAAGCAATCGACGCTAGCCGCGCGGCGACTGGCGGCAAGACCGATACGCTGTTTGGGACTCGCGAGTATCTCAAGAACAACTACCTTGCGCGCGCCACAGGTACTCAGATGGGCATCGGCGCCAATTCGCGCGATGAGGCCCTCTATCCGATCTATGACAAAGATTCCAACGGTGAGCCGCTCGACGGCGGCAAGCACCGCTACACTTTGCGCTTTGCAAAAGGACAGTTTCCGCCGGTGAATGCATTCTGGTCGCTGACGATGTACAACCTGCCCGCTCAACTGCTTGTGAAGAACCCGATCAACCGGTACCTTATCAACTCGCCGATGTTGCCGAATCTGAAGGCCGATGCCGACGGTGGCCTGACAATTTACATCCAGGCCGATTCTCCCGGAAAAGACAACGAATCGAACTGGCTGCCTGCCCCGAATGCGCCATTCATGTTGGCCATGCGCTACTACTGGCCCAAGCCGGAACTCCTCGAAGACAAGTGGAAATCGCCATCGGTGCAAAGAGTCAAGTAACACGAATTGAGATCTCCGAAGTGAGTCTCCAACCCCCAGGGAGGGAATAATGCCATCTGCGACTAGCGAAACGAAAGCAGGTCAACCGTCCGACTCTGCTCTCTCCGTTACCGACGCGCGTGCCATCGCCAAGGAAGCCTACATCTACGGCTTCCCAATGGTGATGAATTACCACACGATGTTCAAGCAAGTTATCGACAAGAACAGTCCCGATCATCGCGGCGACTTCAACACCATCAACAGTTCCAAATCTGTTGCGACCCCTGACGACAAATTTGTCGTCACTCCCAACTCCGATACTCCATATTCCTACCTCTGGATGGATCTGCGCGCCGAGCCGGTCGTCGTCACCATGCCGAAGATCGAGGCGAACCGCTACTACACCACGCAGCTTGTCGATCTCTACACCTACAACTTTGCCTATCTCGGCACGCGCGCCTTCGGCAACGACGGAGGAATTTTTGTCATCGCAGGTCCTGGTTGGAATGGTCCAACACCCGGAGGAGTCAAAGCGGTGATTCGCACTGAGACTCAGTTCGCTTACGGCCTCTTCCGCACCCAGCTATTCAACCTTGCTGACCTCTCCAACGTAAACAAGATCCAGGCCGGTTATCACGCCGAAACGCTCAGTTCTTTTCTCCACAAGCCAACCCCGCCTCCCGCTCCTGCCGTTGAGTGGCATATGCCCTCCGACGACATGAGCACCTCCCCGTCAATGTTCCCGCTGGTGAACTTCCTCTTTCAATTCTGCCCGCCTAACTCGTCTGAGAAAGATCTGCTGGCCCGCTTCGCAAAACTGAACATCGGCCCCGGCCAGACCTTCGACTTCAGCAAGTTCTCGCCGGAGATTCAACAGGCCATCAAGGACGGCATCAAGGATTCAGATGCCGACGTCGCCGCCGTGATGAAGAAGATCAACACCGATGAAGTCTCCAGCGGAGACATGTTCGGCAAGCGCGACTTCCTCAAAGACAACTACCTCTATCGTTATGTCGGAGCCAAGCTCGGCCTCTACGGTAACTCAAAGCAGGACGCACTCTATTTCGGATACTTTATCGACGCCGGCCACCAACCGCTCAACGCCTCGAAATCGAGCTATGAACTGCAATTCGCCAAGGATCAACTTCCGCCCAACAAGGCTTTCTGGTCGCTGACCATGTACGATGGCAAATCACAATTGCTGGTGGCGAATCCACTCAAACGTTATCTGCTGAATTCCACCAACCTCAGTTCCTACGAATACAGCGCTGATGGCTCACTTACGCTTCACATCTCCCACAACAAGCCCGCGACAGCCCAGGAATCCAACTGGCTACCCGCACCCGACGGCCCCTTCTATTGCATCTTGCGCGTCTACCTTCCGGGCGAAACAGTCCTCAACGGTAGCTGGAAGAAACCGCAAATGCGGCCTGTTCAAGCAAGCTCTTAATCACAGAGGGCGTTCATTGCCTTCCGTGACTCGCCGGCGCCGTAACGTTGATCGTATGGCGCCAGTGCATTTCACTTGTCCAGCGAAATAGGGATGCTGCGTCAAAGATCGCTCAATCGCAATCGAATGGACCGATTTTGCAACGCGGGATTCATCGGGCCGGGTGAAAGCTGCACTAAACGCCCTCGCCAAACCCGCCAATTACCGCCGCCTTCGCGCGCTTGCCCAACCGCACCACTAGCCGCACAGGTAACGTGTCCACAGGAATCGCGGCGTTCGTGACAACCTCACCGTCAATCTTCACTGCCTTCTCCGCAAGCTTGCGGCTAGCCTCGGCTCCGCTGGTAGCCAGTCCGGTCTGCAGCAGCAGCTTGGAAACGCGAATCTGCAACTCTCCCGGCGGGCACGACGCGCTTACCAGATCCGCGTATGCAATGTGAACTTCTTCCAGATCCTCGGTCGTCTCTTTCTGCTGAAACATCCGTGCCCAGTTTTCATCTGCATGCCGCGCGGCCTCTTCGCCATGAAACCCCGTCGTGATCGTTCGCGCCAGCCGTTTCTTAACGTCCATCGGATGTACAGCACCGCTTGCAACCTCAGCGCGCAGCGCATCCACCTCAGACTGACGAAGGTCCGTCAGAAATACCCAGTACTTCCACATCAACTCATCTGAAATCGACATCAGCTTGCCATACATCTCCGCCGGCGGCTCGTTGATGCCGATCGCATTATTCAGCGACTTGCTCATCTTCTGCACGCCGTCCAGGCCCTCGAGAATCGGCGTCATCAGCACGATCTGCGGCTTCTGGCCGTATTGGCGCTGGAGTTCGCGGCCTGCGCCAAGGTTGAAGCGCTGGTCGGTGCCGCCGAGCTCGACGTCGCATTCCAAAGCCACCGAGTCATAGGCCTGCATGAGGGGATAGAGGAGTTCGTGCAGGCTGATGGGCTGCTCCGCCTGAAAGCGCTTGTGAAACTCATCGCGCTCCAGCATCTGCGAAACGGTGAAGTGGGACGCGAGACGGATGGTGCCCTCGTATCCAAGTTTTCCCAACCACTCTGAGTTGTAACGGACCTCCGTTACTTTTTCATCGAGAATCTTGAAGACCTGCTGCTTGTAGGTCTCGGCATTTGCATCAATCTGTTCGCGCGTCAGCGGTTTGCGCGTCACGTTGCGTCCCGTCGGGTCGCCGATCAGCGACGTGAAATCGCCCACCAGAAAAATTACGGTATGCCCCAGTTGCTGAAAATGCCGCAGCTTGCGCATCAGCACGGTGTGCCCCAGGTGCAGGTCCGGAGCAGTCGGATCGAAGCCGGCCTTCACGCGCAGCGGACGTCCCGTCTTGCGGCTCTCTTCAAGGCGCTCGCGCAAATCGGACACGCGAATAATCTCCGCTGCGCCCTTCTGCAGCAGATCCATCTGTTCATCTACGGGTAAGAACGTGCTCATCTCATCTTCAAGTATAGAGTCTGTGATCGTGTGTATCTCCGGTCCAATCGGCCCGCGTCTCCGGTGGCGGAGTCAAAGTCATTTCCGTTGCCACCGCTCTCGTTATATATGCTGTATGCCGGGGCTGTAGCGGTCTCCGGGAGAAATCGAATGTCTCTTCGCGCTCCGAAGTGTGCTCTGCTCTCCATGGTTGTGTGGGTTTCCGTTATGATTTCGGCGCGCATCACTCTTCGCGCGCAGCAGTCGCCTTTCCCCATTTCCAATCATTGCTATGGTTGCCACAACAACCTCAAGACCGCCAAAGGCCAGGACGCTTCGATCGCCTCACCGTGGCGCGGCAGCATCATGGCCAACTCCGCTCGCGACCCTTACTGGCAGGCCAGCGTGCGCCGCGAGGCACTGGACCACGCATCCGCCGCATCGACCATTGAGAACGAGTGCGCCACTTGTCACATGCCCCTGCAGCACTTCATCGACAAATCCGCCGGCCACGACACCGCAATTTTATCCCGCTTGCCGCTCGATGCTGCACATGACGCCAATATCGCGGCCGCCGACGGCGTCGCATGCGCTGTTTGTCATCAGGCGGAGCCGGCATCACTTGGTACGCCCGACTCCTACAACGGCAATCTCACCATGGCTCCCGTCACTCAGCACCAGCGCCCGCTCTACGGTCCCTATGAGGCCGATGCACGCTCCATTTCCATCCACACTCTCGCCTCGGGCCTTACCGTCACCCAGTCCGATCATCTCCAACAGGCTGGACTCTGCGGATCATGCCATACCCTTTACACTCCCACGCTCGACGCCTCTGGAAAACCCGCAGGCCGCTTCCCCGAGCAGATGCCATATCTCGAGTGGCAACACAGTGACTACCACGATAAGAAGACCTGCCAGTCCTGCCACATGCCCGCCATCGAAGGTCCTGCGCCAGACGCCACTCTCGGCAGCGCGCCGCGCGAAGGCCTCCGTCGTCACTCTTTCCCCGGCGCTAACTTCTTCATGCAGGACCTGCTCGTCGCGCATCACGATGACCTCGCTGTCGCCGCGTCTCCCGCCGAACTCATCGCGGCCTCGACCGAGACACGCGCCTACCTCCAGTCGCAGGCCGCGCATCTCTCCCTTGGCGCTCTCGCCGTCGCCAACGGCCGCCTGTCCTTTACAGTCACCGCCCAGAATCTCTCCGGCCACAAGCTCCCTACCGCGTACCCATCGCGTCGAGCATGGCTCCACGTCACCGTTACCGACGCATCCGGACACGTCGTCTTTGAGTCCGGCCATCTCAATGCCGATGGCTCCATCGCGGGCAACCTCAATGACACGGATGCAACGCGCTACTCGCCTCACTACGTCACCATCACCGCACCGGATCAGGTCCAGATCTTCGAGCCCATCCTTGGCGACGCGCAGGATCATGTGACCACCGCTCTGCTAAGCGCCACCCACTACCTGAAAGACAACCGCATCCTCCCCACCGGCTTCGACAAACGCACGGCCTCGCCTGACATCGCCGTCTGCGGCAAGGCGCTCGACGACCCCGCCTTCACAGGCGGCAGCGCCACCACCCGCTACAGCATTCCCGCCACGGCCGGTCCTGTCCACGTCAGCGCGGAGCTCCAGTACCAGCCCATCGGTTTCCGCTGGGCCCACAATCTTGCCGCCTACAAAGCCGACGAGCCGCAACGGTTCACAGGCTACTTCGACCAGGCCGCCGCAAAGTCCTCAATCGTTTTGGCCCACGCCGAAGCCTCATCCAACCCCGAACCCTGAGCTGGCTAGCCAATCTTTTGCGACTTCCACAACCTGGCACCATCCAAGCCGCAGGAGAAGACTTCCCCATGCCAACCGTAAAAGGCCGTTCCATGCAGGTCGCCGCCCCCGGCGGTACGTTCCAACTCGTCGAAAAAGAATTTCCCGAGCCCGGCTCCGGCCACGTTCGCATCCGTGTCCACGCCTGTGGCGTTTGCCATAGTGATTCGCTGACCAAAGAAGGTCACTGGCCAGGTCTGCAATATCCCCGCGCCCCCGGCCATGAGATAGCCGGGGTCGTTGATGCAGTTGGCCCCGACGTTCCGCTGTTCAAGCCCGGCCAGCGTGTCGGCCTCGGCTGGCACGGCGGCCACTGCAACTACTGCCCGCCTTGTCGCCGCGGCGACTTCATCCTCTGCGAAAACCAGCTGATCAGCGGCATCAACTACGACGGCGGCTATGCCGACTATGTCATCGCTCCCGCCAACGCCCTCGCCTTCATGCCCGACGAACTTGCCGATACTGACGCCGCCCCGCTGCTCTGCGCCGGTATTACCACCTTCAACGCACTCCGCAATTCCGGCGCGCGCACCGGCGACACTGTCGTCATCGTCGGCATCGGCGGACTCGGCCACCTCGCCATCCAATACGCCGCCCAGGCCGGATACCGCACCATCGCCGTCGCTCGCGGACAAGACAAAGCTCCTCTCGCCAAGCAACTTGGCGCGCACACCTACATCGACACCACGTCGCAGGACCCAGCCAAGGAACTGCAGAAGATCGGCGGCGCTAACATCATCCTCTCTACCGTCACCAGCGCCAAAGCACTTGCCTGGGTCATCGACGGCCTCGCCCCCGCAGGCAAATTCATCGTTGTCGGCGCGCCCGAAGACGGCCCCATCACCATCAATCCCTTCCCACTGCTTCTCGGCCGCCGCACGGTAGCCGGCTGGCCCTCCGGCACCGGCATGGATTCCGAAGACACCCTCAAGTTCAGCGCCCTTACCGGCGTCAAATCCATGAACGAGGTTTACCCTCTCGAAAAAGCCGAAGAAGCCTACGCAAGAATGATGTCCGGCAAAGCCAGATTCCGCGTGGTGCTGAAGATGCAGTGAACAGTGCACAGGGAACAGTGGACAGTGAAAAAGGGTGGCACTGGCGGTCTCGGCGGGCGAGAGAAGGGACCTGCACTTCCTTGTTACTCAGGACGTTTCTTCACTGATCACTGTTCACTGCCCACTGTAAACTGATTCCATCATGGAAGAATTCAGCCGCATTCAGCGCCTGCCGCCCTACGTCTTCAACATCACCGGAGAATTAAAGGTCAACGCCCGCCGCCGCGGCGAAGACATCATCGACTTCGGCATGGGCAACCCCGACGGAGCCACGCCCAAACACATCGTCGACAAGATGATCGAGGCGGCGCAGAAGCCGGTCACCCATCGCTACTCCGTGTCCAAGGGAATTCCGCGCCTGCGCAAGGCTATCTGCAACTGGTACAAGTCGCGCTACGACGTCGATCTCGACCCCGCCAGCGAAGCCATCGTCACCATTGGCTCCAAGGAAGGCATCGCCCATCTCTGCCTCGCCATCCTCGACTCGCGCGACACCGTCCTCGTCCCCAATCCGAGCTACCCCATCCACATCTACGGCCCCGTCATCGCCGGAGCCCACGTCGTCAGCGTCCCTGTCCACGACTGCGACCAGTTTCTGGCGGAGCTGGAGTCCATCATCCCCCGCATGACGCCGCGCCCCAAGGCCCTCATCGTCAACTTCCCGTCGAACCCTACAACGCAGTGCGTCGATCTGCCGTTTCTGGCGCGGCTGGTTGAGCTGGCTCGCGAATACGGATTCCACCTCATCCACGACCTTGCCTACGCCGACCTCGGCTTCGATGGATACAAGCCGCCCTCCGTCCTCCAGGTCCCCGGCGCCAAAGATGTCGCCGTCGAGTTCTTCACTTTGTCGAAGTCCTACAACATGCCCGGCTGGCGCGTAGGATTCATGGTCGGAAATCCCGTCCTCGTCAACGCCCTCGCAAGATTAAAAAGTTACTTCGACTACGGCACCTTCACGCCGATTCAAGTGGCCAGCATCCTCGCCCTCGAAGGCCCGCAGGACTGTGTCACCGAGATCCGCGAAAACTACCGCCGCCGCCGCGACGTCCTGATCGAAGGCCTGAACCGCGCCGGCTGGGCCGTCCCAAGCCCGAAAGCCACAATGTTCGTCTGGGCCAAAATCCCCGAAGCGTACCAGCACCTCGGCTCCCTGGAGTTTTCAAAGCTCCTGCTCAACGAAGCCAAAGTAGCGGTGTCTCCCGGCATCGGCTTCGGCGACTATGGCGACGGGCATGTGCGGTTCAGCCTCATCGAAAACGAAGAACGCACAAGACAAGCCATCCGCGGCATCAAGCAAATGCTGGCAAAGAGCGTGCTGGTGGGATAGGTCCCTTGCCCTAAGCAGATTTGCAAGGTAAGTCCACTCGTCCAAACGAGGTGGTTGAATGCCGGACATTAATGAAGAGCATTATCTGTTCATCAGTGCATTATACGTTTCAAAACATTCGTTTCGTATACTCCGACCTATTGACTGGCCGACTACGTTCCAAGTTGCGGTGCCAAACAAGTTGATGAAATCCAAGTGCAGGACTCCACGATTACGACTGAGATGATCCCAACTATGATGTCTGTACTTTATTCGTTCTTTTACAGCTTGATCGAGGACTCAGCTGACGGACAAGATGCATTCCGTATTTGGCGGAAGAAATGGCCGGGAGAAGAAAAGGCCATTGCCGCACTTGAAGCATTGGTCATCCCAGTTCGGAACGACCTTCGATTGTTTAGGAATAAGCTTGGCTTTCATGGCAGTCGAAGTCATGCTCTTGAATCGAAAGGGTTCGATTTATTTGCCAATCATTCCGGAGAACGAATCATGCAAATAATGACTCGATTCACTTCCCTCAATAGCGGATTTCTATTGATGGACATGGCCGAACAAACCAATTCAGATGAGGATAGGAAGAAGGCTCGTTCGTGGATCGATACAAATATCGAGCGTTGCAGCGCAATGGCAAAATCTTAGTTGCAAATACGTTCTAGTGCGCGGCTTGGTCTCTTGTCTGCGGTTCCCAATTCTTTTTGAGCATCTCTCGTCGAAGATCGCTTAGGTTTTGTCGCTACTCTTCGCCTCTAGCCAGAGGTAGATCGCCAGTCAGTGTCGAGCCTCCAAGCAACGCTAATCGCCAAACCAATGGAATTTGGAGGAAGAATCCTCCAATCACGAACGGGGCTGAGGCGATTGTCATTCCAAGCTCGAATTTGAGCCTCAATACAAGTGACCTCAGGTATCGGTGACCGATCGGCTCCCGTATCCAATGCGAGCCTAAGGTAGGCAAACCACTCTTCGGTATGCTCTTTATAGCCCTCGGTTTTCTCCAGGACTTTGTCGAAATGGATTTCAAGTCGTGCTCCTATTTCCTCCGCAACAAGCCGACGGTTAAAACAGTCAGAACCATGATCGTAGTGGCTAATCCGGGGAAATCGCTTACGTAGTGGCGAAGACCCGGGGCGCGCTGCCAGAAAACGATCGAGAAGGTCGAAATTGCGTAGAATCCAGGAATGACGAGAGTGACAACTGGCCTGAAAACCTCAGAATGAAACGTTGCAGTTAGTTCCTTCATGTGCGTCTTGATACCACCGATCGGTCCGCCATGTCTGTGTCATTGGCTACCCTTCGGATTCCACCCACCCCAGCCCGTGTCATCCTGAGCGGAGCAGCTTGGGGCCCCGTGAACGCACAGCGTTCATGGGGTAAGCGGAGCGAAGGATCTGCTTCTCGCACACCACCGTGACCGCAAACACCTCCCACTCGCAACCGTTTCGTTACCCTTCCACCAATGGACGACCGCTTCTACTTCGCATACATCCTCGCCAGCAGAAGCAGAACGCTCTACGTCGGCGTCACCAGCGACCTGCGCCGACGCGTCTTCCAGCACAAGCAGAAGACACATCCCGGATTCACCGCGCGATACAACTGCAACCGTCTCGTCTGGTTTGAGAGTTTCAGCGAAGTGAGCGCCGCGATCCAACGCGAAAAGGAAATCAAGGGATGGACACGGGTCAGAAAGATCGCTCTTATTGAACTGGCAAACGCGACCTGGGAAGATCTGAGCGAGCCGTGGTTTCCGTATCTGGCGACTTCGCGAATGGCGTAAGAAGCAGATCCTTCGCTCCGCTTACCCCATGAACCTTGCAGGTTCACGGGGCCCCAAGCCGCTCCGCTCAAGATGACACCGGGAGGACTGCGAGAGTAAAAAAGTCGCATCACTGCGTAGAGAACTGGTCAAAGGCTATACTTCTCTCGTTCGCTTCCGCACGCATCATATCTCGGCCACCTCGTCACATTCCTCATCCCCCAACCCTTCAGAGGAGTCATCTATGCGACACATCCCCCGTCTTTTGCGCACGCCCTGTCTGCTCTCCGCTGCGCTCTGCATTGGCATCATTAGCCCTTCGCTGGCCCCGGCCTGCACGCGGGCTGTTTACCTGGGCTCCAACGGCGACGTCATCACTGTCCGCTCCATGGACTGGGCCGAAGATGTCCTGACCAATCTCTGGATTCTTCCCCGTGGCATGCATCGAAACGGCGAGGTTGGCCCGCATTCGATCCAGTGGACTTCAAAGTACGGCAGTGTCATCGCCTCCGGCTACGACATCTCCACGACCGATGGAATGAACGAGAAAGGCGTGGTCGTCAACGCGCTCTGGCTTGTCGAATCTGTCTACCCGCAGCACGATTCCAGCAAGCCAGGCCTCGCCATCTCCGCATGGGCGCAATATGTGCTAGACAACTACGCAAGCGTCAACGAAGCTGTCTCGGCGCTTGAACAGGAACCGTTCCTGGTCGTCACGGCCAACGTGCCCGGACAGGACCGGCTCGCTACCCTGCATTTCTCCATCTCCGATTCAAGCGGCGACAGCGCGATCGTCGAATACCTGAACGGCAAACAGGTCATCCATCACGGCAAACAGTTTCAGGTGATGACCAATTCGCCCGCCTACGATGAGCAACTCGCCCTCAATGAGTACTGGAAACAGATTGGCGGGACGGTGATGCTGCCCGGCACCAATCGCGCTGCCGACCGGTTCGCGCGGGCTTCGTTCTATATCAACGCCATTCCCAAATCCGACGATCAGGCCATCGCCGTCGCCACTGCGTTCAGCGTCATACGCAATGCATCGGTTCCCTATGGGATTTCCACGCCCGATCAACCCAACATCTCTTCAACCCGCTGGCGCACCGTGAGCGACCAGAAGCGCCTCGTCTACTATTTCGAATCGGCACTCTCGCCCAATACCTTCTGGGTCAATCTCCACGACGTCGATTTTTCTGAAGCAACCGGCAAAGTGATGAAGCTGGATCTCGGCAAGGGCCAGAAAAATGTCTTCTCAGGGAACGCCGCGAAAGACTTCAAGCCTTCCGAGCCGTTCAAGTTTCTGGGCCTTCCCACACCTTGAGCAAGCCAGGTGCGGGTGCCTGTTGCCCAGGTCTCGCTTCTGAGACCTGGGATGTAACGAACCTCAATCACGCAGCATCTTCCAGCTTCACCGTGACTTTTCGCCCCAGTGCGGCAGCGATATTGACAAGAGCATCGAGCGAGAAGCGCGCGATCCGTCCGCGTAGCAGATCGTTGACGCGCGGCTGGGAGATACCGCAACGCGACGCGGCTTCGGACTGGGTCCATCCCTTGCGCTCAACCAACTTCGTGATCTGCTGCATCAGTGCCGAGCGCATCCGCAGATTGGCTGCCTCTTCAGGCGCGTCGGCAATCGCGTCCCATACGCTTGCGTAAGTCTTGATCCTTGCTTTGCTCATTGGAGACCTCGTATCAGTTCCTCGAATCGCCGTTTGGCTGTTTCAATATCGCGTTTTGATGTCGCCTGAGTCTTCTTTTGGAACGTATGTAGGACATACACCGCGTCCTTCAACCGCGCCGTGTAGATCACCCGGTAAGTCCTGACTCATCCCAGATGCGAATCTCCTCGACTCCCTTGCCAATCGAGGGCATGGGCTTGGAGTCGTGGGGCACTTTTCCGTCCTGTACCATTTCCAACTGGTAGCCAGCATTCTGGCGAGCATCCCTGGGAAAATCGCGCAAAGCCTTCAGCGAGTCTCCAAGAAACCGGATTGGTTTCATGTATTGGATATAATTGGCAAGTGATTGATCCGGGGTGCGCCGTGTCTTGCTACTAAAGCTCAGTGCGCAGGCGGGCCTGGCGTTCCATCGGACCACTTCCACACCGGGACCATTAGAATCGTTACCCGCTCTTCAGGGTCATTGGCGGCGATAATCGGCGAGCCCTCCACGTTGGCGCCCCAGCTTTTCTCCGCGTCGCCCGAAACAAAAACCATCACATGCGGATGCCAGCTCATGCCGCGGTCGTTCAGGTACTGCTGCTTCGACATCATGTAGCACATCGCTCCCGGCTCCAACGCGGGCAACTCTTTCTTGTCTAGTGCCGATGCGGTCGCGGCGACGATCTCCGCCTTCGACTTTCCGGCCAGTACCAGCCTGGTCTTCATCAGAAAGATTTGCGCAAACGTCCTCGCGGCCGATGGATTGAAGCAAATGGGCGAACGAATCTTGGGATTCCAGAACTCAGCGTCATCCGTCGTGGCGCCCCATGATCGTTCCACGATACAGAGAAAACCATTTGTGCCTTTCACTGCGGTTGTGTATCCCTGTCGTCCGAGCACCATCACCTCGGCTCCATCCGAAATAGAAGCGGGCGCACCGCTGCGCGCGAGCGCGATTTCAGAATTCGCGTCGGGAATCAAATACTGATCGACAGGAGCCATGGTCGGATAAAGAGTCTTCTCCGCCGGCGCTTGTGCGCGAGAGACGGCGCCGGGAAGGGCAACCGCAATCAGAAACGATACAGCGATGATCGTGACATTGTTCTTCAACATGGGACACTCCGCAGGTGCAGCTTTGTGTAAGGTTCGTGAATCCTACCCGTGTCATTTCGAGCCCAATATTCTCATTGTCCCGCCCCGCTCGCTTTGTTGCGGCACGCCGCTTCAAACTCTTCGTAGCTCGCCCAGTGCAGCGTGACCGTCGCATTATCGATGAAAGGTCCGGTGTTGAGCTTGATGCCTTGCTCGTTTGGCCTATCCATTACCAGCAGGGGCCCGTGCCATCCTCCGGCCACATCGAAATAGCCGCGATTGTGGTAGTTGATCTGGAACGGTTTCTGCCACTCCAGAAACCGGAAGTCAAACAGGCTGTTCTCGCTGCTCGTGTAGCCGCCGTACATTGTGCCGCTCATATCCATGCGCTCTACCGACCCCGGCGCAACGCACAGCCAGCCCGTGCCTTTCAGGTCGGCGCTCCAGATCTTGCCTTCGCGCCGGCCACCGCCATGTTTCCCAGGTTTTCCCGGCCAGAACGACACATACAGCGGATAGCTCTTGCCGTCTTTCGATACCAGTGTGCCTGATCCATGCCAGTAGAGCAGCGGTGTGGAGCGTCCGCCGATGTGCAGGGCCCAGGGGTTCAGCGCAACAAGGATGACCCAGAAAAAGGCGCATGCGGCAATGCTGAAAAGCACCAGCTTCATCAGGCAACCACCCAGCATTGTGAGACAGCCGCGCCTCTGTTGCATGCGGCGAGTATAGCGCTGGTTCAGGGAACAGTGAACAGGGAACAGTGGGCAATGTGCAGTGGACGGGTAATGATTGGACCTTATTGCAGGCCGGTCCACACCATGCGGTGGAACATCTCGTCCATTTGTTGCGGCGTCTCTTTCTCGCCGCGATCGAGCCACCAGCGCAGCAGAGAGAGCAAGCTTCCGGATAATGCAGATGCGCGTGCCGTCAGTTCCCGCTTCGGAATCTTCGCGAACTTTCCGGATTCAGCAAGGCGGCGCTCAATGCCACGCGCAAAGTAGCCCTCGGCAAGATCGAAGAAGTCCTTCAGGTGGCCGGAATCGAAGAGTACGCGATAGAGCTTGTTCTGATTGCCGATGTGCTCAAACATCTCCGTCACGGGCGCCACTCGATTCGACTTGTCGTTGCGAACGCTGAGCACGGTGCTCATAAATTCAAGAAACATTTCAAGCTGACTGACTAGCAGGTCGTCCTTGTCGCGATAATGCAGGTAAAACGTCGACCTGCCAACGCCCGATCGATCCAGAACATCCTGCACCGTGACGTCATTGATAGGCTTCTCCTGGATCAACTCGATGAGCGCGATGCCGAGTTGATCGCGAGTGCGCCGCACGCGCGCATCAGGCTTGCGCTGTGGCTTGTCCTTCTTCTGCGCAGTACGATTTTGCACTGTGGAACGCACTTTTTCGGACCCGTTCATGGACAATTGCCGCCTCTTTGTTCAACAACGCCGGTTCGCCCCTCGACGCGGTTGTCATTAAAAGCTACAGTGCGAATCATAGGCTGAATCGCGCGGTTCGCCGAACGAAAAAAGGAGATATCCCATGAATCGAGTTCGTTTGCTTGCAGCAGGAACCGTGTTGATGTTTGCGCTGAGCGCGGGGGCGCAACAAACCACCGTCAGCCCCGATGCGCATACCGTCGCGGTTGCCCCCGTTGAACAGCATTTGAAGGTGCTAAGCGAGAAACTCGCGCTTACTGCCGATCAACAAGACAAAGCGAGGCCGATCCTGCAGGAGATGCACGACGGTTCGCAGAAGCTCAACGACGACCAGAATCTGTCGACTGATCAACGGCATGCCGCCATGAGTGAGCTGTTCATGAAGTCGGACAAACAAATGCGGGAGTTCCTGACCGACGATCAGAAGAAGAAGCTGGACGAGATGGAGGCCCAGATGCACGGAGGGCCACACGACCATCCGAGCGGAACGCCGTCGGCAGCGCCGCAGAAGTAGAGAATCCAGATGTTCCCAGGTCCCTGAATCGGGACCTGGTATTTCTTATTTGCCGTCCGCGTTTACGGGCGCGCTCATTCCGGAAAAAATCAGCCAGTTTCCGTCAGGCCCGCGGCGCCAGGTGTGCAGGATTCGCCTCACCCCGCTCTGCTCTGCACCGTCCGGGGTTACCCACGTCGACCGGGCGCGGTAGGTGGTCGTGGCCATGTCGCCGCTCACCTGCACGGACAACCGCTCCAGCGTGTAGCTTTTGAGGTGTCCTCCCTTGCTGGTGTATGCGGTAATCCAGTCAGTGATGTGCGCTTTGCGTGCCGGATCCGCGCTGGTGCTGGGCCAGCCGAGGAAATCGTCGCGCCACAACGCACGATAGTCCTGCAGATTGTCGGTCTGCACGGCATGCCAATACGCCTGTTCGCGCGCCCAGACGCCATCTTCCTCTTTGGTTGCTTGCTGCGCTTTGCAGAGCGTGGAAATCAGCAGCAGTGCAATGACAGGAATGCAGCAAATGGATCTCACGACGACTCCCTGACGGCAGCGCGTTGTTCGATCGTGGTGGAGGCTATCCCGGCTCCGCTGTGCCGGCAGCAGGTGAAGAGCAATCTGGACATGAATTCTCCGTGAGGAATTGTTCATATGTAGTCCTTGGCGGGGCTCAAGTCAAATCAGTGGACAGTTAACAGTAAAGTCGGATTGAAAAGGTCCGCATTGGTCAGCGGAATTTCCTGCAAATGTTTTGTGGAAAACTGCAAATTTATTAGGGGGGGTGGGGGTACCCTGCCGGACTCTCAGAAGCATCTCGCAACTGATGATGGGGTCGGGCTTTGAGCAGGATGATGAACCGATGACGTGCATCGCTTCGGCGAATTGAGAATGAGAGTTCATCGCAATGCGATTGTGCGCTAACGTGCCGAAATTATCTGCAAATGGGTTGAAGTTTTTTGGGCATTGGAATGAGGGGGTTAGCGAATCGCATTGTGGCTGACCTGTTGACAGGGTGTGGGGTGAACCCCTTGAGTGAGACAGTTTTGATTTTTGCGGCGGCGGATTTGCGCGGTTGAGGATGGGGCGGCGAGACTGGAGCGATGAAACTGGGCCGCGGTGCTGTTTGGATATCTTTCGGATGGGTACTGAGCTTCGTTGTCCTGCATGGTTGGGGACAGGCGAAGGATGGTGAGCTGCGGCACGCCGATCTGGTTGTGTATGGCGGGACCGCTTCGGGGGTGATTACTGCGTATTCGGCGGCACGTGAAGGGCTGCGTGTAGTGCTGCTGGAACCAGGCGCGCACCTGGGTGGGATGGTGACAGGCGGCTTGTCGGCTACCGACATCGGGCATTCTGCGATCATCGGCGGGTATGCGCGCGCCTTCTATATGAAGGCGGCTGCGCACTATGGGGCGAACGATCTTGAGCGCGGAAAGAACTGGCTCTCAGAGCCGCGTGTGGATGAGGCGATCTTCAATGACATGGTGAAGATCACCGGCGTTAAGGTGCGGCTTCATGAACGTCTGCGTGAAAAGAACGGCGTGGAGATGCAGGGCGGACGCATCGTCGCGATCACCACGCAGGACGGGAAACGCTGGCAGGCCGCGGTGTTTGCCGATTGCAGCTACGAAGGCGAGCTGATGGCGCAATCGCACGTGAGCTACACGTGGGGCCGCGAAAGTGCGGAGGAGTATGGCGAAGACCTGGCGGGTGTCCGTGAACATACGCCGGGGCACCAATTCGGCTGGGCGATGTCGCCGTATGACACTCAGCATCATTTGTTGCCGGAGGTGGATGCTGGACCACTGGCGCCAGCGGGATCGGGCGACAAGAAAGTGCAGGCTTACAATTTCCGTCTGATTCTGACGAATTATGCCGCGAACCGGCTGCCGTTCCCGAAACCAGACGGATACGATCGAGCGCGATTTGCGTTGCTGGAGCAGTATCTCGACGAATTTGAGGAGCATGTTGGAAGAGCGCCGAGGGTGCAGGATTTGTTTCTTCCCGTTCTGATTCGGAATCACAAGGCGGACTTCAACAACAACGGGCCGATCTCGACGGACTACATCGGGCACAGCTGGACCTATCCCGAAGCGAGTTATGCAGAGAAGGCCAAAATCTGGCGGGAGCATCTGCTTTATACGGAGTCGCTGCTGTATTTCCTTTCGCACGATGCGAGCGTGCCGGAGACATTGCGGGAGGAGTTGAAAGAGTGGGGTCTGCCGAAAGATGAGTTTGCCGATACGGATCACTGGCCTCGTCAGCTCTATATTCGCGAAGGGCGGCGCATGGTAGGCGCGTATGTGATGCGGCAATCGGATCTACAGACGGAGCGTTCAAAGAGCGATTCGATTGGAATGGGATCGTACAACAGCGATTCGCACAATATTGAGCGTGTGGCTATGCCGGACGGTTCCGTGCAGAACGAGGGGAATGTCGAAGTGCCGGTAGAGCCGTACGAAATTGCATACCGGAGCATTACACCGAAGCGCGAACAGGCGCAGAACCTGCTGGTGCCCGTGTGTCTTGTCGGCGAGCCACGCCGCGTACTCATCTGTGCGTATGGAACCGCAGTACATGATTATCGGGCAGGCCGCGGGCGCGGCGGCGGCGCTTGCCGTGGAGCGCCATTCCGCAGTGCAGGATGTGCCGATTGCGATGCTGCAAAGGACACTTCAGGCTCATGGTGCTGTGCTCCATCTTGGCGATGAAGTCAAGGCGGAGCGACAGCAGCAGGACGCGCAGAGATAGCTGGGTTCGGAGAGAATGCAAATGACCTCGTGCCCGGAAGGATTTTTTTAAAAACGCGGATTTTGCCGGTACGCAAGCATTACATTTAAATAGGCAAATCCCTGACAGAAAAAGAGCCAAAACGCTTGCGGGATATGTGTCGAAAGGAATTTTGATGGCCGTTTTCTCCCTTGCGCCGAAGTGGCGCGCCGCTGCACTGAAAGTCTTTCTTATAACTTGCTTGTTTGTGCTCGTGTCGACTTCGATGATTGCGCAATCCACATATGGTTCGATCCTGGGCACGGTGCACGATGCAAGCGGCGCGGAGATCCAGGGAGCGCAGGTGACGCTAACCAACGCAGGTACGGGCGCGACGCGGACGGAAGTGACCGACGCGGGCGGCAACTACGCGTTCCGCAACATCGACGTGGGTGCGTACAAGATTGCGATCAGCGCGCCGGGGTTTCAGGCGCAGACGATGCCGGAAATCGGACTGACGGCGCGCGAAACTCGTCGCGCCGATGCAACGATGCGGATCGGCGGAGAAGTGCAGACGGTGGTGGTCGACGATAGTTCGGCCGTGCCCGTAATTACGACGGAAGTGTCGAACCTGGCTGAAACCAAGATCGGCGATGAACTGGTGAGTCTGCCAGTAGCGATTTATTCGCGATCAACCGGATCGACGAGCCCGGTTTCTACATTGACTACTGAAGCGGGGGTGCAGACGGATGACACCGGGAACCTGTCGGTGATGGGCACGACGGCGGCTCTGTTAAGCGTGACGGTCGATGGCATTTCGTCGGTGGGGGTTGAGTATTCGGGGCCGGTGAACGAGATGTTTCCGTCGTTCAACTCGATTGAAGAGATCAGGGTGAGCGAGTCGAACAACACTGCTGAGTTTTCAGGTGTGGCCGATATCACCACCGTGTCGAAGGCGGGAACGCTGCACTATCACGGGGGAGCCTTTGAGAATCTGCAGAACACGATTTTCAACGCAGGCGACCCGTTTACCCTGACAAAACCGAAGATCATCATGAATGACTTTGGGGCTACGCTGGGCGGACCGCTGCGGTTCAAGCCGTTGTTTTCGAAGCAGAACCCGGGGTTTTTCTTTATCAGCTATGAGGGACTGCGGTTGCCGCGCGAAACGCCGATCCTGCTGAGCGTGCCGTCAATGGACATGCGCAACGGCAATTTGACCGATTACCTGGCAGGGCAGGAAGTCAGCGCGATCTATCAGCCGGACGGAGTTACTCCAATTGATCCGGCGCATGTGCCGGTGAGCGCGATTTCGGCGAATCTGCTGACCTACCTGATGCCGGTTCCGAATCTGGGGCCAGCTTCAGCGTATGCAAACAACTACCAGATCAATTTTCCTTCGCCGATTTCATCGAACCAGGGCGATGTGCGGCTCGACAAGAATGTTTCAGACAAGCAGTCGATGTTTGCGCGCTTCAGCTACAAGAATCGTCAGGTGATTACCGCGCCGTCCGCCGATTGCACTTTTACCTATTGCGCCGAAGCGGGAAGCCCGCTGCAGGGCGGCTACAACACGCCGGAGATCGACGAGGGGCTGACATTTGCGCACAACTATGTGTTCAGGCCGAACCTGCTGAACGAGTTTCGCGCAGGGTTTAATGAGCAGCACACGTCGGAGACACAGTCCTACTCCACGACGGAGCTGTTAGCGCAGACGGGGATCACGGCGGTGCCGCAGCCGAACACCGAATACTCTGCGGCGCCGCAGGTGCTGATCAATGGATTCATGTCAACGGGAGCGGGGAATCCGGGAGTGCAGCGGGGGCAGATTATTCAGGCGCTGGACAATGTGACGTGGACAAAAGGGAAGCACACATTCAAATTCGGCGCGGACTTCAAGCGGCTCGCCGATCATGACGATAACGTATTCGGCAACTATCGTTCCGGGTGGTATGTGTTCAATAGCTCATCGAGCGTGGGGATGGCGATTGGCGATCCCTACACTGCTTTTCTGCTGGGCTATCCCGATTACACGTCAGTGAGCACTACGAATAATCCAACTATGGATGGGTTGGGATACTCCTATTCGTTTTATGGACAGGACGACTGGCGTGTGACATCGAACCTGACGTTGAATCTTGGATTGCGCTATGAACTGCACCCTCCGCTCAAAGAGACGCATCAGAACACCGCAGCGTTTATGCCGGACTGGACGGGGACAGGTACGGACGGCGAGACACAGGTGGCCGGAGCGGTTGTGGTGTCGGATGCAAAGGCGCTGGCCAATGCGTCGACCGACCTCGAAGCGGCCATTGCGCCGACGCCGATTTTGACCGCGGCCCAGGTGGGGATTCCTTCAGTGCTGCGCTACACGGATTACACGGACCTGGGACCACGCATTGGATTTGCGTGGCGCCCCTTTGCCAAGGACACAACTGTATTGCGCGGGGGCTGGGGACGATTCATTGAGTCTCCGCTGGGATTTTCGCTGGTGTCGGGGTGGGCGGTGGCGTCAAGCAACGTAGGAACGTACAACCAGGGCTACCAACAAGACGGCATATCGCCGGTGCTCAGCTTTCAAGATCCATTTGATTCGAGCGCCGTCAGTTCCACGGGAACGGCCGGCTTCTTTTACGCGTTTCCGATTCACTATCGCGATCCAACCGTCCAGCAGTGGAACCTTACGCTGGAGCAGGACCTGGGACACAGCATCGGAATGCGGCTTTCGTATACCGGAAGTCACGGGTCGAATCTCGAAGCCATGGTTGATCTCAACCAGGTGCAGCCGAACACGATCGGCTACACGGCTGCTTCCGCGAATCTGGCCTATCCCGACTGGAGCATTATTCAAAGCGTGACAAACCTCGCGGAGAGCAACTACAACAGTGGCACCCTTGAGGTCTCGCGGCGAAGCGGCAAGGGGCTTACCTTCGACTCCAGCTATACCTGGACGAAGGATCTATCCAATGCCGGGGGCGCTACGCCGAATGCGTTTGCGGTGGCGGGCGGATCGTACCTGACGACGCGGTTTAATCCGGGGCTCGATTATGGCAATGTCGTTTACGACCGCAAACATCGGTTTCTGACTACGTGGGTTTATGATTTGCCGTTCGGACGCGGGAAGAGGTGGATGTCCTCAGGCGGAGCGATGAATGGCTTCGTCGGCGATTGGCAGCTTGCCGGCGTCATTGTTTTGCAGTCGGGGCCTTTCCTCACGCCATATCAGCAATCGGTGGACCCTGCGAATACAAATATTTTGACGACCGTTGGGCAGGCACGGACCGATCAGCTTACAGATGTATCGGTGTATGCACCGCAGCGAACTACAACGCAATGGTTGAATCCGGCGGCATTTCCCTACTTGAATCTGCAGAATCCGGATGGGACGGGGATTGGCCGGTTCGGCAATGCTCCAGTGGGAGGGGTGGTTGGACCCGGCACGGCAAACTTTTCACTTTCGCTGATGAAGAGCGTGACTCTGCACGAGCGATCGAAGCTGCAACTCAGCGTTGAGGCCGCGAATGTGTTCAACCATCGCAACTACGAACCACCGAATATGCAACTGGATTCATCGGGGTTTGGGTCGATTACTGCGCTGCAGACGGCGGAGGGTGCGGGGGCGCGTAGTTTGGAGTTGACGGGGCGGATTGTGTTCTAGGGGTCGGTGCCTGTTTTCAGTTAGACCGGTGTAAAGCGAAGCCCGCTCCCATGTCTCAGAAGCGAGACATGGGGCACCCAAATTTGGGCTAGCCCACTCATGACGCAAAAGGCGCGTCATGAATGGGGCACCCAAGTTTGTCATAGGGACAAGAGTTTTGGAGCAGGCGTGAACTATAGTCCAAGCGAAGACGAATTCAGAGACGCGTTGAACCTGGATGCGGCGGATCGGTATGAACACTTCATCCGCAAGGTGGCGGCGTGGGGTGAATCGTGGACGCTGCGAGGGCGGGGTGGATTTGTCTCGGCGGAGGCGCAGGACGGAGGGACTCTGCTGCCGATATGGCCGCATGAGTCGTATGCGCAGCGATGCGCGGTTCGCGACTGGGCGGATGCGAAAGCGGAGAAGATTCCGCTGAGCGAGTTGTTAGAGACGTGGGTTCCACGGATGGAACTGGAGCATATGAAGTTTGCTGTGTTTCCGCTGCGCGATGGGCCGTGCGCACAGGTTGACGCGGCGGATGTGGCGGAAGATCTTCGTGCGCAGCGGGGGAAGATGGAAGACTGAGGCGGGCAGACTGGTCTTGTCCCGAATGAGAAGCAGATCCTTCGCTCCGCTTACCCCAGGAACGCTAGAGCGTTCACGCGGGGCCTCAAGCTGCGCCGCTCAGGATGACACGCTGTGGTCGGCAGTCTTAGGACTGCTCGCACTCACACGAGGCTAGATTGCTGCTACTTGGCGCTGCCTTCGGTCAGGGTGACTATGCGGTCTATGCCGGGGACGGTTACGTGCTCTACTCTGCCGCTGGGCCAGTGGATTTCTATGTCGTCGATCTTGGTGGCTTGGCCGAGACCAAAGTGCGGGCGGGGATCGTTGCTGGAGAGATAGCTGCCGCCGCTGATCACGTCTTCGCGTTGCTTAATGCCGTTGGCAGTGAGGTACACGGTGGTGCCTACTGCGTCGCGCGGGCTCTTCGGACCGCCGATGAGTTTGAGTTCCAGCCAGTGATTCTTATCCGTGCTCACGTTGCGCAACAGGACGGGATGGCCATCCATCACGCTGATGACGGCGTCGATTTTGCCGTCGTTGAACAGGTCACCCACGGCCATGCCGCGGCCAGCGATGACGTCGGCGAGTCCGGTGCCTTCGACGGCGGGAACATTTTCAAAGCTCTTGCCCTGCAGGTTGTGGAAGAGCATGGGTCGCTGCTTCCAACTCGTTCCCCAGTTGTATTTATCGGCCTGCGGGTAGACGTGGCCGTCGGACATCATCAGATCTTTCCAGCCATCGTTGTCGTAGTCGAAGAAGGCGTCGCCCCAGCTGAGGAAGGGGACGGTGATTTCGCCGAGGCCTATGTGGTAGCTGATGTCAGTAAAGTTGGCGTCGCCCTCATTGCGATAGAGCGGCTTGTAGTCGTCGGAGAAGGTCGTGTTGAAGACGTCGAGCATGCCGTTGTTCTGGAAGTCGCCGACGGCGATGCCCATGGATGCGGTTTCGCGGCCGGCCTCATTGAGCGCATAGCCTGAGGCGTAGCTCACATCCTCAAAGGTGCCGTCACCTTTGTTGAGATAGAGATAGTTGGGCGTGGAGTCGTTGCCGACAAGCAGATCGGGCTTGCCGTCGTTGTTGATATCGACGAAGACCGCGCCAAGACCGTAGTAGCCGGGCTTATCGGCCACGCCTGCTTTATCGCTGACGTCTGTAAAAGTGCCGTCGCCGTTGTTGTGGAAGAGATGATCTGGTTCGCCCTTGAGGCCGCGCGGTCCGCAGGCTGTGGCTTCGCCGCGGAATGTGCAGAAAGAGTTGCTGGATCCGCCTTCGCCGCCCTTCGCGGGAGGGTTGTTCCAATCCCAGTGGAGGTAGCCGGCGACGAAAAGATCGAGACGGCCGTCGCCGTCGTAGTCTGCCCATGTGGATCCGGTGGACCAGTTTCCGAGAGTGACGTTTGCTTTTTCGGCAACGTCGGTAAATTTGCCGTTGTGGTCGTTGTGATAGAGCCGGTTGTTTCCGAAGTTGGAAACGTAGATGTCTGGCCAGCCGTCGTTGTCGTAGTCGGCGATGGATACGCCGAATCCCCAGCGGTCGTTGGTGACGCCGGCTTTGGCGGCGACGTCGGTGAAGGTGCCGTCGTGATTGTTGTGGAAGAGTGCGGCGTGCGGAGGTGTTTCTTTTCCTGAAAGCGCGTCTACGGTGGAGCCGTTAACGATATAGATGTCGAGCCAGCCGTCATTGTCGTAGTCGATGAGGCCGACGCCGGAGCCCTTGGTCTCGATGATGTAGTCCTTGGCGGGCGTGCCCATTTTGTAGGTCCACTTGGCGAGGCCCGATTTTTCGGAGATGTCTTCGAAGACGACGGGGCCGGACTTGACGAAGCCGCCGGCGGTAATCACGCGGTGCTGGCTGTCGAGCTGGACTGCATGCGGCGAACTGGTGTCTCCCGCTGGCGCGGCCTCGGCGGGCTTCTGCTGCGTTGCAGGCGCCGCTGATTGTGCATTCAACGTTGTTGACAGTGCCAGGAGGGCCGAGAGACTTAACGCGCGCTTTACCGGAAACATGGGGCAAGTATACGGGGCGACGCGTGAGGCAGTCTCTCAACCGAAAGATGGAATGATGGGTCGACGCCGAGGGGGATGTTCGATTGTTTGAGTAAAAACGGAGAAGCAGATCCTTCGCCCCGCTTACCCCACGAACGATTCTCGTTCACGGGGCCCCAGATGCGCGGATTCTCAGGATGACACTGTCGGTTGGTTCGGAGTTTCATGGGGACTTGGCATGGGACGGCCCAAGTCACCCCAGCAACCAAAACCTGTTGCTGGGGTCACGACCAAGCTGCTCGCCCAAGATGCCACTCTATCTTTTTCGTATTGCGTGGCTATTGAGCAGGAGGCGAGGCTTGCGATGCCGGGGGCACTACTGCCCAGCCGCCATTGGTGGCTTGTACAACTGTGGCGGTCGCTGTCTGGATGGCCGTATCGGCAGCGATCTTGGGAAAGGTCCTCATCGATTCGGGCGTGGTGGCCCAGCCCGGAATGCCTTCAACCTCGTAGCGGTAAGTGACCGTGTATTGCGTGGGGTTGGAAGGGTCGTTGGGGACGGCGTTATCGATGGCAGTGACGTTAAAGTGGCCGAAACAGAAGTTGCCGTAACCGGGCTGATTGGGGTCGGCAGTCCAGGCGGAGTGTCCCTTGTCGGAGAGGTCGTATTGATTGACCTGTTTGGAGCCGACGAGAAAGCGCTTCTTTTCCGCGGTTCCGCGGACAAGCAGGCCGGCATCGAGGAGGGTGTCGTAGTCGCGGGTCTTCTCGTCTTTGGAGGTGTCTACCTCGGCAGGCAGCTTGATTGGTTCGGGCCAGACGCATTCGTGGCGTCCGGCGAATGAGTTGTTGATGGCGGATTTGAACTGCGCCTTGTCTATTTCTTTCTTGCAGCCTGTTCCCCATGCGATGAGCCCGGTAAGCACGAGCACCGCAGCAATTCGTCCACGCATTTCTTACACCTCAGACACTTGGATGCGAGAAATGGGATAAGCGGCGATTGAAGATACCGCAAGATCGGATGGCAATGTGCCCAGGCAAAAAGTGGGGTGTAGTATTGCTTCGTAAATCTTGCGACATGTGAGTAGCTCACTAGCGCTTCGCGTGCATCAGACTCCGGCGCCGGGCGATGAAGGAGAACTATGAAGCGTCCTATGGGAGTGACACTTTCAGCCATCATCCTCCTGATGGGTTCGTTGCTCCAACTGGTGATGGCCTTTGGCATGGCGCTGAGTGGAGCCGTAACGCCGCACCCGTATCCCGGCGGAGCTGCCGGCAATCCCTCCCCACACGCGGCCGCGCCAAGCTGGATGCCTCTCATGATGTACTTCATCGGCATAGTCTTTGTTGGTCTTGCGATCTGGGGGATTGTGACTGCAATCGGGCTCTTCCGGTTGCGGTGGTGGGCACGATATTCCGTCCTGGTGATTGCCGGATGCCTGGCATTCTTCGGTCTGGTATCGATGCTGGTGATGATCGTAGTGACGATGGTGCCATTAACTCCGCCACCCGGCACGAGTGCAGCTGCCCTTGACCCGGCCCATGCGCATACTGTGCAGATGATGACAAGGGTCATCTTTGTTGTGTTCACATCTCTTTACGGAGTTGTATGTGCGATTGGCATCTCCTGGCTTGTCTATTTCAACCGGAAAACGGCACGCGAAGCTTTCGCGGGAAGAATTGCTGATGCACCCGTCGGATACGCCTCTGCAGCTCCCTTGATCAGGGTCCCCAGCGGCCGTCCTGTGCTCATCAGTGTGATTGCGGTACTCAACATGATCGGAGCTGCGTCAATGTTGATGACCGTGTTTCTGCCCATTCCGGCGCTCGCATTCGGATTCATCTTGCACGGTTGGGCGAAGATCGCAGTCTACCTCGTCTATTGCTGCCTTCAAATTGCGGTAGGGATCGGACTGTGGCGGATGCGGGAGTGGGGGCGCCGTCTTACGCTGGTGGTGCTGGCTCTGGGAGTGGCCCAGTCTACTTTTTACGCCTTTCGGCCTTCGCTCATTGTCAGCTACAGCGCCGAAGTGAACAACCTGATCAGCCCAATTCCATCGCCACTTCCGGCGCATTTTCAGAGCATTATGCTCAGCACGTCGTTTGGAATGTCAGTTCTCTTTTGCATTGCGATTGGGGCTGTTCTGATCTACTACCGTCGCGCATTTCAGCCCGTAGTCCCTCCTCCGATCGAATCTCTCGCGGCCTAACGGTTGAGATTTGTCGCCGGTGCACATTCGAATGACACCGCGCGTTTCCTTGCGAGTCGGCGGAGGTTTACTTGCCGGAAGGATTTGCTTCCACTAGCGAATTAGGATCGGCCGGCAGCGCTGAAAGTAATTCCGCGCTGTGACCACTGTCGTTTACCGCGCGCGATGCCAGGGCAGATACCGTCACACTCATGAGCACGTCAATCATGGCGCGCTGGGCACGCGCCCATACGGGGTGAGCGGGGCACCAGGATTTGCGCTCGCATTCCTTGCCACCGTTGAGACAGACGTTGAGGCAGATGGGACCGTCGATGGATTCAATCACCTCGCGCATGGTTGCTTCGCGGCCGCGAGGCAGAATGGCAAAGCCGCCCTGCTTTCCACGTCGCGACGATATCAAGTGGGCGCGCGCGAGGGCCTGCAGAACCTTGGAGAGAAAACTTTCCGGCGCCGCGGTGGCCTCCGCCAGGTCAGGTAGAAAGACACGGATCTCCTCAGGCTGTGTGGCCAGGTGAACCATGACGCGCACGGCATAGTCAGCGGCGCGCGTTAATTGCATCGACGAGTTACACCTTTCTGTCGACAGGTCACTTGCGGGGATTTGTTTCATGAGCGCGCTTTTGTTTGGAACCCGGCTATCCGGACCGCGTGGGTCCAATTTGAAGGAAGTTGAGAGCAGAGTAGCGGAGAAAGTCACGGCCAAATGTATCCACCGTCACAGACCTGCGGAAGCTCCTCGGATAATTCTGTCTCTTCAAAACAAATTGGAGAAAAACAGTCCAAAATGCTTCCGAGCCGCCAGTCCGATCTGTTCTCAAAGGCTTATCGGGATTGATGTTCGTTATTTCGCGTCGCGCTCAACCGTGAAAGGGGCTTTCTAACGTCCTCATGCAATCGTTTCCCGTTGTAGATCCCATTCCGCTTCCGGCCCCGATATGGCTGTTCAAACTGCTGCATATCGTGACGCTTGCATTGCACTTTGTCGCGGTAGAGATGCTGCTGGGCGGCCTGCTGATCGCGGTCCTGCTCAGTCTTTTCCGCAATTCTCCGCATGCCTCGGTCACAGCGCGCGCGTTGGCGAAGCGCTTGACCGTGGTGATGACGTACGTGATTAACCTTGGTGTGCCGCCGCTCTTGTTTGCGCAGGTGCTTTACGGTCGCGCTCTGTATACGTCGAGCGTGCTGATCGGCGTGTACTGGATTTCGATCATCGTGGTGCTTACGCTGACCTACTGGCTGCTGTACCAATTCACAGCGCGACTGGAGGCCGGGAAATCGGCGTGGCTGGTCGGGCTTTCGGCATGGCTGCTTTCAGGCTACGTCGCGCGCATGCTCTCGACCAACATGACGCTGATGCTGCGGCCTGAGGTCTGGCGCGACATGTACTCCGCATCGGCACTGGGCGGGTATCTTCCCACAGGTGATCCGACGCTTGAGCCGCGGTGGCTGCTGATGATGGCGGGCGGCTTGTTTATCGGCGGATTGTGGCTTGTTTATCTGGCGGGACGCAGCACGTTCACGGCAGATGAGAAACACTTTGTTGCGGGTCTGGGCGGCAGAATTGCTGTGGCCTTCGGCCTTCTTTACCTGGTGGCAGGCATCTGGGCCGCACGGGTGCAGCCGGACGCCGTGAAAGCCGGATTGTCGACGCATCCTCTGTATCACTTCGCGAGCTTTGCCGGTTACGGATGGATGGCGCTGGTTGTAGTCGCGGTCCTTGTCGCTGGGCTGGCTGGTTTCGGGCGAGTCGGATCGAACTTGCTTGGCTGGGTTGCTGCGACCCTGACGCTGCTGATCGAACTCACGCTGGTGATTTATCGCGATGGGGTGCGGGATCTTTCGCTGCTGGCGAAGGGCTTTGACGTGTGGAACCGGACGGTGGTGACCAACTGGGGCGTCGTCGGCCTGTTCCTGATTTTGTTTGTGGGCGGCCTGGGCGTGGTTGGCTGGCTGATCTCAGTGGTGGCACGCGCACAAAAGCCCATGGAAGGAGCGGTGCTATGAGCTCTCATATCGTTCTCGAAAAACCGGCAGTGAAGCCGTCGGAAGAAACTGATAAGTCGACGCGCCGTGCTTTTCTGGTTGCGGCAGGCGCTGCTGGGCTCTGCTATACCGCCGCGCTTGGTTATCCGATTTATCGCTACCTGGCATCGCCGGAGGAAATGGCATCCAGCGCGACTGCAGTGAAAGAAGTATCGCTGAAGGATGCGCAGAAACTGCCGGCGGGTTCGGTGCTGATGTTCAAGTTCGGCACATCGCCGGCGATGTTGATTCATCATGCGGACGGCACCTGGGCTTCGCTGTCGGCGGTATGCACGCACCTTGGTTGCACGGTGCAGTACGAGCCGCAGGCCGATCGCATTCACTGCGCGTGCCACGGCGGCGTTTACAACGCCTATACCGGCGCCAACGTGAGCGGGCCTCCGCCGAAGCCTCTGAAAAAATTCAATGTCGTTGTCAATGAGAACTCCGTCGAAGTATCGCGCACGTAACGCGGCCGCGCTCGTAACGCGTTCGCGCCCATAAAGCAAAAGGACAGATGGCATGACTACAAGGACCGCATTTATCTACGACTGGGTTGATGAGCGCCTCGGCCTTTCGGATCTCGCCGCGTTTGCGCGCAAGAAGACCGTTCCGGTGCATGCTCAATCGTTCTGGTATTACTGGGGCGGAATTTCGCTCTTCCTCTTTCTGGTTCAGTGCTTCACCGGCGTTCTGCTGCTGGTGTACTACCGGCCGGGTGCGGAGTCCTTTGAGTCTGTCCGGCAGATCACGTATGTGATGCATTTCGGGTGGCTGATCCGGTCGGCGCACTCCTGGTCGGCGAACCTGATGATGTTCTCGATTCTGGTGCACATGTTCTCGGTTTATTTCATGAAGGCCTATCGCAAGCCGCGCGAATTTGGCTGGCTCAGCGGGATGGCGCTGCTTGGGATTGCATCGGTATTCGGTTTTTCGGGATATCTGTTGCCGATGGACGAGCTCAGTTATTTTGCGACCAAGGTTGGCCTGGAGATTCCGGCGGCGATTCCGTTCATAGGGCCGGCCATTGCCAACATGTTGCGCGGTGGACCGGACGTAAGCGAATTTACCGTGCAGCGTTTCTTTGCTCTGCATGTGGTGGTGCTGCCGGCGTTGTTCCTTCCGCTGCTCGCCTTTCATCTCTGGCTGGTGCAGAAGCATGGCAATGCAGCTCCTCCGAGTGAAGAGACAAAACCGGTAAGTGAACGCAAGACCATGCCGTTCATGCCGAATTTCCTGCGCAAGGATCTGGCGATGTGGCTGATCTCGCTCAACGTTCTTGCGCTGCTGGCCTCGGTGTTTCCATGGCAGCTTGGCAAGCAGTTTGATTCGCTGGCGCCTGCGCCGATGGGCATTCATCCCGAGTGGTACTTCATGAGTCCGTTTGAAATGTTGAAGCTGCTCGGCATGGTGAAGTGGCTGCAAGGCGAGCCGGGAGAGATCGCAGGCATTCTGCTGTTTACCATCGGCATCGCGCTGTGGGTGATGATTCCGTTCTACGACACGAGTCGCGACTCAGGAAAGCGTGGACGCGCGGCGCACTATTTTGGCTTGATCGCGGTGTTTGCGCTTCTGGCTACGACGGCGATTGGGTATTGGACGATTCGGTAATGCAGTGGGCAGCTGTCAGCTCTCAGCCTTCAGTTCATACGTGGCACGAGAAAAGCTGAAAGGTGACGGCTGAAAGCTAAAAGCTTTGGAGCTACGATGAATTATCCGTTTTGGGATATTCCGCATTTAGGGTCGGGATGGGTGATCGGGTTGATCGCCATCTATCACGTCATGATTTCGCAGTTTGCCGTGGGCGGCGGGTTTTATTTGCCGCTGGCGGAGCGCAAGGCGATGCTCATGACCGATCCGCAGAATCGCGCTGACTGGTTGAAGCAGCTTGCGAGCCACTCGAAGTTCTTCCTGATTCTGACTGCGGTGTTCGGCACTGTGTCGGGCGTGGGCATCTGGTTCGCGATCGGACTGACGCATCCCGAGGCGACCAGCACGTTGATTCACAACTTTGTTTTTGGCTGGGCGATGGAGTGGGTCTTCTTCATGGTCGAGCTGACTACGATCGCGGTTTACTACTACACGTGGAATCGCATTCCCGAGAAGCTGCACCTCAAGGTGGGTTGGGTGTATGCCGGCGCCTCGGCTGCCACGCTCATTATCATCAACGGCATCTTGTCGTTCATGCTCACACCCGGTGATACCTGGATCGGAGTCGCGGGCACGGGGCAGGAAGCCAGCAAATTCTGGAATGCATTTTTCAATCCGACCTACTGGCCGAGTCTTCTGCTTCGCACCTGTGTTTGCGCTTCACTGGCAGGCATATGGGCACTGATTACCGCCAGCCGCATCGATGGGGACAAGCAACCCGAACTCAAGACCAGCATGGTGCAGTGGAGTGTAAAGTGGCTGGTGCCCTCGTTTGTGGCCATGCCGTTCCTGATGATCTGGTATTACGCCATGGTTCCTGCGTCCCAGCGCGCGTTGCTGACGCTGGGCATCGACACCATCAACTCGGGAACCTTCTCGACCGTGACGCGCATGGCGCTGATCATCATTGTGACGTCGGCGACGATTATTTTTGTTGCTTACTTTCTCGCCTATCGCAATCCGAAGGAATTCAACCTTTCGCATGCAATGGCGGTTCTTGTTCTTGCACTGATGGCCACGGGAGCGGGCGAGTATTCGCGCGAGATGCTGCGCAAGCCTTTTGTGATCGGGCGCTGGATGTATTCGAATGGCGTGCGCGTGCCGTATGTCAACAAGATCAACCAGCAGGGATATCTCGCCAATTCAAACTGGGTGTGGAACGGTTCGACGTCGAGTTACTCGCACGGTGAGGCGATCTTCCGCGGAGAATGCGGATCGTGCCATACGCTGCAGGGTTATCGGCCGCTGGCGCATCTGCTGGAAGGTCGCGACCGCGCCAACATTCGCAACTTCATCGTGATGCTGCATGAGAACAAGGCCGACTCGCCGTATCGCAAATTCATGCCACCCATGGTGGGGACTGAGCAGGATGTAAATGACCTCACCGATTTCCTGAATGCGCAGGTGAACCCGCCCGCTCCGGGTGCGCAAAAGCCGGTGCTTACCGCGAAGAAGTAACAATAACGCCCTCCCCTTCCACTGACAACGAAGGCCCGCATAACGCGGGCCTTTGTTGTTGGGGATAGATGCGGGATGCAGTTCGGTTTGTGCTTTCAGATAAATCGCGGTGCGGAGATATGAGGTTTCCCACCCATGCCGCGATGAAACCGCGTCATGGATGGGGCACTCGACGCTTGTTGTTGGCGCGGAAGAGGAGTCAGCGGGAAACAGAGTAGGGTGGGGCGGTGATGCGCTCGGCTGCCTTGGGGTCGAGTCCCCAGGGGTTAGCGTAGGGTTCGCTGTCGAGCAGGGTGAAGACGAAGAGAATAATGCCGCCGATGAGGGGGACGAAGGCGATGAAGTACCACCAGCCGCTTTTGCCGATGTCGTGGAGGCGGCGGATGGTGACGGCGAGGGCAGGCACGACGAGTACGAGGCCATACGCAAACATGAGGCCGAATGGAAACATGGCCGGTTTGCCCTGATCAGAAAACGCCACGGCAAAGAGTCCAATGAAGATCATGACGATGCCGTTGAAGAGTTGGAAGTACCAGTATTCTTTGCGGCGCGAACGACCGCTGAAATCTGCGGCTCGTTGCCAGGCGAGAAGGAACCAGGACATAACGTTCTCCTGTTTAGGTGTGTAGATGAGGATACCGCAGGTCGGTAGACTTTGGATGTTTACAGTTATATCGCCGTGAAGAGGTTTGAGGTTTCCCGCCCATGTTTTTGTGGGACTTGGAATGTCCTCCCATGTCTCAGAAGCGAGACATGGGGCACCCTGGTTCAGTTGGGATGAATGAAGTTGGGCTTGTGGACAGGTGACCAAATGTAGGATCCACCCTTACTGCGCAAGGATCTGCATTCGGTTCATTTCGCCACTTCTCACGTGATCCGCTATTTCTCGGTTAGTTCGTAGGGGATGCCGAAGCGGCCGATCTGAATGACAGCGCGGGTTGCCGGCGGCCAGATGTGCAGGTTCGTTACGCCTTTGATTCCGGCCATCAGGTGAGCGTCTGCGGTTCCGACCAGAGCGCCAGTCGCTGCTTCATTGAAGTGCACTTTCAACTCATCGCCGGCGTGCGTGTATCCGAAGACGTACTCACCGGTTTTCAAATCAACGCCGCCAACTTTGATGGGCGACTGCACGACGAGGAAATGCGAATATTTGCCTTCGGCGCTGTAGCCCGCGGTGATGAGTACTACGCCTGCAATATTGCGGCCATGACCATCGACGATGCCGCTGGCAGTCCGCATCTCGGTTTCAATGTGCTCTTTGATAACGGGAGCGCGCGCGGGCAGCAGCGAAGCTAGTTCGGTATCGGATGCCTGGCGCCAGGTGGTTTTCTGCGCGTGTGCAATGGTGCCGATCAATGCGATGGAAAGTGCAAAAGAAAATATTCGCTTCATGATCACCTTATTCATGACTTTGGTTTTCGCAGAGATTCAAGGGTAACAATGCCGCGTTGGATGGCGGCGGTGGCGGCCTGGGTTCTATCGGTAACGCCCAGTTTTCCAAGCAGGCTGTTGATGTGGGTCTTGACGGTGGCTTCGGAGATGTCGAGCGCGGTGGCGATCTCTTTGTTGCTGCAACCGCCCACAATCTGCTCGAGGACATCGAATTCGCGCGGTGTCAGTTCTTCTGTACCGACGCGTTCTGCGAGACGCTGCGCGATGGCGGGGGGGATGTGCGACCGGCCGGCATGCACGGTGCGAATGGTGGCGACCAGATCGTCGGTTGTCATGCCTTTGAGAAGATAAGCGCGGGCGCCGGCCTGCAGGGCGCGGAAGATGTCTTCGTCGCCATCGTACGTGGTGAGCACGATGAAGCGCGCCGCGGGAGTCTCCATGCGAATGCGCTGGATGACCTCGACACCGGAGAGACGCGGCATGCGCAGATCAATCAGGGTGACATTCGGCTGGCATTTCCTGAACTGCGCAATAGCTTCGACTCCGTCGGCGGCTTCGCCCACCACTTCGATGCCGTCCACCACGTTGAGCAGGGCTACGAGGCCCTGGCGCACCACGTGATGATCTTCCACCACGAGAACGCGAATGTTGTCCTGTGCCGCCATTACTCCCCCGATCTTTCTTGTGCCGCATTGGGTGTCATCACTTGCAGTCGCACGGTGGTGCCCGATCCCGGTTCACTGTTGACTTCAAGCGTGCCGCCAATGACGTCTGCCCGCTCGCGCATTCCGGTCAAGCCGTAGTGGCCCGGAGGTGAATCCACTGCTCCGTTTATATCGAAGCCGCGGCCATCGTCGCGCACTTCAAGGGCAATCTCTGCCGGTCCATATTCAAGCTGCACGGTGAGGTGCCTGGCACCAGCATGCTTCTTCACATTATGGATGGCCTCCTGCCCGACGCGCAGGAATTCGCGTTCCATTTCCGAAGACATGGAGCGATAGGCGCCATAGAGGCTGAAGGCAGCCTCGACTCCGCTTCCGTTGGCCTGCTCGGTGGCGCGGCGCAGTCTCACCGGGAGCGTATTCTCGCCAGTGTCTTGCGAGCGCAGAGCCCAGATGGACTGACGCGCCTCAGCGAGACCTTCGCGCACATTCTGGCGCGCGGCGTCGAGACGCTTGATGGCGGCTTCAGTGTTGTTATGACGTAGAAGCTCGGAAAGTACTTCAAGCTGGACGGATACTCCTACATACCCTTGAGCCAGAGTGTCGTGCACTTCGCGGGCGATGCGGTTGCGCTCTGCCAGAACCGCGTCGAATTCCCGTTTTGCACGCAGCAGGCGAAGGCGCAGGATGAGGACAACGAGGGCGGCGGCCAGCGCGGCCAGCAGGATGTAGAACCAGATGGTTTGATAGAAGTGGGGGCGAAGGGTGAAGGCCAGTGCTGCGCCTTCGTTGTTCCAGACGCCGTCGTTGTTCGCGGCCTGAACGCGGAAGGTGTAGTTTCCGGGCGGAATGTTGGTGTAATAAGCCGAGCGCCGTACACCGGCTTCGGTCCATTGGTGATCGAAGCCCTCGAGCATGAAGCGGTAGCGGACTTTCTGGGGTGCGGTAAAGCTTAGTCCCGCGTAATCGAACTGGAAATGATTGTGTCCGGCCTGCACCTTCAAGGGGCCGTCTCCGTGCAATGGCTGATCGACATCGTCGGCGGCGAAACGGATAAGTGCTACCGGGGGCGGCACGGTGTTCACGGGGAAGTGAGCCGGATCGATAGCGACGAGTCCCTTGGGTGTTGCAAACCAGAGCCAGCCATCGCGAGAGCGCCAGGCGGAAGGATGGCTGTTGGTGGCCATTTCACGTCCGCGAAGACCGTCTGCGGGGCCGAACTCCATCCAGTGTGAACAGCCGCCGGCCATGTCGCAGTCGCAACGCGCGATGCCATTGGCGGTGGCAAACCACAGGTGTCCGTGTTGGTCATCGAGGATGGCATGGATCGTGGTGTGACTGAGACTGGTGCGCGCGACCGGAGAAAAATGCTGGCCGTCCCACAGGTTCCATCCCTGGCCATTCGTCCCGATCAGCAGGGTTCCGTCACTGCGCGGGAGCAGCGCAGTGATGACGTTGCTGGAGAGACCGTTGGATGCAGTGAAATTGGCGATGGACGGTTTGGCGTTGCCCTGAAGTTGAACGTTTTGAAGCTGTGAGAGTCCGGCGAGAGTTGCCACCCACAAGTTGCCACGGGTGTCGCGGGCCATGGCACCAACGAGATCGCTGCCGAGGCCAGTCGCCTGGGTGAAGATGTCCATTTGGTTATTGCCGGGGTTCCAATGGGCAAGGCCGCGGCGGGTGCCGATCCAGAGGGAGCCGTCTGCATCGACAAGCAGGGAGCGAATGAAATCGTCGGGCAAGGCGTCGGAGGAACTGAAGGAAGTGACTACGCCATTGTGAACGCGGTTCAATCCGTCAGGAGTGCCGACCCATAGGTCGCCGTTGGGCGCCGCCGCGAGCGAGAGAATCACATCGCTCAACAATCCGTCGCGGACGCCAAGAGTTTTCACCTTGGTGAGGGAGCTTCCGTTGTGAGAGAAGGCATTCAGGCCGCTGCCGCTGGTGCCGACCCACAGAACACCGGCACTGTCTTCGACGACGGTCGTGGTTGCGTCGGAGGAGAGGCCGTCGCGCGCGCCGAAGGTGCGGAAGCGTTCATCGCGCAGGATGTGGAGGCCGCCGGTTTCTGTTCCTACCCAGATGTTGCCTTCGCGGTCTTCGAGGAACGAGAGGATGGATGCGGAAGCGAGTGGATCGGTCACAGGGAAACGGTCGATCTTGTTTGCTGTCCAGCGGACGAGGCCGCCGTTGGTGCCAATCCAGAGGCTACCTTCGCGGTCAGGGTAGGCGGTCTGGATGCGCGTGCCGGGGAGGTCTTTGCCGACGGCCCAGTGTTGCTCTCGGCCTTTTTCCGATACTTCAACGGTGGTCCTGCTGACCAGGATACGAGCACCGTTGCCCATCTCGAATTGGTAGAGCGCCGAAGGACCTTGAAGATTGTCGCTCTGAAGTGACTTGATGCTCATCCCATTGAAGCCAATGTCGCCGCCTGTGTACCGCATGCCAACCTGGCCCTGTTCCGTCGAGACGATAACCGTGCTCTGTTGGTCCTGATTTAACGAGCGGATGGAATTGCCAGGAAGTCCGGGGATGGAGGTAAATGTTGCGAACGAGCCATCCTTCCAGCGAGCTAATCCATCGCTGGTGCCAATCCAAAGGGCACCGTCGTTTGCCGCCAGCAGGCAGCGCACATCGTTTCCCGGCAGTGCGGGCTTGGAATTCTGATCGAAGAGGACGAAGGTGTTGCCGTCAAATCGAACGAGGCCGACTTCAGTACCCAGCCAGACGAATCCGTCGCTGGTCTGGGCAATGGCCTGAACGGTGTTTTGCGGCAGGCCGTTTTCCATGACCCAGGACTGACGCCCGTAGTTTGCCAGGGACGTGGTGGGCTCCAGCGCTGAACAGGACAATGCGAAACACAGCAGGAAAGTTAGAAGATATGCTGCCCGGTGTGCGGGCGAAGGGGAGTCGTCCATTGCGGGCGAATGGCAGGCGAAGGCATTGCCTGCAGCAGCCGGATTATGTTTGATTCGCGGCAAGAGGGCTCAATCCCGACCCGGAGACAAAGTCTGACTACAGGAGGAACATTACCTAGATTATGAGGCCAGAGCCGCAAACCGCAGAAGTCCTTTTGATTCATTGTGCTGGTTCTGGAAATACCTCCACCCAATGGTGGAGTTGGGGCTCGTCCGAATGACTCAAGACGGCAAACAGGGGTGGCGCTACTCTAAGCATGCCTCCTGATTTAGTTTGTTTACATCTCTGGCAAGAGACTTAGGGCGGCCCGACATCGGGCCGCTCATTTATTTTGTGCCGCGATTGCGCGTAATGGCGACTCTGCTACCCTCGTTTTCGCATGAGATACGAAAACATTCGCGTTGAAAAGCGTGGGGCTGTCGTCACCGTCACTCTCGACCGCCCCAAAGTTCTGAATGCCCTGAATGCGGCAACGTTTGTCGAACTGGATTCTGCCTTTGACGAAGTAGCGGCGGACGAAGATGTTCGGGCTGTCCTGCTGACCGGGGCTGGCGACCGCGCCTTTGCGGCGGGCGCTGATATTCGCGAGCTGGCTGCCGTGGAGGATGGCGAAGGAAGGGCCTTCTCTCTTCGCGGCCAGGCAGTCTTTCGGAAGATTGAGACGCTGGGCAAGCCCGTGATCGCATGCGTGAGGGGGTTTGCGCTGGGCGGCGGTTGCGAACTGGCGCTGGCCTGCACCCTGCGGATTGCCGCCGACGACGCGAAGTTTGGACAACCTGAGGTAAAGCTGGGAGTTATTCCGGGCTATGGGGGATCGCAGCGGCTGCCCCGGCTGGTGGGACGCGGCGCGGCGTTGAAACTGTTGCTGACGGGCGCGATTATCGACGCCTCAGAGGCGTTGCGGATCGGACTGGTCGACGAAGTGGTTCCGGCGGCCGAATTGATGTTGCGAGCGGAGGCATTGGCTGCGGAGATTGCCGCGCAGGCGCCGCTGGCGATTGCGGAAACCTTGCGGGTTGTGGATGAAGGGCTCGGTTTGCCGCTCGATCTCGCATTGCTGCGGGAAGCGGATAGGTTTGGACACCTTTGCGATACCGCTGACAAAGCAGAGGGCACCAAGGCTTTTCTGGAGAAGAGGCATCCGGTGTGGAAGGGCGAATGACTGGCCGTTTCCGATGGCGTCTTATGAATCGAATCGAGTGTACTGATATTCTGGAAGAGTGATCCCCCCTTCAAAAGCTGCTGGAATTGCAGCGATGTGCGTGTTGTTGGCGGTTTGTGTTGTCGCTTGCCATAAAGAGGAGCAGGCCGTCGTAGGCGTTGCCAAAAGTGCGGTGAATGCAGAGCAGCAGGCGCAGGTGGCCGCGCAGGCGCGCGCTTCTACCCGGGACCTGCAGCGGGCGGCCCTCTCGCGCGTTCCGCTTCCGACCAAGAGCCTGTACGTTGATGTGCACGACCCTTCCGCATGGGCCAATCCGTTTGTGGCAGTAGGGCCTGACGCCATTACACTGCGGGTCTTGCAGGCTGATGCCAATACCAGCGATGTGGGTAAAGGCACGATGCTGCGTCCGGATGGGGCGCGGCGGCAGGAGATCGAGATTCGGCCCAAGGATTTGCCCGATGCCATGGTCGCCGTGCCGCAAAGCGCCTGGCAGTATGGCCGCGTGGTGGCGGTGGCGGAGTTGCCGGGCGCATCGGCGAAGGATCGCCCGAAGATCCGGCGCAACGTCGAGACCGCGATTCAACAGCTGAACGACCTGGGAATTGTGGTCGAAGAGTGGCCCACGCGGTGAAGTATTTCTGCTGCGGGTTTACGCCGCCATCGATCAAGAGGGACTCGCAGAAGGAGTTCTGAGAAATGTTGGTGCCCTGGTCGGATTTCCCTCAGGGGCTAAAGCCCGACACTCATTTGGTTGCATTTGCGGCCTGGCTGAAGCCATGCCCTTGTTACAAAACAGCGGGTTCGTTGAGTTTTTACCACGCTGTGAAGTCATGCCTTTTTATAAAGCTGTGGGTTCGTTGAGGTTTTCACCAAGCTGTGAAGTCATGCTGTTGCAAAACTGGTGAAGGTGATATTTAGCGCGGCGTGTTCGATCGATTGCCCAACCATGTCTGAAGGATTTATCGCCAACTAGCGCGGCTGTCTTCGGGCCGGGCACGCTACTATTCCCACGTGGACGTTTTCACGATTCTCAATCAGCCGCGGCTTGATCACGAAGCCTTCAGCGCACACCGCGAACTTGAAGCGCGGCTCAAGGCGCGGCTTCGCGGCGACGTTCTTTTCGACGCAGGCTCGCGTGCGCTCTACGCAACCGATGCCTCAAACTACCGGCAGCTCCCAATCGGCGTTATCTTGCCGCGCGACGAAGCGGATGTGGAAGCTGCGCTCACAGAGTGTCGCGCTCTTGGAGCAGCGGTGCTGCCGCGTGGCGGAGGAACAAGCCTCTCAGGACAAGGCGCGAATGTTGCCGTGGTGTTTGACTTCTCGCGCTACATGAACGGACTTGCTTCGATTGATCCTGAAGCGAAGATTGCGGTAGTGCAACCCGGCATTGTTCTCGACCGGCTTCGCGACGCGGCGGAAAAACATCACCTGACCTATGCGCCCGATCCGGCCACGCACTCGCGCTGCACGCTGGGCGGAATGATTGGCAACAATAGCTGCGGAGTGCATGGGCTGCTGGGTGGCAAGACCGTGGACAACGTAGAGAGCCTCGACGTTGTGCTCTATGACGGAACACGCATGACGATCGGCCGTACAAGCGAGGAGCAGCTTCAGGACATCATTCGCGCGGGCGGCCGAAAAGGCGAGATCTACGCAGGCCTGGCGCAGATTCGCGATCGCTATGGCGACCTCGTTCGCACCAAATTTCCGCGCATTCCGCGACGCGTCTCCGGATACAACCTCGACGAATTACTCCCGGAGAACGGATTCAACGTGGCGCGTGCATTGGTTGGGAGCGAAGGCACCTGCGCGACGGTTTTGTCGGCGACGCTGAACCTTACGGCTAGTCCGCCGTTTCGCGTGCTTACGGTGTTGGGATTCGATGATCCGTTTGTTGCTGCAGATGCCGTTCCTCTGGCTCTCGAACATAAGCCCATCGGTCTCGAAGGTTTCGATCATCTGCTGGTGCAGTTCATGCGGCGAAAAGGCCTGGCTCTTAAGGAACTCGATCAGTTGCCGCCGGGCGTGGGTTTTCTGCTGGTGGAAATGGGGGCCTGGAGTGCCGAAGAGGCGCAGGCCAAGGCTGAAGCGCTGGCGCGGGAGTGCCAAAGCTGGCGCAACCCTCCGGTTGCACATATCTGCACTCCAGCCGAAGCGGCCAGCGTCTGGTATGTGCGCGAGTCGGCGCTGGGCGCGGTGGTGTTTGTGCCAGGCGAGCCGGATCGGTGGGAAGGTTGGGAAGATGCGGCAGTTCCGCCCGAGAAGCTTGGCGATTATCTGCGCGCCATTTCGAAGCTAATGGCGGAGTACGGCTATTCGAGTCCGCTCTATGGACACTACGGGCAGGGATGCGTGCACATGCGCATCAACTTTGACTTCCGCAGCGAAGAGGGACTGCGCAAGTTTCGCGAGTTTCTTGATCGCGCTACGGATGTGGTGCTGGATTTTGGCGGATCGCTGAGTGGCGAGCACGGCGACGGGCAGGCGCGCGCGGCGCTGCTGCCGAAGATGTTCGGGCCGGAACTGATGCAGGCGTTTCGAGAATTCAAATCGCTCTGGGATCCCGACAACCGCATGAACCCGGGGAAGCTGATCGATGCGGTGCGTGTCTACGATCCGATCGAGAACTTGAGGAAGGGCCTCCTGCGGGATGGTCACCTGCGGTGGGGCCAATCGCCTTCGGCGGGTCCGCGCCGGGAAGAAAGCGCGGATGAGAGAGTATCGGCAAATTTAAAGACCCATTTTGCGTTTGCCCGGGATGGCGGATCGCTGGAAACGGCTACTGAACGCTGCGTCGGAGTGGGTGCCTGCCGGAAGACGGACAGCGGCGTTATGTGTCCGAGCTATCGTGCAACGGGCGACGAGAAACACTCCACGCGCGGCCGAGCACATTTGTTGTGGGAGATGCTGGCCGGATCACTGCACGCAGAGGGATTCCAAAGCGAGTCGGTGCATGAGGCGCTTGACCTGTGCCTTAGCTGCAAGGCATGCAAAACGGAATGTCCAGTACAGGTGGATATGGCCGCGTACAAGGCGGAGTTTCTGGCACAACATTACAAAGGGCGCGTGCATCCGTTGCGGCACTATGTGTTCGGGTTCGCAGACAAGCTGGCACGGATGGGTTCAATTGCGCCGGGCCTCACCAATGCCATCCTGACGGGAGGGCTGAGCAGTTCCATCGTTAAGCGCATCGCGGGTGTGGCGCAGCCGCGCAATTTGCCGAGACTCGCGGAACACAGTTATCAGGGATTGCGAACTGCAAACGCAGCGCAGAGAGACGAGTCGCGATCTTTAACGCAGTCTGTTCTTCTATGGCCCGATACCTGGAACAACTATTACCATCCGCAGACTCTGGTTGCCGCTGAAACAGTTCTCATTCGGCCGGGTTTCGGGTGGAAACGCCGGAGGGACACATCTGTTGCGGACGGCCGCTTTATGATTTTGGTTTTCTCGACCAGGCACGAAAATACTTGCATGATGTGCTCGCACGCATGGCTCCGCAGATCAGCGCCGGGATGCCGTTCATTTTTCTGGAGCCGAGTTGCGCCAGCGTTTTCAAAGATGAGCTGCTTGAGTTCTTCCCGAACGACGATCGCGCGCAGCGGATGAGCCGGAACGTGTGGCTTCTGGCTGACTGGCTTGCAGAGAATGCTCCGGACTGGGTGCCGGGCCATCTGGAAGGAGCGCATGTGCTGGTGCATGGTCATTGCCATCACAAGGCGGTGTTCGGCGGACCGGCGAGTGAGATCGCGTTGCTGCGGCGCGCGGGTGCGAACGTTGAGGCGATCAAGGCGGGATGCTGCGGCATGGCGGGGCCGTTTGGTTTCGAGGCGGAAAAATTTGAAATATCGAAAACGATTGCGGGTGAAGGACTCATGCCTGCGGTCGAAGCAGCCGGCCCGATGACGGTGCTGCTTGCCGATGGCTTTAGTTGCCGCGAGCAGATTCAGCAACTGGGGCACAAGCAGGCGCTGCATTTCGCGGAGTTGCTGGCGCGCAGTTGCGGGTGCGGTGGGTAGAGCAGCCGCTACGCTTCCTAACCCATCTGGCCAGTTCTCCTCTTCGCAAAACACGCTTACAATGTCTTCAACGATCCGAGTACAAGCGCGATGTCGCAATACGACGAGTTTGCGGTGAACTACCACTGGCTCTACTCGGACTATGTTTCTTCTGGCAAGCCCTACCTGGAGGAACACGAAGACGTTCTGAAAGACGCCGGTCCAAAGGCACGCATTTTGGATTGCTCCTGTGGAATCGGAACGTTCACGATAGCTCTGGCAAAGCTCGGCTATGAAGTCAGCGGCTCTGATGGCAGCGCGGGAATGATCGAGCAAGCGGATATTGCCGCCAGAAAAGCCAATGTAGACGTCCCGCTGAAGTGCTGTACCTGGGAGGATCTACCGGCTCACGTTACCGGTCCCTTTGACCTGGTTTTCTGTCTTGGCAATGCAATCGGGCACACCCGCAACGGAGAAGAAATGCTTCGGTCATTGCAGGGAATGCGCGCCGTTCTGAGGAGCGGCGGCAAACTCGTCATTGACTCTCGCAACTGGGAGCAGCTCCGGAAAGAGAGACCACGTTTCACACCCTGTCAGTGGCGCGAGCGCGCTGGGCAGCGGTGTTTGCCCATCTACGTCTGGAACTTTCCGGAGAGGTTTGAAGACGCTCACACGATAGAAGTGCTCTTAATCTTTGATTCTGACGGAAAAGTGTCGATTCGGTCCTACCCGATTGTTTACTATCCGTTTCGCGTCGAAGAGTTGACAGAACACTTGAGAAGCGCCGGTTTCACGAATATTCAGAACAGGTTCAGCGCAAATCGTGAAGGTTATCGGGTGACTGCTTCGTAGAGGCCAGCGATCAATGAGCGCATAATCGCCAATGCGAAAAAATGATAGATCGTATCGTTGGCGAAGGTTTGGTGGTTTTGAAAAAGAGGTTTAAGACACAGGGCGTAGCACCTCGACGGAACTATCGGGCCGCCGAAGTCGTAGATGATTCCAAGGGCGGCCAATATGATGGGCGATCTGAGAATTGCGTTTCGGAAGTTGTGGAAGTCTCCGGGATTTACGGTCACGGCGATTGTGACACTGGCGTTGGGAATCGGCGCGAACGCTGTGGTGTTCAGCGTACTGAATGCGGTAGTGTTGCGGCCAGTGAAGCTGCCGAATGCGCAGAATCTCTACGAGGTGCAGCGCTTCCAGTATCCTTCGCATTCCTATCCCGACTACGTTGATATGCGGGACCGGAACCGGACGTTCGAGAGCATGGTGATGGCCCAGATTATGGGCCCGGTGGGAGTGGATAGCGGGGGCAGTCCGTCGACAGCGTGGCCTTACCTGGCGAGTGGAAACTATTTCGATGCATTGGGAATTCAGCCCTACCTGGGTCGCTTTTATCACGCCAACGATGAGAAGGGGACCGGGCAGCGCTCCGTATGTGGTGCTGAGCTACGCGTACTGGCACGGCCATTTTCATGGCGATGCCAGCATGGTTGGGCGGACGGTGCTGGTGAACAAGCACCAGTTCACGATCATTGGTGTAGCGCCGCCGGAGTTTCGCGGTACGGAGCTGTTCTTTGCGCCGGCAATGTGGATTCCGATGGTGGAGCAGCCCACGATTGGGGGTTACGACGGACTGAAGGAACGCGGCAATCACAACGGGTTCGTGGTGGGAAGGCTGAAACCGGGAGTGACAGCGTACAGGCTACACAGGACCTGAACACCGTGGGAACCTGGCTTTCTAAAACCTATCCGGGAGAAGATGACGGTGTAAAGTTCACGCTGGCGCGGCCGGGACTGATCGGTGACATGCTGGGCGGTCCGGCGCGGGCGTTCATGTCTGGCCTGATGCTGCTGGCCGGACTGATTCTGCTGGCGGCGTGCGCGAACCTGGGCAGCCTGTTTGCAGCGCGAGCGGCAGATCGCGCTAAAGAGACGGCACTGCGGCTGGCGCTGGGATCTCGGCGCGGGATGATTCTGCGGCAGATGCTTACGGAGGCAGTGCTGGTTTCGTTGGGCGGAGGAGCGGTTGGTCTTGCCGGTGGCGTTGTGATTCTGCGCTTTCTGAGCACGTGGCAGCCGATTCCGGACACTCCGATCAATGTACCCGTAAATCCGGATGCGGGCACCTACATTGTGGCGCTGGTATTAGCGCTGGCAAGCGGCTTGCTGTTTGGGATGGTACCGGTACGGCAGGTGCTGCATGCCGATCCATGGCAGGTGATTCGCACCGGCGCCGCGGGTGTGGGCGGACTGCGGCGGTTCACGCTGCGTGATGTTCTGCTGGCGGTGCAGATTGCGATTTGCGCGGTGCTGGTGACTTCGTCGCTGGTGGCGGTGCGTGGACTGGCGCGATCAATGCATAGCAATTTTGGATTTGTGCCTCAGAACGTGATGCTCGCCGGGACTGAACTGCATATGTCGGGCTATACCGACGATCGGGAGTTGCTGATGCAGCGGCGCATGCTGGAAGTAGCAAAGGGCATTCCGGGCGCGACGGCTGCTGGCTATGTGGACCACCTGCCGCTGGGCCTCGAGGGCGGCGACTCATTTGTGTACAACGACAGCACCACGGATTACCGTCCGACGAACGTGGCCGCAGACGCCATGAATTTCCACGTCTCGCCGGGTTACATGCAGGCCGCGGGCACGACCCTGCTGGCTGGCCGAGACCTGACTATGCAGGACGATGCCAAAGCGCCGAAGGTGGCCCTGGTCAACCGGCAATTTGCCGTCAAGGTTTTCGGATCGGTGAACAAGGCAGTTGGCGGGCATTTCAAGTATTACAACGGCACGCGCGCGGAAGTGGTGGGCGTGGTGGAAGACGGAAAATACCGGACACTCACCGAAGATCAGCAACCGGCGATGTTCTTCTCGTTTCTGCAAGAGCGGTCGAGCAACACTTGGCTGCTGGTGCGGTCAAACCGCGATCCGCAGGAGATTTCGGCGGCATTGGAGAAAGGTCTGCACGGGCTTGATTCGGCAATGCCAATCGTGGTGAGGCCGTGGAGCCAGGCGATGGGTTCAGCGTTATTTGCCGCGCGAGTGGCGTCGGTGGCTCTTGGAGTGCTGGGACTGCTGGGTGCAATGCTCGCCGTGACGGGAATTTTCGGAATGGCGTCATATACCGTGAGCAAGCGTCTGCGTGAGTTGGGGATTCGCATGGCGCTCGGCGGGGGTCGGAAAGAGGTACTTCGCGCGGCTCTGGGGCGTGCGTTCGTGCTGCTTTCAGTAGGCTCGGTGGCCGGTCTCGCGCTCGGTTTACTGGCGACGAAGGTGTTGTCGTTCATCGTGTACCAGGCCTCTCCAAACGATCCAGTGGTGCTGGGTGGAGTCATCTTCACCATGCTTCTGCTGGGGATGGTGGCTGCCTGGGTGCCGGCGCAGAAGGCTCTCGCAGTAAATCCGGTAATGTTGATGCGCGAGGAATAATCAGCCTTCAGGGGCGTTATCGACGGGCAAGATCAATCAGCACCACATGGGAGTGCTCCTCCGCTCTTTCGAGGACAACCTCGTGGCCGTCGGGAGACACGTCGAAGTCGTGAATGTCGAAGTCGGAAGGCAGGTTGGTTAACTGCCGCTGAGCGCCAGTCTCCAGATTGACGACCCACAAATCTTTATGTTGAATATCCCCTCGGAGGAGCACGAGTTCCCGGCCTCCAGGGAGAAATGCGACATGGCGGCCTCCCCGGGTCTGGGTCAGGGGCGGCAAGCTGTGGGATGCCCCGTCGGCGGTGACTGCCTGAAGCGAAAACGTAGTGCCAATGTCGGGTCCCGAGTAGACCGCGAAAGCGCCGTCGGGCACCCATGCCGGATCGACCGAATACTCCCGCACGATTGAAGTGGGGGAACCTCCATCAACTGGAATGCGAAAGAGATGTGGAACCCCATGATCAAGCGCCGCCGAGGTAATCGACTTGCCGTCGGGCGACCATGCTGGGGCGCCTTGAAGGTCGAGCGAATCGGCGACAATCCGCGCGTTGGTGCCATCGGCCTGCATCGCGTACAAGAGCGTCTGCCCGTGCTGTCGAACCGAGAAGGCGACATATCGCCCATCGGCCGAGATTACAGGACCGCCAAAGACCCTCGCCTCTTCGCCACTCCACAATTCGGTGTGGGCTCCGTTGGTCAGCTTCCAAATACTCTCCCCCGTGCCCGCCGCTGAGACGTATAGAAGGAAGTCGGGACCAAGGCGCGGAGAGAAACCAGTTCCGGTTGTCAGCAGGATCGGGGCCGGCGCCGAAACCCCGGCTTGTGCATCCGCAAGCCGCAAGCGCCATAGTGTTTTCTTCTGACTTGCAACCGTCGCAACCACACGACGGCCGTCCCCACTGACTGCCAGGGAGGTGAAACGATCCGGGCCGTCGGTCAAGCGGTGGGGGATGCGGCGCTCGACGTCGATGCTATAAGGCCATGGGCCCGAACCGTCGGAGTCGCATGCCAGGTACATGAGCGTGCGATGATCCAGCAGGATTGGATAACTGACAAGGGCATTATGCGAAGTGATTCGTTCGGGCGTGCCACCAACTGCAGGGATGCGCCAGATATCGAGTTTGTCTGGAATTGTTCCCTGGACGAAGTAGATGAACTTGCGATCTGGGGACCACAGCGGAAAGTGGCTGTGAAGTCCGTCCGGCGCAGTGAAAATCGGCCGATCAGTTGAAAGTCGGCTGCCGTTCGATACAAATAATGGATCTCCGGGTCCAGGTGTGTGGTATGCCAGCTGAGATCCGTCGCTTGACCAATCAAACTCGGCTACACCCTGCAGATAAAGGCTCGGCTCGCCTCCCAGCATTGGCACCGCCCAGACTCCGATATGGTCACTTCCAGAGTCGTCCCGCTTGCGTATCCAATACGTGACCTGTGAGCCATCCAGTGAGAACCCCAGATTGCGTAACGACGGATTCACGAGCCCCGGAGCGCTTCCTCGGGTCAAGTTGTGAAACTGTCCCGAACCGACTTGCGTAACCCAAACGTCTACCTGTCCATCCTGGTCGGAAAGAAATGCCACAAAGTGACCGTCGCGTGACACGGCCGCAGCCTGCTCCAAACCATCGAAATCGGTCACTGTCTGATATCGGGCGTTGGCGAGAGGGCTTCGCCAGAAACGCTCGGTCCTCTGCAACCAGACTGCCAGGCAAATCACGAATGCGGCTGCCAACATCAAGACCGGCAAAATGAATTTCCACCTCACCGGCGATGCCGGTGTGTCCAAACGTGGCGGTACCCTCGAAAGTGACGAGGAAACGTCGTTTTCGTTTTCTTGAGCAGCTCTAAGGTTTCTTCCGTACGCCCAGGCGTCCAACTCCGCACGATAAGCGAAGACGGACCCTGTTTTTTCGTGCAGGTGCCGATGAACGGGCATCGCCTCCCGCTTCTCCCAGCGCTGGACGGTGGTGACGTCACGCTTGAGGTAGGTCGCGATTTCCTTCCACGAATCCAGACGGTCTTCAGCTGGGCTTGCCGATGTCATTGGGCCGGGGAACCGATCGCCCATCGCGCGCTCCTAATCGAGTAAGAGGTTTCCGCATGCTTCGAGCTTCGAGAACCAAAATTGTAGCTTGACGAACACGGCAAAGCACGGCATTCGACGGCAAATAAAGGAAACGGCTCGGATTCTTCAAGTTGCTGCTTGAAGGGACCCCTCGAAGTGGCCCATGGTGATCGAGCGTTGTTTAAGGTGAATCTCAAATCCGGAGGTCTTTCATGGAAAGGAAATCCCTCGCTTCAGCGGTACGCTTATTCTCATTCGTTGTGTTGGTTTCTGCCACTTGTGCTTCGGCGCAGGAGCGCAGGCCAGTCCACCTTACCGGGCTGATCAACGACTATGTGCCTTTGCTTACAACTGTCAAAGGCAGCCCCTATGAAATGCATGGTCAATGGTCAATGGACGTCCACCCGGAAAAGGGCACTGCCGACTTCTCGGCGGATATGACCATGTCCAACTTTGGAAGAACTGCGGATGGTGCCGTCGATCCCACGCAGCCCCTTCAGGGTCCTCACACGCACCACATCAGGTTGATCGATGCCCCGATCAAGTGGACGATGGCCGGTTGCCCCCCATACGCCACTCCTACCCTGATGGGCTTTCAGTTCACCAAGACAGTCAGTCTGTTGACGGGGAATGGAAGCAATGGCGGTTTCGAGACGAATCCGCCGTCGTCGATGCTGCAGGTCTGCGTCACCGGTGGACTCGATATTCCATTCTCGGTACCGGATTCGAACATCACCCTGGTGTTTACTGGACCTGCGACCGCACATTTCGGACCCGGGGCAATCCACGGCGTCGTGCGTGGAGCGTCGAAAGATTCATCCAGGAAAGACCGATAAGTTCGCTAATGAGCCCCAGTCTGAGACGGGTCCGGATGGGTCCGTTTCAGGCTAGCGGTCGTTCAAACCCTTGATCAGGTAAGTTGCGAGATTCCCATCCAAAGGGTGCTGCATCACTTGCGCTAACATTGAAGAAGAAATCGAGGGCGCATGTTTGTGGTGGTGTGGCAGTTTGAGATTGTCGAGGAGACGATTTCTGCTTTTGAAGCCGCGTATGGGCCGGAGGGGAACTGGGCGCAGCTTTTCCGCAGTTCTCCCGAGTATCTTGGAACGGAACTGCTGCGCGATGCCTACGTCTCGGGTTCGTATCTGACGATTGATCGCTGGGCGAGCGAGCAGGCGTTTCGCAGCTTCAGAAAAGACAACGACGCCGCCTATGAGGCGCTGGACCGTAAATGCGATGCGCTTACTTCGCGCGAGGCACGCATTGGCGCTTACACCGTTTGAGAGGCTCGAATCATTCAAGGACTACGAGATTCTGACTGAACTCCGAACCGGCGAGGTATTTGATTCCTCGATCGAATGTCACGAGTGCACCATTTTCTTTGATCGCAAGGCCAAGAAGGCAGGCGTCAGTTACTTGCTGATGGCCCAGGATGCGCCCGGCGAACCGAGCCGTGAGGCTGACCCAACTCTCCGTCATTTCCCAATACCAATGTTGGGGATGGCCTTTCAGTAGTTGAAGGACGGCGATTGCGTGTTCCATCGTGCGCGGACCGGGGCGAAACGCTGGATTAGTGGTCACCCGAAGAAACCCAGCCTCCGTAAGTGGACAAAGCCCCAGGGAATCCCTGCCGGAAGCGCTGAACCATTGCTGCGCTTTCTGGTAATGTTCATGTCCCGGTTCGACCAGCGCGACCAGGACATTAACGTCAAGCAAATGTTTTCGGGTCAAGATTCTTCCGCCTCTAATTTCTTCACCATTTCAGCTGTGATCGTTCTGCCGGTCGGAGGAAACATGGGAAGCCCGCTCGCGCTGCGCAAGATTTCCGGCTCATTGGATGGAGGCGCTTGCGCTTTGCGAATGAGTTCATTGATCGCCGCACTGAGGCTGATTCCACGCGCAGATGCGTAGATTGATGCAAATTCGTGGATCTGCTCATCAAGAGTTACACTGGTTCTCATGCATCAATAGTACATCAAATAATGTCAATGGTGCAATATTATCCAAGCGGTGCATGCTGTTTTGACGGGTCTCTGCGTCTCCCCGATATGCTGCGTGACAACTAATACACCACTTGTGGTGTCTTCCCCATTTCTTCGCTTTTTCGGTATCAATCGAGTGTTGCATCCTGCTACAATCCCTTCGAAATACCCAATAGCCGCCGCGTGTTTTCTGTCGTTCCCAACAATCCGCGCCAAGCGAGCATACCTCGAGGAGAAATATCTATGCCTATCGCCGATGAGCGCGCAAAAGCAGTCGAATTAGCCCTTTCGCAGATTGAAAAGCAGTTTGGAAAGGGGTCGATTGTCCGCCTTGGGTCGAAGGAAGCGCTGCTGCCGATCGCCGTGATTTCTACCGGATCGATCAGTTTTGACGCGGCGCTGGGTGTGGGAGGCGTGCCGCGCGGCCGCGTGATCGAGGTTTTCGGGCCGGAGTCGTCGGGCAAAACGACCATTACGCTGCAGATTATCGCCGAGGCCCAGCGCAACGGCGGGTTGGCAGCGTTTGTGGATGCCGAGCACGCATTGGATCCGGGCTACGCGAAGAAGCTCGGTGTTGATGTGGACAACCTGCTGGTTTCGCAGCCTGACTCAGGCGAGCAGGCGCTGGAGATTACGGAAGCGCTAGTGCGCTCGGGCGCCATCGATGTGCTGGTGGTGGATTCAGTGGCGGCGCTGGTGCCGAAGGCCGAGCTTGACGGCGAAATGGGAGATTCGCACATGGGCCTGCAGGCGCGGCTCATGTCGCAGGCGCTCCGCAAGCTGACGGGTACAGTTTCAAAGTCGCGCACCGCACTGATTTTCATCAATCAGATTCGCGAGAAGATCGGCGTGATGTTTGGCAACCCCGAGACAACGACGGGTGGGCGCGCGCTCAAGTTTTATTCCTCGGTGCGCGTGGATATTCGCCGCATTGCCGCTATCAAGGAAGGCGATGTAGTGACCGGCAACCGCACCAAGGTGAAGATTGTGAAGAACAAGGTTGCTGCTCCTTTCCGCGAAGCCGAGTTCGACATTCTCTACGGCGAAGGCATCAGCCGCGAAGGCGACGTGCTGGACCTGGCGGTGGCAAACAACATCGTGGAGAAGTCCGGCGCGTGGTACAGCTATTCTGGCGAGCGCATCGGACAGGGGCGCGAGAATACGCGCAATTTCCTCAAGGAAAACAAGGACATCTTCGCGAAGATGGACGCCGAGGTTCGCAAGAAGCTGAACATTGGCGCGGGCAAGGCCGAGGTGCCCGAGATTCCTTCAACCGGCCCCGCTGAAGCTAAAGAAGCTGTGCGCGCACGGCGCTAGGGTCAAGACGCAGAGAGACTGCGTGCCTGAACATCTTCTGTGAACTCTCCGGGATACGTGCGGGGAGTTGGTTCATGCCGTCGGCGATGCTGGAGCCTTCGAATTATTCAAAGAGCACAGGAACAACTGCGTTTCGCGCTATTGTGTGACGAAGCGGTACATACATGTGTCATCCGGTCGCCGCGCGGGGAACTTCGGTTGCCCGCACACGTATAAGGGGAAGAGCCGATTCCTCACGGCACGTGGCCGTGCTCTAAACTTGAATGCGAATGAAAACTCTGGGGCGAATCCTCGCGAACCTTGATCCGCGGAAACTCTTCAGCGGCCTGGCGGTTTGCCTTTTTGCGGCGCCTCTGTTGGGGCAGCCGATGGTTGCGGCAGCGTCCCCTGAGAATGGATCCGCCGCGACTGGAGTTCGAGCGATTGTCGTTCCGGATGGCCAATGGCGTTTTCACACCGGGGATGATCTGCGGTGGGCTGATCCGGCATTTAGCGACTCCGATTGGCCGGTCGTCAACCTGAGCACACCCCTGGTGGAACAGGGGGTTGATTCCTACAGTGGGTGGGCGTGGTATCGGCTGAAGATTCAGCCGCAGCAACTTGCCCAGATCGGCAATCCTGCGTCGGGGCAGCAGTTGTCGCTCATGATCAGCGGCAACTCAGTTGGCCAACTTGACGTGTTTGTGAATGGGATAGAGGCAGGCCACTCCAAGGGCATGACGGAATCGCCCTCGGAGTACCAGTCGCCGCCGTTTGTCGTTCAGTTCAATCCCGCCAGTGCAGGTCCAACAGAGATCGCGATTCGAACCTGGGCCGGCCCGACGGTGACGATTAATCGCGGCCTTCTGGACAAGGTGCAACTAGGCGCGCCTGGCGATGTCGCCGCAATGCACTCAATGGCGATCGGGCACCAGTGGGACGAATATGTCATCGCCAACATGGTGGTTGCGTTCCTGTTTATCTGCGTTGCGATCCTGGGTGGATTTCTATACCTGGCGCAGCGAAATCATATCGAGTACTTGTGGCTTGGCTTGCTATGCCTGTCAGTAGCTGCGGGAGGCGCGGCGGATTCTGCCTTTGGGCTGGCGATCATGCCGCTCGGCGTTTACCGGGTCTTCACGATGTTCACCGGCCGCATCTTCATGGCCATTACGCTGGAGTTTGTTCTCCATTTCACGGGCGCGAAATCGCGGAAGTTCATTCGTGGAGTGCAGATCGGCGTACTGCTGGTTCCGTTCGTGTACTTCATCCGACTGATACTCGTGTATCAAATCTTGTCAGTTGCCTCTGAAGTTTTGTTCTGTGCGTTAGTGGTTGTTCTTTTATTTCGCGCGTGGCGGCGCGGTCGGAGCGAGGCCGGGGTTATGCTGTTGCCGTTCTTTCTGGCGGCTACGGCGGACTCGGCGAACACCGTGCTTGATTTTGCTGCAGGCCGGCATTGGCTGCCCGATCAATTTGCTTCGCATAAGTTTTATTTCGGGCCAATCGAATTCGGCATCGGCACGATCGCCTACACGGTTTTTCTCGGCAGCCTGATTGCGGTGATCCTCTACCGCTTTGTGCGCATCAGCCAGGAGGAGCAGCGCTCGGCGGCGGAGATTTCCGCAGCGCGCAGTGTGCAGGCTTTGTTGATTCCTACGCAACTCCCCTCGAACAAGAACTTCATGCTGGAGAGCGCCTATCTGCCAGTCAACGGAGTTGGCGGAGATTTCTTCCAGGTCCTGCCCCTCAAGGACGACTCGCTTTTGATTGTGGTGGGAGACGTGAGCGGCAAGGGCCTGCAGGCGGCGATGAATTCAAGCACGCTCGTGGGTGCTCTGCGCAATGAACTTGCCCATGATCCCGCCACGGTTCTGAATCATCTGAACCATGTGCTGATCGGGGCAGTGGCGTCGCCGGGAACAGCGATGAAAGAGCTCGACTGCGCGCCATGCTTCGCTACCTGCCTGTGCGCCCGGGTTTATCCCGATGGAACAACCACCATCGCCAATGCCGGCCACCTGAATCCCTATCGCGATGGGCGCGAGATTGCATTGTCGGGAAGCCTTCCTTTGGGAGTGATTGCGGATGTTGAGTACGAGCAGGCGACTTTCCAGCTGAATCGCGGCGACCGGCTGGTGTTTCTTTCCGACGGCGTGGTGGAAGCCACGAACTCCGACGGCGAGTTGTTCGGATTTGAGCGCACCCAGCAGGTAAGCAACGAGTCAGCGCGTTACATCGCGCAGACTGCGCAGCGCTTCGGTCAGACAGATGACATCACCGTCGTTTCTCTGTATCTATCCTCGCGCACAGCCCAGCCCAGCAAGGAAGAACTTGCATACAGCAAGTGAGCCTGCGGTATTGATCGCTGCTATTTCGTTCCGGCCCTGCGGGACGGCAGGGGTATTTTGCTTGCGGTACCCAGGATTTCATCCTGCCAGACTGCTGACAAAGGCCGAAACCATCCCTCAGCGGCTAAAGCCGCGTTGATATTCCGCGATTTGTGGCACGGATAAATCCGTGCCCTTTCAAAACTCCGGGTTCCACATCAACTCCCTCCGGGAGAGGCGGGCGACTGGGCTATTCATCTTCTCATTCCAGAAGAAGGGGAAGCATTTCGAGAACGGGCGTTCTGGAAGGTTGAAGGCTCTTTGAGAGCCGCAAGTAACTGGCACATTGCTCCCAAACGCATCTGTCTGGTCAACCCAATGGTTAGATGGCGCGCTGGAAATGCCGTAGAATCAAACCGGAGCAGCCCGATGAGCGTCAAAGCCCTTTATCCCGGCACGTTCGACCCGCCGACAAACGGGCATATCGATCTGATCCAGCGCGGGGCAAAGCTCTTCGAGCATCTCACGGTTGCTATTTTGAAGAACCCGGTCAAGAATCCCCTTTTTACGGTTGATGAGCGCGTGGAGATGCTGCGCGAGTCAACGGCCGCGCTCGGCAATGTCAGCGTGGCCACGTTCGATGGGCTCATGGTAGATTTTGCGCGCCAGCTAGGAGCGACGGCTGTGCTGCGAGGCATTCGCGCTATCTCCGACTACGAACACGAATTTCAAATGGCCCTGATGAACCGGCGTCTGGCGCCTGAGATCGAAACCGTATTTCTGCAACCGGCAGGACGCTATTCATTTGTGAGTTCGCGCATGCTCAAGGAAGTTTTCAGCTTCGGCGGCGATGTCGCCGGGCTGGTTCCCCCTAACGTTCTCAAGCGCCTGCGCAGTCGCATCAGCAGCGCAGGCTGAATCTTGAACGCTGCGCACGCGGCGCAGGAGGTTCAGTTTGTCGGACTTTGTCGCACTCAATCCCTCGGCGATTCATCGCGAGATCAGGAATACGCTTTTCGGAGATGTGCCCCTGGCCGAGCTCGTGAAAGCGCACCCAAAGGTGCCGCTGGCTGAACCCTGGTTATCGTTCCAGCACGCGCGCGATCTCAACGACACCGGCGACGTGGCGGGCGCGAAGGAAGCAGTGCGCAAAATCGCGGCGATGCCGGATCTCGATACGCGCATTCTGCTGCAGGCCTGGCACACGCTGCGCGAGCTCGGGGATAAGCCGCCGCAGGGACGCGAGAAAGAAGTTCTCGGCGTGGTGGTGGAGATCGGGATGCCGAAGGGACTCGACCTCGTAGCCGCGTATCGGGATCATCGTGCACGCTACTTCAATTACAGCGGTGCAGGCGTGTTGTGGGAGCGACGCGACGATTCGCTGGATGGCCTGATCGACGAATTGCTGCAGGCCGGAACCGTGGTCGTAGAGGCGATTGGACCCTGGACGAAGCCGAAGCCTCCGGAGCCGAAGAATGGCTTTGCGCGGATTAATCTTCTGACGCCCAGCGGAATTCATCTTGGGAACGGACCCGTGGAGGCACTGAACCAGGATCCGATGGGCGGACCGATTCTTTCAGCAGCGTTCGGCTTGATGAAGCGGCTGGTGGAGTTGACGAAGAGAGAGCCGGAGTAAGGCGCTGACTGGACTCAGTTCGTTCGTTAGATGACACGGATGCTCACGACCGCACGCAATGCATTCGTTCACATTCTTCAATCGATAGATTTTGAGCTTCAGAAAGAATTTATCCGAGACTGGCTGGGGGATGGATGGAACGCGAATTGACGTTTCGCATAGTTCTGGAGAAACCACCCGCGGGTGTGGACTTCGCTCTGCAAAAGGGGCGGGGCAACGATTACGAGGTGGTCCAGAAGCAAAGATCAGGAACTGGTGATCTTCGTTTTGAGTTCACCGCACGAGTAATAGCAGGCGGCAAAGGCGATGAGCCGAATCTGTTGGGCCCTTTTGTTCAAGGGCCAAAGGGTGCGCGCTTTGTCTACCTGGATATCGGTGCCTATGCGGGCCAGGCAGACACGATATGGGGTCGTCGGCTGAAAGTTCCGCTGAGTGGCATTACGACGGAAGTCCTCGATCGAATTGAGGATCGTTCAAAGGTGGTTCTTGAAACGCATGTGCCCGGGACCGGCAAGGATGGCGGACCGAACTGCGCGACCGTAAAGCCATTCGGCGGATGGAAATCAGTGAAGGCGTCGCAGTAGCAGTCCGGCGTAACGATCAAGATCGAAGAACCGGGAACCTCCACGTTACAGTTCAGGAAATCCCGAAAACGGAGAGTCAATTGGCGCACGACAATCGCACCATCGTCCGAGATTTTGTTGAAGAGGTCATCAACCAGGGTCGATTTGACACTGCAGCGCAGTACGTCTGGGAAGACGTGGTGGAGCAGGTTCCATTTCCGGGCCAGGGTCCGGGGATCGAAGGGTTGAAAAACGTGTTGCGAGGGATGCGCACCGCATTTCCCGATTTATATTTCGGCGTTGAAGAGCAAATTGCCGAAGGCGATAAGGTGCTGTCTCGCTTTGAATGGACCGGTACGCATCGCGGTGAATTTCTCGGTGTGCCCGCTACGGGACGGCCAGTGAAAGTCTGGGGCATGGTCATCGACCGGCTTCAGGATGGCAGGATTAAAGATACGCGCATCATCATGGACATCTTCGGATTGATGATGCAACTGGGCGTCATCGGCGCCTGAAGGGCGATTGCAACCCTTGCGCGTGATTGATTCTGCCGCAGCCGGAAAAGCAAAAAGCCGCGGTGATTGCGGCTTCCTACTGCAGTGGCAGGGAAGCTTTCGCTACAAGGCAAACCTGTTCGGCTGTGGATTCATCTGGTCATCCAGAATGGCGCACTCGGCATTCGGCTGCCCGCTCCGGTCATCCGTAAGCCCCGACATGCTTCGAAGGAAATAGAAGAGGTTCGCACGCGTATCGATCTGGGCCTGATTGCGGAAATCATGGATGGGGTCGGTCATAGTGTTTTCGCACCTCGTTCTAAATCTTCTGAGTGTGGTGTTTCACTAACGTAGGGTATCCGCGTCACTGATGCTGTCCAAAATGGCACAGATCGGCAGAAAATCGGCCGATATCCCGCCCAGGTCGGTAACACGTTACCACTGCTCAATTGAAATATCGTTGGCTGTGCGCTATTCTCGGCTTCTTTCATCCCCGAGCTCCCCCTGAAGGTGCGAGCTCTTCTCCCCTAACCGCACCAAGATGAGCGAGCACCACGAGGTCGATCGGTGTTTTTGATGTAGGAAGTTCTCAGCCTCGTGCACCCATGCCCATCACGGTCTTCACCCTCCCGGGAAGATCCTCCCCAGAGCAGGCCCAGACTGGTCGTTCTGCCGTAATTGCTTTCGGAATGACCGTGGTCAACGTGATCCTGAAACAGATTTGGGAACGCCACTGTTGATCACAAGCGAAAGAGTCTTTTTCCCAGGCCCATGGACCTAGATGAATTGGAGCGACCTCATGACAGATTGTCCTTACTGTAGCGCTGGTGCGCGTCCGGTCGAAGTCGAGGGTTTGCGAATTCACACGTTCTCCGATCGCTGGATTTCGTGCATTCGCGGGACACCGGAGCCGCCCTCCCTTCCGGCTTATATACGCATGATTTCCTGGTTTCAATTAGCCTACCGATCTAACCTCCAAGGCAGTTCAGGCTCTCCATCGCCTCCAGAATCTTCGCCGCCTGCTCCTAACACGTGACCGGGTTTCGTCTCAAATATACACACCAAAATGGCCTGCTATATCTCGGCCCGCAGACCCCCGCCGAAGTAGACGCCAAGGACCGCACGCGTCCGCATCCGCCCCGGGAAATCGACCACGCGCCAAACGCCGATGCCCGTAACGTGCGCTACTCGACTCCGAGAAAGCCTAGCAACGCTGGACACCGCGCACCAATACGCGCTGGTGCTGACCCACCGCGACCGAGTAGGCCACGCCGCAACCGCCTAGCGGATGTGCTCGATCGCCGCGACCTGCTGTGAGATCAAATGCACAATGTTTGGCGACATGCACAAATCCTTGGTGCAATTTTAGTTACGCGAGAGTCACTCTTGTGTCCTTAGAACATAACATGTAGCCTGTTGCCTCACCTTGCCCTCGCTCTCTTCCCCGGAAAGCACGGACCAGTGAAGCCTAAATATGAACGGCAACTACTGCTCGAAGTAATCGAGAAATGCGAATGGTTGATCGACTATTACAGAAGTACCGGACAGGACCATCCGTCGGTTCCGATATTCAGGAACACGATGGAAGAGGCCATCAGCGATCTCGAATCACTCACGCCCTCGGTTCCGTCCGAAGTCACTCCCGATTCGACGAAGATTTCCCCCAAACCCATCGCCGAGTTCGACGACCGAAGGAGCTATCCTGCGCCAGGACGAGCCCCGAATAAAGAACCATAGATACACCAAGCTCACCAGCCTATACGCGGTGCTCCTTCCACTCCGCTGCGCTCCGTTCCAGTCGGACTAGCCTCGGTCCCGGCCCGCGTTGCGCGCGCTGATGCTCCTCGTCGCGATAGGACTGCTCCTCCTCGCCCGACTCGCGCGGCCCTGCCGATATTCAATCGGTGCTACTCCCAAAATTCAGAGTCGGGAGGTGGCCGGTGGCTCTTCGATCTGCGAGCCACTCGCGTGAGGTTCCACAGCACCAATCCCAGAAGAAAGAAATCTGCCGCGACGATTCCCGCCTGCACGCCTGGATTGCTCAGCATGAGACTCCTCCATCTGCCATTCCGATGCTAGGTCCAAAACTCTAAGGGGAGAGCAAGGACCTTCTAAGGCTTTCGTAAGAGCTTGCGCGCGTGCCGGCTAAATCGCACCGTATTTTCCTCAGCAAACGGTCACCATGGTACCGTCCCACAGGGTGCGCGTCTGCGCGAACCGAGACCTATGTAATGTGCGAAACCGGTGCACACGGTGCGCGCGCTCAAAAAGCTTTCGAGCTACGGTGAATGTCGACGAATGTCGTTACAACTTGTCCACTAGAGTCCGAAAGGAGTTGGGACACCGCAAAAAGGCCAGTATTTAAGCGGGCATTGGATGCAAAACCCAAAATCTGTGAAAATAGAAGCATCATGACAGTTGCCGCTCCCGCGAAAGTTTTTGCTGACCGTATCGGTCGTATTGAAGTCTCTGCAACCATGGCAGTCGCCGCTGAGGCCGCCAAGCTGCGCGCCCAGGGTGCCAACCTGGTGGATTTTGGTGCCGGCGAACCCCATTTCGCTACGCCGCGACACATTAAAGACGCCGCGATCGCCGCCATTGAAGCCAATTTCACGCGCTACACGGTGGTGCCGGGCATTCCCGATGTGCGCAAAGCGATTGTGGAGCGCCATGCGTGCGATTTTGGATCGGACTACGCCATCGACGAAGCGGTTTTCACCACGGGCGGAAAGCTGGCGCTGTTCAATACCATCCAGGTGCTGGTCGATCACGGCGACGAGGTCATCCTGCCGGTTCCCTACTGGGTGAGCTTTAAAGACATCATTCAGTACGCGGGCGGCAAGGTCGTTTTCCTCGAGACCAGCGAGGCGGAGAATTTCCGCATCACCGCGGATGCCATTGAGAAGGCGATTACGCCGCGCACCAAGGCCATCATTTTGAATTCGCCGTCGAATCCGGCGGGGTCAGTGGTGTCGGCTGAGGACCTGGAGCGGATCGTTCATCTGGCCCACGACCGCGGCATCTTTCTGCTTCTCGACGAGTGTTATGTGTATCTGAACTATGCCGGCAAGGCCGTGTCAGGCGGCTCGTTTACATGGGCGAAGGACCATATCGTCGTTCTGGGATCGCTGTCGAAGACCTACTCGATGACGGGATGGCGCGCCGGGTATGCGCTGGCTGCGAAGCCGGTGGCCGCGAATCTGAGCAAGCTGCAGTCGCAGTCGACTTCGAATGCGGCGAGCATGGTGCAGAAAGCGGCCATCGCCGCGCTGGCCGGATCGCAGGAATGCGTCTCGGAGTTTCGCGCGGAGTTTATTCAACTGCGGGACTACATGCTGGCGAAGCTGGCGGAGATTCCCGGCGTGACGTGCACCAAGCCCGAGGGCGCGTTTTATGTGTATCCGAATATCGGAGCCTTCATCGGCAAGGGCGGAGTCAAATCGGCCACTGAACTGGCTACGCGGCTGCTCCACGAAGCGCATGTAGTGACCGTGCCTGGTGAGGCCTTCGGTACCAGCGAGCATATCCGCATTTCGTACCCGGTGACCAAGCAGAACATCGATGAAGGTACGCGGCGGATGGGGGAGTTCCTGGGCAAACTGGGGTAGACTCGAAAGAGATTGCAGACGAGGCAGGCCCGGGAGACCGGGCCTGTCGTATTTCTGAAAGACCCCGTCATCCAGAATTGATGAAGCCTCCCAGTCTTGAAAGGGCACGGATTTATCCGTGCCACAAGCCCAGCACTATAGGGACGGCTTTAGCCGCTGAGGGATTGTCTTCAAACTTTGTCGGCCCGCTCCCCTATTTTGCAGCGCCTGACATCACGCCGACGCCGGGGACGTAGCCTGCCTGCCACTCGTTCACTGGATAAGACTGGCGGCAGTCGAGGCAGGCGGTTTTCTCAAATCGCGCGGAACAATTCGGGCAGACGCCGCCTGTTTCGAATGTGTCGAATTTTGTGTCGCACTTATTGCACCGCCAAATTGGTCCGAGGGGCGGCGCGGTGCGGCAACTGGGGCAGGCATAACCCTGGCGACGCGGAATCTTCTCAAGTTTGCGGAGGGCCTGGGCTGTTTTGAAGCCATTCCAGCAATTCATCCCGGCGTAAGCGGCGATGAGGCCAGTCCAGACGGATTGCTCCCATAACGCCAGCGCAAGCAGTCCGGCCACTCCGAAAAAGCCCAGAGACGCAGCGACCATCAGACTGCGAGCGCGGCCCAGGGGATACCAGAGCAGCGAACGAAGAATCTGTCCGCCGTCCAGAGGATAGATGGGCAGAATATTGAAGACCAGGAGGACGATGTTGGTGAACTGGATTGCGACAATCAGCCGATATCCGTCGGGATTCGAAGCACGCCAGTCCAGCGATCGGGCGGTCGAAAAGGCCAAAGCGAGCGGAATTGCCAAAAAGACATTGACCAGCGGACCAGCTGCGATGCTCCAAAGAGTTGCGCCCGGCCGCTGGGGCGGATTCACATAGGCAACGCCGCCCAGAGGCCACAACATGATCTTGTCCGCGGTGCCGCCAACCGAACGGCAGGCCAGCGCATGTCCGAATTCGTGCGTCAAAACAATCGCAAACAGGGCAAGGTACTCGATCACGTTCCAGACAACGGAACTGTATCTGCCCTTGCGAGCCTCAATCTCATACAAGGCGACGAGGAACCAGGTCCAGTTGAGATAGACGTCGATTCCCTTGATGCGAAAGAGGCGGAAAGACCCTTGGCTGGTTCCGAACATGCTGCTAGCTTACCCGATATTGGCCTTTGCCCACTCGCAGAGTGAAACTAACTTTGAGCGAACCCGAGTTCAATATCCTGTGTCGCCCGCAGGCTGAGAACCTTATGGGCAAGGATGCTAACCTCTTTCTACGCAGGTGATTCCGGCTCCTGTCGGCTCATTAGACCTAAAAGTATCGCCCATCACTGTGCAAACCTAGCTTCTGTCGAGTAGGATGTGTTTTCCATGCCGAACTCTATTGATTTTCGTCCAGTCATACTTGCCGGTGGCAGCGGAACCCGATTCTGGCCTCGCTCCCGCCGCGCCCGGGCCAAGCAAGTGTTAGCGCTTGATGGCGAGCGCTCCATGATCCAGCAGACTGTAGAACGCCTCAAGCCACTTGCCTCGCCTGAAAAGACATGGGTTGTCACCAATGAGTTCCTTGCGCATGAAATTGCCGACCAGCTTACCGGAGTTCCGCGCCACCAGATCATTGAGGAGCCAGTGGCGCGCAACACCGCGCCGGCATGCGGTTTGGCGGCCTTCCTGATCGAGCGGGAAAATCCGGAAGCGGTGCTGGGTGTGTTTCCGTCCGATCACGTAATCGCCGACGAACCTCGCTTCCTGAAGGCGCTGCAAAAGGGAATTGCCCTGGCTGCTGCGGGCGACAACATTATTGTTCTGGGGATTGAGCCGACTCGACCCGAAACCGGATACGGCTACATCGAGACGGGCGAAGACGATGGCGCGGAATCTGCACTGCGCGTTCGTCGATTCACCGAAAAGCCAAATTTGAATCGCGCGCAGGAGTTTGTGGCGTCGGGAAATTATTACTGGAACTCCGGGATGTTTTTGTGGTCGGCGAAGACGCTGGCGAATGCGGTCCGCGAACACCTGCCGGAGACCGCACCGCTGCTTGAGAAGATTGCTGCCAGCTTTGGCAAACCTGAGTTTGAACAGGTGTTTCGCGACCTGTATCCGAAGTGCGAAAACATTTCGGTGGACTACGCGGTGCTGGAACCGCGATCGGCTAAGGGCGAACACGCGTCGCATCTTTATTGTGTCCCGGCGGAGTTTGCATGGAACGACCTGGGCTCGTGGGCTTCGCTCTACGAGTACCAGATGGAGACCCGGTTGCGCGGCGATGGCGACGGCAATGTTGCCGAGTCGGATGGTCACCTGACCATTGAGGCCGGCAACAACTACATCTACAGCCCGAAAAAGTTTGTTGCTCTTGTCGGCGTTGAGAACCTTGTCATTGTTGATACCGAGGATGCGTTGCTGATTGCGCATCGCGATCATTCGCAGGATGTGGGCAAGGTGGTTAAGGAACTGGGGCTTTCGGGGCGGGATGAGCTGATCTGATGTCTTGCCTCTAAAATTCCAAAGTTCGTTTTGTGTCAGTGCCGCCTTCATCCGTGTCACGCAAATAATCGCGTTCGATGAACTGGATGCAACACGTAACTCGGCCGCAGTGCAAACGGCTACACCTGATTTGTCATCCTGAGCCCCGCACGCTTGGGGCCCCATGAAATGGGGTAAGCGGGGCGAAGGATCTGCTTCTGCTTTTTCTCGTCACAGATCCCTCCGCTACCGACACCTCCCGGCGTGCTCCTTTATGCTTATAAATTCACGGAGCGTAAGAGATAAACAATGCCTCATCCACAAATCAAGTTTGGTACCGACGGCTGGCGCGGCGTTATCGCCGATGACTTTACGTTTGCCAATGTGCGCACGGCCGCTGCGGCGATTGCTGCTTATATTCACGCGCAGGAGGATCCTGCAAAGGGGCTTTGCATTGGCTACGACACGCGCTTCGGATCGAAGGCGTTTGCGCGGGCATGTGCTGAAGTCGTGGCGGCCACCGGCATTCCCGTTGCAATGGCCAATGCCATTACGCCTACTCCGGCGCTGAGTTTTGGCGTGCGCGGACGCGGCGCGGCGGGCGGCATCATGATTACGTCGTCGCACAATCCTGCGCAGTGGAACGGCGTGAAGTACAAGGCGTGGTACGGCGGGTCGGGCAAGCCATCGATTATCGCTGCGATAGAGTCGTATCTCGACAAGCCCGTGCCCAAGGCCGAGAAGCCGGCGGCGATTGAAGAGATTGATTTCCTGCCACCGTATTTACGGGCAATCGAGAGCTTTGCCGATCTTGATCTGATTTCGAAGTCGGGAATGAAGTTTGCCATCGACTCGATGTACGGCGCAGGAGGGACGATCATATCGGATATTTTTACGCGTATCGGCGTGGATCATGTGCAGATTCGCGGCAACGTCGATCCGCTTTTCCCGGGCATCAATCCCGAGCCGATTGAGCCGCACATCCGCGCGCTGGGCGAGGCGGCGGTGGCGCACAAGTGCGATGCGGGCCTCTGTACCGACGGCGATGCGGACCGCATAGGCGCGACGGATGAGGATGGAAACTTCGTCGATCCGCATAAAATATTTTCGGTGTTGCTGAGCTGGGTGTTGCGGCGCAAAGGCTGGCCGGGAGCGGTTACGCGCGCTTTCAATACGACGAAGATGCTGGACCGGATTGCGAAGAAGCACGGGCGCGAACTGATTGAGCACGGCATTGGATTCAAGTTTGTGTGCGACTACATGCTGGAGCGCGAGATTGTGATGGGTGGCGAAGAATCCGGCGGCATTGGATTTCAGCGGCATCTGCCGGAGCGCGATGGCCTGCTGAATGCGCTGCTGCTGGCGAATGTGATGGCCGAAGAGAAGAAGACGCTGGGCCAGCTTGTCGCCGATCTGCAGGCGGAGTATGGCGAGCATCAGTACGGTCGCATCGATCTGCATATTCCCGACTCCCTGAAAAACGCGGCTATTGCGCGGGCGCGAGGATTGCAGGTTGGCGATGCGTCGATTGCCGGCATGCCGATTTTGCAGCAGGAGACGCTTGATGGTGTGAAGTTCTACCTCGACAATCCGGAAGCGAAGACGAAGGCTAATGCGGCGGAGACTTGGATTCTGTTTCGGGCCAGTGGGACTGAGCCGCTGATGCGGATCTACACCGAGTCTACGTCGAAGGAAGCGGTGGCTCAGCTGCTTGAGAGCGGACGTGCGTTTGCGATGGCGAGCTAGGAAAATAGCCGGTTAACCCATGAAAGATATTTTGAAGACGGTCATTGTTTTGCTTTTGATGGTTCCGTTGTCTGTGTTCGCTCAAGCTCAAGAACCGGGCTGCGCGGAAATCCCTCATATGGCGGCCATGGCAAGAGCCAAAACCATAACAGTTCTCAAGCATTACAAACCCTCGGCGGAGGACAATTACCGTGTTCAGCTGATCTTCACGGCTCGGAGTCTGGAACTGAATCCAAACGATAAGGAAGCTGCGGTGCTGTTCCTGGATATTCTTCCTAGGGATTACGACGATTCACGCCAAGAATCTTGGCTCGATCTTCCCCATCTGAGCGACTGTAAGAACGGGGGCATTCCAGAGTCGGAATTGAAGCCGCTCTTCGTCCTCCAGTACCATCTTCCGCGGGTGGCCTCGCAAGCGGTTTTGCTCGCGCCCGGCAAGATGCGGGAATATGTCTCGTATGGATTGATTGCAAACTGGCCTGACAGTGATTATGCAGTTCAGATGCGCAAAGTCTGCCGAGCCAAACACGCAGACTTTATCCAGGCGATCAATACTCTTGAGGCAAAGGACAAGGACTTCTTCTTGTCGAGAATTTTCAAGCCTGAAGGATGCCGCACGATTTTCTTTCCTGAGCAATAGGATCCAAGGGAGCACAATGTTCATTCATATCTTTGGGTTTCGGTGGAAGGCGGAGGCTACGGAGGCCGATAAGGCGCGCGCGGCTCACGACATCGTGGCTTTTCGTGACCATGTCCTTGGGCTGATCGATGTTCACGTGGGGCCGAATGTGTCGCCCCGCGGGCAGGGATATACCTTCGTCGGGCTGATGACCTTTACCGACAAAGCCGCAGCCGATGCATACACCACGCATCCCATGCACCAGGCGCTGCTCAAGTGGCTCGTGCCTCTCATCGACCCAATTGAGCTGGATTTCGAAGCGTAGATACCAAAATCCAGTCCCATGCACCGGCCCGCCCCATGTCAATCCCTCTGCGCGCGCTTCGCTTCCAACCGCCTCATTCCACTGCGCAAAAATGTAGCTGCGAGTTGCATTTAATTTCCTGCCTTGGGCGCACAATCACCATGAGTGCAGGAATAGGAGTTCCGCGTTGAAGAGTGAACTGAAATTTCAGACATCCGTGCCTGCTCTCCCGACCAATCCCAAACGGGGTACCCCCACCCCCTCCCTATGTAGATATGCCTTTTCTTCGCCTAAATATGGCTATCTTATTGAAATAAAATGGAAACTATCTTTCGCTATCCTGTAAATATGCACAAGAAAGCGTGCATTCTGTTACATTTTCTCGCCTGCCATGAAGACTTCTGCCGCCATTTTTGACTCTAAACTAACCAATTAGATCGTTTTTTCCTCAGCATGATCGAGCATTGCGTCGGGGTAGTGGTGACAGCCGAAGAGGCGGAAGTCTGAGACGTTCTTGAGGCGGAACTGGTTGGACTGCGCACGCTGCGGGAGCTTGAGACGGAAAAAGTCTGCGCCGTCTACGTCGTCGAGATGGAATGCAGGTCGAGCGTCGGCGGATTCAGTGGCAATTTCTACGTTGGTGAGTTCGAGGTTGCGCACGTGGCGCGCATAGATGCCAGCCGCCGGAAGATCGCCGAACATCGTCGGTTCGGGATATTTGTCGGCGTTCTCTTGCGGCTTGATCGAGGCCATCTCAGTTCCCGCGCCGCCGATCTGGTGCAGATAGACGTCGCTGATTTTCAGGTCTTCGATGGGGCGATCCTGAACTCCTGCGATGATGCTGGGCAGTTGCGCGGCGCCTGAACTGACGATGTTGCTCAGCACGATGCGCTTCATGGTGCCGACGACGGTCTGCGGTTTGGGGCCGCGAAGCCGCGCGCCAAGACGAAGGAAAAATGGCGCACGGACATCGCGCATCGTAATGCCGGTGAAGGTAATGTCTTCAACGATGGCGCCGTCGACGGATTCAAGTGCGAAGCCCTGACAGCTTTCAAAGACGCAGTTGGAGATGGTGATGTTTTTGAATCCACCGTTGGTTTCGGTGCCGAGCTTAATTCGCCCAGTGCCGATGCGGCCTGTGCCGACGCGGCCTTGGGGCATCTCCATCTTTTTCCACGTGCCGTCGAGGACGGAGCCGAGCTCGTAGACGCCGGTGACGTAGCAGTTGGTAGATGGTGAGGTTTTCTGTCGCGCGCGCATACCCGAGAGCGTAGGAACTCTTGGGGCAGATGCCGTCGTCCCACGGCGAGTTGACGGTGCAGTTGGAGACGCGGACGTTGCGGCAGCAATCGATATCGATGCCGTCGCGATTGGTGTCGATCTTGAGATTGTCGATGGTAAAGTTGTCGACGCCAGTGGCGAGAATGCCGAACCATCCACCCTGCAGGATGGAGAAGTCGCTGAGAATGACGTTGCGGCAGTTCTTGAGAGCGATGGCTTTGTTGCCTACGCCGGCTGCGGTGGTGTTGGGCAGCGCCTTCTCGTCGTGTCCGCGGCTGAGCCCTTTTCCCCAGATAAGGCCCGGGCCGAAGATGCCGAAGTCGTGGATGTTTTCGCCCCAGAGGAGACTGTTGTGCCAGTGATTGTGGCCGTAGTCCTGGTAGGGCTCCCACTCGCCTTGAGGCTCGGCTGCATCGTATCCGCCGCTGGTAAGGCCGTCGTAAGGAGTGGGAGCGGCGAGGATGGTCGCGCCCTGCTGAAGGAAGAGCGCGACATTGCTCTTGAGATGGATGGAGTAGCTGGCGTAGACGCCGGCGGGGAAGATGACCGTGCCGCCGCCGTTGTTGGCTGCGGCATCGATAGCGGCGTTGATGGATGGCGTGTCGATGGAGACGCCGTCACCTTTCGCGCCGAAGCTGCGGACGTCGTAGTACACGGGCTTTGCCGATGTGGCCACTGACGCAGGTTGCGACTGTGCCGTTGCGCGTGAAGGGTTGAGGAGCGTGGTGGCTCCGCCGGCCATGGTGAGCCCGGCCATCTTCAAGAAGTCTCGACGAAAATCCTGCACGGGTTGTCTCCGGTGTGTTGCGGTTAGCGATGCGTCACGCAGACATCGATTTTATAGCTTTCCAAAGGTTCGGCGGCATCGATTGGACTGAATAGAACGCTGAGAAACAAAAGCAGATCCTTCGCCCCGCTTTCCCCACGGACTTTGTCCGCGGGGCCCCGAGCGTGCGGGGCTCAGGATGACACATTGGTCTTTTTGGGAAGCGGAAACCTGGGGCACCGGTAACATCCCACTCATCGCGATAAAACCGCGATGAATGGGGCACACATTTTCGATCCTAGTTAGCGATGATCCTGATCTTTTGTGGCGGCGTCGAGGTTTTTTAGCATGGTGGCGATTTCGGGATTCGCCATGAAGTTTTTCCAGACGAGGCCGGTGCGGTAGTTCTCGATCATGACGACGATGGGCGCCTGATTCAATCCCATGTAGATGGGCGAGATCCAGTTGGCACTGGGGTTGATAGCGTCGCGCAGGCCATAGACGCCCCACATGGTATCGCCGAAGTCGCGGTAGTAATGCTTGAGCGCGGCCATGGAGGCATCGGGCGTGTAGGGAAAGGACGCGAGTGCTCCGGTGGGGGTGATGTTGCCGATGTCGTCTGCCTCATCCGGTGCCTGGGCGGCGTATCCGTGAGGGCCATCGCTGGCGGTGAGTCCCCAGGCATCGGGTCCGTAGCCTGCGTAGTGCTTGGGATTGGCGATTGCGTATGCGCGGTTGATGCGGGCGATGTTGCGGTTGTTTTCAAAGTACGACGTTGTGAAGCGATCGTGAAAACTGTGCGGATCCATGCCCATGAAGGAGTAGTGAGTGAAGAAGAGCGGGCCGCCGGGACCGACGCCGACATCGAGCTTGATGCCGTAATATGTATGGCCATTTGAGTATAGGTTGCCGTCTTTGGTGCCGCCCCAGCCTTCGCGGTAGTGCTGGGCGTTTTCAGATTGCGAAGACCAGCCGGAGTAGTACATGGACGCGGGAACGCCGTGGGTGGGCGATGCAATGGAGAGAAGGTAAGTGATCATCACCTCGTTGAACCCGATTAGATTGTGATGAATCTGAAAGGCCCACTGCGGCGACCAGTGCCAGTAAAGGTAATCGCTGGTGGGGTTCTGGCGATACCAGTTCCACTCGACCGTTTCCCAGAGGACGGTGATGCGACGATAGAGAGATTGCTCCGCGGGGTCCGAGCCGTGGAAATATTGTCGGGCGGCAAGTAGGCCTTGTATCAGGAACGAGGTTTCGACGAGGTCGCCGCCGTTGTCGTACATGCCGAAGACGGGCATGGTCTGGCCGGTGTTGCCATTCATGTAGTGAGACCAGACGCCGTGATAGCGCTGGGCGTGTTCAAGGAAGTTGACGATTCTGGTAAGGCGTTCGACGCCCTGGGCGCGGGTGATGAATTTGCGATCGACACCGACTACCAAGGACATGATACCCATGCCGCTGGCTCCAGTGGCGACGATGCGTTCATCGCCGGGGATGTTTTCGCGGGTCATGCCGGAGTGGGGATCGGCGCCCTCCCAGTAGTAGTGGAAGCAGGCCTGCTGCATCATCGTGAGCAACTCGTCGTCGCTGAGTTCGCGGGTGGCGGCGGCGGCTTCGTTCGATTGCGGAGACTCGTGAAAGGCCCAATCGGAGGCTGCGACTTTGTAGCGGGCGTGGATGCCGGATTTGCCGAGGAAGTCTTCGTAGCGATGAATGCCGGGGATCTGCGTGCCAACGGGGATGAACTTGTTGCCGTCTTCGGAACGATAGATTACGTAGCGGGAGAGCGAGGCGGAGTCGGCAGCGTTCCATTCAAGTTCTACGTGGCGATCGTAGCCGGTGGCGCGGAGATCCTGCGGAGCGGATAAAGATGCATGGGGGGCGGGAGCATCGGCAACGCGGATTTCATCGACGACAAGGGTGTGGCGAATGTTGTCCGCGCGGTTCTGGTAGAAGACGAGACTTTGCAGATATTCGGCGCGGAAGGTGTAGATGGATGCGGATTGAATGTCGGCGAGCGGGATGCGGACTTCGATCCATCGAGAGGCGGGTACGTCGCCGGTGTATTTTCCCAGGTTGAGTGGAGCGCTGAAACTGGCAGGGAATTCGGCAACTTGGAGGCCCTCGCTGGAAGTAGAGAGGACGAGCAGCGGCATGTCTGCGGCGGCGATGGGCTGCGCGGCGTAGATAGAGAAGTAGAGATTGTGGCCGTCGAGGCCGGGGCGCCGGTTGCGGTAGTCGAGCATGGAGATTTGCGCGTTCCATCCTCCAGCGGGCGCGGACTGCCACTGAATGCGAATCGCATTGGGGGGCGTGCGGAAGGTGGTGGCGTCGACAGGAAGGCGGCCTTCCTGCTGCTCGATGAAGCTTGAACCATTGGCCTGGGCGTGGCTGAAATAGTAGCCGTCTTTGTTGAGGCTGTTATCGAAGATAACGTGGCGATAGTAGTCCGATTGCGCGCCGACGCGCATGGGTAGCATGAGGAAGATTGCGGCGGCGATGAAGCAGTGTTGCAGGACGAAACGAATCGGATATGAAGTTTTTGCTCTTAGGTGTTTTCATTGCTTTCCTCGATTGAGGTTGTTGTGCGGAGACGTGGAGCGGACTTTGATCTCCGGATCATTTGGGATTGTCGGTGCATGACAACTGGCAGATGGCGTGGGCAACGTAGCCGGCAGCGGTGGCGAAGGCGCGTCCGGCTTGATCCATGCGGGCGGTAGCAGGGTCGACGCCTTCGGTGATGATGCCACCATCCCAGTTGCTCGCGCGGAGAATCTTGAGGGACTGATCGCGGCCTGCGGTGAGAAGCAGATTATCCGCGATGCTCCATGCGGTTGTGAAGGGGACGCGGTAGCTTCCCGGCAGTCCGTAAGGCTGATCGGTGTAGGAGTACTTGTAGTTCTTCGAGTGCAGCCACTGATACGTGCGCATGAAGGTTGGATCGGTTTCAGGGAGGAAGCCGAGGGCCGGAAGCTTGAAGAGAGAGCCGGGCGGAATGTCGGTGAAGACATAATTCTTGCCATCGGTGGCGGAGGCGAAGATGGAGCCGGCGGAGTTGGGCGCCGATGTTGATACGCAATGGTTGAGGATAGCCGCATGCAGGGATGCAGCGCGCGTGGTCATTTCCTGCGAAGCTTTGAGGTCGTTGAGGCGTTTGTTGAGATCGGCAAGATCGGTGAAGGCTCGCCAGACTAATGCGTTGTCATATGTGATGAAGGGTAGCTTCTGAAATTCATCCTGCGCATCCTGCAAGGAAGAGTAGAGGCCGGTTGCGCGATCGAAGCGGCTCTGCAGACGATCGCTCAGCATTGCGAGCGCGGCGCTGTGCGTGGAAAGAAACGCAGTGTCGTTGGTGCGCTTTTCGTATGCGGCAAGGGCGAGGACTGGAGCGGCAGCTTCGTCGAGTTGAAAGCCGTCTTCGAGGACTACGCCGTCAATGAAACGGCTGTGCGTGCCGGTGTTACGAAGCTGCGTAGTTAGCGCGTACTCGAGTGCTTCGCGGGCCATGGGAGGGTCGATGTCGAGAAGAGCGGGGAAGCTCCACAGCATGGCATCGCGATCCCAGTAGGCGGCGGAGACATAATAGCGAGGACTGCGCGAGGTGACCCCCACTAGCTGTTCTGTGTCAATGGTCCTTCCCCATGCGTAGAACTCGGTAAAGAGGAAGTTGCGGTTCATCAGCAAATCGAGATTCGCTTGATTTGTGGTGCGCGTGCGTTTCAGCAGCCACGTGGCCGTCTGATCGATGATGGCCTCGGCGCCATTGCGGTCGATCTGTTCGCGCAGAGCGCGCGCGTTGTGAGCGGCGCTGAATTCTTCAATTCCGGCGGCGAGCACGAAGATGGACTCGACTGATTCGCCTGGTGCGAGCGTTTTAGTCTGGCTGGCATCGACTGCGGGCGTGGCCGTGGTGGGAGGCGTGGTGATGCTGGCCTTCGAACCGGGATGAAGCAGGGCCCACGCGAAGTCAGTGTCAGTGGTGATGTAGCTGAAGACTTCCGCCGGATCGACCCAGGGCGCGACGCCGACAGTTCGCTCACCGCGCAGTTCCACAGGTACATAGGTGACCCGGTCGATGGAACCGAAGGATGCTTTGACGCCGAGTGAGACTTCCACAGGAGCGGTGCGGTGGTTAGTCAACTTCATGCGTAGAAACGCTGCCCGCGAGTCGAGTGGCGCGCAATACGTGAGCCTCGCATCGAGACCATCGATGTTCAACTGCGCTGTGGGGATCCAGTAGGCGATGAGTTCCCAAGAGGGATTGCGAAATTCGAGGGGCTTGCCACCGGCCGTGAAATAAGGCTGAAGGACGGGGCCGTTGTGTTCGCCGCTGACCTGGAGCAGGCCGCGATGGCGCATGGAGAGCACGTTAAATGTCTTGAGAGAGCCGTCGCCGGCATTGATGTCGGGCAGGGAAATCCACTGGTTACCGGTAGGAAGAACATCGTCGGGACGCAGGGAAATAGCTGAATTTCGCAAAGGAGACTGCGCCATCGCAGCTGCCGCGACCGCGAACAGAAAAGTTAAAAAAAGCGTGAGTTGGGCAGCAACGAGACGCACAGACAAAGGCAGGTTTGCGGGTTTCAAGTCAGTATTCTCCCTGGAGCGTATTGCCGGTTGCCCATCCCGCGGACCAGCATACACGCGAAGCCGTGCCTCTCACCGCGAAGGGCGCTGCGAGCGAGGTCAAAGGCAGTTCGGCGGCATGAAGCTCCAGCGGATATCTGACGGGCCAGAAAATGCGCAAAAACGAATTAGTAGAGGGTCGCAAGGGCAACGGACGGCTCTATTATTTTGTGATCCTGCTCACAAGCAAACTTCATTATTGACAGTCATATAGAGACGATGATAACTATTTATTCCGTTGCGCAATCGTTTGCGCAAAGAGGTTCCCGATAGCAATTGGATGTACCCCTGTAACCAACTTTGAGGAGATCGTGATGCCAGTTAACGCCGTAAGCAGCTCTACGCAGAGCCGCAGAGAGTCCAGCGGTCGCGTTTACGTAAGGAGCGGGTGGTGGCAAATCGTAGTTGTACTTTTTGCCCTGTACGTTCTGCCCGTTCATGCCCAATTCCGAGCCAGTCTTCAAGGAACGGTTGCAGACAGCCAGGGAGCGATGATCCCGGGAGCGGAGCTTACCCTTACCGACAAAGAAACCAACCACGTGATGAAGACCACGAGCGATGGCGCAGGCAACTTCAGCTTCAGCGAACTTCCGCCGAGCACCTACAAGCTCGAAGTGACGCGGAATGGTTTCAAGTCAAAGGTTTTGGACGGAGTCCACGTCATCTCCGAACAGGCGAACGCCCTGAACGTAGTCATGGATATCGGTGGGCAGTCAGAGACAGTGACAGTCAACGCCGCGGACTCACCGATTATCGATACCGCAACGGGCAGCATCAGCGGAACGATTACCCAGGAAGATTTCGCGAAGATGCCTGACTTTGCCCGCGACCCATTGCAACTGGCTCAACTCGCGCCCGGCATGTTTGGCGACAGTTCGCAGAACGGTGGCGGCGGCACATTCAGTCTACCCGGCAACCAGGGCGATGGCAGCGCGGGAGCAAGCTCGGGTCCGTACATGACCGAGAACAAGCCGCAGGTTTTCGGCAACGGTGGCCGCAACGACACGAACGGCGTCACGATTGACGGTGTGCAGGTCACCAGCGTGACCTGGGGTTCTGCCGCAGTCATTACGCCCAATCCTGACACCATCAAGGAAATGAAGGTTGTCACGAATCCCTATGACGCCGAACTGGGCCGATTCAGCGGCGCACAGATTCAAATCATTTCGCAGAACGGCACAAACCAGTTTCACGGCACTGCGCTTTTCAAATTAGATCGCCCCGGACTCAATGCTTATCAGGCATACGACCCCAACAACAATCCGCAGCGGAACAATGCCAAGTACAACGAGTATGGCGGCACGCTCGGTGGACCGATTCTTCACAACCGGCTGTTTGCCTTCTTCGGATATGACACTATCCGCAACACCGGAACGACGATTGGTGGCGACTGGTACGACACCACCAGTCTCGACGGATCAGCACCTTCAGGTTCCATCGCCAGCAAATTCACGGGGATCAAGGGTGCGGGAGTGGTTTACAAGAGCATTCTTGAAGGCCCCAGCGATCACCACCAGTGCTCTGATATAGGGCTTATCCAAGGTGTGAATTGCAACTGGATACAAGGACAGGGACTCGATCTCGGCAAGCCTTTGACTATCGGTCTTGGCAAGCACGATCCCTCTTTCACGGCTCCGCTGACGACGTCATCCGGCACCGTATACACGCCGGGTCTCGGCGGCGACGGCACCGGCAGCTATGCCACCAATATGGACGGCAATGCCGACATGTTCTACGTCTCAACGGTGGGACCCAGCAATACGATCAACGAGCAATACAACGGGCGTCTTGACTACCAGGTTACGCAGAGAGACTTGCTGGCCTACGATATCTACTATGTGCCGGTAAATTCCACCAGCTATAACGGCGCACAGCGCGCGTCGAACATCTTCTACCACAACGCTCTGAACTACTCGACCGGGCTGCTGTACAACCATACGTTTTCCAGCACGCTGCTGAATGAAGCGCGCGCGGATTACGCCGGCTGGAAGTGGAACGAACTGACTGATAACCCGCAGTCGCCTCTGGGCCTGCCCACCGCTAATATCTCGCTCAACAATGGCGTATCGTTTTCGAATGTCAAGTCTTCGAATTGCTGCACCAACGGTCCGCAGAACTTCGGGCCCAGTATTGGCAGTATCTTCGACCAGTGGACCTTCAACGCCAAGGATGTGTTGACCAAGGTTTACAAGAGCCACAGTCTGAAGTTTGGCGGCCAGTACACACGCCTCGCTCAACTCGATTCCGCAACCTGGGCGGCGAGCGAGAACTTCTACTTCAACAACTACTGGGACTTCTTGAATGATGCGCCCACGACAGAAGCAATCTCTGGCGCGGACCCGCTGACCGGCGCTCCCACCATGTCGCGGAAAGATGACCGGCAATATATTCCTTCCGTCTTTGTACAAGACGACTGGAAGGTTAAACCAAACTTGACCCTCAATCTAGGTCTGCGCTGGGAGTATTTCGCCGGCATGACCGAAAAGAAGGGCAACAATCCGCGCCTGAACCTCGGCAGGGGGCCATCCACGTTCACCAACCTGGCCATCGTGCTGAACCAGCCGCAGGTCGATGCGCAGAAGGGCAACTTCGGACCGGAATTTGGTTTTGCATGGAGTCCGACGCGCAGTGAAAACAGACTGGTAGTACGCGGCGGCTTCGGTATGAGCTTTAACGGACTGGAGCAGGCCATTACCACGAACACGCGCTTCGATCCGCCATTCCTGACGAACAGCAACACCCTGACGGATGGGGAAATTGTCTATGGCACAGCCCCAGACGTTTACCAGTACGGTGCGTTGCCGCCGAATCCAGCGCTGATTTCAACATTCAACGCAGCTAACCTGCCGACAAGCGGCGTCGCGATCAACATTACGGGGATCGATAACAAGCTCAAGACAACCTATGTTTACCGTTATTCGCTGGAAGGTCAGTATGACCTCGGTCACGCGTGGATAGCGACGGTAGGTTACTCCGGTAGTTCAGGCCGCCACCTGCCGCTGCAGTACAACCTGTACGACAAATACGCGGTACAGATTCTCTCTGGCAGCGCAGGCTTTAACCCAGCTGTGAACTTCATCGATTGGTATGAAGACACAGGTACGTCAAGCTTCAACTCGCTGTTGGCCGAAGTTCGCCATCAGTTCGCTCACACCTTTGAGGCAGACGCGCAGTATCGCTGGGCTAAGTCACTTGATGCTGGATCCGGTCCCTACACAGAGTCTGACTATCAGTTCCGCCCTGGCTACAACTGGGGTCCGTCGGACTTCGATTCGCGAAACATGATCAAGCTGTTCGGCGTATGGAGCCCCGTGTTCTTCCACGGCAACTCCTGGGCAGAGAAGCTTGCGGGTGGTTGGACAGTGAGCCCGATCTTCAACTTCCACTCGGGCTTCCCGTATAACCCAAACTACGGCGGAATCGCGTGCAACGCGTTTTATCCCAACAGCGGCAACTGCAACCTGCGTCCGGCTTCTTATACGGGCGGCGCCGGCTTCAGCCAATCAACCGATTCGTTCAAGACCAGCGCCGGACACTTTCCGAAAGGCGGCACGAACTATTTTGGTGCCCCCGCGGTGGTCAACAACACTCAACCTGGATGGAGTTCCATCTCGACGGTGCCAACACCTACGGCCCTGCCCGGTACCCCGGGAATTGGTCGCAACGCTTTCGTAGGTCCGAACTACCGCGATCTAGATCTCGCGGTGACAAAGGCGTTCGGGTTGCCGACGATGAAGGTGCTGGGTGAAGGTGCCCGTATTGAAGTTCGAGCCAACGCGTTCAACTTGTTCAACACTGTGAACCTCTCCAACATCGATGCCAACATTCCGGATGCGAACTTCGGGCGTGCCGGCAATGCACTGGGCTCGCGTACGATTGAAGGCGAATTTCACTTCAAGTTCTAACTCTGGCCTACCATTTTCTCCCCGCTTTTCGGAGCGGGGAGAATGCACAACCTTTAGCCGTCGACGCAGCGCCGCAGTCGCGAACGCTCGGCGACGGCTCTTTATCTCAGTTGCTGCGAGAATTGTGTTTAGATCAATCTGGCTTTGAGGGTAGATGCGCGGATCGGGTTCAGCTCGTGCAGTGCGGGCGATTGTTGCAGCGACAGCACTACTAGTGACGATGAGTTCTGCGATCGAGACCAGAGCCTCATTGGCGCAATCCCGAAGTTCCGCCGCGACAACTTCCACGACAAGATCGGAGACATTTGAATCGCTGGCCAAGAGCGCGGATGAGGCGCGCGATGCCGGACGGCTGGACGATGCGGTCAAGCTTTATCGCAGGGCGCTGGCGCTGAATCCGAAGTGGGTCGAGGGCTGGTGGTCGGTGGGTACTCTCTACTATGACGGCGACCGGTATGCCGAAGCGCAGGTGGCGTTCGGCAAAGTGGTAGCGCTCGATCCGAAGCAGGGAACGGCGCGCGCGATGTTGGGGCTATGTGAATTTGAACTGGGACAGCCCGATCGTGCGCTTAAGGATATCGAGGCGAGTAAGACGCTGGGTGTGCTCGAGGACAAACAGTTGCGCGACGTGGTGATGTATCACGACGGCGTGTTGTTGCAGCGGGCCGGACAATTTGAAGCTGCTAAAGCAGCACTCTCGTCGCTGTGCCTGAACGGCGTGCGGGGTGCCGAGTTAGCAGGCACCTTTGGCTTGGTGGCGTTACGCATGCGCGATGCTGCTGCTCCGGACGCGGGCACGGAAGCTGGAGATGTGGTGCAGCACGCGGGCCGCGCGGCTTGTTTGAATGCAGCGAAGGAGTACGACGCAGCGAAGACAGAGTTCGAGCAAGTGATCGCGCAGGCGCCGCATTATCCGCTATTGCACTATGCGTATGGATGCGCGCTGGTGGATGCTCGCGACATTCCGGGAGCGATCAAGGAATTTGAGGCGGAGATCGCTGAACAGCCGCAGAGCGTGCTTCCGCGTCTGCACATTGCGGTGGCGCAGTACAAGGTGGATTCGGCAGCGGGGCTGAAGTATGCCGAGGAAGCGGTGCAACTGGATCCGAAGCTGCCGCTGGGACATTACCTGCTGGGACTGCTGCTGCTGGATACAGGCGCGTACGAGCGAGCTGTTCCGGAATTGGAGATAGCGCGCAAAGCATTTCCGCAGGAGGGAAGAATCGACCTTTCGCTTGCCACCGCGTATGCACACGTAGGCCGGGGGCAAGATGCCGCGCGAGCACGAGCTGAATTTGCGCGAAAAAAGCAGGCGGAGCAAGCGACGGCCGAAGGTGCAGTAGAAATCACAGACGCGATGAACGCGAGATCGAAACAGTGAAATGTTGACTCTAGGACTTGGGCTCTTCGATGGTGAGGATCTGATCTGCGGCGACATTCGTAAGCCGCTGCATGGCGCGGCTGGGCCAGGTGATCTGGATTTCTTTGACCATAGTGTTCGAGCCCAGGCCGAAGTGAACGCGAGGGTCGCTGGAGCACGCGTAGCCGACGGCTGTCGTCGCTTCGTTCCATTGCGACCGCCCATCGGGAGTGGTGATTTTAATTTGGGCACCGAGCCCCATGCGGTTGCTGCGCGTGCCGACGAGACGGAGGAGAAGCCAATGCTGGCCGTCGGCGCCGATATTGCGGAAGAGCTTGATGGGCTCATTGAGGCTGCTGACAACAGCATCAATGCGGCCGGTGTTGAAGATATCGCCGAAGGCTGCTCCACGATGCGCACCGGGAATCTGGAAGCTGGGACCGGCGCTGGAACTGACGTCCTGGAATTTGCCGTTGCCGAGATTGCGAAAGACGGAATTGGGTTCAGGGTACGCCTGCGCAGGGATGGCCTGCTGGATGTTGTCCATCACGTTCGCGCGAGCGACGAAGAGGTCTTTCCATCCGTCATTGTCGAAGTCGTAAGCGCCGTTGCTCCAGCCGGTCATGCGGTTGGTGAGTTGACTGAGGCCGCTGGTGTTGTTGGCGTCGATGAAGATGCCGCCGCCCTGGTTGAGGTAGAGCGGAAAGCCCTCGTGCTCGACGGCGTCGTGCCAGATGTCGGGCAGCCCGTCGTTGTTGATGTCGCGGAAGTCGGAGCCCATGCCGGAGAGAGCATTGCCGTCGGGCGAGTAGGCAACGCCGGCAGAGACGGCGACCTCTTCGAATTTTTTTCCGCCGACGTTGCGAAAGAGAAAGTTGGGCATGGTGTCGTTGGTGACAAAGGCATCGAGAAAGCCATCGCCATCGAAGTCAGCGAAGGAAACTCCCATGCCCTTGCCGAGGTAGGCGTCGATGCCGGTTTCATGCGAGACGTCGGTGAAGGTCCCGTCGCCGTTATTGCGATAGAGGGTGTTATGAAGCGGCAGGTAGAGGTTGGGATGGCAGTAGGCGCGCAGGCCCTCTTTGAGCGCGCAGTAGGGATCCTTGTTGACTTCCCAGTGGCAGTAGTTGACGACGAAGAGATCAAGCAGCCCGTCATTGTTGTAATCGAACCAGCCCGCGCCGACGGACCACATCTTCTTTCCATGGGCATGGGCGCCGGGGACACCGGCCTTCGCGGTGACGTCGGTGAAGGTTCCGTTGCCGTTGTTGCGAAAGAGCTGGTTGCCGGTGACGTTGGCGACGAAGATGTCGGGGTTTCCGTCGTTGTTGAAGTCCCCGATGGCTACTCCCATGCCGTAGCCTTCGCCGGCGACGCCAGCTTTGTCAGTGACGTCGGAGAAGGTGCCGTCGTGGTTATTGCGGAAGAGGCGGTTCCAGTAGGCAGGCGAGGTTTTTTCGAGAGAGGGGATTTCGGCGCCGTTGACGCAGTAGATGTCGAGGAAACCGTCGTTGTCGTAGTCGAACAACGCGATTCCGGCAACCATCGTCTCGGGCTGATTCTTGTTGGGCGTGGGGCAGTTACGGGTGACGAAGTTGAGGCCTGCCTGCCTGGCAATCTCCTCGAAACGAATACCGGCGGACGCTGGAGTTGGACCGGGCTGCATGGGAAAAGGCCAGATGCGTCCTGGCGACAGCGCAGAAGCGGTGATGACTCCGAGCGCTTTAAGGAAGCTGCGGCGTTGAAGACTCGGAATTGGATCGATGGCCATGAGCGCGTGCGGGGTTGCGTGATGACAACGAAGTCGACATGCTCGCGGCGAGCGAGCGGAAACTGGCCAACTCGATCACAGACTCCCCACTACTGTTATAGAACGGCAGATCGCGGAATCCCAGATGGAAGAAAAGAGAACGCGCGATGAAGATTCAAAGGTTGGTTATTTTTGTTGGTTTCGCGATAGCGGCGGCTGCCCTGGCTGCGCAGGGACCGGTGCAAGAGGTGACGGTGGATGCGAAGGCTGCCGCGCATTCCTTTCCGCATTTCTGGGAAGATACGTTTGGTTCGGGCCGCGCGATTCTTGCGCTGCGCGACAACTATCGCAAGGATTTAGTGGATGTGCACGACCAGGCAGGACATGCGTTATGTGCGTTTTCACGCGATTCTGCACGATGAGGTCGGAGTCTACGACGAGGACGACCAAGGCAACCCCGTTTACAACTTCACGTATGTCGATCAGATATACGATGGGCTGCTGGAGCGAGGCGTCAGGCCGTTTGTGGAGATCAGCTTCATGCCGCGCAAGCTGGCTGCGAAAGAAGCGATTCATCCCTTCTGGTACAAGCAGAGTGTTTCGCCGCCGAAGGATTATGGCAAATGGGATGCGCTGATGCGCGCGTTTGCTGCAGCATCTCGTCGAACGTTATGGCATTGATGAAGTGTCGCAATGGTATTTCGAAGTTTGGAATGAGCCAAATATCGATTTCTGGGCGGGCGATCCCAAGCAGGCGACCTATTTCGAACTGTACGATCACACGGCGCGAACGCTCAAAGCGGTGAATTCGCGCATTCGCGTAGGGGGTCCGGCGACGGCTGCTGCGCACTGGGTTCCGAGAGTTCTTGAATCATGCCAAAGAGCAGCAGGTGCCGGTGGACTTTGTATCCACGCATGGATACGCCGACGACTCCGTCGAAGACATGTTTGGAACGCATGAAGAGATTGCGATGCGCGACCGGGTCTGCCGGGCAATCGCGAAAGTGGATGGCGAGATCAAGGCGTCGGCCTTTCCCTCGCTGCCGCTGATGTGGACGGAATGGAATGTCCCCTCGTACGACAAGTTGAACGCGCGCGATAACTGGTATGTAGGTCCAGCTCTGGCGCGCGACATCAGCCAATGCGACGGACACGTGAACATGATGTCGTACTGGACATTCGATGACGTCTTTGAAGAAGGCGGAGTAAAGACGACGCCCTTCGACGGCGGATTCGGATTGATTGCTCCGGGGCGGATCAAGAAGCCGAGCTTTTATGATTTTGCGCTTCTCCATCAACTCGGAAACATGCGGCTTGAGAATACTGCAGACAATGTATTGGTGACGCGGCGCGAAGATGGAACGTTGGTTGTGGCTGCCTGGAACCTGGTGGACATGGACAAGCTGGCACAAGGATCTTCGCTGGCGCTTCATTTGAATTTCAAGGGAGTGTTGGCCAGGGCGAATGTATCGATTCAACGCGTGGACGACACCCACGGCAATCCGATGACGCTGTACAAGTCGATGGGAAGCCCGCGGTATCCGACGTTGAAACAGGTTGTTGCCTTGAATGAATCTTCGGCGTTGCCAGCGCGCGAAAGAATCGCACTTAAGAATGGCCAACTGGATATTTCGTTGCCGGTGAACGGATTGGCGCTGATCGAAGTCGCAGACGTGAAATGACGTATTTGGTTTAACAGAAGCGGGGAGCAAGATGAAAAATCTGATATCGATCCGAACAATGATGAAAAAGAGAATAATCTGTGCAGCTTCAGCAGTGGCTCTCGAGGCATTTCTATTTTTATGCACCGTCGCGACGCCCACTCTCTTTGGCCAGACACAAGCCGGCTTTTCGCACCACGCTCCTTCGAATTCGCAACTTGCTTCGCCGTCGATTGAGAAGCGTGTGGATGCGCTATTGAAGCAGATGACACTGGAAGAAAAGCTGGGGCAGCTGGTGCAATACAGCGACAGCGGCTACGACGGGCAAGCGCAAACGGCGGCGGAGGCCGCAGCAGCTCCGGGCAAAAACCCTTCGACGAAGGACAAGGTCGATGCCATGCAACTGGTGTCATCGGGGCGGCTCGGGTCGATGCTCAACACTGTAGGGCAGGCGCGCACGAATGCGCTGCAGCATGCGGCCGTGGAAAAGAGCCGGCTTCATATTCCGCTGATGTTCGGGGCCGATATCATTCACGGATACAAGACGGTCTATCCGATTCCGCTGGGGCTGGCGGCGACATTTGATCCGGATCTAGTGACATCGCTCGGTCACATTTCGGCAGCGGAGGCGCGGACCGGCGGCGTTGACTGGTTCTATTCACCGATGGTGGACATTTCGCATGATCCGCGATGGGGGAGAACGCAGGAAGGCGCGGGAGAGGATGCTTACCTGGGAGCAGCGATGGCGCGGGCCTACATCCGCGGATACCAGGGAGACGATCTTGCGTTGCCGACAAGCGTAGCGGCATCGGTGAAGCATTTCGCAGCTTACGGCGCGGCGGAGGCAGGTCGCGAATACAACACGACGGACATGTCGGAGAGCCGTCTGCAGCAGGTTTATCTGCCGCCGTACAAGGCCGCGGTGGAAGCGGGCGCAGCCACGATCATGAGCGCATTCAATTCTCTGAATGGTGTTCCTGCGTCGGCGAACCGGTACCTGCTGCAGGATGTTCTGCGGGACAGTTGGGGATTCAACGGGCTGGTGGTGAGCGACTACACAGCAGTGATGGAACTCCGGAATCACGGGATCGCGCTGGATGCTGCGACGGCTGCGAGGAAGGCGATCACTGCCGGCGTGGACATCGATATGATGTCGCATTACTACGACTCTGCAATTGCCTGGGCTGGTGAAGTCGGGAAAGGTGCCGCTTAGTGTTGTGGATGAAGCAGTGCGGCGCGTGCTGCGTGTGAAATTTGCGCTGGGACTTTTTGAGCATCCTTATGCGCGAGGGACCGAGGTCACGGCGGCGGTGCCGGAGCATCGGCCGTTGGTGAGAAAAGCCGCTGAAGAAGCGATTGTGCTGCTGAAGAATGACTGCAGCGCAAACGGCTCGTCACTCTTGCCGTTGTCAGATAGCGTGAAGAAGATTGCGCTGATTGGACCGCTCGCCGATAACGCGGAGAGATGGCGGGTTCATGGGGTGGCGGATCGTGGCAGGATCCTGACGTTGTCACGGTGAAGGATGCGCTGGAGGCGCTCGCGTGAAGAAGAATCGGCGGATCGGTAACGTATGCGAAGGGCACGGATATTTCAGGTGAGTCCGAAACAGGATTCGCGGAAGCGGTGGATGCGGCGAAACAGGCAGACGTGGCTGGTGCTTGCACTGGGCGAATCGAGCGCAGATGAGCGGTGAAGCCGGATCGCGCGCGCATCTGAATCTGCCGGGCAATCAGGAGAAGCTGCTGGAAGCGATTACGGCGACGGGACGCCGGTTGTGCTGCTGGTTTTTTCGGGCCGGCCGCTGGTGCTGACACTGGGCAGCACAGCATATTCCCGCGATCATGGAAACTGGTTCCCGGGAACGGAGGCGGGGTCGGCGATTGCCGATTTGCTGTACGGTGATGTTGCGCCGAGCGGCAAGCTGCCGATGAGTTTTCCGCGCACCGTGGGGCAGGAGCCTTTGTACTACAACCAATTTCCAACGGGGCGGCCTCCTGTTGGGCTTGATCTGACTCAGCCGCCAGGCGGAGACTCGCGCTTTTTCTCACGCTACATCGATGTGCCGAATGACGCCTTGTTTTCGTTCGGATATGGGTTGAGTTACACCACATTTTCATACGCCGGCATCGCGGTGTCACGGAGTTGACCTTCCCAATTGCTGAGGCTAATCGTAGGGATGCGAAGAACCTGGTTACCGTGACTGCTGACGGTGCGCAATACCGGAAGTCGCGAGGGTACTGAAGTGGTGCAGTGTTATGTGCGCAACCTGGGGGCGAGCCTTGAGCAGCCGGTGCGCAGTCTTGAAGGATTTGAGCGCGTGAGTTTGAAGCCGGGTGAATCCAAGCAGGTTTCATTCAAGCTGGGATTCCCGGAACTCTCATTCTATGACAACAGCGGACGCACAGTGATCGAGCAGACCGACTATACAGTGTGGATAGCCGGAAGCTCGAGCGCCGCGGAGCACGCAGAGTTTCGCATTGTTCCGTAAAGGGAAAGACCGGGATAAAGGCGAGGCGCGATTCGTTATGGATCGCGCCTCTTGTTTGTCGGGACGCTCGAGCTTATGCCGCAATTCATCAAACTGTGCGGGATTGAACCGAGAGGCAGCGTTGGGGATTGGAATAGATAACAAAACGGCGATCGCGAAGAAAGCCAATGAGAGTGAGGCTCATCTCGCGCGCCAATTTGACGGCGAGACTTGAGGGAGCAGAGACAGAAGAGAGGTTGCCGTTGATGCGGATCTCGAGCGGCTCTTAAGCCGCCAGATGGTCTTCAATCGACAGGTGATTACGTCCGGCCACTCGGTCACCTGGGTCAGTTCGAGCGCAGGCTGGACTCTTGGCACGAATTCGCTCCCGACGTTCAGCCTAAACCTTGAACGGCAAGCGCGTCTGCTCCGGGCGCACCTATCGACGGCGCGACCGGCAATCCGGTTGGCTAGTCGATGAAGTAGCCGATGTCGGTTAGAACACTATCGCTCAGATTCACGCCTAGCAGACGGGCTCCGAGTTGGGTGTACAGATCTCTTTCGAAATTCTGGAGGACGTAAGCTGGCAGGTCCGTTTGCCGTCTGAGCAAGCGCAACAAAGCAGCACTGTCGGTTGGGCACTCGTAGTCGCCGGGTAAGCCGCAAGCTGGGCGAATTGTCAGGGACAGCGGAATCGTGCCTGGTCCTGATTGAGGTTGATCGGCCGGTCGGGTAATAAGGTTGACTCGCATGCCGGAAATAGTGACATTGGTCTCAGGAACGCTCAACGGTACCGATGTGTTATTCGGAGCCCCATCGGGGAAAATCGCTAAATTGTTGAGTTTTTGCTGTTACTAAAAGCTGAAAATTGGTAAAGGACGTGGCCCGATCGGCTAGTGTGATCAGCCCAAGTAGAGTCAGGGGCGCGCCAAGACAGGATTGAAGTCTTGCGCGTGCCGGCTTCTAGCGCTTCCTACTCGTTTCGGAAAAATATCGCAATTCGAGCCGAATGCATTAGCGGCACGCCGGTCACTGCTTGGCGAGGAATACGCGCATCGCAGTTTCGTGGTCTTCAACATGTTCACCGCTAATGTCCACGATGACACGCTTGATCGTGCCGGTGAAGCTGAAGGGTGCTTTATATTCCGGATTAACCGAGGAACCTGTGTCGGCTCCGACGAGCATCGCACCGCCTTGTGCCAGTCGATTCGGTGTAGTTGCAGCGATGTCGCCGCGTCCGACTTCTTTGCCATCAACGAAGAGCGTCGCTGTACCAGGCGCACCTTTGCCCTGCGTGAAGTCCGGCTTGCCGGTCGGCGCGAACTCTACGCTCAGGAAGTGATGACCCGACGGGATTGCGTCTTTGGACTTGACATAGGTGTAAGTAACAGCAACGTAGTTGTAGAGGAAGCAAAGTTTCCCTTCCTGCACATAGAGCGTGATGCCGCCGTCGTTTCCACCGAAGCTCAACAGAACTCCTTCAGATCCTGTGGGAGGAATCTCGACTTCAGTGTTGATCGAAAATGGCCTGTTGAGAATTTGTGGCGCTGCACCGGCCGGAATCGATTGCGTGCCGGGATAGAGCACATAACGGTTACGGCTTTCTGCGATTTGAGGACGCTCTTCGCGGACCCGCTGCAACCCACGGCTGTCGATCGGCAGCACATTGTAGTTGCCGGCCTCGGCATACCACATGCCGATCATCGCGATGAGACGACCTTTCTCTTTCGCAGCGAGATTATTCGTCTCGGCAAAGTCCTCGCTGAGGTTGTAGAGTTCCCATCCTTTTTCATCGAGTTCGGTAAGCATGTCTGCGGTGAGCGGTGTCCCGAAGGTTTTTCCGGACTCAATAAATGACGTTCCGGGCCAAGGGCAAACGGCGCGCCAGCCATCGTGGTAGAGCGAGCGATGCCCGAACATCTCGAAGTACTGGGTTACGCGAGTTTCCGGCGCCTTCGCGTCGTCAAACGTGGAGACCAGGCTGACACCCTCGATGGGTGCCTGCGTCACTCCCCTCAGAGCTTCCGGCTGCTCAACTCCAATCGCACCTAAAGCTGTAGGCACCATGTCGATGATGTGTGCAAACTGCGTTCGGATTTGGCGTTTCTTTGTCTTCTGAAGCAGCAAAGTCGATGCTAAGCTGGGCAGGGTTTCTACCTATCAACTTTGCCAGTTTCTCAAAGCTTCACCGTTGAGTTTCAATAATCGTGCCTAGTAATGCGCCATTACCCGGGAGGTAGGAATTGACGTCAGCGGTGGCCCCCGCCCTGATTATGAACTGCTCGAGTCTTTTGTTGAGGCCGTATCTGATCCTTGCCTATTGATCGACTCTGCCGGCTGTGTGCTTGCGGTGAATCGTGCCTGCAAAGAACCTCCCAGGAGGGATGAAGCCGCCAACCTGGCGTCAAATCCAATCGGCGCGGACTATCTCGAGCTGTTCAGATCATCGACGGCAGACAAGGGCCTCGAACGCGTACTCACTGGGATCAAGGCTGTCCTAAGCGGGCAGCAGGATCAATTCGAGCACGAGTATATCCGGCCCATTCCCCACACAATTCGCTGGTTCCGCATGACCGTTCGGGCGTGGCGGCAACTGGGCGTTGGTGCGCTTATTTCCCACCGCGATATTACCCCTGAACCGATGGGGCTTGGAGTATCGCAATCGACAGATCAGGAGTTCCGTTCGCTGGCGGATTCGGCACCCGTCATGATCTGGATGACAGGACCAGATCATGGGTGCACCTTCGTGAACCGTAAGTGGCTGGAATTCACAGGAGCTCGAGTGGATGAGGCGCTTGGGAAGGTGAACCTTCAGCTCGTGCATCCGGATGATCGCGCTGCGGTTCTGAATGCCTTTCAGACTGCACACGACGAGAAGAGCGAGTATTCGCACGAATATCGCTTGCAACACAACGAGGGCGGTTACCGCTGGGTTCGGGATAGCGGGTCGCCGCGCTTCGACGGGCAACATCGATTTTGCGGTTTCACTGGCTCCGCCTGGGACCTGAGCGATCAAAAATGAGAGTCCAATGAAGCTCGCAAGGCGACTCGATATGCACGCCTGGCGCGAGAAGTTGCAGTCATTTCCAATTCGGCGAGTACGTTGCGGGATTGTTTGCAGCGATCCATCGACTTGATTTGTGAAACGCTGGAATTCCCAGTCGGTCACGCGCTCCTCATCGAAGACGAGGAGCCGGAAATGGCGAAGTCGTCGCACGTCGTGTATGTCAAAGACTTCGAGCGATTCAAAGCTCTTTTCGAGATCAGCAACGAACTCACTTGGCCGACCGCCCAAGGCGCTCCGGGAGAGGTTCTTCAATCTGGCAGACCCACGGTGACAGACATCTTTGAGACCGCAAAGTCGCCGCATTTGTATCCGCGAGCTAAACTGTCCCTCGATGCAGGTTTGCGCACCGGCCTTCATTTTCCTGTCCTCGTGGATGGAAAGGTTGAGGCCATCCTCGAATTCACAAGCGAGGAAGCGGTGTTCTCTGATGAAGAGCTTATCAATTCCTTGATTGTCGCCAGCGAACGGATATCGCGTTTTTTCGAACGGCGTCGCGCTCAGATTCGATTTCTGAAGCAGAAAGAAGAGTTGGAAGTCTCGGCCGAACGTCTTATCTCCGTGGCGGGGCGTCTGATTTGATTCGCAGGACGTTGCTGAAGGCGGATGACGCAAAAGAGCAGGACAGAGTTACAGAAGCGGCAATGTAATGGGTGAGCTGGCGAATGCTTCAAACGGCATTCCGACCAGCCTTTTAAATAAGTCAGCATGCGTCATTGTTCTCCCCAGCGTCAAAAAAAGCCGGATTTGTTGTTGGCGCGTCCTATGGACGCGGTGTAATGACTTGCCGAAGTGGCTCGGAATTCAATGGTCCTTGGAGCGCTCCGGCCATGATGCAATCCACCGGCGGTAGCTTCGGACCGCAGGCCGGCGGACAAGCAACCGACTTCGTCATTCTTGTAATGAATGACACAGGCGCTCGGGCGATCATGAAAGGCAAGCTCAAGCTTGGTGCCGATGGCAGCATCGCTGCTGGTCCCGTCGGACGTGATACCGAGGCCTCATCATCCAACGGAGTGGCCAAGTAAGAGCCATCTAAGATGACAGACCTTGCTGGTACGGACGCGCCTTCCTGACAGTCCGTGATCGAACGCATGATGCTAGAGCAGAACTGCCGCGGTAACGGGCTGCCATTTTTCAGGCTGAAGGAACATCCCCGACAACTGTGTCCTTTTATTTAGTGAGCCACCTATCTTATCTCGCACCGGTTTGCCGCAGAGTTGTTTTATCGACCAGGGCCGACGGCCTAAGGCGGAGGAACTATGACTTGTCCGACTGTCTGCCTCGTCGATCATGATCGTGAAACCCGCCGCGCAATGGTTAACCAGTGATGGAGCAGCTACATCTGGGGGAACGGTGCTGTTTGCATTGATTTAGTGAAATCAATGTGAAGGCAAGAATCTCCGCGGCGAGGCCGGACTGTCGATCAATGAGCCGATCCCGACAGCCAGCGATCCCTTATATCACTTAATTTGAAGTTCCGGATTTGGGTGCATCTTTTTCAAATACGCTATTCCACCCGTCACCCGGGTTGTATTCCGTCATTGAGGCGGCGAGATCGGTCGTCTTTTCACCTAGGTCTTTTTGGTAGAGGATGCCGTCTTTGCCAACCACGAACGTCATAATTCCCGAGTTCCGGTAGTCCACCGGATAAGCGAGAACTGCGAAGCCACCTGTCATCTTCCCGTTCGCAATGTAGTCCTTGGCACCGCCCGGAGCTTTGTCTCCCTGCTTCGTCAGGATCCGGAAGTAGTAACCATTGAATGGTTGCGGCTTGTCGCCCGAATTCGTGTAACCGACTCCCTTTGCGAATTCGACGAGAGAGCCAAGAGGGCTGGGATGATGGCCCGCCGGAACATTCCAATACAGCCCGTTTTGCTTACCCTCGTCGCTGACGAATTTCAGTGAGTATTGCTTCACGCTGTCTCCATCGTGAGTCTCACCGATGTATTGCTGCTCGGCGTCGGCAGTGGCTGTGCACGCAGCAATTGCAGTCAGTTCGCCTTTTCCGATTCGACGGGCGAGGACTTCATCCTTGCCTGCTGCCGTGTCAAAGGACCACTGGCCGGAGGAATTTCGCGCCAGGGGAACTGGAAACGGATAGTTATCGGCGCCGATGTAGAGAGTTTCGCCGCCCGCCTTGATCTCCCGCCAGCGATTCATCTGACCGTAGGCAGTTACGAAGTCTTGCAGTGCATTCTTGTCCTTCACAGCGTCTCCGGAAAACAGGACCTCTTTTCCGTCAGGACCGAATATCGCCAGCAGGGCAGCCTGGTCTCCCGACTTGGCAGCCTCAAGAAACGCGGCCCCGGCTTCCGCAGGTGAAGCGAAGGTCTTCTGGGAGGGTTGGGTCTCATCCGACTTTTTACAGGAAGCCAGAGAAACTACCAGTGCCGCCACCGCCATGCACAACACGAAACGTAAAACTTGAATCTTATGTGTCCAACTAAGACGAGACATACTTGCTCCTTCAAACATGCTGCTGCTCTCTCGACTTCTCACGATCCATATTTCAACGGACATCACTAACGACGAAAACCGCCGCCGCCGAAACCGCCGCCGCCACCGAATCTGCCGCCGCCGAAGCCGCTAGAGCCCATGCTTCCCCAGCCACGACCGCTCTCTGCTCTAGATGACCAGCCGCCGGAACTTCCGAATCCACCTGAGCGTCCGTCCAGGCCGCTGAAGGCGGTCGATCTTCCGGTTGCAGTGTTGTGCTGCGCCCAGGAGTTGGATCCTGAGGAGCGATCGGAGTTGAAGTTCTGAGCGCTCTGGTGATTCACGTTGACCGTGTTCTTGTTGTAAGTATTCCCACCGTGGTAGTTGTTGTAATTGTTTCCGGAATGGTTGTAGGCATTGTTGTAGCCGTAGCTGTTGTGGTAGCCGCCGTTGTAATAGCCCCCGTGCCAGGCTGAGTTACCGTAGTATCCGCCGCCGTGATAAACAACCGCTGTGCCGTGCCATCCACAATTCCAGCTGCTGTATCCCCATCCGCAACACCCGCCGCTCATCATCGCTCCGACCGCGATTCCGGCACCGAACGAAAGCATGCTGGCCGCCACCATGTCGCCGGTCGAATATACAGGAGCCACATAGCTTGGAACCACATAGGGATATCCGTAAATCAACGCGGGGTTGTACTGGGGGACATAAACAACCTGAGGATTGGCCGATTGAATGACAATTGTTTGCGGCGACTGCTGCACCACCGTGATCTGCGAGTGGACTTGAGATTACCTTTCGCTTGGGCTTGCGCGCGAAGCGTCTGGATAGCGGTCATCACATCCGCTGACTGGTTGTGGTACGCCTCTCCCAGCGACGACGTCCACGTGAGATTGGTCGCGAGGTTGTTGAGTACTGATGAGAACTGCGTGAGTGCCTTCACACTCGGATCCCACGATTGCTTGTCCACGGCCTGCATCAACGAATTTCCAGTCAGGCTCTTGTTTTGCTGCAGCCAATAGTTCGCGATTGCAACCTGATCGGGAAATGTCGAAGCTGCGAGGACCTGGGCCACCAACGCATCTGGATATAGCGCGATGGGCGCGACTAGTGCTTGCAACTCGCTCGCGTTCATGGGAGTCGTCTCAGTGGAACCCCCAACTGCAGGCGCAGTATTCGTGTTCGGAGCCTGGTATCCGAATCCATACTGCGAAGGTACTGTAATAAGAAGGAAACCAAGTATGACCGATAACATCTTCTTTGCGACTTTTGCGTTCATAGGTCAACTCCAGGTTGATGTTGTTCGTTTGCTGTTACCGTTCTATCCAGGGCAGCCTTATTGAACCGGGAAGTCCGAGTGCTTTCAGTGCGTAGTGAAGAGAAACCCTGTGACAGTAGAGCATCCTTAACGGCGGCATCCATTGTCTGTTTTCCATGCCGTTCCACATGACGATGGTCCCAGCACTCGCGCAAAAGAAGGAAATCCCCTTGCCTTCGGAATGCTGGGAGTCGAGGGCGTCAGTCAGGATGATTCGTTCAACTCACTTGTTGAAAGCGAATTAGCGTCCTAGTTAACGCCAGCAGTCCCCGCCCAATCGATTACATCGACCAGTTTCCATGGGTTTTGTCGCAGATCCCATTGCAGTTGGCCCTGACCATCGATAACGAGCTGGGCAGCGGGATATATCTCGCCAGTGCTTTTGCTTTTGTCCTGATCGTTGATTTCGATGATGCCGGCAGTCAGATTGAACGACTGAGACTGCGTGTCAAAGAAAGCCTCACCAAACCGAAGCTGACGATTTGTCACAAAGACGATTTTTCGGCCTGTTGGCGTTGGAAGCATCTTGATATATGAACAGTCATAGCCCAACGTACCGGTGATCTCAACATGGCCTACCGCCTTCATCTTCTGGAGCGCGTTGACCAATCCCTGGTTCTGGCCCTTCTGATACGCCTCGACGAGGATCTGCTTGTCCGCCGGAGTCGAGAACGAGTTGATGTTCAGGGTCACTCCAATATTCTGTCCAATTTGAGTGCCCGTTCCCATGGCCTGAGCTTCAATCGTTTCATTCTTTTCTCTCGCCAATCCAGGCAAGCTTGAAACCATGAACAGTCCGCCAAGAAGCCCAGCACCAATCACTACCTTTGCGATTCTTCGTTGTACGCGCATCTTTTCTCCGATCTGGTGATTTTGCGTGATGTCATCGAATTTCACGAATTCGGCAGGCCGAATCCGGTCCGAGGTCATTTGCCGACGCCTCGTCGCGTGAACGAGACCCAGTCGTTCTTAACAGTCGTCTTCAAGCGTGTTTGCGGGGAATTCCAAATTCTGTCTTTCAGCGCTGATTCATCAAAACTCGTGGATCGTCGCTTCAAGGGAGCTCATCTGGCTGTGATATCGCCGTTTTCTCCGTTCGAGCCAAACGTCGAACCATACATTGGGTTGGTGATGCCAAAAAAAGAGAAATTACCGTCGTCAGCTCATGGCATCAGAGAAATTCTGATTCGCCCGTACAATAGCGAAGCACTTCAACGCGCACAACTGTCACAAATACCAGTCGGAAAGTTCGCAGAACTATGTGCGAGCGGCCTCGTCCAGATCCTTGATTGCTGTCAAAAATGACAGATGCGGAGACGTCTGAGAAACTCTAGAGTGTGCACCAGTAAAATCGCTGTTCTTTCAGCGCCTGAGCATCGACTCTATTCGAAGACATTCGCAAACAGGAGCGAAAAGAGGTACCCTTTTCGCTGAAAGTTAACAAGAGGCAACCTCAAAGGAGAATCAGAGATGGTCCTACGTTCAAAGCCGTTCAAATTGTTCTTTGCAGGATACATGGCCCTGGCCATGACGATTGGTCTTCAAAGTTCCGTAGCGCAAGACGACGTGGCCCACGCTGTCAGCGGAGTTGTGAAAAGCGTTGATAAAGACTCGAAAACATTTGTTGTGAAAGCGACAGACGGCACCGAGCACACGTTCAAGTGGACGGAGAAGACTACCGTAAAGGGCACCAAGGATACGGGCAACGCCGTGGCTGCGGGCACCAAAGACACCGCTAGGGGTGTCGCTGAGGGTAGCGAGGACGCGGCGAAGGGAACCGAGAAGGCCAGCGTCGATACCTATCTTGGAGCCAAAAAAGGAACCACTGTCACGGTGAAGTACACCGAAAAGGGCGGCGAGAAGACCGCTCTAGGTATAAAAGATGCCTCGAAGGCCACAGCGAAAGCCGTGTCGCAGTAACGCCCGGAAGAGCTTGCCTGAAACATCGGGTCCGCAGTCAACTCGGAGGCTGCAGGCCCGATGTTTCAGGATGTGAATAGAGGCCAAGGCCAATACTCAACATCGGTGGATAGCGGTCGACACTACTGCTGTTTGCAGCCACAGGACTCTCGTATCGTCATCGTCACGGGCAGCGTCATCCTGAGGGTTGAAGACTCCAGTTCGCCCTTGATTCTCTGCAGGAGGAGGCGAGCCGCCATGCTTCCAAGTTCAGATGCGGGCTGGCGGACGGCTGTGATCGGTGGGTTGATCAAAGTGAAGAAGTCAACGTCGTCGAAGCCGATGACCGCGACATCCTTGCCTATTTCAATCTCCAACTCTTGGAGAGCTTCGATCACCCAGATCGTCGCTGCATTGTTGGCGGTGAACAATGCGTCAGGACGACTGGGCGAGGCAAATAAGTCCGCCAAAGTGGATTTCGCGGAAGAGAAGTCTGACAGTCGCACTTCTTTTGGGCATGGGAGCTTCGCATGTTTCATCGATTCCCTGTACCCAATCATGCGTTGTTTGATGGTCAACAGATGCGGGTTTACAGCCACGCATCTGATCCTCTTGAATCCGTGCTGGATGAGGTGCTCCACTGCCAATTGCGCTCCGATTCGGTTTTCGACGCCGACAGAATCCGTCGTAGCGATTTCAATTGGCCGATCTATAGTGACGACCGGGGTTGTTCCCGTCGCCAGTGTTTTGAGGTATTTGTTCCTGCTGTCGACAGGGACAAGAAGAATGCCGTCGACGGGATGATGAACCATGATCTCCACTTGTGCGGCTTCCACCGACGGATCCCCGTTTGACGCGGCTAGCCAGACGAGGTAGCCACTTTCATGTGCGGTCTGCTGAACGGCGTGAATTATCACGGAAAAAAAAGTATCCGCGATGTCGGGAACAATGAGGGCAATTGAACGGGAGAGTTGCCCGGTGAGCATACGCGCAGCGTAATTGGGCCGGTAATCAAGTAGGCGAATGGCTGCCTGAACCTTCTTCGCTGTCTCCTGTGCAACGTAGGGATGGCCGTTGATGGTGCGAGAGACCGTCATGGGGCCTACTCCGGCCGCCCGCGCTACATCCTCAAGCGTTGCCCGCTTCTTTGGAAGAGCTTTACTCAATATTCAACCTTCTTTATGAGAGGGCTAACATAACGATCCTATAGTTTGCAACGAGCATTCCCTGTAAATTGTCATTTCCTTGTTGACAATTTGACGGGAGACTGTGTAAACACTTGAAAGTTGTGATAGCGCAACCATAAACAACCTTCCCCGGAGGCCGCTATTGAAAAACCACATGTGCATCATCGCGCTCGTGGTCATGACGTTTCGTCATGGCCGCAACATTGTCGTCCGTCCGACCTGATATCTCGTTTTCATCGGGCACCATCTCCGCCTTTTAGATCACGTCGCCCAATGACGTGCATGCGAAGTTGCGCGATGTCATTGCGCAATTATGCGAACGAATTGCGCGTTCCGAAAAACAAGTCATATCAGAAGCTCGAGGCATTTTCATTCAAAGGAGTCGCCATGCGGAAAGCTAATCAAATCCAGGTGTGGAGTCTTTGCGCGGTTCTATCGATCGTGTTTTTGTTCCCAGCCCATGGATTCGCTCAATCCGATGTGGGCACAATCAGCGGATTTATTCGAGATCAGTCGGGCGCGGAAGTGCCGAATGCGAAAGTAACCATTCTCAATGAGAGCACCGGGGAATCGCACACGGTAACCTCCGATTCGCAGGGTCACTACACCATCACGAATCTACGGCCGGCGGTTTACAGCATGACTGTAGAGGCGCAAAACTTTAAGAAGTTCGCCAGCGCACACAATAAGCTGAATGCCAGCACCTCGCTCTCGCTGGATGCTGAACTGGCGGTCGGCGCGACCAGCGAGACCGTCCAGGTGACTGCTACTGCGTCCGTTCTTCAAACCGAATCCGGATCAGTGCAAAACCAGGTTTCCGGCCAACAGATCAGCGATCAGGAACTGAATGGCCGCAATCCGTTGTACATGGGTTCTTTGCTGCCAGGTCTCCGCAGCGGGTCCACGCTGGGGGACTTTAACTTTGCTGTCGGCGGCGGCGTTCCTTTTCAGATTAACGGAGCGCGGACCCAGGATACGCTGGTGACCTTCGATGGTGCTCCCGCAGTCCGTACTCGCGGCAGCGGAGCAGTCATCGGCGTCGCCAGTGTTGACGCGACTGCGGAGATGCAGGTACTAACCGCGGACTATCAAGCCGAATACGGTGGTGCAGCGGGTGGCCAGGTGCGGCTCATCACCAAGAGTGGCGGGCATGATTTTCACGGCTCAGCGTATGAGTACTTGAGAAACTCCGCCATGAACGCCAACACCTGGACGCGGAATCAAAGTCCAACGACACGCTTTGCGCCCCCTTTCCGCTACAACAACTTTGGCTTCGCCGCAGGCGGTCCGGTTTGGATTCCCGGAGTCCACTGGACAGACCCTCTCCGTCAGAAGCTCTTCTGGTTTTTCAATCAGGAATGGATACGCTACCGCTTCACCGACACCCAGACTCAAGCTGTGCCGACTGTGCTCATGCGCCAGGGTGACTTCAGCGAGTTGCTGAGTCCAAATCCCTGGTACGCCGGAGTAACCAAGATATATGATCCGACAACCTGCCCGGTGAAGGGCGGGGCAGGCTGCGTCCAATATCCAGACAACATGATTCCCTCGGGACAACTGAGTTCTAACGGCATGGCGATTCTGAATGCGTATCCCGCGCCGACTCCCGGCTACTTGTCAGGTACGCAGAACTGGATTGGCCAGGCTGCGCACCCCATTAATCAAACCAAACAAATTATCAACGTTGACTTCCTTCTAAGTTCGAGCCACCGTTTTGAGTTCCGGCGTCAATATGCGACCTACTTTGAATACCAGCCTTTTGACCAGGGATCAGGCCTGACAGGGAAGTACTTCAATCGTCCCAACCAAACCAACGTCCTTGCATGGACCTGGACAATTTCTCCGACTCTCATCAATGAGCTGCGTGGCACGGTAAGTATCGATCGCGTATACATCCCTGTAAATACGGCGCTGGCCGGCTTCAACCGGAGCACGTTGGGAATCGACTTCCCATACATCATTCCGGGAACCAAAGCTGCGCCGGGCAAGATTCCGACCGTTACCGTTCCAAACTTTTATGGTCTTGCCGGCGGTCCTTATCCTTCGCATTCTCAAGGCCCGATCTACACCATCAGCGATAGCGTGACGAAGGTCTGGAGTAATCACACGTTCAAGGGCGGAATCTTTGTGAACTATCAGGGCGAAAACGACAACGACCAGATCAATGTATCCACCGTCCCGGGAGGCGCGAACAACCAAAACGGGTCCTTCGTGTTTACCGACAACCGAAGCGGCCTCGCCGGCACCAGTGGAGCAGGCATCGCCAATCTTGCTCTGGGTTTGGCCGACAGCTACACCGAGATCGGACCGAAGGCGTATACGAGTTGGACAGGTCAGATGTATGAGGGGTTCATTCAGGATTCGTGGCAGGTAACGCCGAAGCTGCATCTCGACTACGGGATTCGCGTAACGAGTCTCACCCCGTACAAACCGGCGTGGGGCAACGCAGCGTACTTTGACCCGGCGTCGTACGACAAGAGCCAGGTTCCAGTCGTCAGTCCGACTACTGGCAACGTAACCCTCGGAACCGGAAACCCCTACAACGGGGTCGTCATCCCGGGCTTCAGCGAGTTCCCCAGCTCGGCTGCTGCACACGGAGTGATCGGGGCAGAGCCAAACTCAACCGCATGCGACGGCGGCCCCTGCACACATCTGTTTGCTCCCGACCTCAATAAGGGCTACGTGAACATCGCGACGACTGTTCAGCCGCGCCTGGGCGTTGCCTTGCAGCTCGACCCGAAGACCGTGTTACGCGCGGGCGCAGGTGAGTTCGCCACCCGCATGGGCCTGCTCGACAATATTTTCCCAGGCGGCAACCCTCCATTCCAGCCATTCGTCACAGTGGCGGCGGTCGCAGGCAGTTTTGCTTCGATGGTAGACAATCCGGGCGTAGCATTGAATCCGACCGTTGCTCCTCCATTGACGGTCACTTCGCTCGTCAAGAACCTGAATTCCCCAATCCGCTGGAATTGGAATCTCTCTATCCAGCGTGAACTTCCATTGAACTCAACATTTACCCTCGCCTACGTTGGCGGTCGCGGATACCATAACTGGCGCGTGTTTGACATCAATCAACCCACAGCCGGCGCTCTGCAGGCAAACCCGGGCAAGAACGCGAACTATCTCCGTCCGTATCTTGGCTTCGCAGCCATTCAGCAGGAGCAGAGCAACGGCGGTGCAAGCTATAACGCAATGCAAGTTAGTTGGAACCGCCACTTCACCAATAGCCTCATGTTCGGCATCAGCTACACATGGGCGAAGAGCATGGACGACAGTTCGAACTATCGCGACATCGTTCCCGACACGTACAACGTGACTAACCTCTGGGGTCCGTCGGAGTACGACGCTCGCAATATGGTGGTCATCAATTACCTCTATGCCCTACCGTTCTTCCGCAACCAGGACACCCTCACAGGAAAGCTGATTGGCGGCTGGCAGCTCAGCGGCAGTACGCAGTTCCAGACAGGACAGCCTTGCGGCGTGGGAACGAACAATGATTACGCTGGGGTGGGCGAGGTCGGCAGCTTCGGTTGCGGTACCAATACCTCCGAGGGACAGTTCTGGGTTATGAATGGTACTCCGAAGATCCTCAAGAAGTTTTCTGGGTATCCAGGGCAACAGAGCAACAAGTACATCACCACAACCAACCCAGATGGTTCGCCGATCTTTACCCAACCGACGGCAGGCACCTTCAATTTGCAAAAGGGTGTTCGCGACAACATCTACGGACCTGGTTATCAGAACTGGAACCTCTCTCTCAAGAAGACATTCCCAATCAACGAGAGGGCTGGGTTCGAGTTCAACGCGGATGCCTACAACTTCGTCAATCACCCCAACTGGGCACAGATTGGACAAGCAGGCGGTCTCCAGCTAAATCCGACAGCAGGCACATTCGGACAGGTAACCCAGAAATCTACGAGCAATCCACGAAATATCCAGGTTGGTCTGAAGTTCGTGTTTTAAGCAGCATGCAAGACGGCGAGAACTCCGCTTCATCACGGAGCGGAGTTCTCGCCTACAACAGAATGAAGACCACTTCACGTCAATTCGAGCGCAGATCAAACACTTCGATGCCCACGCCTCGGCGAAATCAAGATCGAATCGAACCCAGCCTTTTCATTACTCATATGAAAACTCATTCCAATCGCTTCGTCGCGCTAGTCTTTACGCTCACAGTGTTCCTTCTGCCGGTTGTTCTTCCCTGTCAGACGATGAGCGCTCCTGACATAACCAAGACACCTACTTTGTACGTCGTTCCCTATGCTCACCTGGATACGCAGTGGCGTTGGGAGTTTCCGCAGACCGTCAGCGAATATCTGCTTAAAACGATGCGGGTGAATTTCGATTACATCGATCGATACCCGCATTACGTTTTCAATTGGACCGGCGCAAATCGATATCGCTTGATGAAGGAATATTTCCCAACGGACTATGCGCGATTGAAGCAGTATGTCGTCGCCGGGCGATGGTTTCCCGCAGGCTCGTCCGTGGAGGAGGGGGATGTAAATCTCCCCAGTGCGGAAGGAATTTTTCGCCAGATCCTTTATGGGAATGAATATTTTCGAAAGGATTTCGGCAAGGCGAGCGAGGAATACATGCTGCCAGACTGCTTCGGATTCCCTGCATCACTTCCGAGCATTCTCGCGCACGCCGGAGTGAAGGGTTTCTCGACGCAGAAGCTCAACGCGCAGTGGCAGCCTGCTCCGAAGGTTGGAGGTCCTGATTCACCCGAACAAACCCCGGAAGGCATTCCCTTCAATGTGGGAGTATGGCTGGGGCCCGACGGAAAGGGCGTGATCGCCGCTCTCAATCCGGGCGGGTATGGAAGCAATGTTTACACCGATCTCAGCAAAGAGCCGACGGAAGTGTCGGCATCGGGACCGCAACTGACGAGTGAGGAGCGTGCGCGCCTGACTCCGCAGCAGGCCGCCGCCATCGCGCGGCAGAGGCCACAGGAACAAGACTGGGTCAAGCGCATCGATCTTAATGGCAAAGTCACTGGAGTGTATGCCGACTATCACTACGTTGGCACCGGTGATATTGGCGGAGCTACCCAGGAATCCACCGTGAAGCTGCTCGAAGCTATTGTGACGAAGAGTGTGACTGTACTACCCTCTCCGCCGCGAACTGCCTTCGCGATGGGGGAAGCGCCGGCTGCCCAGCCCGCCGGGGCTCCGGTGAAGGTGGGCGAAGGGCCGGTGCATGTTATGGAGACCGCGGCAGATCAGCTCTTTAAAGACATCTCTCCAACGATGACGGCGCGCCTTCCTCAATACAAAGGAGATCTCGAGCTGATCAATCACTCGGCCGGCTCTTTGACATCGCAGGCGTACCACAAACGCTGGATTATGGAAAACGAGCTTCTGGCCGATAGCGCAGAGAAAGCCTCAGTTGTCGCGGCGTGGATGGGCGGAAGAACTTATCCCCAGCAACGGCTGAATGATGCCTGGATGCTCGAGCTGGGCGGACACTTTCACGACACCGGGGCTGGAACCGCAACGCCTAGAGCGTACGAATTCGCCTGGAACGATGACGTCATCGCAGCAAATCAATTTCAAAGTGTATTGATAAGCGCCACGGAATCGATTGCGTCAGGGCTTGACACGAACGTGGGTGGGATTCCAATCATCATTTTCAATCCGCTCAACGTCAGTCGCGAAGATGTTGTTGAAGCCCGCATCGCGTTTCCGGCGGGAACACCAAAATCCGTCCGCATAGCTGATGCAGAAGGGAAGGAAGTGTCGTCGCAGGTTGAGAACGGCAAAGTCCTTTTCGTAGCGAAAGCTCCCTCGGTCGGATACGCCGTCTACAGCGTTACCCCAGCACACGGCTCGAATTTGAATTCAGAACTGAAAGTGACAAATTCCAGCGTTGAGAATGCACGCTACGTTGTGAAGTTGAATTCCGATGGCGATGTTGCGAGCATTTACGACAAGTCATTGAACAAGGAATTGCTCGCTTCTCCCATGCGCCTCGCCATCTCCAATGACAAGCCCAAAGTCTACCCGGCGTGGAACATGGATTTCGACCAGGAACAAGCCCCTCCGCGTTCATACGTAGGCGGCCCGGCTAGCGTTCGCATCAAAGAGCGAGGTCCAGTCCGCGTGTCACTCGAAGTAACACGCGAGACAGAAGGATCGAAGTTCATCCAGACTGTAAGTCTTTCAGAAGGGGACGCGGGAAATCGCGTCGAATTCTCAAATGCAATTGACTGGAAAACTCTGTCGGCCAACCTCAAGGCCGTAATTCCCTTCAGCGCATCGAACGAAAATGCTACTTACAACTGGGGGATCGGAACCATTCAGCGGCCTAATGCAAATGAGCGACAGTTCGAAGTGGCCTCTCATCGCTGGATCGACCTATCCGATAAGAGCGGCACCTTCGGAACAACGATCCTGACCAACTTCAAGAATGGCTCCGATAAGCCCGCCGACAATACCATCCGTCTTACCTTATTGCGATCGCCGGGAATCCAGCCTCCACCAAATGGCCGTCCATCAGGCTACACCGACCAGGCGAATCAAGACTGGGGTCATCATGAAATCGTTTTTGGTCTGGCCGGCCACACCGGCGATTGGCGCAAAGCGCAGACAGATTGGCAGGCCTACCGTCTGAATGATCCCCTCATTGCCTTCCAGACCGTAGCGCACAAAGGAGCACTTGGAAAGAGCATCTCTCTCGTTCACCTGAACAACTCGCGAATTCGTGTGCTGGCGTTGAAGAAGGCCGAGGACAGCGACGAAATCATTCTCAGAATGGTGGAACTCGATGGCAAACCAGCACCGGATGTGCGGGTCTCTTTTGCTGGTCCAGTCGCTACCGCGCGTGAAGTCAATGCACAGGAACAGCCTGTGGGTGCGGCAGAGATCACTGATGGTCAACTGAAGACTTCGTTCACGCCATATGAGCCGCGGACGTTTGCGCTCCGGCTAAGTGCACCCGTGACAAAACTGACTCCCGTAAGATCGCATCCGGTGAAGCTCCAATACGATCTTGCCGTTGCAACCAACGATGATACCCAAACCTCCGGAGGAGGCTTTGATGGCACCGGAAAGGCGATGCCGGCGGAGATGCTGCCTTCGAAGATCATGTATCGGGACGTGGAGTTTGAACTCGCCCCGGCAAAAACCGGCACTCCGAATGCACTTGTTGCTAAAGGACAGACGATCTCGCTACCCGAGGGCCGGTTCAACCGAATCTACATTCTTGCCGCTTCTGCGGATGCAGATCAAAACGCCACATTCTATGTCGGCAGTGAGAAAGTCGATCTAAACATTCAGGGCTGGACAGGATTTGTCGGTCAATGGGATGCGCGTCTCTGGAAGAACCAGACAGAACGGGATTGGGCGATTTCAGCAAATCACGCAATCTGGCCGCCCGCCGATTTGGAAGAGCGCGAAAAGCGTCCTGTCTCTCCACGTTATCCCGAAGACTACGTCGGGCTCCAGCCGGGCTATGTGAAACCAGCGAGCCTCGCATGGTACGCATCCCACCAGCATACTGCCGAAGGACTCAACCAGCCGTATCGGTATTCTTATCTCTTCGCGTATGCTCTCAACGCATCTGGGAATCCGAAAACTCTTAAGCTCCCGAACAACGACAAAATTCGAATCCTGGCGATTTCTGTCGCGGACGAGAATCCGATGCTCGAACCCACTCAATCTCTAAACGCTACACTCAACGGTCTCGAACAGCCGAGCGAGCCGGAAGCAGCGGCACGCTAGGGAGTGGCAGTGACTTGGCCAGTTACAATTCCCGTCTATGAATAACTTGCCGGCAATTGTTTTGCTCGTTACGGGTACGGCAACGGGTCTGATGGCCCAGAACGATGCTGTCTCCTTCGTAAATCCCTTGATTGGCACTCAAAAAAGCGCCATTGGGTACGGCGGCACGATGCCCTTTGTGACACCGCCGTTCGGCATGACGGATTGGACGCCGCAGACACGACAAAACCGAATCAGCATCACGTCGTACAACTACGATGACACGACAATTTCAGGTTTTATCGGGACGCATCAGCCCGCGATCTGGATGGGCGATTACGGCTACGTCACAATCATCCCCCAGGTAGGTGAACTGCGCACCACGCCGGAATCTCGCAATCTCCTGTACAGCCACGACTCGGAAACTGCGCGGCCCGATTATTATCGTGTCTCGCTGGATGCGGGCAGCGCTGGAAAAATCCAGGCGGAGATGACGGCGACGGAACGCTGTGCATTTTTCCGCTTCACGTTTCCAATCGCCGCACGTGCTCGGGTAATTGTCGAAGCATCGCGACCTGGAATTGCAGGAATGGCATCGGTAGACCAAGAAGCGCGCGAGATTACTGGCTATAACCCGCATCGAATGGATGCGCATCTCGGCCCGTCTGCGCTGCCAAACTTCAAAGGATATTTCGTCGTTCAGATTGAGCAGTCGCCATTGGGTATGAAGACCTACGGAATGGACAATGGCCAGAATGAATCGAGCCACGGAGCATACGCGGAGTTCAAACCCGGGCAGACCATCCAGGTGCGCATAGGAACATCATTCATAAGCATCGACCAGGCGCGGGAGAATCTCAGGCGTGAGATTCCGGGATGGGATTTTCGCGCCGTGCAAGAAAAGCTACGCGCGCAGTGGAATCAGAAGTTATCGCGAATTCAGATCGCCGGCACCGATAGTGACAAGACGCTGATCTATACGGCGATGTATCACGCCCTGCTGTATCCGCGCATCTTTTCTGAGTACGGTCACTACTACAGCGCGTTTGACGATTCCATTCACAGCGGAGAAAGTTACACCTCTTATTCAATCTGGGACACTTTCCGAGCAGAAAACAGCATGCTCACACTGCTCGCCCCAGAGCGAATCAGCGGCATGATCACGGCACTCCTGCAGAATTTCAAAGAAGGCGGCTGGATGCCCAAGTGGCCCAATCCGAGCTACACCAACATCATGATCGGAACACACGCGGATTCCCTAGTTGCGGAAGCATTCAGGAAGGGATTTAACGGATTCGATCGCCAGCTCGCGTGGCAGGCCGTCTACAAAGACGCTATGACACCGCCTGATGGAGATACGACCCGGAGGTGGTTGGATCGCGAAGAGCATACTCCTTACGAAGCACGTGGGGGGCTCACCTATTACAAACAACTCGGCTATATTCCAACGGACAAGACCGACGAGGCGGCTTCGCGAACTCTCGAAGACAGCTACGACGATTGGTGCGTTGCGCAGATTGCAAAAGCACTCGGGAGAACAGAGGATCACCGTTTCTTTCTAAAACGTTCTTTGAATGACCGTAACCTCTACAACTCGGCCATCGAACTGATGAACGGCCGGACGTCAGATGGCAAATGGGCTCCGATCGGCGGCGGGAAGGACGATCCTGAAAATCGGTCCGCCTCTGGATGGACCGAAGGCGATGCCTGGGTTTACACGTGGTCGCCACTACACGACCAGGCCGGCTTGATCCAGTTGATGGGCGGAGCAGAAAACTATGACAACAAACTGGATCAGCACTTCAGCGGCGGTCACAACGTGCACAGCAATGAGCCGAGTCACCACTACGGATATCTCTATGACTTCGGCGGGCAGCCGTGGAAGACGCAGGCGACGGTGCGCAGGATTGCTGCCAAAGAGTACGACGCTAGTCCGGGAGGTCTTGACGGAGACGACGATTGCGGTCAGATGTCTGCGTGGCTTCTCTTCACAGCGATGGGCTTCTATCCGGTGAATCCGGCGAGTGGAGAGTACATGATTGGAAGTCCAATGTACCGTGAGATCTCACTCACACTCGCCAATGGCAAAACATTTCGCATTGAGGCGAGCAACAACTCCGCTGAAAACGTCTACGTTCAATCTGCGGCGCTGAATGAAATGCCGCTCGCTATTCCGGTAATTACGTGGGAGCAGATCCAGGCTGGAGGTGTTCTTCATTTCGTAATGGGAGCAAAACCGTCGAAATGGGGCAGCAACTGGAGGCCTGCTCTGATACCCGGTAACTAGGGTCGCCCATGCTGACCCTCAGCTCCTGGAGCCCGGATACTTTCCGGCCGTCTTCAGGACAGCATCTCGAGAGCTTATTCATGTCTTTACGATGGCGACAGATGTCGCTCTTGCTGGTCTTTCTTGCGCCAATGGCAGCTGCGCAATCTTCTGCGCCGCCGAACCTCGTTCTCCAGGGTGAGGTTCATCCCTCGCAGAACCAAACGTATATCGACGCGCCATTCAGTGTCCCGACCGGCGTGCATCGCATCAGTGTCTCCTTCCACAACCTCGGTCACGATCAGCGCACTGTGCTTGATCTTGGAATTGCCGACCCAATTCGTTTTCGGGGCGCCAGCGGCGGCAACAAGGACCACTTCACTCTCAGCGATACAGATGCCACGCCGTCGTATCTTCCCGGAGCCATTCCTGCCGGCCGATGGAAGCTTGTCATCGCGGTCCCGAATATTCGTCCCGACATTACTTCGCGCTGGAGAGCCGAAGTGTGGTTCAACCGCGCGCTCGACGATTCATCATTTACTAATCAGCCGCTGCGCGATCAGGCGGGCTGGTACCGCGGCGATTTGCACATGCACGACGCGCATAGCGACGGAAGCTGCCCCAGCCAAAATGGCAAGCCGGTCCCATGCCCTCTTTTCATCACCGCTGAGGCGGCTGCTCGCCGCGGTCTGGACTTTATCGCCATCACCGATCACAACACCACTTCTCAGTATGATGGCGAACGCGAACTCCAACCGTACTTCGACAAGCTGCTGCTCATTCCAGGGCGCGAACTGACGACCTTTAACGGGCACGCGAACACCTTGGGTACCACCCGCTTTATCGATTATCGTGTCGGAACTCCGCAGGTCCCGGATGTGAATGCGATGTTTCGCTGCGCACGCGATCTAGGGGCCATCGTCTCCATCAATCATCCGCAATCTCCGACTGGAGAAGTCTGCATGGGTTGCGGCTGGACGCCGAACAAGCCCGTCGATATGAATCTTGTTACCTCCGTTGAGGTGATTAATGGAGGCGGCAATCCTGCGACGCACTTCTGGGAGCAACAACTTCTCCAGGGGCATCACCTCACCGCAATCGGCGGTAGCGACAACCATCATGCCGACTGGCTGCAACAGAAGCCGGGATCCATTGGCTATCCCACGACCGTCATCTACGCGCGGAACCTTTCGGTCGCTGGTATCCTCGACGGAATCCGCTCCGGGCGTGTCTTCATTGACGTCACGGGCTCACGCGACCGGCTGCTTGATATGACTGCAAGCGCCGGATCTGCATCGGTGAAGATGGGCGGGGATCTCGAACCGCGTGGCAACGTCGTCTCGCTCGAAGTTCATGCGGTTGGCTGCGAGGGAGGATCGATTTATTTCTTCGTCGACGGCGAGACATCGCCGGATCTCCCCTCGCTTCCCATCTCCAGCGGCGACCAGACTCTTCGTGCCGAATGGAACCCTAATGGCGGTCGCCATTTCTTGCGCGTGGAGGCCCGCGATGCAAATGATCATCTGCTCCTGTTCGGCAACCCGATTTATTTCGGTTATCAGTCCGAGAAGGTTCACTAAGGAAAGGGGACATCATGCGTCGTGCACTATGTCTGACTCTGCTCGCGTGCAGCGCGTTCACAGCCGTTGCGCAGCATGAGGCCGGCAATCAGTCTCTCCCCGGAAGACGTACCGTCATGGATGCGCACAACTGCTATCCGTATTACGAGTGGTGGTACGACCGCATTGACCGCGCGCTCTCCGCTGGTACGCCGCTCGCGATCGAGCAGGATCTTTATTGGTATACCGACGCAAAGTCCGGGAAATCCTGGTCCATCGTTGCCCACGGCGCTCCCATCAGTGGCCAAGAGCCCACCATGGAGCACTACTTCTTCGATCGCGTTCGTCCCATCGTTGAACGCGCTCTGAAAGAAGGCAATCATGGAGACTGGCCGCTCATCACGCTGAATCTCGACTTCAAAACAGAGGAACCCGAGCACCTTCAGGCAGTTTGGGCACTGTTGACGAAATACCAGGACTGGCTCACAACGGCTCCGAAGACATCCGATCCGATCAACGTCCAGCCACTTACTCTGCGACCGATTCTGGTGCTTACCGGCGAGTCAGACGCGCAGCAAAAGGTCTTTTTTCATGACGTCCCCATCGGCGATCGGCTACTCGTGTTCGGTGCCGTGCATACCAATACAAAACAGCCGATGGCCTCGCCCGAAACACTCGAACCGTCGTCGGCGACCAACTATCGACGTTGGTGGAACAACCCCTGGAGTGTGGTGGAGAAGGGAGGTCAGCAGCCGTCGCGCGAGTGGACCTCTTCCGCCGAGGAGCGGCTGCGTCTACTCGTGCAACACGCGCATTCCCATGGACTCTGGATCCGCTTCTATACTCTCGACGGCGCAACCGAAAAGGAAGAAAGCTGCAATGGCTGGTTCCGGAGCTATAACTTTGGTTCGCTGGCTGATGCACGAGAGCGCTGGCGCGCCGCGCAAAAGGCAGGAGTAGACTACATCGCCAGCGATCAATATGAGTTGTTGGCAGAGTTTCTTCGCGGCTCGGTCGGCGGTCCGCCTGAGATCGGGAATTTGCGACCTTTTCAGGGGTGTCGAGAGCGCGGTCTCTAGTTGCGTTCACCCGCGCGTTAAATGCCACCTGAGAAATATTCTTGACTGTATCTATATCAATCACTATAGATATTGATTATGACCAAGAAGCAAGCGGAACGCTTCCTGCCCTTAAAACCCCAGTGGTTCCACATCTTGCTGACACTTGCGGGCGAAGAGCAGCATGGCTACGGCATCATGCAGGAAGTCCTCGATCGCACCATGGGCAAGGTCCGCCTGTGGCCGGCAACGCTTTACGGATCTTTGAAACGCATGATCGAGGCTGAACTCATTGAAGAGTCGAGCAAGCGCCCGCGGCCCGAACTGGACGACGCTCGCCGTCGCTACTATCGGCTGACATCGCTTGGTCGTCAGGTACTCGATGGCGAGTGCGAGCGTCTCGAGGGTCTGGTCCACGTGATTCATACAAAACGGCGAATGGTGACGGAATGAAACGATTGCAGCGTGTGTACGAGCGTCTGGCGCGAGCATTTCCCCACGAGTTCAGGCTGGCGCACGGTGACGAAATGCTGGAGACGGGCGAAGCGGCCATGGCACACCTGGCAAAGCGCGGCGGCTGGACCGGATTGGCGCGACTGCTGGCCGATGCAGCCGTGCGCCTACCGTTCGAATATCTAACCGAGATGCGCCGCGACCTGCAATACGCCGCGCGCGCCCTCATCAAGTCGCCGGGATTCGCGCTCGTCGGCATCCTCTCAATGGGGCTCGCCATCGGGCTCACCACCAACCTATACAGCTCCAACTGGGCTCTTCTCACGCGGCCCATGCAGGGCGTCGCGAATGCCAGCCGCCTTTTCATGGCGGAGAAACCGGTGTCTTACTTCTATGTCGAGCGTTATCGCGAGCAGAAAGACGTCTTCGCGGGCATCGCCGCGTTCCAGACCGCTGTCCCGTTCAACGTGCGCCTCCCCGGCCAGACAGACGGCAAACAGCAGCGCATCTTCGGTCAGCTGGTTTCCCCCGACTATTTTCAGGTGATGGGTGTGGACGCCGAGCGCGGGCGCGTCTTGAGTCCCGCGATGGACCGCGTGGGAGCCGCGCCCACGGTGGTGATAAGTGATAAATTCTGGCACACTCACCTCGGATCTCGTAACGACGCGGTAGGCCTTGTATTGCGCGTCAACGGCCAGGCCGTGACCATCGCCGGCATCGCCCCGCGCGGGTTTGAAGGCGCATTCGCCGCCGAATCGGCCGCAGAACTCTTTGTGCCCGTGACCGCGCCCGCTGCCGTCGCCCCTGAACTCGCCAATGACTTACTCCATCGCCGCAACGCACGTGAGTTTTTCGCGCTGGCGTTCCTGGCGCCGGGTGTCACGCCCGCGCAGGCAGAATCCGCGCTCGATGGTGTCACGCGCCGCCTCGATGCGAACGATCCTTCGGCCCCGCCACAAACCGACAAAGCCAGACGAGTCACGCTGCTGCCCGCCGGAACCCGCGTGCCGATCCCGCCGGAACTGAAGCGAGCGCTCGAAGGATTCTTCGGCGTGCTGATGGGCATCGTCATTGTCATCGCGTGCATGAATCTGGGCATCATGCTGATGGTACGCGGCGCAAACCGGCGCAAGGAGTTCGCCATCCGCATGTCGATCGGCGCCAGCCGCTTCCGGCTCGCACGCCAGTTGATGAGCGAGGGAATGCTGCTGTCGCTCCTCGGCGGCCTGATGGGCTTCGGCGTGGCCTATCTGCTCAATGTGCTGAACATCCAGGGGCGCCAGGTTGTCGACGCGCCCGGCCGGCCTGACGTGGCGATCGACTGGCACGCCGCGGTGTTTGCGTTTGTTGTCGCTCTCGTCTGTGGGGTCGGTTTAAGCGTAGCGCCCGCTCTGAGGGCCACCAAGTCGGAACTGACGCCCGCGCTGAAAGAAGGCTCGGCTATGCAGCTTCCCGGCCATCGCCGCTTCGGCCTCCGCAACCTCGCTGTGGCCGCACAGCTCGCTGGTTCCCTCATGCTGCTGCTGATCACTGGTTTTGTGCTCATGGGCTTTGCGCGCGGCTACCAAGTCCAAACCAACTTCGACCCGAAGACGATGGTGATGGCCTCTATCGATCCCGTTCGCGACGGAGAGACGCCGGAGAAGGCCCTCGACCTCTTCGCCGAACTCTCTCAAAGGTTGAAGGATTCGGGCAAGTTCTCGCGTATCGCGCTGACCACGCTGCCGCCGTTCTCCACCGTGGATGACGATGACGGCGAGCAGATGACAGTCGACGATCCGCAGGCGGCCCAGCGGGTGCAGCAGCCCGCTATCAAAGAATCCGTTGGCGCCGGATACTTTGCGGCGTTAGATGAGCCTATGTTGTCCGGACGTGAGTTCAATGACGCGGACGAACGCAGCTTGATGGAGTCCGCGACGGGCAACGCCACGCTCACGCTGCCAGTGGTCATCAACGAGACAGCGGCGAAGAAGCTTTTCGGAAGCACCAATGCCATCGGTAAGCATTTGAAAGAAGGAAGCCGCGGCTATGAAGTCGTCGGCGTTGTGCACGATCTCAAGAGCGGCATGGGCATCAAGCAAGCAATCGCCTACGTCGCCCTGTCGCGGGATGACTTTGCGCGGCCACCGGCAGCCGGCATCACGATCATGGCGCGCACCAAGCCCGGAGTGGACGGAGCTGCAGCCATACGCGAAGTCGTGTCAGGTCTGGATCCGAAGCTCGTGCCATTTCACGTGGAGACGTTGAGCGACCAACTTGCCATGAGCCGCCGTGAGATTCGGTCGGCCATGCGGACCTACGGCGGCATCGGCGGATTCGGGCTGATCCTGAGCGCCATCGGTCTGGCGGGAATAACCGCGTACGCGGTCGCGCAGCGGAAAAGAGAAATCGGTATTCGAATGGCGCTGGGCGCCAACAAGGGTCAGGTGTTGCGCCTGGTCTTGCGCGAGGGCATCGCGCTCATCGCCGTGGGAACGATGTTGGGATTTGCCGGCGCGGTGATGGTATCCAAAGCGCTTGCAGCAGCAACCAGTGTCCTTGCCGATGCGCTGGCAATGGGCACCAACGATCCGCGCCTGCTTATCGGCGCGCCCGCTCTGTTAGCCGCCCTGGCTCTGGCCGCCTGTTACGTTCCCGCGCGTGCCGCCATCCGGATCGACCCGCTGAAAGCGTTGCGAACAGAATGAGACGCTGGGGCAAGAACTGCGGGCGTCTCAGGTCTTTAGGGACATCGGCCTACATCACCGTTTGCACTTCAGTGGGCTGAATATAAAGTAGAGTTTTTCATTGTAGGAGGCGCTGGGCGCGGAGGAGCGCAAACACACTATATAAACAACTAGCTATGAGGATAGACCGGACTGCTTCGTTGAGATGCAAGGTATATGATTTTAAGAGGTTGTCAACAGTTGGTCGGTCTACGGCGGGTCCAGCTGGGTTGGCGCTTCCCCTGGCTCCACGCATTTTCTGAGAACTCAACATGAGTGACTCCACGCGGTCCGATAAGAAACCTATCCCCGGAAAACCCGGCCCTCCGGGCGTCGGAACTCCGTTTGCCGGTGAAAGTTCCGCTGGAAACACCCCAAGTCCCGCAGAGAAGCGACCCAAATTCGATCCCAACGCCACGATCGTCGACACAAGTTCCCAATTCGTTCCCGAAGAGAAGATGGTGGACACCGACGCCACCATTATTGATTTCCAAGCGAAGGTGGTGGATCCCAGCGATACGATTCCGCCGGGAACTTTGGTTCGGCCCTCCCCTTCGCCGCGGTCGCCATCCCCTCCCGGCACGGTTGCCAATCCTAAAGCCAGCGCTGCCGAATCGATGATCGGCGATTTGCTCAGCGGACGTTATGAACTTCTGCTGCTGCTCGGTGAAGGCGGTATGGGCGCCGTCTATAAAGCTCGAGATCTTGAACTGGACCGGGAGGTCGCGCTCAAAGTGATCCGGCCCGAGATGGCTGATCATCCTGAGATCCTGCAGCGCTTCAAACAGGAACTGATCCTTGCGCGTCAGGTCACGGACCGGAATGTCATCCGTATTTTCGATATTGGGGAAGCCGGAAAGACAAAGTTCATCACGATGGAGTATCTCGAGGGTGAAAACCTCAATCAGATACTCAGTAAACGGGGCAAGCTGGAGGTTGCGGAAGCAGTCGGCATCATGGAACAGGTGGCCTGCGGGTTGGCCGCCGCGCACCGGGAAGGAATCATCCATCGGGATCTAAAGCCAGGCAACATCATGCGCGACAAGAGCGGCCGCGTGGTGGTAATGGACTTTGGCCTAGCCCGGACGTTTTCTGGCGATGGAATGACACGTGCCGGCGCCATGCTGGGGACGATCGAATACATGTCACCCGAGCAGGCGCAGGGCATTGAAGTGAAGGCCAGCTCGGATATCTTTACGTTCGGCCTGATTTTGTATGAGTTGCTCGCAGGAGTCACGCCTTTCTATGCAGAGAGTGCGATCGCGAGCTTACTGAAGCGCACGCAGCAGCGCGCCGTGCCGCTCACAGATGTTGACAAGCATATCCCCGGCAATCTGAGCAACATCGTAAGCAAGTGTCTTGAGAAGGAACCGGCGAACCGCTACCAGAACGCTGAAGAGCTTGACGCGGATCTCCGCGCGTGGCAAGGCAGAAGCGGAGGAAAAAGGTTTCCGCTTCTTCGACGCGGTTGCGGATGAACCGTCTTCGAGAGATTCCATGGCCGCGACTTGCGATCGCTGGTGTTCTGATCCTGGCAATCGCTGCTGCAACTTCCTGGTTCGTAATCAGCAGGCACACAGGCCGCGCAATCCATCTCACATAGCCCGGTTTCGGTGCTGGTCGGCGATTTCGCGAATCATACCGGTGACCCGATTCTGGACAACACGCTGGAACAGATGCTGGGTGTTGCCCTGGAGGGCGCCAGCTTTATCAACGTATATAGTCGCGGTGATGCAAGGAAGCAGGCCGGAAAACTTCCGCAGCCGACGGAAAAACTTGACGAGCAATCGGCGCGCCTGATCGCCGTCAATCAGGACGTGAACGCGGTGATCACCGGCGAAATCGATCTGCGTGGCGACCAGTACGATATCTCGGCTGTCGCGCTGGATGCGGTGAGCGGGAAAGAACTCGCAAAATCGCAGGTCACGGTAGCGAATAAGCAAGACATCCTGAAGAGCCTTCCGCAATTGGCAGCGCCGATACGCAAGGCGCTGGGCGACTCTACGCCTAGCTCGGTGCAATTTGCCGAGGTCAGCGGAGGCTTCAAAGCAGCTTCCCTTGAAGCTGTTCACCAGGCCTCAATCGGTGTGGATCAGCAGTTTGCGGGCAAATTCCAGGAAGCATTCGATTCGTTCCAAAAGGCCGCGGCACTGGACCCGAAACTTACGTGGGCCTATACGGGCATGGCAGCCATGGCGCAGAACTTGGGACGGCCCGAAGATGCCGTGAAGTACATGCAGCAGGCGATGCAGTACGTCGACAACATGACCGAGCGGGAGCAGTATCGCGACCGGGGGCTGTACTACCGCGTGACAGGTGACTGGCAGAACTGCGTGCAGGAATATACGCGGCTCGTTACGCGCTATCCGGCTGATCGCGTCGGCCAGAACAATCTTTCGATTTGCTATACACAGCTGCGCAACGCACCCAAGGCGCTGGAAGCGGCCAAACGCGCGGTTGCGATCGTTCCCAAGGGCGTTGGCCCGCGGTTGAACCTGGCATTCATTAGCGCTTTTGCGGGAGATTTCGTCGGCAGCGAAAGGGAGGCGCGTGTCGCGCTTTCAATCAATCCCAAGGCTGCGCAGGGCTACCTGGTGCTAGCCGAAGCGCAATTGGGGCAGGGCCAGATCGAAAATGCGAGTCAATCGTATCACCAGCTTGAGAGCTTTGGTCCGGACGCCGCGTCCACTGCGACGGTGGGACTGGCTGATCTGGCTGCTTACCAGGGCAAGTTTGCAGACGCGGCGAGCATCCTCAAGCAAGGCGCCGCCGCCGATCTCGCGGCCAAGAACAATGACGGCGCAGCCAGGAAATACGTGATGCTTGCGAAGATCGAGGAATTGCAAGGGAGCCGTGCCGCTGCACTCGCTGATGCCGACAAGGCGCTCGCGCAGAGCCAGATTGCTCCGATTCAGTTTCTGGCGGCAAGCACGTATGCCGATGCCGGTGAGATGAGCAAAGCGCAAAAGCTGGAGACAAGTCTTTCTTCATCGCTGTCAAGCGAGTCGCAGGCCTACGGCAAGATCATTGCCGGCCTGATTGCGGTGAAGAAGAAGGACACCAACGAAGCGATCCGGCAGATGACTGCCGCGAACAATCTGCTCGACACCTGGATCGGCCGCTTCGAACTCGGGCGTGCATACCTGGAAGCGGGAGCGTTCACCGAAGCTGATGCCGAATTCGATCGATGCCTGAAGCGGCGAGGCGAAGCGATCGAGCTGTTCGACGATAACGTGCCGACCTACGAATATTTTCCGCCTGTGTATTACTACGAGGGCCGCGCACGCGAAGGAATGAAGAGCGCGGGATTTGCGGATTTTTATAAGACCTATCTCAGCATCCGCGGACAATCGTCGGATGATCCCCTGGTTCTTGATATACGTCGCCGTCTTGGCCAGTAAAGCCCCAGGAAATTAAGGCTGACTAACAGGGCTGCATCGTCGGTTCGGTTTTTTGCTCGCGTAAGCCCGTGATCGGCGCGCTGGAGACGATGACACAGAAGCCCGCATTTAGAACCTTCCGCAGTGCTTCGACTTGAATCAGGCCTGCGCAGAATCCATAAAAAGAGTGCCGGCGTTTGCCGGCACTCGTCTTTCTTAGATCTTCCTATGTGCTCGCGTCTCCCTCGCTCGGAACATTTAGTTTCCCGAAAGCGAAACCGTATGTGTGCCGGCTTGGGTGTTGTCAGCAACCGTCAAGTTAGCGGAGACTGCCCTGCCGCCGGAATTGAACGTGACCGAGATAGTGCACTTGGCGCCCGGCGCAAGCGAACTCGACGAACCCGGGCAATTGTTGGTCAACGAAAAGTTGCCCGGGTTTGTGCCCGTGAAGCCGATGTTGCTGATGATCAGCGGCGTTGTTCCTGTATTGGTGAGGGTTGCAATTTTCGCTGCGCTGCTCTTGCCGGAACTCACTGTCCCGAAACTGAGACTCGTTGGACTGAGGCTTGCCAGAGAATAGGTTGCGCTTACGGTCTTCGTTACCTGCGCCGCTGCCGCGTAGTTGGAGTTGCCTGCCTGGTTGGCGATCACCGAGCAGGTTCCACTCCCACTGGTCATCGTGTAGTTTCCACTTGAATTGCTGCACGCACCGGAACTGGTGAAGGTCACCGCATTCCCGCTGGCGCCGCCCGCAGCCGCCACGGTGAAGCTGCTTTTGTAAACGGCGCTCGCCGGCGGGCTGGTCGTGAACGTGATCGTCTGCGGGGCCAGAGTGGCGGTTACGGACTTCGTAACCTGCGCCGCCGCCGCGTAGTTAGAGTTGCCTGCCTGGTTGGCGATCACCGAGCAGGTTCCCTTCCCGCTGGTCATCGTGTAGGTTGCGCCTGAATTGCTGCACGCACCGGAACTGGTGTAGGTCACCGCGAGCCCGCTCGAGGCCGAGGCCGCCACCGTGAAGCTGCTGTTGTAGACCGCACTCGCCGGCGGGTTGGTGCTGAAGGTGATCGTCTGAGGTTGCAGAACAGTCGCACTCAGCGCCACAAGCTGCGGACTGCCGGGCGCATTGTCCATGATCTTGAGCGTTGCGGTCTGCTCAGTGTTGTAGTACGCGCCCGCGACAAAGGACACCGTAATCGTGCAGCTTTTGCCCGCTGCTAACGACGACGGGCAAAGATTAACGATGACAAACTCGTTAGCGTTCCCTGCCTTCAGCAGCGAAAGGAGAGGAGTGCTTACGTTGACGGCGGCGGTTCCCGTATTCGACACCGTAACGGTCTTGGTCGTGATGCTACCTAGAGTCACCGTGCCGAAGTTGATAGATGTCGGAGAGACGGTAATTGCGGGTCCGGTCGCCGCTACTGTCTTCGTAACCGTCTGCGCCTGGTAGTTCGCATTCCCTGCCTGGTTGGCAATCACCGAGCACGCTACCGTGCTGCTGGTCATCGTATAGGTGCTCTTATATACGCCTGAGGTCAAGGTGGTGGCTGTATTGGTGCAGCCGCCTGCGCTCGTGAACGAGATCGCGAGCCCGCTGGATGCGGTGGCCCCGACTGGGAACTGACTGTTATATGCGGCCGATGACGGTGGGTTGGTGGTGAAGTTGATCGTCTGTGCGGCCACCTGCAGAGCCACGATGACGGAATTGCTGGTAACTGGGTTGTAGTTGCTGTTCCCGGCCATCGTCGCCGACACAGTACAAGTGCCGGTGCCGCTATTGGCTGAGAGCTTACCGCTCGCGATGCTGCAGGTGACACCGGCGCTCCCGGTCGCTGTGTAAGTGATCAACGCCACCGTCGGTGCCTCCGGTAACACTTAGAGTTTCGCTCTGGTTGTAGGTCAACGGCGATGCCGCTGTGAGAGTGAGCGTAGCCTGGTTCGCCGGCTGCAGGGTGACCGTGACTGAATTGCTGGTCACCGGACTGTAGCTGCTGTTTCCGGCCATTGTCGCTGACACCGTGCAGGAACCGGTGCTGCTATTGGCCTTAAGCTGGCCGTTTGCCGCGCTGCACGGCCCGGTCACGTTGTATGTGATTGCGCCACCCGTGCTGCCTCCCGAAATATTCAGAGGTTCGCTCTGGTTGTAGGTCAAGGGCGATGCTGCGGAGAGCACGAGAGCAGACTGGTTCGTCGATTGAATAGTCAGGGTGCCTGCCACGTAGAGGAAGGAGTAATTTGTGGCGGCAAGGCTGCCGGTGGAAACGGTGATGGGATAGGGTCCGGGAGCGCTGGATGAAGTGGCGGTGGTGGAAATCGCGGGCACAGTGTTGTTCAGGACCGACGAGGACTCCGAATTCACGTAGCCGGTGATGGTGTAGTCGCTGGTCAGGGACGGGATCGGCTGGCCATACGGGACAGTGAGACTTCCAGCCGCAACTGTGAGGACCGCGGGGGAGATGTTGAACGATTGCGTGGCCGAGGCGGCGCTGTAGGTGGTGTTATTCGGACCAGGTCCGGTTGGAGCCGATGCGGTGACGCTGCACTTGCCGGCACCGGTGATGGCGATTGCGTTGCCGCCTGTCAGACTGCACGGGCCGGATGTGGTGAAGGTGACCGTGAAGCCGGAAGGAGAGGCGGTTGCACTTACCGGAACCGGATTGCTGCCGTACTGCACGGTTGGCAATTGCGGGAAGTTGATGGTCTGCGAAGTCGTATTCGAATTATCGGGCACGATCATGAAAGTGCCCGAGACGGGAGTTGCGGCATTGTACGCAGGCGTGACCACCGGAACGATCGTGCTATCGCCGGTCTGAGATGCAGTGATCGTGCAACCTCCGGTGCTGCTGAGGGTCACACTCGCCGAGGAGACACCGGTCTGATCGATCTGGGAGTTTCCAACGGAACACGGTCCAGCGGCGGTGAAGCCGACGAGTTGCATGTTCGCGACGCCGTTGGATTCTGCGGTTGCCGATACCGTGATGGAAGAATTTGAGAGCGAAACCGAACTCGGCAGCGAGCCAAGGACGATGGTCTGGTCAACGGTGAGCACGGCTGGGGACGAAGGCGCACTTTCCCGCTCGGTGTTCGTTCCCGCGATCTGGAGCGAGCGTTGTGGATATGGTGTAGACCACGGTGGTTGCGGCGGTATCCGGATTTGTATCGGTGAAGGTAGTGGCCGGAGGATTTCCACCGACACCGCTGACACTTCCAATGACCACGGGTGTCCCGAGCGTAGTCGAAGGCGGGTCAATGGTGCTGCGATAGATGGTGTATGTCTCGACGACGCCGAAGGCGGGCGCAGTCCAATTGACGACGACGCCTTGTTGGGTGGTTGTCTCAGTGGGTGCTGTCGGCGGTCGGACGATGGAATTGGCAGTGGTGTAATCCAATTCGGTGGAAGCTGCTCCGCCACCGCCAAGGGTCACGTTGCCGCCACCACCGAGGGTGATGTTGCCGCCTGCTCCAAGGGTGACGTTGCCGCCGCCGCCGAGAGTGACAACGCCGCCTGCACCGAGGGTGACATTTCCGCCGGCGCCGAGCGTAACGGTTCCACCGCCGCCGAGGGTGATGTTGCCGCCTGCGCCGAGCGTAACATTGCCGCCGCCGCCGAGAGTGACGTTGCCGCCAGCGCCCAGGGTGACATTGCCGCCGCCGCCGAGAGTGATGGTGCCACCCGCGCCGACAGGATAAGTACCGGGACCATCCGCGACACCGTTGATGGTTCCGCCGCCGCGCCCAGCGTAACGTTGCCCGCGGCGTTCATGATGATGGTGCCGCCGCCGCCCAGGGTGATGGTGCCGCCGGCGCCGAGGGTGACATTGCCGCCAGCGCCGAGCGTGACGGTTCCACCGCCGCCCAGCGTGATGTTGCCGCCAGCGCCGAGCGTTACGGTTCCGCCTGCGCCGAGGGTGACGTTGCCGCCGCCGCCGAGGGTAATGTTGCCACCGCCGCCCAGCGTGACCGTTCCGCCTGCGCCGAGCGTCACGTTGCCACCCGCGCCGAGTGTGACATTGCCGCCCCCGCCGAGGGTGATGGTTGCCGCCACCGCCAAGGGTGATGTTGCCGCCGCCACCGAGCGTGACGTTGCCGCCGCCGCCGAGGGTGATGGTGCCGCCGGCGCCGAGGGTGACGTTGCCGCCGCCGCCGAGCGTGACGTTGCCGCCGGCGCCGAGCGTAACGGTTCCACCAGCTCCCAGCGTTACGTTGCCGCCAGCGCCGAGTGTGATGTTGCCGCCGCCGCCAAGCGTGACCGTTCCGCCGGCGGGTATGGTGTAAGAGCCACCCGTCGAGGGAATGGTCACCGTTCCGCCACCAGCGGGAAGTGTGATGGTGCCGCCTGCGCCGAGCGTGACAGTTCCACCAGCACCGAGGGTGACGTTGCCACCGGCGCCAAGGGTGATCGTGCCGCCTGCGCCAAGCGTGACATTGCCGCCGCCGGGCAATCCGACGATGCCGTTGCTACCTGCCGTGATGGTGCCGGTTCCGCCGGCCCCGAGGGTCACGTTGCCGCCGGTGCCGAACGTGATGGTGCCGCCGCCGCTGATGGTGCCGCCGGTGGGCACAGTCACGTTTCCGCCGGGAACGGAGATGGTTCCGCCAGCGCCAAGGGTTACGGTGCCTCCGGCGGCTACTGACACGCTTCCACCCGGAGCGATATTCAGCGGCGTGGCGGCGGTGTCGAACGAAAGCACCGATGCCAGCGACGCGAACTGACCACCGGTCGCGCCTACCTGGCGAAGATCGATGTTGGCAACGTCGTTGAAGCCGCGCAGCGTGGAGTAGGACTGTCCGTCGAAGGCGATGTTCTGCCCGTTCGACCAGGCCGGAGTGATGGGAGCGATGGAGCCATTCACGCGATATCCAACGTCGCCGCCGAGCGGAGTGCCGTCACAGTGCAGCGTGGCGGGGCTGGCGGTGGGACTCGGAGCGGTAGGGGTGTACCAGGTCGAGGTTGGGAACGTGGCCGCGTTGCCGACGAATCCTGGATCGGTGTCTAAAAGCGTGGCTGACGGAACCGAACGAGGATTGCGTCAGCGTAGTCAGTGTCTGGTTGGAGAAGGCGACGGCTGAACTCGGTCCCACGCCATCGAGTTGGAAGAGGTAATTCATGATGCTCTGATAGTTGGGCTTGCAATTGGCTTCGAACGTGGGGACGTAATTCCCGCTGTCGTAATAGAGACCGCCGTGGCTCAGGCCGATGGTGTGACCGAGTTCGTGGAACAGCGTGCCGGCGATGACGGTGGCGCGCTTGCTCATGTCCTGGTTTGGAGCCGTCGCCCACAGGCCCAGAGTGACGGCGGAGTCCGCGCCGCCGAGATCGGAATAGCCGGAGATGCTGGTTACGGTTCCGGAGGTGATGCCAATGACCGGTTCCGGCAGCGTGCTGTTTGGATAGCTCCAGTTCGCGACGCCTGCGGGGGTGGCAATGATGATCGTCTTGGAATCTGGACACGACGTTGTGTCGTACACGCCGTTGAGGTTCGGCATTCCCTGTATGCCGGAGATCGTGATGCGGCTCGGGCAATAGTTGATGCTTCCCGTGCGCCGCGATCGGTGGTGACAATGGTCGTTGTGCTGCCGGCGACAGCATTGATGGATGTCAATGTTGCGTAGCGCGTGTTCCACGCGGGTATCGCGAGAGAGTGACCGAAGAGAACGTAGTGATAGCTGTCCTTCTGTCCGTAGGGGAAACGCGGAGAGCAATCGCCACCGGCGGCGCAGGAAGAGAAGTTGCGCGGCCAGACCTTCGAGAACTCGAGGCTGTTCTTCCAGCCGATCACTCCCGGCTGACCGGGGAACTGGCAGGGCTGGCCTGGGCTGTCGATGCAGGTGCTTTCGGGCACCGCGTTGCCGACCTGGAGATGGAGTGCTGACGCCTGCGTTCGCGAATGCCTTCTGCACCATGGCAAGCGGATCGTTGCCCTGCGAGTCCGGCGAGGGGAACAGATTCTCCTGGTTGGGATCGCACGAGCCGTCGCTCAGGATGCCGCCGCACATGTAATCGAGTTGAACGAAGAGGTCTTTCTGGCCGGCCTTTGCACCGGGCAAACCGACCCAGTTTCCGGTCTTCACGTCGTAGTAGCCGGGCTGGCCGCCGTGGAAATCGGTCGAGGCAGGGCCAGCCTTCCAGGCGCCGAGGATTCCGTCATTGTCGGGATTGTTGACTTGCGTGGAGAGAATGACCGCGCCGTATGCAGTGCCGGCATTGAGCGGCGCGTTGTAGTGATCGGGTTGGCCGAGCGCAGTTGGATTGGAGGCGTTGTTCCAGCCGGAGGAGTCGACGAACAGGGTCGTGACCTCTGCATTGGCGTTCCCTCCGCCGGCAGCATCGTAGAATCCCTGCACATTCTGCGTCGTCGAGGATGCGGGGATCGCCGAACCGTCGTAGATCACCACCGCCTTGAGCGGGAAGTTGGGCGACAGGACGCGATAGATGACGACCAGGCTGGCACCCTCGGTGAGCAGTACGCCATTTGTGCCGCCTGCAGGCAGTGAGACGGTGAAGCTACCGCTGCCGGTGCGTGCGCCGTTTGCGATCGTTCTGGAAATATGTGTTGATGTCGGCACGGTAGACGCGCAAGGTTCCGGTGACCGAAGCGACTGAGTCTGTGTAGGGCAGATCGCTGCCGATCTGCTGACCAGAAATGGGGTAGCCGAGGAAGGTTGCGTTGCTGGCCGACGGCGATGGAGAACTCTCGATGGTTGTCCAATACAAGAAGCCATCGATGAGATCAGCGCCGGCGGGCACGCCGGGGCTGCCAAGGCCCGTGCTGCCGGGATGCTGATGGTTCCGGTGACCGTGTTATTGACGACCGGCGCTCCGCGGAGGGTGACTCCGGCCGGCAGCGTAGTCGCCGGTGACGAAGTAGTTATTGAGCAAGGAAAGCGGATTGGGTGCTGGCGGTTGTCCTGCGCCGCTGGAGATGAGGAGTTTGACGGAAGAACCCAGGCTGACCTGCGTACCTGCGGCGGGATTGGAGGCGATGACGCTTCCGGATGGAACGATGCTGCTGGATGCGGTGCTGATGGAACCCGTGACGAGACCCGCGCCCGTAAGAGTCAAGCCCGCTACGGGCTGCGTAAACCCGACGACGTTGGGAACCGCGGCAGTAACAGCGTGGCCATTGAGTCCGCCGATGCCGCTGAGACTGATGGTCTCGAGGGAAACCGCAGGGGAGAGATTCATTGTGTTGTCGCTGAAAACCGCCGAACCCGTCAGATACCCCGTGCTCTGCGGCGAGAAGCCGAAATTCAGGGAACAGCTGAAACCGGGAAGAAGCGAAAGCGTGGGCCCGCACGTGGAGAGTTCGGAGAAGCTCGTGCCTGAGTTGAAGGTAGCTGTGCCACTGAGCGGCTGGTTGCCGACATTTTGTAATGTGGCGATCTGCGGGCTGTCAGAGCTGGTGCCGCCCACGTTGGTGAGGGCGAAATTCAGAGAGGGCGGCAGGGAGCGGTTCACCTCCACGACACGGGTCTGACCATTGACGGCGATGAAGAGATTGCCCGACGCATCAACCGCCAAGCCGGCTGGAATATTCAGACCGTTGGTGGGCACCGGTCGACGCGACGCCACTGGGTGAAACTTCCAGCACCACGTTGTTGATTTGATCCGAGACGAAGACATCGCCTGCTGCATCGACGGCCACGCCGTTGCCTTCACCAGGAATCCGTTATCGGTACCGTGCTCTGAATCGCCGCCGGGTGTAACTTTCAGCACCAGCCCAGTTCCAGCATCCAGGAAGAAAACATCGCCCGCGGCATCCACCGCCGGATAGTAAGGAAGGTCGACTCCGCTGGTGGGAACCGTGGTCTGGACGCCACTGGGCGTTACCTTTACCACGCGGTTGTTGTCTCGATCCGTAATGAAGACGTCGCCCGGCATCCATCCACCGCCACGCCGCTTGGAAAGGACAGACCGGTAGCCGGGCACTGTGGTCTGGACGCCGCCGGGTGTGACTTTCACCACGCGGTTGTTGTTGGAATCGGCGACGAAGACATTTCCTGCGCCATCCACCGCCACATCGTACCCGCCAGATACACCGATCGTGGGCAAGGTGGACTTGATCGCCGCCGGGCGTAATCTTCACCACCCCTGCGTTATTCGAAACGAAGACGTTGCCTGCTGCATCGACGGCCACGCCGGATGCGCCGGCGACTCGCGCTGGCGAGCGTGCTCTGCGTGCCCGGGCCAAAGACCGCTAACGGTCGCCTGGCCGATGCCGTAGACCGGTGAGGTAGCAAGCGGTGCGCCGGTGTTGTCGAAGAGAGTGGCTGCGCCCGTGCGCAATCCTGGGGCGAGTGGGGCGAAGGTAGCGTTGATCGTGCAGGAACTGCCGGCGCGATGACACCGGTGCAGGTGCCGCCGTTGGCGAGGGTGAAGTCGAGGCCGGTTACTCCCTGGGTGACGACTTGGGTCGCGCCGAGATTGTCGCCGTTGCAGGCGAGTAGCTCATAGTGATGGTCGGTTTTGCAGGGTGCTGGCGTGTTTTGGTGCCGGCGGGACAGACATTGACGTTGCCGAAGGTTCCGTATTCGAGCACCCGGTTGTTGGCGAAGTCCGTTACGTACACATTGCCGCTCGAGTCCACGGCGACTGAAAAGCGGCTGAGACAAGCTGTTCGCGCTGATTCCGCCGCTATTTGCGGTGACGTCTGTGAAGCTGCCCGCCTGCCCGTAGACCCTCGTCGCCGTTGTGCTGCCGAAGGGATAGAACAACAGCCGGTTGTTCGAGTGGTCGATCACGTAAAGATCGCCTGTGCTGTCGAGGGTCAGGGCCATCGGATTATTGAGACTGTCGGCACTCACCCCACCATTGTTCGCAGAGTTGGAAGTAAAGCTGCCATTTTGCCCGTAGACAACTGTCGCGGTGGTGCTGTTGTTGGGATAGAACAGAACGCGATTGTTAAAGATGTCGGCCACGTAGAGATCGCCGCTCGCATCCAGCGCAACACCCGTCGGCTGGCTCAAGCTATCGGCGCTGACACCACCATTGTTCGCAGAGTTGGAAGTAAAGCTGCCATTCTGACCATAGACGCGCGTGGCAGTGGTGCTGCCCGCGGGATAGAACAGCACCCGGCTGTTTACATAGTCGGCCACGTACAGACCGCCGCCGGCATCCACAGCCAGGCCCCATGGGTCAAACAGGCTGCTGGCACTGATCCCGCCAAAATTCTGGCCGCCTGTGTTGAAGCCGGGCTGCCCGTAGACTCGCGTGGGCGTGGTTTGGCCGACGGGATAGAACAGCACTCGATTGTTGTTCTGATCGGCGACGTAGAGATCGCCGCTGCTGTCCACGACTACTCCGATTGGGTTGGATAAGCCGTTAGCGCTGACTGCTCCACCGATATTCGGGGAATTGCTCGTGAAGCTGCCGTTCTGCCCGTAGACCCTGGTTGGAGTCGTGCTGCCCTGCGGATAGAACAACACTCTGTTGTTCCCACCGTCAGCCACGTAGAGATTGCCGCTGGCGTCCACGGTGACATTACTCAGGAGAGAAAAGCCGTTAGCGACCCCGCCGTTGTTTGGAGCAACGCTGGTGAAGCTGCCGCCCTGCCCGTAAACCACTCCTGCAGTGATCGGCATGAGCGATCCCGACTGCGTTGCTCCAGGCGCAACAAAACTCGCGCTCACGTTCAGCGCCGAGTTCATCGTTACGTTGCAAGTCGCACTCGTTCCCGAACTTGAGCATGCGCCGCCCCAACCCGCAAAGATGGAGTTCCCCGACACACTCGCCGTCAGGGTCACCTGGGCTCCGCCTGAGTAGCTTCCGGAACACGCCGACCCAGTGATAGTTCCATTGGTCTCGCTGCAAATGATCTGCGAGCCGTCTGTTACCGATCCCGAGCCCGTACCCACTTCCGCCACAGTTAGCGAGTAACTGGCCACCGGGGCAAAGTTCGCAACGATAGTTGTGGGCGCGGTTATTTCCAGGCTGCAGATCTGGTTCGATCCGTAATTTGAGCAGGCGCCGCCCCAGCCCGTAAACGTATATCCCGAAATCGGCGACTCGAAAAATGAATAGGTAAACCCGGTGCTGGTGGTCGGAGAACATGCGGCCGCGCCCCCGGTTGGAACTCCGGCAACGATGGCGCAATTAACCAGCGACGGAGAGGACGACACAGCACCGCTGCCCGTTCCTGTCACATTCACCGTTACCGGTGACCCATAGGAAAATCCAGTGAGATTGATGTTCTGCGTGGCAGGGTTGGCGCTTAAATTGTTGTCGGTCGCGACAGCCGATGCGTTGAGCACACCGACTGCATTTTGCGGATAGAAGTATAAGTTCTCACGGCATGTCGCGCCCGAAGCCAGCGTAAATGAATTGCAGGTGGTGCCGGTTGAGTCCTCAAAATAGTTCGCGCCTGAGATGGGTCCCACAGAGCCTGTGAGGGGTTGGCTGCCGTTGCCGATGTTTTGGATGAAGAGTGGGGTGTCAAACTGGGAGCTGCCATAGTTGCTCTGGTATCCCTCGCCCCCTCGCCAAAGTTCACCGTTGCCGACAATCCCGCTTGCAGTTCGACAACCTGAATTGGCGATGATTCTGCGACGAAGATGTCGCCCGCTCCATCCAGAGCAAGAGCAACGGCGGGAAAGTCCGCGAGGTTGGACAACGAGACCATGCAGCTGCTGCTGGCGCTGCTGCCAGAGCAAGTAGCTGGAACTTCCACTGCCTCGGTCAGGCCGGTGTCCACAACGTAGACATCGCCGGCGGGATCCACTGCCACGCTTTTCGGACTCAACCATCCGCCGCCAAAGGGAATCTGCGCGCCGCCGTTCGCGGGAACTTCCACGACGGTTTTGAGGCCGGAATCCGCGACAAAAAGATTGCCGGCGCCATCGACTGCGACGCCGCTTGGAGAGGCGTTGGAGTTGAGAGGCAAGGGATAGATGGCAATTTGAGGGCCTCCGCCGGCCGGAATCTCCACGACCTCATGCAAGCCCGGATCCGCGATAAACAGATCGCCCGCACCATCGACCGATACATCGGATGGGCTGGAATTCCCGCCATGGCTGTACACCACGTTCCCGCAGGAATTGCTGGTGCAACCGGCCGGGAACTCGACCACTTCGCTGGGCGTGCTGGATTGCGCGACGAAGAGATCGCCCGCTCCATCCACCGCTAAACCTTGCGGTGAGTTGACTCCAGTGATGGTGCTTACATTGGTATTCGCCGCGACCTCAACGATTTGCCCGTTGCCGTTATCCGAGATGAACACATTCCCCGCTGCGTCCACTGCTACGCCATCAGGAGCGCTGAGGAAAGTGTTCCCGGTATTGACCGTGACCTGCGTGGCCGGGTTGAACGAAATCGCCGGTCCCTGGCCAATGCCCGAAATCATCTGGCTGGCAAGCACGTTGCCGCTGCCGTCGAGCAGTTGCACTGCGCCCATGCGCAACCCTGGTGCCCGCGGCACAAAGTTGACATTGACGATGCACGAATTGCCCGCCGTAATTGTGCCGATGCAGGTACCGCCGCTTGCCTGCTGAAAGTCGAGGGTCGTGTCGCCCTGGGTGACCACCTTGACGGAGCCGATGGTCGTGGTGGCAGTGAAGTTGAACGTGACTGGGATGGAGCCGGTGCATGGAGCCGGAGATCCTGACGAACAGACGTTGACGCTGCCGGCACTCTGCTGCCCGAAGCTGGCGGTCACATTGACTGACGTGTTCATCGAAACCGTGCAGGTGGGGAGCGTTCCCGAGCATGTTCCGCCGCTCCAACCAAGGAAGGCTGAACCCGTGGCGGGCGTTGCGGTCAGGATCACGGTTCCGCTGGAGTAGTTTGCGAAACAGGTGCCACTGATGTTTCCACCGGCTTCACTGCAGTTGATGGCTGCGTCTCCAGAGGCGACCGTACCGCTGCCGGAGCCGGTTTCCGTGACGCTCAGTGTGTTGTTGGGAATCGCGGCCTGCCCTGTGCCGTTGAAGGCGAGGATTGCGTGGCAGCAGCAGCATTGAAAGAGTTGTCAGTGAAGACAGCGTTGCCGGTTAGCGGTCCCGCGCTGAGTGGATCGAAGTTGACGCTTAGATTGCAGGCCTGGCTCGGCGCGAGCGAGAATGCGCTGCTGCAATCGGCCAGGCGTGCCCGAGCCGGCGACCTGATAGAAATCGGGATCGGTGAATTTCAGTCCAGGGGCGGAAGCTGTCAGCGTCTGGTTGCCGATGTTCTGAAACAAAACAGACTGAGGGCTGTCGCCGCTGATGTTGTTGACGGTGGACGCAGAGAAATTCAAGCCTGCGAATTGCTGCAGGATCGCGTCGACGCGTTGGAGGCCATGATCGGCGATGTAGATGTTGCCCTGGCCATCTGGAACCGCGTCCCACGGTTGGAAACCGCTGCCCAGAGAGGTTTCGGCCGTGCTGGCGATGGTGATCTGACAGCTGCTGCTGACACAGCCGGCCGGAATCTCCACAACCGTTTTAAGGTTCGAATCCGTGACATAGAGATCGCCCGCGGCATCCAGCGACACGGCTTGCGGCGTGGACCAATTGCTGCCAATCGGTACATAACAACCGGGGTTAGTGCAGCCTGCGGGGACCTTCATAACCGCTCCGCCGCCACCCGCATCGGCGACGAACAAATCGCCGGCAGCATCCACCGCGGTACCAATCGGCGTGTTGCCGTTGTACACCGGGGTCTGGGCGCCTCCATCGACTGGAACTTCGACGACCTCACCCTGGTTATAACCGCTGACAAAAAGATCGCCTTGCGGATCGACCGATACCCCAAACTGGCCTGACAGGCCCAGCGGGTTCGGCACAGTTTGTTGACAGGTCGAGGTGGTGCATCCCCATGGAATCTTCACTACCCCGGGGATGCCGGTATCGGCGACGTAAAGATTGCCCGCTCCATCCATCGCCAGTCCCCTGGGGCATCGAAATTTGTGGAGACTGGGCTATGGTCACGATCTGGTTGTTCGTACTCGGTCCGATCTCGACCACCTTGTGGCCCTCGTAGTCGGAAACGAAAAGATCGCCCGCCGCATCAACCAGAACGCCCTTCGGGCCAGTCAAAGTCCCAACGTTTTCCACTAAGGTCGAAAGCGGGCTGAAGACAGCCACCGCTCCCTGGCCGACGCCGTAGATGGGTGTACTCACCAGCTGACTGGGGCCACCGCTATTGATGGTGAGCTGTACCGCGCCTGTTCGCAATCCGGGTACGAGCGGGGTGAAGGTGACGTCCATAGTGCAAGAACTACCTGCGGAGATTTGACCGGAGCAATTTCCGCCATTGGCCTGCTTGAAGTCGAGGCCGGTCGCACCTTGCGTGACGACGTTGATCGAGCTGATGGTGGTAGTTACAGAGAAATTGAACGTCAGAGCGAGCGTTATGCTGCATGGTGCGGGAGTTGATTGACTCGAGGGACAGACATTGATGTTGCCGAAGTTCTGGGGTGGGCCGAATGCCCATGTGTCGGTGTAGTCTGTGCTATTGTCGACGCCGCCAAACAGGATCAACTGGCTCAGCGCTGCATCGTAAGTGATGCCGTTCAACGCGTAGCGCGCCGCCGGATCGAACCCGGGAGGCACTGTCGTCCAGCTGGTCCCGTTCCACTCCCACGTGTCATTCAAGTAGGGGCCAGACTCGCCGCTTTCGCCTCCAAATAGGAGCACCTGGCCCAACGCTGGGTCGTAGGCCATGCCCACGCTATCGCGTGCGCCGGGACTGAGGGGAGGGTTCTGTTGAGTCCAGTTGGTTCCATTCCATGTCCAGGTGTCGCCCATGTCGGCGAAGGAAGCGTTAAGTCCTCCGAAAAGGACCACCTGGCTTGTCGCCGCATCGTAGGCCATGCCGAAGGCCAGACGCGCAGACGGGACTGGTTTGTGGGCTTGCCTGGTTCCAGTTGGTGCCGTCCCATAACCACGTGTCGCCGAGAGGGGTGCCACTGGCGCCCAATCCACCGAACATCACGACGTTGCTGGTCGCTGCGTCGTAGACCATAGAAGTGCTGGCGCGCCCGGTTGGAGTGTTCCCGGGAAAGAGCTGCGTCCAGTCGGTCCCGTCCCATACCCACGTGTCGTTGTAACGGGTGCTCGCGTTGAAGAGCCCTCCGAACAGGACGACATTGCCGGTCGCAGGATCGTAGACCATTTCTACGTTTGACCGTGGAGACGGACTGTGGGCAGGGTTCGCCTGGGTCCAGATTGTCCCATTAAACAACCAGGTGTCGTTGAGATAGACGCCGTTAAAGCCTCCAAACAAGACGATTTGGCCATGAGCGGCATCGTAGGTAATCGCGGCGGTATTGCGAACCGAGGGACTGGCCCCGGGCGAGAGCTGATTCCAACTGGGCTGCAGAATCGGCGCCTGTGCGGATGCGCCGACCGTGGCGGTCAGCATCAACGCTGTCACGAACGAGACAACGCCACACACCTGCGCAAAGCTCCGTCGTGAGGTTTCCGGTAGAGATCTCAAGGAATTCTGAACAGAAAGTGACAGACGTGCGAACGGCACGCGGGAAGCCGAGCCAGCGGACTGGATAGGTCATGCTTTGAGATCTCCTGGGGAAAGTGGTCGGGCACGGTTGCAGATGAGCCGTAAGTTTAACGTGTGGAAGATCTATTGAAAAGAAAAGATTAGGATAGCGCGATCGTATTTTTGGTAACAGCTGATCTGTTACCGATTGGGGATATTTGCGGCGCATGAGTGACCGATGCTGTTTGCATATTGTCAGCTGAAGCCACTCCTGCATCGTGAGTGTTCGCGTTCACGCCGGGTAAGTAGAAGATTGCCGTGCGGAGAGTACGGCGTCCGGGGACGGCCAGTGCATATGTCGGAGCATGTTCCGTTGGTAATTCTCGAAATTATGTGTGCGCCGCAGGTTTAAGATCAAAAGCTGGGCGAGTTTATGCTTGAGCAGCCAGGAATACGAAACGATTCTCGAAGTGGCGCGACCGGAGAGCGCGCCGGAATCGATTGTCTGTTTCGCGAACCCCGTTTCTCATCGGCCGCGGGAGCGACACCGGAAATCACCTGGTGCTCGAAGATCCCCGCATCTCGCGGCGCTGCGCCGTCATTGAGGAGGTCGATGGCGGCTACCTTCTCAAGGATCGCGGGCATCGGCCCGGCATCTGGGTGAACGGGCGCCGGATTGCGCAGATAATGCTCATGGACGGCGACGCGATCGAGTTCGGGCTGGAGAACAGTCCGAAGATCGTTTTCCGGCGACGACCTGCGGAGCACTATGTCGAAAGCATGCTGACTCGGCTTGGCTCGCTACCTGCCATTGAAACCGCCGCCGGGTACGAGCGGCCTGAGCAGGCTCAATCTGCTGCTCGAAGCCACGTCGCTGCTGCACTCGGCCTTGCCGCTGGAGTCAGTGCTGGGCACCATGCTGGATCACGCGATGTCGGTGACCCACGCAGAGCGGGGACTTCTGCTCGAGGCGGACGACGAGGGCGTGCTGAAGGTGCGGCTGGCGCGCGGCAGCGGCGGCACGACGCTGGCCCCCGAGAGTATTGCACCGAGCCAGACCGCGCTGCGGCAGGCGGTGAGCAAGCGCGCGGCGGCGATCACCGACGATTTGAACCTGGACGATCTAAACCTGAAGAGCGCGCAAAGCGTGGTGATCCAGGGGCTGCGCGCGGTCGTGGCGATTCCGCTGTATGCCGTGGCCCACGCCAATGCCGATGGGAGTGAGACAGCGGCAGGGCGGCTGCTGGGGGCCCTGTATCTCGACTCGCGGCGCACGACTGCGTTCTCCAACTGTCGACCGGCAGATTCTGGACGCGCTGAGCGCGCAGGCGGCGAGCATTCTGGACAACGCGCGGCTGGTGGAGAAGGAACGCGAACAACGAAGGCTGGAGCAGGAACTGGCGATTGCCCGCGAAATTCAGCAAGGACTCGTGCCGCAGGGACTTCGCGAATTCCCTTACCTGGAGATCAAAGGCATACACCTGCCATGCCACGGGGTGGGCGGCGACTACTACGATGTGTTCCCGCTCAGCGACGAGTCGACGGCCTTCCTGGTTGCCGACGTTACCGGCAAGGGGCTGGGTGCGGCGCTGCTCACCACGATGCTGCAAGGCGCGCTGAGCGGCATGAGACCTGGGCGTTGCTCCGGAGAAGGTCTTCAACCACGTGAACCGCTTCCTGTGCGAGCATGCCTCGGTAGGACGTTGCGCGACCATGTTTTTCGGCAGGATCGATGCGGAGGGAATGCTCGAGTACCTGTATGGTGGGCATCCGTCGCCGCTGCTGATTCGCGACGGCAAGGTGAGCGAACTATACACAGAAGGAACGCTTCCCGTCGGGCTGGCAGACGAGGCGAAATTCGAGGCGACGCGGGTCCAGTTGGAACCCAACGACGTGCTGGTGCTGTTCTCTGACGGCATTGTGGAAGCCGCAAACACGCAGAACGAACTGTTCGGCTTCGAGCGGCTGAGCGAAGTGACGGCGCAATGTGCGCAGGCCTCGATTGAGACCGTGATGAAGACGATTCTGGATGCGGTCGAGGAATTTTCGCAAGGAGCGGGACAGGCGGATGATCTCACGCTGCTGATCGTGCGATATCGGCGAGTGGGCAATTAACCGTGAAATCCGTCGAGGCTTACTCGACCTCGGTATCGGGGATTTATTCTACGAAACCGGGAACAGTGGGCCGGCGCCAGCTAACGCCCATGTTGGCCGAGGAAGTTCCGATGGCAATGATGGGAATTGTTCCAACGAAAGTTACGGCGGAGAACGGCGCGATCCATCCGGGAGATCTGCTGGTCACATCGTCTACGCCGGGATATGCGATGAAGGGCACGGATCGCAATCGGATGCTTGGAGCGGTGATTGGAAAAGCGCTCGGAAGTCTGGATTCCGGCAAAGGTGCAATTGAGGTGGTTGTTACGTTTCAGTAGCAAAGGGACTTCGATAACCTGTTGGATCGGTGCCGAGAAATCGGCGCCGACCAACGCACCTCGAAGGGCGGGTTCGGGGCCAGTAAATGGCGCTAAGTCTCTTAGTTCATGGTCGGCGCTAGTGGACGATTTTAGGACTTTTCTACAGGAGGCGGAATGACGCGGGCGTCGTTCACGGCCTCTATGTCAGATGATAGGTAATCCCATCATTCCACGAACCTTACTGCCATTTCATAGATTGTCTGTACGTTGGCCCAAATCCAGTATCCTCAGGTAACCCAAGCTGCATCAACACCAGCAAGCGCAGCAACGCATGCATCTTTTGATTGAAATGGAACAGCTCATTTCTATCAGTTAGAACCTTTGTCTGTTTCTTTATTCCCGGATGAGTGAAGTAGTTTCGGGTCTGCCGCAAGATCTGCTCAAATTCATTCGGATTGCCAAGTAGCGTTTGGCGGTGATCCTCGTCGAGCCGTCCCATCAAGCTCTTCACGCGAGCTTGAAACGTAATGTCATTCGCGTGTTGAATACATTCTTTGAGCTTCGCCGCGATTTCAGTTTCGCCGCATATCTGTTCAATCGAATTTTTAAGTGATTCCTTGATCGCCGAGAATTGTTTCGGCTCTGTAATCGTAGACGAGTCCGTGAGTCGGTGAAATGCCTCTAACGCTTGCGCTAGAGAAAGAAACTCCGTCTCACTTGATAGTGAGCTGTTTCGGATTGTTCCGTAAACAAGATCCTCAAAGGGCTGGAATTCTTTCGGAGCCGAAACCCACTGAATTGCCATATTGAGCAATACCGAACGGTCACACACAACCCAGATTGAACGATCGGGCTTTTCCAACCTGTTCTTAACTTTTCTCAAAAGCCATCCAATTTCGTCGCCTGACTTCATTCCAACGCTAAGTAGACAGCTCGAAGTGCCAAGCAAAATGGAGAAGTAACTCTCAAATCTATACGCGATATCTAAAAACCAACGCAGTGACTTCGGCTCGGCGGGTTCAAGTGTGAGCACGGACTCATTTAGGCTGCGATACTCCCCTGAGGCGCGAAGCTCCATGCGGTTCGCAACGTCGAACTCCAGGCGACACTTGAGATCAGTCGAGCACACATCGAATATCGGGGGCGCTGTTTTCGAATGTGTGATTCTGATCTCTTCGGGAATGTCTTCAATCCTTGGATGTCTTCTATTCCACTCTTGATGCCCCGAGAAGCTGAGTCGAGCTGAGTTTAGACAATCGGCGTCAAAGCTGGCGATGTGAAATCCAAGAATGCAAAAGCTGACTCGGTATGTTTCAAAATCAAGAAGCTCATTGGTGAGCCCGTTGTGAAAACCTCCGCCCGTTGGATACAGCCAAAAGAGCGTACACAATCCAAGGTTCGTGAACCCCAACAGCACATCTGGTTTCCCGTGGCGCCCCTCCGATAAGAGCGGGAATCCCCGTGTCACTTTGTACTCCGGGGATGTTGTTAGTTCGATGTTTTTTCCTTTTCTAACAAGACGGCCAGTGAACTTAGTTTCTGGAGTGTTGGGCTCCCAAAATGATCCATAGGCCTCAAACGATGAGCGAAGGTCGAATTTAATAGACACTTGCCTGCCTCTCAAGCGTATTGCCTGACTCCTTAGAGCCAGCTTTTGTAAACCAATTCTCTTTATATGGATAACAGGTCGGTGTGTTCAGGTACACCAGCTTCGGGCTTGGGAAGGCAACCCGTCAGTAACAATCGTGTTGGCGGAACTCCTCGATACCTACACAAACATCAGACCTCAACGGTCGCATCGAGAACTGTTTGACCTCCTTCTGTTGTGAATGCTCTTATGGAACGAAAGGATCAGGAGACCTCATAAGATGGCGGGACATCCGCGTCGGCATCACTATGTCACAAAGGCGTACCTCGATGGGTTCCTTGAGCCTGGCGAGAAACTCCTGTTCTGCTATGGACGAAAGAAAGCGAAAGCATTTCGCGCAGCCCCCGAAAAACTCGCGCATATACGGGACTACCACAGTTTTAGGAAAGAAGACGGCACGCTTGATTTCACGCTTGAGGAGCGGATCGAGCAACGAATTGAATCCCCCGGTATTCCCATCATCCGGATGCTTTTAGAAGGGAGAACAAGTCTAGACACAGCACAGCGGCTAAGGCTCGCAAGACTCATCGCGTTACAAAACGTCCGAGTGCCGTACGAGCGTGATTTTATGGATCAACAGAATAAGGGCATTCTCGAAGGCTATCTCGCTGACATGGACGAAGAGTCTCTCAGAAGAGGAGTTCCAGTTAATGCAATTGAAGTTGCGGTGAACACAACGGGGCGAGAGCCAAAACCGCACGAATGGCGGCTTGTGAGGAGGGAAACTGTCAATTCAGAATTGGGGGCGATTGAGGCTGATCCGCGACGATTCAGTAGAGAATCGTTTTTTGAACTCGCGGAGAATCTGGCAAATATCATATCTAAAATGAAGTGGACCGTGATTTACGGAACTTGCGGGATCCCCTTTATAACATCTGACTGTCCCGTAGTGACAAGAGACAAAAATGAACGTCGGTATTTTCCAGGACTCCTGGATCTAGACACCGAGGTACACTTTCCTCTTTCGAGGAATGCGGTGATTCGAATTGAGCACGACAAGTCGTGTCAATTGCTCCCGCGAAGGAAGCAATTTCGTCGGCAGAAACGAGTCATGCGCACCCAAACACGAGAAATCATGACGGTCCAAGCCAACACGCAAATGGCACAGTACCTCAACGATCTGGTCGTCGCACGATCATATTTATGGACGGTCAGCGGAACAGATCAGAGTTGGTTGCTAGAGCGGATGCAAGAGCCTTCTAAGGTTCCGAAACGTACAAGAGCGATTGTCGAATCTGAAGGGAAAACTTCAAATTCAGTTGGATCTGACCTGCGAATGAAGAAAGAGTTCGTTATGTTTTCGGATACGTAAGGATTCTCGGTCGATGCCAAATCGCCAGTGAATGCAGCGAGCTTTCTGCACGAGAACGCATCGTCTGAATCGTATCGTTCCAGGTTCCAAAATCGGGACCTTGGCCCCCTTCCCATGCCAGCTAGAGCGCCTGCAACACAGCGGAAAGCCTCTTGAACTCATCGATCGCTTGTTGAACAATAGTCCTAAAAGTTCCAGCGGGCCAGAGAACCTCTCTAGCTTCGGCTCCTTCTTGCCGAAAAATGAAGCGCTCCTTCTGCCCAGCCTCTATCAGGACAGCATCCCAACCATCGAAAAAGGGGCCTGTCAGTCTCGGAAGCACCTCGTATCGTGCCAGGTCCGAGGGGTCGCCAACAAATTCTCCAGGGGCTTGTTCATCGTCTCTGTAGCGTGCCCACATCACTAGATCGAGGGCTTCCACGGCAGGGACAGATGGTTGCAAAGAACCTGATTGCCCTGTGGGAATATTCTGTGCGGATTCCAGCAACGAGTCGAATCCGGTCATCACCATCTCAATTTCGGATGGGTCACCGACCACTTGACCATCAACCCATAGCCAAAGGCTTCCCCACCATTCATTCCACAATTTCGGCTGCTCACCGACGCCCTCGAACTCGATTGCGAAAGTCCACCGATCACCGATACGGGAAGAAAACCCAACCTTTTGTTTCATCGACGCTGTACTCTCCTATTGGCTCTGCCGCTGCTTGAGTTGATCCTGAAGTTGCTTTTTAATATCCCCTGGCACTTTTATCGGCTTACCAACTCCAACCGTGCCACTATAGTGGAGTATTCCGTTCTGGCCCGAATACCTGTAGATCTGGCCCTTGTTATTTATGCCGAACGCCACTTGGCCAGTTCCGGCCTCTCGCCCAGTCACCTCAATTGCACCGCCCAACACCGCTTCCGCATCGCTCGGTAACGGGGTCTTTCCCTGCACGTAGTTTTGACTTCCCGGAACGTGATGACCAGGGTTTTCGTATTTAAAGCCTCCGCTTCCTCTCATCGCTCCGCCGCTTGCAACCTGCGGTTGAGCGGCTTGATTCTCGCTGTCAAGTCTATCCCTCTCGGCAATTTCATCAGCGTCTGACTGGCCGACCTTACCACCAGGGAGCGCTTCAGGGAATGCCATTGCGAGACTATAGATACCCCCCGTCATAACCGCGATTCTCGCAGCACTTGCCAACCCAGCGGCCCGGGCACCCGCAGCATCGATAAGCTTCCAATCTTCCGCGGTTGGACAAGGCAAGAGGTCACAGACTCCATGCCCTGTTGGATCGGTCAGGCTGAGTGGATTGTTCTGAACATAGCTGTACAGATTCAACGTTTGCGGATTATCCAGCTTTGCATACGGTACGGGCTCTTCTTTGGCGCTCCAGTCCGGCGACATGAACCGGCCCAGTGCACTGCTATAGTAGCGCGCATCGAAGTAGTCGTTCCCTGATTCGGAGTCACGTTCTTTGCCGGTAGAAATAGGCCGTTGGCAAAACGCTTCGCTCAAAGCACACGCGGCGGACGGTGTCGTAGATGAATCCGTAACCTGAATTGAAGTCTGCGCTTGCATCGTATGATAACCCAAGTCTCCATAATGAGGTTTTGGGTCAGCCATGTGAGTCTGCGTCGTACGCTTACGACCGAGTCGCCTCGAAGATGTCGCGCTTGCCTGCCTGTGCAAACATCGCGCCATAGGTGATCCGACCGCTTTGGTCGATCTCGTATGGCATGAACACCTCTGCAGAATAACCTTCGATATGCTCCAGGCATATTTGTACAGCATCGCCTTTATTCTCTGATCCTGGAGGAACTACACGAACATCAAACACCATAGCGGTAGCTTTACAGTCGCCCCTCACTGCCATTTCCAAGAGCGACTGACGCAGAACATACAGGAGATCCTTAGACTTGGGATGATCATCTTCTTCATCCTTCGCTCCGACATCAACAATCTCCCCGCTCGAGTTCATGTACCCTCCATAGGGGTAGAATTCTCCAAACTCGCTCAGCATTCGCTCAGCGAGCGGTAGCATCGCATTCATTAGTTTCTCGCAATCGCCCTTCGCGCTCATTGCGGCCCTAGATCCTTTCTCCGGATTACAGTGGTGCCACGAGCAGCGTTATCCGTGACTTTGGTTTTGATGCCGGTGTGAAGCTCATGTGTCCTATTACTCTGTTGCGCTGCGCCTTTTTGTATTCGGAGTTGGCGTGTGTTGGTTACAGCCTTAGTGTCCTTGATTTCTCCAACGACCTTGCTGTTTTGGAAATCAGGAATTGACCTTCCTTCAGATGTGGAAACCGGCATTGTATTCTTGGTTTCCCCAATACTGTCCAGAACTCGGGCCTCACTTGCTAATCCTCTGGCAGTGGCCGCCTCTGCCGCAGCTTCAGGTGCGAGTTCCGGTACTCCAGCAGCCCCTACTAATGGAGCTACTGTCATGCCTGCTTTTTCACCATCGTTCGCTGGCTGCATCGCAGGTACGCTTAGGATCACATCACCGTGAAGTGGGTCTTCAATGTCGCCCGCAACAAGCGAATTGTAGGCCGCCTCGAGCATTCCTATGGTGCCGGTGATAGGAAGCATCAAAAGGTTCTGGATCCCTGATGGCGGAGCAACTGTTGTCGGTGACGTGGGGTCTCCGCAATCCGGGGGACATCCATGGCCGTCTAAATCGGCCTTAGCCAGCGGATTGTTGAGCACGTAGCTGTAGAGATTGAGGCTTTGTGGATCGTCCAAGTGAGCGTAAGGAACTGGCTCCTCTTGTGCAGACCAATCTGGACTTAAAAATCTCCCCATGCTCGATGCGTAATACCGCGCATCGAAGTAGTCGTTTCCTGATTCGGAGTCTCGTTCTTTGCCGGTGAACTTGTAGTGACTTAAGAGCGAATTTGTGATCGGCCTTTCCCCGCCGAATGGGTAGAAATCCGATTCATCCATGATGCTTCCGAGCGCGCTTGTTATTACGTTGGATGAGCCAAGCATGTCGGAGAAATAGTAGTAGACGGTACCTGAGGGGAGATCGCGGCGTGCGATACGTTTGCCGTCGAAGAAGATGTATTCGCTTGTCAGTGTCCCGGAGGTATTGCTCTCTGCGAGTGCATCGCCAGCTTGCCCCCCCCAGTACATTGTCGGGGTCGATGAACCTCCCGTCTTTTCCACCCTGCCGCCGTCACCGTCATACGTGTAAGTTGTTCCGGCACCACAGGTCATCTGCTCTTCGCCGTTCCATGTATACGCATTCGAACCACCGCAGCCGCTGTTTAAACCATCGGCGGTTACATTGCCGGCAGAATCGTAGCCGTAGCCGTTGGTTGTAAAGCGGTTGGATAGGCTTGCGGCTCCTTGATTCACAGACATGGCAAGGATCGAGGTTCCGCTCAACCCGCTCGTCTGGACCAGATTGCCCCAAGGATCGATCCCCGGAGCATTGGTTACTGTATTCCAGAAATCGATGCCCCAGGCCGTTCCCCCTTTCGCTGTCAGGATGCGGTTCGCCTGATCATATGTAAAGGTCTGATTTCGGGTGTTGTCTTTGTTGTTAGTAATCGTATAGACGTTTCCGTTGTCGCCTGAACCCAGGTGAAAATCGTAGCTTAAGCTGATCAGCGTGCCCGCCGGAACTGAGGCTGACAAGAGCCCTGGCTGTAACCGGGTGTTGTATTTATCTGAAATGGTGATACCGACAAAACTTGAGGTATATCCCGCAATTGCTCCCTGAAGATCGCCCTCGGGCGCGTACGTCGCACTCTTGACGTACTGAATCGAGTTGGTGTCGTCGTGAACTGCGGTTGGCCGCCCAGCACCCCCCGGGGTGAAATCCATCACGGCGCTACTCGGGTAGGTCAATTTCCACACCGACCCGTCAAGATTGTATTGGGTTGAGATCGTCTTGTTGTATCCCGAGATGGTGCGGCTCTCAACGAGGTTGCGCCCTTCACTGTCGTAAGTCCAAGTTGTAGACCCGGATGCATCGCTCATCGCGGTGCGGTGCAATATTCCATTCGCGGATGCGGCCCCACCATCGTAGGTGTATGTCACGGTCGGATCGCTGTTTGAATACGTCTTTTCGGTAACACGGTGGAGCGCGTCTATCGGGCTGGCCGACGGGCTATAGTTGACGGCTATTCCGCGAGCATCAGTCTTAATCGTGAGAACGCCGTCATTGTTGTACGTGTAGCAAATGCTCCACGGATTTGTGCTGCCATTGCAGCTCGCGGATGACGTTCCTGCTTCGGGGTTTTTGGCCGCCAGTAGATGTGAGAGTGAATCGTAAGTGAATCTACGGATGCGCCAAAGACTGGATGCATCATTGCTCACGCTCGATGAGCAACCAGTACCGGTCACCCCGCCATGCTGCTCTACGCACGTCAAGTTTCCAAGAGCGTCATAGGTATAAGCCGTGAGCCATCCCATGTTGACTTCGTTAACCTGAGTGAGACGGCCCAGTCCGTCAACGGTAGAGGCTCGTGCGACCGCTGCTTCATCCGTGACGGTCGTTGTATTCACGTTGTAAGCGGTCGTAACTGTCGATCCATCCTGTTTGATCGTGGAAGTTTCGCGGCTCAATGGGTCATATAGGTGTTCTATATACCCGAACGTGGTCTCGCCCGCACAAGAAGAATATGTGTCGGGATCGCAACGCGTCGGATTCCACTCCTGGTACTTGCGCCCCATCGAATCGTAAGCGATCCTCGTGTAGGTAGCGCCATCGGGGTCCGTGGTCAACGTGGTCTTGCGGTCTCGACCGAGATAATCCTTTTCGAGGACCGACGTCTTATTCACGCCGAGGCTGGAATTGATCGCGACAGTTGTCGTGATTTTATTGGGGATGCTGTCGGTATAGCTGTTGGTTGTGGATCCGCCGTCAGCGTACGAAATCGTCAGCGGACGGTCCATTAGGTCATAGGTGTAGGTCGTGCCATTCCGACTATTCGCCAAGTCGTTCGGATCTCGGACTGACTGCTGCTGGCCGGTGCATGGCTGATATGTGACCTTCTTTTGATGTCCCATTGCGTCAGTGACGACCGTCGGGTAGGCATACGCTGTTGCTGTTGGAACGCAACTCCCCGATCCGCTCCATGCATCCGTGTAGTTCCAACTGGTTGTGTGATTCAACGGGTCCGTTATGGCCGTGATGTTCCCAGTGTCGTCGTACGTATAGGTCGTAGCGAGCCAAGATCCATCTGTGTTTCGCCATCGGCTTACCGTTGTTGGATTTCCACGATAATTCGTTGCGGGCGTGACGTGTTGTGGCACGCCACTCATCGGAGTGGGCGTAACGCCGTCATAGGTGATTTGGGTCTGAGCAACAGTGTTCCCAGTGCCGTCATAAACTATTTGGCTTGCCAATCGGTCCACAATGTTGGCCGTTACGTAGTTGCTATTTGATTGGTGCAAATATGTGCTATCGGTTCGCCGGAGCAAGGGGCCATACGTTCCGCTGTTTGGGGTTCCCCAGTCATATTCTCGTTTTTCGGTCACGTTCCCACGGGTTGCTGTTATCGTGTCTGTCTCGTACATCGACGGATCGCTGCAGGGCTGGGGTGCAGCCGTGCACCAAGTCCAGGGATAGGTATATGAGTCGTAGGAGTACTGAACCTGACTAACGATACTGCTCCCGGATGAATTCAGGGTCGTCGTGATCGAGGAGGCTAACGCGCCATCCCAGCCACTGATCGTCGAGTAATCCTCCGGAAAAGAAGTGGGAAACTGATAGGCAACGTCGATCTCACGCATCGGAGTTCCGGTCGCGGTTCCAGAGTACTCCTTCACGCTTTGCGTTTTGCCGCCAACAGAAAGGTAGACTTGCTGATTTCCGTCCGGGCTGCTCACGGTCGTCTGGTATCCGGCTGGAACGCCAGGATGGGCCGTACCCTGAAGCTGCATGGCAATTTGATATGTTGTCGGAACGCCGTTGACCGTGTATGTCCGATTGGCTACGTAGCGGTGGGTCTGGTCGTAATCGCTGATCGTTGCCCAGGTGTAGGAAATGGTCGCTCCGGTCGGCAATGTCATGCTCGACATTCCGCAATAGCTTCCGGTTTCATATGTGAAGCTATAGGTCTGACTATTCGGGAGGACGATTGAAGTCACGACAGGAATCGATGCGCTGGCTTCTGTGGCGTAGGTATAAAACCCGCTCTGCACGTGAAAATTGGTTGAGCAGGAAATCGTCGTGAGGTTGATTGTTACGGTTTGTAAATTGCCGTTGGCATCATAAACCCTATAGAGAAGCTGGTTGCTCCCATTTTGCGTTACGCTGACGAGGGTCCGGCCGAGCGTATCCACTCCTCCAGGCATCAGGGTATAACTGTTACCATTCGCGTCCTTCAGTCCTGCTTCACCGGCTGAAAATGGAGTAGATACTCCCGGTGCAGAAGTGGTGGGATCCGGTGCCGTACCAGCATTTGAGTACCGCCCGCCATCAGAATTGAGGATTATCGGGATATCGATAAGAGCAGGAATCCAGTAGCCCTCGCTTGTGCTGTCTGGGCCGACGTCATTGTAGCCATAGCAGCCACCCGCATCCCATTGATGAAAGAGGGTATGTTTGCTGCCATTGCTGTCCGTGAAAACGTATGAGCCTCGATTAGTATTCGTTGTTCCAGGGGCGCTGTGTCCAGTAGGAGGGACAATTCCCTGGCTTCCGTTCAAGCAAGACCATTTAGTCGAGAGCCAAGTCACATATGGCTGATTTGGCTCCCATCCGACAACGTGCCCGGGAAGCCAATTCCCCGCGGAAGTGCCCCACGACGCGTAATTGTTGTTGTTCAGCGTGTATTGGTTCATTGCCCAGAACAGACTCGAATAGCGCAGCACAAGGTTGTAGTCCATGCCTCTCCCTTTGACTTTCGCCAACGGGATGTTGACCGTCAATCCGCCACTGCCTAGGTCGACAGAATCCACTGGTCCTTGGATTGTCGAAGAAAACGGTAGGGGGCCAGTTCTGTTCTGATCCGTGACTGCGGCGGGAATAATATCCTGAGCGACAAGCGGAGTCGCACCGATCAGTGATAACGCGAGTACACTGCCTAACCGCTGAATGCTCTTCATTGCTGCTGCTCCAAAGTGAAGTCGGCGTCGGCAAAGACTTGATTGACTGCAACTGTATGGATGTTTAAGGTTCGGTCGAGCGTCCCGTTCGCAAATTCCGTGATGCTTGTTGGGAAGACAGTGCCTTGAAACGGAGCGTATTTGGAATAGAAAGTGTCCACCGGGATCGAGTTCTGCATTCCGGTGTTGCCAAAAGCTCTAACAGTCGTTCGAACAGGCAAATGAGTTCCAGAATTCAAGTAGAGATCGATGGTCGAAAGAAGCACCTCGTCGGGATCAGGTGTACCGTTGCTATTCAAAACAACAGCATGAATACGCAGGTGGTCAACTTGAACTCCTTGAACGACAGTGGACTCTACATAGTGCGCAGAAAACGTAGTATCGGCCAGGGGCCAGTAGCAGATCAGCCCCGGAATAAGCTGCGGCCAGGAATAGCGAACGGCTATGTCCGGCTTAGCCTTTAGTACCCCATTAGAAAGGCGCACCTGCGCGTGACCGCCGCTCTGGCGATGAGTCTCATTGCCGGAGGAACCTTGTATCGTAAAGAGCGATTGAGCGACCCCCTTCGCCTTGTATGTGAAGGGAACTTGGGCTCCCGATTCGGCTCGTTCCACGGTGCCCGTCAGGCTCAGACCCATAAAAGTGGTCGGGTCACCAAGGACCGCCGAGCACTGACTCAGCAGAACGACCGCTTGGGGATCACGTCCGATGGATTGAGCGTATAGCCGATTACAAGTTTCCGCGGATCCAAGCAAAAGGATGATTACGCAAAGCATCAGAACATCACGACACATCGAGTCGGAGCGTCGCACAGCCTTCCTCCTTTTCAGGTACGTCGGCAGCATAAGTTGTTTTGGAACTGCAGAAATGGAAAGCAAGCAACGACAGATGCGCTTGCGCGTAACGGAGAACAAAGAGGGAGACGATTTCTCGATGATCCGGCTGCAAAATGGGGAAAGCTAGTGCCAGAACTTACCGGAGTCTCACGTCCGAGTCAAGGAGAAAAATTTTAGGAGTTATGTGGGAGGCTTTGATCGGGTTTGCGATGGGCATGACGCCTGGTACCTTCTTAGTTCCTGCCTGCCCAACATTGGATTAGGACAAATGCGAAAACCTTCTGCGTGTTTTCGCAAAACGATTTGCGGAAGCTCCTTTAAAGCCGATGGGTTTCTGCAAGCAGCGCTTCGGCTGCACTGTGCGACGTGGTGATCTTGGTGTATTCGGCGAATACTCGAAATGGGAAAGAACCGTAGGGAGCGCTCGTATCGCGTGCTGCAAATCGGATGGCAGATTCCAGGAAGTACCAGTTCTTTTGCGAGTTCGGTAACATGCGGAAGATTCTTGTCCGGCCCGCTGACAAGATTGTTCCGCAAGCAACTCTATTGCCCGCCCAAGGTTGCAATTGGTTCCTTAAGCAACCGCTCGATCGTGCGAAACATATCGAAGGCGATGCCGTGCTGCGGGTTTATCCGTACATCGTGCACGACTCAATTGAGACGCGCGCAGTCACTAAGTGGCTGGCCTGCCATGGCACGCGCAACATTCAACGGTGTGAACCGCCGCCGGTCACTTTGTAGATGCTTCAAAATCTCTGATTGCGCGAAGTGGGCCTCGCACGTCCTCTAGTTCAATTTGAAGCGTCTCCCACTCTTTTCTGCTTCTTTGTTCCAGCGATGCCACTTCTTCATAGTCTCGGGCGAATTTGGCACGCTCGATTTGAATCTGCGCACGCGTTACTGAATCGGAGTCCGCTAGCCAAGCGGCGAATCCCCGTTCGCATATTTCTGTGCGCGTTGCATGTCTGCGAACCGTCGTCCATGCCGCTCTCTGGATGCCATTGCTTTCTTGCGGAGCTGTCGGAGACGGAGGGCTGTTGTAGTGCAGATATGATCCCTTGTAAATGGTTCCAAGAGACAGCATCGAAGGTTCACAATCTTCGCGAACGCTGCTCGCACATCGGCTTCCGTTTTGGCCTGTTTGAGCAACCAGCCTACTTCTCCCCAGTTCTGCTCAAGCACAAATTGAAGCTCAATGACATTTCGCCGAAGTGTCTCGGCATCGATCTCCGGTGGTCGCCCCAGTTTGGGATCGTTCGAGCATCCCGTTTCCGATGTGTAGTCCAAAAAATCTTCGCCTACTAATTCAGGCCCCATGAATTGTCACCGCCAGTTAATTGATTCAATACTTGTCGTCTCCGCCATAAAATGCAAATTTCTGCACCGTTGAGGTGTCCAATGAACTGAAAACAAATGCGTTAAACCTATGAGTGCGCATCGAGGTAAGCGCATTCATGGGCGAGCGGAGTGCGGTCCGACCAAAATCCGGGCAGTCGGTTAGCCAATCCGATCCGGGGCTGAGAAGGCCTACACCTCCAGTGACGGCTGGCCGAAAGCCAGCGGCTCGCCCGCCCATCTCTCCCAAGGAAAGCACGAACCAATCGCGCCCCGCGAAGCGGGCCTCCCTCAGCCTAAAATTGGCCGGGGCGCGGGGCAGAGCCCCGCCATATTCGACCCAGCGCGAAGCGCTGGGTTCTTGTCTTCAATCCCCTGATTCGCAGTCTTCTCCTTTAGTCACCCTCGACAAATCTCAAATCAGAGCGCTCGCCGAATTCATCAAGACCCTAGATCGCTGGGACAGGGAGGCACATGGAATCCACACCATGTAAGCCATCTCCTGCGCGAAAAAGTCCCGCCACGCGCTCTCAGCGCGCGTCCCTGAAGCCTCTCTTCGATTCTCAATCCAATCCTTTGGTAGGACATTCCTCGCTGGAGGCACTAATTGCCCCTCGAAAGACCTTTGCCGACTCGTAGCTTCAGAATCGCGACTGAGGAGCGCTATAGCGCCTGCAATCGTCTTTGCGGAGTCCCGTGCTGCTCAATCCGTTCCGCGTAAAACCAAGCGCAACCGCGGGACGCGGTCCACCAGGGCGGCATCTGCCGCCCTGAGTTGCAGGCTCTGTCTAATAGCCTGCAACTCACGTAAATTTACGCGAGTCCCCAAAAGTTCGCCGGTCACGGGGGTCCGCCTCAGGTGATCGACAAAACAGATTTTCGAATCCCAGAATCTGCGTGTCCCGGCCCCGTGCTTGAGAAACCCCTTGAACAACTCAAGAGGGAGCCTGTCCCAATTTTCCGTTCTTCTCGTTATTACAAAAACGTCTGTGATCTTCGTGGACCACTTCGGCGTTGACGCGGTGATCCATCTATCATTTCGTTTCGGCAAACCGAACCATAAAGTCGAGATCGTGGATGCGGGAGAAAAAACGGTTGAACAAATCGCTGATATTGTCCTGAGCCTTTTCGACGTTGATCCTTGGAACCTCGAACTGATGCGAGTGGACCTTGCCGCAGACGTCGATGGCGCGCCTGTGTCCTGGTTCCAAGATCATGCTTATGTAAATCGAAAACAGTATTCGTCACGTATCGAGAAATCTCAAGAAATGGAACTTCAATTTGTCGGTATGGGAACCGCCATCGCCCAGACCATTTACGCGGGCAAGAGACCGAATCTGATTCGCATATACGACAAGCTCGGAGAATGGTGCAATGCAGCTTAGAAGAGTAGAGAGAGACTGCAAACGATTCAATCAACGTCTGAGCGAGATGAGCCTTACAGAGGAACAGAGGCACTTCGGCTGCCGTGTTGCACCGACCTTTAAGGAGTACTGCCGGTCGCGAGGTTACGACTACTTTCCCGGAGCAATTCTAACGAGGATAGAGCGCCAGATCGGTGGAGGAAGATTTACCCGAGGGCATGCAAACGCTTGGTGATCTACGATACGCGCACGAATTTGATCCGTTCGACCAACTCCGCATTGGAGCCTCGGGTCCCATCATGGACGTCAACTCTGTGCCAGATGGAGTTCCGATGCGAAACTGGCTGGCAGCAATTGGATTGAATGCACTGGTAGCTCAATTTGGGAGTCTCCAGTTGGCACACGCGTTCGTGTTGAAGCATGGGAATGGAAACGGACGGCGAATACTCGAAACACTTGCCGAATCTGCCCCTCGTAATCGTCAGCCATTAACACTCGAAGGGATACTGGATTCTTATCGACGCTCTACACTGCTGCAAACCTTCCCTAAAAAGAGCACGGGCGCAAATTCGTTGTCCCCGTTCGACGAATTTGAACCGGTAACGCATCGATACGATCAGGAACAAACGCCAGAAATGATGATCGGAGATGGTCGTTTGTGATAGGGCCTGTGGGCAGATTGGGCACAATGGGCAGGTCAGGGGCGCACAGTGGGGCGCACAAGTGGGCACAGTGGCGTGCACTAGGAGGCGCATGAGGGCGCAAACGGAGGGCACAATGGCAAATCGCGACGAATGCAAGAAAAAGGTGTACGTCAATGGGTACGTGTATACTTTACCCCTACGTATGAAACCTCCTTCGAAAATGCCGAAAGAAGCCCTCGCGTTCTTCCGCGAGAAGGGGCGCATCGGGGGGCGCACGCGCGCGGCTAATCTCAGCGCCGTCAGAACGAAGTGAACAGGCACGTAAGGCCGTGCAAGCACGATGGGCAAAACGCGCCGAAGAAGCGAAGCAAAAGAAAGGCAAGAAATGACCCCACGTACAGCGGTTCTCTATGCACGTGTATCCAGCCGGGAACAACGAGAAGAGGGCTACTCCATTGAAGCCCAGGTCAAACTTGCTGCGTGCCGCCGCATCGAAGGATGGAATTGAAGTTGTACGCGAATTTATTGAGGTCGAGTCTGCCAAGGCTGCCGGTCGTAAACAATTTGCGGAGATGGTGACGTACTTCAAACGCAATCGGTCCTGCCGGATTCTCTTCGTTGAAAAGACGGACAGACTGTATCGCAATCATCGAGACGCTCTTACCTTGGAAGAGCTGGACGTGCAAATTCACTTCGTGAAAGAGGGCGAAACTCTTTCCAAGGATTCCAAGTCACAAGTGAAGTTCATGCACGACATTCGCCTCGCCATGGCGCGTAATTATTCCGAGAACTTGCGCGAAGAAGTCAAAAAGGGCATGCAAGAGAAGGCCGAACAGGGTACGTACCCAGGACGTGCCCCCTACGGGTACCGCAATAACCAAGCTACACGTGCCATTGAAATCCACCCGGAGAAGAGCGCTATAGCGCAACGCGTGTTTGAAATGTACGCGTCGGGGCGCTACTCACTGTTGGCCATATCTAAAGAATTGCGACTCAAGAGGCACGTCTATCTCGAAAGCCAACCTGCACAAGATGCTCACGAACCCGTTTTACATCGGACAATTTGAATGGTCCGGGCACACATACCAGGGCACGCACCCGCTGTTCATCAGTGCCGCATCTTTACGCTCAAGTGCAAGCTGTGTTGCACGGTACAACAAACCGAAATACAGCAAGCGCGATCTTGCGTTCCGTGGCCTGCTTACGTGTGCCCATGACCAGTGCGTCGTGACTGCCGAAGTGAAGAAGGACAAGTACGTTTACTACCGCTGTAGCGGGGGACGTGGTCCCTGTGAGCTTCCACGCTTCCGCGAACAGGAAATTGCCGAGAGACTAGGAGACGTGCTAAAGCATGTCACGATCCCCCCTGAGATCGCTAGACAGATCGAGGAGGAGCTAAAGGGCGATCATGCGAACGCGCATGAACACGTCGCGCGTGAGCGTGCCCGTCTGACTCGTGCTCTTGACGACGTGCGCCGTCGAATGGATAGCAGCGTACATGGACAAACTGGACGGCAAGATCGCGGAAGATTTTTGGCAGCGCAAACAGGCTGAATGGCAGACTGAAGAAGCGCGAATCACAACACAGATTCAGAGCGCTAAAGGAGCCGAATTTCGAGGAACGCTTGATCGACGTGCACAGGATTTTAGAACTCGCGCAAAACGCTCATTCTTTGTATCTTACGCGAAAACCAGCGGAACAAGGCCGAATTGCTCAGAAATGTACTTTTGAACTGTTCGATAGACGCTGTAAGTCTTTATCCTACTTACAGATCGCCCTTTGACCTGATTGCGAAAAGGGCGAAAAATCATGAATGGTCGGGGAGAGAGGATTTGAACCTCCGACCCCCTGGTCCCGAACCAGGTGCTCTACCAGGCTGAGCCACTCCCCGAACTTGGTTTGCGGATGCGTATCATCGGGCGCGGCCTGGTGCGTTTTCCCGCTTGGTACGCTCTGCCAAGTGTAGCAGAATCCCCCGGTAAACGCCTTCGGGGGCTCGCGCTTCCGCGATCGAGATTTTGCTCTTTGACCGTTGAAGCAGCGCTGCAATCGAATTGGGAACCCATGAAGAAACAAGGCGCCGAGGCTTGCCCCCACGTGAAGACAAGCCTTTCTCCGCGCTGACCAAGGCAATGTTGTCTGGCTCGGCGCTCATCCTGCGAAAAACAGATTTCTGCACTGGAGGGGGAAATGCGGGCGGGCCGAGCGTCCAGCGGGCTGCGGCGGATTTCTGTCCTGACAAAAAGCCAAGCCCGCCAGGCTCGTTGCCGGGCGGGCTTGGCTTCTGGTTCTTTCTGACTACTGTTTTTCAGGGGCGGGTGGTGGTGGGGTTGCGCCCGGGAAGATACCCTCTATCGGCGCGCGGCGTTTTTCTTCGCCTGGGGGATCGGGCAGTGGCTTACGGGGAATCATCTGGTCGCGCTGTGCTGCGTTGTATACGAAGATAGCTTCAACAGTCGCGATCTGTTTCAGATCGGCCGGTTGCAAGCGTTCTACAACATCCTGATTGGAATGATGGGTCCGGCTCTCGTAATCGAGATCATCCTGAATGAACTGGAAGCCCGGAATTCCGACCGTATCAAAGCTCAAATGATCGGTGCCTCCGGTGTTGCGCATGGTGAGGGTGGTTACGCCGAGATCCTTGAGCGGAGCGATCCACTGCTCAAAGATGGGAGAGACGGCCGAGTTTCCCTGCAGATAGATTCCGCGAATTTTGCCGGAGCCGTTGTCGACGTTGAAGTAGGCCGAGATGAGTTTCTGTTCGGGCTTAACTTCGAGCGGGCCAGCAGCACGGCGCATGAATTCAGGGAGTGCTACCTGGTCGGGCGCGGTGGAGAGAGCGGCGGAACCGAAGTGCTGTTTGCAGTATCCCTTCGATCCAAAAAGGCCCTGCTCTTCGCCGGTCCACAGGGCGATGCGGATGGTGCGACGGGGCTTGACGCCTAGAGCCTTTAGTATCCGAACGGCTTCCATGGCGACGATGGTGCCAGCTCCATTGTCGGTGGCACCGGTTCCGGCGATCCAGCTATCGAGGTGCCCGCCGAGCATCACCACTTGATCTTTCAGCTTGGGATCGGTGCCGGGGATTTCAGCAACCGTGTCGTAGGCATGTTCGTGTTCGCCTGTGAATTTGGTGTCGATGTTGATTTCCACGCTTACGGGCACATGAGCCTGCGTGAGCCGGTAGAGGCGGCCGTAGCTTTCGATGGCGGCAACGGCGACGGGAATTTTGACGCGCTTGTCGGCCAAGTAGGGTGTGCGTCCGAGTGTGGCGCCATTGTCGTCGAAGAATGTGCCGCCACTGCCGCCGCCGTTCTTGCCATCGCGGCTTGGCTCAATCACCGCTGCCACTTTTTCATCGGCAAAGAATTGCGCAATTTTATCGATCATGCGCATGCGTTCCATGAAGGTGCGTATGCGTGCCTGCATCTCGGGGGAGACGCCGCCCGCATTGCCGTTGACAGGAAACGCGGCGATGTCTTCGAGTTCCTTGTCGGTGTTGCGTTCGAAGAGCGCTTTGTCGCCGACAGGAACATCGCGCATGGCACCGTACAGAACGATCTTGCCGGCGAGCTTGCCCTTGTATTGATCGAAGTCCTTATCGTTTTGAATGCTGACGAAGACCACGTCGCCGGTTATGGGGCCCGATGTTGCCGGAGACCACGGAGTCGCCTGGAGAATAAGCACGGCTGTATCGGGCGTGACCATGCGCGCCCACGTATTCATCTGCTGCCAGCCGAGGCCAAACTCACCCCAGTCTTCAAGGTGCGCATTTTCAAGGCCGATCTTGGTGAGCGTATCGCGGGTCCACTCATTGGCTTTCTTTGCGTTGGGCGAACCGGTGAGGCGCGGGCCGATGCCATCCATCAGTGCCGAGCCGAATTCCATTACATGCGAGTGGTTAAGGCCTTCATCACGAATCCGCTGGTACATCGCGATGTCCAAGGATTCAGTGGCGGGCTGGACTTCAGTGTAAGGATCTGCGGTTGCGGGGGCCGAGGACGGCCTTGGTTTATCAGCCGCATACAGAACTGCGGCAACGGCCAGCAGCGCCGCCGGGGAAAGGCGGCCAAGAAAAATGCGCATCTTGTGGGACTCCGGTGAATTGGGGTGAGATAACTGTGATGAAATTCTAGGTCATCACACCCCGATTGCCCGCAAAAAATGCTGACTTGCGTACTCTGTTAGCAGCTGAGCCGGAAGTTATCTGCCTAATCGCTCTTTCGATCGCTCCCACCGACCGGCAAATCCAGTGCGACGAGCGCGAATCGAGTCTTTCCATCACGGGGATCCTGGAATCCCACGATGTGTTGATGGCGACTCGAGCCTGCTTTCAACTGCAGGCCTCCATGAACGCCAATATCCTTGTCGTCGATCTTCACGTTGCCGTGATTGCCGCTGTCGCTGCAGGTCAGGCCCTCTGAGGTTGCGACCGGTGTGCCGACTGGCGAATTCCCCTGACACGTAATCACATCGCCATAGCGCCCCAGCGCTTTCTTATAGAACGCCGATACTTTGTCCTGTGAATCGACGGTCGCATAGTTGACCGCGCGCACTCGAAGGGTCCACTCGCCAAAGCCCATGTTCACGTCGGCGGACTTTTCGTGGTCCTTGTCCTTCACAATATCGGCGCCCGGGTAGACAGGCAGTCCAAGATCGGCAGCAGAAATCTGGTCGGTATTCACGTGGACACCCCCAAATGGGGTGTCGACCTGGACATTCTTTTCCTTACCGTCAGCATCTTTATCTACATGGACCCGACAGCCCGAAAGCCCTGCAAGCAGGGCTGTTCCGGCAAAAATACAAATAGCTTTCCGATTCATCAGATTGATCCTCACCCCGGATAGTACGGTTCAGTGAGCCCAGCAGTTCCTTGTTCACCACCCCGGCTTCAAGATCTTTGTACTACTTTCTTCGACGACCGGGGTTAGTATTCTCAATAGTTTGAACGAAGAAGACCGGTTGCTGTCAGCTGAATTGCGAGGGAAAGGTACAGAAAACAGATGCATTTCTGGCAATTTGCTTCGCAGCCTTGGCAACGTAGACCGGCGCGGTACACGACGAAAGGAATTCTCTCTTATGTTTGCTCTCTGCAGTTCCAAAAAGGCCACAATTACGGCCGTTTGCGCTGCTGCGCTGGCGGTCGCCACCTCAGCGTTCGGCCAGGATGATCCTCCTCCTGAAGCCGGCCGTATCTCTTATATTTCAGGCAATGTATCCGTACAGGCAGTCACCTCTGACGAGTGGGGGCAGGCGTACCCAAACCTCCCGGTAGGTCCGGGAGACCGTATCTTCACCGATTCCGACGGGCGCGCTGAATTACAGATTGGCCAAACCTATATTCGTGTCGGTCCGAATACCGATGTCACGCTGGTGGATGATTCGCAGTTCAACATCCACGTGGGCTTAGCTCAAGGGTCGATTCGCCTACATAGCTACAAGCTGTGGCCGCGGCAACTTCTCGATGTCAGCACGCCGAACGGGAACGCGGAGTTCGCGGATTCAGGCGATCTGCGCATCGATGTCACGCCGAACGATGGCGCCACGGTGTTCACAAATCTAGGGCAGTTCGCGGATATTACTGCTGCCGGGGAATACCGCCAGGAACTCGATTATGGACAGTCGCTGGAGCTTGCCGGCTCAAATCCTGTTTACCCCCAGTGGCTGCAGCCTGCCGGTCCTGACGATCTCGATTCCTGGAGTCAGCAGCGCGACCAACATCTTGCCCGAGTAGTCTCGTTTCAATATGTCAGTCCCGACATTCCGGGTGCTGCCGACCTAGATGCCAGCGGCGACTGGCAGCCGGCTACTGAATACGGTGCAGTGTGGTTTCCGCGGGGCGTGGCGGCCGATTGGCAGCCCTATCACTATGGTCATTGGATCAATCGCGATCCGTGGGGCTGGACGTGGGTCGAGGATGAGTCGTGGGGCTATGCTCCATTCCACTATGGACGGTGGGTCAACTATCAGAATCGCTGGGGCTGGGTACCCGGGCCGGTGAATGTGCGGCCTATCTGGTCGCCTGCCCTGGTGGTATTCGCCGGCGGCGTTAACTACGGCGGCGGCGGAGGCGGTCTTTCGGTCTGGTTCCCGCTTGGACCCGGAGAAGCTTATCGTCCGTGGTATCGGTGTAGTCCTCGGTATGTCGACCAGGTGAACATCACCAACATCCGTGAGGCTCCGCGGGTGCACGTGCAGAACACCTACGTAAACGTCGTCAATGTAACCAACATCACCTACGTGAATCAGACGCGCGGTGCGTCAGCGATGCGACATGATGACTTTGCGCAGGGACGCTCGATGCGCAATGTTGCGGTAAGGGTCGATCCGCGCGAGATGCAGCAGGCGCGCGCGTTGCAGCAGCCGCAAGTGGCTCCGCCGTCACGAGCCATTATTTCGCGCCCCGTGACGCGGCCGGTTCCGGTGTCAGTGCAGAGGCCCAATCTGATCAATCAACAAGGCAAGCAGATCGCGGCCAGACCAGGTGCAACTCCGGTTGCTCCGCCCGTAAGACAAGAACCACACCCGCGGCCGTTGCCCGGTCGCACCATTGTCGCGGCTCCGGCGCATCCGGTGCCAAACCGTGGGGCAGGAAACCAGATTCCCGTAACGCAAGGCAATCAGGACCAGCGACCCAACGCGCCCTATGTACCTAATCCGGGCAGCGTACCGCGCGCCAATCCGGTCGCTCCGGTGCAGGGATTTCAGCATCCGCTCAATCCCAATCCGGGTAATCCGCAGGTGAACCAGAATCCGCCTGGAAGCAATACTCAGCAGCATCCGCAACCTGTAGCCCCCGGTGTGCAACCGACGGGCAGACCGGTGGCTCCGCCAAGCTACCAGCAACAAAGTCGGCCCAACCCGGTACCGGATAATAACGGTCGCCAGCAGCAGGGACCTCAGCCGGCAGCGCCTGGCGTGCAGCCGAATGGCAAGCCAGTGGCGCCGCCGCAGAATACGCAGGAGCCGGCACGGCCCAATTATCAACAACCCAACAACCCGCCTCCCCACTATCAGCAGGAGCCGCGGCCAAATCAGCCGCAGAATCCGCCTCCTTCACAGAACCGTCAGGACTTTGGACCGCCGCAGCCCAATCGGCATCAGGACGTCACGCCGCTGCCGCCAGCGAACAATCCGCCGCAGAGTCACCCAGTGCAGCCGCCGCCACAACAGCAGAGGGAAGTAGGACCTCCGCCGCAAAGCCGGCCCGTTCAGCCACCACCAACAGCGGGAGGTTGCGCCTCCGCCGCAGCGGCCGACCTATCAGCCGCAGGAACGGCCGACTGCTCCTCCTCCAAGCCATGAGGCGGATCATCCGAAGCCGCAGAATGCTGCTCCGCACCAGCCGAGCCCGCCCCCACCCAGCAATCAGAAGCAGAACAACAATAAGGATCAGAAAAAAGACGAGAAAAAGCCGCAGTAAACCGATCGCAAATCAAAAGGCCGCTGCACATTCAGGCAGCGGCCTTTTCTTGTCATGAATGGATTTAATCAAATGTTTGGAACGCGATCGATCCGAAGCGGTTGAACAACTGCTCAGCATCCGTCAATTAAACCGGCACGAATCCGCGATCAATGGGCCGCGTGACCGGAGTCGTTTCCTTCAGTCTTCCCATCCGCGGTGCCGCCGGTTGACCAGAGTATGCAGGCGAAGAAGACGGCCACGATTACAGGTACGACAAGGAACGGGGAAGTGATGTTCATGAATGAGACTCCCTGATTTCTAGATTAGCAAATGTTCTCGGGTCGCCTTATTTCAAGGTATAACCGCTTTCAAGGGCGCGGGTTTATCATTGAGTCGCCCGCATGTTAATAGATTCAGGAGCAACCCCATGAGTGAACGGAATTCAGTATCACCCCGCAACAAGGGCCGCCGCGACTTTTTGAGGATTGGCGGCGCCGCAACCGCAGCGCTGCTCACGCCCTCGGCATTTGCCGTGACGCCAAACAAATCCCTGCCCGGGCTGCCTTCAAATCCGCGAACACCGGCGGCGATGCCCACGCGCAACCTGGGGAAAACCGGCTACAAGGTAGGAATTTTTTCGCTGGGTGGACAGGCCGCGCTCGAGAAAGCGAACAACTTTGATGTTGCGGTGCCGATCGTGGAGCGCGCGCTCGATCTCGGCGTGAACTATATTGACACTTCGTCCATTTACGGCGGTCCCGAGCGCTGGAGCGAGCAGTATGTGGGCAAGGTGATGGCAAAGCGCCGCAACGAGGCGTTCCTCGCGACGAAGACCAAAGAGCGGACGCGCGAAGCGTCGATGCGGATGATTGAGAAGTCGCTGCAGCTGCTGCAAACGGATCATGTGGATCTTTGGCAGTTGCACGATGTTGGAACTATGTACGACGTGGACCAGATTTTTGCCAAGGGCGGCGCGATGGAAGCTCTGCTCGACATGCAACAGCAAAAAGTGGTGCGTTACCTCGGCATCACCGGGCACTATCGGCCTGAAGCGCTGATCGAGTGCATCCATCGGCATGATTTCGATTGCATCCTGATGGCGATGAATGCCGCTGATCCGCATCACTACAGCTTCAACGATGCGTTGCTGCCGCTCGCGGTCGAAAAACAGATGGGCATCATCGGGATGAAGATTCCCGGGCGCGGACGCATTCTTTCCACGTGGACGCCGCCGCCGATCGAACAGCAGAAACATTCGTGGGAAGGCATGACGATCCAGACCGACAAGCCGGGCACGCTGACCATGCGCGAAGCGATGAATTACACGCTGTCGCGGCCGGTGAGCACGGTGATTATTGGTTGCGATACGATCGCACAGCTTGAAGAAAATGTTCAGCTGGCGCGGGATTTCACGCCTATCAACGACAAGCAGCAGACAGAACTGGTGGCGAGAGCTGAGCCATGCGCGAAGCCATCGTTGTTCTTCCGCTTCTACGACCGGCCGTAAGCACCTGCGGTGCGGTAAATTGAGCTTCGCTTTTCGTTCATTCAAAAGCCCCTTCACTTGAGGGGCTTTTGTTTTAGAGGTATGTTCGGCGTTTAGCCTATTCTCTTTCTCAAGACCCACGTCGTCATGCAGCGATAGTCCTGCACGATGGTGGTTTTCAACGGATCGACGAGAACGGCATTCATTTCTTCAACGAGATCCATGAGCATTTCTTCGTCGACGAGGTACCATTTCGAACCGTCTCCCACGATGAAGCGGTTGCCGCCAACTCTCTCGAAATCCATTCCGATGCGGGATCCCAGGCGGCAGAACAACATACCGCCGGGCTTTAACACTCGCCAGAGTTCAGCCAGCATTGCCTGAAAATGCTCGTCATCGCGTGCGAAGTGGAGAACTGAAGAACAGATCACTACGTCCGCGAAGCTACCGGCGAATGGCATGTGTTCAATTGCGCCAACCTGGAAGTTATTCGGCGGCAGCTTCGTTCCCAAAGATTGCGACAGAGCGCGGACATGGTCGACGCCAGCGGCGTCCTGATCGAGCGCGTATACCTCGCACCCTTCGCGCAACAGGTAGACCAGATTGCGACCGTAGCCGCATCCCGCATCGAGTACGCACATGCCGGGCGTAATATTTCCGCGCAAAATCTGGTCGAAGACATAAATGTCGATCTGGCCGAACTGTTCTTGTATGCTCAACGCCACAACGACACCTTTTCTACGAATGGATTCTAGCGCGTGACATGGCAGAGCACTATAGATGCCAACTCGCGGCAGTCTTCATGCTCACTGCAACCGCGGTCTCTCAAGACAAGTTCGGCGCCGACGCCCTGTCATTTTGCGGCCTTGGTTCCCTTTTCTGCACGGTGGAGCATCGACTGCGCCTCTGCCGCGTACGGGCCGCTGGGGGCCATCGTCAAGTATTTTTGATACGCCTGCGCGCATCCTGGAGGCAGATCGATGTGCTTGCTGGTTGCGTCGACGCCGGATGCTTTGAGAAGGCCGTTTGCCTTGAAGTAATAGGGCGCCGGATCCCTGGGCTCCGCTTTGATCGCCTTTTCGGCAGCTGCGATTTGCGCTTCGGCATCGCCTGTCTGCAAGAAGACGAGAGCTTCGTTCTTGAGGAACAGCCCCGCGTGCGCCGCATCAAGCTGAACTGCAAGGTCATAGGCTTTGGATGCCTCTGATGTTTTTCCGGTGCGCGCGTAGATCTCGCCCAGTCCCGCGTTCGCGAATGCCTGAACGGAGGGCTTGTGGTTTCCGCCGGAGGCTTGAAGTTCGAGAATTTGCTTATACGATTTTTCAGCCTCATCATATTTCTTCAAGCCGACCTGAGCCCGGCCCAGGTTCTCCCACAAAGTGGACTCATCTGCGTTCAACCCCGACTCTTTGATGGTTTTCAGGTCCTTGAGCGTCAAGGATTCAGCTTCGGCGTATTTGGAACTTTTGATTGTCTCTGCTTTAGCGTCTATTTCGGCGGGATCAGCGGTCTTGCCTAGTTCCTTGATGGCAACGTTCCGCGCATCATCGGCTTCATTCAGATTCTGTGAGACAACACTTAGATTAGTGTTGATTGTCTTGATGAGCTGCTCCTGATTCTGGGCGGCGGCGTTGTGTTTCTTCAACTCCTCAAGTTCCTTTTTCTGTTCGTCGGGCAGTTCGTCGATGAATGCCTGCCGGCTCATGTCATCGTTCTGTTCCAGATCTTTGCCAGCGGTGAGGGTGATGTTGTTGAGGATATCGATCCACAGGCTGGGTGGAGTGTCAGGCATGCGATAAACAAGCGTGTAGGTGGCGGCAGGCGCCTCTCCCGCATACTTGCCATGTGCATCAACCGGAAATGTATATGTCACCGTAACGCCGTTGTCCGTTGAGAGACAGATCAGGCCGGCGGGCTGCGGCTGACCGGTGTAGTTAATGACATGGCCGTGAATCCTTCCCATCTGAGGGGCGGGTTGTTGAGCAACAGCCGGCAGAAGGGACAATGCAAGCATTCCGAAGAGGACAGAACTGAGTATTTTCATAATTCCTTTTCTCGATTCGCGGCGCGATAATGCGCGCGCGCGACTTTTTATTTGCTTATAGCTGACTTGTCTTGATCGCCAGCTTTTCAAACTCAACTGTTCCGAGCCCGCGATTCGCTGCCATCTGCAAATAGGGCAGGTGGCCGGCGTCGAGATTCCAATAGGCTTTGGCTACAAAGGCGTCGAGAGCCACTGGGTCGGTTCCTGCGACGATTGTCTTCTTAAGTGCTACATCTTCGAGATTGCCCCCGGTTGGCCCATTCCGCAGCAGGATGCGATAGCAATCCATGATGGTGAGTGTAGGCAGCATGAAGCCGGCAAGATCGGCGAGGCTCTGGTGAATCTGCTGATGCAGCCGGTTGCGCTGGCCGCCGAGAATGCCATACCAGTTCTTCATTCCCAGCGTGGCGCCGGTAAGTTCATGATGCTTGGCGATGGGCAAATTGAAAATCTTGTCGGCTTCAAGAAATGGGGTGAATACGGGCCAGCTTTTCAAGACCACACCACCCATATTCACTTCGCGGAATTTTTCAGGATCGGGAAGGATCACTTCCGCTCCTGCGGATCGTGCAGCGGCTTCGATTCCAGAGCGATGGAAACAGCGTTGCGCTTCGTTGCAACTCACGTCGGTGACGATAACGCGTTTAGCACCGGCCTCCCAACACTGACGCACAACCTCCGCTACCAGTTCAGGATTGGTGTTGGCGGCCTGCTCGGGCGTACGGTCCCAAGCGATGTTGGGCTTGATGACAACGACATCCTGTTTGGCGACGAATCGTCGCATGCCTCCCAGGTTTTCGAGAGCTTTCTTCACTAGTGCGCCAGGTTCACCCGGTTCGGCACCGCGCCCGTCTAGCGCATACTGAGTCACGGTAAGTTGCGGCCACTGCTGAGTTGTGGGGATGCGATGATCTTTGCGCGCTTGTTCGGCTCTGGCTGCCACAGGTCGACGGCTGCGCTCGCTGAGCCAGACGCCGGCGCCGGCAGCGCCAGCCGCAATGCCGCCGACGCGCAGTAACTGCAGCAGCGCTTCGCGCCGCGTCATTCCATCCGGCGTTACTGTGTGCTCCTCGATTTCGGTCTCGTCAAGCTTGCGTTCGCTGTGGTTGGTCATGCCGATCCTGCGATTAGATTTCGACTAACTGGATGCGCTGCGGATCGTTCACGCCAAGTGCGTGCGTCGAGTCAGCAGCAGTTGCGATATAGCGGGGCGGTCGGCCTGCGGCTTCCAAGGTCTTGAGACCGACTTCGGCACGCTTCTTTTCCAGAATTCCCCAAGCGATCTGGTCGATGGCCACGCGGTCGTCGCCCACGATGAGTGCGTTTGGCTGCCACAGATGCTCGGGCTTGAAACCGGGACCTCCTTCGTAGACCGAAGACATGGCGTCGCCGATAGTCAGCTTGATTTTGTTCCGGATGACGGGGAATGCGTTCAGGTCGGCGATACCAGGATTGCAGCCGCCTGCGTGGAGTTCCTGCGGACGCTCGACGACGCCATACATGTTCTTCATCGCAAACGTGACACCGGACATGCTGTGATCCTTGAGGATCGGCAGGTTGATCACCATCGCACATTCACGCGTCAGAATCTTTGAGAACCTCGCATGCGACGATCCCCAGGTCTCGATGGCTTCTTCGAATCCCGCAACGTCTGAGCCGAAGCAGCGAATCTGGCTCGGATCGGTGTTGATCGTTAGTCCGCAAGCTTGCAGATCGCGGGCATTTCGGTCCCAGATGAGGATGTTGCCAGGCTTGACGCCGGCCTGTTGCAACCGCTCAGCGATTGCGAACACGAGAACGGCGTGCGTGGAGATTCCTTTGCCGCCAAGCCCGTTGGTCTTGAGCCCGATCACCTTGTCTTTCCCGCCACCTTCGAGAACAATATGCTTCCACGCATCAACAGGGCGCTTGCGTCCGGTATAGGCAGCGACGGCGCGGTCCAGCAGGTCGCCCACGCGCTTTTCGTCCAACTTGCCGTCGGACCCGTGCAGTGCGGCGTCGCGCGCAATGATGACCTTGGATTTATCCTGCGCTGTCCTCGGCTCGAGGGTGCGCGTCAGTCCCAGGCCGCTCTGTGCACCGAGGAGTACGGCTCCGGTTGCAGCTTCTTTTAGAAAATCTCGGCGGCTCGTCATATTGTCTCCCGCTTGTGGGTATGCCGGCCACTGGCCGGGTTGAATTACAGGTTTGCTTCGACGCCGTGCGCCAGCGCCATCAGCGCTTGCGAAGTAGAAGCGGAAGATTGGTAGGCAACGATGCGCACAAGATAGGGACCTTTGCGAAAGCTCACGCTTTGCGAATACTGCAGACCTTCATCGCCCAAGTGAACGCTCTGCGCATCTTTGGTTTGCCCGCGTTCAAGGATGGTTTGTGCGCCATCAGGTCCAGCCATGGTGTAGACATCGACCACGGCTTCGAGCTTTCCCTGGAATTTGTAGTCAGAGGTGGCGGTGGAAACGACGCCTGCCTGGATGAACTGCTCCGAGTCTCCGTCGATGTATTGCCACAGATCCTTAGGCTCGAAGGTGCGCGTTTCGCTTGACTTCTCCCATCCCGAAACGGCGCCCGACGGCGGGAAGGGATTTGCATTTTTCTTTTTGCAGCCTGAGAGAGCGCCACAGGCCAGCAACGAGATAACCAAGGTTGCCATGAGGTAGACAGTCGATCGCTTCATTCTTATTCGGCCCCTTATCAACTTCGGTTCAAAAGAATCTGGCTGGCGGGTGAACGGCTTTCGCCAATACTGGTGACGTAGACGGCGGGCCGCTCCTGCAATGGACAGGCGTATTCGCACGCGCCACAGCCGACGCAGCGGCTGGGATCGACGCGGGGCTGTTTGAGTGTTTTGGTATTCCCGGCGGAATCGATGACCTGGGCTTCTTCGACGTAGATGGCTTTGGGCGAAACCGGGCACCACTCCTCGCAGACGATGCAATCGGTGGCAAGAGCCCAAGGCAGGCAACGGCCGCGATCGTAGAAGGCGGTGCCGAGGCGGACGGGCTGGTGCTGCGGCCCGCCCACTCCCACGACCCAGCCTTTGTCCCTAGGGGTGATCTGCCAGATGGCGCCGGTGGGGCACACTTCGGAGCAGAGCACGCAACTGGGTTCGCAATAGCCGATGCGCGGAACCAGTGTCGGCGTCCAGAGGCCTTCAAGTCCGGCCTGCGTCGAGGTGGGGTGGAGCGAGTTGTTCGGGCAGACCTTCATGCACTCGCCGCAGCGGATGCAGCGGGAAAGAAAATCCGGTTCATCGACGGAGCCGGGGGGACGAAGCAGCCGATCGTCGCGGCTTTTGCCAAGCCCCGTATTGGCGCGCATCAAGGGAACGGCGGCGGCGCCGGCGGCGAGACCGGTCAACGCCCGGCGGCGACCAAGATCGGGCGAAGCAACTTCGCTTTCCTTGCGGAAGAAGCGGAACTCGAGGGCGTCGTGCGGACAACTGCCGACACAGTTCATGCACATCAGGCACTCTGATTTACGCCACGGGGCGCCACCGATGGGGTCGTCGCCGCCCTGGCAGTTCAGCAGGCATCGGTTGCATTTGTCGCAACTCGATGCGTCCTTGTGCAGCCCGAGTATCGACCAGCGCGAAACCGCACCCAGCAGTGCGCCCAGAGGGCAGATGGCGCGGCACCAGAAGCGCGTGACCCGCAGACTAGCCCACAGGATCAACAGAAACAGAATTCCCAATACTAGACTTTGCGCAAAGTGAGCCTGGCGAAAGTCGAGGATCGTTGCCTGCAAAATCGAGTGCAGCGATTCGCCGGTTGTTCTGATCGCGCCCACGTGGCTGTGCTCCATCGGCATTAGGATGGAGCGCATTGCAAAGTTGAAGGCCGGCAGCAGCGAGAGGCCGATGGAGCGAACCAGCAGGCTGAACGGATCGAGCGTGCCGATTACCATCGAGCCGAAAAAGGCAGCGACGAGGCCGGCCAGCAACACTACGTATTTCACCGTCTGCCAGCGTTTGTAGCGATTCGACTCAATGCGCTGCTTGCCTCGCTTTGCCTCAGAGCGCATGTTGCCCACGAAGTGCTGCAGCGTTCCCATGGGGCAAATCCAGCCGCAGAAGAAGCGACCAAGGAAGAGCGTCGGCAGCAGAATCACCAGGCTCCAAAGAAGTCCGCGATACAAAGCGTGTGTTGCAAGAGCGTTGGAGATGGCGATCAGTGGGTCCAGAATGAAAAACATGCGCACCGGCGCGCGCATATGGATATCGCCGGAACTCGACGAAGCGGGCCGCATCGATGTGAAGATCAGGAGTGCGAGGAACAACAGCAGAAAGAAGATCTGCGAGATCCTGCGCAACAGCGGCAATCTGGAGTGGGCCACGGGTTTCCCCTGTTCGCCGGCTGCGATCGCATCGGCAAGCGATCACCCGCAGGCGTCGCGCCGGGCAGGCGGGATTACTACATCCCAATCATTGGCGCGCGGGGTTTTGTCAGACAGTGATAGTCATCACCCTGAGCGGGTGAAGCTCGATTCAACAAGAAATGAGCCGAGATGGCTGCCGCGTTTTCTTAACGAGCTTCGACCGCACTTTTTCAATCCATGTGATTGATTAGGGAGGCTATGCAGGCTGCGCCGAAACCATTGTCAATGTTGACGACGGACACGTTGGGCGAACAGGTATTGAGCATGCCCAGCAGTGCAGCGACCCCGCCGAACGATGCACCGTAGCCTACGCTGGTGGGAACAGCCAGCACTGGTGCATTCACGAGGCCTGCGACCACGGTGGGTAAAGCGCCTTCCATGCCGGCGCACACGATGAGCACGCGCGCGGATTGAAGAGATTGCTTCTGCGCCAGCAGGCGATGGATGCCGGCGACGCCTACGTCGGCGATCAGTTCCGTCGTGTTACCCATCAGGCGGGTGGTGATCGCGGCTTCTTCGGCGACGGGCAGGTCGCTGGTACCGGCGCAGACGACGCAGATGTTTCCTCTACCCGCCGGAGGCTTGGACTGCTCAAGGGTGATGGCGCGGGCCATTTCGTGGTAAGTTGCTCGCGGCTCTGTCTTATTTACTGCTTCGAAGCACTCCCGGGATGCGCGCGTGGCGAGAACGTTGCCGCCAGCCTTGGCCATGTGCAAAAAAATTCGCGCCACCTGTTCGGGAGTTTTGCCGGCGGCGAAGATCACCTCTGGCATGCCGGTTCGCAAGGCACGGTGATGGTCGAGCTTGGCGAAGCCGAGGTCTTCAAACGGGAGATCCTTGAGCCGCTCCAACGCTTCAGGAACAGCGGTGCGATTCGCTTGTACGTCCTTGAGCAGCGCTTCAATCTGCGAGCGGTCCATCAGCGCTTCTCCTCGTGTATGGCGGCAAATATGCGCCTGGCCTGTTCGGTGACTTGCTTCAACGGAACAGAATGAGCGGCTGCGATGCGCCGGCAATCTTCATATTCCGGAGCGGCGTTTGCAACTTCGCCGGATGGCCAGCGGGCAATCTTCATACGCACCGTACCCCACTCCGTTTGTACTTCCTTGAATTCGCGCGACAGGGAAATCTTGTTTTCGATGCGCCAATGCATGCCGATGGTGGTGGTTTCGCGAAACAGCAGATCGCGGAGTGCGGGAACCTTGTCGGGGTGGCATAGCACGGTCAGTTGCACGCCGGTGCGACCCTTTTTCATCTGTACAGGAATGCGATAGACGTCCCACGCGCCGGCTTCGAGCAGAACTTCGCTGACATAGGCAATCAACTGCGGGCTGGAGTCGTCGATCACGGTTTCCATGATGGCGATGGGCTCAGTGGCGGAGTGCTGATCAGCTTCCTCGCCGATAAGAATTCGCAGCAGGTTGGGCTGGCCGGGGGTGTCGCGGCCGCCTGCGCCGTATCCTGAGGCGGCGATACGCATGGCGGGCAGTGGAGCATATTCGACATCGAGCATTCGAAGTATCGCGGCGCCGGTGGGAGTAACGCGCTCCATCGGCGGGCCCGCGGCGTAGACCGGAGCATCGCCAAGAAGAGCCAGGGTAGCGGGAGCGGGCACGGGAAGAGTTCCGTGCGCGCACTGCACTGTGCCACTGCCTACATTTAGCGGCGAGGCGAGCCAGCGATCGACGCCGAGATGAGCGCAGCCCACAGCCGAGCAGACGATGTCGACAATGGTGTCGACTGCGCCGACTTCGTGAAAATGCACACTCTCGATCGGCATCGAATGGATTTTTGCTTCGGCCTCGCCCAGTAATTGAAATGCGCGGCTTGCGCGAGCCTTTACCGCCTCGGCAATCGGCGCGTGATCGATGATTCCGAGGATCGTGGAAAGGGAGCGATGAGGCTGATGCGTGTCTTCGTGAGCGTGGCCATGCGCGTGGACAGTGCCGTCTGCATGTCGATGCTCATGCGTATGCGCGTGCGCCGAGTCATCCTCATGCGAGTGCGGATGTGAATGCGCCGGCTCGTGATGACTGTGCTGGTGACTGTGGTCGACCGGGTCATGGGAATGATCGTGCACCGCAGCCTTGTCGCCAGGCACGATAACGTCGACCTTGGTGCCAGCGAGGCCGCCGCGGCTGACTTTACGCATCTCGAGGTGGGCACCGACGTTCAACGCTGCAGTAGTTTCCTGAAGCAGCGCAAAGGGCACGCCGGCGTCGACAAGCGCGCCGAGCAGCATGTCGCCGCTGATGCCGGAGAAGCACTCCAAATATCCGATTCGCATGGAAATGAAATTGTACCGAGAACCGGTCACATCAACCGAATTCATCAGAAACGCAAAGGGTCTGGGCCCCGCCTTGTTGTCGGGTCCCATACTGCCAGTATGAGGCCACGTTGCCATTGATGAGACCGGTTGTTATGCGCCACGCCGCATCAGCACTTCAGCCGGCAGCACTGCGTTCAAGGACCCGGAACGAAAACCTGTGGTGTCGAGTGTTACGTATTTGTAGCCTACGTTGCGAAGCTCCGTCGAAATCCTGTCCATCATCTCCATCGAGAGCGCGCGCGGCATTTCTGTTCTCGCAATTTCAACGCGGGCCATTTCGCCATGATGGCGGACGCGAAACTCGCGGAAGCCCAACAGGCGCAGACACTCTTCGCTGCGTTCAACCTGCTCCAGCACTTCGCGGGTGACAGTGCGACCGTATTCGACGCGTGAGGACAAGCACGGCGCGGCCGGGCGATCCCAGAGCGTATATCCCGCATCCTTCGCCAGCATTCGAATTTCCTGCTTGGTGAGGCCGGCTTCGGCGAGCGGCGCCAGCACTTCGTGCTCTTCGGCTGCACGCTGACCCGGGCGATAGTCGCGGCGTATCGTCGGCGTTCATGCCATAGGCGATCTGCGGCGAATCCAGATCCGCGCCGAGTTTTTTCATGCCGTCGAAGAGTTCGGTCTTGCAGTGAAAGCAGCGGTTGGCGTCGTTGCGCTGGTATTCGGGCTTGTCCAGCTCTTCGGTCTGAATGACGCGCAGAGGGATGTGGTGCGTTCCGGCGAAGGCCCTGGCCTGGTCCATGTCGCGGCGGGCAAGGCTTGGCGAGTCGGCCAGAACGGCCAGCATGCGGTCGCCGAGAACGCGATGCGCGGTGGCGGCGAGATAAGCCGAATCGACGCCGCCGGAGTAGGCCACCATGACGCTGCCGAGCGCGCGCAGGCGATCTTCGAGTGCGTGCAGTTTCTCCGCGGTTTGCGCGGGATTGAGCGTGATGTCAGGTGCGCTTGACACAGTGCGATTATACCTGCGGGCTTGGATGCGCAGATTAGCCCGAGCGTATGCCGTGGCGCGTGACAACTCTCTGCGCGGCTTCAACCTGCCGGTGGATGGCTGCTGAAGGAAGCATGCTGTATACTCCGGGACGATTCTACTTTCAGGGAGGTACCACCATGCGCTTTCAGGCAATTATGAAATTCGCGGGCGCTTCTGTGTTGGCTTTGGCTGTGATGGCTTCGCCGGTGCGGTCGTTGGCCCAGGGCGGCGATACGGTTTTGAGGCCTGCCGATACACAAAAGCTGCTTCCGGCCAGCGTTTACTACAAGGCGCAGTCTGCACCCACGCAACTGAGGAACTCTACGGGCGTCAAGTTTGCGGACGGATACTACCTGCTTTCAACGATGGTGGATACGAGCGGTTATTCGAGCGACGTGGCATCGAAATATCAGGCTTACTTCATCACTGAAGTGCCAATCAAGTTTGAGAGCCAGACGCTGCCTGCGGGTGTTTATGGCGTTGGGTTTGTGGCGGATAAATTCGTGATTACGGATGTGGGCGCGCATGATGTTTTCTCGGTGGGAACCTCTACCGATGAGGCCCTGAAGCGGCCGATGCCGTTGCAGATCATGGCCGATCCGAGCGGTGGCTTCCGGCTCTATGCGGGGCGGAAGTTTGTGAAGTTCGCCCGCTAGATTCGTCATTTCGCAGTTCCCTGAACGCGGACCGCAAGGTCCGCGTTTTTGCTGTCTCTTTGGAGTGACTTAGACTCTCTCCGCCAGGAACCTTGGGGCGGCATGGCGCTTTCCTGATTGGATTGAGGGAGTTGGCTTGACCTTGATTTTCGATGCTGCCGGCACACGGCTGAGACCCGCTCATCGCGAGAAGCCGCGATGAACGGGGCACAGTTGATGAACGCGGGACCGCTGATGAACGGGCACAGCTGACGAACAGGGCGCAGCTTGCGAGGTGCCGATGCGTTCTTGATCAGCGGGCTGCCGAGCGGGCGCAAAGCCGCGAAAGTCCCATTCCATGGCGATACTCCTGTAATCATTCGCTGCGGATGATCGATGGGTACAATCGTGGAACTCTTCAGGTTTGCGCAGTTTTGAGATTCGGTCAGGACAGGAACGTCAGGACACGGACAGGCGCGAGTTTGGCGTGACGACGAAGATTTGGCGTGATGCGGTGTCGGTCGATCGCTAAAGTCCGGTGAGCTTGCAGTTTCAGCCGAGAGATGAAAGGACTAGAAACTTATGGGGATGTTTTCGGAGCCAGCCAACGCTAACCCTGTTCAATCGCCTGCAACCCTCGCCGCGATGCCCACACCGTTGAGTTCTACCGCGGGGAATCAGTACTCCATGATTGGGAAGTCGATCGTGATCAAGGGCGAAGTTGTGTCTTCCGATCCCCTTTACGTCTATGGCAGCGTGGAAGGCACGATCAACGCGCCGGCGCACCGGGTCACTATTGGCAAAGAGGGCAGAGTGAAGGCCGATATCAGCGCCCGCGAGATCGTGATCATGGGCGACGTCTGCGGTAACCTCGAGGGCGGCGAACGCGTTGAGATTCGCAGCGACGGATCTCTGTTGGGAAATATGGCAACGCGTCGCATCTACGTGGAAGAAGGAGCCGTGCTGAGCGGCGTTATTGATGTTCACAAGCCCAGCAAAAAGGAAAAAGCTGAAGCGCGAGAGGAGCAACCCGAACTCGAGCGCGGCAGCGTGGTGAGCTTTCCGAAGCCGGAACTGGAGTCGGAGATTGCGTCGTAGCGAGCTGTCGACGGCGGAGTTTTTTGGGGCCTCGGAGGGTTCGAGCAACACCCCGCATCCACGACAGTTCATCGAACCGGACTGCGCCAAGGACGGATTGGCTTGAATTGTTTTGCGTGACCGAACAACAGGCGGCGTAATCAGGTGGCAATTTTCGGATGACGGTCACTCGCCCGCAACCCCCGACGAGATAATCTCCGACGACAAAACACCGAATTGTCACATGCGATCTTGCGGCAGCTAACTGGCTTCAGTTTGTCGCAGCAGGTGCTGTCGCATCACAACCGGAAATCTCAGAAACGTGAACGATTTCCGTCCGATGCCCCGGATTCCCATTCCGCCCTATCATCTCAATCTTTAGCTTCTGAGGCTTCAACACGGGCTGCGACGCTTGCAGTACAACCGTGAACGGCGCGTTTATGGCGGACCACAACTGACTTGCAGCTTCCACAACTCCGGACGCTGACGACGGATGCGCAAGGATTCCTCCGGTTTCGGTCACAACCTTCTTGAAGTATCCCCGCCGTTCTTCGTCATCTGAATAATCGAGTACCAGACCAAAAACCGGAGGCCACCGATTCTTCAGAAATAAATCTATCGTTTGTTCAGGCGAGTAATGGCTTTCGTTATCCTGGCCGTCGCTGAGAAATACCAATACGGTGTTCGGGTCTTTCGCCGCATTCGCTACCTTGATCAGCGTATCGTAAAGTGCCGTTCCGTCCATGCGGGGTTTAAGAGTAGCCAATCGCTCAAGCAATTTGTCTGTGGCTTCTCGACCACTGGCAAGATCGAAGATCTGGTAGTTAAACACAACCACTCCGACCCTATCGCCGGCACCTCCTGTTAATTGCTTCGCAGCTTCCAGGGACTGCTGCCACTCTGCTTTCATGCTGCTACTAAAGTCGATCATTACGATTGTCACTGGCTTCGGCGCATGTGTGACCGAGATGACCCTCGCAGGGCTAGCACCAATCTTCGCGGTCAACTGTTCTGGCGTTAGACTCACGGCAGGCCCCCAGGGATCGCTCCGCACGTGCACTGTCGTGGTCACCCGGCATTCCTGCCCAAAGCTCCCGAGGGTGCCGAAAAAGAATACGCCACATGCAATCGCCAACAAACGCCAGCCATGCCGCAGTTCCATAGTCCTTATGCCCTCATCCTCAGCACCCTACACACAACGACGGTGAAGTTCAAGGTCGGGGCTCATCCAATTCAGGACGCAGGAATTGTTCAGCGGTCGAGTCGTGGGCTATTCGTCCTTAGCACTTTCGTCAATGGCATCCGAAGGCGACTGAAATGGTCGTAGTTCTAGCGTCGAATTACCTGCAAACTTTTGTGGAAAACTGCAAATTCTGGAGGGGGGGTGGGGGTACCCCCTCTTCCGCCTGTTGGACCGCACGGCGAATGTTCCGCGGCTCACGATGATTGTGCCTCAAACGGACTTAATTACCTGCAAATCCGCGCCGGGATTTTTATGTTTGGAATCTGGAGGTTGGCGCGTCGAAGGGCAACGGCCCACTTGACGGCAGCGGAGTTTATTTCCGCTTCAGAAAGTCCGAGCACCACCCCGCATGGACGACGGTTCATCGAACTGGACTGCGCCAAGGAGAGATTGGCTTGAATTGCATGGCGTAGTCGAACAACAGACGGCGTAAATCAAGCGAAGCGCGCCAGGCAGGCGCGGCTCACTGTGCGGCAGGAAGATAGAGATTCAGGTTTTTTGCGTGGTTGATCTTAAGGGTTGCCTGGCGGTCGATCGCACTCATTGAAATGAGCAGATGCCTCTCGTCGGGGTCGACGTAGTGCAGGCCGTCGTCAGAGGCGAAGACGCTTACGGCGGAGAGGGTCGAACCGTCCTTGAGGACAATGGCAAGGGCCAGTGGCTCGGAGTCGGAGGTTGTCGAGTGCGCGGAGGGGGAAGATGCCGCAGTTTCGGCGGGCCAAGTGTATTCCAAGATCACAGGATGCCCCGTCGCCCTGACGGTGGGTGGCGGAGGCGGAGCAGGCGGCTGAACAAAAAGGGGTTGCTGATCAAAAGGGCCTGGCTGGGAGTCGTCTGCATACGCGGCGCCGGAGTCGTAGGGCAGGTATGGGTTGCCGAATCCGTAGGGCGAGACGGCCGCCCGAGCCCGTGTGTAAACGAAGCGGCGACCGGCGAAGCCTGTGCGGGCACCGGAAAAGCCCATGTGCGAACCGGAGAAGCCACCGCGGGAACCGGAGAAGCCGCCGTGGAATCCACCCCGCTGCGCAAAGGCTACGCAAGAGAGCCCAGCTATCATTACCGCGACCGCAGCGAGACGCTTCATGGACAGGATTTTACGCTTGTTTGGGAAATTGGGAGGAATAATTCCAGTGTTCGTCTTCCCGCAGCTTGTGGCTGGCTGGTGGCCGATGGGAGCGAGGTTCCTGCCAGCCCACCCTTCGCCAGAAAAGAGGCGAAGGATGGGGCACCCACTGCTGTGGGATGGTTCAGATTTCAAAAAACTTGGGAGGGCCATAAGGCGAATCTCTCGGAGAGAGGCTTGACGTTGGTCACTTCCCCGGTCCCCAAAGGCGAGGGACCGGGGGCACCCGGCACTCGGAGGTTTGGGTGGGGTCGTGCTTTCCCACTCATGCCGGGATAAAACTCCGTCATGAATGGGGCACATTGAATCGAGCGGATTGCACGGTTGTAGCTATTTCAGAATTTGGGCCTAACGAACCGCTTCGACAGCCTTCGTAGTTCCCACATGCCGCTCGGTCCGGTGCTTGTAGCTTGCCGCAATAAATTCGCGGAAGAGGGGATGTGGCTCCAGGGGCTTTGATTTGAATTCGGGATGGAACTGGCAGCCGATGAAGTAGGGATGGTCCGGAATCTCGACGATTTCAACATAGGTTGAGTCCGGCGTAGACCCGCTGATCTGCAGACCGCCGCCGGTCAACAGAGCTTCGTATTCGCGGTTGAATTCGTAGCGGTGGCGATGGCGCTCGCTGATTTCCGTTTCGCCGTACACGCGATAGGCAAGGGTTTCCGGCTGAATGACGCAGGTCCACGCGCCCAGCCGCATGGTTCCACCCATTTCTTCCACGCCCAGCAATTCGCGGAGCTTGTAGATCACGCGATGCTGCGTTGCCGGATCGAACTCGCTGGAATTTGCGTCCTTTAAACCGCATACATTGCGCGCATATTCAATACACGCCGTCTGCATGCCGAGGCAGATGCCGAAGTAGGGGATTTTCTTCTCGCGCGCATACTTGATGGCGTTGAGCATGCCTTCAATGCCGCGCTTGCCGAACCCGCCCGGGACGAGGATTCCGTCGAAGCCTTCGAGTTGCGATTCGTAGCTGGTGTCGTCGGGCGTCTTTGACTCGAGCCCTTCGGCCTCAATCCACGTCACATTCAACTTGAGGTTGTGCGCCAGCGCTCCGTGAGTCAGAGCCTCTTTCAGCGACTTGTAGCTGTCTTCGTATTCCACATACTTGCCGACGATGGCGATCGAAACTTCATCCTTCGGGTGATAGCAACGATCCACCAGGTCTTTCCACCGGCTCAGATCCGCTTCGGGAGCATCCTTGTGGAGATACTTGAGGATCAGCCCATCGAGGCCTTCCTGCGCAAAGTTCAGGGGCACTTCGTAGATGGAAGGAACGGTGGTTGCGCCGATCACCGCGCGCTCTTCAACGTTGCAGAACGCGGCGATTTTCTGGCGCATTTCGCGGCTCAGGTTACGATCGCTGCGGCAGAGCAAGATATCTGCCTGGATACCGATTCCCAGCAGCTCTTTTACAGAGTGCTGGGTGGGCTTGGTCTTCAACTCCTGCGCCGCCGCGATCCACGGCACCAGTGTGAGGTGAACGAAGACGGTGTTTTCGCGCCCCAGTTCCTGGCGCATCTGGCGAATAGCTTCGAGGAAGGGAAGCGACTCGATATCGCCGACGGTCCCGCCAATTTCCACGATGGTGACGTCATGGCCGTTGGCTGAGACCTTGCGCATGGCGTTCTTGATTTCGTTGGTCACGTGGGGAATGACCTGGACTGTTTTGCCCAGGTAGTCGCCGCGCCGCTCCTTGAGGATGATCTGCTCGTAGATCCGGCCAGTGGTGAGGTTGTTGTCGCGCGATAGCGGCGCGTGGGTGAACCGCTCGTAGTGCCCCAAATCAAGGTCAGTTTCGGCGCCGTCGTCGGTGACAAACACTTCGCCGTGCTGAAAGGGCGACATGGTTCCCGGATCGACGTTGAGGTAGGGATCGAACTTCATCATGTTGACGCGCAGGCCGCGACTCTCGAGCAGGCAGCCGATGGATGCGGCCGCAAGGCCCTTGCCCAAACTGGACACAACTCCGCCCGTTACAAAGACATACTTTGCCGACATCGATGCGACCTCGCTATTTGATTGTGGTGTTTGGATGTACCTGGTGGGCACAATCAAGTATGTCAGAAAATCAGTTCGGGTTGAACCACAAAATGGAGGCAAACGTGCCTCGGGTTGATTGAGATGGAGGTAAGAAGCGATATTTCAACAGGTTCCGAAAAATAAAGTTCAAGTCGTCGGACTACCGATCGTCTGCTCTCTGTGGATAATCGTGTGATCTCAAACACAAACCACACGGATTTGGTTGGCGGCTTTCTCACTCCAGAGAAATCACAACCTTGCCGCGCGCGTGCCCCGCTTCAAGATATCGGATCGCCATTGCTTTCATCGGTGATCTAAGCCTTCACGACAAACAAAGCATAGCTCTTCGCTGCGAAGGGTGCGTTTGTGCGACTTTCTGCGGGCGTATTTCGGTGGTTGGATCGTCGCATCGGATGCGGACCTTGCCGCATCTCAGCGGCAGGCTTACCATCCCACGTGGAGAGGGATTCATTATGACCACCACATCGGCCGTTGAGGCGCGCCAACTCGGCCGCACGGGTCCTGCAGTTTTCCCAATCGCTCTGGGTTGCATGGGCATGAGCGGCATGTATGGACCGGCGGAGGAGCCGGAGTCGCTGGCTACCATTCATGCCGCCATCGATGCGGGGGTTACGCTGCTGGATACGGGCGATTTCTACGGCATGGGCCACAATGAGATGCTGCTTGGGCAGGCCCTGCGCTTCTTCCGCGAGAAGGTTCTGATCTCAGTCAAGTTTGGCGCCCAGCGCGGACCGGACGGCGCATGGCTGGGCTACGATGCGCGTCCCACTGCGGTGAAGACAGCGCTGGCCTATTCACTCAAGCGGCTGGGCGTGGATTACATCGATATCTACCGGCCTGCGCGTCTTGATCCGAACGTGCCCATTGAGGACACCATTGGCGCCATCGCCGACATGATCAAGGCTGGCTACGTGCGCCACATCGGACTTTCTGAAGTCGGGCCGGAAACCATTCGCCGCGCCGCCAAGGTCCACCCGATTGTCGACCTGCAGATTGAGTACTCTCTGATCAGTCGCGCGCCCGAATCGAAGATTTTTCCGGTGCTCGAGGAACTTGGAATCGGCGTCACGGCTTACGGCGTGCTTTCGCGCGGGCTGCTCTCCGGTTCTCCCAAGAACTGGTCCCGGGGATATTCGCAATCGCTTTCCGCGATTTGCCGCCGAGAACCAGGCGCAGAATCAAAAGCTCATTGCGCGCTTGAAAGAGATCGCTGCAAGCAAGGGCGTTACGCCATCGCAACTTGCGGTCGCGTGGGCATTCTCGAAAGGCCCGTTTATCATCCCGGTCATCGGGGCGCGTACCCGTTCACAATTAAGCGAGAGTCTGGCAGCGCTTAACGTGGTGCTTTCGAAGGATGACATCGAGATGATTGAGACGGCGATTCCCGCAGACTCAGTGGCCGGCACCCGCTATGACGCGCACCAGATGCAGGTTTTGGACAGCGAGAAATAGAGTTGCCATCAAATGACGGAAGAGACGCGCTCATCTCGCGGACGCGTTCTGTCGCTTTGCGGCTGAATAGAGGAAGTCATCGGTACCGCTGGCAGATAAATCGTAAACACCGTTCCGGAAGGGGCTTCGGTGCGCGAGCGGAAGCGCAGTTTTCCGCCGTTGCGGCGTACGATGTCGCGGGTCAGCCAGAGTCCCAAACCGGTTCCGCTTCTGCCTTTGGTCGTGAAGAATTGCTTGAACAAGCTTTGGCGGATCTCTTTGCGAATTCCCGCTCCTGTATCCGCTATGGTCAGCCGCGCATGCTGCACTCCATTGATCGAAACTGGAGAAACATGAATTCGTAAGTTGCCGCCATCGCGCATGGCGTCTACGGCATTGCCGATCAGGTTGACCAGTGCTTGACGAATTTCGCCTTCGCTGCAGTATCCGAATGCCCGCTCGACCTTGATTCGCTCGCGAATATGGCACTCCCGCAGTTTGCCGCGGAAAAGCGTTAACGCCGAGATGGCCAGTTCCGAGACGTCAGTGAAGCCGGGCTTGGCGGGTGCGCGGTGAAAGCGCAGCGTGTGATCCACGATCTCGCTGATTCGCTGCAGTTCCTTCGTGGCGAGTTGACCGAAAGAGTGCGCTTCATCGAGGGAACTACTGTTCTCAACCAGGAAGAGGAGATTGCCCAGCGCCTCGAGCGGATTGTTGACTTCATGGGCCATGGTGGCCATCATGCGACCGGTTGCCGCCAGTTGCTCGGATTTGCGCAGGGCCTCATCGCTCTGAGACTGCCTGGCCGTCGCGTCTCGAACTTGCAGTTGCTTCTGGCGCGAGTTATGCGCCACCTGGATGGCACTGAGCAGCATCTCTTTGCGGACGGGCCGATCGAGGAGAATCAAACTTTGGATTTCGATCCGCGCCCGGCTTGCCGCCACTGCGTAACTCGGTTCGCTCGCGCTGCTGGTGAGGAGAATCGACGGCAGCTCAGACCAGAGGGGCTGCGCCTGAATAATTTTTTTGAATGCTTCAATTCCGCCGCGAAGGAGCGCCTCATCGGTCAAAATGAGTCCCAGCAGCATGGCGCTGTCGATTGCTTCCACTTCGCACACCTGTTGCACGCGCTCTGACCGGTAGCCCGCGCGATTCAGCAATCCGCAAATCAGTTCTCCGTCGCGACCCAGGGGAGCAACGACCAAGAACCGGGGAAGATTGGCAACGGGCTCATTCACAGTAACTGTTGTCCTCCCTTGTACTCTGGCGTTCCTGTGAGCACACCCATAAAATTGCGCAACGGATCGCCAATGGTCAGCTTGCCGGCGCTCATTTGCAGTTCGCGGATGGAGCGCTCGTGCGGCCCCGATCGGCGCTTCATTACAGAAATGGCTTGCCGCACTTCGCCGGCCGCTTCAAAGTAGCGCAACAATAGAACGTTATCGGCGAGGTAGCTTACATCGGTTGGAGAGGTCATCGAAATTCCCAGCAAGCCGTATTGCGCCAGCACCATGAACGAGGCGACGCCCACCTGGTTCAAGTAGGACAGCAACTCGTGCAATTGCACGGTCAGGGCCTGTTCCTCGCTCATGGAATTGATCAACCCGTTAAGGCTGTCGATCACCACGATGCGCCACTGCTTCTCTTCTACGCCCACACGAATACGATGAACGAACTCGCCCGGAGAAAGTTCCGCAGGGTCCACCTGCTCCAGGTGAATCATTCCATTGTCGAGATACGGATCGATATCCATACCCAAGCCGCGGCTCCGCACCATGAACGAGTGGCGCGTCTCATCGAAAGTGAAGATGGCGCCTTTTTCTCCGCGCTTGGCAGCACTGAGGACAAACTGCGAGCAGAGCGTTGACTTTCCGCACCCCGTCGGCCCCGCAACCAGGGTGCTGGTGCCGCGCTGCACGCCCCCATTGAACAACTGATCGAGTTCCTTCACGCCGCTGGGCAGATTTTCTGGATCCACGGCCAAGCCGCGATGCTCGCCCGATACCAGGCGCGGAAATACGCGCACGCCGCCTTTTACGATGACGTAGTCGTGATATCCCTCTCGAAAGCTCGACGCCCTCACTTTCAAGACCTCCAGCCTTCGCCGTGTGATGCCGTAGCTTCGCTGCAGCACTTCTAGAGAAATGACTCCATGCGCGATGGTCTGGACCTGGCTTTCGGGGTTGTCGCGAAATCGTTCGTCGAGCAAGAGGGTGGTGCAATCACGACCTTCAAAGAACTGCTTGAGGCTCAACACTTGTCGCCGGTAGCGCAGAGAATCGCGCGCCAGCATGCGTAGCTCCGACATGGAGTCAATAATGATGCGGGAGGGCGCAAGGTCGCGGACTTTGGCGAGAATTGTTTCGAGGACGTCGGCCAGTTCAACCTCGGCCGGCTGGAATACCGTATATTGCTGTCCCGTTTCGCCGGCAATCTCAGGGGAGAAATTTTGCAGATCTCCACATTCTCCAGAGTCATTCCATGCGATTCGGCGACATGCCGCAACTCGGGCTCGCTCTCGGCGAGAGAAATGTAAAGTCCTTTTTCGCCGCGCCTGGCGCCCTCGATCAAAAACTGGAGCGCTAGTGTGGTCTTGCCGGCGCCCGGATTTCCTTCAATCAAGTAAAGAAAGCCTTTGGCTAGCCCGCCCCGAAGAATGTCGTCGAGTCCCGCTATTCCGGTGGACAGACGAGTCTGGCTCTCACCAATCATGGGCCCAGTTTTCTCCTAATCTCTTGTGTTTTGTCGCTTCGCCGCTCGTACTATGGCAACGCTTACATTGATGCGATATTTTGATAGTCAAATGTAGTTACATTTATGCATGTCCCTGAGCGCAATAGCTCACCCGTGGCAAGCAATTTGGATGCAGGTGCTTGCGGTGGGTTTGCATCGGGTTTGCGAACGGTGGTTCTTCGGTCACCATTGCCATCGGCGCACTCCTTTTGCCTGATAGCATTTCTTCATGCTCAGAAATTCCCCTCGCAAATCTCTTGTCTACCCCCTCGCGTCCATCGTCATATTTTCCTTTTTTGCCCTCATGGCGGCGCCGAACTACGCGCAAGCCGGCGCTGGGCAAGGCAGTCCCGATCGGGCCCACATTGAAGATGTGCTGCGCGGACTCAATCGCGGCCGGGGATTTGGCCAGGTTGGAATTTCGCCTGACGGAAAAAGGCTGGCCTGGATCGATGGCGGCCGGGGCGGCTCAGAGATTCGCGTGGCTTCGCCAACTGACCTTGCCAAGAGCGAGCGCGTAACCGCTGCAACCAATTCCGAGCAGCACTGCCGCGAAGGGGAATTCGCGTGGGCGCCAGACTCCAAAAGTCTTGCTTTTTTTTCGGATTGCGCCGAGTGCCACAGACCACCAGGTTGATCTCTATCTTTCCAAGCTGGACGGAAGTCCTGCGAAACGATTGACCACTCTGAAGGGACTTCCGCAAGCGCCGTCATTTTCCGCGGATGGCAGCCAGATCGCATTCCTCTATATCGAAGGCGCAACGCGGCCAGCCGGTGCATTGGCCGCCATGAAGCCGCCATCCGGTGTGATCGGCGAGGACGGAGTTGAGATCCAGCGCGTGGCCATGGCGCGCGTGGACGCCAGGTCGGCTGCGGCCCCAACGCTGATGACCCCCGCAAACCTTCACGTTTACGAATTCGACTGGTCGCCTGACTCGAAGGGGCTGGCATACATCGCTGCCGAGCCGCCCGGCGAGAACAACTGGTGGGTGGCGCAGCTGTATACCGAGACCATCGGCAGCCAACCGAAGTCCGTCCTTGCGCCCGCTGAAGTTTCCGGCCTATTACACGGCCTGCAGATTGCTGTGCCACGGTGGTCGCCCGATGGCAAGACGATCGCCTTTATCGGCGGTCTGATGAGCGACCAGGGTTCGACCGGCGGCGACGTCTGGATCATTTCGGCAGACGGAGGCCAACCGCGAGACATTAGCCAGGGACGCCCGACCTCTCCCGCATGGATCGAGTGGGGGAGTGATGAACATCTGTTTGTGAGCGAACTCGCAGGCGGCAACAGCCAGTTGATTCGCTATCGTCTGACTGGCGATCGCACCGGCAATGGGCCTATAACTTTTGGCTCGCCGATTTTCAGTATTCCCGGCTCGGTGGGCGATGGTCGCACTCGAAATGAGCCTCTCTTCAACGGCGGATGGTTCCATGTTCGTCTTCGGCGCGAGCACCTTCGAACGTCCTCGCGAAATTTATGCCGCCAAACCATCCACGGTGATGACCTCGGGCCTCGAAGGCGTGATGCAGCTTTCGCACTTCAACGACGGCGTTCAGGCGGCGTGGGGTAAATCCGAGTCGCTGAGCTGGAAGAGCGACGGTTTTCGCGTTCAGGGCTGGCTGCTGCTGCCCAAGGATTACGATCCCAACAAGAAATATCCGATGATCGTCCAGGTCCATGGCGGACCCGCCGCGGCTGCGATGTCGCATTGGGGCGGAGCGGGTGGGCTTAGCTCGACAGCTTTCTCAGCGCTTGGTTATTTTGTGCTGGAGCCCAATCCTCGCGGAAGCTACGGGCAGGGCGAAGCCTTTACCCAAGCCAACCGGAAGGACTTCGGTTACGGAGATCTGCGCGACATCCTGGCTGGGGTGGATGCGGTGGCGGCGAAGTATCCCGTGGATTCGCAGCGGGTTGGCATTACCGGCTGGAGCTATGGCGGATTTATGACGATGTTTGCCGTGACCCAGACGGACCGCTTCAAGGCGGCTGTCTCCGGCGCCGGCCTTTCAAACTGGCAGAGCTACTACGGAGAGAACTCGATCGACCAGTGGATGATTCCGTACTTTGGCGCGTCGGTTTATGACGATCCAGCTGTATACGCCAAAAGCTCCGCGATCAACTTCATCAAGAAGGCGAAGACTCCGACGCTGGTGGTTGTTGGCGACCGCGATGGGGAGTGTCCCGCGCCGCAGTCTTACGAGTTCTGGCACGCTTTGCGCGATGAGCATGTGGCGACGCAACTGGTCGTTTATCCCAACGAGGGGCATGGGTTTGTGAACCCCGAGCATCGGCGCGATGTGATGGACCGGGCAGTGGAATGGTTCAGCAAGTACATGCCGGCGGTCCCCTCAACTTCGCAGGCCGGATCGGGAGGCCAATGACGGGGTTTTTGCTCGCCAACTTAAGGTCCGCGAGTCTATCAAAATACAAAGCAATCAGACGGGTCAGGACGGAGCCAGCCCCCATCCTGTCCTGATACACTTTTCTTTGGAGCAAATCGAGCGTGTTCTGTCGACCGGCTGCATGGTGTGGACGAATGCCGAGTCCCGGTAGCCTGCGCGCCATGAGCCAGGTCCAGGCCAGCGTCGGGCACAAGGCAGGCTCGCTTTTAACCCATTTTTCTTAACGCATTCGGAGAGACCGTTCCGCGGTTAGATCAGGCGGGGCGGGGAGGATTCATGCGGCGGTATTTGACGCTCGTTTTCTTGGTGTTTCTGGCTATTCCAGCGGGTTTGACTTTCTCCGGCTGCACGCGCAACCCGGCAGGAAATTATTGCAATGGTCTGGGCTACGGGTTGAAGGATACGGACGTTTACGCGATCGACCTTGAGCCAAAGACGACAGGGGTATCCCTGGCATTCGGTCAGACCCGGCAGATCAATGCGCCGTCCGCAACAACCTGCAAGGGTGCGACTGCCAGCGTAACGAGTTACGCCTACGCAACCACCAACAATCAGATACTGGACCTCAGTCCGGCCGGCAATATGTGCGCAGGCACCTGGAACCGCAACTCCGGCGGCGGCATTCCCGATTACACCATCTGCAATCCTCCAAGCCCGCTCCCCAACACCGGCGGACTGCCTTATCAAACAGCCTTCATTTCGGCGTCGGCCAACTCGGTAACCTCCAATCCTGTGGAGGTGTACGTGCATGCGGCGGTAAGTTCTGTCGCCCTCGCGACCTCAGGAATTGTGTCGGGAGCGCAGCAATGCTACTCACAGGGCGCGAGCGCCCAGTTGGATTCTGAAGCATGCTATGCGTCAGGGGGCACGCAGTACGAGTTCTGCGCTCCGCCCACGGTCACGCACTATAGCTGTCCGGGGGGATTGCCTCCGGGTGTCACCTCGGTTCCCAGTTGTTCGAATTCGATTGGTGCGCTGACTTACGCGGTCGGCACTGCATCCATCGCGACTCTTAACAGCGCCAGCAACATCATTACCGCAGGGCAGCCGGGAACCACGGCGATCACGGCTTCTGTCGCCGGTTCCGGATCCTCAGCCGGATACTTCACTACCTGCCCACCCAAATCCATCTCGGTCACGCTGAATGGCGCCACCAGCGGAACGGTGACGCTGGGAATTACGCAGAACCTGCAGACCACGGTGCTGGACACAAATAATCAGCCGATCACCGGCTTGACGCTGGATTACCAGTCCACAAATCCGCTGGACATCGCCGTTGGCGGTTCTGGAGCGGTCGTACCTTCATTCCCGGGTCAGGCATCGGTCTACGCCATTTGCCAGCCCTCGAGCTGCAATCCGTCGCCCATCAACCAAGTAGGTTTGTTCGGAACGGGATTGTCGATTTCCAGCAATGAAGTGACCATCACCACACCCGGATCGGCAAGCTCCTATGCATGGTTTTCCGCTCCCGGCTATTCGCAGTACATTGTGCCTTTCGATCTTGTCGGGAATAAGGTGGGTTCCACGGTGCGTCTGCCTTACGTTCCAAACTCCATGGTGATGGACCAGGTTGGAACAACGATCTATTTAGGCTCGTCGCACGCCCTGATGACGTTCAACACGCTGAGCGACACCTTGTCGGGATCGCCGAATACCTCCTTGCCGGGTGTGGTGCTGGCGGTTGCTCCGAATGGCGGCCAGGTTCTGGTCAACGATCAGGTCCGCCGCGTTTTATACATCTACAACACCTCGGGCTCGGTGGCGGTGAATTTTACGGGCGTGGGAAGTTCGGCAGCATGGACGCCGGATTCGAAGACGCTGTACATCAGTGACAGCGCTTCCATGGGTGCTGGTCACTCCGATACTTTGTATGTCTACAATGCAAACACCGGGTTCACAACATACGATCTGAGTGCGTCCGGCGGCGCTACCAACCTTGCTCTCACCGTCCCCAGCGTAGGCGCTTATCTCAGCGGCAACCCCACGGTTGCGCATACCTGGTGTCCTTCCGGCACGGCAAGCGATTACAGCAACCTGGTGTTCTATCCGCAGGGCGACTCGGTGCCTGACAAGACCGACACCCTGGCGGCAACCCCAGACGGACAGCACATGCTGGGAGCAGCCATTGCCGGCGGCGGAGTGCAGTTGTCCGACATCAGCACATCGATTCCATTTGTGGCAAGCTCGGGCACAGCTACCGGTGGATCCATACAGCCGGTGAACCTGCCAAAGGCGTGTCCGCAGTCGGGGCAGACCCTGGAGCCACTGACAATTGACCATCCGTATCCAACCACGCAGCAGGCGGTCGGTGGGATCAATGCAACGGCAGTCGATCAGATTGTCACTTCACGCGCGTTGAACCTGGCGTTCCTGACTTATACGGGGTCTACGCCGGGCGCCAAGCTTCCCTACTACATGACCGGTTCGAATGGCGCAGCGGGAACGGTGAACTACGTCACGTTCACGGGCGGCTCCGCAGTGACTGCTCCGCTTACCGGGGCATTCAGCCTCGACGATAAGCTGTTTTTTGTTTCGACGGCCGGCGATAATCTGATTCACTTCATCAATACAACGACGCTTCAGGATACGCAGCAGATCAATCCCAACCTGCCTGCGTGCATTCCCGGCTCTGACCCGGACTGCCTGATCACGACGCCCACGACGAACAGCGTTCCCACAACTGCGATTGCTGTGAAGCCACGCCCGACGACGTAGCTTCTCAACTGAACGATCATCCAAGGCCGGCCTCGTGCCGGCCTTTTTGCTGCCTTCAATTCTGAATTCGATGTCGGCGGCGGCGATGAAAAATGAGCCGGTGCAGCACGATAGAATCAAAGCATGATCAAGGGAATCTCCATCCTTCGTCCTGCCCCAAACGCAGCTGTATATGAGCGTTTGATTGGCTTCTTTGAAGCGATGGGATTGGCGAGAGGTTCAGGATGGAAAGACGCCACCAGCACCGGCGCTTCATTCCTCGCGCCGCTGGGGAACCTTGAATTCGTAAATGGTCAGTTTCCACCGGTCGCCGATTTAATGGTGGAAGTGACATCGCTCGACTCCGCACATCAATCCGCCGAACGGTGGCTGAAGGCAAGCGGGGGCGATAGCGCGGTTGCGCGGCTTTCTCAGATTGCCGAATCGGATTGGAAGTCGCGCCTCTTCACCGTCGAGCCTGAGTCTGGATTCGCTTTTACTTTCTGGGCGTGGACAGATCCCGCCAAAGGGAAGCCAATTGCGGTTGAAGGCGATCTCTCTGCAGAAGGAATGAAGTTTGCGATCGTGGTGGCGCGCTGGAACGCGGTCATCACCGATCGGCTGCTCGATGGCGCTATTGATGCCTTGTTGCGCAGTGGCGCCAAGCGCGCTGATATCACCGTTGTCCGCGTGCCGGGGGCGTGGGAGATCCCTTCTGCCGCCCGCGCTATCGCCGAGCAGCATAAGGTCGATGCGATCGTGACGCTCGGATGCCTGCTGCGGGGGGAGACCGCTCACTACGAGGCCATTTACAACGAAGTTTCCCGCGGCATCGGGCAGTCGCAGCAGGAGACAGGCGTTCCCCATGGATTTGGCGTGCTCACCTGCGAGAACCTCGAGCAGGCGCTCAATCGTGCCGGTATCAAGGCTGGAAACAAAGGCTTTGAATCTGCTGTCGCCGCAATCGAAATGGTGAGCCTGCAGCGCAAGCTCGCGGAAGGCGGGAAAGCTTGACCGCCGGTACTCGCCGCAAATCCCGCGAACTCGCCATGCAGATGCTTTTTCAAGCGGACGTGGGCAAACAAACGCCTGACGAGGTGCGCGCCACCTTCTGGAAATCCGTTGATGTTGTGGAGCCGGAAGTCCGCGGATTTGCGGAAGATCTGTTTAACTCTTCGCTCGCGCATCAAGAGAAGATTGACGAGTTGATTACAGCGAATTCGCGCCATTGGCGGATCGAACGGATGCCGGCTGTCGATCGCAACCTTCTGCGCATGGCGGTCGGCGAGATGCTGGCATTCAAATCCACGCCGTTTCCCATCGTCATTAACGAGGCACTTGAGATCGCGAGACGGTACTCCGCGCCGGAATCGATCAACTTTCTCAACGGTATTCTCGATGCAATCGCGCGCAGCCTGCTGCCCAAATGAGCTGTGCGCGCAGGCTGTCGAATTGCAGGCACGATTCCCAATACGTATCGGTAGACTTTACAACTGATTCTGCTACCACGGCGTCCAATGCCAAGAGAACTGAAGAGATGGCTTTCTTCGGGGATCGGTCTTTTTTCTTCAGCACGCGGTGCGCGCTGCAAAATGTGCGCACCGTGGCATTTGCGGCGTAACATGGAGTTTTGATAGGCTCAGGCTTCCTGAATACTGGCGGGAGAAAGGAATATTACCGGGCACGGTTCCCGGAATCGGACCACGTTCTCGTCTGTGCCGGTGGCGAGCCGGTGGGCCGGCTGTGGGTCGAGCGGTCGGCGTCCGGGATCCTGATTGTCGACGTTGCCCTGACGCCCGCACACCGCGGGGCAGGGATCGGCACCAGCCTCCTCCACAACCTGATGGCGGAAGCCCGGAGCGCGGATGTTCCCATCCGGCTCAGCGTCGACAAGGACAACCTCCGGGCGATCTCCCTCTACCGGCGGCTCGGGTTCAGGATGGTGTCGGAGGACGAGATGCGGATGCGAATGGAGTACCGTCCTCCAGCATCTCCCGTAGCCAGTCGTTGAGCAGGCAGTCGACGACCAGGTGCACTCGGTCGCCCGATCCGTCGTTCTCGACGCGGTGTGGCAGACTCAGCTCGAGATACCAGGCCTCGCCGGGCTGCATGTCCACTCGCTCCCCGTCGAGGTAGAAGGCGACCTCGGGGTTGCTGGTGACCGGAACGTGGATCCGGATCTCGCCGATGTCGTATCCGAGATCGATGTCCTGGTGCTCGCGGATCCGCGCGTGCGGCCCCAGCCGCAGCAGACGCACGGCCTCCAGCGGGCACTGGAACCGGCCCATCGCCTCGGCCATGCCGGGGAACCTGGCGACCAGGTCGGTATCGGCGAACTGATCCTTGCGTGACGGGTCAGAGAAGAGCATCTTGGTCAGGCCGCCGACCGAACGCAGCGAGACACCGCTCCAGTCCCCCTCGTAGTAGGCGGCGTTGAAGTGCGGCACCCACTCGTCCGCGCTCAGCTCGGCGACCTCGGCTGCCAGCCGGTCGGCGTCGAACTCGAGCGGCAGCTTGATCGCAGTCACCTGAGCGCCTCCAGCTGGTCGAAGAGGGGCTGGGCCCACCGCGTGGAGGCGCGCACCACGGCCGGAGACGGCGGCGACTGGGCGGCGTCGTACGGCAGCGCCGGGTTCTTGGCGTCTCGGGTGGCAACGTTGAGCACTGCGTCGCGCTCGCGGTCGTCGAGCTCGAGTGAGAACAGCGGTGCAATCGCGTCCAGCATGCCGGCCGGGAGCGTACGGTAATTCGCGAACAGGGATCGGCCGGGATCCCGCGCCCGCTCCTCCAGTGCGGCGGAGAGGATCGCCGCCACAACCCTGGCGCAGTAGTCCTCCGGCGGCAGGTTCACGGCCTCCGCCCCCAGGCCGAACAGCTCGAGGGGCAACACGCCGGGGATCATCTGCGCGCCGCGCCGGCGCAGCTGGGAGGCGATGATCTCCGCCGGCTCCCGGTAGAGAAAGACCCATGGCGTGTCCGGGAACGCCCCCCGGATCAGCGGCAGATCGACCGTCGACCAGCTGTCGAACTTGTAGAACGACCTCGATCCGGGTCGCGACAGCGCAAGGACGATGGTGCGCACCCATGAGGCGAGCTGGTCCTGGGAGACGTTCGGGGCCGCGTACCGCATCCGCAGCACGGTGTCGACCGGCGGCGGCTCCGAGAGCACGTGGGCATCCGGCAGCGCCGCCAGCATCTGCGAGACCAGCGTCGACCCGCAGCGCGACGCGTGGAACACGAACCCGGCGGGTTCGGCTACCCCGGCGTCGGCGACCAGTCGCTCGGCCTCTGCGATGGGAGTGGTCTGGCGGAACAGCAGCGGAAACGGCCGGCGGAGGCAGTGCTCGATCGTCTGGTCGAAGAACGGGTCGGAGAACCGGGTCTGTGCCGTGTAGCACCACTCCACCATCGGCGTTTCCTGGCTGAGCGACACCCGGATCGGCGTCCAGGAGGCGAGATCCAGGGTCCCCGTCATGGGACCCAGCGCTCGAGCCAGGCCCGGCGCGCGGTCTGCCGCGCCTGGTCGATGTCGCTGGGCTCGACCAGCAGGCCGAGCGCGAGCGCCTCGCGGGCGACGACGCTGGTGAACTCTGCCCAGTCGTCGATGTCGCGCAGGTCGCGCTGCAGATCCGGGCTGTCCATGACCCGCTCGCGAAACCGTTCGAAGTCCTCTGTCGGCATCCCACCATCATCTCCGCCTCGTGGGCGGTTGTCGAACGGACATTGCCAGAGTGGGAGACGTTTGACAGACTCTCGGGCCGGGGTAGGAGGTCGGCGGCGTGTTTGGTTCAAGAAACCCTGCGCTGGTACGCGGGGTCCAGGTCGGCGCACTGGTGCTGATCCTGCTGTTGAGCGTGGCTGCAGTGGGGGCGGCGCTGACCGCCTATGAGCTCCGTGGGGTCTCCGGCGACGTCCAGCAGGCGCAGTCACATCTGCCGGAGGCGGTAGGAAGCCGGCTGCCCGCCAGCAGCGGAATGCTCGACAACAATCAGGTGACGCTGGTCAGCTACGCCTCGGGCATCGCCAGGGGGACCGCTGTCCTGTTCGCGACGGCGCCCAGCCACAAGTTCAGCAGCATCCTGTCGGTGTCGCCGGGGGTGCGAGTCGGCTCGGCGCCGCATCGCAAACGTCTGGAGCGGAAACGCTGCCTCCGGAATCCGAGCCGCTGCCTCAATCCACGGTTCCGCACGGTGAAAGGAACTCCGCTGCAGAGCATGACGGTGACGCAGGCCATCTCGGCACTTCGAAGCGCCGGAATCCCCGTCACCCACGTGGCTCTGATCGATGCCAAGAGCATCGGGCCGCTGGTCGAGGCCGTCGGCGGCATCACCGTCGTCAACAGGGCGGCGTTCACCACGACATCGGCCGACGGCCTGCCGGTGCACTTCGCACAAGGGACGCTGCGGCTGGACGGCCCCCGCTCTGCCGCATACGTCCACGCTGCGACCACCCGGGAGTCCCTCGACCCGGCCGAGAACGCCGCCCTGGTCGGAATCGTGCACGCGGTTCTCGCGCCCTCGGGAGTCAGCCAACTCGCAGCGACTGGCAAGGCCCTCGCACGGGCGACGGCCACTGACCTGACCACCGCCGACGTGCTCGGGCTGGTGGACATGAGAATCCGCGGCGGCGACCTGGTGCAGTGCCGGCTGACCGGCCCCGGCAACCTCGCCGATCCGCGCTTGCAGTCGGTGGTCGACCAGGCGCTCGGCCGCGTGGCCACCACCGGCCCCGCCTGTCAGGCCCGCACCCTTCCTGCGGCCACGGTGGTGCCTCCGGTCCTGCTCGTGAAGGCCGCCCAGCACTACGGATGGCAGCTGTTCGTCGGTATCGCGGTCGTGCTGTCGGCCATTGCGATCGTCCTCGCAGCGATCCTCAGAGCACACTGGGGAACGGACTGAGGCGGGGTCAGGTGGCCTCCCAGCTCGCCAGTCGCGCCTGCCAGCGGTGAAGCATGCGGGTGAGCCGGCGGGTCGACTTTATCCGGAACTCCGGATACTTGTCAGTCAGATGACGGTGATGCGGGTAGCCGATCTGGAGCGCCGCGTACCTGAGCGACCCGATCCGCCTGCGTAGCGTGACTATCAGGTGCCAGCGCTGAGCCTTCCGTTGTTCCGACTGGCGGGCGTGCGATGCCGTGTTGGCAGTGCCGCCCGAGGATGACGTACTCGAGGGCTGCTTGCCGGAGCTTTGCTGACCCGAGCTTTGCTTGCCCGAGCGTTGCTTGCGGGAGGAGAACTGGTGATGCCGGTGACCGGTGGTGGCAGCGGTGTCGAAGCAACCGGCAGCCACGACGGCCAGCGCCAACCATACGGCTATGAGTACACGCACGCCTGCCTCCCGATCGACGCATCATCGGGCTACCCGCCGGACCGGGAGCCCGACACTGGTAGTTATAGCGCCGACTGGTGTCAGCGTCATGGCCGCCCCGAGCCGATCGGCTGTCCGGCGATGCGGCCGACCAGTGCGGCGGCGGCCATCAGTCCGGCCCCAATCTGGTCGTCGCCGGACTGGCCCAACACCACCCCGGTGACCATCGTCCATCTGCCGTCGATCCGGCGAATAGCTCGGAAGGCAAAGCAACCGCCGGCGGCGTCGTCCGAGCCGGTCTTGACGCCGACGAACCCGTCGTGGCCGAGCAACATGTCGGTGTTGTGCACGGTGCCGGCGACGGGCAGCGTCGCGCTCGGCGTGGCGACGATCTCTGCAAACACTGGCAGGCGCATGGCCCGATCGACGATCCGAACCTGATCGGCGGCGGTCGACACCGTGTCGTCGTCGTAGCCGCTGGGGTCGGTGTAGCGGGTCTGCGTCATGCCCAGCGACTGCGCGGTGGCGTTCATCCGGGCAACGAACCCGGACGTGGAGCCTGCGTCCCATCGCGCCAGGACGGCGGCGATGTTGTTCGCCGACGGCAGCAGCAGCGCCTGCAGGGCCTGCCGTTCGTTCAGCTGCTCTCCGTCGACGATGGGCACGACCGATTCCTGCCGTTCACTCCGGCTGTCGGTGTCGGCGACATCGGCGGCGGTGAGCGTGATCGTCGGGCCGTCCTCGCCGGGCCCGAGAGGATGGTCTCGAAGGACGACATAGGCCGTCATCACCTTCGCGACGCTCGCGATCGGAGCCGGGTGCTGGTTCGGGCCGGCCTGGATCTGCGACCGTCCTGTCTGGAGGAACGCGGCCTGGCCATCCGCCGGCCACGCGTTGCTGGGCAGGGCGTGGCGACGTGCGGGCGAAATCGCGCCCCGCGCTTTGCCCACCGCTGCATGGTGCTGAGCGCCGAGCACGCCGGTGAGCGGCGATGCCGCCCGGGGAGTCAAGAACGACGGCGGCCGGTAGCCCAGGGCGACGAATGCCGCGATGGCGGCGAGCAGGCCGAGGAGGAGGATCCCGGGAGTCCGACGGGTGGTTGTTCGTGCTGGTCTGTGATGAGTCATGCCTCGATTCAAGGCAGAGCGGTGTTGCCAGCACGTTTCCGGTCTTGCATATGCCGACGAAATGCGGCAGCTCCTATCATCGGAGCATGCGCGTGTTGGTCGTTGAAGACGAGCCCTACATGGCGGAGGCCATCCGCGACGGCCTGCGGCTGGAAGCGATCGCGGCGGACATCGCAGGGGACGGCGACTCCGCACTGGAGCTGCTGACGTGCAACGCCTACGACATCGCCGTCCTCGACCGGGACATTCCCGGGCCGAACGGCGACGAGATCGCCGAACGCATCGTCGCGTCTGGCAGCGGTATGCCGATCCTCATGCTCACCGCGGCCGACCGTCTCGACGACAAGGCCACCGGGTTCGAGCTCGGCGCCGACGACTACCTCACCAAGCCGTTCGAACTCCGGGAACTCGTGCTCCGGCTGAGAGCGCTCGACCGCAGGCGGGCCCACAACAGGCCGCCTGTGCTGGAGGTTGCAGGTCTACGGCTGGATCCGTTCCGCCGGGAGGTCTACCGGGACGGCCGCTACGTCGCGCTGACCAGGAAGCAGTTCGCCGTGCTCGAAGTCCTGGTCGCTGCCGAGGGCGGGGTCGTCAGCGCCGAGGAGCTGCTGGCGCGGGCGTGGGACGAGAACGCAGACCCGTTCACCAACGCCGTCCGGATCACGGTCTCGGCATTGCGCAAACGCCTCGGCGAGCCGTGGATCATCGCCACCGTCGCCGGCGTCGGCTACCGGATCGACACTCCGGGAGGCGACCGTGGATAGAGCCCCCGGTCTGAGCGTTCGGCTGAAACTCACCCTCAGCTACGCCGGCTTCCTGATGCTCACCGGTGCCGTGCTGCTCGCCGCTGGGTACTTCTCCCTTTCGCGTGGCGTGCACCCCGGCGTCGTCTTCATGGTGCGCAGCCACGCCGACCTCTGGCGCGATTTCGCTCCTATCGCCGGCGCGGTGATGGCGTTCCTGCTGGTGTTCGGCCTGGTCGGAGGGTGGCTTCTGGCGGGCCGCATGCTCGCTCCCCTGACTCGCATCACGGACGCCACCCGTGTGGCGGCAGACGGTTCGCTGTCCCACCGGATCGCGTTGGAAGGCCGTCAGGACGAGTTTCGTGAGCTCGCCGACAGCTTCGACACCATGCTCGCGCGGCTCGAAGCGCACGTCGCCGAACAGCAGAGATTCGCGGCCAACGCATCCCACGAACTGCGTACCCCGCTGGCGATCACGCAGACACTGCTCGACGTCGCCCGCACCGATCCGAACCGTGACATCGGCGAGCTCATCGACCGCCTCCGAGCCGTCAACAGCCGAGCGATCGACTTGACCGGAGCGTTGCTCGTGCTCAGCCGCGCCGACCAGCGCTCGTTCACCCGAGAACACGTCGACCTGTCTCTGATTGCGGAGGAGGCCACCGAGACGCTCCTCCCGCTGGCAGAGAGACGCAGCCTGACCATCGAAACCTCCGGCGACGCGACACCGACGGTCGGCTCACAGGCGCTCCTGCTGCAGCTGAGCACGAACCTCCTGCACAACGCGATCGTCCACAACCTGCCGGAACAGGGCACCGTCTGGGTCACGACCAGCGTCGACGCGCACCGCGTTGCGCTGACCGTCGAGAACACCGGCGAGACGCTCGACCCGCAGGTCGTCTCCAGGTTCGCGGAGCCCTTTCTTCGTGGCACCGAGCGCGTACGCACAGATCACGCAGGCGTCGGCCTCGGCCTGGCAATCGTCAAGAGCATCACCCAGGCACACGACGGAACCCTCGCCATGACCCCCCGGGCCGCCGGCGGGCTGCGCGTGACGGTGCAGCTGCCCGCTGCCGAACCGCCCGTCGGAGAGACCGGTTCCGCTCCACGTACTCTGATGACGGGCAGGGTGCAGGCGCCCGTCCCGCACCGCTAGCTCTTGGGGCGTCCGCCACGGTCGCGGAAGCTCGAGCGCAACTCGGCTTCGGTGTACGGCCCGACGAGCCGCCCGTCGACCGCGTAGCGGAACACCGCCAGGCGAAAGGCCTGCGACGCGGCGCTCGCGACAACCGCGGTGGTCAGAGCCACCGTCAACGCAACAACGATCAAGCCGTCCCCGGCCAGCGGCGCCCTGGCATGCAGCACCCAGCCGGTCGCGCCGAGCACGGCGGCGGCGACCATCACGACGCCCGCGACGCTGCCGATCACGAACTCGCCGACGACGCTCTCTCCCCACCGGCTGCGGATCACCGACGCAGAGCGGCGGGCGGCATCGACCGCCCCCGCATCCTCGACCGCCAGCACCGGAAGCACGAAGAACGTGGCCAGCGCCCACGCGGCGCCGAGCAGCCACGCGACAGCTCTTCCCACGAACCCGCCGGCGCCGGGAATCTGCTCGATCGCGCGAATCGCGATGCCGACCAGCGTAGACACCAACGCCCAAGCCGCGATCGCCGGCAGCCGCTCAAGCGCCCCACGCAGTGCCGCGCCGACGCTCACCTCACGGCCGTCGAACGCCGCGTCAGCCATCAGCACGAAGCCGACCCCGAAGAAGGTCGAAAGGAAAATCGTCGGATACGCCAGCACCGCCGAGTCGACGAACATCTGCCAGCGGGAGTGATGGTCGATAGCGTCCAGCGCCCACGGTCCCAGCAGCGCGACCGACGCAACGCCGACCGAGAACATCGAGAGCAACGGCAGCACGATCAGCTGCGGACGCCGACCAATCAGCCGAACGCTGCGGCCGGTCAGGCTGACTCCGCGTCCTATTCGACCTCCCACCTGGCAAGCGT
>CAWDJR010000024.1:0-36186 GCA_963802565.1 uncultured Acidobacteriaceae bacterium | reverse complement strand
GGCGCGACGCTCATGACGTTAGGGCCGTCCGCCACGGTTGTGTGCGCCAGCGCGGCGTCCAGCGACGCGGCCGAGACCGCGCCCGCGGCGGGGCTGCTGGAGTGGAGGAACGTGGCGACCGGAGCCGCGACCATCAGCGCGAGGGCAAAGACCGCAACGGCGTGGCGGATCGACGCGCGCCGCAAGCGCGGCATGACCATCGCGGCGAGGGCGGCCAGCGCCGTGCCTTGCCAGAGTGAATTCAAGAGGGCGTACGCCACCGGCCGCACCACGGCAGGAGAGCCAGTCCACGATTGTCATCGGCGTTTCCTTCCGTGCTCGTTCAGGAGGCTTCGAATATCGTAGATCTCTCGCGCGACGCCCTGCGCCCCGCAAGCGCATCATCATGACTGACTGGCCGACCCCTCGAACACGCGCTCGAGGATTTCGCCCGCGAGCTGCTGCTTCAGGTGATCGGCAGGCTGACATACCTCGTCGACGTGCGCGCGCTCGGCTCTTCGTCCCGGCGAACGAGGCTCTTCGCCGTCATAATCTGCAAGAACTTGAGCACGCTCGTGTAGCCGATCTGGACTCCGTCGCCGAGCGCATGGCCGACCTCACGCACCGTGGAAGGTCCGCGAGCCCAGAGCACGCGCAAGAGCTCGAGCTCGGCGGGAGTTGGCTTTGGCACCGAGGTCGGTTCGCGCTTCATGTGGTGCCATTACTACGAAGAGATTCGTAGAATGTCGAAGGTCTTGCGTACTTCGTCTTGCACCTCGAATTCGCGCTGGCCGACCTCGACGGTCAGGTGCGCGGTGCGTTGGAGAGCCTGAGCGGCGGGCTCGGCGGCGGCGCGGGCTCCGTCGGAGCCTTCAATTTCTCCCGCCATGCCCGCGCGTGCCGCACCACGCGAGTAATCGGCATCACGGGTGTGGTGTCCAGGTCCGGCTTCTTCCCGTTGATCGACCAGAGATGAATCAGAATCGGGATCGTGATCGAATCCGAAGCCTCTGCATCGTCGGCGTCACTTCAATCATCGGCTGCGTATATCTATTTCGCGGACGGGCGGGACCGGCGGGGCGTCGCTCTCCCTGGACAACGACGACCGGGACCACGGACCGCTCGACGTGCTGGGACTGTGCACAAACCGGCGTGGACTCACTTGGCGCAATCGGACGATAGGGACGGGCCTCATACCTCCCAATGAAGCAAGCCGCTTGCCGCTTCGACGTTCCGCTGGGCGTATCCGTTTGAAGCCCCGCGCCCGCGTAGGTCATCGACATCGCGCGTGCCCGCCACGCGAGCCGGTCACTCGACTGTCCAGGTCGACTGACCACGTCCGGGACGTCCACGCTCGCACCGGGGCCGACACCACCGTCAGGGGCGCGCTGTGGCCGCAGGCGACTTCGTGACGGCCTGGCAGAAGGGAGCGCGCGAGCCAGCACTGCGCGCAAGGCGCGCACGCCGGTCGAAGCGTCGCCACACCAGCTCGGCCCGAACGACGTGACGGCGCCGGTGACGCAATCGACGTCGTCGTGCGGGGTGAGCCGAAGACGAACCAATCGTGAGAGTCACCGGCCGTGATCACACGATCACCGCCATAGGCGGCGTGGGCTACGATGGCTTCGATGACCCACCTCCTCCCGGCCATGACGGACCGCGGGCGCGACGCAACTGCAGAGGAGCTCGCCGTGCTTGCACGGGGCGCGCTCGCCGCGAACCGCGCGCGTTCGCCGAGCTTGCCCTCGCGGTCTGGCCGATGGTGGTGGCGGTTGCGCGAAGGACCGTGCCGCGCGGAGCCGACGTGAAGATGAGGCGCGCGAGCTCTATGCGCGGCTGCTCGAACGGCTCGAGGCCAACGATTTTCGCGGACTGCGTGGCTTCGAGGACTGGCGGGTGAGGCACCCCAGAAGGACTTTCTCGATTGGGGCCGCATCGTCGTCGCGAACCTCGCGCGCGATCGCCAGCGCGAGCGGTCGAGGTCAGAAGCGTGATGGCGCGGAGCTCCCGAGCGCGAAGCGCCTCCTCGACGAAGTCGCGGAGCTCGCTCCGCTCGATGCCGTGGCCTATGGGCCGCAGGTGACGAGCCGCGGACCCGCGCGGGAAATCTGCAGTTCGCTGCCGACCACCTCCCGCCACTGCAAGCCGCGGCGCTGGCCGCGTCGATCGAGGGGGAGACGTTCGAGGAGGTCCGCGGCAAGACCGGGGTGGGCAATCAAGCCGCGGCAATTCGGCTCGTGCGCGCCGCGCTCGCGACGTTGCGGCGGCAGTTACTTCGGAGCCCGAATAGAAGCCGTCCGTCAGAAGACGACAACGAACGTGGGACGGCGCGACGGGAACAAGGAGGAAGTTGTGCTCGCCGCTGCGCTCGGCGTGCGGAGGAGCACCCACGCCGCGGCGCCCAGCGCGACCAGCGCCGCTCCCGCGAACCCAATCGCCGAGACCGAGGCCCGTGTTCTTCCGAGCATTTCAGCGACAAGAGGAATCAAGAGACTGAGAATCCTCGTTGCACACGAGGTCCGCGCCGCAGCGCTGGCGCAGCTCGCTCGTCGCGTTGGCGGAGTCGACACCGTAGCCCACGGCAATCCCCCCAGGGTGAGGCCGAGCACGCCGAGCCCGCGCCGAGCCATCTGGTTCGAAGGACGTGCGGCTGGGTTGGCGGGGGCGGTGCGGGCGACCTCGCCGGGGCCCACGACCGGCGACGCGGTCTCCGGCGCGAGCGACACCGCGAGCGCGGTCGTGTGTCCCCTCGGCGAGGTCGACTTCGAACGTCGCCTCGCGATGGCCCGCAGCCTGTGCGCGCACCCGGTGCGGTCCTGGATCGAGCGGAACGTCGTCGTCGCTCGGCAGCGCGCGTCCTGATTCGTAGGCGCAGCATGACGCGCGCTCATCGAGCTGCGGAGCGTGATGCGAAGCTTCGGCAGGCGTGGCGCGAGCGCCGCAATCTGCGCGCGCGCCAGCGCCGAGCTGCGTCACGCCGAACGGGGTCCGCGAGACGCTCCGCAAGCGGGATCGCCTGGTGCGTCCACGCCCCGGCCGACGCGAGCTTGCCGCGATGCTCGTCGGCATGGGCGAGGATCGAGCACGGTGCTCGCCGTCGGTGCGCGCGACAAGCTCTGCTCCAGCTTCTCGCAGCCGGCGTCCCAGTCGCCCTGGGCGATCGAATCGCGGCCCTTGCGGAAGAGCGCGAGGGCCGCCGAATCGGGGGGTCACCGGGCAGAGGCGACTGCGCGCGCGCCGTTGCCGTCGAGCTCGCCGCGGCGAAGAGCAGGATGCCCGCCGCCGTCGTCGCCCTCATGAGATCGACGATCATGGCCGTTCAACGCGGGAGAAGCCTGAGGCCGCGCCGCGGTGGCCGCAGCCTTGGGCGGCGGAGCAGCACGCGCCGTCGCGACCGTCGGTGGGCGTGCGCCGTCCGGGAGCCGCGCGATGGCGACGACGACCGGGGCCTCTGTCGGCAGGGAAGGGGACACGCCAGGCAGAACGCCAGGCAGAACGACCGCGCGTTCGGGACCCGCCAGCAGGCCCGCGAACCAAGGTCGCGGGCGAGGATGGCGCCGAGGGCGCGGCGCGGTGCACGGCAACTCCGCCCACGAGCATGGCGAGACCGAGGGCCACCGCAAGCGGCCGGGTCAGGCGCGAGCGAGGCATGGGCCGCGCGAGGGGCTCGTCCTGCGCGACCGCGGCGGATGCCGGAGCGGCGCAGGCCTTCGCAAGGGCTTCCATCGCCTCGGTCGCGGACGCGAATCGCTCCTCCCAATCGGGATGCGTGGCGCGCGAGAACCAGCAATCGAAGCCGTTGCGGCAGGAGCGCACCCGCCGCGTGCGCCCGCGCGAACAGCGACTCGACGGGACCCTCGGCGACGCGGAGCAGTAGCGCGTAGAGATTCCCGCGGCCCGGTGCTCCTCCACGAAGTAGGGGCGGCCGGCGAGCATCGTGTATGCGACGTGGCCGAGACCGGTAAAATGTTGGCGCGGTGATCCGTGGCGCCGTCGCCACGCAGCTGCTCGGGCGCCATGAAGAGCGGCGTGCCGAGCCGCGCGCGTGGTTCGCGGCGCGGCAGTGCTCGTGAAGAAGCTCGCCAGCCCGAAGTCGACGATCTTGACCGTGCGCTCTCCAGCCTCGCTCGTGGCGAGGAAGATGTTGTCCGGCTTCAGGTCGCGGTCGACGATGCCTTCCTCGTGGAGCGCCGCCAGCCCATCGGCAACCTCGCCGAGGATCTCCAGCGTCTCGCCGAGGGCCGGCGCCCGGCGCGCGAGACCCGCTCGCCGAGGTCCTCACCGCACAGACGCTCCATCGCCAGGTAGAAGACCACGAAGGAGTCGTCGTAGCCTCGTCCGTCGCCTCCACGAGGTGCGTGCTCCGCGCGCGGCCCGCGATCACCGCCTCGCGACGGAAGCGCTCCTGGTCCTCATCGCCACGGCCGTCGACCTGATGGCGCGCACGCGGTTCGTGATGGTCGATCGCCTCGTACACGGCGCCAACACCGCCCCGACCAATCGGAGCAGGGATACCGATAGCGGCCGCCCAGGAGGTTGCCGCACAGGACAGATAACGCTGACACGGCGCGTTGCTTACCATACGACTGACCGGAGGAAATGAAGTATGGCGTGCTAGCTGCACGCCGACCAGGAGACGACCGGAGGGAATCGGAGTGTCGGCGTGCTAGCTGCACGCCGACCGACTGACCGGAGGGAATGAAGTGTCGGCGGTTACGCTCACGCCGACCGAGCTGACCGGAGGGAATGAAGTGTCGGCGCTGGCTGCCACGCCGACGGTCGAGGGAAGGATCCCGCCGCTCGTGCCGTAAGACGACGGTTGGACTCCCCGCTCGCTCCGACCATGCGCCTCCTCCTCCTTCCGTCGCTCGTCCTCCTCCTCGCCGGCTGCCCCGATGCGCAGCGCGGTGAAGCGGTCGCTGGGGCAGCGAGCCCCGATGGCAGCACCGGCAGTGAGGCCGGGGCCAGCGCGGACGCCGCCACGGCGGAGCCGCGCGTGCTCGCAAAGCTCTCGGACGTCTCGGGCAACCTGGTGGTCGCCGCGGATAGGCGTCATGACCGCGAACCCCGGAATAGTTGCGTTCCCGACCGCCGGTAGCCCGCGGTGGAGACCGTCGTCACGGCCGACGTGCACTACCCGATGAGCTGGAATCGCCATCGCCTCTTCTACATCACGGGCGCGATCTCACTTGGAGACCGTGGGCCATGCTGGAGACGGGCTCCTTTCGCTCGCGGGCGACGCCTCCGGCTTCACGGTTGCCATCGACAATCGCCACAGCCTGCTCGGGTACCTGGAACTAGCAGGTCAAGTCGATCGACAAGAATGGCGCGGCGCCGGCGGTCCTGCGGGCGAGCGATCTGCGTCCTCGCAACCCACGCTCTACGCTGTGACCGACAGCGCTCTTGTCGTCCTCGTCATCGGAGCCGTTCGCGAAGGCCTTCCGCGTCAGTCGCAGCACCCGAAGGACGCGAACGCGGCCGACACCTCGCTCGCAACGGCGTCGAACATGCTCGCGCTGCAGACCCACGGCGAGGAGTGCCTACTCGATCGAGGCGGGCAGCGCGATGCGTGCTGTCCGCCGCCTCCGGGAGCGGCCATCCCCTGGCAATCGCAGGCGAGCCGGAGCTCTTCGACACCAGCGCCCTCGCGGTCAACGAGAACCCATGTCTACTGGGCGAGCCGGCACCACGGCCGCGTCTACCGTGCCGCGCGCGACCGGCATCCCGGAGGTCATCGCCGAAGGGCTCGTTTTTCCCGACGACGATCGCGTACGTCGGCTATTCGCTGGAATAGCGGCATCGGAAGGATCGCCATCGACGGCACGTCCGTCTACGTGAGCGACTCGCGCAGCATCTTCAAGACGAGAAAGTAATGACCTGAACGGCGTCGCATGCGACGAATAGGCGGGCGCTGCCGTTTCCTCATGTGCGCAAGGTCCAACGCAGAATGCTCGATGATCCGCGCTTCTACTGCTCTTTGAATCCTTGCGCTGGCGAGCGTCCTGGCGGCCTGCTCGGCCGCGCCCTCCGAGGACGACGGCGCTGGAGTCAGAGCGGCCGCCCTCGGCCAGCTCAACGGATGGTGGCGCACGGGTGAACGGCCCGGTCCGGGTCGCTTCCGGGCCAGCAGGTCGCTGCGCAAGGCTGGGTTCCGACGCCGGAACAGCGGACCGAGCTGCCGGTCCGACGAAGCACGACCGATGCGCTGCCGTGCAGCAGCTCGATCTCGCTCGCGGCGCCCGATGGCCCGCCACCCGCCAGCCAGCCCCGGGTCACGCTCGGCGCGATGGGGCACTACGCGTATTCAACCAGTCGTTACCCGGGACGCCGAGCGGCGCGCCCGCGCGGCCCTTCCACCCGCCGCGAACAATCGGTTCTGGAGCCCGAGCGCGGTCATCGACCTCATGTCTTTGGGCACGGGCACCTGAATCAGGTGAACAAAGACACCGGCATGGTTGGTCCGACACCGCGAGCTACAGCGTGCAGGCCGCAAGCGGCAGCGTGATCGTCTATTCCGCAGCACCCTCGGGGACGGGATGCAACAGCTACGACGAGACGTGCACGTTCCGCGTGCTCGCGCCATGAAGGCTCACCGCGCCGTCCTCGCCGTCCTCGGCTCCACCTTCGCGCTTGATGCCAGCGCAGTCCGGTGCACATCCGCACCGAGACGCATATCCAGCACGCCGACGGCAGGGTGGAGCACACGTCCTCCGAGTGGCACGGCACGCTCGACCAGCTGCCGGCGCAGCTCGGGAAGGCGGGCCAGGAGCTCGGTGACGTGACCGCCGCGCTGGCGAAGGAGCTCACTGACGTTCCGCCGCCTGGCACCGTCGAGCTGAAGGATATTTCCATCCTTCATTCGCGAAGTATCAGGGGCGTGAGGGCGTCGACTTCCTCGTGAGCGCGCGATCCCGACGGCTCCCCGGCGGACTTTCCACTACGTGCGCCTTCGCGTCGCCTCCTACGACGATTTCTTCAAGGCGGCGCAGGAGATCCACGCGCTCGTTCATCAGGCGACCCAGACGGTGGGTCAGCTCCGGCGAACCGCCGCCAAGAGGATCGCGACGAAGGATCTTCAATCCCAAGGCGCAGCTCAAGGCCGAATCGACCAGGCGCTCGGTCGCGGCAAGAGCGAGCACAGGAGCGCCTTCGACAGCTCATTCGACCTTCGGCAGGTAGCTCGCGGTCCTCCTTCCGCAGGTTGCGGCCAAGCTCGCGAAGCTCGTGAAGACGGGTCAGGCGCTCGTGGCGGCGGCTCCGACGTCCCTCACGAACCCGAAGGTGCTCGCCCATCGGAATTCTCGAAGAAGGGGCTCGTCTCGAGCATCGTCGTCTTGAAGGAGTCCAGCAGCGTGCTCGTAGCTTTCGAAGGCCTCGCCGGCGTCGGCGACGCTCGGACCGCGCTGCGCGATGGGTGATCCGCGTCCACGTAGCCCTCTAGACAGCATCGTCGCTCGGACGTATGGGCTCGCCATGAGCCTAGCCGTGCACGACGTGGGGACGACGGGGCGACTCACCGCAGGCCCGTTCGCCAACAGCGTCGTAGCAGGTCGTGGCGGACGACGGGAACGAGCTGCGCGTGGCGGTTTCGGTATTCGGTCGCAAGACCAGATGGTGGTGCCGCGCGCACACTTCACGCCGAGCTCCGTTCCCGTTCCCGTTCCCGAATCCCGCGCGGGGCGTTTCGACGTACTTTGGCACCGACGCGATGGCGTTCGGAAGCGACGGCGAGGTCCTCGTCATCGAGGGCGCGAAGAAGGTGCGTAACCCATCCGGTTCGCACGCGATGCGTCGGTCACGCGTGTCGAGGAGGTGCGTGTCGCTTCGTCCCGAAGGTCGCCTTCCCGGCGCACGCGTCGCGCGCGCTGCGAGGTACGGTGCAATCGTCTGGGCGAGCATGGGTTGAGCACCGATGGCGCTCCCGCCAAAGTCCCGCGCCTCTCGGCGAGCGGCGCGCTTGAATCCCGCTTCGACGTGCCGTTCGTTCCAGCGGCGATCTCCACCTCGGCAGACCAGCGAATCGCCGCGTTCGGCGCCAAGGACGGAGCGGTACGCCGTATTCCTCGACGTCGACGCCCGGTGCACGATCCGCGTCCTGGCGGCATTCGAACAAGAGGCACGCGCAGTCGCCGTGTCGCCGGACGGAGAGCACATGCTCGCGGCCGGCGAAGTCACGAGCGATCGCCGGCGGGTGACCCTGCTCCAAGCTCTCCCAGACGCGCCAGGCGGACGTGGAGTCGTTTCTCCTCCAATGGCGCTCCCTGTTTTGCCGCTTTCAGCGGTGATGGCGCGGTCGGCGCAATCCTCAACGAGCGACGTACACGTCTACAACATCGCGGACCAAGCTCCGCTCGCCACGTTTCGTACCCACCAACGCCACCAACCTGGCGCTTCTCCGCGACGGCCGCTCGCTCGCGATCGGGTGTCGGGATTCGATGATCACCGCATCGGTCGCGATTCTGACGATCCCGGAAGTGGATGGCGTCAGAGCCCCAAGAATATTGAATAGTGTCGATTTCCCAGATCCAGATGCCCCAACAATAGATACAAATTCACCTTTAGAGACCTCGAGATTTGCGCCCTGCAAAGCGTGCACATCAACATCGCCTGCGCGATATGTTTTGTACAGATTTTGAACTTGAATCATTGGCGTCTCATTCATATGAGAGCGCCTCAGTGGCATCTTGCCTCACCGCTTTAATACCCGGAACTATCACCCCTAGTAAGGCACCAAGAATGGCGATGCCGCCCGCGATCGGCCACCATGTGTAGACAGTCTCCTGGGTTAAGCTGGCCGGAACGGCATGCTGCATCAGCCACTGGGTCACGTATGTGAGCAAGATGCCAGCAAGCGTTCCCAGAATCGAGAGCAGTAGTGTCTCCCTTAAGAGCAGATTGAGGATGAAGCCGGACGAAGCACCAACAGCCTTCAGAATGCCGATCTCCCGTGTCCGCTCGAGCACTGCGGTATACATTGCCATGAACACCACGATGAAACCGACGATTACTGCTACACCTATTACGACTCCGATAAAGTTCCTCAACAGCCCTACGCTATTGATCGACAGAAGAGATGTGAACTCTTCGACCGTATAAATGGGGTAGGCTGGCATCTTTGCCCGCAATCCACTCAGTACTTCCTGAATGTGATCTGGGCTGTCGACCTTGACGTAAATCTGACTCAAGCGATGTGCGTTTCCCATCAACTCTTGAAGGACGGAGATGCGCACGCAAATGCGGGCAAGTTTGCCTGATTCAAAGATGCCTGCCACTCGCCATTCATGATTAATCAACTGGACTTTGTCGCCTACGTGCAGCCGCTTCTCCTTGGCGTAGTACTCGTCGATAAGCATGTCCTGGTCGCTTGTGAAAGGGCCACCCTCGATAAAGTGAAATCCCCCGCTCATCTTCGAGAATTGCTCCAGATCAAGTCCTGTAATCGAATCGAAGCCTGACAAAGGCTGAATCGCGGTCCCGGTCGCCAGTGCGACGCGTGGCTGTTTGGCCACAAAATCCACGAGCTTATCCGACATCGGCGCGGTGCTTAATCCGAGAATCGAGGATCCCGGAGGGCGAATCATGATGTCGGCTCCCACACCGCGGGCACGTCGAGCTGTCCCGTCCAGCGTGCCATAACTGACGCCTACGAGAGTCAGGATCATCGAAACTTCAACCGCCATTGCGAGCACACTCAAGACGGTGCGCACGGGGCGATGGGCGAGATTTGAGAGGACAAGTTTATTGATCAAAGAGTGTTTCGGACGAGCTGAATTCGTCTGGCTGAAACCTCCAAGAGTTTATCTCAATCCGTCTCTTTACGTTGCGCGGCGAGTTAAGTCTGAACAATGGCGCGCAACGATTTTGACTGGGTGCTATCGTAAACTGGACCGCGGAATTCGAAATCTCTATGCCATCGCTATCTGCTTCACAAGCAGTCTGGCCTGCCATGCTGCGCACGTTCCGCTACTATTCCCGCCCATTTAGTTGTCGGACGTTCCTGAAGTTGGCTGCAATAGCCGTAATTAGCGAAGGAGTCATGGTCAACGCCAGGTTTTGGATTCGGATCTGTTCTCGTTCAACGTCTCAAATTTGACTTCACCACCTTGCTGTCTCCGGAGACAATCTTCTTCACAATTCTGGAAGCCGTACTGATAATTTTGCTCTCCTTTATTGTTTTCTACATCTTTGTTCATTTTCGCTTTGTATTTTTCCACTACCTTGTGCATGAGACTAAGCAAATTGGTCCTGTCTGGGAGCTTTATCGAGTTCCAGCCATGCGCTTCTTTCGGGCGACCCTCCTGTTCTGGCTAACCGTGGTCGGTTTGACCACGCTAGTGCTGGGAGGATTCATCTCAGTTGCTATAACCGTCTTCAAGTTGCGAACGCCCGAGGGGAAACTGGATCCCGGTGTCTTTCTCATGACGTTCCTACCATGTATGGGATTTGCTTTTCTTGTTTGCCTCGGAGCCGCTACAGCCCACGTTGTTATGGTTGATTTCATACTTCCTCAAATGGCACTCGAGGAACTTACTTTTAGGCAGGCATGGGCCTCTGTGAAGGTTCGAATTCGCAAAAATGGCGAGACCTTCTTCTCATATTTCATATTGCGTCTGGGGCTTCCACTTATTATCGGGATCATTTTTGCAATGGCCGCTTGGCTTCTGGGTCGGATGTTAATTGGATCTCTCGAGATGTTCGCTGTAGCGTTCAATTCAATGCTGGAAGACGCGACCGGAGCGCTAGCAATTTGCCGCGTTGTAATTGATGTTTTGGTCGAAGTGCTGGCCATCGGGTTCGGCTTACTAATATCGCTCGGCCTTGGTGGCCCGTTGGCGACATGGATTCGAAACTACGCCATTCTGTTCTATGCCGAGGATTATCGCGTACTCGCGGATGCTCTTAACCAATCGCATCGCGATTGATGACCGTGGGCTGGAAATGGCGTGCATTGCGAGTTCAGAATTTCGCAAACTTATCTTTGAGACAGCTTTTGCTCTTCACTGGATAGTCACGCCGTGCAAGAGTGGTGCTACAGACCAGGCCGGGTTCAGTTTTCATTTTGGTGCCTGCATGATTTGTTCATAGACGCGCTCCAGAGGTTCAGGAGAAACGCTGGTCTTTCCTCTATAAGGGTTGTCGAGAACTGCGATTAGAAAAATCAGCAGAGCCAACAAGGCAGAAAACAATATCGTCATCCAGAAGTGCATGATGAAACTTTCCGGGTGAAGGAACCAGGTAACCGCGATGCAGATCCCAGCTCCCGCGATTACCAGGGCCCACAGAGGTCCGGGCATTTCGCTGGTAACGCTGTTGAGGCGGGCTCGTCGGCTTTCCGTGAGGTCATTGAAGGCTTTATAGGCTTCTGCGGCCAGGATTTTCTGTCTCTCGTCCTGAGGTTCGTAGGCCATAAAGTGTTGCTGAAAATCGTTCAGTACAGTGCTGGCGTTATTGGGAACGACTCCGCGCCGCTGCATCGGCCAACCGACGTCGATAACCTGGCGAGTATACGTGCGCAGGTCTTGCTCCAGGAGGCTGCGCGCGGGTTCGGGGTACGCGCCCAGGTCGCGGTAAAGAGCGCCAAGGGCGGCCGCCTCATGGTCGACCTTTCCCTGTACATCGGAATAGGTAGCCCACGCTCCAATGGCCAGCAGGCCTGCACAAACTGCATACAAGACAGTGACGCCCGCCATGTAGAAACCGACGATGTGGTTGTAGGCGTGGTGCTCAGTGCTGTCAAGGCGTCGGACCCAGCCGCGCGTGAGATAAAGGCCAGCCAGACCAAAGGCCACAAAGGCGGCCACGGTCAGAGTGCCGGAGAGCCAGGTTGGAACACTATATAGCCAGTAAATCTTCATCGAGGCGACCCCCTGAAAACTGCCATCCACGAAACGCCAATTGAGGAATCATATGTTATTCCGCAGGCTGAAACTCATCAAGTATGGACGTGTGATCCGGGAGGAAGCAATTCTGGAATATATACTCGACAACCATGAAGCATTCGAGCGACGGCCAGCTTTCTGGCAAGCTCCGCCAGTATCTTCCTCTCAAAACTGGCCATCGCTTTCTCGATTTCGCCCTCATTCTTGTCCCGGCGGCATTTCTGGTCAGGTACATGAGTGGGTCCGCGGTGCTGATCTTTGCAGCCTCTGCACTCGGCATTATTCCCCTGGCTGCTTCGCTGGGCAAGGCCACCGAAGATCTCTCCAGCAAGCTGGGAGAAAAGCTGGGAGGATTGCTCAATGCAACGATGGGGAATGCGACCGAACTGATCATCGCTTTTTTCGCGTTGCGCGAAGGGCACCAGGCAGTTGTGAAGGCTTCGCTTTCGGGAAGCATCATTGGAAATGTTCTGCTGGTGCTCGGCACGAGCGTGTGGGTTGGAGGCATCGGCCGGCAAAAGCAGACCTTTGACCGCCGCACGGTATCGGCGAGCGTCACGATGATGTTTATCGCTGTAATCGCACTGGTGATGCCGGCGGTCTACGCGCTTTCGTACCACGGCCAACTGTCGACCAGAATACCGGCGCTGGATCGATTCAGCCTCTGGACGGCAGGTGTGCTCATGGGCTTGTATGCGTGCGGACTGCTATTCCAGATCAGGAACAGGGAAGTTCCTTTGATGACCGAAGCCGCTGACGGTCAAAATGAACCCTCATGGATACCAACACTCTCTCTTTTCGTTGCGACCGCGCTGATCGCGGTGCTGAGCGAGATGCTGGTGAACCAAATTAGTGCCGCACAGCACGCGCTAGGGCTGTCGTCGATGTTTGTCGGCGTGGTGGTAGTCGCCACGGTGGGCAATGCGGCTGAACATTCAACCGCAATATTGATGGCCTACAAGAACAAGATGGACCTGAGTCTTTCAATTTGTATCGGAAGCAGCGTGCAGGTGGCGCTATTTGTTGCACCGGTGCTGGTGTTTGCGTCGTACTTGCTCGGGAACCCGATGCAGTTGGTTTTTTCACCGCTCGAGATTGCAGGTATAGCACTTGCGATACTCACGCTGGAGATGATCGTCAACGATGGTGAGACTGTCTGGTTCGAGGGGGTTGAACTGATCGCGGCGTATCTGATTTTGGGAATCGCGTTTTATCTTGTTCCGGAGTGAAGCTTAGAAGCCACGTGGCTAGGGCGCATCTGAGTGCCGGTGATAGAGGATCTGAGACTGCGATGCGAAAGAGCAACCCCGAACCGAGGAACGTTCTCTAGGATTGCATCGGAGGCATCTTTGAGGTCAGAACTTCCATTGATGAGAGCGACTTTTGCCGCGATTTTATTTTTTGTTTTGGCTTCCGCTGCGCAGAATCCTGCGTCACTGCAGGGGCAGGGCGTGCCGGCTCATCAGCCCGCTGCCAAGGCTGCCCGCGCGGTAACGGTGCCGGCAAAAAACGGCGTTGAGCTCACGGCGACCATCAACGGGCAGGGTCCATTCAATGCCGTCTTCGATACAGGTTCCGGCAACCTGATGACGGCCAACCTGGCCAAACGGCTGGGGCTGAAGCTGGGAGGCGGATTGACCCTCAACGCTGGCGGAGGAACTGTTCCGGCCAAGGTGGTGAAGGTCGCAACAATCAACATTGGCGGCCTCACCATGTCCGATCAGGTGTTCGCCGTGGTGGATACTCCTTTGACCAAAGATCAGGACGGGATATTCGTTGGCGACCTGCTGCTGGAAAATCTCCCCATCCGCATGGATTTTGAAAAGCAGGAGATCACGTTCTACAGCAAGCAGGGTTTCCAATACACCGGCAATGGAACTGCCGTCCCCATCCATTCGCAGGACGGCATGCTTCTGGCCGCGGCCACCGTCGATGGCATTGACGGCATGTTTGGCATCGACACGGGAGATATGTACTCGCTGTCGCTGTATGCTCCGTTTGTAAAACAACACAAACTGGTGCAGCACTACGGCGCAAAGATTGAAGGCTACGCCGGCGAAGGTTGGGGAGGTCCCGATCACGGATTCTATACACGCGCCGACACGCTGCGTCTTGGCGATACGAGCGTGGTGCGGCCCATTACCGTGCTTTCGACAGACACGCTGGGCGCCGAATCGTCCGCCACGGTTGCGGGCAATATTGGTCTCCATATTCTGCGGCAGTTCAACATCGTCTTCGATGCGCCGCACGGCAAAATGTATCTCGAAAAGAACGCGAACTTCGGAAAGCGGGATATCTTCAATCGCGCCGGCCTGTTGCTAGATTTTGACTCGGACAATCTGAAGATCAAGACTGTGATTCGCGGAGGCCCAGGTGCGAAGGCCGGGCTGAAGCAGGAAGATGTGATCACGCAGATCAACGGTAAAGCACCCACGGACGAGACCATGGAAAGCGCGTTCACCCAGCGCGTGGGCACCGTGGTGCGCCTGACTGTGCTCCACGGTACGCAGACGCGCAACGTGACGCTTGTGCTGAAAGAAATTCTCTGAAGCTGCGCCAGATCGTTCGCAGAAACCGGATAACTCTAACTCGATTCTGAATTTCAACGAGGAACCGAAATGCATTACCTTCTCTTTTACGAGGCAGCGGACGACTACGTAGCTCGTCGCGCCGAATTTCGCAACGTGCATCTGCAAATGGGATGGGAAGCGGTTGAGCGCGGTGAGCTGGTGCTGGGTGGGGCCCTGGCCAACCCGGTAGATGGCGCCGTTCTGCTATTCAAAGGCGACTCGCCGGAGGTGGCCGAGAAGTTCGCCAGGGCCGACCCCTATGTCACCAGCGGCGTGGTCAAGCGCTGGCATGTGCGGGAATGGACTACGGTTGTCGGCGATATTGCCGTCAACCCCAAGCGACCCTCCTGACCTGGGTCAATTCCCTCCTCAACGGGGCTAGCTGGGAACGGCAAATTCAAGTAGACTCCATCGAGACGGCAATCTCAGGACGTTAAATCAGTTATGGATAGCGGTGCGGCGCAGAATCAGGATGAACTTTCGAAATCGGCCGCAGCAGCCACGTTAAGACCGATCTTCGGATCGGGCGAGATGGCCGATTTAACGCGCGCGTTCCCCTGGGGCGATACTTCTGTCGGGCCTATCGATCAGTGGCCGGAAACGCTACTCATCACCGTCAACACCATCCTCAATTCAAGACACCCAATGTTTCTCTGGTGGGGCGGCGATCTCATTCAGTTCTATAACGACGCCTACCGGCCAAGCATTCGCGAAGACAAGCATCCCAGCGCTCTGGGGCAACTGGGAAGGGAATGCTGGCAGGAAATATGGCACATCATCGGACCCCAGATCGACGCGGTGATGACGCGCGGTGAGGCGACCTGGCATGAAAATCAACTCGTGCCGATCTTCCGCAACGGCAAGCTGGAGGATGTTTACTGGACCTACGGCTACAGCCCTGTGCGTGATTCGACGGGCCAAATCAGGGGCACCCTCGTGGTCTGCACTGAAACCACCCAGAGCGTCCTCGCCAAAAAGCAACTGGAACGGGAGAGCCAACGCCTGGCGGAGTTGTTTCAGCAGGCGCCTGCCTTTTTCGCAGCGCTCACGGGTCCCGAACATCGCTTCGAGTTAGTGAATCTGCCCTACCAGGAACTGATCGGCCAACGCGATGTCGTGGGCAAAACTCTCCAGGAAGCCGTGCCGGAATCAGCAGAGCAGGGTTTCATTGAAATTCTCGACCGGGTGTATCGGACCGGAGAGCCCTTCGTGGGGCGCGGCATGCCCATCCAGCTGGCGCGAGCCAAAACGCAGCCGCTCGAACTGCGTTATCTGGATTTTGTGTACCAGCCGCGGTACGAAGCGGATGGAAGAATCTCCGGCATTATCGTGCTGGGCATCGACGTAACCGAAAACAGGCGGACGGAGCAGCTGCTGTTGCAATCGGAAAAGCTCAACGCCGTTGGCCGCCTTGCAAGTTCAATCGCGCACGAGATTAACAACCCTCTCGCCGCCGTGACGAATCTCATCTATCTCGCGCAGCATTCCGCGGTTGATCCCGAGGCCCGGCGCTATCTGGCCAGCGCTGAGGTGGAACTGCGCCGAGTCTCGGCCATCGCCAACCAGACGCTGCGCTTTCATCGGCAGTCCACCAATGCGCGGCCGGTCACGGGGCCGGAATTGATTGATGCCACAGTGCCGCTCTACCAGGGCCGTCTGATGAATGCACAGGTGAAGGTGGAGATACGCGATAGAACCGGCCGACCGATTACATGTTTCGAAGGCGAGATTCTACAGGTGCTCAGCAATCTGATCGGCAATGCAATCGACGCGATGAGCCCCAGGGGAGGACGCCTGCTGATTCGCAGCCGCGAAGGCAGCGATTGGAGGACGGGACGCAAGGGCGTCGTCCTCACCGTGGCGGATACCGGTTGCGGAATGTCGCCAGCACACCCTGAGCAGGATTTATGTGCCCTTCTTCACCACCAAGGGACAAAAAGGCAACGGCATTGGACTGTGGATCAGCCGGGGAATCATCGAAAGACATCAGGGCGTGTTGAAGGTTCGATCCCGCCAATCGGAAAGCGGCTCAGGCACGGTGTTCGCGCTCTTCCTTCCCTTTGAGAGCGCGGTCCGCGACTAAGATTGCCCGGTGTCAGTACCTACTCTTCTGGCAGCACCACCAACGCAGAGACCGCACGCGGAAAGTCTAACCCTGAAAATGCAGCAGCGGCAGCGGGCGCCGTAACCCATGCCGGCGATTGCAAGTCCGGCATCGGCTTGGCCTGAAACAGCTTCTTGCATTGTCGTGCCGTCCATCGCGCCCAGCGCTTCGATTTCTTGCGGCGCGCACTATCGGTCGAAATTCCTGTGCCCGCGTACATCTGCCGGTAGAGTTTGGAAAGAAAGATGAACCCAAGCCTCGCGCGCAGAGTCGGGGTGCACGCAGATCGCTCCCAGATAGCGCTCCAGTTATAGAACCTGTCCCACACCCGCTGGGTGCGTTCGCGAATTTCATCGGAACTCATGGAGGGATGCGGCGTGAACATTTTGGGCCGGACCTCGGTGGGAATCAGCCAGTAGCGGGTGATGGGAACATCGCCGACCAACGTGGGGTGTGCGGACTGTTCCTTTTCCCATCGGCCAAAGTCAACGGTTCCCGGAAACGGCGTCATCATCACGAACTGCGCGAACGTGACTCCCGCTTTCAACGCCATTTCTACGGTGGCGTCGAAGGTTGCGGGCTTGTCGGTCGGCAATCCAAAGATGAACGAGCCCAGCACGTGAACGCCGTGCTTCTTGAATGTCTGTAACTGGTTCGCCAGGGCCTCGCCGGAGTAATTCCAATCCTTGAAGACCGCCTTGAGACCCTCGGGCGTTACCGCTTCAACACCAACCAGCGCGCCTTTGATATTGGCTCTTGCGCATGGCATCGAGGTAGTCGCCGTCTTCGCCGGCTTCCATGGTGATCTGGGTGAAGAAGACCATGTCTTTGGGAAGCTTTGCCAGCTCCGCCATCAGTTGAAAACGCTCATTGCGAATCTGCGGTAAGTTCTTCCAGCTTGGCGAAATTCTTCTGCTCGCGCGCCTGCCGCAAATCCGTCAGCGTGACCGGATAGAAATTGTCGTCGGCCAGCGCGATAAACCGGAAGCCGATCCGACGGAGGCTCACAATTTCGTCAATCACGTTCTGAAACGACCGCTGCCGCGGCTTCTGCCCATCGGTGCGCCAGACGCTGCAGAAAGAGCAGTGCTTGGGACATCCGCGAATGGTCTGCACGGAGGCCCACATGTATTTATCGGGGCGCATAAGGTCCCAGCGCGCTGCCAGGAACTGCGACCCTTCAATTCGGCCGCCTTCGTAGACCTTTTCGGGTGTACCGGCGAGACAATCCGCCACCGCTTTGCCCCAGGCGATATCGCCATCGCCTTTGACCACGGCATGGGCCTGCCCACGATCTAGCGCTTCTTCTGGAAAGAGTGTGGCGTGAATGCCGCCGTATACCACCCATGCGCCGCGCTCTCGCGCCATGCGGCCAACCTGCGTATCCGCGCAGGGCGTTGCCGGTGTGAACGCTGATGCCGACGATATCCCCCGGCTGAATGCTTTCCGGGGCAATCTGCTCGAGCGATTCGTCGATCAGGATGGGGGTTCCGGCCGACTCCGGCGTCGCCGCCGCAAGAACAAACAGCCAACGGGGGGTGATTACGGCTGTGCCAAAGGAATTGTCGCTGGGATTAACCAGATGAACGCGCGTAATGACCTGCTTTCCAGGTGCGCTGGGCCTGAGTAGGCGAAGCGGGCAGCCGGTAGATCCGGACATGCTGACACCCTGGGCAGGTAACGAGGGGGCAGTGGCCTGCTGTGTCGTTCATCATACACACCGTAGGCGCGACTGACACGTTTTTACACATGCGCCGTCCCATCATTGCCATAAACAACAGAACAGAAATAACTTGATCTACTTACGTCAGGGTGGCATAGATGAATACTTCGTCATTTGGTCGGTGGGCCCGGGGTAATTGGAATCACGGCTGGTCTCTATTCTGTTCCGATTGGGCATTCGCTGTTCGCGGCCTCCGGTTCTCCCTGCTCCCCGTGCTTCTCTGCCTTGCCTGCCCCGTAAGTTCAGGTACACTGAAGTGTTCAAATCATGGAAAACAAATATCCAATTGGCATCCTGGGCGCGACCGGAATGGTCGGCCAACGTTTCATTCAATTACTCGAAAACCATCCGTGGTTTGAGATCACGTGGCTGGCCGCCAGCGACCGCTCCAGCGGAAAGACTTACGGCGACGCCGCCAAGTGGCGCCTCGACACTCCGATGCCCGAGCGCGTTGCGCGCATGACGGTCTCCCCGGCCGAGCCTGAAGGGGCGCCAAAGATTATTTTTGCCGCGCTCGACGCCGCCATTGCCCGCGAAATGGAGCCCAAGTTTGCCAACGCCGGCTGCGCGGTGGTTTCGAATTCCAGCGCCTATCGCATGGCGCCCAATGTGCCCCTCGTTATCCCCGAGATCAACGCCGACCACCTGCACTTGATCGAGGAGCAACCGTCGCGGCGCGACTCCGGCGGCTACATGGTCACCAATCCGAATTGCTCCACCATTGGACTGGTGATGGCCCTCAAGCCTATTGAAGAGCGCTTCGGCATCGAGCAGATCTTTGTCACCACCATGCAGGCGGTTTCCGGAGCCGGCTATCCGGGCGTTCCTTCGATGGACATCCTCGGAAATGTCATCCCCTACATCGGCAGCGAAGAAGAAAAGATGGAAGCCGAGACGTTGAAATTGCTTGGCCATCTCGATGGCAACCACGTCACACCACTCGCGGCGAAGATTTCGGCCCACTGCAATCGCGTCGCCGTGGAAGATGGCCATACCGAGAGCGTCTCAATCAAGCTTGGCAACAAGCTTGGCCGCGCCGTCACGCATGAAGACATGCTCGCTGCCTGGGCTGAATTCAAGCCGCTGGCCGGCCAGCATCTGCCCATGGCTCCGGAGCAGCCAGTTGAATTTGCGCCCCAGCCGGACCGCCCCCAGCCCCGCCTCGATCGCAACCGCGGACGCGGCATGGCTGTCACCGTCGGTCGCCTGCGCCCCTGCACTTTGCTCGACTGGAAGTTCACCGTGCTTTCCCACAACACCATTCGCGGAGCTGCCGGCGCCGCGATTTTGAATGCGGAACTGCTGGCTAGTCTCGGCAAGCTAGAGATCGTTGCCGAAACCGCAACCCGCGCCTAGAAACGCCTGAGGTCGGAACAAACTACGCATGAGCCTGGTCGTGATGAAATTCGGCGGCACCTCGGTGGAAGACCCGACCGCCATCAACCGCACCGCCGCCATTGTCGCGGGCCGCGTAGCTGCCGGCAAGCAAACCGTCGTCGTGGTCAGCGCCATGGCCAAAGTGACTGATCAACTGCTGCGCGCCGCGGCTGCCGCCGCCAAGGGCGACCGCACCGGCGCTCTCGCCATCAGTTCCCGCCTGCGCGCTCGCCATCGCGATACTGCGAGCGCCCTCATCAAGACGCCGGCCGACGCGGCCGCGCTCTGCAACCTCATCGAGCAGAAGTTCGATTCGCTCGACGAAATCCTCCGCGGCCTCGCTGCCATCCTCGAGCTAACCCCGCGCATCTCCGATCTTGTCGTCAGCTACGGCGAACGGCTCTCCAGCCGCATCATCGCCGGCGCCTTCGCCGAGCGCGGCATCAATGCGGCGCACGTCGACGCGCGCGAAGTCATCATTACCGATTCGCAATTCGGCAAAGCTGTTCCTCTCGATGTGTTGATTGAGAAACGCGCCGCCGAACACCTGCGGCCGCTGCTCGATCAGGGCAAAGTTCCCGTGATGGGCGGCTTTATCGCTTCAAACGAGCAAGGCATCACGACCACGCTGGGCCGGGGCGGATCTGACTTCACCGCTGCGCTTCTCGGCGGAGCGCTCGTCGCCGATGCCATCGAAATCTGGACTGACGTTGACGGCATCATGACCAGCGATCCGCGCGTCTGTCCCGATGCCCTTCGCGTCAAGGTCATCAGTTTTGAAGAGGCTGCCGAGCTCGCCTACTTCGGCGCCAAGGTGCTGCACCCGGCTACCATTCTGCCCGCAGTCCGCAAAAACATCCCGGTACTGGTGCTCAACAGCAAGAACCCGGCAAACGAAGGCACGCGCATCATTTCCATCGCGCCTCACTGCAGCAGTCCGTTCAAGTCCATCGCGGTGAAAAAGAAGCTCTCCATTATTGATGTCGTCGCCAGCCGCATGCTGATGACGCACGGCTATCTCAAGGCGATCTTCGACATCTTCGACAAGCACCAGTGCCCGGTTGACATGGTCTCAACCAGCGAAGTGTCGGTTTCGCTCACCGTTGATTCCAACGACAAGCTTCCCCTCATCGCTGCGGATCTGAGCCAGCTTGCCGATGTGAAGTACGAGGGGAAGAAAGCGCTCGTGTGCCTCGTCGGCGAAGACATCCGGGGGCAGAGCGGCATGGCTGCACAGGTGTTTGGCGCCATTAAGCACGTGAACGTGCGCATGATTTCGCAAGGTGCCAGCGAAATCAACATGAGCTTCATGATCGATGAAGACGACGCCGATGAAGCTGTCCGCTCGCTGCATGCTGCCTTCTTCAAAGAACCCGACCCGCTGGTGTTCGATGTTGAAGCGCGCAAGGCTGCTGTCAGCTCTTAGCTCACCAAATCTATGGAGATGGCTGGGCTTCGATAAACTTGCCGACTATTCCCGCGACTTCCTCAAGAAATGCGCGATCAAGTTCTTTAAAAGCGGCGGGGGCATGGCTGTCGATATCGATTTCACCGACGACCGATCCGTTGGCAAATATCGGCACTACGATTTCAGACCTGGTCTCGAGTGAACAGGACAGGTAGCGAGGATCGGAGCCGACATCGTCGACGATGAGAGTCTCCCCGTGCTTGACAGCGGCGCCACAAATGCCCTGGTCGACCGGGATTCGCACATGGGGTGTGGGGTCGCCAACGAAAGGTCCGACGACCAGCATCTGGTCGTCAGCCGGGTCGAGCATATAGAAACCAACCCAGTTGAAGTGTGCGAAGCTCTGCGCCATCTGCTCGACGATGCTTTGTTGCAGACTCTGGAGAGAGGTTGCGACAGCTTGAAGGTTTTGGAACTCGTCAAGAAGGGCGTTTTGTTCGATTGAGAGTTTTGCTTCGCGCATATTTCTGATTTCCCCGGCACACCGAACAGTCAATACAACTCAATTAGCGCGGCGGGGGCGACTGTGGCTATCACCGTTGCACCCATTGGCTCTCAATGATGGGTGGATGAAGCAGGGTCTGCATTACTACACAATATTGCTCGGTTTTTGCCTGCAGAGCCTTCACTTGATCCTCTGTTGCCTGTGGCGCGCGAATGTCGAAAATGACGCGCAAGCTCTCAAAACCGACGGGCACTTCTTTGGAAATTCCCAGCGTTCCCTGAAGGTCTAAATCTCCTTCGACGGTGACAGCGATGCTCTCGGTCGGAATGCCCATGGCTCCTGCAACCATCTGGCAAGTGATCTGCGCACAAGCTGCTAACGCACCAAGCAGGAGATCGCCCGAGCAGGCGCCTGTACCCGCTCCACCTACGCCGGCGTGCGCCTGGGCGTTGTAGATCGCACGTCCCAGATCGATAGAGCAGGCGATTGGCGCATCGGCCTGGCCGCCACGCGCGCTCAGCGTGATTCGGGAGGATGTCGGATCTTGCCGGTAGCGATCCTTGAGGGGGCGTTGCAATGATCGAAGATCCATGGCACTTCTCCTGAAATCTACGGTATTATTAGCGCATTCGGGTTACTGCTGCGGCAGTCTATCACATCCCCAAAAATCAATTTGATTGAAGTAGTAACGCAGTGGCACGAAGCTCTCGAGAGGCCTGATGCCGCGACCTCGAAATCCATGACCGAACCTAATCAGGAAATTTCAGCTTCGCCACAATTGTCTCCGGGCGCCCGCTTCGGTCATTACGAAGTCATGCAGCGTCTTGGGGTGGGGGGCATGGGCGAAGTTTATCGCGCGAAAGATACTCGCCTCGAGCGCGATGTCGCGATCAAGATTCTGGCGTCTCAACAATGTTGCCGGCCCGAAGCGCTGGTGCGTTTCGAACGAGAAGCGCGTTCTGCGTGCGCGCTTAATCATCCCAATATCGTCACGATTTACGAAATTGGAGAAGTGGATGAAGCGCGATTTATAGCAATGGAACTGGTGAAGGGAGAGACGCTGCGCGATCTCCTCGCTTCCGGTCCTATTCCGTTCCGTAAGACGGTTGCCATTGCGGTGCAGATTGCCAACGCCCTTGCGAAAGCGCACGAAATTGGCCTCGTCCATCGCGATCTAAAGCCAGAGAACCTGATGATCACGGACGATGGCGTCGCGAAGATTCTGGACTTCGGTCTGGCGAAGCTGCGCGTGCAAAGTGAGGTGAAGGACCCCAACGCAACCATCACAGCCATAACCGGCCAGGGTGCGATCGTGGGCACGATCGGCTACATGTCGCCTGAGCAAGCGACCGGCAACGAACTCGACTTTCGTTCCGATCAGTTTTCATTCGGATCAGTGCTCTACGAAATGGTGACCGGGTGTCCGGCCTTCCGTAAGAACACCCATGCGGAATCCGTGGCGGCAGTTCTTCGCGATGAGCCAGACCGGACCAGGATGATTCAAGCTCCTCCTCCTCTCGTATGGATTGTGGAGCGATGCATCGCGAAAGATCCGAAGCAGCGTTACTCCTCGACAGGGGATCTGGCTCGCGACCTCGCCGCAGTTCGAGACCGTCTCGTCGAGGCTCCGGCGCGCGAACCGCAACCTCGCATCCATAATCTGCCCACGCAACGCAACGCATTTATTGGTCGCGAACGTGAGGCCGCGGAGTTGCGGGGCCTCTTAAGCCAGGGGGACGTGCAGCTGGTGACCCTTACTGGTCCGGGCGGGATCGGGAAAACCAGGCTCGTATTGCAGGTAGCGGCAGACGCTGCCAGCGAGTTTCAGGGAGGCGTTTGCTTTGTCTCGCTGTCGACAGTCAGTGACCGGAGTGTAATCGTGTCCGCCATCGCGCAAGGTATGGGAGTGCGTGAGTCCGCGACTCAAACGGCACAGGAGAGCGTGGACGAATATTTGAGCGGGCTGGACCAACCGATGCTTCTGGTGCTGGATAACTTCGAACACCTTGTCTCCGCGGCGCCGGTGGTGTCGCAGCTGCTTAGTGTTGGTCCCAAGCTGAAGATCGCTGTTACCAGCCAGGCGCCTCTGCACGTCTATGGGGAACATGAATTTCCGGTGCCGCCACTTACACTGCCGGATCTTAAGTCCATTCCTTCACTAGATGTGCTTTCGCGTCTGCCTGCGGTCGCACTTTTTGTGGAGCGTGCAACAGCGGTGAAACGCGAATTCGCGTTGACGCGGGAAAACGCGCCCGCAGTAGCTGCCATCTGCGCCCGGCTTGACGGCCTTCCTCTCGCAATCGAGCTGGCGGCTGCGCGCATCAAGCTGCTTTCGCCATCGGACATGCTTTCCCGCCTCGAAAGCCGCCTGAAACTACTAACCGGGGGCGCTCGCGATCTGCCGACTCGACAACAGACTCTTCGCAGCACGGTTGACTGGAGCTATGGCTTGCTCAACACAGCAGAGCAAACCCTTTTTCGGAGGCTCTCAGTATTCAGCGGTGGCTGCACTCTGGAAAGTGTGGAATCAGTATGCGACACCATGGGGGATCTGGGCGTCGATGTGCTCGATGGTATGGCTTCGATGGTGGACAAGAGTCTTGTGCAGCATGTGGTTGACGCAGAAACCCGCTTCACTCTTCTTTCCACGATGCGTGAATACGCCCTCGAACACCTTGTCGCAAGCCCCGATGAACGCGCAACGCGAAGGGCACATGCTGCTTACTTCCTGGTGCTTGCCGAAGAAGGCGCTCATGAGGTGACAGCGAATTCCGAATGGCTCAACCTCTTTGAGGTGGAACACGATAACTTTCGCGCTGCACTCGACTATTTGATTAAGAGTAGAGACGTTGATTGGAGTCTTCGCCTGGGCGCGGCCCTGTTTCGTTTTTGGGAGACGCGCGAATACTTTACGGAGGGGCGCGATGCCATCGACAAACTCCTGGCCCTGGAAAGGACCGACGCTCGTCCTAAACTCCGTGCACGACTGCAGTTCGCGGCCGCAGTCCTGGCAGGAGAACAAGGGGACTTCGATGCGGCATGGCAACTGTTCGAAGACAGCATGGAGTCCAGCGTCGAACTCCACGATCAACGAGGAGTTGCGGTCGCGCTGAATGCATTGGCTGTCCAAGCCCGCAATCGAGGAGAACTGGCCGACGCATCCTCACTTTTCGAGCGATCTCTCGCGATATGGAAGGATATCGGCGACTTCGCAGATATTGCCAGGGCGCTGAGTAATCTTGCTAACGTGACGAAGCTACAGGGCGATTACACACGGGCTTCGGCGCTTTATGACGAGTGCCTGATCATGTTCGGGAAAGCCGGAGATAACGCCGGGGTTGCATGGACGCTCAACTACCAGGGAGACGTCGCTCGAGAGAAAGCGGACTTTGTTGCCGCACGTTCATTTTGTGAGCAGAGCTTGAGCGCTTTTCGCCAGTTGCGGGATATCTGGGGGATCGCCAGCGCTTTGTCAGACTTGGCGGGCCTGAGCTACGACCAGGGAAATAACGCGGAAGCGCGCCGCCTGTACGCGGAGAGCATATGGCTGTTCTGGGACCTGGGACACAAACGAGGCGTTGCCAGGGTGCTGGAATGCTTCGCGGCAAGCGCCGCTGCACAATCAAACGCAGAGCATGCACTGCGATGGGCAGGCGCCGCCGCTGGCCTTCGCGAGCGATTAGGGGCGCCTCTCACTCCCGCTGATCGGGCCAGGCTTGAAAAGGCCTTAGAGTTCGCACGCCGAACGCTCGGCAGTCCCGCAAGTCTGACGGCCTGGATGGAAGGGTGGGCAATGCCGCTGGAAGATGCCGTCAAAGAGGCATCGGACGGCGAAGCAGGCGGACGATTGGTGGCCAGAACGCAATAAGTTCAACCTGCAAGGCTGGGGTCGATCAGACGACGAACCGCCGAGATTCGATTCGCGGGGAAACCTCCGAGGCGCGCATGTTTGCGAACAGTTTCTTCGTCGGGTGCCAGATATACGCAAAACAACTTGTCGCCCGTGACATAGCTGTGGAGCCATCTGATTTCAGGACCCATTTCGTTGAGTACACCCACTGATTTTCTGGCAATCTGCTGCAACTCGTCGTCTGACAAACTGCCTATGCCGGGAATCTCCCGCTCAATGACATATTGCTGCATTTACGACCTCGCTGGACGGTCATGGTAACAGATTTTCGCTTTGCCTGTGGGGCATTTCGTCCGTCGAGAAGGGGTGTCTCGGGATTTCCGGCTGACCGCCATTCTCCGCGCCGAGGCGACTGAGCGGGGAGGGCGCCACCACGATTGGACAAGGGCGCCACCCTGCCTGATTTGGCAAGATGACGCCCCACTGGGGGAGAGAACCATGGTATGCCGCCGCAACGGATTGAATGTCACCGCTGAGGTCCAGGGCAGGTCGGTTTAGGGGAGGTCGATGCGTACAATCTGGCCAGCTCCCGGGGGTGCTGCGCCGAAGTTCGACACGTAAAGTTTTTCGTCCGGGCCAAAGGTCATGGCCGTGGGAACGACGAGGCCGGTGGCCACATTCTCGATGCTCCCGTCTGCCTTGACGCGTACCACCTTGCCGGCACCGGGGGTGGGATAGCCGGCGGCATTTGATAACTCCAGCACGTAGAGCAGCCCGTCGGGTCCGAAGGCGGTTCCCACCACGGTGGTGAATCCCGCTTTAGACGACAGGACATGCAGGTTATGTTCTGCGCCTGTGTCATCCAGTCCGGGGGCGGACACCTGGCTGCACTCTGCATAGCCGAGGGTCAGAATGCGCGCGTAGTTGGGCTCAATGGGGAACTGGTTGAGGTTGCCGAGATAGAGTTGTCCATCGCGAGATGTAATGGCAGTGGGGACGATGTGACCCTGCGAAGCGGAAACATCCATCACGCTGCCCATGGAACCATCGGTGCCGATCGAGACGATCTGGCCGTGGTTCGGTTCTACCGCGTAGAACCGGTGATTAAACTCGGTCATGCTGTAGAAAGATCCGTCCGGCTCGAAGTCGGGAGCGTTCGGGTATTTCACCAGATGCGTCTTGATGAACTGGCCGAGGTTGGCAACAAGTTTCCAAGCCCCCGTCTTGGTGTTGACGCTGTAAAGGCCGCTCGGCCAGGCGTCGCCGTGAGAGCACCCGGCGCCTGCCACCAGGGCATAAAGGTTCCCATCCATGAACCCCAGGTCGGCAACGCCCATGTAGTCGCCCATGGCATCGATCGTTGAGGGTAGCCCGGATGCTACGGTTGCCCTTGTGCCGGCGGAGTTGATGCTCGAGATGCGGCCGGTACTGCCCCCCAGGTACGGGCCAACAGGGGGGATAACCTGCGTGCACAGACCCTTTGTCGAGGTGGTGCCACCGGTCCCGGCCTCGGCAACGTAGAGCTTTCCGTCTGGTCCGAAATGTAGTCCGCGGGGCCCATTGAGTCCGGTAACCCACACATGAACATTGGAAGAAGCTTGCGCGTTGAGTGAATTGGGGAATAGGCTTGCGGCCAGCGTTAGGGCTGTCAGCAGAGGAAGTTTGGGGATTTTCATTTTCGGAGACCTCTTGTGAATTGGCAGCAGGCTGATGGTCTGCTCAAGGTCAAAACTCTAGCCCCAAAAACCGAAATATGGTAAGTTCCGGCATGTAAGTTACGGCCCCTTTTTCCACGTATCAAACGTCAATTTCTTGCAAGATTCAGAGGTCGCAATGAAGTCGACGGAAGCGACATCGGCAAAAGAGATCCAGGCCGAACTAGACCGCATACTGAGTTCAACTCCGTTCGCCAACGCGCAACGGAGCCAGCGATTTCTGCGCTATATCGTCGAATGTTCGCTGAAACATCAGGACGAGTTCCTGAAAGAGTTTGCGATTGCAGTGGATGTCTTTGGACGGAATGTTTCCTATGATCCCTCCATCAACGCCACGGTGCGGGTAGAAGCGGGCAGACTGCGATCGCGGCTGCGGGACTACTACTCCGGTGAGGGCCGCAACGATCCGCTGATCATCGACGTACCCAAGGGTGGGTATCGCGCGACGTTTGCCGGGCGAAGCGACGGCCCGGGCGCCGTTCTCCCCGTAGCCTCAGCGCCGGGCGCAGATGAAACGCGCATGGAGGTTCAGAAGGCGCGCTGGCGCAAACTTGCTCCCCTGGCAGTCGCAGCAATCGTTCTGGCCACCGCTGTCGGCGGGATCGCATTGTGGAAGAAGCGAGCACCTTCCGCCGTCGCTGCCGGGAAGGGCCTGAAAGTTCTGGCAGTGCTTCCCTTCTCGAACCAGTCGGGGGCCAACACCAACAGCTACCTCACGGAAGGCATTACGGAAACCCTGATTCGCCAATTTTCGCAAATCCCTCAACTTAGGGTGATTTCGAGTGCGGCGGCAGACCGGGTAAACAAACAGAACGCCGCCAGCGAGTTTGGCGTCGGCTACTTGCTGACCGGAGCGCTGGAGCGCAATGCCGACGGACGGCTGGTGTTGAACGCGGAGTTAAGCGACGCGAAGAATGGAACCGTGCTGCGAAGCAAGCAGTACATTCCAGACGAAGCGGATCTCCGCCCGATCCAGGCCGAAATCGTTCAGGATGCCGTGACGGGTCTGGGAATTCCTCTCGACACAGCCGAGGCAGCGGGAGCGCAGAAATCGCTTACCTCGAGTCCCGCGGCATTTCAAAGCTTTATGCGCGGCGAGGCGGCTGCACGTCAGCGCGACAACCCCGCCAACCTGCATGAAGCCATTCATGATTTTGAAGAGGCAGTCCGCCTCGACCCGTCTTTTGCGTTCGCGTATTCGTCTATGGCGGAAGGCCATCTGGCGTTGGGAATCTTCTACGAGGCGCCACGCGACCACATGCCGCTTGCGCGCCAATATGCCGAGCGCGCCCTCTCGCTGGATCCAGCGATGCACCAGGCCCACGGAATCCTGGGCCTGATCGATCTGCTTTACGATTGGAATCTTCCTTTGGCACAAGCCGAATTGGAGGCCGCCGACACCAGAGACCACGCGATCTGGCAACTCGGCTGCACGGTTCATCTGCTTTCGATCAACGGACGCTATCGTCACGCGGAAGAGGATCTGGAGAGGATGCTGGAGTTCGATCCGCACTCAGGAATGTTGACTGCCGAACTAGGTTGTGTGAACTATTACGCCGGCCATTATGACGATTCCATCCGCTACTACCGGCAGGCTCTAAACCTGGATACGCATTCCGTACTCGGCTATTGGGGGATGGGGAGGTCGCTTGCACGCGAAGGGCGTTACAAAGAGGCACTTGAGGATCTGCAACAGTTCAAGAAGCTGAATGGGTTTGAGCCCCCGATCATCACCGCGGAAGTCGGATTCACCCAGGCAGCTTCAGGTGACCGTCGAGCCGCAATGGAGACGCTGAATGAGTTGAAGGAGGAGTCGAAACACGCGTATGTGGATCCCTATCTGATGGCCGTTATCTACCTTGGCCTCAAAGATCGAGAGGAGACGTATGCCCTGCTCGATCGCGCCTACCAGGCCCGCTCACCATTTCTGATTTCGATCGCGACGGACCCGAAGTGGTCTGACTCACGGAGCGATGCCCGCTTTGAGGCGCTTTGGAATCGCATGACCCGGGTAGGACAGGAGTCTGTCGTCACTTCCCAGGCGCTGGGCGCACTTTGAGCCCTATCCCATTTGGCACAATCAATGTCATGGTATGTGAGATCTTGGGTGGATGTCCTGGACTGGCTCGACATCGAGGCTTCGCGTGGCGTGGCCCCAGTGGTCTGAACTGTAGATCTCGCACGATGGAGGCTTTTTACCGATGATTGACGTGCCGGTAATCGCAAAGGGTACAGATGAACTCTCGCTTCTCCCCGGAATGTCGAACCGCCATGGCCTGGTGGCAGGTGCAACCGGTACCGGAAAGACGGTAACCCTGCAGGTGATGGCTGAAGCGATGAGCAGCATCGGCGTGCCCGTTTTCGCCGCCGATGTCAAAGGCGATCTCTCCGGCATCAGCCAGCCGGGAAAAAGCTCTCCGAAGCTCGACGAGCGCCTGCAACTGCTCAGCCTTGGCGACTGGAAGTTCTCCGGCTGCCCGGTTGTCTTCTGGGATGTCTTCGGGAAGCAGGGGCATCCGGTGCGCGCCACGGTCAGTGAAATGGGGCCTCTGCTGCTGAGCCGCATTTTGAATCTCAACGACACGCAGACAGGCGTGCTGACACTCGTCTTCAAGATTGCCGACGATCAGGGTCTTCTGCTGCTCGACATGAAAGACCTGCAGGCGATGCTGCAGCATGTCGCAAACGGCGCAAAGGACTACCAGACCGAGTACGGAAACATTTCCGCTGCCAGTATCGGCGCAATTCAGCGCGGACTCGTTGCGCTGCAGCAGCAGGGAGGCGACCAGTTCTTTGGTGAACCCGCGCTCAATATTGAAGACCTTCTGCAGGTCGACAGCAGTGGTCACGGGGTCGTGAACATTCTGGCCGCCGACCAGTTGCTCCAGTCTCCGCAACTCTACGCAACGTTTCTTCTCTGGCTTATGAGCGAGCTCTTCGAGAAGCTGCCCGAGGTTGGCGATCCTGAGAAACCGAAGCTGGTCTTCTTTTTTGACGAAGCGCACCTGCTCTTCAACGATTTGCCCTCGGTGTTGCAGTCGAGAATTGAGCAGGTGGTGCGGCTGATTCGCTCCAAGGGGGTTGGCGTCTTCTTCGTTACCCAGAACCCCATCGATGTGCCCGAGACCGTACTGGGCCAGCTCGGAAACCGGGTGCAACACGCGCTTCGTGCCTTCTCTCCACGCGATCAGAAGGCCGTCAAGGCCGCCGCACAAACCTTCCGCGCCAATCCGAAGATTGACGTCGAACAGGTGATTACGCAGCTTGGGGTGGGCGAGGCACTCGTCTCTTTCCTTGACGAGAAAGGAATTCCGGATGTGGTGGAGCGCGCGATGGTTTTCCCGCCGCACAGCCAGATCGGGCCCATCACGCCGGAGCAGCGAGCCCAGATCATCCGCAGCTCTGTCATCGCCGGAGTATACGAGCAGACCGTCGATCGGGAGTCGGCTTACGAGAAGCTCAAGGGCAAAGTCGCGACGGGTGCAACCGCAACACCGGCTCAGGGAGCTGACGCTTCGCAGGCTGCAGCAGCCGGCCATACCGACTGGCTGCAGGAGGCCGGCTCGGTGCTGGGCAACGTGCTCGGCAGCGGCACGGGGCGGCGCGACAACGTGGCGCAGGCCATGGTCAAGAGCGCCGCACGCACGATCGGGAGCACCGTAGGCCGCCAGCTGGTGCGCGGTGTGCTGGGGTCGCTTCTCGGTGGCAACTCGCGAAGATAAGTAAGAAAAACCGGGTGGGGGCGGAGCCGGGTCGGTGATAGCTAAAGCTAGTCGTTCTCTACGCGCGCTTTTATATCCGAGAATGCGGCATCAATCAACTTGCTTAGAGCTGCGTTGTTTGCGGTCGTTTCCGGTCGGAGTTTTACGTGGCGCATGAATCTTCCAGTGCCCTGCAGCAGGCCTGCCGGATCGGGCAGCGATGCGCCGTGAAAAAATCCGACGTTGACGTGGGCGGTAAAGACATTGACATAGCCAAATGGCGCGTCTCCCAGACAGGCAACGGGACAGCCGTCATGCATAAGCTCCCGCACTTCGTCTCCGCAGTTGCGCATCACCTCGAACCACTGATGCGCGATCGCTCCCAATTCGCCCGCATGCTCTTTCATCCACGCGTCGATCGCGGGGTCCCGCTCGATAGCGCCGTCGAACCGCAGAATTTCAGCCTTCTTCACGGATCAAATTTATCATTCAAAATGCTCGTTCTCTTCGGCGCAAAGCACCCAGGGCCCGGGTGCCCGTGTCTCGTCCTTGACGGTGCCGCGCGAACCCGATCGTTTTCCGCACATCCCGGGTCTGGAGCATTAAGCTAAAAGCTGCTACCCAGGAGCAATGGAATGCTTCTTCTCGTTTTAGGAAAAGGAAAAACCGGCTCGCTCGTCGCTGAAGTTGCACGCGAGCGTGGACACGGCGTGCGCGCACTCGACATCAACGAAAATCAGCAGGCCTCAGCACTGACGGCTCCCAACCTCGCCGGCGTGGACGTGGTCATCGATTTCACCACCCCCAGCGCCGCCGTTGAAAATATTCGCGCCGTTCTCGCACTCGGCTGCCGCATTGTTGTCGGCACCACTGGATGGTACGCACAGCTACCGGAATTGAAAGCCATCGCACAGCGTCGTGGAGGCGGTCTTCTCTACGGCACCAATTTCTCCATGGGCGTGCAAAAACTTTTCCGTCTCACCGCCGAGCTTGCCCGGATTGAGGGCTACAAGTTCTCCATCAGCGAGACCCACCACACCTCGAAGCTCGATGCGCCCTCGGGCACTGCCATCACGCTCAAGGAGATCATCAGTGCGGTTCAACCGGGCGTCGATGTGCCCATCGAATCGCATCGCGTCGGCGATGCCAACGGCGAGCACATTGTCACCGCAAAGAGCGAGCACGACCTCATTGAGTTGCGCCATGATGCCTACTCGCGCCGCGGCTTTGCTATCGGCGCAGTGCGCGCCGCCGAGTGGCTCTACGCCAAATCCGGCGTGTGGGAGTTCCGCGAAATCTTCGACCAGCTGTAGTCGCCCGGGCTCGATCTTCACCGCTCTGCAGGAGCAGCCAGGCCTGAAGTTGGAGTCCGCAAAAGCGGCGCTCGATGTAGTCGTGATCGACCACCTCGAGCGCCCTTCAGAAAACTGACTCCAGAACTATGTTGAGGACTACTTGCCAGCCGTTCCAAAGACGATGGTGATGCTGGTCTCAACGGATACGGGCTGACCATCGAGCATATAGGGGCGATAGCGCCACGTCTTCACCGCGTCGACCGCAGAAGGTGCAAGAATCTTCGGACCACTGAGGACCTGTACGCCCTCAAGCGTTCCCTGCTTGGTGATAGTGCCCTTCAAAACCACTTTGCCCGTGATGTGCGCGTCCTGGGCAAACCGGGGATAAACCGGCGGCGTCTTGCGAAGAAGCATGCCTTCGGCAACACCGGCGGAGATAGCCACCACGTGTGGATCGATCTTCACCTTGGCGCCTCCGCCGAAGACGGCGCCCGGAACTGTACTGTTGTCATCCATAGAAACGGCTGGGGGAGCCGATGGAGGTGCTTCATCAGCCGGGGCAGTCTTCTTGATCTGACCCGCAATGCGCGTTGGCGCAACAAGCTGCGCGGCCATGGCATCGGATGACACTGGCGTGGACGCCTCGGATGCGGGCGCGCTGGCCAGATCCGAAGTTGGCTTCACTGCCATCGCTCCCGCAGCCGGCTTCGGGACAACGGGTTTCACGGTCGGATCTACAACTGTCTGCACTTCGCTCTGCACGGGGGCGGGTGTTGTTGCTGGCTTGACGGTATTCGCTGCGGGGTGGGGCGCTGACGAGCGCGTAAATACAACCAGCAGGACAAGTGCCACCACCAGCGGACCGGCAGCAATCAAAATCCACTTGACCCAGTTGGCGCCCTGTTTCTCGCCAGCTTCATCCGGTTCTGCCTCGGATTGAACAAAGGAGGAACGAAACAATTCTGCCGCAACCGGCGGCCGCTCGATCGCGGGCACCGCAGGTTTCTCAAGGCTGGGAATGGCGCGGGGTGTGGCTTCAACCTTCTTCCGCTCGGGTACCAAAGCGGGGCGAGGACGCGTTTCTGTCCGCTTCGTCGGCGAGGGCGGCATCGGGGCGCGACGGAGATTGGCAGCATCCCATGCCGCAAATTCAGAGGGAACCGTCTCGCTAATAGAACTCTCCGGCGCTGAAGAAACCGTAACCTGTTCGATCACTCGGGCGATTTCAGGGTCTGTATGTTCTTCGGCGAATCGCATTGGCGGCCGGTGCTCTGCTACCGGCTCGGCGGTCTTCTCCGGAATAATCGGAGTTACGTTGAATCGCGCAGCGGGTGCAGGGGGAGCGGGAGCGGGCTTGGTCTCAACAGGCCTGGCGACAACCGGTGGCGGCGCCACGGGGGGCCTGACAGCAGGCTGTGTCTGGGCCTGTTCGGGACGACCCGGCTCTGCGCCGTTTTCAGTGGGCAGAGGGAGAAAATCGCGAGCGCCGGCACGCATGCAGGCCATCAACAATTCCTGGTCTGTCCGGGCGGAATACGCCATTACCGACTGACCGATCTCCGACAGCTTCTCAATGATCTGCAGTGCATAACTCTCGTCGGTGTCGACGTCGACCAGCACGAAATCGAAGTTCTGCTCGAACATCTTAGGCAGATCCTGCAGATTGTCGGGATAGTCGATGAACTCGTGGACCTTGCGGCCCTGAGATGAAGAGAGAGCCCGGGCAACAATCTGCCGGTGCGTGTCATTGGGGCCGATCAGGGCAACATTCATGCCCTTGGCAGCGCTTTTTTCACCCTGCGGAGTTTGCGCGTTGGACATCTCAGCTCTGGCGATCATGATCCTCGATCCTTTTTCTCGGTCAATGTCGATGCATGATGCCGCTGATAATTTCGCTTTGCGGCAAGTCTAAGTTCGACACGATACAAGCCCGATATATCGAAAATGGGTTAAATCGCCCATCGTGACGATCGGCATTGCGTATGGGATCTGGGAAGAAGGCCAAGCTGCCTGCGAATCCATTCCGGCATTCGCAGAACAAGATCCTTTGAATTCAGTTGAGTGCGCTTTCTATTTCCAGGCTTCCCGGAGATTGCGCAGTCTGAATTTCGGTCCTGTAACGGTCATGGTATATGCACTTCCATCCCCTTTGGAACTACTAGGTACTAGGGGATACATGCCTTTCGTCACATGACGTAGGGATACAAACGCAGTTTCCACAGGAAGTTGATGAGCGGAAGCACTTTGTTCTCACCCATTCAAGACGTGCAAATCGATAAGCAGACAGCCGCGAATCGAGCGGATTGGAACACGCGTCTCGAACATTAAAATAAGAGCATTGCTATGCTCCTCCGCCTCGGAACCCCGGACGACATCCCCGCCATTGTTGCCCTCGAACGCACCCCCATGGCCCGCGAGTTCGTCGGGCAATGGAGCGACGAGCGTCACCACTCCACCTTGACCGGAGGCGACGCTCGCTATTATGTCAGCGAAGCCGAATGGGGCGAGGTTCAGGCATACGCTATTCTGCGCGGCATCCGTGAGGATTCCCGCGCCATTGAACTCAAGCGGATCGTGGTCGCCGTTCCCGAGCGCGGCCTGGGACGGAAAATGCTCCAGGAACTGATCCGCATCGCTTTCAGGGAACTCGGCGCGCATCGCTTCTTCCTCGACGTCTTCGAAGACAACTCCCGCGCACGCCATCTTTACGAAAGCGTCGGCTTGCAATATGAAGGCGTCATGCGGGAAGCCGCCCGTCGCGATGGATGCTGGTGCAATCTTCACCTGATGTCGATTCTGGACTCGGAATATCAATCATCGTCGACCATCTCTGGACATTAGTCCCCTGATCCTGTTTTTCCCGTCACACCCATGTCCACCGCCCTGCGATATACACTTTTCAGTGATGGAAACTACGGGTTGCGGTACGGCAATCGTCACGCCCTTCCGGGCGGACGGATCGATCGACGAACCGGCGCTCTGGGCGCTGGTGAACTGGCAGATTGACGCGGGCATCGACTTCATTGTGGCCTGCGGATCCACCGGCGAAGCGGCAACGCTTGATGAAGACGAATGGCTGCGTACGGTTCGCATCGTCATTGAAGCCTCAGCCGGACGCGTACCCGTGTGGGCCGGATGCACCCATAACTGCACGAAAACTCTGCTGCGTCTCGCTTCGATGCTGCGGCAAGTGCGCGGTGTGGATGCGATTCTTTCGGCCAACCCGTATTACAACAAGCCCACACAGGAAGGTCAGTTTCAACACTTTCTGGCTCTTGCCAAGATGGTGAGCCCCATCCCGATCTGCCTGTACAACGTGCCCGGGCGTACCGGTGTCAATCTTGACCCCGTTACCGTCGTTCGCCTGGCTGCGGCGGCGTCCAACATCGAGGCCATCAAGGAAGCCAGCGGCAAACTGCCCCAGATCGCCGAGCTTGTGCACTCGCTTCCGTCGAGCTTCAAAGTCTTTTCCGGCGACGACAACCTGGGCCTGGCTGCTATCGGCGTCGGCGCACAGGGATTGATCAGCGTCGCTTCCAACGAGATTCCCGCGGAGATGGCGCGCATGATCGGCGCCGCCCTTCATGACGACTGGGCCGAAGCCCGCGAACTTGAGCGCCGCTACGGACGCCTGTTCGAAGCTAATTTCTGGGAATCAAACCCTGGCCCGGTGAAAACTATCCTCGATTTGATGGGCCGGGCATCCGACACCGTGCGACTGCCGCTGGTGCCGCCCATGCCCGCAACACGCGCCAAACTCGAGCGCCTGGCCGGAGAACTCGGCCTGCTGAAGTTTGCCATACCCTCCGGCGACCTGCGCATGTTCTGATTTCAACAGAATCGTCGCGCATAAAAAAAGTCAGTCTCCTGTCGAAAAGCGAACGCGTCGCGCGTCATGGTGGTGACGGCGCTTTGAACCGCCGCCTAAAATTCGAAACGGAGGATCATCCCATGCAGTATTTGTTGACTCTTTACGCACAAGAAGCCGGTTTCCAGCGCATGACCAAGGAACAGCAGCAACAGGGCATGGCAGCATACATGGCCTACACTGAAGCGCTGAAACAGGCTGGCGCATACGTG
>CAWDJR010000023.1:0-196991 GCA_963802565.1 uncultured Acidobacteriaceae bacterium | reverse complement strand
TTCGCGACCTGGTCTACAACTACACAATCCTTGACTCGAAGGAATATGGGAGCCTGCACGATTTTTATCAAAAAGTAGCAACGGCGGACCAGCAGCAAATCACCTTGACGAAGAGCTCAGCGAATACCGCTGGAAACTGAATCCGGCGCTCGGCGACTTCGAGCCGTTGAGACGAGACAGATCGAGATGCGAGTGGGTTTCGGGGCACCTGCGACCTTTGGGTTGGACCGAAAAGTAGATTCCCAACCATTGCCGTGCTTTGCTGCATCTAAAATGTCACTATGAATCCTGTAATTCCTACACGCCGGCACGCGAAGACCCCTCCACCAGGCGAAACAGGACAGGAAGCGCTTTATCTTCGTTCTCTCAGCGATCGCCAGGTCCCGGTGGCTGTAAAACTACGCGGCGGTGAAGTAGTGCGCGGGTGGATCGAATATTTCGACGAAGGTATGCTCCGGCTGACGCGCGAAGACAAGCCCAACCTGTTCATCTATAAGCATCAGATCGAGACGATTACCGAGACGGCCAAACGACGCGGACCGCGCAATGTTGCCGACGGAAAATCGCCAAACAAGGCAAGCGAGTGAGTAAGACCGCGACTTTTACAGCCGAGACAAATATGATCTGGATCCCCCAGGCTGCGGAGATTGCGCGGGAGGCTGGGGCACGTCTGCGCGAGTTCTTTGCGGAGGGCGTGGCTACCGAGTACAAGGGCGACGTGGACCTGGTGACGGTGGCCGATCGCACCGTCGAGAAGCTGATCCGCACCCGTCTGGGCGAGGTGTTTCCCGCAGCACGGGATCTATGGCGAAGAAGGCACACGCGAGCGCATGGAGCAGGAGTTTCGCTGGTACGTCGATCCGCTGGATGGAACCACGAATTTTGCGCACGGGTTTCCGCAGTTTTGCGTCTCGATGGGGCTGGAGCAGCGCGCAGCTGGGTCTGGAGCCGGACGAAGATGGAACGATTCGTGGCGGCGGTAATCTACGACCCGATGCGGGATGAGCTGTTCACCGCAGAACGGGGCAGGGTGCCTACGCTGAACGGCAAGCCGTTGCATGTGTCGAAGACTGCCGACGCTGGCCGAGTCGCTGGTCGCCACGGGATTTCCCAGCCGCAAGCGTCACCAGAGCCCGAACATCCACTTCTATCATGAGTTCACCCTGCGTTCGCACGGCGTGCGGCGAGCTGGATCGGCGGCGCTCGATCTGGCGTACGTTGCGGCCGGCCGGCTTGAGGCCTTCTGGGAGTTCAACCTGAATCCATGGGACACCGCAGCCGGAGTGCTGCTGGTGACCGAGGCCGGGGGCCGGGTGTCGGACTTTGCCGGTGGTGCATTCCAGCTGGAAAGCCGCGAGGTGCTGGCGTCGAACGGACTGATCCACGACGAGTTGGTCGACGATGTTTGACGACATGTTCGCCGGAAGGGAACTTGCAGCCGATTCCGATCTGCGCAGGAATTTGCGGCCATGCGGGAGCTGCGGGCGAAGGGTTTGGAGTAACCGGGCGGTTATTTAGACTTCGGCCAAATGTTGTTGGCAATTAATCCGGTTCCCGCATCGCAAAACGGAGGCGAGCTGAGACGCAGTCAGCCCTTGGGGCCGTGTGCTACTATCAGCGTCGAGACGTTCACTCTGTCGGAGAAATCAAGAAAATGGCCTATGTAATCGCAGAACCCTGTATCGGCACCAAGGACACCGCCTGTGTGGACGCCTGTCCAGTCGATTGCATCCACCCCAAGAAGGACGAGGCCGATCACGGCACCGCCGATCAGCTGTTCATCGATCCGGTCGAATGCATCGACTGCGGCGCCTGTGTTCCGGCCTGCCCGGTGTCGGCCATCTTCGCGCAGGACGATGTGCCGGAGAAGTGGGCCCACTTCACGGAGAAGAACGCCGAACACTTCGGCCGCTAACCTGCTTCAAGCGCAGAAGAATTTGCGCGAGTTCAAAACGCGTCCGCTGCGGCGGGCGCGTTTGTGCGTTTGCTCAACGATGAGGAATCACGCTTGGCTGTGCTGACATCAGAAGCCGTTGTGTTGCGCACCTGGCCGGTGCATGAAGCCGACCTCGTCGTGAGTTTCTTCACGCGCGATTACGGAAAGCTGACCGGGGTAGCGAAGTCGGCGCTCAAATCACGCAAGCGATTCGGCGGCGCTCTGGAGCCGATGACGGTGGCACGAGCGTGGTTTGCGGAGCGGCCTAAGCAGGACTTGGTCCGTCTGGATCAACTCGAGATCATTCGCTCGCCGCTTTCACTGCCGGTCGACCCCGTGCGTCTGACGGTGCTGAGTCTTTATGCCGAAGTGCTCGAAGAAATCTTGCCCGAGCACGATCCCCAGGAGACAGTATTTCGCTTGATTGTCTCCGTGCTGGAGCAGACAACAGTAGAGCAGCCCTGGATGCCGCTGACCTATTTTGCCTTGTGGATGACGCGCCTGATGGGCCTTCTGCCGGACATCGCGCATTGCACCGCTTGCGGCGAAGCGCTGGTGCCGGGCGAGACCACGTTCAATGCCCACGCCGATGGATTGTTCTGTCACGTGCATCGCGCCGGAAATGCCAACGACTTATCGCCGGATTCATGGCAGACCGCGCTCAAGATGCTCCGTGCGCCCGTAAGTGCGTTTGCCGGTGAGTCATGGCCGCGAAGACGTGGTCAGGATCTGCGTCGGTTTTCGATGCAGTCGCTGGAGCGCCACATGGAGCGGAAGCTGAAGTCAGGGGAGATGCTGGGACGGATGTTGGGCTAAGACAACGCGCAACTTGCATCGAAGATTGGAATTTGGAAGTTGCGGCAGCCGGATCTGCCTTGATCGTCATGAGCTAATCCCGACTCTAAGTCGGGAATACTTTCAGCCGCATCAAGGTCTGCCTTTCCTGAATTCGAGATCGGCAGCGGGGATTGTGATTGAGCCGATCCGCGCATCGCTGTTGTCGATCACCAGAATGCGTAGTGAGGCCGTACCGGGGCCCAGTTGCACGAGGTGCGTAATTGGTATGCCGGTACTCATCACGTCGCGGTGGGTATTTGACGTGAGTTGCAGGTTCAGCGACTGTCCATCGACTTGGCCGTGCAGGCCGGATTCGTCGCGCTGGATGAAGAGGATATCCAAATTTCCGAGCCAGTGATCCTCTTTCTGTTCCAGTGCTAAGTCGTTCGCGGAGATAGTCAGCTTGATCGTGGCTCCTTCGCTGCCTGCAGTGACGTTGGCGGTCAGCGAGATTTCGGATAGGTCTGTGGGTGACCAAACGGATTGCTGGAACCGCTCTTTGACGGTCTCGGGTTCTTTGGCAAAGAAGTAGCCGGAGCGGTAACGCAGAGCCACATTGCGTTTGTCCGCAAGCTTCACGGTAATAGGGTGATAGCGGTCGTCGGCGGGGATGTCAGGGGAAAAGCTTACGACGTACAGCGCATGGCCTTCGTCCACGATAGCGGCAAGGTTTGCGGCCTGATCGCCGCTGCGGCGAATGGTGCGACCGCCGGTAGCATCGGCGACCTGCTGGATTGGCTGTTGAATGGTGCGCATGTCCGTTTGTATCTGGGCAATGTTGCGCCCGGGCGCCATTTCACGGCCCGTACTTCCGCCTCCGAGTGCGGCCACATCTGTGGCGGCCGGAGAGAGTTCGACGTTGCGGTGCTGTAGGTCTGCCGTGATCGCTCCGCCCTCGAGCTGAGATGCGTCGAGAGGGAACACCGAGACCTGCGCATCGTTCATTGCTTCGAGGGTATGGCGCGCAGGGGCATCGAGGGAGTCGGGACCTCGCTCGTTGTTGACAGCACGGTCCTGCCAAGTCGCAAAGACATTGTCGCTGGAAATCCAGATGAGATTTTTGCGCCCGGCAATGGCCCCAAGGTGGCGAGCCACGCTGGTGAAGAGCATCATCGAGTCGCGAGTGGCGCTGTCGCCCAGGTTGCGAAGCTGTGGATCGGAGACGTTCTCAAATGCCTGCTCGTCAGTGGGAGCGCCGTTCACTGCGGCGATGTCCGCGGGAAGCCGGACTTCATCGATCTGCTGGCGATTGCGTATTTCCTCCTGTTGCGCCAGCGCGATCGATTGGGGCGAGGGTGCCCACTTTTGCAGAGCTGTGATGAGAGCACTGTGGTCGGAACTCGCCTCCGCAAGAATCCGGATGGAATTGCCAGTCGTTGTGTAGAGTCCCACCCGCTCGCCTAGCCGCAGCTTCGTAAGGAACTCAACAATCTGCTGACGGATGTGGTTAAGATCCGTCCACGCAATGTGGGCTTCATCGATCAGCAGGATTGTAGTTGGAACATTGGTCGAGGCATGGTTCGCGGCCGCCTGTTGATCGCTGCGATTCGAGAATGACTGCGCCAGGACCGGCTGCGCTGATGGGCTTGTGGGCAGTTCGCTCGATGGAGGAGTAAAGAAGCGAACCTGCTGCTTCCTGCCGTTGTCATAAACTTCAAAGTCTTCCCGGTTCAAGTCGCGAACAGGATAACCCTTCTTGTCGGAGGCGAATATGCCCACGTTGACGAGGTGCGAAGTGACTCTAATCGCGGGCTTGTGATCGTTCGAAGCGGTCACAGGCAGATTGCGTTCAACTCGAGTGCTGATTTCAGGTGCTTGATTGATCGGAGGCGGTTCGAGGCCGGATGCAGGTGACGAGGCTTCGGTAGCGGCGATCATCGGAGCTTCCACCGATGCGGATTGGGGGGTGCCGGCGGGTGCGTCTTGTTCAACCGGAGCGGCTATCTCGGTTGAGCTTTTCGCCGCGGTGTCTTGTGACGTAACAATGCGTGCAGAGGATTCGAAGTGATGATAATTCTGGAAATAGACTTCGTTGAGCAGAAGTTTTGACGCCTTTTTGTCTGCGGCAAAAGTCTCTGGTACTATCGCGCTGCACGCTAGGCACGATCCGGGCGCTAACGAGCCTCCTGAATTGCCATAGGAGTTATCTGGCGCTACGGCGATAGAAATGCTCTTGACAGGGCAGGTAAATTCTTTATCGCCGATGCGCACCTTGCTGTAGTCGACGGCGATGCCGGCGCGGCCGATTGGATCGTCATGCGAAAGGTCGGCTTGAATGACCAGGCGTGCGATGGCCCCCGTGTCGGGATCGATCGAAAGGGAGCCGTGATACCCGACAGTCTGATGGAACTCCGATGAAGTGGAACCCGTCCTTAGAGTTCCATGTATTGGTTCGCCCGGAACAATCACGCAGCAGTAATTCACAGTGTAGTGAGATTGCTCGCGTGCGACGGAAAACTGGAAGACTGCCACGCGCCGGCTATCATTCTGTTCCCAGTGGCTCCAGGCCAGCTTGCCTTTGGCCGCGTCGGTGAGAACCACGCGCAAGATAGGGCCGAATTCTCCCCAGGATGTGAGGCCGCCCCGTGCAGATTTTGATTGTAAATTTGTTGCGGCTGGGTCGTCGGTTTCTCGGCCATCAACGAACGCGATTTCTACGTTGGCTTGGCCAATCGGATGTACGCCATTGCGGACGGCCCAGTCTCCCGGTTTCAAGGGGCGCGGGCTGTCATCGTAACTGGTGGTCACACGGTTGGCAAGGAAGTCAGGGAGATCGGTGAGACTGAGGGCGACAAAGTCGATCGCTCGCGCCATCATCGTGCGCTGCGTGGCGAAGTCTGGCACCGGGGTTGTGGGGATGTCGGCTGGTGGCGGGTTAAGGAAAGCAGCGAGGTTCGCGAGAGTGTTGAGGGCTTCGGTGGTTTTGGGTCCAGCGGAATTGGCGACCCATGCTTTCAGAGTAGCCGCGCTGGGGCGCTCGGTGAGTTCGAGAGCGGCAATGCGCTGGAGAGGTCGGCGTCGGCAATATTGGACGATCGGGCCGCGCTGAGCGTGCGGGTAAACTCGTCGACTGAGGGGCGGCGGGCGGCGATGACCTGAGACGATGGGAAGGCCAAAAGGATGCCGAGCAAGAAAGCGAGTCGCAAATTTTCGCGGCTTTTCATCGTACGTGCTCTGGCCCCTTCGATGAACGGTCCATTATCCGAGTTCGTGGATAGTTTGTAAAACGCGGGGCAATCTCATTGACGCTGGATCGGTATCGATCCTTTTCGATCTCAATCGGAGAGCGGAGCACTATCTTCATTTGAATTGAGCAATGCTTAGAATTTCATCGCGAGCAGGTGTCCGATCAGCCGACCAGATCGGCGGAGAGTGTTTCCTTTTTCGTCCGCTCGCCCTGATCGATGATCTCGTTGATCTGTCCGGCTGCGTACTGCGCGCGCAGAGCCTTCTTGTCGTATTTGCCCACGCTGGTTTTGGGAACTTCCGTTATAAATGCCCAGCGCTCGGGTATCCACCACTTGGCGACACGCGACGCCAGGTACGCGCGAAGAATGCCGATGTCGATAGGCACACCGTTCTTCGAAACTACGCAGGCCAGCGGGCGTTCGTCCCAGCGCTCGTCAGGAACGCCAATGACACAGGCTTCGAGAACGTCAGGGTGATCGATGAGGGCGTTCTCCATCTCAACAGAGGAGATCCACTCGCCGCCAGATTTGATTACGTCCTTTGAGCGATCAGTGATGCGCAAATAGCCGTGCTCATCAATGTGTCCCACATCGCCGGTGCGCAGCCAGCCGTCGTGAAAGCGCTCAGGCGCAGGATTGCCATAGTACGAAGAGGTGATCCAGGGCCCCCGCACTTCAAACTCGCCGACCGATTCGCCATCCCACGGCAGCACGGTATCGCCTTCACACACGCGCAATTCAACTCCGGGAATAATGCGCCCGGTTTTCGTCGTCCAGTTAATCTCTTCGTCCTTGGGGCAGTGGCGAGGCGGCTGTGCAGATGCAGCCACCGGGCTGGTCTCTGTGAGTCCCCAGCCTTGAACAACCTTGACGCCGAAATGATCCTTGAACCCCTGCGCAAGACTGCGGGGCAGCGCGGCTCCGCCGTTGAACAGCACGCGGAAAAGCGAGAGATCGACCGAGTGCGCAAGAGCGTGCTGCAGCATCCCGCCGAGAATCGTAGGCACGGCGGCGGAGATCGTGGGCCTGCACTCGCGGATAAATCGGCAGAGCTGTTCGGGTTGCAGGAAGGGGCCCGGCATGAGGAAATCGGTGCCCGCCAACCAGCCCGCATAGGGAATGCCCCACGCATTGGCGTGGAACATCGGCACGATGGAGAGTACGCGGTCGTTGATGCTGAGACCCAGGCACCATGGCGCGCAGATTCCCATGGCATGCAGATAGATTGAGCGATGGCTGTACACCACTCCTTTGGGGTCGCCGGTGGTGCCGGTCGTATGGCACATGGCTGCAGCGGAGCGCTCATCAAGGTCGGGCCACGTGAATTCAGGTTTCTCGGCGGCAAGCAATTCTTCGTAGCGAAGAAGACTGTCGGGCAGTCCGGGTGCATCGCCAACCACGATGATGTGTTCGACGCTCCGCAGATCTTTTAAGACCCGCGCAAGCGCCGGATACAGCGACGCATCGACGAGCACGACGCGGTCTCCACCATGATTGATGACGAATGTGAGTTGGTCGGGAAAGAGTCGAATATTGAGCGTGTGGACAACCGCGCCCATCGAAGATATGGCGTAGTAGGCCTCGAGATGCTCCTGGTGATTCCAGCAGAACGTGCCCACACGATCGCCAGGATTGATGCCCAGCCGTTGCAGTGCGTTTGCAAGCCGGCGTACGCGGTCGCCTACCTCCCGAAAAGTCGCGCGGCGGGCACGGTCGCCCATCCAGGTCAGAACTTCACTCTCGCTGTGAACCCTGACACCGTGCTCAAAGATGGAGCCAATGGTGAGTTGATAGTCAGACATCGTGGACTGCATGGGAAGCATGCGAAGACCTCCGCGGAACGAGCCCGGTAATTCTACCGGACGGGTTGCTGCACTCTCAAAACAAAACCGAGGGAAGAAACGCTCCCGCAGGCTCATTGTAGAGACCGGTGGACATCAGCGTCATAGGTTCAACCACGCGCAGGCCGTTGCCGAGGCACCAGCGGAACAATTCCGCGTTCCGCGAAGGGACCAGAATACCGGGACCGGCAAAGGAATCCACCGACGCGATAAGAGCTTGGAGGTCGGCATTGGATTCAGCGGTGGAATGGCCGAAGAAGGCCAGATGCGATGCGTAGGCAGTGATGCGGCCGCCGCGTTCTGTGACGAGAGCAGTGCCTTGCTGAACGGACTGTGCGAGGTCTACGCCACGATCAAATCCGTGTACGCGTTGAGAGAGCGCATTGCAGGACGACAGGTCGGCGGCAGTAGCTGGGCGGACGGCGCAGCCAGGGATGCTGCGTTCGCGGGTGCGGCCTTGCAGTACTGAGAGAGGTTCGCGGATGTCGAATCCGAGCGAAGCATAGAGCGACAGCGAGCGATTGTGAAAGGCTGCCTGCACGAGGCGGATTCCGGCAGCCCCGCGCTGGTGGGCACGGTCGATCACGACCTCCATCAGTTTGCGGCCGACGCCATGGTTTTGCGTGTCGGGGTCGACAGTGATCGGGCCTATACCGTGGATAATGGAGCGCTCGTCCAGACAGTTGCTGCCGAGCATGCGGCCATTGCGTTCCGCAACCACACAGTACATGCCAGGCGCCGAAAACATTCCGGCAATCGCGCCGGCAGCCGCCTCGGGGTGAGGGAAGTCGCAGGGGAAGTTGTGGGCGGCGTTGATTGCCGCAAAGGCGCGATAGCAAATGTCGCCGCACCCGGCTGCGTCTTGTGGAGTGGCGGGGCGAATAACCACTTCAGACTGGGGATTCGAAGTCATTTCAGGTCCTTGCTTGAGTGGGAGGAGTATAGCAAAGAGAAATAGCGGTGGTGCAGATGCTTGATTGCCGGCGGAATTTTCACTTGACCAGAGCGAAATCAGTTCACAACTTCAATGACGCGACCGGCCGCGACGCTGCCTCCCGACTCCGATAACAGAAGCGAATCGGCCAAGGCTGCTGCGCCGCCCACCGGATTCGCCCCCTCGCGCGACGGAACCATACCGAAAGCCTGATCTTTTCCGGCTTTCTTGGCGCGATAAAGCCCTCGATCGGCATACTTCAACACACCTTCAAATCCCATGGATTCGACATCTTCCTCAATCCAGGGAAATGCTGCCCATCCAATCGAACATGTCTGTTGCACCTGGTCTGCAATGCCAACTGCAAATGGCTTCGCCCTGAAGGCGTTCAGCACGCGTTCCGCGAGGATCGTCGCCTGGCGGCGGTCCGCGCTGCGTGAGACTACCAGAAACTCTTCGCCGCCCCAGCGCACCAGCAGGTCAGAATTGCGGATTGCTGAACTGATGCGCCGCGCGGCTTCAATGAGTACGCGGTCTCCAGCGTCGTGACCGTGGCGGTCATTCACTTTCTTGAAGTTGTCCAGATCGATCACGTAAAAGATCAGGTCCCGTTCGGAGACATCATTGCCTTCGGCATAGGCTCGGATGGATTGCGCGACGTCTCGCTCCACGGTTGCCGAAAAGAACCGTCGGTTGCGGATTCCCGTAAGCGGGTCAGTGGTGGAAGACTCTTCGAGTATTTCATTGGCATGCTTCAATTCCACATGCAGCAGTCTCTGCTTCATAAAGACCAAGGCTGCCATAGCAAACATGGCCACCGCCGTGACCAGCACTCTGAAGTGCATAATCTCGACCGGCACACCGCCTTCCAGTACCGCCGTAAGGACGATGACTGGCAGTGATAGGACCGCAAGAATTGCGATGCCTTCCAGCCACGAACCGTGTTTTTCGCGGTCGCTGGTGTCGCGGCAAAGCTCCAGACCCCGTCCGCGAAGGGCAACCATCATGAAGACTGCGAAGGATAGCGACGTAAGCAATGTCGTACCAGCTTCCGTTAAAGTAGGTCTTCAACTCAATGGCGCGGTTCTCAAGCGCGAAACAGAAGTAGCCGAACAACACTGCACAAAGATAGAAAGCATAGAAACGTCTCCAGACGCCTGTGCTTCGCTTAAGCAGGGCGCACTGTACGACCACCACAACCAGGATTTCGATCATGTAGAGGTGGTCATAGTTCGTGTTGTAGAGGGCTTCGTTGGGCGAGATGTACTGCCAGCACGTAACGAGATAGACGTAGAAGAACACCCACCACACCATCAAAAGAAGAAAATCCAGCGTTCCCAGACGCGCGCGCCGCTTTGACTGTTCAAGGTGGGGCTGCAGCAGAAATCCCGCCAGCATCATCACACCGGGAAGGAACAAAAGCACATCGCCGACAAAAAGCGTAGGCAGGGGTTTCTGCAAAACCAGGTCATACAACATCCACAACAATTGGTCGATCAGCAGCATAAACCAGCCGACTGACTGCATGATCCAGAATGCCCGCAGGCGTCCGCGGGCCGGAATGGCGTTCTTGGCGAAAGCGACGATGAGTGCGAGCAGCAGCAGCGCCAGGGCAAAATCGCTGATGGTGGTAAGGACCAGCCCAGGCTTGAGAATCGCGGATGCCAGCGCCTGTGTCAGCGTCAGGATGACCGCGATGCCGATCCAGACTCTCGTGCTTCTGTCCAAGCGGCTTTCCCCTTACCTCTTTATTTTAAGAAGGTTGTTGGTACAGGAATAGACGCGAAATGGGGTAGAGCCATGCGACTTTAGGACCACGAGAGAGGCAATGCTTCTGTTGGAGTTGCGCCGGATGTGCACATAGTGCGCATCGGATCGCCGTCTGACACGCGAAACGGGCTATTTCAAAAGCATCAAGAACTGAGTTCAACATCAAGCGTGATCCATCATTGCAATGCTTCCCGTTGGTTATTCGCTTCTGGTGCTTCTGGGCCGATTAAAGGAACTCCACGCGATGGCTGCTAAAATCGGGCCTAGTCCCAGTGAAAGAGATGAAGATATTGTGGCTTCGATACCAGTAGCGTCTTCTCAACCAAAATCAGCGCTGACTTTTCAGGAATTGTTGTTCCGCCTGCAGGCCTTCTGGGCGGAGCGCGGATGCGTGCTGCAGCAGCCCTATGACGTTGAAGTGGGTGCCGGCACCATGGCGCCGGAGACGTTTTTGCGCGTTCTCGGGCCGAAGCCCTATCGCGTTGGCTACGCCCAGCCCTCGCGCCGCCCAGCTGATGGCCGCTATGGCGAGAACCCCAACCGGCTCTTCAAGCACACCCAGTTTCAGCTGATTCTGAAGCCGCCTCCGGTAAATGTGCAGGAGCTGTATCTCCAGTCTCTTGAGGCGATTGGCATCGATCTCTCAAAGCATGACATCAAGTTTGAAGAAGACAACTGGGAGTGGCCTGCGGGCGGTGCCTGGGGCGTTGGCTGGCAGGTCATGCTCGACGGCCTCGAGATTACGCAGTTCACTTACTTTCAGCAGTGCGGCGGCCTGGATCTGGACCCCATGTGCGCCGAACTGACGTACGGTCTGGAGCGCATCGCGGCCTTCTGCAGGACGTGGATTCGATCTACGACATCGTCTGGGCTCGCGATCCCGGGAGAGTGAGTCCGGATCGGGCGCGGTGGTGACCTACGGCGAGGTTCGCCTGGCCGAGGAACTGCAGTTTTCCGTTTACAACTTTGAAGACGCCGACGTGCCGAGCTTTGGGAGCACTTCAGACTCTACGAAGCGGAAGCGCACGATGCTGCTCAAGCGAGCCAATGCGTTGATGGCCAGCGAGACGGCCAGTGCAGTGGAGAAGAAGCGCGTTCCCATCTGCTGGCGACGTATGAACTGGCTCTGAAGTGCTCAAACCTGTTCAACCTGCTGGATGCGCGCGGAGCCATCAGCGTGACGGAGCGCGTAGGCGTGATCGGACGCATTCGCGCGCTGGCGGTGGGCGTGGCTAAAGCGTACGCGGTGCAGCAAAGCAGTTTTTAGCTTTCAGCTATCAGTCGTCGGCTTTCTGCCATGTCGATTGTGAGTAAGTGGATCGCTGATTCAATAAGTTGCACTGGGATTGTTAAAGAAAAGCTGAAGGCTGAAAGCTGACAGCTGATGGCTTCAGGAAAGAATTCATGTCTGACTTTTTACTGGAAATCGGGCTGGAAGAAGTTCCGGCCCGCATGATTGCCACAGCCGAAGCGGAACTGGGCAGGCGTGTGCATGACCTGCTGACGCGTGAGCGGCTGCTCGACGATGGCGCGAGCGTCACGACCTACTCGACACCGCGCCGTCTCGCTGTGCTGGTGACGGGCGTGCGCGCCGCGCAGGCTGATGCGGAAGAGAAGCTCACCGGGCCCTCGTGGAAGCGTGGCATTCAAGGATGGTGCTCCCACCAAAGCTGCGGAGGCCTTCGCGAAGAAGGCGGGCGTGGAAGCGAGTGCTCTCGAGAAGGTGACGACGCCCAAAGGCGAGTATGTCGGCGCGTCGATCAAGCGCCAGGGAGTGGCCGCATCGCAGGTGCTGGCTGGCGATCTGCCCAAGGAAGTACTGGCGATCTACTGGGCCAAGAATATGTACTGGCGCGCGGGCAAGCCGGAGCGCTTTGTACGGCCGGTCCGCTGGGTCGTGGCGATGCTCGACGCAACGGTTGTTCCGCTCGAGATCGCCGGCATCAGCGCCGGCAACGTCAGCCGCGGACATCGCATGCTGCACGGCGATGCGCCGGTCGTGATCGCCTCGGCAAGCGACTACGCCGAAACGCTGCGTGCCGCTATCGTCATTGTCGACGTTGCCGAGCGCCGGCAGTCAATTCGCAAAGCGCTGGACAAGGCGACGCGCACGGTTGCCGGTGCGCGCTGGCGCGAGGATGAAGCCGCCTGGTCGAAACCGTGATCCATCTCACGGAGTGGCCCTCCGTCATTCTCGGCAGACTTCGAGCCCGAGTACCTCGCGCTGCCCGAAGAAGTGCTGGTGACCGTGATGCGCGACCACCAGAAGTACTTCGCCGTCGAAGATGCGAACGGAAAGCTGGCCCCGCATTTCCTCGCCGTGCTCAACACGACCGCCGACGACGAGGGGCAGGCCATCATTCGCCACGGCAATGCGCGTGTGCTGCGTGCGCGCTTCAAGGATGCGCGCTTCTTCTGGGACTTCGATCAGAAGACGCCGCTGGCTGAGCGCGTAGAAAGCCTGAAGAACGTAACCTTCCAGAAAGAGCTGGGCAGCTACCACTGGAAGACTGGGCAGAACCTAGCCGTGCAAAGCCTTGCTAGCGAACATGTGATATCAAGGCGGAGTCGCATTCGACGAAGCCGCATTGTTGAAGCGGTCGAACTTGCCAAGACCGACCTGACCGCTGAACTTGGTCAAGGAGTTCACCGAACTTCAGGGCATGATCGGCGGACTCTATGCGCGCGCACAGGGACTGGGTGAGACAGTCGCGCTGGCCATCTACGAACAGTACACCCCGGCCTCCACGAGGACAAATCCCTGTGTCCGATCGAAGGCCAGTTGCTCGGCCTCGCCGACCGCATTCAGACCATCGTTGCCATGTTCGGCATCGGCATGGCGCCGACTGGATCGAAGGATCCATTTGCTTTGCGCCGCGCTGCCAACTCGATCGTAAAAATCCTTGCCGAGTCCGGCGCTGCCGCTGACCCTGAGGGATGTGTTAGCGGCCTATACCGGAAATGTATTCGCTGGTGAGAATACAAGAGAGTTGATCTGCCAGAGTTCGCTCTGATGAAGCTCGTTGGCCGTCGCCGCTTCCTGCGCGAGCGCCTGCACTTCTACTTAAAAGATGTTCGCGGCTTTGCCTACGACGTGGTGAACGCGGTGCTCGCAGCCGACGCCGACGATGTGCGCGATGCAATCGCGCGTGCTGAGGCGCTAACAGCGGCTCGCGCATCGGCGGACTTCGAAGCGATTTCGGCAGCGTTCAAGCGCATCAAGAATATTCTTCGCCAGGCCTCCGAGAAGGGATTCGCCCTGGGTTCTCCCGAGCTGTGACGCTTTCCTCTGAAGCTGCGAAATTGAATGAAGCGGCAAAGGCGCTGGCTCCCGAGGTCGCGAAATTGCGGCAGGAGCGTGCGTATGGCGAGGCGCTTGCGAAGATCGCCACGCTGCGTCCAGTCGTGGACGCCTTCTTCGATAAGGTCATGGTGCTTGATCCCAATGTCTCGTTGCGTGGTGCGCACCTGGGCCTGATTGACGGTGTGCTCAAAGGATTCTCCGGGATAGCGGACTTTAGCGAGATCGTGACAGGGTAGGTATCGCTTCCAGTTTTCCCTGTCCCGGAAGCGAGCCATGGTGCACCGGGCACGATTACCAACCCATCTGGCTCATCCGCTCGAGAACGCGTGCGCTGTTGCGGTTCATTCGCTCGGGCCGGCGCTTGAGCGGACCTGGCAAAACGGCAGCGAGCCGCGCCGCTTGCTGCCGGCCGATGTTACGGGCAGCGGTTCGGTAATAGTAACGAGAGGCCGATTCCGCACCATAAATTCCAGGTCCCCACTCGACAAGGTTGAGGTAGAGCTCCAAAATACGCCGCTTTCCTAGAATGAGCTCGGCCATCGGTACCAAGGTGAACTCCGCGGCCTTGCGGAGGATTGAGCGTCCCGTTCCGAAGAACAGATTTTTGACGAGCTGCTGCGTGATGGTGGAAGCCCCGCGAGAGCGACCGCCTTCCAAATCATCCTGCGCAGCAATTTGGATTTCATGCCAATCGAATCCGTGGTGCTGGTAAAACCGCGCATCCTCTGATGCCACGACAGCGTGCTGAAAATCCGGCGAAATCTGGTTGAGGGGAATGGATGTATAGCGTTTTTGATAAGGCTGACGATGAATCCACGCCTGGAGGCGCCGCTGCATGTGCACCGCGGTTGTTGGCGGATCAATCCAGCGCGCGGCGATCAGCATCAGGACGGCAAGCGACCAAACGAGCGCTATCCCGATGGCAAGCCATTTGCCGACAGATCGGAGGATACCGGGCCTGCGCAGGAGCTTGAGGAGTGCGTCTGACTTTCCAGTCACACCTCAGAATAAATGGCCGATCTGCGGAGGGCTCCGCAGTGTTAGCGCGGCGGCGGAATGCGAACTGTATTTGCGCGGCAGGAGCTAATAGGGCCGCAGGTGATAGGGTGCAGAGATTTGTCGAGGCAGACTTCAACCGCGGTCAGGAAATTGTTGCCGCAACTCACCGCCATGCTGTCCGGCGAAAGCCCAGGATTGGCCTTGGTGAAGAGCGAGATAATCTCGGCCGGCGGCATTGAAGTCTGCGACGAAAGGCTGCTGAGCGTCGCCGGAATCACCACCGATTTGTATGCTGTACGCGCTGTGGTGAAGAAATCAGCCGCATTCAGGCCGGAGCAAGTGCCGTGCGTGTGCCATTCATGTTCAAGCAAGCCCTGGTCGGGATAGATGTCACTAAAAGATGCAGGATCCGCAGGCCCTGGCGCGTTCGTACAGTTTTCCGGATAACTGCCGTTGGTGTTCTGCGGCCATAGTCCGTGCAGGACGAAAGTCGAGTGCGAGGCACACTCGGCGGCGTTGGGATGCGAATAACAGAACTCCGGCGACCACGACAGATTCAGCAAGTAGTAGTCGAAGCCGGACCCCGTCGCAACACGCGGTTTCGCGCGTTCTGAAGAGGCAGAAGGACTGGGAGGCGCGGAGTCCGTGTTGGGAGTGGTCTTGCATGCGCTGAGCGTCAGGAGAAGAGAAAGAGCGGAGAGGAGAATCGCATGCTTCATGCAGCGCAGGATAGCAGGTTCGCGCTTACACACTCATGATTGCGTCGAGGGGCACCCACGTTTATCCACACTGAGGCATTCTTCCCACGTCTCAGAGGAGAGACGTGGGGCACCCATGGTTTGGCGATTGATGCAAAGAACAACCGCAGATCCTTCGACTTCGCTCAGGATGACACAGCCACGACTCAGCGAAGAACAGCGTGGGGCGCTTGAACGGCAGACAGTTCCTTGAAGATCGCGTCGGGCAGTTTGAGTCCGGCGGCCGCGATGTTCTCTTCGACGTGCGCCACCGACGACGTTCCTGGAATCGGCAGGATCACCCTGGAGCGTTTCAGCAGCCACGCCAGCGCTACCTGCAATGGCTTCGCGTTGAGTTCCCTGGCCACCCGGTCCAAAACGTCGTGGGCCTGGCGGTTCTGTCCCAGTGGGGCCCAGGGAATAAAGGCGATGCCGTTCTTCTCGCAGTGGTCGAGCAGAAAATCCCATTCGCGATCGGCAAAACTATAGCGATTTTGCACCGAGACGATAGGGACGATCTTCCGGGCGCGCTCCAGGTGTTCGAGCGTCACGTTTGAGAGCGCGACGTGCTGAATCTTGCCGGCTTCGCGTAGTCGTGCAAGAGTCTCCATCGATGCGTCAAACGAGACCGCCGGGTCGGGGATGTGAAGTTGATAAACAGCGATGCAGTCGAGGCGAAGGCGCTTAAGGCTGCCTTCGACGGCCTCTTCAAGATGCTTTGGGCTGGCATTGTGGATCCACTGGCCGGGGCCGACGCGCTCCCATCCGCCTTTCGTCGCAATCACCAAGCCATTGGAGTAGGGTGCGAGGGCCTCGGCAATCAGTTCTTCTGAGACGTAGGGCCCATAGGAATCGGCGGTGTCGATGAAGTTGGCTCCAAGTTCGACCGCGCGGCGCAGTGTAGCCATGGCGGCAGCACGATCCGCGGGCGGTCCCCAAACGCCTTTTCCGGTGATGCGCATGGCACCATAGCCAAGGCGGTTCACGGTAAGGTCGCCAAGCGCGATGGTTCCGGCAGCAGCAGCTGAGACGGCGAGAGATGTTTGAGTCATTCGATGAACACTCCCTTCACGTTCACATCTTAGGATGTTTCTTCGCGGGAGATGGTCGCGGGGCGATGGCAGATTTGCGATGAATCGCAGGGCGACAGGCCGCGTCTACAATCGATATAGAGATGGCAGACACACTTTACCTGAGTTTGTGGTACCCGAACCTCCGACTCGCTGGGCTCACCGAGAAGCTGACCTCTGTGCTGGGAGCGTTCGCGAAGCATGGCGGCGAGGCGCGCGTATATTCAGCGACCGTTTGGCCGGTCAAGTGGAGCGAGTCACCGGTGTTCCAGAAGGTTTTCGGCCGGGGAGAGCGCGGTTTGGAGCCGAAGCAGGCCGTAGAAGATGCTCTTGAGCTGTTGCATGAGGACTACGCCTACGAATTTCAAATTGGCTGGAGCCTCTGGGAACCGGAAGTAGCTGGACTGGGGCTGGAGCCGCGTTGGGCGCGAGAGCAGCGGTTGGTCCGCGTAACCGGCTATGGTCCGCTTTTTGACGAGGGCGCTTACGAGCAGGATGGTCACATTCGCATTGACTTCGGCAGCGACGCGGCGTTTCTGGATGAAGAGATCGAGCTCGACTCTGTCGTGGCGCGGCATGTTGAAGAGAACGTTCGCCAGCTTATTGAACTCACAACCGCCGTGGAGAAAGACTCTGGCGCGACTGCGCGGCTATTGTGGAGTGAACTGGGAGAGAGCCTGGCGCAAAGGCTGGCGGCGCGCCTGGGTATGACGAATTAACATGCGCTTCACGATCGAGCGGCTGCGAACGTTGGTGCTGGTGGCCGCGGTGCTGCTGGTCATCGCGCTGGGAGTGTTTCTGGGCCTGGGCAGGTTCAGAAATCGGTTCATCCGCAAAGACCTTCCGCAAAAACTTGGGCTGAATATTCAGGAAGAAGCAAACGGTTTGGTGTGGTCGCACGAGGTGCGGGGACATATGCTGTACAAGCTCCACGCCTCGAAGCAGGTGCAGTTGAAAAGAGACGGCAAGGTGTTTCTGCAATTGCACGACGTGACCATTGAGCTTTACGCCGAGGATGGAAGCCGGGTAGACCGGATCGCGGGAAATGAGTTCGAGTACAACCCGACGACTGGAATTGCGAGGGCTGTGGGTCCTGTTGAGATCACGCTGATGAAGCCTAAAGTGGCGCCGGCGATTGCGCCAAACGCTACAGCGAACCAAGCCCTGAAAGCCGGGCAAAAGAACAATTCGCTGACTTCGGCTGCAGAAAGTGCGGCAAGTGGCGAAATTCACGTCAGTACGAGCGAGCTAATCTTCGACCGCAACAGCGCCACGGCCTTCACCGGAGAGCAGGTGCAATTCACACTGACGCAGGCCAGCGGCAGTGCGATAGGCGCAAAGTATGACTCCCACGATGGACTGCTGGTCTTGGATCATGCGGTGCAGTTGAATGTGCAGCGCAGCGTCGATCCGGTCACGTTGTCCGCGCAGCATGCGGTCTTTCAGCGTGACGACCAGGTGTGTGAACTGCAGGATGCGACGGTGCATTACCGCAATGATGTGTCCAATGCACAGCAGGCAAAAGTCTACTTCAGAGACGATGGAGCTGCGCAGCGGCTGGAAGCGACGAAAGGATTTCTCCTGACAACAGCGACCGGCGGCCGCCTCGCTGCGCCGACAGGGACGTTGGTGTTTGACGAGCACAACCAGCCCTCCCATGGCTATTTGCAAGGCGGTGTTGTGATCGATTCTGAGAGCAACGGGCGCCACATTCACGGAACATCTCCGAACATGGAGCTGTCATTTGCGGGGCAGGGAGAGCTGCATAATGTGCATCTCGAGCGGGGGGTGCAGATCCTGAGCGATGAAGAGGTGGCATCAGAGAAGGGAATCGTTCGCGCACATCGGAAATGGATCTCGCCAGTAGCGGATATAGCCTTTAGAAGTGCGGGCAGGAGCAAGGTTGAACTGGCGTCGATTCATGGAACCGGCGGTGTAACGGTAGAAGCCACCAGCCAGCGCGGAAATGCGCCAGCGTCTCCGGAGAAAATGGCGGCCGACGATGTGGTCGGAGAGTTCGGTCCAAACGGAGCGCTGACCAGGCTGACTGGACGCGGCCACACCTCGATCGCCCAGACGGCAGCAACCGGTACCCGGCAAACTACGAGCGGAGATTTGCTGGTGGCGCGTCTGAAAACAGCGTCGACTGCGAAAGCGAGCGGCCGTAACAATGGTGCAGAGACGCAGATCGAGTCAGCTTCGGTGGATGGGAATGTGGTCCTCACTCAGCAGCCGCCGTCGAAGGCCGGAAGTGCGCAACCCGAGTTGCGGGCCACCGCGGGTCATGCGGATTACGACAATGCCGGTCAATTGCTGCATCTGAACCAGGGTCCGCGGGTAACGGATGGAGGCTTTGAATTGACCGCGGACAAGTTAAATGTGTCGCAGGAATCGGGCGATGCTTTCGCGCTGGGCAACGTAAAGGCTACATGGACGGGCGAGACCGCTAAGTCTGGAGACGAATCCCGGCCGAGCAAAACCGCGGGCGCTAATGATGCTACTGAAAAGTTCGGCGCGCAAGGTCCCGCGCACGTAATCGCACAGCAAGCAGAGTTGCAGCGTTCGAGCGGCGAGGCAACGTTCAAGGGTGGCGCGCGATTGTGGCAGCAGGGTAACTCGGTGGTTGCCCCGGTGATCGTCCTCGATCGGACAAAGCAGGCGCTAACCGCGTCCACGAGGGACAGCAAGAACCCCGTGCAGGTGGTATTGGTAAGTGCGACTGCCGTCGTTCCAGGCAGGCAGGGAGCGCCAAAAAAGAACGAGCCATCAATAATTCGCGTACAAGGCGGCGATTTGAAATATTCGAGCGCCGAACGCAAAGCGGTAATGCGCGCTGGTGCGGTGGGAAGTGTAGTATCGCGCACCGCGGATGCGACCACGGTCTCTAATGAGCTGGAGCTCATTCTGCTGCCGCCGGGAAATCATGCAGGAAAAGACGGCGCCGCCGCGCAGGTAGACCGAATGACCTCGACCGGTCGCGTGGAGATTTCTTCCGAAGGGCGTCGCGGAATGGGTGAACAACTCGTCTATACAAGCGATACAGGCAATTATGTGCTGACCGGGACTGCCGCTGCGCCGCCGCGATTGATCGATCCTGCGCGCGGAACCGTAACGGGGCAGGCTTTGATTTTCAATAGTCGCGATGATAGCGTCAGTATCGAAGGCGACGGACGCAAGACGACGACGGTAACCACCGCGCCAAAGTAGTTGGGGTGTCTTTAGACACGCCCGAGAGCTAGATGGAAACACTGATCGCTGAGGGAATCGGAAAGACATACAAGGGTCGCCAGGTGGTCCGCGGAGTAAACCTGCAGATCTCGCGCGGCGAGGTGGTTGGGTTGCTGGGGCCAAACGGCGCCGGTAAGACGACAAGTTTTTACATGATCGTCGGCCTGGTGGCGCCCGAGACCGGGCGCATCATGGTCGACGACACCGATATTACCCGTCTGCCGATGTACCTCCGGGCGCGTAATTTCGGCATCAGCTACCTACCCCAGGAGCCGTCGGTCTTTCGCAAACTGACCGTGGAAGAGAACATCACTGGCGGTGCTGGAGGCCCAGGCGCTGGATACGCGTGAACGTAAATCACGGGCAGAGCGTCTGATAGCACAGTTGAATCTTGGACACATTCGCGGCACCCGCGGCTATGCCCTTTCGGGGGGTGAGCGCCGCCGTGTCGAGATTGCCCGATCCCTGTGTATTCAACCAAATTTCATATTGCTCGATGAGCCCTTCAGCGGCATCGATCCCATTGCCGTGCTGGAATTGCAGAAAATCATCTTCGATCTCAAGTCGAGCGGAATCGGGATCCTGATTACCGACCATAACGTGAGGGAAACATTGAGCGTAACCGACCGCGCCTATATCATTGCGGAAGGACGGATATTTCGTGCCGGTACTCCGCATGAGCTGGGGAACGATGTCGATGTTCGGCGCATCTACCTTGGAGAGGGATTCTCGCTGAATTGAGCCGAATGGCCGTATCCGACGTGGATTGCGGCCATGAGCCACTTGGCGAAGTTCCGAAACGCGGAAAGTGACGCGTTTTGTTCGGACTGCGGATCGTCCGTTTCTGAACATGGATCAGACAGGCGGCGTGCATCGAGCCTGCTACCCTATTACACTTATAGCGAGTCTTATTGGGAATCGAGTCCCTCGTATGGCGCTGTTGCAACCGAGATTGAATCTGAAGGTATCGCAACGCCAGGTCCTCACGCCGGGCCTGATGCAGATGGTGAGCGTTCTTGCGCTCAACAAGCTCGAGCTGAAGGAGATGATCGATGCCGAGATGGTGGAAAATCCCGTCCTGGAGGAGATTGACGAAACCGTTCCAATGCTGGACGAAGTGGCGAGCCGGCAGGAGCACGATCTGCAGCCCCCGGAACGGCTGGATGTCTGGGACGACGGAGCCCGCGACCCAACCCAAAGATCCTTTCAATGAGATTGATTTCGGATCGTACTTTCAGGAGTACCTTGATCCGGGCTACCGCACCCAGCCGGAATATGAAGACAGCGAGAAGCCCTCGTTTGAGAACTTCCTTTCGCAGCCTACGACTCTATCCGATCACCTGGCGTGGCAGCTGGGAGCATTAACACTGGAGCCGGAGCTGGCGATCGCCGCCGAGTTCATCATTGGCAACCTGGATGAAGATGGTTACCTCGCGGCCAGCCATGACGAGCTGATTGAGGCGTTCGGACACTTCGAAGAAAATCAGAACAAGGACAAAGACGCCTTAAGCAATCAGATTGAACGCGGCATTGACCTGGTGCAGCATCTCGATCCTGCCGGCATTGCAGCGGCCGATCTGCGCGAGTGCCTGCTGGTTCAGATCGCAGCCCAGCAGGCGGAACTGAGGAAGGTCTATGCGCAGCACAGCGTCGATGGACACCATGACATCGACGGAATCGAAGATCCTCACCATAACCTGAGGGCCGAAGCCGAGGCCAAGCTTGAGGAGCGGCGGCGCTCGATGCAAGTGGCCGCACAGATCGTGCAAGACCATCTGCCGCAGCTCCAGAAGCGCGATGTCAAAGATCTGGCCAAGTCGCTGCATGTCACCCCGGAAGAGGCTCACGCGGGCGTAGAGTTTATTCGCACCCTCGAGCCACGCCCGGGCAGACTTTACAACCGCGAACAGACGCGACTCATCGAGCCCGATGTGGTGTTCGTCAAGCGCGGTGCGGAGTGGGTCGTCTCCATGAACGAGGAAGACCTGCCCAGCCTCCGCTTGAGCGCGCGCTACCGCCGCATGCTCGTTGCTGAAGGCACTGAAAAGGAAGTTAAGGAGTACGTGAAAGAGCGCTTCCGTTCGGCAATGCAGTTGATGCGCAACATTGCCCAACGCAAAAGCACCATTCTGCGAACCTGCGAAGTCATTGTGCGCCGGCAGCAGGACTTCCTCGACCAGGGCATCGAAGCGTTGCGGCCAATGATGATCAAGGAAGTGGCCGAAGAGATCGGTGTGCACCCGTCAACGGTGAGCCGGGCAGTGGCCAATAAGTATGCTCACACTCCCCAAGGCGTGATCGAGCTGCGATTCTTCTTCTCCGAAGGTTCGAATGGGCCGGAGGGCGCCGACACCCCTCTCTTGCTGCTCAAGCGCAAAGTCCGCAAGCTTATCGACGAAGAAAACCCCCGCCACCCCTTCACCGACGACCAGCTTGCCGTGAAACTACAGGATCAGGGCATCCAGCTGACCCGGCGTACCGTAGCAAAATACCGCGAAGATATGAATATTCCTTCCACTCATCAGCGGCGCCAACGCGACGCCTAAGCCTAAATCTCAGTTGCTGTTGCAATCGCCTTCCTTCGGGTCGTATTCTCACATCACTGCGCACGTTACGTTTCTGCTAGCTTCCCGGGTCATCTTTGTTTTGCATTTGTGCTAGAGCACTCAAAGGGCGTGTTGAGGTCGGTCGGGTGCCTGTGTCAAAGACAACCTTCTCTGAAGGCTGCCGGGTCTGTGCGTGATCACGGCACCTGATGGACGGGCACCCCGATTGTGGCAAATGCGTCTGTATCCTATTCGCATGTTGAATGGACAAGAATTGCGGCCCGAGTCCGGTGGCAACCACTCCTGGAACAATCAAGATCGGAAGCGGAAAGAAGTAGTTCTCGAGTTCCGCTGGCGCTTCTCTCCAGCAACGTTGCCCGATTTTCCCCGCTCTGGGCTACGTCCCTGTGTACTGGATATCCAAGAGCGTCCAGTCATCCTGGGCCTCGGCGGAGGCCTGCACCTTGACGAGATGCGCGATAACCGCGTCGAGGCCGGGTAGATGAGCCAGGCCTGCGAGGCCTTCAATTCCGATCTGCTCGCCTGCCTTGTTTTCAATCTCCGTAATGCCATCGGTCGTCAACAAAATGCGGTCGCCCGGCCGAAGCGTAAATTGAGAGGAGGTGTAGGTCGCTTCGGCAATGATCCCGACAATCAGGTTGGCTTCTTCAAGGTATTGCGTTCCCTTGGGAGTGACCAGCAGCGGCGGAATGTGTCCACAATTCATGTACTCGACACAACCGTTCGGGAATATTTTGAGCACGATCATGGTGGCGTATTTGCCCACCTGCCGCGTGCAGAGAAAGCGATTGACGAGGTCTGCAATCTGCGGCAGACTCTGGCCCGTGAGCATAAGAGCGTGAATAATCCCCTGCAACGTTGCAGCGACGATCGACGCAGGAACGCCTTTTCCGGATACATCGGCAATCACCACGCAAAGGCTGTCGTCCAGAACGATGGCGTCGTAAAAGTCTCCGCCGATGGCATGGCAAGGAATGCTGCGGGCACGAAGTTCGGCGTAGTCGATGCGCGGCATGGTGATCGACATCAGTCCGGAATGGATTGACGCTGCCACCGCCAGTTCATCCGCCGCTTGGCGGGCCTTGATTTCTGTATTGGCCAGCAGCGCGTTGTGCAGAAGCGTAGATGCCTCGTTGGCGAGCGTATCGAGCACCCTGTGATCGATTTCGCTCAAGCTCCCGGCGCCAATCTGGCTGTCGAGATATAGCATGCCAAGCAGCCGATTCGGTTCTGCCGGCGAGATGTGTTTGCGCAGCGGAATGCAATAGATGCTGCGAATTGAGTTAGCCAGAACGCTCGCCCAGCCTGATGCGCTGTCGTCGGCAAGCGTGTCGCTTAGGAAAAATTTTGAATCGCTTTCGATCGCCTTCTGCATAGCCCTGCGCGATACCGATGCGTCTTCTTCAACAGTGCCGCCGTCAGAACGCAGGCCGAGGGCAAGCCGCATCTCTTCGCCTTCCAGCAAAAAAACGAAGCCGCGCTCGACGCCGGTTAGTTGAAGCGAAAGCTGCAGCAGGGCGTGGAAAACATCGGTGATGGCCCCGCCGGCATTGAGTTGGCGAGCTGCGTTCAGCAGAAAATTGAGCTTCTCAATTTCCCGCGCCGGTTGCGGAATATTCTTGTCGGTCGGTGCGAAGACCGAAAGAGCAGAAAGCAGCTCACTAGCCAAACTGGAGTTGCTTTCGGTTACAGCCGAGGGTAGATGGAAGCGAAAACTGGCGGCATTGAGCGATCCAAACTGGATGCAGTCTCCGGCCTTGAGCGTGACTCGCTGAATGCGCTGCCCGTTCACAAACGTGCCATGCGAACTGTTTTCATCAATCAGTTCAAAGTGGCTGTTTTGACCAGTGATCAGGGCGTGACGACGGGAAACAAAAGCCTCCTTGAGCACGAGGTCCTGGTCGGGAGCGCGGCCAATCGAGGTGCAATCTGCTGTAAGAGCGAAACAGTGCTCTCCGTCGAGGTCAGAATAGTTAAGCGTCGGCGCAGTGGTGGTAGAGGCCATCGAGCACATTCTATTCTGCTTGTACCATGAATCGCGACGTCAATCTTGCCCGCCGCTCAAAATGAGCCAGGATTGTAGAACCCTGATCGCCCTTGACTATCTTGAAGTCCCTTGCCGCCGCAGGCTGCAGGCAGCACGGCCTGAGGTGGATAGGGGAGGCGTAAATCGGCCCTCCGTAGAAGCTCAACGGCGCTTGCGTAGAGAACAGGATCACCTTTCCCAAGCCTCGACAGGTACAGCCGAGGATACAAAGTGATCCAGCTGAATCATCATTGCACCTTCTCCCTCTTGAGCGAGCCATACCAGACATAGCCGCAGAGGGCAATGAAAACAAACGCGGAAACCGATTGCGATATGGCGTTATTGCCGTAGAACGGCGTCTTGATGAGATCTTCGCGGAACCAGGGAAAGAGTCGCAGCGCCGCGCCAATCACACCGCCAAGTGCGCCTCCGGCCATTAGTCCTGAGGCAATGATGACGCCGCGTTCCCGAATACGCTTGCCCGGTTCTCCTCCGACTTTTTCAGAGCGCTTGTTGAGAAAATGCGACAGGAATCCCCCCACCAGTGCGGGCGTGTTAAGTTCCAGCGGCAGGTACATCCCCAGCGCAAAAATAAGCGACGGCTGGCCGAGCATCTCAAGGATCAGGGTGATCATGGCGCCGACGCCGAAGAGCATATAGGCAATCGGCTGATGGCTCATGAAACCCTGCACCAGCGCTTTCATGATGGATGCCTGCGGTGATGCAAGCACGGGACGCATATCTCCGGGAAGCGACTCGCCGAATTGGAAGGCATGGGCGAGCATGCCGATCGTGAGGCCCACAGCGATGGCGCTAACGATGACGCCGAGGAATTTCACCTTCTCCTGTGCGGCTGGTGTGGATCCCAGCCAGTATCCGGCTTTGAGGTCGGTGATGGTTTGCCCGGAAACAGAAAGCGCGGTGCACACCATGCCGGCAATCGCCATGACAAAAAACATGCCAGCCGTTCCAGAGACGCCGAAACGCAATAACACTGCTGAAGAAATGATGATGGTGAGCATCGTCATGCCTGATACTGGATTGCGGGCAATAGTAGCGATGGCATTCGCCGCGACGGAGGCAAAGAAGAACGAGAACAACAGCGTCATTCCCAGTCCAACCGCGACGACGGTCCACGAAACAGGGAGACGGCCGAAAAATGCGGCGACAGCAATAGCCGAAATAATAATGCCAAGAAGAATCCCGGTCATTGGCATATCGCGGTCGGTGCGCGGCGGATGTGCGACTTCACCGTGGCGAAAAACGCGCATCGCGATACCGAAAGATCCCGCCACTACCCGCAGGGACTTGACGATGCCGATGATGCCAGCGGTGGCAATGGCTCCGACGCCGATAAAGCGCACGTAGTTGCGATAGATATCTACGGCGGTCATCTGCGAAATGGGAAGCGTGCCTGGGTAGACGGCCACCATAATGTGGCTGCCGATAAACCAGATCAGCGGCACCAGCACCAGATTGGAAAGCACACCGCCGGCGCAAAGGATCATCGAACTGCGCAGTCCCATCACGTATCCGAGCCCGAGAATGAACGCGATGGCATCGAACTTCAACACCATTCGTGCGCGGTCGGCAAGCGAGTGCATGATCGGCACGAACTGAAAATCGACATACTCTTTCCAGATTTGAAACGTGGTGACGAACAAATCGTAGATTCCAGCAATCGCCGTGGCTTGCAGCAGGAGCCGCGCCTGCGATCCGCCCTTTTCGCCGGTGACCAGAACTTCAGTGATGGCGGTGGCTTCGGGATAGGGAAGCATGCCATGCATGTCGCGCACAAAATACCGTCGCAGCGGGATGAGGAAGAGAACGCCGAGGCATCCTCCGGCAAGGCAGATGAAAATGGTCTGCACTGGATGCGGATCGAGATTGAGAATGTAGAGCGCAGGCAGCGTAAAGATGGCGCCCGCCACCACGCCTCCGGCAGCTCCTGCGATTCCGGTGATGATGACGTTTTCCAGCAAAGTCGATCGGCGCCGATAAGTACGCGCAAGTCCGATGGCCAGGATGGAAGTGGGAATCGCGGCCTCCATCACCTGGCCAACCTTCAGGCCGGAGTAGGCCGAAGCCACGGTGAAGATAACGCAGAAGACGACACCCCACAGAAGTGACCGCGCCGTGAGTTCAGGCTGAGTTGCATGCGCGGGAACGATGGGCTGATATTCTTTGCCGGGCTCGAGTGGGCGGTAGGCGCTTTCAGGCAGGGACTTCGTGTCTAACTCTGTCGCGATCATCGCAAAGATGATAGCGCTGCCGGGTCAAGTTCTGGCTGTGACGGATGCACAGCGGATCAGGCATAAGCACGTACCGCGATAAAGGCTGGCTCGAGGTTACCAGCTTTTCTTGATCTGCGCGTCGACGGCGAAGCCTCCATTGGCCTGGCGGGTCGCGCTTATGCTCACCCGGGGCGTCACTTGGTACTGCCCCTGGATGGTCTGCCCCTGGGTAGTTTGAACGTTGCTTGAAAACGTGATGAACAGGTTACTAGTGACGCGCTGTTGCACAGTAATGTTCGCGCCTGCAGGCCCCTGAGAACTCCCGCCCGCAAGAACCGGGTTAATGGAGAGCTGCGAGATTCCCGCGACCTTCGACAGCCGGCTCGTAACCTGGCTCGAAACCTGATTAGCCACAAGAGTCTGGGCAGCCTGGTTGGCCGGAGTCGGGTTTGCCGCGCTGGCTTCCGATGTCTGGCCAAAGGCCAGCAGATGAATGATGTCCGCCGCGGGCAGTGCAGGGTCAGAGGTGTACTGCGTGCGTAACTGATCGACCGGTCCGTCGAAGCGAAGATTGATGTTGTATTGCTGAATCGAAGTCGTGAGAGTGAGATTGACGACCGGTTGCGTCGTCGATGGATTGACAAACTGAATCGTACCTCCGGTGAGGACAAAACGATTCCCATTCAGAATGATGTCCCCCCCGGTAAGATTGGCGCGGCCCAGAATCACGGGTTCCGCCATCGTTCCACGCACCTGCAGGTTGGCCGAACCACCCACACTGAGAGTGCGGCTTATCAGATTCACGTTATTCGACGAACGCACCGCGAGATTGAGCGCTACATTCTGCGTAAATCCCTGCGAAGGCGGCGTTTCGACACCGCCGGAGAACTGGTCAATGAAACTGTTGAGGTCGAATGCGTTGGTAAATGAAAGATCGGCAAGGTTGATGTTGCCACCGAGGACGGCATTAGTAGTAGTACCGGTGAAACGCAAATTGGCATTGATGGATTCGCGCATGCCTTGCGGATAAAGCATGCGCACGTCGCGCGCAGTGGCACCCAAATCGAACTGAATTGAAGGACGAAGGGCAATTCCACCCTGTGCTGTGAGTTCGCCGCCTCCCATGCTGCCCTTGAACTGCGTGATGGTGATGCGATCTTTGTTAAGCGTCATCTTCCCGTTGCAGTGCAGCAGGCCAACGGGCAAATCGGGAGTGGCCATTGCGGCGTCCACAATCTCAATGGTGCCGCCGAAGTCGGGGCCGCGAGCCGCGCCGCTTGAATTGATATTGAATTTGATCTGGCCGGATGTGTGCAGATCGGGATCAAACAGTTGTGCGAGATGAAGGTCGATGTTGCCAACGAGCATCAAAGACATTGGCGCGCTACCAATAGTAGGGATGGTCCCCTCGAATTGCAGATCGGTGTCGGTGCCGCGGATGGAAGAGCGCTGCACCTTGATGATGCCGTCCTTATAGTCGACGCGAATTGGTGCCGTTTCCGCCAACTGCACGGTACTGCCATAAGCGAGATTGAGCACCGGGATGGTAACGTGGCCCTCAAGCAGTTGCTTGTTCTTGAGCGGGCCGTGCAGGGTTGCGTGCACCTCAGTCTGACCGGTAATATTCGCGGCCTGATCGGGTGCGTAAACCGCCAGCAGCGGCCCCAGCGGAATGCCTTGCGTGTCGAGCGTGGCGTCCGCTGCATAGTCACCTGTGAGCGAAACCTTTGCGCTGGCATTGATGGAAGTATTGACTGCGGAAGACGTGAGTTGTGCAGTCGCCTGGTGGTTGGCTAGGCTGGCCTGCAAATGTATGTTTGAGATGGTCTGTTGCTGCACAACCAGGTTGGGAATCTGGACGTCGCGTCAACCTGCGGATTGTCGAATGTTCCCTTTCCCCGTGCGCTGATACTCACCACGCCCGTCGCATTCGCGTTGCTGGCTTTAAGGGTCTGTAACTTGTCAAGATGGATGCCGGACGAAGTTAGTTCTGCAGTATAAGTCTTGTTATTGGGGCTCGCAGTTACTTCGGCTTCGATTGTCCCGGCTGGCGCAGCAATGGATAAGTCCGCACGTGCCTGATCTCCGCTGCCGCTAAATGTAACTTTCGCAGTCGAGATAGGTTCGCCATAGGCTGCGGCCTGGTAAGAGTTACCGTGCCATTGCCTTCCGGATTCAACACACTGCCGTGCATCTTGATGTCTGCGGCAAGCGTGCCCGTTGCGGGAATTTGCTGCCCTGCGAGCTTGGCGAGTTCGCTGATATCGAGCTGCGATGCATTGAGCTGTAGCTCCACTGGACTCGATTTTGAGAACGACCACTCGCGCAGTTGAGCGCTGGCGTTCATGGTAACGCGGCCTTGCGTGGCCGGCTCGAGTTCTGCATGCTGCAGGCTTACTTGAGAGGGGCTGGCATCAACATTGGTGCGAACTAATTTCCACAAAGATCCCTGCACCTGCAGATTCTGTGCGGTGAACTGTCCGGTAATATGCGGCGCAGAGGTCGAGCCACGGACGACGCCGTTGAAAGAAGCGGTTCCGGAAAGCCCAAGGGTCTGCAGCGGCTGGCCGGGATCGGGAACGCGAAAAATGTTGGCGATAGATTCAACTTCGCGCAGATCGTTGGCCTGCAACTGGACCGCCAGGCTGGAGTTCTTGCTGACCTTTCCATTCAGATTCAGGTTTGACTCGAGCGTGCGGAAATAGCTATGGTCGACGGCCAACTCCTGGTTCTTGCCAGTGTATGTTGCATGAAGCACGCCGTTGACGGGAACGGGTGCGATGACCGTCGAGTCGCCTGTGATGGAGCCTGCTGCGCCACGTTGAGGGCTCTGTGCCTTGTCCACATTTGCATGGATCGTCGCGTCTGTGTGGGCGACCAGGTCGTCGAAGCTCTTGCTCCATGTTGCTGTTGCCGTCGCGTTCAGAGTGCCCGCGATTGCCACCGAACCGGTCGACGCTGCTGCGCCCATCAAGCGCTTCGCATTTGCAAGTGAGATACCGCGCAGAGTGGCGTCGACCTTGGAGCGCGAATCCCCGCCAACGTCTTTCATCGTGCCCTGTGCGGTCACTTCACCGCCAAGAAGACTGGCACGAAAATCTCGAAGCGTTGCGTCGCCATTCGACAGCGAATAGTGTCCGGCAATATTTGAGACCTCGGCGCGCATGGTCGGTGTCTTCGCGATTAGCACACGGCTGTTGACATCACCGTTGACGACGAGGCTTTGCACAAATGTGCGGCCTGTGGTCGCTTGATACTGAGCGGTGCCGGAGACCGCCACCAGCCCCGAAGGAATGGACGGCTCGTGCAGGATGCTGGCCCACTGCTGCCCATCAACCGTGGCATTGTATTCAGTCTGTACCATCGGGGAGTTGTAGTTGTTGACCGTGGCAATGAGGACCAGCTGCGAGTTGCCACTCTGGATCTTTGCCAGTGAGAAATGCAGGGTGCTCGGCGTGGCATCAAATTGCACACTGAGTGCATGCGGCGGCGCCTGCGTGCCGGAATAATTCAAGCGCCCGTCTGAGTATGCAAGCGTTCCCGAATACTTCTTGAGCAGGCTGTTAAAGCTTGCATTGAACTGAACGTCGCGCAGATCAAGCGCAATTGCACTCGGCTGGTTGTTGTAGAAGACTGCTCCATTCGTGAGTACTGCATGCCGAATGCCCAGATCAAAGACGGATGTATTGCTGCTGCTGTTGCTGCTCTTGATATTCGGAAGATTTGTGACGCCGTTCTTGTCGACAAAAATCTGCGCAACAGGGTTGTCGATGCGAATGCTGTCGAAATACCACTCGCGGCCGAATACTGAAACTACGCGCACGCCCGCCTCAGCGTGCTGTACCTGGAGCAGCGGCGGATTGGAGTGCGGACCAGCGCCATCGATGGTGAGGCCATACAGATCGACGCTGAGCGTGGCGAGGTGCAGATCCAGGTTTTGGAGTCGGACAGGGACACCCAGGCTCTCTGATGCCTGCTTCTGGATGAGGTTGATGAGATACGCGTGCCCCCGCGAGCTATTCAGTAAAGCAAAGAAAACGAAAGCGCCGAGCAGTATGGGGAAGACGATGGCAGTCGCAAAAAACTTGCCGACGATAAGCAAAGGGCGGCGGAAGGATCGGCGTTGTTGAGGTTCGCGTGGATCGGATTCGTTGGATCGATGCATGATTGCCACGAGAAGACTCCTCAGAAAGCCTGGCCAATGCCGACAAAATATTGTGTAGCGTTCACACCAGGGACGGGATTCAAATTTCGTCCGAGATCGAATCGGATAGGTCCGACAGGTGTGGAATAACGCAGGCCGATGCCGACGTTGTTTGAATAAAGGGAAGTGAAATCGTGAAAGCCGATACGGGGGAAAACATTTCCGCCATCATAAAAGGGCACGATGCTAAGGCCCTTCTTCACGGGCAGCGGAATGCGCGCTTCAGTGTTGATTACGAGCAATTCGTCCCCGCCGTTAGGTAAATTGATCTGCGGACAATCAGGCGCGGTTTGGTCCGGATTGCAGACGTATACGTTGCGTTGTGGCCCGGCGCCGTCCAGCGGGAAACCGCGCAGCGAATTGGCGCCACCGGTAAAGAATTTTTCGCTCAGCGGAACTCTGCTACTTGCGAATGGCTGTGCAAGACCGATACGAATACTGCTGGCCCACACGATATGATGATATTTCTCTTTGTAGAACGCAGCCTGTGAGGTGAGGTTCGCAAAGTCAACATTGGAGCCCAGCACTGTGGAGTAGATGTTGACTGCAACAGAACCAAGCACCCCTTTGTGGGCATCGAGAACATTATCGCGGGTATCGCGGGTGAGGTTTGCGCCAAAGCCGGAGAGACGCACGTGTTCATCCGCGGTAGGCACAAGTTCTGGAATCTCAATGCGGGTGAGGTCCGTTTTATTGAACGTGTAGTTTACGAAGAAGAGGTTCTTTTTGGCGCCGTCGATAAATCGTTGGATTTGGTAGGTGGCGGTCTCTTGTTGCGACGAAAAAACTGGATTTTGTTCATCGCGTTCCGCAGTGAACGACATCGTTGATTTCCAGCTTGACCAGCGCAGATTGGGATTGATGTAGTAAATCGCAGCGCGTTGATCGAGCCGCCCGGCAAATGCCGTGATCGATAACGACTCCCCTTTGCCGCGTAGATTGTTGCGTGTGTACTGCAGGGAACCGCGCGGGCCGTAAAACGTGGTCTGATTTGTGGTGAAGTCTGAAGGCAGTCCCACGGGTGGTAAGCCCGGTATCGCAATCGTTCCGCTCGGAACGCTACCCCCGCGATTGATAACCTCGAAACCAAACCCGTAAGTGAAATCATTGCGTTTCGCTTCGTGCACCTTCACCACGACGTCTTCTTTAGTCTGTGTGGTGATTTGGCTTTTGGGATCGATTGCAGACCAGTCGAAGACGCCAGGATAACTGTAAAGATTGCTGTCGGAAGTCAGCAGATTCGTCTCGGTCAGCGGTTGATCCGGCTTGATGGATGCGATTTCTTCATTGATCAAGCGTTGTTGAGTGTGGACCCGTCCCAGCGTCAGAACTTCTGCGGTGAACACGCGAGGACCTTCGTAGATGTGATACACAACGTTGATGTGGTGCGGGTCGTTCTTGGAGACTTGAGTCGCCGTTTCGCGAAAACTCGAAATCAGATACCCGGCCTTGAGATAGTTGGCCACTATGGAGGCACGGTCAGACCGGACATTTGCCTGCGAATATGGTTGCCCAACCGCCACTTTCATGCCTTTAGGTGCGAATTGCGACTGAGGAAATGTGTTGGCTCCTTCAATCGAAAACGAGCTCACGATGTCGCGCGGTCCCTCTATCACGTGAAACGCAACCTGAATATCGCCCCCATGATTCGTCACGGACGATGTAACCTGCACAGTGCTGAATCCCTGCGCCTGGTAAACCGCCTTCAGGTTATTGACGCTGGTGCGGACGAGTTGATCGCTGAACTTGCCATGCGAAAAGAAACGCTTCTTTTGAACCGCGAGCTGCGGCTCCAGATCGTCCGACTTCAGTTGCGATTCGCCGCTGATGCGGATGTCGGTGACTTTGTGTTTCTTTTCTTTCGTGACGTGGTAGACAACCGTACGCAGTTTCTCGTCGCCGGTCATTTCTGAAGTTACTTTCACATCAAAGTAGCCTTTGGCCTGGTAGTAGGAGGTGAGCGCTTGCTGGCCCTCCTGCAGAGTCTCCTCATTCACGCCTACGCCTTGGTATTCAGGAAGTAGACTTTTCTTCGTCCATGGCCAGATGTGCGCTCCGGCAATCTCTACGTTGGTTTTGGCGCCGGGACTCACGTTGAATTGCACATCCGCGCGATTGGTATCGGCGTGGTACTCGGCCCCCTGCAGCTTGACTTGAGCGGCAAGGAAACCTTCTTTCGCCAATCGGGACTGGATGTAGTTGCTTGCCTTGTTTAACGTGGAGCGATTATAGGTCTTGCCATTGCGAATGGCCGCTCCACGAGCCCGCGCCATGAGTGTAGTCAGACGGTGTTGCATATCAGAAGTCTCAGACGGTGGTAGCCCGTTGATGTCGATGGAGCCGAACTTGGCTTTCGGACCGAGGTTGGAACGAAACACGACACTGGCAATTCCATGCCGTGAATCAATCTTGAGTTCGGTCGTGACCTGGGCCTGAAAATATCCCGCCTCCTGAAAGAAGCGGACAAGCGACTGGCGGTCCTGCTCAACCTCAGTCGCGTTATAGGGAGCCTGGCTGGTGTAGTTGGCCACCTGTACCAGCCGGGAGTAGGGAAACCGGCCGGCGCCGGGAAACTCGAACATTCCGTAGTAAACCGCCGGTTCGATGACAAAGAGCACACGGACCCCATCAGCCTCCGGGTCTACCTTGACGCGCACGTTTTCAAATTTGCCGGCTGTCTTAAGTGCTGCCACCGTGGCATCGATCTTTTCCTTCGCAAAGGGCTGGCCCGCTTTTTGATCGATATCCGGCATGAATTGATCAACCTTCAGGTCGGGGCGGCCCGCAATATCGACGGACGTGACGGCTTGACCCTCGTAAGAAGCAAGTATCTGCTCGGCCGGAGGAATTTCAGAATCCTTAGTCACCTGTGCCCAGAGGCTCACACACGAGCCGCAGATCAGTGAGATGCACAGCCAAAGCGAGAACCAGGTCGCGATTCGCAGGGGTCGCGGAGTTGTCAGCTGGGCAATCCCATCGGGAAACATCATTAGCCTTTTGGATGCGGGTAGATAAGCGGTGTTTGCTCGGATTGGGCCGATGCGTTTGAGCGGTGCGTCATCCCAGAATATTCCCTGATGCCCAGGACTGGCGAGACGCCGGGCCATCGAACCCGACTACTCCGGCATCTATCCGGTGTGTTTGACGGATAGAATGCGTCAAAGGGGCCGGATATCTCTACCCAGAAGCCAACTGTGGATCACAGGCTGAAGCGCCGGGAACGGCGAATCTGGGAGATGGTGGCGCACTCGCCTCTTGAGTCGTTGTGGAATCTGCAAGGGGTTCCGTTTCGCGTAGTCGCGGCTCGAACCTGGAAGGCCCTGATATATGACCGGATATTTGGTCATGCAGCCGAGCTTGGTTTCTATTTTCTTTTCGCGCTTTTTCCCACCCTGCTTTGCGCCGGATCAGTCCTTGGGTTGGCTGCCCGCTCGGCCTACCAGTTCTATGACAGGCTTCTCGATTATCTGGCAGTCGTCATTCCTACCGCTGCTTTGGGAACGGTCTTAAGCACCTTCAACGAAACAACCGCCGCCGCAACACCCGGAAAGCTGACCTTCGGGCTGATTGCGGCTATCTGGTCCGCATCAGTCGGCATTTCAGCCATCCAGGACACCTTGAATGGCGTGTACAAGATTGAAGATTCCCGCTCCTACATCGTGGCCCGAATTCAGGCGATTGGTCTCACCATCCTGCTTGTCATCGTGGTTACGCTCGGCCTTACTTCCATGCTGGGAGGTGACTATTTTGCTCACCTGGCGGAGCACCGAATTCCGCAAAGGTCGATGCGCCTGGCGGCTGTGATCGCCATCCGCCTGGCGAGTTGGATTGTGGCCGGCGCATTGCTCGCACTGACTTTCGCAGTTCTTTACTACTGGGCGCCGGATTCCAAGACGCGCCGCTGGCACTGGCTTACCCCCGGCGGTGCCGTCGGAATTGCGGGGTGGCTGCTGGCATCTCTAGCTCTGCGCGCATATCTCTATTTCTTCAATAGCTACACCATGACCTACGGGTCTTTGGGTGCTGTCATCATCCTGCTGACGTGGTTTTACATTACGGGGCTGATGTTGCTGCTAGGTGCTGAGATCAACAGTCAGATCGAAGCCGCCGCCGCCGAGAGGATCTTGCAGGAGCAGGGGGCTGAGTCGGCATCGTCCCGAATTCTGCCCTTCGAGCCTCCTCATATCTCGGAATCCTCGCCGTAAGGACGTCCGGAATCGTAGAATTGCCAGACACTGGATTGCCGGGCATTTCGTGCTTCGGCGAAATGCTATACAATCCCATTCTCTCCAGCGCGGTTCGCTGGACAAGGAAAAGCGGAGGCTAACCATGGAAGTGGAGTTCACCGCAAGGCAAGTTAGCATTCCCAAGTCAGTACGTTCTCAAGCCGAAGAAGGATTGGAGCGGGTAGGCAGAATCCTGGGAAGAACCGCGCGCGCCAGCATTACATTTCGCGCGCAGCGTCATCTCCAGATTGCGGAGTTAACCATCAAGGCGAGACTGCAGACCATTGAAGCCGCCGGCAAAGCCGACACGGTTGAGGCGGCTCTCCGCGTCGCCATCCAGCACGCTGAAAACCAGGCCCTGAAATATCGTGACCGTCAGTTTGAGCGTAAGCGAATGCCCAAGCTGGATAAGGTCCTCACCGCCCCGCCCGTGGCTCATGCCAAGCGCGGCGCGCAGCCTGAGGGGCTTGCGGAAAACGGCAAGCTGACCCGCGCGAAGGTAAAAACGTCAATCGCAGTGCATTCCTTCCCGGTCAGCGCAACCATCGTCGAGCCGCACATCATGACCAGCGGCGAAGCCATCGCTGTAAAGCCGATGACCATTGAGGAAGCCGTGAAAGACGCGGAATTCCGCGACCGTGATTTGCTTATCTTCCGCAACCGGGTCGGCGACCTGTTCGTGCTGCATCGCCGTCGCGATGGACAGATGGAACTAGTTGAGGTTCCCTAAGCATCGAGTCGTAACCTTCGAGTAACAGTTCAGCAAACGGCGTGTTTAGAGTGCGCGCCGGCAGGTGTAGGATGGGCGCATGGTTCCACCACATTCGCCCTCCGGTGCGCGTCGCCGTCGATCAACGGAAAAGGGAAAAACGGCCAGGGCCTCTAAAAAGGAGCTGGTTATTCTCACTGGCATTTCCGGGGCTGGAAAAGCGTCCGCGCTCAAAACATTTGAAGACCTCGGTTACCAGGCGGTAGATAACCTGCCGCTTGAATTGATGCCTGAGTTTGCCGGGCTGGTGGAAAAATCCAAAGATATTGAGCGCGCAGCCATCGTGGTGGACGTGCGTGAAGGCCAGGCGCTTGATCGACTGCCCGACATCATCAAGCGCGTCAAGCGCGTGCTGCCCACGCGCGTCGTCTTTCTCGATGCGCAGGATTCCGTGCTGGTACGGCGCTACTCTGAAACGCGCAGGCCTCATCCGTTGCGACGTTCTGAGACAGTGTCGCGTTCCATCGTGGAAGAGCGGCAGATGCTCGATTCCATTCGCAATGTCGCCGATACCTTGATCGATACCTCGCGTTTCAATGTGCACGAGTTGCGTGCCGAGATTCAGAAGCGCTTCGGTCGTGAGGATCAGAGCAAGAGCCTGCTGGTATCCTGCCTGAGCTTTGGATTCAAGAACGGCGTGCCTCTTGATGCGGACATGGTATTCGACGTGCGCTTTCTTCCTAATCCCCACTTCGTGCCGGAGTTTCGCGACAAGACAGGCTTGGATTCCAAGGTGGCAGACTATGTAAAGGGCTTTCCGCAAACCGGGGAATTCCTCGACAAAGTCACCAACCTGATGCTCTACCTCATGCCCAACTATGTGAAGGAAGGGAAGAGCTACCTGACCGTCGCATTCGGATGTACCGGCGGCCAGCACCGCAGCGTGATGATGGCTGAGGAGATGGCCAAGCGGCTCTCAAAGGCGGGCTATGAGGTAAAGGCTGTCCATCGCGACATGCCGCGCTGATTCAATGTGTAGCCGTCTTTAGCTGGTCGAGCCAGCTGGCCAGAGCAGAGTCGAACTGCTCGCGCTCATTTTGCGAATTGGTCAACCAGACCAGCATCTTCCGCCCCGGAGCCTTCTCATAAGCTTCCGGCTTGTCCTGCTCCGATTCTCCGTTTCGCTCCGGCGTCCAATAAAACCACAACGAAGGAATCAGAACATTGCTCGCCGCCGCAGAGCTCTGCCAGCGCTCGCTTACCAGCAGATGCGCCGGAACCAGGCCTGCGCGCGGATCGCTGAATATAACAGCAGTCGGTGATTCGAGCGGTTGCTCGAGAACCACTCCCGCGAGATCGGGATGAGCTGCGGCAATTTCAAGCGCCAAGTTCGCGCCAAGATCCTTGCCAACCAGAGACCATTGCATCGGCGGAGATGTGACGGGTTCCAGTGAGATAAGCGATTGCTGAATCCGCATCTTCGCGCCATCGAGCTTCGCTGGGATGAGCGAAGTGGCTCTGTCCATATCCGCGATAGTCGAAGGCGAGCACATTCAATTCGGCATCGTGTAACCGCGCGAGAATATTCACCGAGTCGCCAACATTGCCGTCAGCGCCGTGAAGATAAATCGCTGTATACCGTGCCTGCGCGGCGGGAATCCACCAGCCCCTCAACTGCGCCTCGCCCGCCGCGTCGCTGGCAAAGCCGACAGACTCAAACTGAAGATTCACGGTGGCCGGTGTCCTGGTGATTGCCGACGTCGGGTGATAAAGCAACTGCCAGCTACCCTGCCAGAAGAGAATGCAGAGCGTGGCCCATGCGCAGAGCAACGCGCCCGCAATGCACAATGCTCCAGTGATGAGCAGCCATTTTGCAGAGACAGTTGGTGGGACTGGGCCATGGGTGCCCGGGCCGCGCTTCGATGAAGAGCGTGAAGAGGCTGATGCGCGACCTGCTTTAGAGGACTTCGCCATACTCATCTTCGCTTGCCTGCAAGTGGAGTCACAGGATTATGCTAATTGGGCGCCCCGCATTAGCGGCCAAGCGTGTGGCAGGAAATGGGAGATACCATGTCAGACTTTGTGCGGATTTGTTCTCAGGGAGAGCTACCGGCGGCAGGCACGGTGCGGGAATTCACGGTCGCGGGCCGCGCGCTCTGCGTGGCCAACGTTGACGGCGCGATCAGCGTGCTCGACGGAATCTGTCCGCACGAAGGTGGTCCGCTGGGCGAAGGATCCATTCAGGGTGGCAAGGTAGTTTGCCCCTGGCATGAATACGCCTTCGATGTGCATACCGGCGCCAACGATGAAGATCCGGATGTAAATGCCGTGGTAATTGAGGCCAGGGTCGAAGACGGCGAGCTGCGCGCGAAGCTGTAGCTACCGAATGCATTCGCCGCGTCTACGACTTCTTCGTCGGCACCTTCTTGCCTTGCTTGCGCGCTTCGGATAGGCCAATGGCGATGGCCTGTTTCGGATTCGTAACCTTCTTGCCGCTGCGGCCCGATTTCAGCTTGCCCTGCTTCATCGCGCGCATCTCTGTTTCCACATTTTTTCCCGCAGAGGGTGAGTATTTGCGGCTGGATGATTCCTTCGAACTGGATTTCTTGGCCGCGGAACCGCGCGCGCTCTTCTTCGCGCTGCTGGATTTCTTTTTGGCTGCCTTCTTCGTTGCCATAACTATCCTCCTCGATGCTCAGATGGTGCCTGTCTTGCGGCAAGTTGTCTGTGCCAATGCAGGAGGTCGATCGACGCCGCTGGATAGACTACACAACACGCCGAACGCCGGGGATGCGCACCAGCGGATCGGCGATCATCCACGTGGCAATGCACGCAAGCGATCCAGTGGCGGCGAACTTGATCAGCGCGGGCGCAACCCATGGATGAAGCAAAAGGCTGATGCCGACCAGCACAACTGGATGAATGATGTAGACCGCGTATGCGCGGCGATTGAGCCACAACCAGAATTGCGAAGGCTTGTTCATATAGTCGCGCGCGAACAACAACCACGCTGAAATGAGACCCCATGCGACAAATGGATCCCAGAAAGCATAGAAGATTGCGGGCCAAGTGAGCCCGCCTCCGAAGTTGACTTTGCCCGGGCCGAAAATGCGCATGGCGACAACGAAGGTGACGGGTAAAAGCAGCCACGCACCCAGCAAAGTGATTATCCAGGGGCGCGCACGTCTCCATTGAAGGTGGCGGATCCAGTCGTACCGCCACGCAGCGATACCGATCGACAAAGAGAAAAATGTATGGCGCGAAGTAGCCAAGTTGGAGGCCGATGACATTCTTGCCGACAGGCACAAATTGACGGATCGCAAGACTGACGGCACCGACAATCACGGCGCTGAGAAGCCACTTCGAGTAGGAGGGAACCGGTGAGGGTGTACGCGCCGATTGCGTGAGAGGCGTTCCAAGCGTCGCTCGCCACGCACAATAGCCAATGCAGAACATTAGAAGGGCCTGCGCAAACCAGAGCGGGCCGTTGATGATGATCGCGTGATTCCAGAGATACGGAAAAACTCTCCAGAAGCCCCTGCCATCGTAAGCTGCAACCATTGCGGCGGTCAGCGGACCAAGGACGAGGATGAACGCAAGAAGAGGCATCCCCAGTCGCAGAAATCGGTCTCGGAGAAAGCCGGGATAACCCTTGCGCTCCAGCGACGCCGGCGTGAAGTAGCCGGCGAGCAAAAAGAAAAAGCCCATGAAGTACGCTTGGTTCGTGGCAAACGAAAAGTGTAAGGAGAAAACTTGACGGCGACGCGGAAGGATGGAGTTCGTTGTAGAACCAGCCACCGGGAGCACCGTAGGTGATGGCAGTGTGATGAAACAGAACCAGAGCCGTCATCACACTTCGAAGGCGGTCGATGTAAAAGTCCCGCTGCGGCGCTACGCCAGTGACAGATCTAATCTGTTCAGCCGATGCTGGGGCGGAATAGGTGCTTCCGGGCATGAACCATCATACGAAGCGCGGAGCCGTTTGGTTCGTCAGAATTTGAAGTCCTGCTTTTTCGCGCAAACCGCATCGTGGAGGATATCGACCCCTTAAGGAGAAGCGCGATTCTCAAGTCTCCGAATCGAGACTTGGGAACCGCGCTAGATATGTCCTGAGATGAGTAGTCAATACTTGACGATAGCGGTAAAGGAGTCAGGCTTGAGGCTTGCGCCACCGACTAATGCGCCGTCAATTTCTTCCTGTCCGCACAGAGCCGTGGCGTTGTCCGGCTTCACGCTGCCGCCATAAAGGATGCGCATCTTCGCTGCCACATCGGCGCCCAGCAGCTTGGCAACTTCAGCGCGAATGATCTTGTGGGCGTCGACAGCCATCTCGGGCGTAGCGGTCTTGCCGGTGCCGATAGCCCACACGGGCTCATAGGCGATAACGATCGGTCCGGCAGCCTCAGCGGTGATACCGGCGAGTGCGCCGGTGACCTGCGTCTTCAGAACGAATTCAGTCTTGCCCGCTTCGCGCTCCGCCAGAACTTCGCCGACGCAAACTACGGGAATGATATTGTGCTTGAGCGCAGTATGCAGCTTCTTGTTGACGATCTCGTCGGTCTCAGCAAAATACTGGCGACGCTCGGAGTGGCCGATCAGCGTATGCGTCCCACCCACTGCGATCAACTGCCCAACCGAGGTCTCGCCGGTGTAAGCGCCTTCCTCGGCGAAGTGCATGTTCTGGCAGCCGACCGCGACATTCGAGCCCTTGGCGGCTTCAATCACCGTGGGCAATAGAACAGGTGACGGGAAAAGAGCGATCTCGTCGCGCGTGTGTCCAGCGACAAGCGGCAAAAATGCCTCGACAAACGCCTTGGCTTCAGCCGGCGTCTTGTACATCTTCCAGTTCGCAGCAATCAGTTTCTTACGGGCCATTGTGCAGGGTTCCTCAACTCAATTTTAGTGGATGGAATCGTCTCGCCCGGGTGACGGCACGCACACTGCGGTTGGGAGCCAAACTTGCCACATCTCCAGGCTGTTATCGTTGCGGTTCCGATTGGCGAATCGCCGACAAATCCCCGGGCATCTCGCCGTTCAGGAAGGCTTCGCGATGGTCCGGATCGCCAAGGTCCATCTTGAAATGATGCCAGGTGCCATCTTGTAGCACACCCATATTCCATGGTCCCGACACAGAATCAGAGAATTGCCACACGATATGGAAACCCTCCTCGTTGGTGAACCCCTCATTGTCGGCCTGCAGAATGGCATCGCCCCGCTCCCAAAGGTGTGAGCGCAGTCCGTGCAGGGCGTTACCCCCGTCCACCATTTCCGATCCCTGCAAATGCTGAAAGGCGTAAACGGTTTTGACTTCAGCAAGAAATTCGTGAAGCCACGCGACGCCGGTCTCCGGCCTGCAGTCCTGGGTTTCCTCGATAAACTCTGCGACCTCGTCTTGTCCGATGGAGCCATTGCTGACGGGATTTCGCTCAAGGACAGCGACCTCAACCTCGTCGTTGCCTGAGAGCAGCAAGGATTCCCACTCCTCCTCCGTGCCTTCTTCTACGCTCAACTTATAGTCAGGATGCCCGCTGCGAATAAACTCCGCTAGTTCGTCGAAAGCAGGGAACTCCGCATCTTTAGATAGGACTCGCGTGTAGTAGCCCAAGGGGGATTCTCCTCGAAAACACTTCCCATACAAGGATAGCTTCTTAATGGGAGTCGTGAGATCGGGCATACCAAGATGATCGACAGGTGGCAGGGAAGAAAGGAGGCTACCTGGTCATGCGTATTCCGGCGCTTACCTGAGCAACCAACAAGGTAATCAGTAGCGTGGCGGCACTGAGGAAGATGGCCATCGCTGCGGTCAAAGCGGCCATCCACCGGTCGCTAGGTAAGGAAAAGCTCTGGAAGAAGTTGCCGATTGCCTCGAGACCAAGTTCCGGAAAAGCGGTCAGGATTCCTGCGCAAAACACTGGAAAAACAAAGATGGCAACTCTGCAGGAAGGCTTTGAAAGGGAGGGGAACACGTTAGTCAGCCAGTAGCAGAACCAAATGGTCAAGAAACATGCAACTCCGAGAGGGAGAGAGTAGAACATGCGGTCTTCTTTCGCTTTCCCCAATGAGCTGAGGCGGGGCCGATCTGCCCGACTCCACAGGATTGGGTGCCCCAGGTCTCACTTTGAGACCTGGGTTCTCGCTGTTCAGCTTATTTCTTGTCAGTCAGCGCTTCCACGCCGGGCAGCTTCTTGCCCTCGAGAAATTCAAGGCTGGCTCCGCCGCCGGTGGAGATGTGGGTGACCTGGTCGGCATAGCCGGCCTTGTTGATGGCCGAGACAGAATCCCCGCCGCCGATGATCGAGATGGCAGCCTTGTTCATTGCAACTGCCTTGGCGATGGCGTTGGTGCCCACCGCGAAGCGCGGAAACTCGAATACCCCGCCGGTCCGTTCCATACGATCGTCCGCGCCGTGGAGACGACTTCTTCAATCGCCGCGACAGATTTAGGCCCGATATCGAGCCCCTGCCAGTCCGCGGGAAAATCCTTCGACGTGTCCCACGGCTGTGTCTTTGCGTCAGGAGCGAAGCTGTCGGCAAGAATGTTGTCGACTGGCAGCAGCAGGTTGACGCCTTTGGCCTTCGCCTTTTCAAGAGCAGCCTTGGCCATGTCGATCTTGTCTTCCTCGACCAGTGACTTGCCGGTAGTCACGCCCAGCGCGCGCTGGAAGGTGTAGGCCATGCCGCCCACGATGACCAGCGTGTCCACCTTATCGAGCAGGTTGTCGATCACGTCGATCTTGCCGGAAATCTTTGACCCGCCAATGATGGCCACAAACGGCTTCTCGGGAGCTTCGAGCGCCTTGCCGAGATAAGTGATTTCCTTCTCCATCAGCAGGCCGGCAACCGCGGGCTTGAGGAAGTGCGTAATGCCTTCAGTCGAAGCATGCGCGCGATGCGCCGAACCGAACGCGTCGTTGACGTAGACCTCGGCCAGCGAGGCAAGCTGCTTTCGAGAATGCCGGATCGTTCGCCTCCTCTTCGGCGTGATAGCGCAGGTTCTCAAGCAGCAGCACCTGGCGCGATTCAAGCTGGCGCGCAAGCTCTTCGGCAATCTCGCCGACGCAGTCCGGCGCGAAAGCCACGTTGATGGATTCGCCAATCTTTTTGTCCAGCAGCTCGCGCAGCCGATCGACCACAGGGCGCAGTGAATACTTCGGATTCGGCTTGCCCTTGGGGCGGCCGAGGTGCGAGGCCAGGATGACCTTGGCGTGGTGGCGCAGCGCGTATTCGATCGTGGGCAGCGTGGCGACGATGCGGGTGTCGTCGGTGATGGTCCTTGCCGTCTTCAGAGAGCGGCACATTGAAATCGACGCGGATGAATACGCGCTTGTTCTTAAGTTCGATGTCGCGGATGGATAGCTTGGCCATGATGTCTTCCTTAAAGGCAGTGGACAGTGAACAGTGGTCAGTCTTCAGTGATCGGTATTCAGCTGTCGAGTTGGAGCTTTCGAATGACCGCGTCCATCTCAATTTCGATGCGCCAGTTGGGATTGAGCAGAGCGGCTACGACGACCATGGTGGCGGCGGGACGAATGTCGCCGAAGAACTCGCCGTGCACGCGGCCTACGGCTTCCCAGTCTTCGACGTGGGTGAGGTACATGCGGGTGCGCACGACGTCAGTGAAAGACGCACCTGCTTCGGCGAGAGCTTTCTCAGCGATGGCGAAGATGCGACGGGTCTGGCCCGCGGCGTCTTCTTTGTCCGCGCCCACCGGGCCGGTACCGGCAACATGGACGGTGTTTCCCACGCGCACCGCGCGGGAGAACCCGATGATGGGCTCGAAAGGTGATCCGCCGCTGATGTTCTGGCGCATAAGAATGAACAGTGGCAGGAACCGTGAGTCGATCATGCGAGCCAGTGGCGGAAGTCCGCTTGCTGACCACTGACCGCTGATAGCTGACGACTGCTTTTACAGCCCCTTCTTGACCAGGAAGCCGATGAGATCGACGACGCGGTTGGAGTAGCCCCACTCGTTGTCGTACCAGCTGAGCACCTTGACGCTGTTGCCGACAACCTTGGTGAGAGGCGCGTCAACGATCGAGGATAGCTTGTTGCCCTTGAAGTCGGAACTCACCAACTCGTTGGTCTCGAAGCCGAGGATACCCTTGAGCTCGCCTTCTGCGGCAGCCTTGAGCGCGGCGTTCACAGCCTTGGCGTCGGTTGTCTTCTCGCTGATGAAGGTCAGGTCGACGATGGAGACGTTGGGTGTGGGTACGCGGATGGCGAAGCCGTCGAGCTTGCCGGAGGTCTCGGGGATGACGAGCTTGAGGGCCTTGGCGGCACCGGTGGAGCTGGGGATCATACTCAGAGCAGCGGCGCGGGCGCGTCGAAGGTCTTTGTGTGGGGTGTCGAGGATGACCTGGTCGTTTGTGTAGCTGTGGATCGTGGTCATGATGCCGCTTACGATGCCGCAATGAGCGAGCAGAACCTTGACCACCGGCGCCAGACAGTTGGTGGTGCAACTGGCGTTGGAGATGATGTTGTGCTTGGCGGCGTCGTACGTATTTTCAGTTGACGCCGAGAACGAGGGTGACGTCTTCGTTGGTTGCCGGAGCCGAGATGATGACCTTCTTGACGGTCGGTCCCAGGTGGGCCTTGGCCTTGGTGGCATCCGTAAAGAAGCCGGTCGATTCGACGACGATTTGAGCACCCACTGAAGCCCAGTCGAGCTTGGCGGGATCGCGCTCGGAGAAGACTTTGATCTGTTTGCCGTCGACAGTGATGAATCCTTCGCCTGCGGTGACTTCGTTCTTCAAGTTGCCGAGGATCGAGTCGTACTTGAGAAGGTGGGCCAGCGTTGCGGGGCTGGTCAAGTCGTTAACGGCTACAAAATCGATCTCGGGATTGCCGAGGGCGGCGCGCAAAACATTGCGGCCAATTCGGCCGAAGCCGTTGATGCCAACCTTAACTGCCATTGCGTATTCTCCTTCGTAATTAGGTAGATCTTCCTAAAGTTGTTGAGTGTAGTCATGCGGCGGGTACAGGACGCGCACCGGGCAATTCCACCAAACTCATAAGGCTAACATTGTTGCCAACGAGAACCAAATGAACGCGAGGTAAACCGGGCTCCCGTACCAAAATGCGCTCTACGCTAGTTTGTATGTTCGGATACGGGACTGTATGTGACGCGTTTCACACTATTTGCAGGGGCTCCGGTCAGTGTGTTATCCCGGTAGTGTAGGTGTAGAAAGCGGAATGAGAAGACGTTCCCGACGCAGCGTAAATAATTCAGAATCCACAGGCAAAATTGGCCAGGAACTCCCATCGAATCAACCGCGCCCCCTGGTGCCCCTCTATCCAGACGAGGCCTTGCCCGGAGAAAGCCGATCTGCGCGTACTCCGGCTGCCGTCACTGAAAATCGTGGTCAACGGCCTCCCGTAGTGCCTCCGGAGGTTCGCGCACAGCGGCCGCCAAGCCAGCCCAGGCGGTCTGCATCGCCAGAGCGCTCCGCATCGCCACAGCGATCTGCCCCACTCGATCGTTCTGCCCCGCCAGAGCGGGCTGCGAAGCAAGACCGCCCCGTGAAGCAGGAGTGGGATGAGCCAGCCAATTCCGGCCGACTTGAGATGGAAACCCAGCCGGATATGCCCTCCGCTCCTTCGGCGGAGGCGCAGGCGATCGAGCGCTCGCCGCAGGCTCCCAAGGGCTACGTCGTACTCGCCATAGGGTTGCCGGGCTCCGGCAAGACCACATGGTTCCGCCGTCGCGGAGTAACACCGCTGTCGAGCGATCTGCTGCGCAACATCCTCTTCGACGATGTCGAGGAGCAGACATTTCAGGGGCTGGTGTTTTCGACCCTGCGTTCGCTGCTTGCGCGCACGACTCATCGCCAAGATGCCGTGGAACTACGTCGACGCGACCAACCTCTCGGTCCACGAGCGCCGCCAGTGGATCAAGATGGCCAAGAGCTTCGGCTACGAGATGCAGGCCGTCTTCTTCGACGTGCCGCTCGAAGTGTGCCTTGATCGCAACCGCCAGCGCGACCGCATCGGTAAGCGAAGACATCATGCGCAAAATGGCCGAAAAGCTGAAAGCCCCGCTTTTCGAAGAGGGCTTCGCGAAAATCACCGTGGTCAGAGTCAAGAGCGCGAGTTAATCCGGTCCCGGAAAATTATCGCTTTGAAGGGGCACGGCTTCAGCCGTGCCAACACGGCGCAACGTCAAAGCCGGCTTTAGCCGCTGAGGGAAGTTCTGGTAACCCGCCGCGAAATCGAAATGATTGCATTGACTCCGGATGACCCGGATGAGTGTTGGTACATCAGAACTTTTGGAGGAGGCGTCAAGATCGTCGAGCAATCGATAATCGGACGTCTTTTCACAACTGCGATGGAGGAACTAGAATTTGTCGACTGCGGTAAGTTGGAGACTTCCCCATGAGCGCCTCTGCATCCGTTCCCTACGTTGAGCCTTGGCTTCGCGGCACATACGCCGACATCCCCGCCGTTGGCCGCGCCGTCCTCCACGCATTCGACCTCGCCCTCGACGACATCACCAAATGGACCGAAGGCCTCACCAATCTCGAGGTACACGCGCAACCGCTCGGATTGTCGTCCGTCTCTTTTCATCTCAAACACACCGCGCGCTCCATCGATCGCCTGCTCACCTACGCCGAGGGCGGCCAGATTTCGTCCGCTCAGCTCGCACTACTGAAAACCGAGCAGACCGGCTGCAGAGACGCTTGCGGAATTGCTGGCCGAGGTGGAGACTGCCTTCAGCAACGCGTCGGATCGCGTGCGCGTGCTGGCCACCGCCGACTTCAACATCTTTCGCGGAGTAGGCCGCAAGCAACTACCAACCTCCATCGGTGGAGCACTCGTCCACGTGGCCGACCACACCCTGCGCCACGTCGGCCAGGTGGTGACCACGTCGAAAGTGATCAAAGCACTGCGTCGTAGCGATCCGGAAAAGCATCCCTCAGGGCTAACCGACACTCATTTTGTGCATTTGCGGCCTGCTGAAGAGTCTGTGTGAGAGGGGCTGTTCGCGGGGGTTTTGCATCGGGTTTCGCTGGGTGGAATGAAATTGATTGGATTGGTGCTTTCTTCAGGGGTCCGTCTGGATGGTCAGTTCGACGTTTTTTTATCCGTGGCGGAACATGCGCGTGATGTTGTGGGCAGTGGCAGCGAAGGTGAACTCGATGCCTACCTTTTCCAATCCGCGCATGCGGAAGGCGCGCATTCCTCGCTGCTCTTTCAGGATTCCGAATACCGGCTCGACCATTCCCTTGCGCCGTGCGTAGATTTTTCTGCCTTCGGGGCTTGGCATTCTCTGCCTCATCTGGAGGAGGCGGGGATGTGAATGAGGCCATTCTGCGGCTGGTGTTCCCAGGTTCAGTTCGCAAGCCAGAAAAAAGTCCGGCACATAGGCTTCGACGCCGCATTGTTCCAGCAGTTCCAGGTTCTGGTTCGTGTAAAAGCCGGAGTCGGCTACGATACGCTCCGGGCGCTGGCCGCAGGTTTTTGTAGTCAGCTCGACCATGGGTATCAGCGTGGCGTTGTCGTTGCCGCGCTGGATCACGCGCTGGGCCACGATCAGGTGATCTTCCGAGACCGATATCTGCGCCGAGTAGCCCAGCACGAAGCCCTTGCTGGTGCGCAGAAAACTGGCGTCCGGATCGGTTGTGGAGCGCTTCCGCGGCTTGTCCAGAGGTTCCAGCGCGGCCGGCTGGGGGTTGCGTCAACCGCTTGGCCAGCAACGTCCAACTGTGTGCCCGCGCCTTCGTTGTTGTCGTCCGCATCGCAGGCCTTCTGCCAACTGCGTACCTTCCGCCGTATCCGGGCCCGCTGCTGACGCTTCTCCAACACGATCTTGTCCGCCGAAGCCGCGGCCTTCACGCGCGTTGTATCCACAGCTACGGTTCCCAACTGCCGCATGCCCATCTTGTGCGCCTGCTCCAGCACTTGTGTAAAACAGTCGTTGATGGCTACCGGATGCCGCTTGCGAAACGCGTTCAGCGCCCAGTAATCGGGCCGCGCTCCGCCGGACAGGTGCCGGAAAGCCAGATCTTCGCGGATGCGCTGCTCCAGACGCCGAGAACTGCTCAGTCCCAGGCAATAGCCGTACAGCCATACCTTTAACAGAAGCGAAGGGTGGTAGAGTTGGCCACCTTCCACCGCGTAGCTCGCATGGAACCGGCTCAGGTCCAGCCGCTCCACAACCGAATGAACGAAGAAGCAAAGATGGTCCGGTCCAAGAACATCTCGGACACTCGGCGGAAGAAGCTCTGCCTGATCAGGGCAATAAGGCAAATAACGCGACATGCCTACTTGTCCTACAACTCGACAGTGGAAAACAAGTACTCACACAGACTCTGAAGCCATGCCATGCCCTTCTTACAAAAGAGCGAGTTCGCTGAGTTTTTCACCAAGCTGTTCAGTCATGCCGTAAGTTGCCGGTAAATACGACTGGCTTTCAGCCCTTGCGGGATAGCTGAACTGGTTCAAAGCGAGTTCTACCCCAGCTCGCTATAGATGATGCTGCCAGATCACGTGCTGCCGCTCTTCCAGTGCCACCAAAATCAGCGTGAGGATAGACAAGACGAGTTGCAGCCGCTCGGAGCGCAGCTTGCCCGGCTTTTGCGGTGTTTGCCGCCACTGTGCTGCAGGAAGCTTACGCAGCCGCCTAATCTGCCAGAGCACCACCAGGTTGATCACCGATCCCAGCACCGCGAGCACGATCATTGGCATACGCAGCCAACTGCTGTGGAAGCGGTCGATAGCCGCAGCCGTGCTCGAAGCCAGCACCAATGAACCGAGCCCAATTCCTACACGAAGTCCATTCATCGCGGCAAAAAACGTGCACACGCTCTGCAACACCGCAAATGCCAGGCTGGTCCACGCAATTGCGCTACGCGTACGTCGCGGCCCCTCAGCCACGCGTTGCGCAGGCGGAACAGCTTTCGGGATTTCTGAACTCGCCATCGCCTTGCCCAATCTACACAACTGGCGACGTTCTTCGCAATTCCAAAGACACTCCGCTACTTGAATGTTGAGTAGATGTGGAGTCAATTTGCGGTGGCGGAAGGACAAGACTAGAATCCTCGCAACTTTAAGAACCATCAGAGGTGCCTATGCAAGACTCGCAACCTCGTTTTTTGCCGCTGGCTGCCAAAACCGTCGCATGCCACTCCATCACCTACATGATCATGGGCGCCCTCGCCTATCATTTCCTGCACTACGCGGACTTCATCAACAATCCATGCTCGGGCATGCGGCCGATCACCAGTCTCTGGTTGATTCTTGGGGTGCCGCTCCAGGTGTTTCGCGGCGTGCTGTTCGCGTCGGTGTTCTATTTTTTCCGCGAGCAGTTGTTCTGGCGCAAGAACGGCTGGCTGCTGATGGCCTGGCTGCTGATTGGCATCGGGATTCTGGGGACGTTTGCGGCACCGGCAGGATCGTTGGAAGGATTCATTTACACCACGACGCCGTTTTGGATGCAAGTGCGCGGCTACCTGGAGATCGTGACACAGGCGGTGCTGCTTTCGTCGCTGTTGTGCTATTGGGTCAACCATCCCGGCAAGAAGTGGCTAAACTGGGCGCTGAGCGCCGCCTATTTCATATGCGTTGCCCTTCCCATGATGGCGCTGATAGTACCCAGACGATAGTTGTATACCAGGAACAATAGAACCACCCGTTGCATGATATCGTGACCTCCTTTGCTGATCAGCGACCTGGCTTCCAAGCTTACGCAATAGGCTGCTTCCCGCGCTATCGGGATTTCTGACCAGGAGACGATACACTGCTCACCTGTGACCTTCTCCCACACGGATCGAACCCCGGGCGATAGGGCAGCTTTGCGTGTCTTCGCGCCCACGCTCATCCTGCTCGTCATCTCCCTGCTCATCAATTATGTCGATCGCGGAAACCTTGCCCTGGCCGCGCCCCTGCTGAAAATCGAATGGGGCATGAGCGCCTCGCAACTCGGCATTTTGCTCTCAGCTTTTTTCTGGACGTACACGGCTCTGCAGTTTGTCATGGGCCTGTTTGTCGATCGCTGGGGAGCCAACCGGCTAATGGCCCTCGGATTTCTGGCGTGGTCGCTGGCAACGGTTCTGACCGGCGCTGCCATGGGATTTGTGACCCTTCTTGCCATGCGCCTCTTGCTCGGCGTTGGCGAATCCGTGATGTTTCCCGCCAGCTCCAAGATTCTCGCGCAGCATCTTCCTGAGCACGCCCGCGGGTTCGCAAACGGCCTGATGAATGCCTCCATGCGCTGGGGTTCTGCTATTGGCACCGTCGGCGGAGGACTCCTGATGGCGCGTTACGGCTGGCGCTCGACGTTCGTTGCTATCGGCGTTGCCAGTCTTCTGTGGTTACCCGCGTGGTCGCGCTGGAAGGCCCCTCCAACGCCGATAGCATCCAACGCCGACTCCGGCATCGGAAAATTCTCAGCCATCTTGCGGAAGCGTGCCTTCTGGGGTGCTGCGTCAGGCCATTTCTGCGCAAACTATCTGGTCTACTTCCTCATGAGTTGGCTGCCCTACTACCTCGTTCAAGAGCGCCATCTGTCGATGGCCGCAATGTCCGTTGCCGCCGGTGCTCTGTGGGTAGTCGATTCGCTCACCTCCGCTTGCCACCGGCACCATCACCGACTTTTTCATTCGCCGTGGTACCACTCCAACCTTCGCGCGCAAGGGCGCGATGGCCTTTGGATTTTCGCTTGCCGCTGTCTCGCTGGTGGGCTGCGCATTCGCTAGCGAGCGCACCTATCTCGCCTGCCTCATCGCCTGCGCCATCGGTTCTGGTGCCGCCAACGCCGGCACCTTCGCATTCGCGCAGACCCTTGCCGGACCGTACGCCGCTGGCCGCTGGGTCGGCCTGCAAAACGGCATCGCCAACATGGCCGGAGTCATTGGCCCCGCGCTCACCGGCATCCTCGTTGACTGGAGCGGCCATTTTGCCGCAGCCTTCGCCGTCGCCGCCGTCATCACCCTGGGCGGCGCATTCGCCTGGTGCCTCGGCGTTCGGAAACTTGAGCAGGTTGAATTCGAAATTTCAGAATGAGCCGAAAGTGCCAACAAATGCAAAGGCCCTGCAAGCTCGACTCAAACCACTCAGTCACGCACAAGCAGGGCCAAAGCTAAAAGCTAGCAGCTCAAAGCTACCTCGTCTTCGCCACTTCCTCCACCGTCACCGGATCAAGAAATGGCATGCTGGCGCGCAACTGCTTGCCCACAATCTCGATCGGGTGCTTGGCTTCAGCGTCGCGGAATGCCTGAAACTCCTTGCGCCCGGAGTTCTGATCGGCGAGGAAGCGCTTGGCAAATTCGCCATTCTGAATCTCTGTAAGGATGGCCTTCATCGCCTTCTTACTCTCGTCGTTGATCACGCGCGGACCGCTGACGTAATCGCCCCACTCCGCAGTATCGGAGATGGAATAGCGCATATACGCGAGGCCGCCGCGATAGATCAGGTCGACAATCAGCTTTAACTCGTGCAGCACTTCGAAATAAGCGCTCTCCGGCTGATACCCAGCATCCACCAACGTTTCGTACCCGGCTTTGATCAGCGCGCTAACGCCGCCGCACAGCACAGCCTGCTCGCCGAAGAGATCGGTCTCGGTCTCTTCCTTGAACGTCGTCTCCAGCACCCCGGCGCGCGTGCAGCCAATGCCCTTGAGGTAGCTGAGATTCAGCGCGTGCGCCTTGCCGGTCGCGTCCTGGTGAATCGCAATCAGCCCTGGAACGCCGCCGCCTTCCGTAAACACTTCGCGGACGCGATGTCCCGGAGCCTTCGGTGCTGCCATGCCCACGTCGATCCCTGGCGCCGGAGAAATGGTCTTGAAGTGAATGTTGAAGCCATGCGCGAACAGCAGCATCTTGCCCGCGCTGAGATTCGGCGCAATCTCCTCGGTATACAACTTGGCTGCCGTCTGGTCCGGGACCAGCACCATCACCACGTCAGCCCACTTGGTCACCTCAGGCACGGTGCCTACTTCAAGGCCGGCCTTCTGCGCCTTGGCGATGGATTTCGAGTTCGCTGCAAGGCCCACTCGCACCTCGACGCCGGAGTCCTTGAGGTTGAGAGCATGCGCGTGTCCCTGGGAGCCGTAGCCGATAATGGCTACCTTCTTCGCTTGGATCAGGGAAAGGTCGGCGTCGTGATCGTAATAAGTCTTAGCCATGATGATCTTGATTTTTCCTTTACGTGCGGGTTGTGAGATTTTGTCGCGGGCGATCGCTACGCCCTTAGGAAAGTGGTCGTACTGCGGCGCGTCCGTTCACGAAGCTGGCACTCACGCAGCTCATCGGCGAGAGCTTCCAGTTGAGACACGCCATAAATCGAAAAATTCTCAAGCTCGGCGTCGGTAGAGAAGATATGCAGCGACGCTTGCCCTAGAAGCCGGCTGCCGAGAGGCTTGCGCAGTTCAAAGTGATCGATGCGAAACAGCTCCAGCGACTCCTGCACCTTCGACAAAAGGCCGCGCTCCAGTTTGATCCGCTGCGTGGTGATTCTGTAAAAAATGCGCCTGCTCTTCATGTAGTACACAAGGCAAATCACCAGGCACGCGACAACAAAGAACAGGCACAGGTAAAGAATGTACTGGTTGTTCTGCTCGATGTATCCCTTTGCCATCGCGTAACCGACAGCCGCCGTGATCGCAGCCACAATCAGAAATGGCGTCAACTGGCCGACGGTGTAAATCAGTGCCGGGTGACCAACGAAAAGGTCACGCTCGGCTTCCACTTCCTTGGCGGTTGCGTAGTCGGCAAGGTCGGTATTGCAGAAGCGGCATTTGATGGCCGCGGCCTTGATGGTCTCTCCGCAAACTGGGCAGGCTTTGCTGTCGGGCTCCATGATCTTTATCCTTCCAGGTGAGAATACCAATGCAGCCTTACAACTGGCAGCAAAACGACCGATGCTATGCGGGCTCGATGTCCGCGTTCGCTTCCGCTGCATCTTCAATAGCGTCCTCGGGTGGCGGATTCTCGTCGGCCGCCTTGCCCATAGCCTTCAGCACGCTCGACGTATGATGTCCGCGCCGCATCGTCATCTTCCCGCTGCGGCAGATCTCCAGAATGCGCCCATCGTCCTCGCGCAGCACTTCGATCAACCCTTCAATCTTGCTTTCCACTCCCGTCATCTCGATCATCAGCGATTCGGACGTCAGATCGACGATGCGTGCGCGGAACACCTCAACCAGGTCGAAGATCTGCGCGCGGTTCCGCGGAGTGGCCGCCACCTTGATCAGCGCAAGCTCGCGCGTGACGTTGGGCGCCTTGGCAATGTCGTCCACATCAACAACATTCTCCAGCTTGAACAGGCTGGCGCGAATGCGATGCCCAGCCTCCTCCGACGCCTCGCAAACCAGCGTCAAACGCGATAGCCCAAGCCGCTCGCTTCGTCCCACCGTGAGCGAGCTGATATTGATGTTCAACCGCCGAAACAACGAAGCCACGCGCGTCAACACGCCCGGCAAATCTTCAACGTAAGCGACAAATGTATGCAACATGACTAGCCTCTGGTCTTCGGTTGTCAGCTTTCAGTTTCAGTTGCCGGCTTTCATCGGATCGAAGCGAACAGGCCGACGGGAAAACTGTCTGAAAACTGACGACTGATAACTGACAACTCGCTCTCTTACTCGTCTTCCGCCGACTCAACCAGCGGATTCTTTCCGGGTCGCCGAATCATCTCATGCAACGCGCTACCCGCAGGAATCATCGGGTACACCGAATCTTCCTTCTCCACCATGAAGTTCAGCAGGAACGCGCCAGGTGCCTCGCGCGCTTCCTTCACCGCATCTGCAACCTCGGCCCGTGTGCGTCACCGCTCGTCCGCCAATACCGTGCGCGTCCGCCAGCTTCACAAAGTCCGGGCTCACCAGCGGAGTCGATTCATAGTTGCTCTCGTAGAAAAACTCCTGCCACTGCCGCACCATGCCGAGATACCCGTTGTTAATGATCGGCGATGTTGATCTTCAGCTTCTCTTGCACGATGGTCGACAACTCCGCCGCCGTCATCTGGAATCCGCCATCACCCGCGATCACCCACACTTCCTTGTCCGGGCAAGCCATCTTCGCGCCAATCGCGGCCGGCAGCGCAAATCCCATCGTCCCCAACCCGCCTGAAGTCACCAATGATCGCGGCGTCTCGTGATGGAAATACTGCGCCTCCCACATCTGGTGCTGGCCCACATCGGTCGACACAATCGCATCGCCACCCGTGATTCGCCACAAATCGTGCATTACGTGCGCCGCGTACAGATGTCCTGAATCCGGCAGGTTCTTGATATCGCGCACCGACACTGCGCCCTTGCTCGATTCAATGGTCTTGAGCCATGCCGACCCATCGCGCCCTGCGATCCGCGGCAACAGTTCCTCAAGCACCTCGCGTAGATCGCCAATCAACCCAACGTCGACCTTGACGTTCTTGTTAACTTCGGCGGGATCGACTTCGATATGAATCTTCTTCGCCTTCAGAGCGTAAGTGCTCGGCGTTCCGGTCACACGGTCGTCAAAGCGCATGCCGCAGGCAATCAGCAAATCTGCTTCCTGAATCGCAGTGTTTACCCACGATTCGCCGTGCATTCCCATCATCCCCAGGTTCAGCGGATGCGAAGCAGGGAAGCAGCCCAGGCCCAGCAGCGTCAGCGCCACCGGAATCTGTGCGCGTTCGGCCAGCGTGCGAATCTGCTCCATCGCGCCAGACTCGGAGATGCCGTGGCCCGCAAGAATCACCGGGCGCTTCGCATTTTTGATCAGTTCAGCCGCATGCTTCAACCCACTCTCATCCACTTGCAACATCGGGTGCGGACGATACGCCCGTCGGCTTGGCAGCCTCGAAATCAAAAATCGCCGTCCCTTGCTGCGCATCCTTCGTGATATCCACCAGCACCGGCCCCGGTCGCCCGCTCACTGCAATCTGGAAGGCGTAGCGAATCGCATGCGCGATGTCCTCGGTCTTGTTCACCAGAAAGTTGTGCTTCGTCACCGGCAGCGTGATGCCCGTGATGTCCACTTCCTGAAAGGCATCGGTGCCCAGTACCTTGCTTGAAACGTTGCCCGTGATGCACACCATTGGAATCGAATCGAGCATAGCCGTCGCAATGCCGGTTACCAGATTCGTAGCGCCCGGCCCGCTCGTGGCAATCGCGACGCCCACCTTGCCCGAGGCGCGCGAATAGCCATCGGCCATGTGTGCAGCGCCTTGCTCGTGTCGGACGAGGACATGGTGAATGGGAAACTTCCGCAGCGCATCGTAGACCGGCAGAATCGCTCCACCTGGATACCCAAAGACCGTGGTTACGCCCTCTCCCACCAGCGTTGCCCACACAATCTCAGCACCCGTCAGCCGCGTCGGCGTAGTCAAGTGGCTTTCGGCGGATTTCACGTTTGCGTTGCGTCCCATATATCTCTCCTTGGTAGCTTCCAGCTTTTCTCTGTTCACTGACCACTGTGCAATATCTCTACGTCGTTGCCCCAAGTGATGCGCTCGTCACGCGATCAACATACTTGCGGAACACGCCCGTCGGCCATCTCAACGCCGGCGGTTTGAAATCCTTCAGCCGCTTCGCCATCTCCTCCGCGCTGATCTCAACATTCAGCGTCCGGTTCTTGATGTCGAACGCGATCGTGTCGCCCTCGCGCACCGCCGCAATCGGCCCGCCCACAAAGGCTTCAGGTGCCACGTGCCCCGCAGTGAATCCCCGCGTTGCACCACTAAAGCGCCCATCGGTGAGCAGCGCGACAGTGTGGCTCAATTCTGGATGGCCACTCACTGCTGCCGTTACCTGCAGCATCTCGCGCATGCCCGGGCCGCCCTTGGGTCCTTCATATCGGATCACCAGCACATCACCCGGCTTGATCTTGTCCCCTTGCACCGCGGCAAAGCATTCTTCCTCTGAATCAAACACGCGTGCCGGCCCGCGATGCTCGTAGCGATCGGCAGCAGCAATCTTCATCACGCAACCTTCGGGCGCAAGATTGCCCTTGAGGATGACCAGTCCGCCGGTCGGCTTGATCGGATCCTCAAATGTCTTGATGACCACCTGTCCCGGAGTCTCTTCTGCCAGCGCCGCTTCTTCCGCAAGCGTCCGTCCGCTGACGGTGAGCGTCGATCCGTCCGCATGCCCGGCATCGATCATGCGCTTCGCCAGCAGTCGCGATCCGCCCGCAGCCTGGTAGTCTTTTGCGACATATTTGCCGGCCGGAGTGAGGTCGCAGATAAACGGCGTCTTCTTCGAAATCACATCGAAATCATCGATCGACAGTTCAATACCCATCTCACGCGCAATTGCCAGCAGGTGCAACACGGCATTGGTAGAGCCGCCGCTTGCAGCGACGCTGGCAATCGTGTTCTCAATCGATTTCCTGGTGATGATCTGAGAGGGCAGGCGATTCGCGCGTACCGCTTCCATCAGCATCCGCCCCGCCTCGCGTGTCGCCGCGTGCTTATCTTTATCGGTCGCAGGAACACCTGAAAGCTGCATCGGCGAAATGCCCAGCATCTCGCCGCTCATGGCCATGGTGTTCGCGGTGAATTGTCCGCCGCATGCACCGGCACCGGGGCAGGCATTTGCCTCCAGCGCCTCCAGGCCTGCTTCGTCAATCTTGCCTGCCGCGTACGCGCCGATTCCTTCAAACACGTTTTGAATCGTGATGTCAATCCCGTTCAGCTTGCCCGGAGCAATGGACCCGCCGTAAAGCATCATGCCCGGAATATCCAGCCGGCAGAGCGCCATGATGATGCCCGGCATGTTCTTGTCGCATCCGCCGATGCCGACGAGGCCGTCAAACAGATTTCCGCGTGCGACCAGTTCAATAGAGTCGGCGATGACCTCGCGCGACACCAGCGAAGCCTTCATCCCCTGCGTGCCCATCGTGATGCCGTCTGAGATAGTCACGGTGTTGAACTCCATCGGCGTGCCGCCTGCCTCGCGAATGCCAACCTTCAAGGCTTCTGCAACCTCGCGCAGATGAACATTGCAGGTGCCGATCTCGGTCCACGTGTTTGCAATGCCGATAATCGGCTTGTGCAGATCGTCTTTCGCAAATCCCGACCCACGTAAATAAGATCGCGCCGCCGCGCGGCTCGGGCCCTCGGTCAACGGAATGCTTTGTCTCTTGCCTTCGATGGTCATTTGCTCGCTTTGCTCGCAGCTTTCAGTGATCAGTTGTCAGTTCTCAGTTGATGACGCGGTGCTACTTCGCCTTCAACCAACCGGCTTCGTCATGTTTCGTTTCGAATGCGTCCAGCTCGGCTGCATGCCGCAGCGTCAAACCAATATCGTCAAGCCCTTCAATCAGGCAGAACTTGCGGAACGGATCAACTTCAAACGAAGCTTTGAACCCGCGATCGTCCGTCACCGTCTGCTCTTCCAGCGAAACCGTCAGCTTGTAGTTCGGAATCGTCTTCGCGTTTGCAAGAAGCTCTTGCAACTTCTTCCTCGGCTCAGCCGCGCCAGCACGATTCCATTCTTCCCGGCGTTCGAAAAAAAGATGTCCGCAAACGTCGGCGCAATCACCACGCGAAATCCGTAATCGCTCAGCGCCCACGCAGCGTGCTCACGACTCGACCCGCAGGCGAAATTCTTGCCGGCAATCAGAATCTGCGCGCCCTTGTAGCGCGGATCGTTCAGCGAAAAGCTTGGATCGGGATCACCCGAGGCCGTCCGCCGCCAATCGAAAAACAGAAAATCGCCGTATCCGGTGCGTTCAATGCGCTTCAAAAACTGCTTGGGAATAATTTGGTCGGTATCGACATTGGTCCGGTCCAGAGGCGCGGCCAATGCTGTCAGTGTCTTGAACGGTTCCATCAGGCTTTTACCTCCTCGCGCGCAGATTCGTGCACGGGCCAGTTGCGAATATCTACAAAGTGGCCCGCAATCGCCGCCGCCGCCGCCATCTCCGGCGACACCAGGTGCGTGCGGCCTCCGCGTCCCTGCCGCCCTTCAAAGTTGCGATTGCTCGTCGATGCGCACCGCTCTCCCGGCGCAAGAATGTCAGGATTCATGCCCAGGCACATCGAACATCCCGGTTCGCGCCAGTCAAATCCAGCGTCCTTGAAAATCTGGTCGAGGCCTTCCTGCTCTGCCTGCGCCTTTACCTGCTGCGAACCCGGCACCACCATCGCGCTTACATGCGTCGATACCTTGTGTCCCGCCGCAATCTTCGCCGCCGCTCGCAAATCTTCAATCCGCGAATTGGTGCACGACCCGATAAACACGCGATCGATTTCAACTTCAGCCAACGGCGTGCCCGGCTTCAACGCCATATACTCAAGCGCCCGTTCCAGTCCCTTGCGTTCCTGCTCATCCTTCGTTGCTGCAGGATCCGGAACTGAAGCTGTAATCGGCGCCACCATGCCTGGGCTCGTTCCCCAGCTCACATACGGAACGAGCGAAGCTGCATCAATCACCAGTTCGCGATCGAACTTCGCGCCCGGATCGCTGGGCAACTTGCTCCACTCGCTTACGGCCTCGTCCCATGCTGCGCCCTGCGGACTGAATCTGCGCCCTTTCAAGTACGCGAAGGTCGTCTCGTCCGGAGCGATCATGCCCGCGCGCGCACCTGCCTCGATGCTCATGTTGCAGATCGTCATGCGCCCTTCCATCGAGAGCGCGCGAATCGCCGAACCCGCATACTCGATCACGCAACCCGTCGCGCCGTCCGTGCCGATCTTGCCGATGATGGCGAGAATGATGTCCTTCGCCGTCACGCCCTGCGGCAGCTTGCCTTCAACCGCAATCCGAAATGTCTTCGGCTTCGATTGCGGCAGCGTCTGTGTTGCCAGCACGTGTTCCACTTCGCTGGTGCCGATGCCGAAAGCCAGCGCGCCGAATGCTCCATGCGTGGACGTATGCGAGTCGCCGCAAACAATCGTCATCCCCGGCTTGGTGATGCCCAGCTCCGGCCCGATCACGTGCACAATGCCTTGTTCGCGGCTGTTCACGTCGTAAAGCTCAACGCCGAAGTCCGCACAGTTCTTGCGCAGCGCGTCAATCTGCGTAGCCGCAATCTGGTCCACGATGTGCAGACGGCCTTCAATCGTGGTCGGCACGTTGTGATCCACCGTTGCGATGCAGCGATCAGGCCGGCGGACTTTGCGGCGGGCGAGACGAAGCCCTTCAAACGCCTGCGGAGAAGTGACCTCGTGCAGCAACTGCAGATCGATATAGATCAGCGTGGGCTCGCCCTTCGGCTCCGCCACCACATGCTGCTCCCAGACCTTTTCGAATAATGTCTTTGGTGCTGAACTCATGAAACTCCTGTTTAGCTGCTAGCTACTAGCTTGTCCTTGCTCTTCTCGAAAATGCAAATTCTCCAAAATCGCGGCGACAATTATCCAGGTGCGGGCATGATGAGCTAGGAGCTAACGGCTAGTAGCTAGAAGCTGCTCTTTCACCGTCTCCTTGACCTTCGCGCCCATCTCTTTCGTCGACAGCACCGGCAACCCTTGCGGATTCCCACGCGCCAGATCCGGCGTACGGAAGCCCTGCTCCAGCACCTTGCGCACCGCCGATTCAATTGCCGCCGCTTCAGCCTCAAGTCCACCCGAATGCCGCAGAATCAGCGCGCCCGTCAAAATCGCGCCCAGCGGATTCGCCAGTCCCTTGCCCGCGATATCCGGCGCCGAGCCATGCACCGGCTCATACAAATTCACCTTGCCGCCGATCGTCGCCGAAGGCAGCATGCCCAGCGATCCGGTAATCACCGCCGACTCGTCGCTGAGAATGTCGCCGAACAGATTCTCCGTCAGCACAACATCGTAGTTCCGCGGCTGATTCATCAGGTGCATCGACATCGCATCGACGTATTGGTGCTCCACGGTCACGTCGGGAAACTCCGCCGCCACCTCATTCACTGTCGCGCGCCACAGTTGCGAAACCTCCAGCACGTTGGCCTTGTCCACGCTGGTCAGCTTCTTGCGCCGTTTCAACGCCAGCTCAAACGCGATCCGCGCCACGCGAGCCACTTCTTCGCGCGTGTACCGCATGGTGTTCCAGGCCTCGCCTTTTGCTTTGTCCCACTCGCGCGGTTGTCCGAAGTAAAGTCCGCCCAGCAATTCGCGGACGAACAAAATGTCTGCGCCGTCAATAATCTCCGGCCGGAGCGGACTGTTCACCGCCAGTTCCTTGAACGCAAACGCAGGCCGCAGATTCGCAAATCCACCCAGCGCCGCGCGCAATTGCAGCAGTCCGGCCTCGGGCCGCTTGTCCGGGGGCAGGGAATTGAACTCGTTGCCGCCCACCGCGCCCAGCAGCACTGCATCGCTCGCCAGCGCCGCATCCAGCGTGTCCTTGGGCAGCGGCGATCCATCCTTCACAATCGCCACGCCGCCAATGCGCTTTGCTCGTGATTTCGAGCTGGTGGCCGCCGATCTCTGCGACATCCTGCAGCACGGCAACAGCTTCGTTGGTGACTTCAGGGCCGATGCCGTCGCCGGCAGTGACTAGAATTTTCAGATGCATTCGCCTGTTTCCTGGGATTTTCTCAGGGGCTAAAGCCTCGAGAGTTGTACGACTGTTATCGGCACGACTGAAGTCGTGCCCTTTCAAAACTGTGACCGACGGCGGTGTTTCAATCCAGCTCCGCCACCGTCTCCTGCTTACGGTCGCGAATCGGATCAGGCAGAATCCCAACTAGATCCTGGTCGTAAATATTCTTCTTGCGATCCGCCAGCGCCGCAAACCGGTAATACGTCTGCTGCAATTCCTCGCGCGAAAGCGTGTAGCCAAGTTGTTCCAGCCGATGCCGCAGCGCCGCGCGCCCCGAGTGCTTGCCCAGCACCAGGCTTGTCCGCGACACGCCCACCAGGCCGGGCGTCATGATCTCGTAGCACAGCGGATTGGCCAGCATTCCGTGCTGATGAATACCCGATTCATGCGCAAATGCATTCGCGCCCACAATCGCCTTGTTCGGCGATGGCTTGAAGGTGATGATCTGTCCCAGCACCTGGCTTGCGGGATAGAGTTGGTCAAGCTTGATGTTCGTCGTCACACCGTAGCGCTCGCTGCGCACGTGCAACACCGCGGCCAGTTCCTCAAGCGAGGCATTGCCCGCGCGCTCTCCGATGCCGTTGATGGTGCACTCCACCTGACGCGCGCCTGCGGTAATCGCCGCCAGCGAATTCGCCGCAGCTAACCCCAGATCGTCATGGCAGTGCGATGAGAGAATGATGCCCTCCGCGTCCACCGCCGGAATCCGTTCGCGCACTTCGCGGAACATCTGCCCGTACTCTTCCGGAGTCGTGTAGCCCACCGTGTCCGGCATGTTGATCGTGGTTGCGCCCGCCTCGATGGCCACGCGCACCATCTCCACCAAGAAGTCGCGGTCTGCCCGCGTCGCATCCTCAGGCGAAAATTCAACGTCCTCAACAAACGACCGGGCCAGCCGGACCGACTCCGCCGTCTGATCCAGTGCCTGCTGCCGGCTCATCTTCAGCTTGAACTCAAGATGCAAATCGCTCGCGGCCAGAAAGACATGAATCCGCGACCGCTCTGCAAACTGCAGCGCGCGCGCCGCCATTTCAATGTCTTCGGTCTTGGCGCGGGCAAGGGAAGCGATACGCGGCTTGCGAACCGCCTGCGTAATCGTCGCAATCGCGGCGAAATCGCCCTCCGAGGCCATCGCAAAACCGGCCTCGATGATGTCCACGCCCAGATCCTCAAGGGCGTGAGCCATGGTCAGCTTTTCCTGCGTGGTCATGCTGCAACCGGGCGACTGCTCGCCATCGCGCAGAGTGGTATCGAAGAATGCAACGTGATTTGGATTGTTCATCATAGTTCACGCCTGCCGGGGAAGAGTTTCCTAACTCTTTTATTTTCTCGCATACTGCCGCTATAACGCAAAGTTATTCTTTTTGGGTAACCTATTACAATTGCTTATGATGGAGTCGTCAGTATCCAGTCCTCAGTGCTCAGCGGGTCCCGGGCGACATGCTCACTCCGCAAACGACACGAGACTGAAAACTGATGACTCAGAACTGACAACTTATATGGACCTCTCTCAACTCGAAACATTTCTCGCCGTCGCCGAGGAGCGCAGTTTCTCCCGCGCTGCCGTCCGCCTACACCGCACCCAACCTGCCGTCAGCCAGGTCATCCGCAAGCTCGAGGCATCGCTCGGAGAAAAGCTCTTCGATCGCGCCGCCCGCGACGGATCTCTCACCGCATCCGGGGAGTTGCTGCGCGACTACGCCCAGCGACTCCTGGCCCTGCGCCGTGAAGCCTCCAGCGCACTCGACGAGCTGAAGAGCCTCGAACGCGGCCGCCTGCAGTTGGCCGCCAACGAATACACCTGCATGTACCTGCTACCGGCCATCGATCAGTTTCGCCGTCAGTTTCCTGATATCGGCATCTCGGTCCACCGTATGCTGGCCAGCCGCATCGCCGAGGAACTGAGCCTCCGCACCTTCGAAATCGGAGTCACATCCTTCAAGCTCGACCCGGAGAAATTTCGTACCATCGCCGTCTACAACGACAGTCTGGCATTCATCGTCAGCCCCCGCCACCGGCTCGCCAAGGCCTCCCGGGTTTCCATCAACGACCTCGGCAAAGAGACGTTCATCGCTCACAACGTCACATCGCCTCTGCGGCGAAAAGTGATCGAGGCTTTTCAGCGCTACCGTACGCCCCTGAACATGGGCATCGACCTGCCCACCATCGAAGCCATCAAGCGATTTGTAGCCATGGGAAACGGAGTAGCACTCGTGCCTCACCTGACCATCACCCACGAACTCGAGGCTGGCGAACTGGTGCGCGTCACTGTGGACGAGCTTGAATTCAAACGTGTGCTCCGCCTGGTGCACCGTCGCCAGTCGACTCTCTCCTACACGGCGCTCGCGTTTCTCCAAACCGTGCGCGAATTAGCCCAGAAGCACGGCCCGCCCTACTACTACCACATCGAACGCGCCGGATGACGAAGCAGGGAATAGGGGAAAAGAATCAGGGACGCATCCTGCGTTTTTGACGAGTGGGGGGATGATCTCCAGCTAACCGCCAACCGGGTCTTCTATTTTCCGCTGATGCCTTAATCAGTCCCTTGTAAGTTTTCTAATCCCTGATCCCTGATCCTTAATCCCCGTCCTTAGTTCGATTCCCATTCCGCCTGCGCCGCGTCTATTGACTTAGATCATTCCGATCCACCCGTTCAGCCTGCAACCCGTTCAGGCCATTTACAATGCTGAGAGCGGAGTGCGGAACAAATCCGGCCCCGTAATCAACAAGCTGGTTGCCAGCCGGACGGTTGAGCAGTCGCGAGGTTCAAGACCGAATGAAGAAGATCGCCCTTATTGCCTTTCTGCTGGCTGTGTGCGTAGCAGCGGGCCGCGCTCAGGAGAGCCGGCAGGATATCAGCCTCAGTGGATCCGCCCTCATCGAGCCCTTTGTTGCATCCTCCACAGACGTGCAAGTTCACTCCAACGCCGCGTACGGCATATTGGCCAGCTATCGCTTCATGCTCACTCCAAATAGCGCGCTCGAGGCCAATTATGGAATTACTTACGAGAATAAGATCAACTACTACGTGAACCCTAATCACTACCAGGTGAACACTCGTACCCAGGAAATGTCGGTCGCCTACGTCCGCAGCTTCACCTACAAGAAGTTCAATCCATTTCTTGAAGCGGGTCCGGGCGCGTTCATTTTCCTGCCCATCCGCAACTCGGGCACGACCAGCCTAGACGTCAAGCAACAGACCTCTATCGGTGGACTCTATGGCGGCGGTATTGCTTACGAGATCAGCCCCAGCTTCGACATCCGCGCCGAGTTCCGCTGCATTCGTCACCAAAGTGCCGACGTTTGGCGTAAATCAGTTCACCACCAACAAGTGGTACAACATCTACTACCCGACCCTCGGCGTGGCGTATCACTTCTAAAGAGCAATCAGGAGATAATCTGCAAGTTCTTGACACATCAAAAAGGGGATGGCCCGCGCCATCCCCTTTCTTATTGAACATGCGACCTTAAGCGAAGCCGGCGGAAGCCGAAAGATCGGCGCTTGCAGTTCACCCCTGGCCGGTGGTCCCCTTTTTTACCGCTTCGACATACCGTCCCAACTCCTTGACCATCGCGCAGTGCGGTTTCAGCGCCTCGGTAGCGCGCGAACCCTCGTCGGCCGAGTGCAACTGGCAGTCGACGTAGAAAACATACTCCCATGGTTTTCCCTGCACTGGCCGCGACTCGATCTTCGTCAGATTGGTATCCATGGCCGAAAGCTCGTTCAGTGCCGCCACCAGTGAACCCGGACGGTTCTCAACAGAGAACGCCAGGCTGGTCTTGTTTGCATTGCTGTCAAATCTCGCGTCTCTGGCGCGTCGCACCAGAAAAAATCGCGTGAAGTTTTCCGGATTGTCCTCAATCCCCGCCTGCAGAATCTGGGCCCCGTAGTAGCGCGCCGCTGCATCGCTGGCGATAGCCGCCGCGTGCCGGTCGCGCAGCTCGACCAGTTGCTTTACGCTGCCTGCCGTGTCGTAAAAAGCGAACGACTCCATCCTCGGATGCTCGGCAAGAAACTTCCTGCATTGCGCCAGCGCCACCGGATGCGAAAACACACGGTCGATGTCTTCCATCGTCGACGAGATCCCGATCAGGTTGTGACGGATGCGCAGTTGCGATTCGCGCACGACCTTCACGTCATGTTGCAGCAGCAGATCAAAGTGCTCCAGCACGGAGCCAGCGAGGCTGTTCTCGATCGGGATTACCGCGCCATCTACCGATCCGCCCGCGAGCGCGTTGAACACGTCGGCCGAAACGGAGCAAGGCTCAATCACCGCGTCCGGCAGCATCGCGATCGTCGCTTCGTGGCTAAACGAGCCATGTTCCCCTTGGATGGCAATCTTCATTCCGGTGCCTGCTTCTCCTGTGGGCGAGTGGACGGTGTTTGTAGCGGCGGGTGGCTGGGCAGACTTCTTTCTCGAACCATACCACAGCGCAACCGCGTCTTTTGGGTTCCGTTCATCCTCCATGGTCTCTTATCTCCGCAGCCACACATCGGTCGCCACAAAGACAAGGAAGACCATGGCGATGACGCCGTTCATAGTAAAAAATGCTGCGTTCAGGCGACGCATATCCTTGGGCGAAACAAGGGAGTGTTCATATGCCAGCAGCAGTCCCGCCGCCGCCACACCCAGCCAACCGGAGATCCCAAAACTGAACAGGTATCCAAACCAGACCAGCAGCGCCAGCATGGTCAGGTGCATCGCGCGTGCCACCCAGAATGCCGCTTCAATCCCCAGCGACTGGGGAATGCTGTGCAAGCCGGCTTGGCGGTCGTGCTCAAAATCCTGGCATGCGTAGAGCACGTCGAAGCCGCCCACCCATAGCATCACCGCAGCCGTCAAGACCACGATGCGCGGATCAAGGCTGCCGCGCACTGCAATCCACGCCGCCGACGGGGCCAGCCCCAGTGCCAGTCCCAGCACCAGGTGCGACCACCGCGTCAACCGCTTCATGTAGCTGTATCCCAGCAGCACCACCAGCACAAATGGCGCTAAATACAGCGTCAGTCGGTTCAGTTCCGCCGACGCAACCACAAAGCCAAGCCCCATCAGCACTGTGAACCCCAGCACAAACTCCCGCGAGAGCTGGCCCGCTGGAATTGCCCGGGTCCGCGTCCGCGGATTAGCCGCATCAAGATCCGCATCCGCCCAGCGATTGAAGGCCATGGCGCACGAGCGAGCCGTGACCATCGCCACCAGGATCCACCCCAGCGTCCGCCAGCCCGGCGCTCCGTGACTCGCCAGCAACACTGAAGTCAGCGTGAACGGCAACGCGAAGATCGAGTGCTCCCACTTGATCATCTCCAGTGTTGTACGGGTTTTAGCGGCCACTCCCATCGCATGCAGCTCCACCATTAAGTGTAACGGAGCATCCGTTGGCACAGGCGAAAGAGCAGGGGATTGTGATATAGGACGGAAAAGGTGCAACCCACCAAATGATGATTCGCAGATCAATCCTTGTGTCTCTTTAACTTCTTCTTTACGTCAGGCGCAAATTCACCAATAGCGTTGATAATCACTCCGACCCACGCCTGTGTAATTACGCTTTGATATCCCTTGACCGTGATCGTTGGATTATCTGGATTCCAGGTTGCGGCGATCGCTCCTGCTCCAAATGCCGCCGCAAAGGGCATGATATTGGGTCTTATTGATTTTTCACTGCGATCATAGGTTATGAAGTTTCTGACGAACGCGTGTCGAAAGCGCGGCCACGCACCGTCGCATCGGCATCGGTCGTAGCGCGGTTCCCATCCAACCATCCCCTGGCCCAGCGAGGTAAATGAATTCTGGATGATGTTCGTGGCCTGATTGGAGCCGACGCGCTTAATAAATCCAGAGAAATCATCCCCCCAGGCCGGCGGTGTATCTCTCACTTGATCGTGAATAGCAAAGAATCCAGTCTTGATATAAATGCCAGGTGTTGTGTAGGTCTGGCGAACGTAAAGCTTGAAACGCTCTCGGCCAGTCAACGCAATCAAGGGAGCATTCTTCGGAATGTATGCGCCATACAACCAGTTGACCGGCAGCTGAGTGTTTACGTTAGTCGGCGGCGGCTGCCCCGTTGTTTTGCCCTCTTCCTGCGCGAACGAAGTCGCAGCGAGAAGCGCCACGAAAACTCCGACCAGCGATATTCGAACAGTCGCAATCATTTCGCGGCACAAATCCTGCGCAGCTAGGTGCCGAGTTCGCATTTCAATATTCCTGACCTCATCGCGCTATTGGATGGACTCGCTTATGTCCAATTCAGCAGCGCGAAAGCTTAGCGGCACACGCTTAAGCGAATATGCCTTCTTCAGGTCGGATGCGCAATTTTCGACAATCGTGTATAGCCCTATGTTTGAAGGTCTCTAAATAGCAAGTATGCTGCCAGTCAGGAAGCCCAATATTTGCTTGAGATACGTTCGGTCCACCCCGCTTAGCGCACGAGCCTCTGACCGTTCGTCAAACGCAAGAATTGCTGTGTCTTTAGTTTCTTGCCGGCTACTACGCCTCGGCGTCTTCGATCGTACCCACCAGCGGCAGCACGGTGTCGACCTTGGTCACCTTGAACAGATCCATCACCCGGCTGTTCGCACCGGCGACAATCAGCTTTGCGCCCTTCGTCTGGCAGCGAACATAATGGTTCATGACCAGGCCCATCCCGGCAGAGTCCATGTAGGGAACTGCGGTCAGATCAATCACCGTCAGCGGCGGAGGCGCCGAACCACGCAACTCCGACTGCAACTCAAACAGGTTGCGCAACGTCAGTGGTCCTGAAAGGCAGAACACCCGCGTACCGGGATTTCTGCCGTCTTTACGGTCGATGGTCAAGGGTCCGTCGTTCAACATAGCGAGTCCAAGTGTAAGGAAGGGGAAGCCCTGAATGATTACAGTTCTGTAAATGTCGCACGCAGGCCGAGCGCGCGTCCACTAAAAACGCTCGGATCGTCAATAGGCTGCGAGGGCAGCAATAGAGATGTGAAGGTGACCCGGGACTAGGCTTGCGCGCCCCGGGGTCTTTCGATCGAGGACCAGGAATAAAACCAGCGGCCAGCTTCCTGCTTCTATGGCTTTTCGCTGTCGTTCTCCTTTCCGGCAACCTGCAGATAGTTCTTCACGCTGAATATCCCCGGCACCGCATTGGCACGAATGTATGCTGTGTCCTTATCCGCCTTCGAATCCACTACCCCGTACAACTCCACGTGTCCGTTTTGCACGGAAATGCGAATTGGCTTGGCTGGGTCGATGGCGTACTTATTCAAGCTCGGATAACCATAGATGGCGCGCGCCACTGCCATTCTTGTCTGGTCGTCCATGATTGACGTTGGGTCAACCTCGATCTCATCCACAACATCCTTCACGCCGGGATAGGTTGATACCAGCGCCAAGGCCGAATCCTTATCGACATCGGTGCGGGCGCGACCGCCGAGCGTTACCATGCCGTTCTCGACACTGAGGGTGATCGCATTGAAGGCGTTTCCATACCCGACCCGGTCGTAAGCCAGCTTCTCCGACAGCTTGGTTTTCAAATCGTTGTCCGAAACATTCGGACCAGTCACCTGGATATCATTCCGCACAGCCGTCACGCCCTTCACCTTGCGAACCCGGTTGGCGGCATCCTTCTTGTACTCATAAAGAGCGACGGTGCCGCTCAGAGTGGCGATTCCGTTCTCCACCGTGACCTTGACGTCATTGAATTGCGACTTCTTTAGCTTTGACTGAGCATCGCTCGAGCTATCCTGCCCAAATGCACCACCAGATCCGGTTGCGGCATACGAGATTTGGGGAATATTCACAATGTTCAGGGTGAGCGCAGCCGCGATCCATGCAGTTGCGCAAAGGTCTTTCGTCGTTTTCATATCCGTGCTCCTTCTTACTCCATCGCGATAGCTTTTCGCTTTGTCCTCTTGGATGCATCCCGCAAGGTGCGAACTCCACCGCCTGCTTTACATAAAGATGCAGACAGAAAGTTATACGGCTGCCGGGTGTCGGTGTTATTTATCGAAACCTGGATCAGAATTCCCGCCATAGAAGCCAATGGGGGCTTGAATCGCATCTCTGCCAAACAGGGAACGGTAGAAGATGGATGTACCCAGTGTCGCTTGCTTCGCCGGTCTCACCTGCCACTTTACTTGAACCGCCGCGTAGCCTTCACCACCATGGAAAACACACCCGACTCATCCCGCGCCACCAGCAGCGAGACATGCCGGTTGATCGCGATTTCAGCTTGGATCAGCTGCTGTGCCGTCGTATCGACATCGGTTGCATAGGTCAGCGTAAGGTTCTTGCCGAGTTGCTCTTCCACTGTAATGCGCGTAGTCGAGTTACCCAGCACGCCAAGATAATTCGGATCCACTTTCACCGATCCCACGCCAAACAGCTTCTGCACGCGGCTGCTCACCGTTGCATTCAGCGCGCCGCCCAGCAGGGCATCCGTGGCCGGACTGTTCGTAATCCGCTCCTGCTGCGCGTGTAGAGTCGCTGCTGATCCTGCGTGCGTCCCAATGCGAGCAGCGCCACCACGTCCGCCTCTGGCAACGGGGGATCGCTCCGGTAGGTCACTGCCAGTTGGTCGACGGACCCATGCAGCCCCAGCGTGATGTCGTAATCCTCTACACGCGCCGTTGCATTCAGATCGATCAAAGGCTGGATGCGGACGGGATTGGTAAATGTAATTTCGCCGCGCTGCAGTTCGTACCGTGTCCCGGCAATTGTCGCGCTGCCCTCAGTAATCGAGATCCGCCCCAGCAGCGACGGCGAAGCCACCGTGCCGCGCAGCCTCAGATCCACGTCTCCCGCCAGCTTCGCGTAGGCATTCTGAAAGTTCAACTGCGGCGAAGATTGAATGCGCACATCGAGCCGCACGTGATTCGATGGCGCATTCGCCGGCATAATCGGTTGTGACTTGCCGGCCTGCGCCGCCAGTGCCACAAAGTCCATCTCCGGGCTCACGGTGAATCGTGTGAGCATCACGTTGCCGCTCAGCAGCAGGTTGTTCTGCGGTCCCTGCAACTGCAGATTAATATCGGCTGCCGAACTCACTCCCTGCGGATAGCGGATGCGAATCGACTTTCCTTTCAGCGCCAGGTCGGCATAGATGCCGTGCTGGTAGGCAAGGTACCCTGAAACGCTCAGCACCCCGCCGCCGCTCATCGCACTGAGAGACTTTACTTCGAGTCGATTCTGATTGAACTCCAGCGTTCCGTGCAATTGGCTCAAGCTGTTAGGCAGGTCCTCGAGCGCCAGCGATGCATCCTGAAAGTCAATCTGTCCCGACAGCCCCGGATTATCCAGAGGCCCATGGGCTGCAATGCGAAAAGTCGTCGTTCCGCGCGCCGTCAGATCAGGATCGATCGATTCGGCCAGCTTGAGATTGATTGACCCGTTCGCTGCCACATCCAGTTGCCGCTTTCCCGTAAGATCCAGGTTGCCCTGTGCGTGCAGATCTGTCTCCTCGCCGGTCACATGCAGCGGGTCAAGCGTAATCTTCGAATTGCCCATGCTGGCATGCAGTCCGCCTTCGCTGTTCAGGTGCACTCCGGCGATCGTCACCGCCAGCTGCTGGATGCGCGCATCGCCCCGCATCTGCTCAGGTCGCGCCAGCGGTCCCTGCACCTTTACCGTGCCTTCAATGTCCGACTCGCCCGTCAATCCGCTGATGTGCGCCGTCTCCAGCAACGCGCCGATATTGAACTTCGAGAAATTCAGGGTCGCCTGCGTCTCGTAGTCCCCGCGCAATGCAGTCTGACCGTGTGCCGTAAGCTCGGCTGCTTCCAGACGCGACGTAATGTCGTAGATCACACTTCGATTCGCAGTATGCGCCACAGCGTCGAATTCGCCGAAGCGCTCGCCGCTCACCGTCAAATTGGCCAGCGATGCGCGCGCATTGAGGTGCGGATCGTCAACCGTGCCTGAGCCCGAAAGCGAAAATCGCAAGACTTCCTGACAGCGTCGCGCCTGCACTGCGCAGCTTTTCAATCCTCGCAATGTCGATTCCGGTTCCACGCGCGTCCACCTGGAACTGCTTCGAGTGCAGATCGTAAGTGCCCGAGGCCGTCACCGAGCCCGCAGCATTGTTCATCGTCACCGACGAGAGCTGCAGCATCTGGCCGGCAATCTTTCCTTCTGCACGCGCATTCGCGTCAGTGGCTCGCCATACAAAGCGCCATTGTCGAACTGCACCCAGCCGCTGCCATTCAGCGTGTTGATCGGGCCATCAACGGCCATCTGCGCGCTTAAAAGGCCCGGCAACGGGAAGCTTCTCCGTGAACAACGGCGCCAGGTCGTCGACATTTACCGCGCTCGCATGCAGATTTGCGCGCAGCAGCGAAGCTCATGTCGAACAGAGGAACGCCCGGCGATTTCGGCGACGGCGCAGTCGTTGCGGTCAGCGTTCCGTCCACGCTGATCGATGCATCGCCGTGCTTTATTTGGCCGCGATCAATTGTGATTCGCGACGCAGAGTAGCTTCCCGTCGCATCCAGCGAATCCCAGTGCACTACCGCTGGCTGACCGTCCTTGTCTTTGGCAGGGAGCTCGACCGAAAGATCCGTAGCCTGCAAATCCCCGACCAGGTGCGGATCGACGAGCGAACCGGTCCACGTATCCCTTGAAGTCCGCTTGCCCGTCGAGATCGACCGGCAGGGCCGACGTTCCGGTCTTGCCGTCGCGCGTAAGTCCGAGATCGCGGTAAAGAGCGTATCGAACTCATCTAGGTCGTGCGAATGAAACTCGACCGATATCCCGGTCGGGCTGGTCATCGGATACGCACCAAACTGCCCATGCGCGCTCACCTGGCTGGCCGGCAGATTCACCTGTAGATTACGCAGATCCACAGCGCCGTTACGTTGCTATATGTCGCGTCGATCACCCCGCTCGTCGGCGCCTCTCCGGCGACGCTTTTGCGTTGAAGGTCTCATGTCAAACTTTGTCGTCATGGCCAGCGTATTCACATCGCCGTTACTCCACGCCGCGGTCGATCAGATCCATTCAGCCGCGCATCCAGTCCCAGCCGCTTGAACGGCGGCCTGGCTCACCATGTCCAGCAGCGTGTCGAACGTGACGTCTCTGAAATTTGCATTCACCTTGCCGTTGGTGTGCAGGTCGGTATCGACCTTTGCCGCCACAACTGGCGGCGCGGCCTTTTCGTGGCTCTTGCCTTTCTTCTCACGCTTCGGTGGCTCGACAACGCCTGCATCACTGGCGCACCCGCAAGCGGCGGTATCCAATGATCCAGCAGTACCTCGCCGTCCAGCTGTCCGCCTGCCTTCAATCGCGCAGTCACATTCGTAATCTGCAATCGCAGCGGATCGGCGTGCACTCGCGCGTCCAGTCCCACGCCGCGCGCCACCACTCCGGTTCCAATGTACGACGCGTTGTCGGCATGCACAGTTCCGTCAATCCGAAACTCGCCATCCTGTCCCGCCGCCGCGAGGTTCAGCTTCGCAATACCCTCAGGCGTAAACGGGTAGCCCAGCGCCGGCTCCATCAGCTTTAAATCCAATTCACCCTGCACCGACGTCTTCCAACGCGGACGGCTGAAGTCGTCAAGCTCGCCCGCGACATTCAGCACGCGATCAGCCGATCCCTTGCTGTGCGCTGTCAATTCGCAGCGAACGCAGATACACGGCATTGCGTGTGAAGTCGACTGCCGCCTGGGCAAATCCCTCCACCGGCGGCGCATCTGGATGGTCTGCTGGATCCGCGGACCAGGCGTATGTCGTGCACGCCCGCATCGAGGTGATAGCTCTCCTGCGTGATGCCGTTACCCGCGACATACTTCAGCAGCAGCGAAACATCGTTCGCCTCGAAGTCGACCGGAATATGCCGATCCTGAAAGTCGTTCGCGTCTGCGCGGTCGTCGTAATCGAACACGCCGTGATTCACCTCGACGTGGCTGGCCTGGAGATCGAAACAGCGTGTCCAGCGGATGCGTTTCCGACTTCTGGTGCGCGGTTGCGGCTGGTTCGTCGACCCGTCGGCGATACACGATCAGGTGAATCTGCGGCCGATCCAGTTCGAGATCGCGCAGCAGAACGCGCGGGCTGAAGAAACCCAGTATGTTGATCGCGACCCGCAGCGAAGCCAGTTGCGCATACGGCGCTTCGCCCGGCGCTTCGCGGCCATGCAGAACCACGCCATCTGCTTCGCCCTCGAGCTTCAACAGATTCCAGTGGAACGACGGCAATCTCCGCGCGGCCGCCGGTAGCCGCATCGATCCGCGCAATCAGTCGCTTGCGCATGATGTTCTCAAACGACGAAGAACTGGCCCAGAAGTACAATCCCACCAGAGCCCACAATGAGCAGCAGCGCTATTCCCGACCCGCCCCACAGCACGTGGCGAAGGTAACGCCGATGCCACGCGCGATGCTGCTCCTTGCTTCTCCTCGGCAGAATCGGGCGGCACGGGCGGAACTTGCCGGTCTCGCTCATTCCTTCGTCGCTCCCTGGATTGTCCGTTTGCGTCTGCCGTTTCCAGCGCCGGGTCCAGCACTTCGATCTGACCCTGTTTGCGCAAATTCGAAAGCCAGTTGTCGAACAGCGCATTCACCCGCTGCTGCAGCAGAATCTCCTCAATCCGGGACGACACCTGCTGCAGCGGCGGAGGCTTCTCTCCGGCAGGATACTGCGGCAGAAGCGTCCCCGTGTAGTACGTCTCAATCTCTTCGGGCGTAATGCGAATGCCCTGGCGGAATCGCAGTTCGATAAAACTCAGAATTTCGATCCGAAGGCGCATGTAGTTTTCAACCTGCGCCGGTGTCAGTTCATGATGCGTCAAGAACGCCTTCCAACCGCGCATCCGATTTGCAATCCGCGCGAACGCATGCCGGCAACTCCGTGCGAATCTCGTGCGAGCCGCGCTGCAATCTCCTCCGGCTTCGGTTCCGTGAGCCCTGTAAATACTCCTGCTCGAATCTGCTGCTGGATCAGTGTCGCGGCTGATCAGCCGCTCCAGCGCCAACTGCTCGTTCATCTTTTCCCGCACATTGGTGGTCGGATCGAGGACCGACAGCTGCATCTCGTCCTCGAGATCGCTCTGGAGAATTGCCTGCCGGTTCACCACCGCGACCACCCGATCAAACGTAACGCTCTTCTCCGTGCGCCGTGACTTTTGTCGCCAGTTTGCGCCTGCAGCAGCAAATCGCCCCGGCAAGCATCGCAGCCACGCAAACCACTTGCATCGCCGCGCGCGCAGATTCGCAGGGAATTGTTCGCTGTATGACCATCAGAATGTCTGCCCCAGGCTGAAAAAGAAGTTGAAGTGCGCCGCCTCGCCCACATGCTGGTTGGCGTAAATAGTCTGACTGAGAGTAGTTGACGTTGACCGGATAGATGGGCGGATTCAGGTTATAGCTGAAATCCAGCCGGATCGGTCCAACCGGCGTATGGTAGCGCATGCCCAGTCCCGCCGCATGTGAGAAGTAGTTGAAACTGCATTGTCCCTGCTGGCCAGTGGAGGTGACTGGTCCCGTCGGGCTCGGTGGAATGGGAGGCAGCGGCGGTGGCTGGGGAGTAGGCGGCGGTGAGCACCTTGCATGCATCGCGATCCGGCTGCTGAATGCGCAGTGCGCTTGCCCAGGCGTCCCCGGCATTCGTAAACACGTTGCCCATGTCGTGAAAAAGCACAAAGCTCAAGGTGTCGCCGAAGAACGGAAGCAGTGGCGGAGGCAGCCGCAGTTCGGTGCTGTTTACCAGCGCGCCCGCGCCGCCAATCGGAAATCCCGTCTCCGGATCGCGTGGCCCCGCCGCGTTGATCGGGAATCCGCGATGCGACGTGGGACCGCCGGCATACAAGCGCTCCGGCAAGCGGAATCAGCCTCGCAGACGGTGGTCCATACGCGCGTTCCTGTCCATACCTCGTGTTGCGCGCCAGCACAAAGCGGCCCTTGTCGAATCCGTAATAGCTCGAGTTGGAAAGATCGAGACGGTTAAACTCCGCCTGCGCGCCAAAGGCTTGATCTGAAAGAAAGTCCTGAAAGCTCGTATACGTTCCGCGGTGCGAATCCAGCGGCGAATCGCGCGTGTCGCGAATCCACGTGATGCTCGGTCCTGCCACGCGTACCGCTGTCGACAGTGCCTCGATCTCGCTCGGCCCCACCTGCAAACTCTCCGGTGCCACCTTCACGCGCCTGAAGTCGAATTCATAAACAAACGTGTTCGCCTTGGAAAACAACGAGTCCGGGTTGGCTGAAGTGCTGCGTCCAGCGCACGCCCGTCTCCAGCTTTGACGCAACATACGTCGTCACGTTCTGGCTGCTTGCGTAGCCGCCTGAGAACGTGAATCCAAAATCACGATTCCCGAAAAAATGCGGATTTTGAAACAGCAGATTGATGTTCTGCTCCAGCAAGTCCGTACGATCCCTTGAATTGACGCTGACTGTCTCCCGCCCAAAAAGATTGTTCCGCGTTACCGCGCCAATCACGCGCGGACTGATACCCGTCTTTCCATTGGGATTGCAGGGTGCCCCGGCCGTCACAATGCCGGCGCAGTTATTCTGCGGGGTGCCGGTCTGTGCCTCGAATCCAAGACCGTACGTCAGCGTCCAGCGCCGCGCCTCTGTGGTCTGCAGCAGGATAGTTTTGTAAGGCTCCTCGCCATTCGGATTCTCGCACTGCAGTATTCACTTCGTTGAACAGCGCGAATTCGTAAAGATTGCGCTGCGTCTCGGCCAGTGCCGTCTGGTTCAGCGGATCGCCCGGCTTCAGCGTAATCGCCTTTGCCACCGTATCCGGCCGCGTGTAGTGCAACCCCGACAGCAGCACCTTGCGTACAAAAATCTGCTGACCTTCGCGGATGTTGAACACCACATCCACCTTGGTCGGAATCCTGCGTCTCGGTTTGCTCCTCCACGTCGATCTGTACCTGGTCGAATCCGCGGCTCAGGTAATCCGTAAGCAGAGCGTCCCGATCGCCGGCGAGAGTCTGCGGCGAAAACAGCTGTCCCGGCGAGGTGTTCATCAGCCCCAGCAGCTTGCTTTGGTCCGACTTCACCGCGCCATCGAGTTTCAACTCACCCACCCGCTGCTGTTGTCCTTCCTCGATGTGGTAAATCACCGAAAGCGGTTCGGTCGAACTCCGAACGTTCTCCTGACCCGGAGTGCTCACCGCGGCTCCTCCGCTCAATGTCTCCGGCGTCACCTTCGCCTGTGAGAATCCGTTGTTCTGGTAAACCGCCTGCAGGGCATTCACGTCCGTCACCACCAGAGCCTGGCTGTAGGTTCCATGCCGATCGAACGGGTCGGCCGCGTGAACGCTCAGCAGTTCTTCCAGCGTCTTCTGCGTCGAAATAGTGATTGCCTGAGACCGAAACCTTGTTCCACCTTTCGGCGCGCTCCTTGCGTCACTGTATAAGTGATGGTGACGGTTGGCCCTCCCGGCTCCTGCTCAATGTGATCCACCTTTACGTCGAAGTAGCCCTGCCGCTGGAAATAGTCGCGAAGCCGTCGATTGCCCTCATTCAGCAGATCTTCATCGACCGTGCCTTCTTCAAACACCGGCACCAGCCGCTTCAGGCGATCGCTCGCTCACCTTTGCACCATCCACGCTCAGCCGTCACCACCGGGCCGCGATTGGCCGAGAACGTGAAATTCGATCTCTTCGTATCGGCGCTGTAAGCCTCCGACTCGAGCTTGACGTCCGCCTCCAGTCGATCCTGTTTCTGGTAGTGCTTCAGCACGCCGCTCAGCGCGCGATTGCTCGTGTCGTGGTCGACCTTCGTCCCCTGCTTCAAATGTGCATGACGACGGAACTGCGTCCACCGTCAAGTCCGGAGTCGCCCGATACCGCCACCGCGCCCACCCGGCTTTGAACGCCCGAGATCACCTCGAAGGCGACGTCGACCAGCTGCTCGACTGTGTGTCGTGTCAGCTTGTACGTAATCACCGGCTCATGGAAGCCGTTGTCAGCCAGCGCCTGGCGCATCCGTCTCCATGGCCGAATCCAGTCGCGTCTGGGTAAAACGCGTTCCCGCCGTCAGACGGCTGGCCGCCTGCAACTGCGCGTTGATCGTTGCGCCCTTGGCGCCATCTACGCTGACCGTTCCGATGAATTCTCGCGGCGTTCCCTTGAACACCAGCTTCACTCCATCGCCTTGCCGCGTCGCATCGGCCGCAACAGTACTGAACAATCCCGTCGCAAACAGCGCGCGAAGGCTGTCTGCCACTTTCATCCGGTCGAGTGGTGCCCCAACCGCCTGCGGCAGTTGGCCCGGAAGTGGCTTGAGCCGATCCACTGAAACGCCTTCAAATGTGATTTCGCGGACCGGAAGCCCCTGCCACTTGGTCAGCGCGATGGGCGCCGTTTCGCTCCCGTTTTGGTTGGCGCCGGTGGAACCATGGGAGTCAACATCGCTGACCGGAAACCGGCCTTTCGGCTCAATTCCTGGTGCCGTCGCAGACGACCTGCGCCCCGCAACGATTGGCGATCATCAGAACAAGAAAAAGACAAGTCGGCACCGCTCTTTGCCTAAGTCTTGAGCCGTACTGCCATGCCGGCGTTGCCTTCCGCACTATATCTCCCAGAATTTAACCCTATAGACACGTCAGAGTCGATTTGGTTGCATCAAACCCAAGTAACTTGAGAGCCAACCCGGTTCCTTCTTGCCGCAGCTCAAAGTTTTCAATCGCTGCACCTTATACTAACGAGGAAAGAAGCTTGGCGCAGCATCAGATGATTCTTACTGCTACCGATATCCCCCCTCAAAGGAAGCGCATGCCACGTTCCAAGTCGCAAAAGCAGACGCCGGATGATGTCGCTCCCGATTCCTCTGTGGAAAAGGCCAACGCAGTCGAAGTCGGCGATCCTCCACCCCCGGTCGTTGCTCCCCCCTCCCCACTGTCTCCAGACGCAGAAATGCTTGCCCGCGCGCAGGCTGGTGATCACCATGCATTTGCCCATCTGTACTCTCTCCACAAGAGACGCATCTACTCCCTTTGCCTGCGCATGGTCGGCAATGTTGCCGAAGCCGAAGACCTTACCCAGGAGGCTTTCCTCCAGCTCCATCGCAAAATCGCCACATTTCGCGGCGACTCCGCTTTTTCAACCTGGCTGCATCGGCTGTCCATCAACGTTGTCCTGATGCATCTGCGCAAGAAGGGCCTGCCGCTGATGTCTCTCGATGAGGCCATGGAGCCTTCCTACGACGACGGTCCCGGTCGCAGCTTCGGTGCACCTGACCTCTCTCTGACCGGTTCCATCGACCGCCTGGCGCTCGAACGTGCCGTCGCTGCTTTGCCAGCCGGCTACCGGCTCATATTTGTCCTTCACGATGTGGAGGGCTTTGAGCATAATGAGATAGCGGCTATGCTAGATTGCTCCGTCGGGAACAGCAAGTCCCAGCTTCACAAGGCCCGGCTCAAGCTGCGCGATGCGTTGCGTCTCTCGCTCCGGAAGGGAGACCGCCGATGACCACCGATACAAAACCAAAACCATGAGCTGTGAGGAATTTCAGTCTCAACTGTCTGATCTCGTCGGGTCTGGGGCGGATGTCGATAACCATCCTCACATCCAGGAACTGCGACATCTGCCGGGAGCTTTACCAGGAACTCCAGACCATCGCCGACGCTGCCAGGCAGTTGTTCCCCGATCAGCAACCGGAAGATAAGCTCTGGGATCGCATCGAATCCGCCATCAAAGACGAAGACGGAATCAGCGGACACGACTAGAAATCAACCTCGTAATTCATTGGCGTCTGAGTCTCGTAAGACACGGCCGCCACGCAGAATTTCAGCCTTGCGGCCTCGCATTCCGCTGCCGATAAAGCCAGTTGAGCCGCTCTTAGTCACATTAAGTCGGCTCAACTTGTTGCCAGTTTTTTGACCGATTCCGAACCCGGAACTCGAATGAGGCAGAACTCCGTACACCTGATCAGACGACAAAGCACGACCATCGGAGACTTCAGGCATCCCGTCTTTCCTGAAACTTTTAGTGTTCTGTGTTGTCTAATAAGGAAAGTTGATAAGAGGACACTCAATGCCAAATCAGCCTTCCATTTTGCCCCCGGAAAATCCCCAGAAAAAGTCAGCTTCTGGCCGAAGCGCATCCCGGTTCTACCCGTCCGCGATACCGTTCTGTTTCCGCATGCTGTTCTGCCGCTTACAGTTGGCCGCGAAAGCTCCATCCAGCTGATTGAGTCCCTGGGCGAAGAGCGCTCCATTGTTGTCGCCGCCCAGCTCGATCCGCGCCTCGACGCGCCTCAAGCCGACCGATCTGCACGAAGTAGGCACTTTAGCCACCGTGCACAAGGTCGTGCGCATGCCCAACCAGAGCCGCTTCGTCTTCACCGAAGGCGTCGAGCGCGTACGACTGCTGCGCTATGTCCAGACCGAGCCCTTCATGATCGCCGAGGTCGAGACCCTCGAAGACATCGAGGCTGAAAGCACCTCGTCGGTCGAGGCCCTGGTCCGCAACGTGGATCGGCCAGTTCCAGCAGATCGTGTCTGAGTCGCCGACGCTTTCTGACGAACTGCGCACCATCGCCGCAAACATCGAAGATCCCAGCCGCCTGGTCGACTTTGTCGCCTCGTCGCTGCCGTTCCTGACCACGGACGACAAGCAGACAGCTGCTTGAGACGCCGGCGTTCCAGCGCGGCTCGAGCTGCTTACCAAGCACCTGGCCAAGGAACTTGAGGTGCAGCAGCTTCGCACCAAGATCCAGAGCGAAGTGCAGGACCAGGTGCAGCAGTCGCAGCGCGACTACTATCTGCGCGAGCAGATGAAGGCCATCCAGAAGGAGCTCGGCGAGCAGGACGAAGGTCAGCGCGAAGTCGAAGAACTGCGCAAGAAGATCGAAGAAGCCGGCATGCCCGAAGACGTGAAGAAAGAGGCGATGAAAGAGCTGTCGCGCCTCGGCCGCATGTCTCCCATGGCCGCCGACTACTCGCTCACCCGCAACTACATCGAGTGGCTTGCGGTGCTGCCGTGGGCGAAGAGCTCCGGCTCGAAGATCGACATCAACAAGGCTCGCGAAATCCTCGATGAGGATCACTACGAGCTGAAAAAGGTGAAGGACCGCATTCTCGACTACCTGTCGCGTGCTCGAACTCAAGCCCGACATGAAGGGGCCGATCCTCTGCTTCGTCGGACCTCCGGGCGTCGGCAAAACCTCGCTCGGCCGCTCCATCGCGCGCGCCCTGGGACGCAAGTTCCAGCGCGTCTCGCTGGGCGGCATGCACGACGAGGCCGAGATTCGCGGACACCGCCGCACCTACATCGGAGCCTTGCCCGGCCAGATCATCCAGAGCATTCGCCGCGCCGAAACCAACGACCCGGTGATCATGCTCGACGAGGTCGACAAGCTTGGACGCGACTTCCGCGGCGATCCGGCGTCGGCGCTGCTCGAAACGCTTGATCCGGAGCAGAACAACACGTTCCGCGACAACTACCTCGACGTGCCGTTCGATCTGTCGAAGGTGCTGTTCATCTGCACGGCGAACATGCTCGACACCGTGCCTCCGCCGCTGCATCGACCGCATGGAGATCATCCCGCTCCAGGGCTACAGCGAAGAGGAGAAGGTGCACATTGCCGCCCGCTACCTGATTCCGCGCCAGATCAAGGCCAACGGAATCACCGAGGAGCAGATCGAATTTCCCGAGGAAGCAGTTCGCCACATCGTGCGCCACTACACGCGCGAAGCCGGCGTGCGCAAACTCGAACAAGTCATCGGCACCGTCTGCCGCAAGGAGGCGCGCCGTGTGGTCGAAGGCAAGACGGAAAAGCTCGTCGTCGACAAGGATGTGCTGAAGGAATTCCTCGGCGGCATCCAGGTCCGCGTCGAAACCGAGGTCGCCGAGCGCGTCAAGCGTCCCGGTGTGGCCGTGGGTCTGGCATGGACACCGGCCGGCGGCGACATCCTCTTCATCGAAGCCAACAAGATGAAGGGCAAGGGCGGCTTCACGATGACCGGCCAGATCGGCGAGGTGATGCAGGAATCCATGCAGGCCGCGCTTACCTGGGTGCGTTCCAACTCGGCGATGCTCGGCCTTGCCGAGGACTTCAACAAGGATCTCGACCTGCACATTCACGTTCCGGCAGGCGCGATTCCGAAGGACGGTCCTTCGGCCGGCGTCACCATGGCCACGGTGCTTGCATCGCTGCTCACCGATACGCCGGTTCGTCCGCTTACCGCGATGACCGGCGAAATCACGCTCAGCGGCAATGTGCTCCCCGTGGGCGGCATCAAGGAGAAGTTTCTGGCGGCCCGCCGCGCAGGAGTGGAAACCATCATCCTGCCCGCGGACAATCGCCAGGACGTCGAAGAAGACCTGACGCCAGAGATGATCGAGGGCGTTTCAATCCACTATGCCAGCCGCATCGAAGACGTGCTGGCTGTGGCTCTCCCCCAGCTGAAAGCCAAGCCCGAAGTAACCCCGATCGCCGCCGAGCACAGCACCTCCGCCGCCGCATAAATCGGCGCCGCTGTAATCGACGAGATAGAAAAAGGCCGGCTAACCCGCCGGCCTTTCTATTTTCCCCAAAAAACCAATGCCTCGTCGTGCGACCGGCAAAAATCTCGCGTTGTCATTCAAGCGACCAGCGGAAGCCGAGGAATCTGCAGTTGTTTTTCGCGTCAATCGCCACTCACTAGGCGTGCCCATCGATGACGCACTTTCACCGCGCCATAAGTGCAAAAGCACAAAGCAATCAGGCGGAGCAGGTAGCGCCGGCTACTTACCCTTGTACTCCACGAAGAGCTCAGGAAATTCCTTCCGAAGAGTGGCAATCTTGGGCCGGTCACAAACCAGAATGTAGGGGTTATTCGGATTGTGCAGCGCGTAGTCCTGATGGTAAGACTCCGCATCATAAAATCCCTTCAAAGGCGTCACCTGCGTCACAATCGCTTTCGGAAACGCATGCGCGGCGTTCAACTGCGCAATGTAAGCAGTGCTGACCCTTTGTTGCTCATCGCTCGTATAAAAAATTGCCGAGCGATAAGACGTTCCCACATCCGGCCCCTGACGATTGAGCTGTGTCGGGTCATGCACAGAAAAGAAAATCTGCAGAAGTTTGCCGTAGCTGATTTTTGAAGGATCGAAGACCACCTTCACCGACTCCGCGTGCCCGGTAGTCTCCGTTGTCACCTGGGCGTAGGTTGCAGTTGACGCGGAACCACCTGCGTAGCCCGCCGTGGTCGCAACCACTCCCTTCACGCGCTCAAACACCGCCTGCGTACCCCAGAAGCACCCACCGGCAAACACCGCGGTCTCTTTGCCGGACGTATGTGCCAGAGCCTCGTCAGTTTGCGGCCCTGGAATCCCGCCCTGGCTCCGGCCTTCCATACAGCCTCCAAAAGGGAAAACCAGCAGCAGAACCAACCCGCTCCAATGGGGACGAAACGAACGAAGCATGAAGCCTCCTGAACCACGAGCACCTGGGAATGAGACTCTCGGAAGTCCTCGGAGGTTACAACCGATCAAATGTTCAGCTCAGCAGTGACCTTCCGCGCGACCGGAACACACTGGGTGCCCCAGGTCTCGCTTCTGAGACCTGGGAGGGAAGCAGTTTCACCGTGTCATGGGTGAGAAACCGCGAACCTCAACTCATGAAGCAGGCTTCCCCTCGTGGCACTTGACCGTCCCGCTGGCCATCTCCGCCTTGCCCGCAGCAGCACCCAGCTTTCGCGTGCCTGCCGCCGGCGCGTCCCCAACCTCGTCGATCAGCTTCACCAGCCGCGCAAACCCCTGCTCCCGCGCCGTCTTATTCCCCGGCACCGTGTCCGTCAGGATCCTCACCCGCCCGCATGAACCCATGCCCCGCGCCGTCATAAGTCACCGGTTCAAACTTCTTCCCCGCCGCTTTCATCGCCTCCGTCGTTCCCGGAAGCGTGGCTCCAATGCGAGCGTCGTTACCGGCGTAAAAGCCATACACAGGAGCGGTGATCGACGAAACATCCGCAGGCCCCGGCCCATAAAACACAAATGCCGCCGAAAGATCCTTGCGGTGCGTAGCAAACGCAAACGACTTGCCTCCGCCCCAGCAGAATCCCACCGTAACGACCTTCCCGTTCGCGGCGGGAAGCTTCTTCCCATAATCCGCAGCCGCATCCAGATCGGCAGTCACCTGGTTCGCATCCAGTCCGGAGACGGCCTTCACCGCTCGCATCCCGATCAGGCATCGAGCTCGAATCGCCGCCGTTCGGTCCCAGGCCAGTGATCAGATCCGGCGCCACCACGATGAAGCCCTTCGCGGCAAGCTCATCGGCCATCTCCTTGGCCCAGTCGCTGAGCCCGAAGATCTCGTGAATGAGCACAACCACCGTAGCCTTGTTCTTCACCTCGGGATAAACCACAAAGCGCCTGCAGACTGCGGTTGTCGTGCTTGAGAGTCACGTACTCGTGGTGTCGCGGAGAAGCATCGAGCCGGGCCTTGGCCCAGTCCTGTGCGCAGGTTGAAACGGCAGCGAACGTCAGCAGCAAAGCTGCGGCAGTACCTCTGGCAACGTGGGGAATCGGTCGCGTCATGCGAAGCAGTCTAGCGGCGACAATCGACTGTTCGCAAGTTTTTCCGCATCGCAAGCGCCCGGAGCCCTCTGGTTTTGTTGCGACATCTTGCTGCCCTTCATGATCCCAAACGTAACCACCATCTGAAACCCGTGCCCCACCCCCAACCCACCTGCTGCGTCTAAGGATTGAGGCGGTATCCTTTCTTCAACATGCAAGTACGCATTCTCCCCTTCGGCATCCTCAAGGAGTCCCTCGGCTCTGATGCCTTCGCGCTCGATCTGCCGGGAGGAGCCACCGTTGCCGATCTGCTTGCCCGGGTTGCCGTGCAGGCCCCCGCAGTCGAGTCCCTCGGCATCGCCGTCAGCGTCAACGCCGAATACGCCGAACGCAGCCTGGTGCTCTCTGAAAACGACGAAGTCGGCCTGCTGCCTCCGGTCTCCGGTGGCTCGGGCGCCAATGATCAAATCCAAAAAGAAAAACAGCCTACGGCGGCCCAGCTCACCCGCGACCCCATCCCCGCCGATGCCCTGGTGTCAGCCGCCAAGCAAGGCGAAGACGGAGCCGTTGTCGTCTTCGATGGCATCGTGCGCAACAACTCACGCGGCCGCCAGACCCTCTATCTCGATTACGAAGCCTACGAGGAAATGGCCACGAAGCAGATGAATGAACTGGCCCGCGAGGCGGTTACCCGATTCGCCGTTCGCCACGTCTCCATCGTTCATCGTCTCGGCCGCCTCCAGGTCGGCGAAACCAGCGTGCTCATCATCGTCGCTTCTGCCCATCGCGCGCAGGCCTACGAAGCCAGCCGCTGGCTCATCGACACGCTCAAAAAAACAGTTCCCATCTGGAAAAAGGAAACCTTTGTAGACGGAGCGGTATGGGCCGATGGCGAGCCCTTTCCGCCGGGATACGCCGTGGAGGGCGCCAATGGCCCTGCGGCGTGAGCGCACGAGAAACTCCAGCTTTGAAAGGGCACGACTTCAGTCGTGCCGGTACGCTCGTCAGATCGTTTGGGCTTTAGCCCCTGAGGGACGGCTTTCCCTGGCGCCTCGAGCTTTCCTGCAGACATCCAGGCTCAAATCCAGAACCCTGCCTTACAGCATCCTCCTGATTTTGTTTTTGGCACTGGGCGTTGTCCTCCGACTCGCAGCGCAGGAAGACAAACCCCTGCGACTCGACGTCAAGCTGGTCAGTATCTTCGTCAACGTCACCGACCAAAGCGGAGCCATTGTCGGCGGTCTCAGCAAGGACGACTTCAAAATCACCGAGGACGGCCGTCCACAATCCATCGCCAACTTCGAACGTCAATCCGAGATGCCGCTCAACCTCACGCTAGCCATCGACACCAGTTCCAGCACCTACAAAGACCGCTATCTCGAGCAGCAGGCCGCGAAGAAATTTGTGCACGCCCTTTTACGCCCGCAGGATCTGATGAGTGTGATCGAATTCGATACCTTTGTGTCCGAGCTGACTCGCGGATTCACGAACAAGGAGGCTGAGATCGACCATGGCCTCGACCACATGCGCGGCGCTGGCGGTACGGCGCTCTACGACGCCATCTATCTTGGATCAAAATCTCTCGGCAACAAGACTGGCCGCAAGGTTCTGGTGCTCGTCACCGACGGCGGCGATACCGTAAAAGGCCAGACCTACAACGACGCGCTCGAGGAGGCCCAGCGCAACGAAGTCATGATCTACTCCATCATCGACGTACCCATCGAAGCCAGTGCCGGCCGCGATCTCGGTGGTGAGCATGCCCTTATCCAGCTCTCTCAGGACACCGGCGGCAAGCATTTCTATGTCGAAGCCGGCGGCCTCGACAAGGCCTTCGCCCAGGTAAGCGCCGACCTCCGCACCCAGTATCTGCTCGGCTACTATCCCCGGAATCAGGAACCCGGAAAATCGTTCCATCGCATCCAGGTCACCATTCCCCGCGCCGGTGCAGACTCCTTCAACATCCGCCACAAAACCGGCTACTACGCCGACCCCCAGAAAAACCGAGACTAGCGCGCCCTTAAAGGACGTTGTCATTCCGAGCGACCAACGGGAGCCGAGGAATCTGCGGTTGCTCTTTGTGTCGGAGACCGCAAATCAACTTGTCGGAATGTCGCGCAATCTGAATGATGAGCGGAGCCTGCACGGTTCGGCGCCAGCGGCCAAGGGCCTCGTCGCGACTATCAAGATCTATATTTAACGGACTCGTTGCACCAGTTACAGTGCAATGCACTGATACATGTGCAGTTTATGCAACAGGTAGATAGTATCAAGTTGTTTATTTTACAGTTCTTAGCGCTTATTAAGGCGAACAAAAAGAGAAGCTACATAGGGAGGGGGTGGGGGTGCCCATCCTAATCGGGTAGCGCTTTGGCCTTCGCTGGTGTGATTGATGGGTGTGGTTTGTTGCATGGGTCCATTGTGCGCTGTGGATGGATAATTCCCTGCAAATCTCTTCGCACAATCTTCCGCGCCTTTTCAGCAGGTTAGGGGGAACGAGGAGGAGAGAGGGATTGACAATGCCTCAAAGCGCCCTCGTCCAGCTTTCCAATCCGCCCATGCGGACCAACAACAAAGGGAAGGGAAAGCGCGTTCCAGTTGCGGTCCGCATCCGGCGTCTCATGCCGTGCAGGATCAGGATGCAGAGCACACCAGTTCTTGCCGTCGTCGGTAGAGATGTCTGTGCCGTTCGGGCCGACGGTGATCCAGGATTTAGAGGTCGGTTCAAATGCCACAGCAGAGCGGTAGCCGTGAGGCTGAGTCATGGGGCGAGTCCAATGATTGCCACCGTCGGTCGAAATTGCGGCACTGGCTTCAGCGTCATCAGGTTTGGTGTAATCGCCACCTACTGCCACGATTGCGCTCTCGCCTAATCTATCTGCAATGGGATGTGGTTTTCTGGCGAGCGAGAATATGCCTGAGCCTTCGGAACTTCTGCCTACAGGAACGCTTCGGATATCCCACTTATTTTTCAGTCCGTGAAGATCCACGTCGGCTTCAGAACACTGATCGACGCAAATGGATGATTGAGTTTCGCGGTAAACCTTGGCCCCTCCTGTCCCGCCCGAACCGAATACAACACTCGCAGTAACGACAAAAAGGGAGGAGTTGCTGGCTGCGAATGCTCCCTGCATGCGTGAGTCAGCTTTTAGGCCCTCGTTGCTTTGACGGGTCCACGTTTTCCCACCGTCCTCCGTTGCAAAAAGTGCAAACATTCCGTTCAATGGGTCGCCAAGCAGCCAGCCCCATTTGCCTCTATCGAAGTAGAGTGCGTCCCAGAAACCATCTTTGTCAGGGTTGGTGAAGATGCAGCTTCCACGAATGGCAACCATCCGTTGTCTTGTACAACCTCGACAGATCGCCCGGGCCGCTCGACATCACAATCGCCGTATTCGCGTCGAAGGCCTGGATGCCGCGAAAGTCCAGCTTCTCCGCGCCCGGAGGAACCGTGCACGATTGCCACACGTATCCACCATCCTCGGTTCGCAGCACCGCGCCGTTGGTGCCTGAGGCCCACGCCACGCCGCCACCGAGCGAATGAATGCCGCGCAGATCGGTGGTGGTGTTCGATGTCTCGAGCGTCCATTGCGGGTGTGCTGACGTGGTTGCTGCGAGAATCGCAAGGAGCGTTATTGCTGTTCGCATGAGAATCAGTTTGGGTGGAGCAACCACTTCGACGTGTTGAGTCCGTGCTTTCCCACCCATGCGGCAAAATCTCCGCATGGATGGGGCACCCGGCGTTATTGCTGTTCGCATGAGAATCAGTTTGGAGTATTGATGCGGAGAGGGGCAACTGCTTCGAACCTGTGAGTCCGTGCTTTCCACCCATGCTGCACTCCCGCATCGATGGGGAACCTATTTTGTTGCGGATTGACGCAAGGAAAAGCAACCGCAGATCCTTCGGCTTCGCTCAGGATGACAGTTCTTGTTTCGGGGTTTTGCTCAGGATGACAGTTCTTGTTTCGGGGCTTCGTTAAGATGACGGCTCTTGTTTCGGGGCTTTGCTCAGGACCAGGTTCTTGTTTCGGGTCATGTCTTCCCAACGATGCGCGATGTGACTGGGTCTTGAATGGGCACCGGAGGTTGGCGGGCGCGATGTGGCCGGCGTGGTTACATAACCAATAGGGGATGGCGCGGGCGACCGCCGGCGTTACCCTTCAGATGGAGCAATCCGATGATATTGCAGGATCTGGTAGAAGAACTCGGCGGCAGCATAGTGCAGGGCGATCCGGAATGGATGGTCGATGGCGTGAACTCGTGCGAGAAAGCCGGCGCATTCGACCTGGCGTTCGCTGACTCCGATGCGTCGGTTGCCACAGCGTTCAAAGGCAACGCAGGTGTAGTCGTGCTGAAGCCCGGCGCAGCTAAAGAGTATCCGCGCGGTAAATGCGTCGTCGAGTCGGACCAGCCAAAGCTATGGTTCGCCAAGGCGGCGCATCTGGTCAAAAAAAACCTGCAGGTTGCTACCATCGCCCATTCGGCAGTGGTGGCGCCGGATGCTCGTGTAGACACCGGCGTGCTGGTGGGGCCGTGCGCGGTGATCGGGACGCACGCGAGCATTGGCGACAGAACCATCATCGGCGCCGGTGCGGTGATTGGCGAAAACGTAACCATCGGGATGCACTGCCACATCTACCCGCGCGTCGTGATCTATCCCGGAACCACCATCGGCGATCGAGTGGTAGTGCAGGCAGGCGCGGTGCTGGGCGGTGACGGGTTTGGGTATGTACGTGATACGGCTACCGGCGAGTACACGCAGTTTCCGCAGCAAGGCACGCTTACCATCGAAGACGATGTGGAGATCGGTGCCAACTCAACCATCGACCGCGGAGCGCTCGAAGAGACGCGCATCCGCCGCGGCACGAAGATCGACAACCTGGTACACGTCGGCCACAACTGCGACATCGGCGAGAGTGTCATCCTTGTCGCTCTGACCGGCATTTCCGGTTCGAGCACCATCGGCAACGGCGCGGTGCTTGCCGGCCAGGTAGGCATTGGTGACCACGTCCACGTTGGCCCGGGAGTCGTCCTGGGCGGCCAGGCCGGCGTCTTTAGTGGTAAAACCATTTCCAATGAAGGGCACGGGCCCGCCACTGTGATGTTTGGCACGCCGGCGCGTCCGTTGAAACAGGTGCTGCGCGAACAGGCGTTTCTGACGAAGATGACGAAAGCGGCAAGGTCGCAAGCGAAAGAGCAAACGCCTGAGTCAAGCTAAAGCACTCGGCCGTCGTGAGGGAGGGGCTTAATGATACGGCGCGCGATCCCACTGTTGCATGTTTCGAATGCGGCTGCGGCTATCAAGTTCTACTGCCATGGCCTCGGATTCCAGCTTGAATTCCAACACCGCCCCGATGGCGTAACCGGCGATCCATGCTACATGGGCATGACCCGTAATGGCGTGTGGATTCATCTCTCCTCCTTCAGCGGTGACGGCATCGCAGGCGGAGTGGCAAACTTCATTGTGAACGACGTCGATGAACTCCACGCCGAGTTTGCCGCCAGGCAAATACCCATCGATATGCCGCCAGTTGACCAGTCGTGGGGCAGCCGCGAGATGTATGTGAAAGATGCCGACAGAAATTGCCTGCGCTTCATCGCGTGACCAAAGTAAAGCTGGCAACAGGAGCAATTGAAGCAATGAGGATAGGGCTCGCGTGGCCATCATAGTCGTCGGCGGCAGTACGAAAGATATTGGCAAGACTGCCCTGGTATGCAGCGTAATCTCCGCGCTTCGTGACTTCGGATGGACAGCCGTGAAGATAACCGGTCACGACTACGGGCAAGAACTCTCTGCATTACGCGGTGTGTCACCGTCAACCGACACAATCGTCAGAGAAGAAACGAACGCGGGGCAGGGCACAGATACGGCTCGTTATCTTGCTGCCGGCGCGCGGCGTGCATTGCTGGTGGCGCGACACGGATCGGAAGTTCCGATCGACGAGATTCGCGTCGCAACAAAAAAAGATTGCAACATTATCTTCGAGTCCAACCGGGTCATCGACGCCATCAAGCCGGACGTATGCCTTGCCCTGGTAGGTGGCGGGTCGAATGAAATGAAGCCGAGCTTTGTGCGGCTGCTAAAAAAAGCAGATGCGCTGGTAACTTTCGAAAGGTCGCCCATCGATACAGCGGACTTGCCCGCGGATATGCCACGCTTCAATCTGGAATCGCTGGATCGTCTTTCTACAGAGATGGCGACATGGCTGCGATCGCATCTGAAAATCGCGACGAAGCAGGATTCTATTTCTCGGTAGGGAAGGGCTCAGTCTTGAGTGAGCCGTCGCGCTGCTTGATAAGGATCTGCACTTTGCCTTCGGCAGTATCAATCTCTTTCTTGCAAGCGGCAGACAGCCCTACGCCTTCTTCGAAGAGCTTGATCGAGTCTTCGAGGCTCAGGTCGCCCTTCTCGAGCTGGTCTACGATGGTTTCGAGTTTTTTGAGAGATTCTTCGAAAGATGGCATGGCTATGACTCAATCTTATACGGCTTCACGAAAGGATGATGCCCGGCAATGTGGGAAACAACAATGGGCAAATGCCCACATCAGCTCATCTCTAGGTTTGCCTGAGGATGAGCACCAGACACAGAAGAGCGCTGAAGGTCACTATTGCTGCGATAGCCGCGTACCCTGCTTTACGCACGTATGCGCGTTCACTTTGAAACTCCTCGTCATCGCTCGCAAGGTGTGCGAATTTTGTCCACCAGCGTAGAGACCAGACAGTAAACGGCGACGACAGGATGATCACCAAGACGCAATAGCCGAGAAGAACGTTTTCAAATCCGACGCGCTGAATGAAGCGAGGATTACGCAAGATTCCGATCACCGTGCCCGCGGCCACGCAAAACGCAGTCACAGACGCGTATCGGAGAATGCTCGCATCGCTACACGCCTGATCGACTTTGGCAAGCAGGTGCGCCGCAGTTTGCGCAGCTTCATGGTCGACTTTCGCTCCACAGAATCGGCATACGTCTGCTGATGTGTCGATCGTCTGCTTGCAGTTGGGGCACTCGAAAACATCAAGATCTTCTGACGGACCGTCAAGTATTAGCCCATCTGCCATATGCAAATGCCCCCTCAGGTGAACGAGGATCGAGTGAAATCAGGACAGGATTGCTTGCAAGATCGCACAAGCTTGCCCCATTTACAAGTCAACCAAGGGGAATCAGATCGCTGAAGGTACCTGTGGCAGCACGCTGGCAATCACTTCCGCGGCGGCGGTATACCTGCCGAACGGAGCGCTGACCTGCACACCCTGGACCATAGGGCGTACAGCCTCAAGCATCTCCTGCGCGATGAGGATGCCCTCCTTGCGGGCGGCATCCGGCGTGTTGGCCTGTGCCATCCGCAGCATGATTTCTTCCGGCATGGAAACGCGCAGATCGTTCTTCATGAACTCAGCGTTGCGCAGGCTGGTAAGCGGCCAGATGCCGGCGATCACCGGGATGCGATGGCCCTCAATGCGGTTAAGGAATTCCTCCAGCAGGCGGAGGTCGAAGACCGGCTGCGTGATGGCGTACTCGGCGCCGGCCTCTACTTTGTAGTAGAAGCGGCGCAGTTCGTGCTCGATGTCGGGCACGCCCGGATTTGCCGCGACGCCGATGGTGAAGTTGGTGCTCGCGCCGATGGAGTTGGCGCCGATGTCCAAGCCGTGATTAAGACGGCGCACGATATTCACCAGACCAATCGCGTCCACGTCGAACACTGCCGTTGCGTCTGGATAGTTGCCCAGCTTGGGCGGATCGCCGGTGAGGCAGAGAATATTGCGCAGCCCGATTGAAGAGGCGCCGAGCAGGTCCGATTGAATGCTGAGCACGTTGCGGTCGCGACAGGTGTAGTGCAGGATCGTCTCGATGCCCGTGTGCTGCTGAATCTGAATGCTGAGGCTTTGCGCGCTCATGCGTGCCGACGCGCGCGGTGAATCAGGCACGTTGATGGCATGCACGCCGAGTTGCGCCAGCAGCCTCGCGCCTTCGATTTCCTTGCTGCAGTCAATGCCCTTGGGGGGAACAATCTCAACCAGCGTGACGAAGCTGCCTTGCTCGATAAGCGAACCGATATTCGAGCGTTGTCCGAGCGGGGCGGGCGGTGTCTCGGTCGAGATTTCCGCGTGCTTGTCGCCTTCCTTTACCCGGGCCTGGGCGTCGATGGCGCGCATGGCGGAGCGCATGGCTCGAATGTGGTTGGGCGTGGTGCCGCAGCATCCGCCGATTATCTGCGCTCCTGCCGCAATAGCCTTGCGGGCAAAGCTGGCCATGTATTCGGGCGAGCAGAGATAGATGTTGCGGCCCTCGATTGCGCGTGGCATGCCGGCATTGGGCATCGCGGCCAGCGGCAGCGAAGTGGCACTACGCATAGCCTCAATGGCCGTCAGCACCGTGGAGGGTCCGGTTGAGCAGTTGACCCCGATCGCTCCCGCGCCCCATTCCGTCAGCAGGGCAGCGGCCTGTTGCGGCGATGAGCCGTCGAGACAGTTGCTGTCGTCGTCGACCGTGACCATGACGAGCACCGGCAAGTGCGGCGCAGTCTCCTCGGCGGCCAGCAGGGCCTCGCGAGCTTCATTCAGCGCCGGCATCGTCTCGATGATCAGCAGGTCAACCCCGGCGTCTGCAAGAGCGCGAATCTGCTCCGCAAAGGCGGCACGCGCTTCATCCAGACCGGTCTTTCCCAACGGCTCAAGCCGCACGCCCAGCGGTCCGACGGAACCGGCAACATACGCTGTTCCCGCCTGCTTTTCTTTGAGATGATCGACGGCCTGCCGAGCCAGCTTGACGCCGGCCGCGTTGATCTCGGCCACTTTTGAAGCGAGACCGTGGCGTGTCAGGCGGAATTTGTTGGCGCCAAACGTGTTGGTTTCAAGAATCTCGGCGCCTGCCTGCAGATATTCCTCGTGGATCGAGAGGATCAGGCTGGGATCGGACAAGTTCAGTTCATCGTAACAACGGTTGATGAAGATCCCGCGGGCGTACAACACCGTGCCCATGGCGCCATCGGCGAGCACGGGACGGTTCGAGAAGATATCGGCAAGCAGGGCCATCCATCTTCAATGCTATCGCATGACTTCGCGGATGTATTGAATTGTGAGGCGAATGGAGCCGTGTGCCCCCTCGAATGCGGCTGGGACGCATTAAGCCGAACGAGCGGGTTGCTTTGTTATACTTCGAGAGTCAAAAGCTATGCAGAACCGGTCCAGGATGAGTTGGTTTTTCAGGCCCGGGTCTGCGGCAATCGCCATTTATTTTGTCCATGTTGCGGCTACAGCCGTGCAATCATCCACGGCCTGTCCGCGCCGGTTTCGAGGGAAGCGATTTTGAAGAAGAGAAGTCTTTGGTTGAGTGCCGCAGGTGCTTTGGTTGCGGCAATCGTGCTGGCGGGATGTGGTACCACGACCTATTTTGCGGGAAGAACGCTGCCCCCCAGCGGGCTTCCTAATCGCGTTCTGATTGCCGTCCAAAACCCCAGCGTCGCCGCAAGTGGCGCTCTGACCTTCGTGGACGCCTTCTACGATATTCGCTTCAGCTACAACCAGAAGATTGCAGGCTTCAGCATTACCGGATACTCCGGCCAGTTGCCGGTCACAATCCAGAACTTGCCCGAAGAGCAGATAGGCGCGGTTTATGGTGCTGGCGATGGTTCAATGCACGTTGTGAACTATCAAAAAGAGTCAGACAATGGCGCCCAAAAAGGCCTGAATGGGCTGTCGTCGAGCATCTTCCTTACGCGCAACGGAAGCTATATCTTTGCTGCAAGCCAGCAGTCGACGGTGCTTACTGTGGTTGACAACACTACCGGCGGCACATACGCGTTGAGTTTGCCGGGCGTCTACCGCGTCAGCGTCAATCCCGGTGGTTCTGCTGCGATGGCATTTGTGCAAAACTCAAACTACGCGTACTACACGCGCAAGTTGACAGCGGGGCAGACGATCGCTTATTCCGGCGGATCGAGCACCTGGCCGAAGGCCGCCATGGATTGCGAGCCGCAGAATGCCCCCGGCTGGTGCCTCTTCCAGGCGCAGAGCCCCGACAACACGGACTCGACCGGCACCCCCTACGGCGCGCCCCTGGTCTTCGATCGGCCTGTTAAGGCTGTATTCTCGGCAGACGGCAACACCGCCTACGTGCTGAATTGCGGCGCGGAATGTGGAGGCTCGACATCCTCGGTTTCAGCAATGCCCGTTGCCCCGCTGATCTTCTTGAGCGGTCAAGGATCCGGCAACCTGCCGACCAATAATGCATTGCACAGCAACTGTGCTACCACGCCGAACGCAACTTCTTGCACCTTGGCAATACCCGGCGGATCCAGTAACGCGCTAGTCTCGACAAACCTGATGTATGTAGCTGGACAGCAACTGCAGTCCGATGGCCTGTTCACTGGCAACCTTACCGTTGTCAGCCTTGCTCCAACCGGATCAAGCACGATGTCGGCTTCGGGCCCCGTTTCAATCAGCGACGGTGCACCCGGAGCTCCAAGCCGCATGCTTCTCGCGGACGACAATACGTTGTGGATTGGCATGACAAAGTGCAACAACGGCGAACGCTTCGCCAAAGGGCTGGCCTATGGCTGTCTGACGATGTACAACACCAGCACCAACTCCGTGACCATGCTGGAGCCGTATCTCGGCGACCTGACCGGTATTGCCGGCGTGATCGGCCTGCACAAGGTGTACGTTGCACAAGGCGGCCAGGTTTACATCTTCCATACGACAGATGGTTCGTCGATCAATAATCAGTATGTGACTGTCACAGGAACCGCGTCAGACGTCGCGTACATGGATTCACACACCGATGGCGACAACACCGTCTACTAGCCAATCATGCGCGCAATCGAAATAGCCGATCGTCTGCAGGTGGATGTGCTGGCAATTGCTGCGCATCGCGACGATGTGGAACAGACGTGCGGTGGAACGCTTCTACGGATGGCGGCGCGCGGATTGCATACCGCGATCCTCGATCTCACCAGGGGCGAAGCGGGAACACGTGGAACCGCCGAAGACCGCGCCCGTGAAGCAGATGAAGCGGCACACTTGCTGGGAGTAAGCCGCCGCGAAGCCCTGGACCTCCCCGACGGCGCCATCGAAAACACATTGGAGAATCGCATCAAGATCGTGCGCGTGCTTCGCGAGATGCGGCCGCGCGTGGTAATTCTGCCGTATTGGCAGGCGCGTCACCCCGACCACGCCATTGTGGCGACTCTGGGTTATGAGGCTTGTTTCCTCTCGGGACTTGCAAAGGTTGAAACCGGATCGGCTCCGCACCGTCCATTCAAAATTGTCTACGCCAGTTTGTATGCTGATGTGCGGCCAAGTTTCATCGTCGACATCACACCCTTCATCGAGCAGCGGCATGCAGCGTTGATGGCCTATAAATCGCAGTATGCGAATCAGCATGCAGGCAGCGCGTTATTCGTTCCGGAAGAAGAGATTCGGGAACGGACGTTTGCAGAAGCGCGGCATTATGGCTTACTGGCGGGCGTGAAGTATGGCGAGCCATTCGTGCAGAAGGAAGTCGGCCTGGTTGACGATCTCACTCTTCTTCCCGTGCAGACGCTGTAAGGCTGTTTGATCGCTAAACGCCGATATAAGCATTTGTTATCAAGACTAAAAACAAAATAACTTTGCGTTATAGAATGCGACTCGCCGAAACTGGAGGCGGAGGTCGTTGATGACGCAGACCTGGGATCCGCAGGCCTACGAGCGGAATGGCGCATTTGTACACGAACTCGCCAGTGGCGTGCTGCAATGGTTGGACCCACAGATAGGGCGAGTACATTCTCGATCTCGGCTGCGGCGATGGACAACTGACGCAGCGCGTTGCGTCGACCGGGGCGCACGTTCTGGGTGTAGATGCATCGGCAGAGATGGTTGCAGCCGCGCGCGAGAGGGGAGTCGAAGCAGAGCAGGCTGCTGCCGAGAAGCTTCCTTTTCACGACGCGACGTTTGATGCGGTGTTTTCAAATGCAGCCTTGCACTGGGTGCGCGACCAGGACGCGATGATGGCGCAGGTTCATCGAGTACTGAAACCGGGATGCCGCTTCGTCGCAGAGATGGGAGGCCACGGCAATATCGCTGCTATTCGCGTAGCGCTGATGGCGGTGCTTGAGCGCCACGGATTCGGCGATCGCGAAGACGGCGTCAACTATTACCCGACTGCCGAGAGTTACACCAGAGCGGTTGCGGGAGCATGGTTTCACCGTAGATAAGATTGAGATCATTCCTCGTCCGACAAAGCTCGCGGAAAACGGCATGGCGGGCTGGCTGCGTACGTTTCGTCGCGGAGTGCTCGAAGGGTTGCCGGAGAATATCCGCGAAGCGGTTGTCAGTGAGACATCTGAATTGCTCGCGCCGGCATTGCAGGATGAAGCAGGGTAATTGGATCGCGGATTATGTGCGCCTGCGATTCGTTGCCACTGCGTGATAGGTCGCGCATTGCGCAGAAGTTAGTAAGTAAGTGCGAATCAAGATAGATTTAATTGTGAAGAAAATATCTTCGGATGCTTGCTTTTCAGAATTACTTATGGCAAAGTACTAACTGCGTAGGAGAAACGCCCGATGAATTGCATCACACCCAATTCGATGCTTAGGCTGGGATGGTTCGATAAGAGCCTTGACCGGTCGCCGGGCGCACTTCGTCAATTTTCGATAAACGCCTCTGGCGTCCTTATCCTGCGCGCATTCCAGAAATCTAAGTGAAGCCCGAGTGGCGAAGAAGACAGATACTTCGTCGACATCGAAAACAAATCTGTCTTTGGTTGTTCCCTCGGGCAAGTTAATCCGGGTTGGGTTTGATTTGTTGCCGTAACGGCTAGTTACGCGCGCACAGGGTAAGTGTGCTCGCAGTAGCCTGATCGCGGAGTAAGTAACGCCGGTGGTGAAAGAGAAGAGTTACTTCTCTTCCAAAGAAGGACGCGCAGGTTAGAGAGCCTGCCGGTTGTGCTCAACTCGCGGGGCGGGGGCGTAGTCCCGATGTACAAGGTTCCGCGAACAGGAGGCGCCGAGTCCGTACTCTTTTCGCTAGTTCCCCGGCGTGATTTTCGAAGTGTAGTGAGAAGTGAACCATATAACCGGTGGTGTAGGTCGCGGATACTTCGCCTGTTAAGCGGGTGGTCGCGGGTTCGAATCCCGCTCGGGAAGCAATTCCCGGTAGCTCAGTGGATAGAGCACCTAATGTGCCGTAACCGCTTGTTCCCCGGTTAACTAACCTCCGGCGCGTCCGGATAGAAACGAAATTGTTATGGGCAAGTTGAATGTGAAGAACGGAACTCCGGTGGGCGGCACGCATTTGTGCAAGCGCTGCACCTGGGGACAATTCATGACGGGATACCGCGATTCGGACGTGCTGGTGATTTGCATGCGTACGGATCCTAACTTCACGGTGCCGTTCACGATGTACGAGTGCAGCGAGTTCAGCGACAAGAACAAGCCGACTTGGGAGCAGATGAACAAACTCGCGATCGAGGTGAATCCGGTTCGCGTTTCGGCTCGAACCAAGGGTTTTTACGCAGTGACCAAGATTCAACCAGCGCGTGATGACGACGATGATGAGGATGAGGCGGCACATGCTCTGTGACGTCAGCATCGTTGCTGATTGCGGCGGGTAGTTCGAGCTTCGGTGGTTCCCACCCATGCGACGAAAATCTTCGCATGGATGGGGCACCCAGCACATTGATTGATTGAGAAACTGGCGGTGGCGCAGGGTACGGATACTTCATTGGTAGAGGACCGCGGATGCATTGCATCTTCGGTAGCGCAGGTTCGATTCCTGCCGCCGGGCGCGAGCCTGGTGTAAAGACCGCACCCGACTTTTCCCCGGCAGAGATTTATTCCTTGTTCGCATTGAAAGGAGGCGCACCATGCGCCTGAACATTGCAAAGCATTACTTGCGTCCGCACTTGCGCACGCACGAAGGAGCGCCGGCCGTGGCGGTCTCGCCGGAGCAGGCTCTGCGCCGCTCGGTTCTCTCCTGCATGTTGTGGGAGGGTGAGTTTTACGAGGACGGCGTGCAGATCGCCGGGCGTATTCGCGAACTGGTGCCGCAGGTAGCTGCCGAGAAGGTGGCTGCATTGGCTGTCGAGGCTCGCGAGCGGATGAAGCTGCGCCATGCGCCGCTGTTACTGGTGCGCGAAATGGCTCGGCTTGCGACCCATCGCGGCCTGGTGGCGGAGAACCTGTCCCGCGTGATCCAGCGTGCCGATGAACTTTCTGAGTTTGTCGCCATCTACTGGGCAGGCGGGCGTCAGCCGCTGTCAGCGCAGGTGAAGAAGGGGCTGGCTGCTGCGTTCTGCAAGTTCGATGAGTACGCACTGGCCAAGTACGACCGTGCAGGCGCAGTTCGTCTGCGCGACGTATTGTTCCTTTCGCATGCGCGTCCGGTGGACGAGGCGCAGGCTTCACTGTGGAAGCGACTGGCAGAGAATGAGCTGACTACGCCGGATACGTGGGAGGTTGCGCTGTCGGCAACCGGGCGCGACGGCGCGGACAAGCGGGAAGTGTGGGAGCGTCTGCTCTCTGAGCGCAAACTCGGCGCGCTGGCGTTGCTGCGTAACCTGCGAAACATGCAGAGCGCAGACGTGAGCGAGGAACTCGTGCTTGCTGCGCTTGCTGCGATGAAGACGGATCGGGTACTGCCGTTTCGTTTTCTCGCTGCGGCGCGGGTTGCTCCGCAGTGGGAAGAGGCACTTGAGGCCGCGATGTTTCGCGCTCTCGAGCACCGTGCTCGCACTCTGCCGGGTCACACCGTGTTGCTGGTTGACGTCTCCGGTTCGATGGAGGCGCCGATCTCGCATCGTTCGGAGATGCGTCGCACGGATGCGGCTTATGGACTTGCGATCCTGCTTCGCGAAATCGCCGAGAAGGTGACGGTGTACACCTTCTCGAACGAGGCGAAGCTGGTGGCGGCGCGTCGCGGAATGGCGTTGCGCGACGCGCTCGACAAGAGCCAGCCACACGGCGGAACCTACCTGGGCAAGGCGATTGCGCAGGTGGAGGCAGACGTGCGGAAGGGATACGACCGCATGGTGGTCATTACCGACGAGCAGTCGCATGACCAGGTGCCGGCACCGCGCGGACGCGGTTACGTGATCAACGTAGCCTCGAACCGCAACGGTGTGGGTTACGACGCGTGGATGCACGTCGACGGCTGGAGCGAGGCAGTAGTGGAATTCATTGCCGAACTTGAAACTGTCGACAATGATTCAACTGGCTAAAGCAACCAGGCGCAAAGTTCCGCTTTTCCGCCGCAAAAACGAATGGGAAATCTGTGTAAGCAGATTTCCCATTTCTACTGACAAAAACTAGACGAATCAGCTAAACCGCGATCTCGTTCTCGACTCCGCGGCGGCTCTTGATTTCCGGCATGGGTTCATCGGCTTCCAGTAATTTCATGCGGAACAGCAGTCCTGCGACAAGGCCGGCGATGCTTGGAACAAGTAGAAAGAGCCAAATCTGCGAGAGTGCGGTGCCGCCAACGAAGAGCGCGGGCCCAAGGCTGCGTGCGGGGTTCACGCTCACGCCGGTTATGCGAATACCGAAGATGTGGATGACGACGAGGGTCAGGCCGATGCCGAGGCCAGCGAATCCTGCGGGAGCAGCTTTCTGTGTTGCACCGAGGATGACGATGACAAAGATCAGCGTAGCAATGAATTCGAAGACGATCGCAGAAGTAGTGTTATAGGCGCCCTGGTATCCCGGTCCCCATCCGTTCTGGCCGAGGCCACTGGTTGCAATGTCGTAACCGCCGCCAATGCCGCGGATAATCAGCGAGAGGACGCCAGCGGCGAGAATGCTGCCGCAAACTTGTCCGATCCAGTAGCCGATCATTTCGCCGGTCTTCATGCGTCCGGCGGACCAGACCCCGAGGCTGACGGCGGGATTGATATGGCAGCCCGATATGGGGCCGATTCCATAGGCCGCACCGATCAACGCGAATCCGAAGGCGAAGGCAATGCCGACGATGCCTACCTTGTCTCCAGCGACCACGGCAGTGCCGCAGCCAAAGAGCACAAGGATGAACGTGCCAACCAATTCAGCAGCATACTTTTTCATGAGTTCCTCCTGTTATTGAGTACGACTAAGAACTGCATTCGCCCGATTCTCAAGTGTTAAAGCCAGCTCATAGAAACGGCAGAGGTTGGGGAGAAGGGAACGGGCCGTGGCCCAAATTGTTAACTGGCAGCGAGTGTTGCAGAGGCTGCTATCGACAAGCCACTGCCGATTTTGACAGCGAAAAAAAAGCAAAGCGTGAGTTGGCAGTCTTTCTGGGAGTTCGCCAAATTCATCAAACGTTTGCAATTTGTTTGCCTCGCTGCATTAATCTGGTAACGATTCCGGAGCGGCCTCCACATTCCCTCGCCCGCGCGACGCGGACATGTTGCATGGGTCTCGGGAAATTCAACGGCCGCCGGCGAAAGGCATCCCGGTTGAGCCAAACCGTATTTGTACTGGAAGACGACACCGACATTGCGCGGCTGGTACAGCATCATCTTGAAGCCGCTGGATTTACACCCCGTATTTTCCACACGCCTCATAACGTAATTCCCGATGCCGAGCGCCAGCCCCCGGCGCTTTTTCTGCTCGATATCATGGTTCCCGGGGGCGACGGACTCGACGTTTGCCGCAGGCTTAGATCCCATCCCGCGCTTTCGACCATCCCCATCATTTTTCTCACGGCGCGTGCCGGCGAGAACGATCGCGTTCTCGGCCTGGAACTGGGCGCGGACGACTACATTACCAAGCCATTTGCCACGCGCGAGCTGGTCGCACGCGTCAAGGCGGTGCTGCGACGATTCGAGCGTCCCGACCACGCCGTCCGTCATCAGCTTTGAAGAAGTCATCATCGACGCCAACGCCATGCAGCTGAAAGTTCGCGGCGAACTGACGACGACGACCGCAACAGAGTTCCGTCTGCTCGATTACCTCGCGCGCCATCCGGGGCGCGTCTTCAGCCGTGATCACCTTTTGGACTCCGTCTGGGGCGACGCGCGCTTTGTTACGCCGCGCTCGGTCGACGTATATGTGCGTCGCATCCGTGAGAAAATCGAGGTCGACCCGGAGAATCCGCGCTATCTGAAAACTGTGCGTGGAGCTGGTTATCGATTTGAGATTCCCAAAGGGGAATGACGACTGCAGCCCGGAACCGCAGCATGAGCAGGCCCTGAATTGACGCGCAAAGTCTTCACCAAACTCATGGCGCTGTTTGTGCTCCTGCTGTTATTTGAGACAGCGGCGATGGAGCTGATCCTGCGCCGCATGATGGAGCGATCGGCAGGAGAAACCCTGCATCGCCTGGGACGCGAGGCGCTCTGGTCCGGGCTGATCGCGCTACTGGTGGCATTGCCCATAGCAGCATGGGCGGCAAGCAGTATTGCAGGCGCGTTTGCAGCGCGTGGTGGCCTTTGCGCGGCGCATCGCGCAGGGTGATTTGAGCGCTCGATTGCAACACGGTCGCGGCGACGAACTGGCCGCGATGGAAGCCGCTCTCAATCAGACGGCCGAGCGACTAGGCCAGAGCTTCGCGGAAATCGAAAGCAGCCGTCACGAACTGGCTACGATGCTGGATTCAATGCAGGAGGCGGTAGTCGCGGTGACGGCCGAGGGGCAAGTCCGTTGGTCGAACGCCGTGATGAAGCGCATTGCAGGAACGGAGATTCGTGTCGGCAGGCCACTGGTGCATTCCGTGCGCGACCCGGAGTTGCTGGACTGCGTGAAACGCGCTCAGGATGCACGCGAAGTGCGGTACGGTCGGACGAGTTCGCTGGCGCCCGGTCGTCTTTTCGAGATTAGCGCGGCGCCGCTGCCAACCGGCGGCGTGATCGCGGTTCTTCACGATGTCACGCGGATTGAATCGGCGGAGCGGTCGCGCCGCGACTTCATTGCCAATGTGAGCCACGAACTGCGCACGCCGCTGACATCGATACAGGGATATGTGGAGACGCTGGTTGAAGAGCCGCATCCAAATCCGGCAACGACCGATGAATTTCTGCATGTGATCCTGAAGAACGCAACGCGCATGAACCGGCTGACCGAGGATCTGCTCGCACTGGCGACCATCGAGAGTCCCGATTACAAGTTGGCCGTGCAGCCTACGCGCGCCAGTGAAATGGTGAAGGATGCCATCGATTCGCTTGGCGGCCTGGTTGTGGATTCAGGAGTCGAACTGGAGTCGTCTGGCGCGCCGGATGCGCTTGTGATGGTGGATCCGGATGCGATGAACCAGGTATTCGGCAACCTGATCGAGAACGCCGTGAAATACGGCAAGTCGGGCAAGCGGATTGAAGTGGGTGCGCGCGCCGTGGGTTCCGAAATCGAATTCTATGTGCGGGACTTTGGTCCCGGCATTGCATCGGAACACCTTGGACGGATCTTTGAGCGCTTCTATCGCGTCGACAAAGCCCGCTCGCGCGAAGCGGGAGGAACCGGACTCGGACTGGCGATCGTGAAACACATCGTGCAGGCGCACGGTGGACAGATCCGGGCAGAGAGCGAGCTGGGATCCGGGACAACATTCCTGTTTACCCTGCCGCTGATGCCCGCGAGGCATCGCGACGACGAACGCCTGGCCCCTGCCCTGGAAGTTCGAAGCGACTCTTAAGTCAATAAAAATCAAAAAGCTGGCCTCTATTCAAATGCCCGTAACATTGTCCGTGGAAAATGAACTACGGCAGTGATCCTGCATGGGAGCGATTCCGTGAAAAAGACTTTGCTTGCAGTAGGTTTGTTGGTTTTAGCGATGGGCGCGGCCCAGGCGCAGAAGTTAACCGCAGCCGGTGCAACATTTCCGTACCCGATCTACTCAAAGTGGTTCAGCGAATACAGCACCGCACACCCGGGCGTCGAAATCAACTACGCCTCGATCGGTTCCGGTGGCGGCATCGCGCAGGTGACCAAAGGGCTGGTCGACTTTGGCGCATCAGACATGCCGATGACCGACGACATGCTCTCGTCCTCACCAGTAAAGCTGATTCACATTCCTACCGTGCTTGGCGCGGTTGTCCCGGTCTACAACGTGCCCGGTGCAAAGGACCTGCGTTTCAGCTCGGATGTGTTGGCCGACATCTACCTCGGCAAGATTTCCAACTGGAATGACGCGCGAATCGCGAAAGACAATCCCGAAGCGAAGCTGCCGGATCAGAAGATCATCGTGGTACATCGTTCGGACGGCTCGGGCACCAGCTTTATCTGGACCGACTACCTGAGCAAGGTGAGCAAGGACTGGGCCGGTGGCCCGGGCAAAGGTTCGTCGCCGAGCTGGCCGGTTGGCGTCGGTGGCAAGGGCAATGAAGGCGTAGCGGGCCTGGTTCGTCAGTTGCCAGGCGCGATCGGATACGTCGAGCTGATCTACGCACTGCAAAACAAGATGACCTTCGGCGCGGTCAAGAACACGGCAGGCAACTGGATCACTGCGTCCATCCAGGGAGTGACAGAAGCCGCCGCCAGCGTCAAGCAAATGCCTGCGGACTATCGCGTTTCCATCACCAACGCTCCCGGTGCGAACGCCTATCCGATTTCGAGCTTCACCTATCTGCTGATTCCGGTGAAGGGTACGAATCAGACAAACCGTACGGTGATCAAGGATCTGCTGAGCTGGATTCTGAAGTCGGGCGAAGGCCAGGTTTCAGCGCTCTCCTACGCTCCGTTGCCTGATGCTCTGGTTGAGAAAGAACTGAAGACGGTCTATTCGCTGCAGTAAAGAATCAGATTTGAGAAAGCGGGCCGCGATTCATTGCGCGGTCCGCTTTTCTTTGCGAGCAACATGCGCTGAGTTGCCAATCACCAGTCGAGATTAGCCCTGTTTGTTTTCGTGGATCAGCCGGTCGACGAGCGGAATCAATTTCTCACCCGTACGGGAAAGTACAAATGCGGCCGCTGTCGCGTCCCAGTCGAGCTTGAAACTGGTCGAAAGCGCTGAAATCCAAATCTGACGAACCGGGGTGTTCGGCGTGATCACGAATTTAACCGCAGGTTCTTCGAACACCACGTTCAGCACTCCGCCTTGCTCTTCAACCTCGAAGCCGGCCTCGTCTTCTTCTTCCCCTGCGATGAGATGCTTCTTCAGCGCATCGAGGGCGCTCTCTGCCGCGCGGCGAAACTCGATTTCATCCTGCATAGCTCAAGTGTATCAATCGATCGCTCGGCACGGGCAGACGCGTCAAACATGATTCACGAATCGTTGTGAATGCTCTATCTGGGCCATCCCTTTCGCCGGGCCTGATAGATGCCCTTCTTCCTGGGGCCGCGCGGGCTGAGCTTTGTTGGCTTTTTTGTTGCAGCCTTCTTTGCTCCTGTCTTTTTCGGTTCCGACTTCTTCTCCGGGACTTCTGTTTTCCTTGCCTTCGGTGCAGGCGCCGAAACTGGCGCGGCTGGTCTACCCTTCTTGCCAAAGAAGGTGGAAAGTTGTCGCTTCATCTTTTTCAGTGCTTCGTCAACCGCGGACTCTGTGGTTGAGGCGATCGCGCTCGCGGCGAGAGGGGGAGATCCAGCGGGACGCGCCTCGATCAGACAACGCTTGTCTGCCGGACCGGTTTTCTTGTTGTCGATGTCGCTGAGGTGAATTTCTACACGCGTAAGTTCCTTGGCGAACCTTTCCAAAACGCGCTGGGCCTCGTCTTTGACAAAGCTCGTCAGACTGGCGTTCACTTTGATCGTCTTGTCGCTGTTGACTTGAATCCTCATTCAGTCCTCCGGGGGAGAGTGGACATTAACGGGCGGGTTCAGTTTACGCCCGCATCGAACACACTCGTGCGAATTTTCGTGAGGAAGGATTCATCCGCACATTCACCCGACGCGCATCTACTTAGGGATGTGCTGCCTTCGGTAAGTTCCAATGCCACCAGACACTGCACACGCGAAGTGCAAAACATACAACACCACCAAGAATCGCTGCCAATGTAGGATGAAACCTCAGCCTTCGTCCCAGCACCATCACCATCGAGCCAATCAGTGCGGCAGTGGCATAGATATCGGTATACAAGATAGAGGGGACGTGCATCAGTAGAATGTCCCGGATAGCTCCTCCCCCAACGCCCGTGATCGTTCCCATCAAAGTGGCGATGAATGGAGGAATGCTGTAGCTCAAGGCCTTTTGTGTTCCTGCCACTGCAAACAGTGACAGACCTGCCGCATCCAGAATCATTAGAAGATTCGAAGGAATCGGTTGAGCAAAATGATGCAGGATGAACACAGCTCCGCCCGTAGTAAACGCGCTAACCGCGTAGCGCCAGTCACGGATAGCCTGGGGCGGGTAGCGCCAATCAGCACATCGCGCAACACTCCACCACCCAGAGCCGTTGCGAATGAAACTACAATGACGCCAAAAAAATCAAGATTGCCGGCAATCGCAGCGAACGCGCCTTCCATCGCAAATAAAATGGTTCCCGCGTGATCGACTACAAATAAAAGCCTGTCTGTCTGCTTTTTCATGCTTAGGTCTTTGGTAGGAATGTGCGTGCATAACGGCTGTGTGCAAGTCCACTTCCCACAATTTAACAAAGGTGGAAGTAATTACGTCACGATTGCATATTCTCGCCAAGGCTCTGACGACGCCGACAGAACTAGCTTGCCTAGACCGCTTTCGCATAGGGCCAGATGCTGCGGGCATGTGCAAGACTTACCCCCCACCAATGCAGACGATTGAGCATCGTATCCATCGAGCGCTCGGCGCGTTCGGGATCGCGCAGAACGCCGTTTGCATCGAACTGCTCCCAGGCGCCGGCAAAGCTGACGCTGTCGCGGATCGTGACAGCATGAAGCTCCGCAAACACAAGGCGGAGCTGCTCAACCGCACGCAGGCCACCGGAGATGCCGCCATAGGAAACGAACGCCACCGGTTTGGCGTGCCATTCCGGCCCGAACGAATCGATCAGCGCCTTTAGCGGCGCCGGATAGCCGTGGTTGTACTCCGGCGTAATGACAATAAACGCGTCGCAGGAGGCAACGAGTTTCTTGAGAGTCAGAGGCTCAGTGTCCGAACTTGCTGCGGGATCAATGTTTTCCAGCGCAAGACCTTCGCGGGCTCCTACCCGGCTGGCGGCCCAGCGGGCAATCGTATCGCAAAAGCGGCCGGGCCGTGTCGATCCATATACCAGGCCAACTTTGAGTGGCGCATCCACCATTTTTTCTCCTCTGCTGGATTAAGAATAAAACCTCAAGTAAACTTGAGGTCAAAGCGGAGGCGCTTATGCCGGCAAAAGCATCGAAGGACGGGGAACAGCATCCTGAAATTCATCGCGCACTTACAGTCGGCGAAGTCGCGGCTCGTAGTGGCGTCGCGGTTTCAACCCTGCACTTCTATGAAGCGGAGGGTTTGATCAGCAGCTGGCGCAACAGCGGCAACCAGCGACGTTATGCGCGCGAAGTATTGCGCAGGGTAGCCGTTATCAAGGTGGCGCAGAGAACAGGAATCCCGCTCGCTGAAATACGGCAGGCACTTGCGACTCTGCCCGAGAAGAGAACTCCGACAACGGACGATTGGAAGAAGCTATCCGCCCGGTGGAGGGCGCAGCTGAATGACCGGATCGAGAGGCTGACGCGGCTACGCGATCAAATGGACGGCTGCATTGGGTGCGGGTGCTTGTCGCTGGAAACTTGCCCGCTTCGCAATCCCTGGGATCGGCTGGCAGCGGATGGCCCCGGTCCCCGGCTCTTGGATCCGGATCTGTGTTGTCGCGAGTGAACTCGCATTTGCGAAACAGATCATTGAAGATCCGGACAAAAACCGAGATCGTGGAGCAGTTCTAATGTCCGTAAGTAAACTTTGCAGCGATTCTTATCGTCTCTCTCAATAAGAACTAATTTTCGCGGCTCGCTCCGTTGCAGTTTTGGCGATCCGGGGAGGGACTTTGCGTACGCTCTCGATGTTCAAACGCGCAATTCACCTTCATCCCTTTGTGGTTTCCATTGCTTTCATGGTCATTTTTTCTTCGAGTGCACTCGCACACTGCACCACAATTGAGGATGCTGCGGCTGCCGGCGATATTGCGACTCTCCGGTCGATGCTTGAGACGAATCCAGCACTGGCTTTGGCAAAAGAAGGCGATGGAACGACGCCGCTGCACCTCGCAGCATTGTATGGTCACAAGGAAGTTGCAAGCATTCTGCTTTCTTTTCACGCCGACGTCTCTGCCCGCGATGAAAACGGCGATACTCCGTTGCACCTTGCTGCAGCCAAGGGCTGGCAGGAAGTTATTCTGGTGCTCCTGGATAACCGGGCCGACGTGAACGCGAAGGATGCTCATGGTGCAACGCCTCTGCACGCGGCTGTTTTCTATAAACGCGAAGACGCGGCAAAGCTGCTGATCGCGCACCATGCCGAGATTGCCTCCGCAGACGAAAACGGCGATACGCCGCTTCACATGGCAGCCCAGACAGGTTCGGTTCCGCTGGCGGAGATGCTGTTAGCAAATCACGCGGAAATTAATGCCAGAGACACGGCTAATGTGACGCCCCTTCATGCTGCACTCTTCTTCAAGCATGACGAAGTGGCTCATGTTCTTCGCCAGCATGGCGGTCAAGAGTAAGCGTGTTCAACCGACCAGAACGGTTGCAGACTAAATTCAAGCTCTATTCAATTAAAGTCTGGTTCGCATCCTGCCGATATATTTCACAGTTAAATTACAAGGGGGCGCATGGGAATTCCTCCTATACCCCGTATTCGCGGCGTGGGCTCAGTAGATAGTCCGCTCCTTGAGCGCGAGATTCGGCCGGCCTTTGCGCTGGATCGCTCAGAGCGCATGAAAGACGATGCCTACCAAGGCAGTCGGGATTCTGCAGAGCGTGGAATGGAAGAAGACTCCGAACCCGCCGCGGATTCAAACACCGATGAAACCTCGTCAACCCCAAGCGATCCAGATATCGGTGTAAGCCTCTTCGCTTGATCCCAGACGCATTCTCTCGAAAAAACTTGAGAGATCGAATGAGCCCGTCAGGCAACAATCGCGGTGAGCCTGAACACGCGCTCTGCCAGAGCTGCCTTGTTCCGGATTGCCGTCAATTTTACGAGGAGCCGTTTTTATGGCCAGGGTGCCCATGTCGTAGATCAATGTGGATTGCTCGATGAGTGCACGGCCCGAATCCGTCAACTGAGGTCAGATGACTGGTTGCGGGTGATTTATGCCTTTTCACCATGTTTAGGCACCCCCTTCGAGTGATTTACATCACGGCATGCAGGGCCTTGTCAGGAGATGCTATCTGTGAGGGCTCGGCTTACACTATGACCATGGGGAGAAAAGGCGCGATCTTGATGCTGGCAATTGTGGCCCTCTGGGCCGCTGGCCCGGCGTTCGCCTGCCTGACGCATACTCCCTGCCACTCGTGCTGCCGCGCAATGATGACGGACTGCGATTCGGCGACGATGAGCGCCGCTCACCCCTGCTGCCAGATCGACTCGTCCGGGACGGCCATCCCCCAGAGCCGCATGGTAGCGCCCACGCCTCAGGTCGGGTCCGTGCAGTCGTTCGCTTCCGCACTTTCACCCGATCTCGACCGCCTTGCAGATCAAAGTCCTCTTTCCTCCAAAGATCCGCCGCCTCGATCGCAATCGGTCGCCGGCACCATCCTTCGAATCTGATCCTTCTCTGGACTCCTGACTGAGAATCCGTGTGTCCCTGTGCGCCCGGCGCACTGCACGCTCGTGTCCATGCCATGAATCACCCATCGATTCGAGAGGAAATGAAAACTCTTTTAATTGCACTTTGCAGTCTTGCCGTTCTTGCGCCTGCAAACAGTAACATTGCTCAAACTCCGAGCGCGAATGGTCAGTCGGCCCTCTTTAATGCATTCATCGATGACCGGAAGCCACCCGACGCCTTAACGCCGACGCAGACTCTGGACGAGATTGAGCGAATTGCGCTCGCCCAAAACCCTGAGATTCATGTCGCTGCGCGAAAGGTTTCGATGGCCGAGGCACACGTGCCGACAACAGGCAAGCTTGACGATCCGCAGTTCATGGTTCGCAACTGGCAGGTGCCCTTCAATAAGCCGTGGGACTATAACGCCGCGCAAAACATGTTCATGTTGAGCCAGTCACTTCCTGGTGCGGGAAAGCGCGCTCTCCAAACCACCATTGCCAAATCCGACGTGACTGAGGCGAAGGATGAATTGGAGTTTGTCCGGCTGCGGATTCGTGTTGAGGTTCGCAAGGCCTTCTTCAATCTTCTGCTTGCGCAGGAGGAGTTGCGCATTCACGATCAGCATGTGGACATTGCGCGCCAGGCCATTGAGGCAGCGCGCATCAAGTACACGGTGGGTAAGGTTCCTCAGCAGGATGTGTTGAAGGCACAGCTTGCGATGACGCGCCTTGAAGAGCACATGATCCGCTTCGACCGCGACGCGGAAGTTGCCCGCGCCCAGATGAACACGTTGCTCGGTCGCGATCCGTCGACGCCGATTCGCGTTGAGGGTGACTTTGGGGTCGGCGCCGATCTGCCGGCAGGCAAGCAACTGGAAGCAGTGTCGCTCGTTTCACGCCCTGATTTGCTGGAAGCACAGGCAGCAGCGGAGAAGAGCCGCCAAGAGAAGTCACTCGCCAATAAGGCCTTTGTGCCGGACTTCAACATCGCAGGCGGATACATGCTGATGCCGACGGGGAGCAATCCCCGCAACAATTACATGCTTGAAGGCTCAGTTACGCTACCGTGGCTCAATCGCAAAAAGCACAATGCGGAGATCAGCGAATCGACAATCAAGATCACGGAGCAAGACGCTGAAGTTATGGCGATGCGCAATGCAGCCTTCGGCCAGATCGAAGAGGCCCTGGCTGAGGCGCGTGCTGCGCAGCGACTGGCGCGTGTTTACCACGATTCCCTTGAGCCGCAGGCAGAGGCGACGCTTCACGCTGCCGTCATCGCCTACGAAAACAACCAGACCGATCTTCTGGACCTGCTCGATAGCCAGATGGCTGTGATCGACGTGAACCTTGCGTGGTTCCAGTCGATGGGTGAATTTGCAGCGAGTATGTCTGACCTTGAACTCGCCGTTGGCGCACCACTCGGCACTACGACGCAGCAGTCAACAACAGCAACGCCGGAGGAAAATCGATGAGCGCCCGAGTGTATCGACAAGCATTTCTTGTGGCTTTGGTTGCCTGCGTAGCACTTGCGGCGCTGGTTGGATACTTACTGCTTCATCGCACAAATCCACTGGCCAGCGTACAAATTGGCGACCCGGTGGTGGCGCGTGGTCCAGCAGCTTCACCCACGTCAGATCCAGAAGTCCCAACTTCCAGCGGGGAACCGCAAATCGGCCCCATCCAGATTTCGCCGCAGCGCTTGCAGCAGATCGGCGTCACCACGGCCGTTGCCCAGATGAAATCTGTTGATGACAAGCTCAGCGTTCCGGGCAATGTGGATATCGATGAGCAAAGTCTTTCCTACGTCCAAACGCGCTTCGCCGGGTGGATTCAGACTGTCTCCGCAAACTCGACATATCAGTACGTGAAGAAGGGGCAGCGCCTCTTCACCATCTATAGCCCCGACCTCGTAAGTACCGAACAGGAGTATCTTCTCGCGCGGCAGAACCAGAAGACTCTCGCGCCCGATCGGAAGGGAATGGCCGTGAAGGAAAGCGGCTGGCTGCTCGATGCTGCCGAGGAACGACTGCGCCAGTTCGGTGTCGCTGCCGCAGTTGTCACTTCACTTGAGCAGACCGGCAAGGTCGAGCGTGAGATCGAGATCGACTCGCCCGCATCGGGATTCATCATCGAACGCAACGCACTGCCCAACGCCTACGTTCAGCCTGACACCAAGCTTTACACCATTGCCGATCTCTCGACGGTTTGGGTCTACGCCAATGTTTTTCAGGACGCAGTAGGCCGTTTGAGGCCAGGCGATCCGGCGCAGGTCACGGTTAACGCATATCCCGGTCGGGAGTTCAACGGCCGCGTGGATCAGATTCTTCCCCAAGTCGATCCGGCAACGCGCACAGTGCGCGTGCGCCTTATATTTCACAATCCAGGAGTGGTTCTCAAGCCAGGGATGTATGTGAACGTCGACATCAACCTCCCGCTTGGAAAGCAACTCGTCATTCCTGCGTCCGCTGTTCTGCAGTCCGGTTCACGAGCCATTGCATTCATCGATCACGGTGACGGAAATCTTGAACCGCGGGAGATTCAAACGGGCCCGCAGATCCAAGACACCGTCATCGTCCTCAAGGGACTTCAGCCTGGCGATCACATCGTAAGCTCAGCCAACTTCTTAGTGGATTCCGAGGCTCAGTTGCAAGCAGCGTTGGGATCGTTCACGTCTCCGCAGCAGAATGTAAACCCTGAAAAAGCACAATCGAGTGTCTCCAATTCGCAGCACGAACAAATCAAGATCGAACTGACGACCGAGCCCTCGATCCCGCAAAAGGGCAAAAACATGGTACGCGTCAAGCTCACCGGCGCCGACGGTAAACCTGTCGATGGAGCCCAGGTATCGGCCATGTTCTCAATGCCTGCGATGCCGGCGATGGGTATGGCCGCACTTCGCGCGGCCGTCACGCTCAGTGCCAAAGGCCAGGGCGTTTACGAAGGTTCGCTAGAGCTTGACTCCGGTGGCACGTGGCACGTCGCTGTCGCGGTTCAGCGTGCCGGAACCACCATCGCGACCAAAATGCTCACTGTCGACGCAACGGGAGGGATGTAATGATCTCACGAATCATTGCGTGGTGCGCGAGCAACCCGTTTCTGGTGTTCACCGCCGCCATACTGCTCACGGTTGCAGGCGTGTGGTCGTTGCAGAGGGTGCCACTCGACGCCCTGCCAGATATTAGTGACGTGCAGGTCGTGGTTCACACGAACTGGCCCGGAGAGCCGCCTGACGTTGTCGAAGACCAAATTACGTATCCCATCGTCACCGCCCTGCTGGCCGCGCCGCACGTCAAGAGCGTCCGTGCCCAGACCATGTTCGGTGACTCCTGTGTCTTCGTTATCTTCGACGACAGCACCGATCTCTACTGGGCGAGGTCGCGCGTCCTCGAATATATGCAGCAGCTCGCCGGGCGCTTGCCGGCAGACGTTCATCCGTCGATTGGCCCTGATGCTACCGGCGCCGGGTGGGTTTACGAGTACGCTATCGTAGATCGCTCACACAGGCTTAACCTCGCCGAATTGCGCGCGCTTCAGGACTGGTTTCTCCGCTATAAGCTGGAGACCGTTCCGGGTGTGGCCGAAGTTGCAACTATTGGTGGATTCGTGCGCCAGTACCAGGTAAATCTCGATCCGCAGAAGCTTTTTTCCTACGGAATCCAGGCTTCGACGGTCATCGACCGCGTGCGACAAAGCACAAACGAAGTAGGGGGCGATGTACTGGAGATGGGTGGCGCCGAGTACATGATTCGCGGCCTGGGCTATCTTCGCAACGTCGCCGATCTTGAGAATGTTCCCGTTGCGACCAAGAACGGTACGCCCGTGCTGGTGCGCGATCTGGGCACTGTGACGCTTGGCCCCGACGTGCGCCGCGGCGCAGCCGATTGGCAGGGCCAAGGCGAAACGGTCGGAGGCATCGTGGTGGCGCGTTACGGTACGAACGCGCTCAACGTGATCGACGGCGTGAAAGCGAAACTCAAAGAGATTGGCCCATCCCTTCCGCCCGGAGTCGAGATCGTTACGGCTTACGATCGCTCCTGGCTTATCAACCAGTCGATCCATACGCTCAAACGTGATCTGATCATCGAAGCCATTATCGTCAGCTTTGTCTGCATCTTCTTTCTCTTCCATTTCCGGTCAGCTCTGGTGCCCATTATCACGCTGCCCATCGCAGCTCTGGCGGCTTTCATCCCCATGTACTACCTGAAGGTGAGTTCGAACATCATGTCGCTGGGCGGACTTGCGCTGGCCGTAGGAGTGCTCATCGATGCGGCCATCGTCATCGTTGAAAACGGCTACCGCCATCTTGCCGAACGCAAGGATGCAACCGAGCTCAGCGACCAAGAACGGCGCCGCATCCTTGTCGGCGCGGCGCAGCAGGTCGGTCCTGCACTTTTCTACTCGCTAATCATCATCGTGGTCTCTTTCCTGCCCGTCTTTCTGCTTGAAGCGCAGGAGGGGCGCATGTTTCGTCCGCTCGCCTGGACCAAGACCCTGGCGCTCATCTTCTCTTCGCTGCTTTCCATAACGCTGGTGCCGGCGCTGATGCCGTTCTTCCTGCGCGGCAAATTGCTGCCCGAATCGAAGAATCCTGCGGCGCGTTTAAGCCAGGCACTCTATCTGCCGGTGCTGCGTTGGTGCCTGCGCCACTGGAAGATTGTCATTGCACTCAATCTCATTTTCCTCGCGGCAACTATTCCGCTTGGTTTACGGCTCGGCAGCCAGTTTATGCCGGCCTTGTACGAAGGTTCTGCGCTTTACATGCCAAGCTCGTTGCCCGGAATCTCCATCAGTCAGGCCGCCTCGCTGATGCAACAACAGGACCGAATTATCCGTTCGTTCCCCGAGGTCTCAACGGTGTTTGGAACCGTTGGCCGGTCTGACAGCGCGACTGACAACGCACCGCTAGATATGTACGACACGACCATTATGTTGAAGCCGCGCGAGCGGTGGCGACCCGGCATGACCTACGACAAACTCATTGGCGAGATGGACGAGAAACTGCAGTTCCCAGGACTCACCAACACGTGGACCATGCCGGTCCAGAACCGCCTCGATATGGAGCTCACCGGGATCAAGACCGCAGTTGGCATCAAGATCCAAGGTGCCGATTTAAATCGAATCCAGGACCTCGGCGCACAGATGCAGCAGGTGCTTTCGACCATGCCGGAGGCGACGACCATATATGCCGAACGCGTTTCACAGGGCTTTTACCTTAACGTGGATGTAAATCGTGCGGCGGCCGCGCGTTACGGCCTCACCGTTGCCGATGTCCAACGCGTGGTTTCCTCAGAGATCGGCGGCATGGATATTGCCGAAAACGTCGAAGGCCGCGAGCGCTTTCCGATTGCCGTTCGCTATCTGCACGACTTCCGCGACACCTCCAATAGTCTGTCGCAGGCGCTGATTCCGACGCCTTCCGGTGCGCAGATTCCCGTGAGCGAGGTTGCGCGCGTCTATTACTCGCGCGGCCCCGCAATGATCCGCGACGAAGATGGCTCCCTTACCGGGTATGTCTATCTCAACCTGAAGACAAGCGACTTTGGGGGCTTCGTCCATCGCGCCGATGCGCTGATGCATCAGAAGATCGCCCTGCCGCCTGGCTACACGTGGCGATGGGCCGGCGAATACGAGTTTGAGGTGCGCGCCAAGCAACGGCTCATGATCATCTTGCCGATCGTCTTTTTCGTCATCTTTCTGCTTCTCTATCTGGTTTTCAAATCTGTCGAGGAGGCGGGTGTGCTCATCTTCCCGGCGTTCTACGCCATGTCGGGAGGGCTGCTGTTGCAATGGTTGCTCGGGTATAACTTCAGCGTGGCCGTGTGGGTTGGTTACATTGCACTCTTCGGCATTGCCGTTGAGACCGGGGTCGTCATGGTTGTCTACCTGCACGAAGCGCTGGAAGAGCGGATGAACCAAGGCGCGCCGTTGACTGAAACCGACCTTGTGAAAGCCACCATCGCGGGAGCTGTTCAGCGCCTGCGCCCTAAGCTGATGACCGTCACCGCCGTGGTTCTAAGCCTCGCGCCGATCCTGTGGGAGTCTGGCATCGGTTCGGATGTGATGAAGCCAATCGCCGCACCCATCGTTGGCGGAATGATTACATCAACTATCCATGTACTCATCCTGGTTCCGGTCTTTTTCTTGTTGATGAAGCGGCGAGACCTTCGCGCCGGACGGCTTCATCCTCGCTCGCTCCAGGAAGCGGGGGCGCAATCCGTAATCACGTAGCGGATCGTGAAGTAGCAGTTTGGGCTCTTTCCGCGTTGCTCTCGATTTTTCGATCAGATTACCTGGCTTTCATTTTAGAAAGACGCCGATGAAACACATTTATCGATATTCGACTTCATTCCAAGGCGTGCAGTTTCGCGGGACTCTGAGTTGTTTCCAGTTTTGCCACGATGTTAAAACAGCAACTGCCTCATCCAGGTTTCGAAGCCATCTTGTGTTGGACCTCAAGGCAGGCTCGCTCTGCGCATATGTACACCCTTGAGTTAACTGACCGACTTTTCTAATTCGATCGCGCGAGGAAAGTAGATGTTGTTCTCGAGATGGATATGTTGATGCAGGTCCTGTTCGAATTCTCTCAAGCCGTCATAGAAGGCGTGAAAAGTGGGGCAGGCATCCGGCGGAGTGGTGAAGTTCCCGCTCAGGCGGCGGATTTCAGCAAGAAGATTTCCGGCAGCGTCGTGTTCCTGCGTCATCATTGCGATCGGATTCGAAACCGTGCCAAAGCAGCTATGCGGTTTTGGCGTTCCCTTGCATATGGACTGCTCGAGGCGAGCAATGTAGGGAAACAGAACTGCTTCTTCCTTGGCCAGATGCTGGGTGAGTTCTTCGTCCAGGTGCATGAGAGCGGTCGCAATCAGGGGCAACTCGGACTTCGTTGAGCCGTGGCGATTGACGACTTTTTGTGAGAGCTGCGCCAGCCTCGGCAGTTCACTTTTTACATACGCATGGTGTTTGGCAACGATGTGCGAGCTCAAACTCTCCAAAGATTTATCGGTCCAGTTCTCGAGCTCCGTTCCGGGCTTCTTCTCCGCAGCTTCCAACGCAGCAAGGACTGCGTCAATTTCCAGATTGCCAGCGGCGCATGCTTCGGCGAGAGGCTTGCGGCCCCCGCAGCAATAGTCGATTCCAAATTGTTCAAATACCCGGATCGCGGTTGGCTGTTCCAGTGCGATTTCGCGAACGGTTTGCGTGGTTGCGGTCATTTCGATCTCCTTGAACACAGCTTAGGGAAATCGGCAAAGCTCCACAGCGACTTTGGTCACTCGAAACAGATTTGATTTGGTTCTTTAACAGAATCTGCGGAGGCAGACTATTTTCGCCGGAATCGGAACTCAGTCCCAATTGCGGCGATCGCATCGCGGTCCAGCACCTGAACGGCGCGGGCGAAGACGGTCGTCTCCTCGACCTGGATGTGGTCAGAATAGAGCTGTTTGAGGCGGGACGTCGCTGCAAGCAGTTGTTGAGTGTCGTCCGGACCGAGTTCGCCAGATTCAATCCAGACTGCATAGAGTCGCTCGACCGACGTGTGCAGATCATTTGCCTCGCGGTGATCATTCTCAAGCCGGTCGATCTCTTCGAAGGCGCGTGCATCGGATTTGCGCAGGCGTGGAAAGAGTGATTGCTCTTCGTCCGCGGTGTGGCGTTGCCCGCCTGTACGGAAGTACCGCAGTGCAGCTTGAACTGCGGCGTGCTCTTCGGCGGAAAGACTTCTGCCCTGTGCGCGATCAACTACAACGCAGAGAATGTGGAGAAAGCTTTTAATTCTTCTGTGGCAATCCTTGAGCATGCCAATCGGGTCATCGAAACCGCTGTCAGGCTTTGCGCCAATCTGAATCGCCATAACATCTCCTCTGTATTTCGGTTTCTTGCGATTGTCGTCCATTCGTCCACGATTGGCCTTCAGGCGCCCTGAAGAACATGAAGCGTGGTCGACGCTTTGAGGTGGGGCGCCGGCTTTATGTAACCCTTTGGAATATAGGAGCAGCACGGCTCTTCGGCGTTAGGGTTTCCAGTCAAGGCATAAGCCCGGGCTCGCGATCCGCCACAGATTTCTTTAAATTCGCAAGCGCCACACTTTCCTTCAAGCCTGGATGTGTCGCGCAGATCGCGGAACAGTGGCGACTCGCGATAGATCTCAGCCAGTTTCTGCTCCCGGATACTACCGGCAGAGAGGGGAAGAAAGCCGCTTGGGAACACTTCGCCTTTGTGGGAGATGAAAATGAATCCCTTGCCATCGTTGAGGCCGCGCGGGGCACGTCCAATCGAGTCCGCCGCTCTGTCGTGCTGCGAGGCGAGGTTGACTCCTGACTTGCGCTCAGCGACGCGCTGCTGCAAAAGATAGCGACGGTAATGCTGCGCCTCGGTGGTCTTGATATCGAAGCTCGCGGTTTTCGACAGACTATAAACTTTTGCAAAGACCGATTCGAACTCGTCCGCACTCAGCAGATCGTTTAGCTTTCCACGTCCGGTAGGGACAAGGAAGAAGACACTCCACAGCGTTATCTTGAGCTTCTCCATCAAGGCAACTATATTGTCGATCTCGTTGATGTTCCTGCGGCTGAACGTAGTGTTGATCTGCACCGGCAGTCCGATCTCATTTGCCCATCGCACGGCATCGAGCGTTCGCGCGAATGACCCGCTCATTCCGCGAAATACGTCGTGGGTTTCGGCGCTTGCCCCGTCCATACTCACGGCGAGCCGGGCCAGGCCGGCATCTTTGAGCCTCACAATGATGTCCTTCGTCAGCAAAGGGGTGGCGCTCGGCGTCAACGAAACTCTGACTCCCACCGAACGGGCGTGTGCGATCAGTTCGAAAAGGTCCGGACGCTTGATTGGATCGCCTCCCGTCAATACAAAGACCGGAACCTTCAAGGCGGCGATCTCATCGATCAGATGTTTGCCCTCATCCGTGCTTAGTTCCAGCGGATTGCGGTCAGGCTGAGCAGATGCGCGGCAATGGACACAGGCGAGGTCGCATGCCTGGGTCACTTCCCAGATGGCGATGAATGGCCGTTCGTTGAAGTCGGTGGTGTTGATTTGCGGGTTCATGCAACCTATGAGACCGCGAAAGGGACGAGGGCGCAGTGACCTAAGTCCCAGCATGCGTCGCATTCTTGAGGATTCTTTAGTACGGGACTTCAACTCGAAGTCGAGGCGATCAACAGAAAAGAGGCCCACGACGATCTCAGACATGACGCGGTTTCCGCGATCATGCCGTAAGATTCTCGAGTGACTGCTGAACGCACCGACCTCGCTACCGCCCTTGGGAAGACCGCGCTTCTATCGAGCCTTACGCCGATGGAGTTGAAGACGCTGGCCGCGCGAACAGTTCGCAAGCTGTTCAGTGCCGGAGAGTTGCTGTTCTCTGAAGGCGAGCCGTGCAACGGCCTGCACATCATCGCACAGGGCAAGGTTCGAATCTTCAAGACGTCGATGAGCGGCCGCGAACAGGTTCTTGCGATCAACGTTCCGGGCGAATCGGTGGCGGAATTGCCGGTCTTCGATGGTGGTCCGTTTCCGGCTTCGGCAGTGGTGATCGAGGATGCGGAGATTGCATTTATCTCACGGCGCGATTTCCAGGCGTACTGCATGGAGCATCCAGAGGTCGCTCTTAAGGTGCTCCAGGTAGTGGGGACGCGGTTGCGGCGCCTGGTGGGAATTATTGAAGAGCTCTCGTTTACGACGATCCGCCAGCGCTTGATTTCGGTATTGTTCAAGCTCGCAGAGAGCGAAGGCAGAAAGACTGCTCGCGGAATTGAATTTCAGCTGCCTGCAACCCATCAGGAACTTGCCAATCAACTAGGTACGGTGCGGGAACTCGTTTCCCGTAACCTAATGCGTCTTCAGGCGGAAGGCCTGCTCGACGTAGACGCGCGACAAATCGTCGTAAAAGATATTCTCGGTTTGAAGGCTCTCCTCGAGACCTCGTCGTAGACCATTTGTGCCTCCGAGTGACATAAGTTACTGCTCCAAAATTCTCTTACCGTTACGGTTGCAGGTGGAGAGTGCTTATGTCTACTGCAACGCAGTCTATCCGCGATATCGTAACCAGCAGGCCGTCCGCTGCCAGCATCTTTAATCGATTCGATATTGATCTGTGCATGCAGGCGGACTTGTCGCTCGAGGCCGCTTGCCGGGAGCTGCAACTCTCTGTCGATCAAGTTCTCGAAAAACTTGCAGATGCAGAGGTCAAAGAGAATGGCGGTTTGGCGTTCGATCCGCTCGATGTATCGCTCGGTCGCCTCATCCAGCACATTGTCCGCGTTCATCACCATCGCGTTCGTCAAGAGCTTCCAACCCTGGCTGAGATGGCATCGAAAGTCGCGGTGAAGCGGAGTGATCGAGATCCCGAGCTGGTCACGGTAGCCGAATTAGTCGAAGAACTTCGTAGCGAGATGTATGCGCATATCGAGAAGGAAGAGCAGGTGCTTTTTCCATTCATCTCGCAAATGGATCAGGAGTCGATCGTCTCCTATCCTCCCGCGCATGCGTGTTTCCGTTCGGTGGCTCACCCGATCTTCATGATGGAACAGGAACACGAATCTGCGGACCACATCATGCGCGAGCTTATTCGACTCACCAATCACTTTGCGGCTCCGTCATGGGCATGTGCGACGCAAATCGCACTGTTTTCCGGGCTCAGCCAATTCGAGGGAGACCTCAGACAGCATGTCCATCTTGAAAATGATGTTCTGTTTCCGCGCGCCATTCAGTTGGAAGCAGAGATCAAGGCGAGGAGCTAGCCATGGTCACGATTCCGCTGTTTAATCAACCTGCTTCCGGCGCTGCACTCAATGAGAATGCAGCACTCATCGCGCGTGAACGGCAAAAGAGCCTGATGCTGCGCGCATGGATCGGGAGCGGACTCTTCTTCATGGCTTTGCCGGGAACGTTGCTGGGGTTCTCTAACCTGATGGCGATCAGTGCCCATCACGGACTGGGCAACCTGCCGGCGGCATGGATGGAAGGCCACGGCCACGCGCAGATGTTCGGATGGATCGGCAGTTTCATTCTCGGCATCGGTTTCTATTCGCAGCCTGCGCATGGGCGCTCAGTCCTTCGAGTGCCTCTTTCCTGCTATGTGCTGTGGACTTCCGGCGTTGCGATGCGCTGGTTTGCCAATATCTATGGGTGGCACTGGCGCTCTCTTCTGCCGATTTCCGCGGGATTCGAGCTTCTCGCCGTAGTGCTGTTTCTATATGCGGCCTCGCACCACAAGCTGCCGGAATCGAATGATGGAAACGAGACAAAGGCGCCGATGGAACTATGGATGATCTCCGTTCTAATCGGCACCGCAGGGCTTGCATCGGCGGTCATCTTCAATTTTGTTGAGTGCATTCGATTGGCGATGGAGAATGGCCTACGGTCATTTCCTCACTCGCTCGATCAGAAGTACCTGGTTTTGCTTGGCTGGGGATTTGTCGTGCCGGTGGTGTGGGGATTCTCTGCGCGCTGGTTGTCGACCTTTCTCGCGATCTCGAAGCCGAGTGCTCGCTGGTTTCGGGTGGCTTTGTTGTTGGACATCACTGGCGTTCTCTTTGGGGTTTCCGGCTTACCCAAGCCTGCGACGTTTCTGCTTGCGCTTGGCTCCGTCACGATTGGGATTGCTCTGCGCTTCACAGAACGGCCCCATGGCCAACCCAAAACTCAGGGCGTCCATCCGAGCTTTCCGGTCTTCATCCGCCTGGCTTATGCATGGCTGATTGTTGCGGGATCAATGAGCGTCTGGGCCGCATTGATGGATGTGCATGGCGGCATCTGGGGCGCATCGCGTCATGCGCTCACGGTCGGATTCGCGGCGACGATGGTCTTCGCGATCGGGCCGTGCATCCTGCCGCATTTCGCGGGCATCCAGCGAATCTTCAGCACGCGCCTGATGCTTCTGAGCCTGGTATGTCTTCAGACGGGATGCCTGCTGCGTGTCTTCTCTGAACCTGTTGCGTATGAAGGGCTGGCATCGTTCGCCTGGAAGGTGTTGCCGGTTTCAGGCATGCTGGAACTGACTGGAGTTTTGACCTTCGCTGCGAATCTGGTGCTCACATTTTTGATCGGACGCTCGGCGTTCGCTGTGAACCATCGGAGTCAGCTAACTGTCGTGTAGTTGAGCTTCACCGAACCCGTGCGATTTAGGAAGTGCAGAACTTAGCTGGTAGCTGACTCTTCTTCGGGATGAGCCCAATCGTAGGTTGCTCCCAGCCACGAGCGTCCGGGAGCGGCTTCTTCAAGATGGGGCACGAGCGCCCACATTCCAATCAGCGCCAGGCCGACCAGATTCGGAAACAGCAGGGGAGCCATCGGAGGAGCGCCGTTGACCAGTTTGTCGAAAATGTTGTGGCCGGGTTCAAAGAGATTCGCCTGCATGTGAAACCAGAATCCCACGACGCCGACCAATGCCTGCACCAGCATCACGATGAGACACACGTCCATGAATCGCCTGGTCACGGTGAGGACGAGAGGAATAATGAGGAAGCCGGTTGCAAGCGCTGAGGAAATGACCGGGATCCATTCTGTCTTTGCGAAGAATCCATTGGACGCATGATCGGTTAATGACAAAACAAAGTTTCCAAAGAATCCACCCAGTGCCAGAAAGATCACCCACCGCGCCCACTCTGCGCTGCGTGCTCCAACCATCCGATTCATCAGAAGCAGGAAGCCGAGTCCGGTATACGCCAGCGGCGCTGCGAACGGCGCGGCGTAAGTAAGGCTCTTGAGGGTTCGATCCAAAAAAAACCGGCTCTCCAGGTGGTAGAGAACGCCCCCTAATCCTACGAGGACGGAAAGCCAGCCAATCATATAGCCGACATCGCGCCATGGGGCTTCGAAGTGTCCAATCCAGCGAAGAACAATCATGACGGCGAGAATGGCCGGAGCCGCGATGGAAAAGTAGAGGGGAATATACTCTGCGGCTTTCTGAAAATGGTTCACCGAGTGCGCAATGTAGATGTCTGCGGCGAGGATAGCGAGGTTCGCGGTCACAAAAAGCTCGACCCAAAGCTGAGGGTCGTGCGCCCACCGAAGGTGTGGGTGAGAGATGATCTTTTGCAATCGTACGAGCAGTTTATTTGTGGGCATGCTCTCTCCGGAGTTCGTCAGCATCATGCTGAAGTTCGACAGTCTTTGAGAGTAGTTCGTAATTTCCATGCCACTGCACAAAGTCGGCGCCGCCCATGAAGGCACCATGCTTTGATGTGCGTCCGTCGTAATGCCAGAGATTGAAGTAGGTGAAGTCAATGGTGTGCGTGAATGGCGGACCGGAGAGAGAGCCGTCCTTGTGAAGACCGTCCATGATTGCCTTCGCAGTCAGAATCTTTGAGTTGGTGCTCTCGACAACCTGTTCGCCCTGGGTATAGACCCGGTCAACGAGGGTCTGCGTATGGCATTGCGTGCAGACCTGCTTCATGTTGATTTGGGCTTGCAGATAGTTTGGGCGATGAGTGGTTATCGCGTCGGCGAGGTACCATCCGAGCCGGTCGGATGGATTGTGCGTAACCTTGAGGCCGTTGATGCCGCTCATGTGACAAGTTGCACAGGTTGGCACAAACATATCTCGCGTCGTGAGGGTACGCGGATCGGCGTTGAGGTTGAGCAGATTTCGTTGCGCAGCGAACATGACTCCGTGCTTTGATTCGTTGTAGATCTCGATTTGCGAGTGATCCGGACCCATATGGCACTGGCCGCAGGTGGTGGGGAGACGCGCAAGGGCAACCGAACTGGTATGGCGGGAATGACACTGCGTACAAGTCCCGATTGTTCCGTCGTCATTGGGCTTGCCGACGGCGTGGCACTGTTCACAACCCGATGTGGCGGCGGGGTGTCCTTCCGGAAGCACCAGAGGATTCGGTGGCCTTTGAGTGCCGCCTGGCTGGAACTGTTCACTGAACGCAACCTGCTCCGGACTTAGACCCTTCTCGCCGTGGACCGCGGCCCAACTGGGAGCCGCGTGGCGACTGCGAAGGAATTCCTGATAGATGCCTTCATGACAGGAGCGGCAATTGCCGGCTGTGAGATGAGTGCTGATCGTGAATCCGTGATGATCGACCTTCTGCTGATTCGAAGTCGCCTGATGGCAGTCAAGGCAATTGACGCCCTTCCGAGCGTGAGCGGACATCTCGTATTCATGCACGACAGAGTATTGGAGTCGCGCATGACACTCGGCGCATTTTCCCGAGGCTCGGACAAAGTCGGCGGTTGGCTGGGCTGTTTCGACGGCCGGACGCGCACGATTCACAAGAAAGCCGCCCAGAATGAGCGCAAACGCGATCACGACCGCCAGGAACACGGAGCGAAATGACATGCTTTGGACCCCCCGGGGAACGGCTGTCTGCCGGGCGCATGTTGTTCCACCCGAAAACAGGACAGTGGGGAAACTCTAACAGGCTCCCCGACGGGCCCGCATCAACGCAAAGAGCGGGGAGATGCACCGCCTGAATTATTCGAATGGATTCTGGACCTCGGTGTGACTAAAGTCCCTGCAACTGAATTCAACCAACGCTAGGGTGGTTTTAGCGCGGCACAGAGCGCGCCTTTTATTGAGGAGAAATTATGTCCTATAAGCGTTATTGGGTGGCATTGGCCATCGTCATCATTGGATCTTTCGCCGTTCTCGGAGGAGTCGGCCGGAAGATGATCAGCGAAGCTCCGCCCATCCCCGATGTGTACAACACTGATGGACAGCTTCTCTTTACCGGCAGTTCCATCACCGATGGCCAGGGAGTGTGGCAGTCGATCGGCGGGCAGGAGATCGGCACTGTATGGGGCCACGGAGCTTACGTCGCGCCCGACTGGAGCGCGGATTGGCTGCATCGGGAATCGGAGATCTTGCTGAACACCTGGGCTGTGAGAGCCGGGGCAGCAAACTTCGAAGCTCTAGGACAGGACCAGCAGGCCGTCTTCAAGGCGCGGTTGATTCGCGAGATGCGGACCAACACATACGATGCCTCGCACAATCGCGTCACCTTAAGCGCCGATCGAGCTGCGGCGTTTGAACAGCTTCGCGTTTACTACACCGACGTTTTTGCCAGCGGCCGGTCGGCATATGCCATTCCCACCGGTGCATTGACCAACGGCGCGAAGCAACATCAACTCTCCGCGTTTTTCTGGTGGACCGCATGGGCTTGCGGCACAGATCGTCCGGGTTCTGAAACGACCTATACGAACAACTGGCCGCATGAGCCGCTGATCGGCAATGTGCCGACATCGGGCGCAGTTCTCTGGAGCGTATTGAGCTTCGTTGGATTGCTGGCGGGTATCGGGGGACTTGTCTGGTGGTATGCGTCGCAGGAAAAAGAACTCGTGCACGGGCCTTATCCGCAGAGCGATCCGTTCCTCGTGTTCAAGCCAACGCCCTCGCAGCGTGCGACCTTGAAATATTTCTACGTGGTTGTGATCCTGTGGGGCGTGCAGATTCTGATGGGGGTCTTGACGGCTCATTACGGAGTTGAGGGGCAGGCCTTCTTCGGATTTCCGCTCGCCAAGTATCTGCCTTATGCGGTAACCCGCACATGGCATCTGCAAATCGCCATTTTCTGGATCGCGACTTCATGGCTGGCAACAGGTCTCTATGTTGGTCCAGCTGTCAGCGGCCACGAACCGAAGTATCAGCGGCTCGGTGTGAACGCACTCTTCGGTGCACTGATTCTTGTCGTTGGCGGTTCGCTCGCCGGCGAATGGATGGGTATCCAACAGCGTCTCGGCAACATGTGGTTCTGGTTCGGCAGCCAGGGTTATGAATATGTCGATCTTGGCCGCTTCTGGCAGATTTTACTCTTCATCGGATTAGTGCTTTGGCTTGGCCTGATGGTCGCGGCGCTCAAGCCAGCATTGGTTCGCAAGAGCGAAGATCGCGCACTCCTGACACTCTTCCTCATCGCCAGCATTGCGATCCCGCTCTTCTATTCGGCCGGACTGATGTACGGCCAGCGCAGCCACCTGGTTACCGCGGAATACTGGCGCTGGTGGGTAGTTCACCTCTGGGTTGAAGGTTTCTTCGAAGTATTCGCAACGGTCGTGATCGGATTCCTGTTCACGCGGCTCAAACTGATCGAGATTCGTACCGCTACCAAGGCCGCACTCTTCTCGACGACGATCTTTTTGTCCGGCGGCATCATCGGAACGTTTCATCATCTCTACTTCGCGGGCGCGACACCGGCGGTGATTGGCCTGGGCGCAATCTTCAGCGCATTTGAAGTTGTGCCGTTGACTTTGATTGGCTATGAAGCCTGGGAGAACATCCGTCTCGCGCAGCCGACAAAGAAGTCTCAATGGATCGCCAACTACAAGTGGCCCATCTATTTCTTCGTCGCGGTCGCATTCTGGAATCTCGTGGGAGCAGGCCTCTTCGGCTTCCTGATCAATCCGCCCATCTCCCTCTACTACGTGCAGGGACTCAACCTCACTCCCGTTCACGGCCATACGGCTTTGTTCGGCGTATACGGAATGCTCGGCCTCGGTCTCACGCTGTTTTGTCTCCGCGCGCTGAATCCGGGGCGCAAGTGGAAGGAGACTCCGCTGAAACTCTCCTTCTGGTCTCTGAACCTTGGTTTGATCTTCATGGTCATTCTCAGCATGCTGCCGGTTGGATTGTTGCAGGCATGGGCTTCGATCGAACACGGTACCTGGTACGCGCGTTCCTCGGAGTTTATGCAGTCCAGTTCCATGCAGACCCTGCGCTGGATGAGAGTGCCTGGTGACATCCTGTTCGCGATTGGAGCAGCACTGTTCGCGTGGTTCGTGCTCGGCCTCTTGACTGGGCATTCAATCGACGACAAGTCAGCAACGGGCAGAAGCATTCAGGTTGAACATGAAGAGCGAGAAGTGGTTCTCGCGAGCCGCTGAGTGCAGCCGATATCTGTGCGGGTCTCTGATTGCATCCTCTCGTCAGAGACGCCGCGCGGACGTTGTGGGAATGCAGAAGCCAATGTCTTTCTTAGCGGACTTTGCCAACATGGACAGGTGTGGTCCGGCCGCCGAGCACACGCTAAGAAAGTATTCCTGCTTCAAGAGGAGATGGATGCCAGAGAAAAATGAGCGGACGTCGGGAGCACGCCGTCAAATCAGTGGAGATGGGTAGCCATAGCCAAGCGCGGATCTTCTGTACCAGATGAAGTGTCCGGGTCGGAATTCACCGGGTGCATCGGGAAACGGATTTTGGCCACCAACGCCTCGTATCGGGGTTCGTTCCTCAGGGTTAGCAGGTCGGGGTGGGACAAGCAGCTAAGCACCTCGTTTTCATGATGCGCGTAGGCTACTTCGAGGAGGTGCAATGCCTCCTGTTTTCGGCCCATCAGTACGCACGTCTTGGCCAGCCATGTTCCGGCCAGTTTTCCGGCGAGGTAGTATTCCTTCTGTCTGGCGTACAAGGCATGCAGTAATCCGGGCCCACCGTCACGCGAGTAGCCGGCTTGGGCGGCGGCAATGATGTCTTTGAGCACCGCATCGTTTGCCACCTCTGCTGCGCTTTCGCCCTCGGACAAGAAGGCAGGGTAGTCGCCGGTCGCGAGGCTGATACGCATCAGATATAGGTGCGGAGAGCGGAATTCGGGCGCTGACCGCTCGACTTCCCTCAGGAGGTCTATCGCCTCTTTCGTATGTCCCGCGTTGGCCAGAAGCAAACCTTTATCGGAGAGAGTTGCGTTGGACGTAGGATCGAGCTCCTGGGCCTTGTTGAGTTGCGTCAGCGCTTCCTCGTACCTGCTCGGGACGGCGAATGCGTTTGCAAACCAGCGCCGAGCCTGCGCATCGTTAGGGTCCAGCTCAATAGCGCGACGGAACTCCTTTTCCGCGTCGTTGAAATCCCAGTTGCCGTACATTTCTGCGAAGGCGAGTGCTCGGTGAGCTTCGGCGAGGCTATCGTCTAACTGCACAGCCTTCTTCGCAGCCGCGATGGCGCGCGGAAATGCCTCGTCCTCACGCATGGTTGAGTATTCTCTGAGTAGATCGTAAGTATCGGCGAGGCCGGCGTAGGCTTGAGCGTTGCCGGGATCGTGGACGATGGCCTGGGTAAAGAAATCCAGCGCACGGTTCAGGCTGTTCGGAGTTCTCTGGTTCCACTCATATCGGCCCTTCAGATAGTAGTCGCGAGCCATCATCCTGTCGGATTCAGATACTGCCGGGGAATTCGATGCTCGGCTAGGCTGGCCTTTTAGAAAGAGCGCCCGAAAGCTCTGGGGCAGTGACGCTCCTGCAGCAGAAAACGCGGCGATTGCCAAAGCAAGTCCAACCCCGACCACTGTGCCTATTACGGCCGCCGTTCGCACCCATGGCACCAACGAAAACCAGCGCTCTCTCATTTTAAGAGAGGGCAAAGGAGAGATCGCCTGCGTTGAGGTTGACTGAGGCCGAATCTCGCCGGCAACTGACGCAGCCGCCGGTTCAAGGGGTTCGGGATTTGCCGTGCTGGTCAACGTGAGCCAGTCGTTCAGCTCTAACGGGAATGCATAGACCGAGGTTTTCGCTATCCCCGGTACGCGATGAATGGGCAGACCACGGCTTGCCCCCCATCGTTTGACAGTTCTTTCTGTCTTTCCGAGGTAAGCCGCAATTTCTTTCCAGCCCACCAGCCGTGGTGCGGACTTCCCCTCATTGGCTTCTTTGATCCCGGGCTGGCGAAACGGCATAGTTCTTACTCTCTTTACCGCGATCGACCCTATTTGTCACTTCTGCGACACAACCTGTCCCTTGGCATTCGAATGATTAGAGCCCATGATAGCGCATCATTCGGAGTCGCAAAACATCAGAAACTTTCTGACAAATAATTGCACTGGGGGCATGCTCATCCCAAACAGACATGTGTGTGAAATGCGATCGAACGGCAACTTCGCAGCAAGGATGACTGAAATATTCCGCTCTCGCCGCAATCTTCGAATGGGGTCGATTGCCTGGATATTTCTCGCAGCGCTCGTCCCGGCGACGGCCCAGACCACGCCGGGCATCGTCAACAAAGCTCTGGTCGTGGGAACCGTGGGCTACGGAGTGATCGAGGCTGGCGACGGGAATTTCTATGCCATGTCGCTGCCGAATCCCAACCAAAATCATTGCGCCGATAGTTCGAATCTGTACTGCGCGTACATCTACAAGATCACCAAGAGCGGCACCCTCTCAACCTACCACTCCTTCCAGGCTCCCAGCTCAACGGGAGCGAATCCGGCAAACGCTGACGGTCTGGAACCAACGGCCCTGATTGAAGGCACAGACGGTAATCTCTACGGTGCATGCAAAATAGGGGGTCCGGGGCAATTCGGCACCATCTTCAAAATCACTTCAAACGGCACCTTTACCGTGCTCGCCAGCTTTGGCGTCACTAGCGTCAGTGTCTCCAGTAACGGTCTGGATCCGGGGAGCAACCCGGTGAGCCTCATTCAGGGAATCGACGGCAATCTCTATTTCGTCAACGCGTCAGGCGTTTACTCACTTAACCCGAATAACACAACCCCCACCGTGACCACCGTCGCGAGCTTTCCTTATGGTTTGACCGAAGGAAGCGATCCGTATGGCTACAACGCTTCTTCGATCATGCAGGCCGGCGATGGGAACTTCTACCTCACCATGGGTACGACACCGGGAACGCTCGCGGGCGACCCGGGCGTGAACGCCGGAGGGATCGTTCAGGTTACACCCGGCGGCCAGTTGAACCTCGTCCACGCCTTTGCTCTCGACGGCAGCGAAGGCAATCAGCCACAGGGACCACTCGTAGAAGGTCCCGACGACTACCTCTACGGCACGACGATTACCTCAGACAGCGACGGGACCGTCGCCGGCGGACTGGCCTTCAAAGCTCAGCCCAGCGCCGGCGGCTCTTTCAACTCGCTGGGGCCTCTACCGTCCAACTCCGCCGGACGGCCCAGCAACGCTCTCTTCGTCGGCAGCGACGGCAATCTCTATGGCACCAGCGTCGTGGGCGGCAATCTGACCGCGGCGCATTGCGCAGGCGTTGGATGCGGCATGCTCTTCCAAATGACGCCGAGAGGAACCTTCACCACGGTATACGCTTTTCAAGGTGGCAGCGAAGCCAGTCCCAACACTCCGCCTCTCCCCCCGGTAGACGGCGCCGGCCTGGAAGCTCCGGTGGTGCAGGCGGACAATGGCGACTTTATTGGCAGCTCGTCAGGTTTGACCGACATCAACTCCCCGGTCTTTTTCGATCTCAATCTGGGGGGGAAGGTCGCCGCGCCAGTGAAATTGACTGTTACCCCGTCGATCGCAGGAGTGAGCACGCCGGTCACGGTTGCCTGGACAGTGTCCAATGCCTTTTCGAACACGGCCCAGAACTGCGGTGCCGTGGTGCAGGGTGGGCTCCCGGGCATCAACGGCTGGTCGGGGCGGCAGACGGGCAGTCTTGGCAATGGTGTTTATAGCGGAAGCACGACGATCAGGCCGACACAGCCCGGCGCCTACACGCTCGCATTGGTATGCGGTGGTAATGAAGCCGGATTTGCAAACCTTCAAGTTTCCCCGGGGTTGCATATCAACACGCTTTCCATGCCCGATGGCCTGGTTGGCACTAAGTATCCGACGACAATCGTGACTGCGAGTGGTGGCCAATCGCCATTAAATTGGATGGTAACCGGCCTTCCTGCCGGGCTCACCTGGTTGAAGACCGGAGACACCGTCACAATTTCCGGAACACCTGCGCAGTGGGGCACTGCGAATGTCACCTTTTCCGTAACCGACTCCAGCACGCCAGCGATGCAGGACACCCAAACGATTTCTTTCAAGATCGATTCGAGTCTGAAGATCATCCTGCCCTCCTTTGAAAAGGCGACAGTGAACGCGAGGTTCCTGCAGGCGGTGAAGGCAACGGGGGGCGTTGAGCCGATCAAATGGTCGGTGGTGGGCGGAACTTTGCCTCCCGGCCTCTCGCTGTACGACATTACGGGCCAGGTCGTCGGCACGCCCACGCAGACCGGCAACTACGTAGTCACGTTCCAGGTAAAAGACGCTGAAGGCACGCCGGCCACCGACACCAAGACGTACACCATCAAGATTGTTCCCACGATCCAGATTGCCGCCGTGGAATTTACCCAGGTCATCCAGCAATACCAGGCCCTCGACGACTTGACTGCGACAATCACTGACTACGGTGAGCCTCCTGTACCCATCCTGTCGGGTAAGCCCGGGGTAATGCGCGTCTATTTCACCAGGTTGAAAGACGCCACCGATGTAACCCTTACCGTGACCGGAACCGTCGCCGGAATGAAGGCCATGAACCTGCCGCCGGATTGCGCCCCATCCGACGCGCGAGTTCACCTCAAGAACTGCCCGTCGATGGACTTCTATTTCACTCCTCCATCGGGGGCATGGTCTACCGTCTTGACGCTTGACGACGACCAGGGCAACCAGCTGGAACAGGAAACGTTTGCCATTACCAGCAGAGACACCCGGGCCATCAATCTCAAAGGTGTTTCAGTTTGCGTGGTGAAGGGACAACCCTCCAGTTGCCAGGATCCGTCGTTGTTGCTGGGCTTGACCGGGATCATGACGGAACTGCTTCCGACGAGCTCGGTCCCGCCACCGACCATCACAACCATAAAGGTCCTCTCGGATATCTCTGATTTTCCAAACACGTCGGACTGGGAAGATTTCACTGCCAAGAGCATCGACGAGAAGTACACGAGCCTCGACCGGGCGACGGACGCGAATTCAAATATGAGAACCGACTATATCGGACTGTACAACTCCCCGATCGACGATACCGCTCAAGGTGAGATGGGGGGACACGGCGTCTTGATGCCCTTCCAAACGATTCGACTTAGGCAGGAGAACACGCCGTATACGCTCACTCACGAGGTCGGCCATACCCTGAACCTCTACCACACCAACAGTGGGAATCCGATAGCTATGGGCGGCGTCCCGCCGGGATGCTGGAGTATTGCGGCAACTGGGGGAGTAGATGGAAAACAGTACCCGCCTTATTGGCCCTACTCCGACAACCGTGTACAAAGCTCGCAAGGGGATGAATGGGGATTCGACGTAGCCAACGGGTCAGTGGTGAACCCCTACCTCGGTCCTTCGGGCGTCAACAACGTCTTCGACGTCATGTCTTACTGTGTACCGCGGTGGATATCTCCCTTGAACTACAACAGAGCGCTTCTTTTTGTAAACGGAGGCCCGGCAACTGCTGCGTCATTCAAGGGCGGCCCCGTGCAAACGGCCAGGGCTGCCCAGGTCAAAGCCCGCCGCGCGGTGGCCTACAGCCAGGGTTCTTACATGCATGTCACCGGGTCTATCGCCAGCACCGGCGTAACCATAGACCCCATCTTCACTCAGAACACTTTGGGTACCACCGATCCCGGGTCTGGCACCTACTCAATCCAGTTGCGCGACGCGACCGGCCAGGTCCTCTTTACGCGCAACTTTACGCCGACAAGTGATGCCACTGAGACTCTGGGCACTGACCAGGTCAGCGATCCGCATTTCTCTGAGTTCATCCCCGCCACATCGGGGACCGCGGCAATCGCCATCGTCGATCCAACAGGGAATACTTTGACCAGCGTTGCGGTCTCCGGTTCAGCGCCTAAGGTCACCATCACCAGCCCAGTCGCCGGCTTTATGGGCTCCGGACAGCAGACCGTAAGCTGGACGGCAACGAGCGCAACTGCCACCAGCTTCACTTCAGAAATCTTCTACTCTACTGATGCAGGGACCACATGGCTGCCCGTTGAGATAACGCCCGCTTCGAGTGACGTACTTGACTTCAACAGACTCCCGGGCGCATCCGCGGCCGTCATTCGCGTCGACGTTTCTGACGGCGTTAACACCGGCAGCGCAACCTCGGTGCCGTTTAGCGTACCGAAAAAACTGCCTTCAACCATCGTGATCAACTCGCCTCAGAACGGAGTTGTCCGGCAGGCGGCGGATCCCATCTATCTATCTGGCGCTGCGTATGACGCGGATGATGGTGTCCTGAGCGGCAAGTCCCTCCAATGGTCTGACAGCGGACAAGGCGCTCTCGGCTCAGGTACACCGCTCACTGTGAACCTCAAGCCGGGCAACCACACCATCACACTCACAGCGACCGATTCGGATGGCAACGCGCTCACGGCGACAACCCAGCTCATGCTTGGAGGAGATCATCCGGCGGTAACGCTCACCACGGCTCCAGCTTCGAATTGCTTCAACGCGACCGTCAATGCCACCCCGGGCGCGCAGGGCGCAGACCTCACATCTGTGAGCTACAGTCTGGATGGCGGTGAAACCTATACGGCGATTCCGCTCACCAGCCTGCCATTCTCTTTCCCCGTCACAGGCAGCGGCACCGCAAGCATTGTCGCCCTGGCCGTTGATGCGAGCGGGCAGGTAGGATCGCAATCTCAGGACCTGAACCTTAACACAGGATGCGGCGTCTCCACACCAAAGGTGAGCACCGGGAACGGACAAAGCACGATCGTCGGTTCGGCATTTTCCACTGCTCTGGGCACGCTCGTCGTCGACCAGAACGGCAATCCGCTTTCGGGTGTAACTGTGACATATGCAGCCCCGGCAAGCGGAGCAAGCGCAACGCTGTCGGCTGCAACCGCCACGACCAATGCGTCCGGCATAGCGACCGTGAGCGCGACTGCCAATACTACTGCCGGCCCCTATAACGTCACTGCGACAACTCCCAACGGAAGTTCCACGGCAACCTTCGCCTTGACTAACTCCGACTTTCAGATCGCCGCCGCCGCCGGCACACTCACCGTCTCGCACGGATCGAGCGGTTCCGACGTTGTAACTCTCACTGCTCTGGATGGTTTCAATGGAACCGTGACATTCGGTTGCCAAGGCCTGCCTGCGGGAACGACGTGCACATTTGCCCCGGCCACTGTGACGCCAACCGCAGCCACAACGAGCACGACAATGACCATCGCAGCATCCCAGACCGCGTCATTACGATGGCCGGTCGGGGGTGGAAGTATCCTTGTGGGTTCTCTGCTGGCGTGCCTCATTCGCCGCCGCAAACATTTCAGCAGCCTGGCGATCATCGCAGCTGTGACTGCTCTCATCAGCCTCAGTGCTTGTGTATCCCCAGGCCACACAAAAACCACGACAACCAGCATCACGGTGACAGCATCTGCTGGGTCAGTCCAGCGAACAACTACCGTCACCTTGCAAATTCAGTAGAGGTATTTATTGATAGTGACGCAGAAGCGCCGGGACTTATACAGCGAAAAACTCCCGCGAAATCCGATCGGATAATACCAAGCTCAGCCTCCGCCCGAGATGGCCTCGCCGCACCCCGGTAGAGAGTACATACCACACAGTGCTGTCCTTGTAGGTGAGACCTGATTGTGAGCCGATCACTGCTCACCTTTCAGAGAGTTGTATTCCAAGCCGCGTATCCAGTAGCGTGTGGCTCCACTCAACGAAAAGAAGGGCGAACTTGCAATTTATAAGACATTGGGTTAATTTACTAACCAGTTAGTTAAACTGTTTGGTCAAAATGAATTCTGAAACCTCAGCACCTCCTTCATCCACCGATCGCTCCTCAGAAACCCGCTCGCGGATTCTCGATGCAGCCCTGCGCGAATTCAGCGCCCTCGGGCTGGCTGGGGCACGGATGGATCAGATCGCTGCAGCGGCAGGAGTGAACAAGGCGCTGCTCTACTACCACTTCGACAGCAAGGAAAATCTCTACATCGCGGCGGTCGAGATGATTTCGGCGAAGATCCGCGATCGTTCCATGGCTGTATTTCTGCGCGATGCTTCACCAGGTGAGCGGTTGCTGCGTGCGGCGCTCGATCACTTCGATCGCATTCTCGCGCAGGGCGAATTTCAGAGCCTGATGCAGCAGGAGATGATGCGTCTGCACCAGGGACAATCCGATGTAATGCCGGTGCTGGTCAAGCGGGTCTTTGCGCCTTTGCAGACGATGTATCAGTCGATGATGCGTGAGGGAATTGCGTCGGGCGAATTGATCGATGTCGACTGGATGCAGATTCACCTGGCAACGCTGGGAGCGAATGTCTTCTACTTTCTGGCGGCGCCGGTGTGGAGGATGTTGATGTCGTTCGAGCCCTTCGCCCCCGATGTACTCGCGGCGAGACGGCGCGCCGTGGTGGAGTTCCTGGGAATGGCGGTCTTTATGGATCGCGCCCGCGGCACCGAGTTGGCGGCCCGCGTACTCGCTGACACTCCAATGCCTGAACTGCCGACAACTCGGCACCTTTTTGGGAGAACCGATGAACGCAAGAAATAGAGTTTTCATGATCCTTGGGCTGCTCACCCTCGGATCGCTCGTATGGTATTTGCTGACTGCTCGCACCTCTGGCGATCTGAAATTGATCGGCACGGTCGATGCCAACGAAGTGTTGGTAAGCGCGAAAATACCGGGGCGCATCCAGACCCTGAATGTGGATGAAGGCCAGACGGTGAAAGCTGGCGAACTGATAGCGATCGTGGAGAGCGATGATTTATCGGCGGCGCAGAAGGCGGCCGAGGCTAACGTTTTGAGCAACCAATCCAAGCTCGCCGAAACCATGGAGACAGAGCGCCAGAATCAAGGCGAAGTTTCCAGCGCATCGATCAACGCGGAAGCGCAGGTAAAGGCAAGTCAGGCGGCTCTTGCCCAGGCGCAAGCGAACCTCGAACATCAGAAGGCTGACACGACGCGTACGGTTGCCCTTGCCAAACAGGGGATCGCGAGCGACCAGGCCAAGGACGAAGCGGTGACCAGCCTGAATGCTGCCGAAGCCGCGGTAGAGTCTGCAAACGCGAATGTGGCCGCTGCGAAAGCTGCACTGCAGCAGGCGCATGCGCACGAGTTGCTGGCGAGCGTGTCTGCGCAGACCGTGGCATCGACCCGTGGCGTCGTACAAAACTCGAAGGCGCTCGCCGATCAGGCCCACGTAGAACTCGGATATGCGCAGGTGTTCGCTCCCGTCACCGGCAAAGTAAATGTGCTGGCGGCACGGCAAGGCGAAGTGCTGGCGGCCGGTGGCACTATCGCCACGGTTATGGACCTGTCGCAAACGTGGGTGTATGCGCCTCTTCCCGAGACGCAGGCTGATTCCACGCAAATCGGCGACAGTCTGAAGGTCGTGATGCCGAGCGGAACAACCGTACAAGGGAAGGTGATCGCGAAATCCGCGGAAGCTGACTTTGCAACCCAGCGGGACATCAATGGCGGGCGCAAGCGCGACATCAAAACCGTGCGGCTGAAGTTGCTGATCGATAACCCCGACGAAAAGTTCGTTCCCGGTATGACGGCAGAGGTCTACATCCCCAAGGCCAAGCTGGTGAAGCAATGACGTCGCACGCGCCTACCGTCACATCTACGCCGGACTCGTTGCATGGCCAGGCGCCGGCGGCGATTCGCGTCGAGAACATAGTGAAGAAATACGGTGACTTCGAGGCGGTGAAGGGTGTGAGCTTCACCGTGGCGGAAGGTGAGATCTTCGGGCTTCTTGGACCCAACGGCGCCGGCAAGAGCACCCTGATTCGCATGATGACGACACTCATTCCAGTCACCAGCGGCAAGGCAATTGTCGGCGGACATGATGTGAGCAAGGATTCCGATGCAGTGCGGCGCATGATAGGGGTGATTCCGCAGGCGCTTACCAGCGATCAGGATCTGACGGTTGAAGAAAACCTCAGTATCTACGCAAAGCTCTACAGCGTCCCGCGCGTACAGCGGGAGAAGAATATCGCTGAAGTGCTGGAGGCAGTCGACCTCACGAAGTGGCGCACGGCGCAAACCAAAACGCTCTCCGGCGGCATGCGGCGCAGGCTCGAGATTGCGCGTGGACTGGTGCACGATCCGCGCATCTTCTTTCTTGATGAACCGACAACTGGCTTGGATCCAGTTTCGCGCATCGCCGTGTGGGAGATGCTGAACAATTTGAAAAAGACGCGCAACCTCACCATGCTATTGACCACGCATTACATGGAAGAAGCTGACAGGCTGTGCGACCGGATAGCTATCGTCGATCACGGAAAACTCGTCGCCTTGGGCACACCGGTGGAATTGAAGCAGAGCGTTCCCGGATCGAACGTGGTTGAGGTGCAGTTTAATCGCGAAGATCCTGAGTGGCAGTCGCGGCTGCAGGCGCTGCCTGACGTGACGGAGGTGCAGTCGCAATCGGCGGGCGTTTACCGGGTGCTGACTTCAGATGGATCGCAGACGACGTCGGAATTGGTGCAGATGGCGAACGCACTGGGCGAGAAACTGACGTCGTTAAGCGTACAGAACACTTCGCTGGATGACGTATTCGTCCATTACACGGGCAGGCAGTTGCGAGACGAACAGGTCAAAGCGGTCTTTCAGATGCCGCCGCGGCCGGGGGCTCAGCCATGAACAGATTTCTGGCGATTGTCGAACGCGAGCTACGGAAGTTTTTCCGTTCTCCGGTGCTGATGATCATGTCGATGATGCTGCCAATTGTGCAGCTCATCATTCTGGGTCACGCGTACGGCGGGCACATCGTGGGCGCGAAGGTGGCGGTGGTGGATCTCGATGGTGGTCCGCAGGCAGTGAAGGTGCATGAGGCTTTCGATTCCGTGGCGGCGAACATTGCGACGTTCAACACGATTCCGTACACCGATGAGAACCAGGCGAAGGAGGATGTGCGCACGGGCAAGGTCGATGCGGCGGTAGTTATTCCGGCGCAGTACTCACGGCGGGTGTATGCGCAGGATGCTCCGCGCATCGGGCTGGTGGTGGACAACTCAGACCAGGTGATGAGCGGCAGTCTGGAGGGCGAGATGCAGTCGCTGGTGGATGCGCTGAATCAACCGGTGATCCAGGATCGCGTGGTGAAAAACGTTGCCCTGGAGATTGTGGAGTTGTATCCGTACGTTGAGTATATGAAGTACCTGCTGGCGGGCTCGATTGCGCTGGCGATGTACATCTCAGTGATGATTGGCGGCGGGATGTTGTACATCGACGACAAGGCGCGCGGTGTGCACGAGGGCTATCTTGTAACGCCAATTACCAAGCTGGAACTGGTGATGGGATTAAACGTCGCGGGGGCGGTCAAGGCACTGCTTGCGGGCATTTCCATCACGGTGATCGGCTCGTTGATGGCCGGGCTTGGAACCATCTTTCGGGTTAGAGCAGATTTCAATCTGCTGCTATTGATTATCGGGACGTCGCTGGCGTTCAACGGGATGATGTTCCTGATGATGGTGCGCGTGGATGATCCGCTGGTACCTCGCGCGATGTTCGGGGTGCTGAACACGCTGCTGTTTTTCCCCTCGGGTGCAATTTCGCCGGTTGCGGCGTTTCCAAAGTGGCTGCAAGCGATCGCAATTGTCGATCCGTTCACCTATGCAATTCACGGGTTCAAAGCAATTTTGTTAAAGGACGGCGGGTTTGTAGCAATACGGGGAGATCTGGCCTACCTGTTTTGTTTTGGGATAGGGACGCTGCTGATTGCAACGCCGCTCTTCAAACGCACTCTCTAACAGTTTCCGGCGGGCAAGCAGATTAGTCCGGAATGCAGCAAGGCGGTCCATTCCTTGTGGGAGGATGGGCCGCCTTGACGCGTTCGGTGCAATTGTCGAAAAGACAAAAACACCGGATATTTCTACAGCTTGGTGAGTTCGACGCGCCGGTTTTTGCTCTTGCCTTCGTCGGTGGAATTATCGGCGACTGGCTTCGTGTCTCCGAACCCTTTCGCAACCAGGCGGTCCGCTGCAATTCCGTGACTGACAAGCCAGTTTTTCACGGTCTCTGCACGCTTCTGGCTCAACGCCTGGTTCGCAGCCGCACCACCAATGTTGTCGGTATGGCCCTCAACCCGAAGTTTCAAGTCGGCATTGTCCTGCATTAACTTGACGATCTCGCTAAGGATAGCTTCCGACGAGGGCTGAAGCGTGGCTTTGCCGGTATCGAAAAGGATTCCGTACACGGCAACGTGTCCGCTCTTTTCCAATTCATCTTTCAGCGATGATGCGTCGGCAGTGACTTCCTGCTTCATCTCCTGCTCGGTGATGATGGTCTGGTAATAGTAGGAACCGCTATTCTCAATCACGATCCATGTCTTTCCCTTGTTTGCGGCGATATAACCGGGCGAGTTTTCATACACGAGGTGGAATCCTCCACTGCGCAAGGCGGTCTCCAGATTGCGAAATACCTGGATTTCGCTGACGCCTTCCCGCGTTCCGTAGTCCCACGAGTGCATCTCACCTTCAACATGTTTCTTGGGGACGTCGTCTTTTGCATCGACAGTGATATCCAACTGGTCGTACTCCTTGTTGTCGCAACTATGGATGCTGGCGCCCGGCATGCGCGTGACGAGCGTTGAGTCCTTGCAGCCTTCAGAATCGGTTGGGTCCTGCGAATGCAAAGCCTGGCTGAACATCAAGCAGAGTGCACAAATGGGAATCAGGGAAAGGTTCTTCACGATCTCGTCCTTACATTCATGAGATTCAGAACTCCGCAGTCTATGCGGTTACAAGAAATTTCATGGCTCTTAGCGAATGCGGCCCCAGCAGATTTGCCGATTTTAGAGCCTGTTGTCAACGAAAAACCATAAGCATACGCACGTCGCTGTCATCTGATCGAATCTTCAACGTGGTCTGTTAGCCGGCGCCTTTAAATTGAATCGTCGCGATCCCTCCCCAAAAAGTACCGTTACTTCGGGCAGGATTGACTGCTGAATCTGAACGGACCTGCGCTAACATCGGAAGAGCAAGCCTAATCCTATGTCTCTTCAAGCCCGGACTGATCCAATTTCGCAACGCATCGCGGCTGTGACAAAGCCCGCGAAGGCTGCGCCCGAAGAGAGGAAGGTCCCATTAACCTGGGAAGAAGAAGAACTGGAAAACTACGAGCCCAAACGAGCGGTAGCCGTTGAGGCGAAACGTAAAGCGGATGGCAGGTCGGCGCTTTTGTTACGTGAGCTCCCGATGCAATGGAATGCGCTATGCGAGGCCATGTCCATTCGTTGCGATGGCGTGAATACCAAGGCACGACGCGCAGTTCTTCGCGGCGCCATGCCCGATGAAAATTGCCTTGAGATTCGCCGTGAAGACGACATGGGATTCATAATTCAATTCGATCCCGAAAAGAGAAAAGTTCTGTTTACGGGCAAGGTGCTGGGATTTGACCGGCAATACGAACTCGTCGTGCAGACCTACAATGACGTCGACTCGACGGCATGGTTCTCTCAGACCACCCTGGCGACGGACCAGACGGATGATCTGGCAAAGCAGATGATCGGCTACCTTCTGCGGTTCGATCAGTAACGGTCACCGCTCTCCGACATACACATCACGCCCAGCCGCGGGGCCTGCTTCCCCTTCTCGACTATCACCGCCTACAATGGGGACTGATTTCAATCAAAGGACCCTCATGACGCTGTCTGGTGAAGCCATTCGACTGATGAACTACATTGATGACGTTGCGGTGACGTTGCGTCGCATACTGGCCCTGGTGCCAACGCTCACACCGGAGGAGCGGGCACGTATCGCCACACACCTCGAAAACTCCAAGCCCAATGCCGAAGACGTGGCCAAGGCACTGAACGCAAAGTAATCTGGATTCCAATGCAAGTTGCCATCATCGGAGCCGGTCCTCTGGGCCGATGGCTCGCGTTCGCAGCGGCCCGTGCCGGCTATACAGTACTTCTAGAAGATGTGATGCCTTCGAACTTGCATCATGCTCAGGAGTATCTGCGCCAGCAGTTAGGGCCCGCAGCGCTGCCGATGGTGGAGTTCGCGTCCACGATTGAAGGCGCAGTACGCGAAGCCGACCTGGCGATTGATTGCGTTCCGGATGAGTTGGAGTCGAAGCTGGAAATCTTCTGCCTGCTCGACCGCATGGCGCCCCCGCGAACAGTGTTCATCAGTCCGATGACCCGGCTCTCCATCGCAGACCTTGCCTCCTGCACTTACCGCGCCGACAAATGCGTGGCACTGGTAGCAAACGTGCAGGAACTGACCGAGGCTTCGATCGGAGAAAGTAAGGCCGGCGAACAGGGAAGGGAAATCCTTCTACGGACTCCGCCGCGCGTTACTCCAGGAACCATCGCGATCGTGCGGGAATTTTGGGAACGAGTAGGATTCGCTCCCTGCTTCGAGGCCGATCTTTCGCAATGAGAGAAGATCGATGTGAACGTCTTTATCTTCCCAGAATCTGCTCGTAAAACTTCACGTACTTGGGTAAGACCAGGGTAGCGCAGAATCGCTTTTGCGCATCCTTGCGCGCAGCATCGCGCATGGCATCAAGACGGCTTCGGTCCTTCAGCAGTCCAAGCGCCCCGGCTGCCATGTTGTCGACATCGCCCACTGGAAACAGCAGGCCCGTGACTCCATCTTCAATCAGCTCCGGCACCCCTCCCACGCGAGTGGCAATCGTGGGAACCTTGCAGGCCATGGCCTCAAGAGCGGCGAGTCCGAATGACTCAAGTGAACTGGGCATGATCATCAGGTCCGCCAGGGGAAGAAGCTCATTCACGCGATCCTGCTTACCGAGGAAGTGAACCTTGTCGTTGATCTTGAGATCGTGTGCGAGCCATTCGGCGGCAGAGCGATCCGGTCCGTCGCCGACAAGGACTAGCTGCGCCGGAACTTCGCGTACCACCTGGGCAAAAACTTTCACCACGTCGACGACACGCTTGACGGGCCTGAAGTTTGACAGGTGGATGAGGATCGCTTCGTCTGGAGTCGCGAATTTCGCGCGTGCCTTGGTGCGAACTTCTTCATCAGTAAAGGGGGTGTAAACATCACAGTTCACGAAGTTGGGAATAACTTCGATCGGGCGGGAGATGCCGAAATCGGTGACGGTTTTATCCTTCAAATAGCTGGAAATGCTGGTGACCCCGTCGCTCTCCTGGATTGAATAGCGAGTAATGGGAAGGTAGCTGCGATCGAGGCCTACGAGCGTAATGTCTGTTCCATGCAGCGTGGTTACAAAAGGAAGTTTGCGGCCCTTCACGGCCACCATCTGCCGTGCAAGCAGAGCGCTCACCGAATGCGGAATCGCATAATGCACGTGGAGCAGATCAAGATCGCAGAATTCCGCAACCTCTGCCATGCGCGAGGCCAGGGCTAGATCATAAGGAGGAAATTCAAACAGGGGATAACTGGAAACAGGCACCTCGTGATAAAAAATGCCGTCGTCGCGGCCGGAGAGGCGGAAGGGCTGCGAATAGGAAATGAAGTGAACTTCATGGCCTGAAGCAGCAAGTTCGATGCCGAGTTCAGTGGCGACAACGCCAGACCCACCATAGGTGGGATAACACGTAATTCCGATGCGCATGGGCGCCTTGCTTTCTTAAGATCGCGAATTTGCGATGACTCTTCTCTGGTTTGACGCCTACTGGCTTCGCGAAGATGCAGAACCCGGCATCCAGTCTGTCACATTCTAATCCGACGGCTAACCGAGGTCTGCAAACGAAATGAGATCGATCCCGCGGTAGTCCTTGATGGCAACGAGTGCATTACGCTCGATCTCGCGTGATTCCAAAAGCCGGGTGTTTGACCGCGCCAACTGTTCGTCGCGGTAGCCAGGATGAGACACGAACTCCCAGGTGCCCTCAGGCATGGCGCTAATTAGCGCATGCATCGTTGCGAGGTTGACAGAGCCAGTCGCTAAGACCCCTATCGCCCCATCGGTCGTCTCGAAGCCCTCTTTCTCGACGATACGACGGAACTTTGCTTCGAACCTGCGCAGAAGCACGACTTCCGCGCGACGCAATTCCGGCGCATTGGCGGTTGCATTGAGACTCCAGAGGGGCTCGAACGGATTGCGGACCGCATGAATCCCCGCAGCTTTTGCTGCCCGAAGCACGGGTCGCAGCACAAGGGGAAACATGTGCATGTGCTTGTGCGTGTCAATGTGCGTGAGGCGAACTCCGTAGCTCTGCAGCAACGATATCTGCGCGGCGGCTTCGGCTTCTACCTCAGCGCTGCGAATGCGCGCCGTATAAAGCCTCTTCAAAAAACTTCCTGGGGAAGAGTGAAGCGATCCGGTATTCCGATCAACCAGCGATGCAATATCCTTTCGCGGAGATGTGGGCGCGCCGTCCACCAGGACAACATGACATCCCACTCCCAGCGTCGGCATCGCAAGGGCCATGCGCACAGCTTCTTCAGTGGCGGCCGCTTGCGCCATCATGGTTGCGCTTGTAAGCACTTCGGCCGCATGAAGCTCGAGGACAGCCCGGTTTACACCGGGAGCGAGGCCAAAATCATCGGCATTCACGATAAGGCGAGGCACGAAGACTAGCTTATCAATCCGGCCCACAATTATCTGTCGCTGCGCTTATCCTGCGATCCCGGGAAATTCTCCTCCAGAACGCTTTCGCTGTTATCATGGTTCAGGGTCAGAGCTTTGGCCCGCCTCTGAGGGCGGTTAGCTCAGTTGGTTAGAGCGCCTGCCTTACAAGCAGGATGTCGGGGGTTCGAGTCCCTCACTGCCCACCATTCCCTCACCATGTACCCCGTACGGTCAGTTCGTTGAAAGCGATGTCCTGATCGCTTGTGCCAGATCGTCCGGGTGGAAACCAAAGGGACCGGGCTTGCTCTTGTAGAGGATGCGGCCGCTTTTCCCGATTAAATAGAGCCGGTCGGGCCAGCCTGTATACGCAGATTCAACTTGATTGTCGAAGCCATCGACCAGCGCGGGGAATTTGATACCCAGCTTGCGCACGCATGCTCCGGCGACAAAGGCGCGCTCTACTTCATCCTTGGGACTGCTGAAAAGAACGTTGTCTTTGACATTCGATTGCATCTGCCATACATCCGTGGGATGTGCCTCAAGGATATAAACGGCATAGAAACCGATCTTGTCGCGATACTGTTCAGCGAGCTTGTTCAGGGCGGGAACCTCCCGCCGAAAAGGCGGTCACGTATAACTGCCGAAGACCAGAACAACGGGCTTGTCGGCCCAAAGTGACGCCAAGTCAGTCGGCGCGTGGTCTTCGAGCTTTTTCACGGTCAGAGCTGGAGCAGTGTCACCGACCTTCAAATGCCCGCCGCGCGCGCGCATCCAAAGAGTCTCAAATGGGAGCACAAAGTATGCGGGCATCGGCATCTTCGCCATCACGTGTCCGAAGACTTCAGGGGGCTGGTGCATGGCCCAGTTCACGTAGCCAACCAGGCAGAGCCAGCCCGCAAAACAGACTGCCGCGAGACTCGCGACCCACCTGCCTACGCGTTTCTTCGTTGTGCCCTTCATTGGCTCTCCTACTTCGTCATCTCGTTCATATCGAGGTACCCCTGTGGAGCAATCCCGAATGCATCCGCAACCCGATTAAAGAACGCGAACATCGCGGTGATGTATACAGCTTCTGCGATCTGCGGTTCCGTCCAGCCATGATCCCGCAGCCCTTGCACATCCTGGTCCGTGGTGCGATATGCCGCTTCCGTCACCTTGGTTACGTAGTCAAGTAATGCACGTTCCGCCGGGGTCAAACCCGCTTCTTCCAGATTTCCCCTGGCTATTGCCTGTACTGTATCTTCTTCGGCTCCCTGAACACGCAGGAAGTATGCATGTGAGTCCAGTCAATACGGACAGCGATTGAGCCACGAAACCCAGCTCGCGATGGCTTCCTTGGTTTTGCGGTCGAGATGCCCCTGGGAAAAATGAACCGTGTCGCTGAACTTAATCACGTCGCGGAGGAAATCGGGACGATGACTGAAGCACTTCAAAATGCCGGGCACTTGCTGGCGGCCAGACTTAGTGCGCCATTCGTCGTAGACCTTGGCAACTTCTCCCGTTGCGTCGCGGTCTTCGATGAGCTTGATTTTGGTTTCGTGGTCAGGCATGGTCACGCGGCGTTTCGCTATGAATTCTCTCGGAATATACCACGACGAAGTGACAAAGGCATCCACCGCGGGGTGGAGCAGAATCTAGAGAACCAAGCGTTCATCCCCCTGCTTGCGCGTAACGCGCTGACGGTCAAGGTATTCGAGAAGGGGAATCGCATACTTGCGGGACAGACCCGTGAGTTCCTTGAATCGGGCAACATCCATCAGGGTTCCGCGAAGATTGGCCAGCTGCGCGGTGAGCCGCCTGAGCGCACTGGAATGAATAAACATCTCGTCGCTTCCCATGCGCACAATCGTCTTTTCACGTTGAAGCGTGGTCACCATTTGGCGCATGTCGGATTCTTTGAAGTTGAGGCTCCGAGCGATTTCCATGACAGACGGCGGTGCAAGTCCGGCCGCTTCGTAAGCCTCGGCGATCATTGCCAGCCGATCGTCATCTGCCGTCACCGCAGAAGTTCCCCCGGTGTAGGTCGAGACCATCTCATCGCGGAGTTGTGCCTTTTGCTCGCGGAACAGAGTCTTCATAACGTAATCGAAGATCTCAGAGCTAAGTGCTGTCTGGCCGCGCAGTTCAGACAACTTTATCGGTTGTTGAGCCGCTTGCAGGCGAGTAGTGGTCGCGCCGATGGCAGCGAGCAAGGCTTCTCCACTGAGAAGCAGATCGTTCGCAATAAGCAGCATGTCGCCGCGTTCGAGCCCGGACGCGGCCAGGCAACGAATCGCGTCGATGGTCAAGCCTGTTTCGGTTGAGAGTGTGGAAAAGGAAATCCCGTTCGCTCCGCGCCGGCCGACCCGCAGTTCGATTTGTTGCGCCCTGGAACCATCCTTAAATTGTTCCAGCCAGATTTGTGTTGCAGCCTTGCGCAAGCGAGCTTCAGGATGCGCATCAAGCACGCGCCCCCCGCCGATGGTACCGGCAGGCGATGGCTGTCGCAGAACAAATTGGTCGCCCGGAATCAGGACAATCGGTTCCGAGAGCTTCAATCGCGCAAGGCGAACAGTTCCTGGTTGAATCGCTTCATATTCGTACAGAGAGACTGTCGCCATAGTCTCGGACGTAAAAGCGTGGAAATGGACGGCCGCTCGATGTTTCAGAGCAGACGCGTTTTCAAGAAGCCGAATCTCCACGTCGACAGTATCGACTGCCGACATCGATTTGGGCGAAACAATCGTTTGGCCGCGATGGACGTCGGCTACGTCCACATTAGAAAGATTTACGGCAACGCGCGATCCAGGTTGCACAGACTGCACGGACTCGCCATGCGTCTGCAGACTGCGTACCCTGACGGCGTGACCTCCAGGTTCAACCTGCAGCGTTTGACCATCTCGAATTGTCCCCGACAAGAGCGTTCCCGTAACAACAGTCCCGAATCCTTTCATGACAAAGGAACGATCGAGTGGGAGGCGCATTAAAGCGTCGGAGGTCTCGAACTGTGTGCGCATGGCGAGATTGAGCAACTCTGCGCGCACTTTTTCGAGGCCTTCACCCGTCGCTGCACTTACCGGCAATACGGGAGACTGGTCCCCGTTCAGAAATGTTCCTTGCAGAAATGTATTGACCGAATGCGTGCAATCCTGCAACTGGGAAGAACTGACAGCGTCAGCCTTCGTGATCACGGTGAAGCCGCGCGATATACCAAGAAGTTCGCAGATTCTGAGATGTTCAACCGTCTGGGGCATCACGCCTTCGTTGGCCGCAATGACGAGCATGACTGCAGGCACGCAACCGGCCCCGGCGAGCATGTTTCGAATGAAATCGCTGTGTCCAGGTACGTCGACGAAGCTGATGCGCAGTGGCCCGTTGGGCGCCGGAAGCTCGAATGAGGCGAACCCGAGATCGATCGTGATGCCGCGACGTTTCTCTTCAGGAAGCCGATCTGCATCGATTCCGGTGAGGGCACGCACGAGCGTCGTCTTGCCGTGGTCGATGTGACCAGCGGTACCGATGACGATGGATCGAGGATTGTTCGTCATGCAGAGATTTCTCGGTTGAAATGTAGTTTACGATCGGCGAGGTTAGATGCTGCTCAAATGAGAAGCCAGAGTTGCGTCGAAACCTGGAGGTACGGTACGCAAATCCAGCAGCACTGTGTCGTCTGCGATGCGACCGATCACGGGCGGATCGAGTTGCCGGAGCACTGCAAGCAGTTCCAACGCCGCAAGCGAACTGTGCCGCAACGACAGTGCGCAGCTTTGCAGCGTAGCCCTGGGTGCGGTTCCTCCTCCGACAAGGCTCGCGACAGGAAGCACGTCAACATCCAGTGTTGTGGAAACGATCTGGTCCGCGATCCCGCGACACCGGCGCATGAGTTCCTCAGGCGGGATGCTCAGCATGCGTTCGACGGGAAGGGATTTCGAGTCTTCCTCCAAGTGCTCCATGAGCGTGGCTTCAAGCGCCGCATAGGTGAGTTTGTCCACGCGGAAGGCTCTGAGAAGAGCGTTCTTACGGATCCGTTCGATCAGATATTTCCTGCCAACGAGAATTCCACACTGCGGACCTCCCAGCAATTTATCTCCGCTGGCGGCAATGAGGTCCACGCCGCAAGAAAAGGACCGCAGCAAACTGGGTTCTCCGTTGATTCCAAAACGTTCGAGCGAGGAAACAAGGCCGGTGCCCTGGTCTTCAAACAGGGTGATGCCTGCGCGCTTGGCGAGGTCAACCAAATCCGCCAGCGACGGCCGCTCTGCAAACCCTTCAATACTGAAATTGGATTGATGCACGCGGAGCAACAGCCCGGTTCCAGGTCCGATTGCTCGTTCATAGTCTTCCATACGCGTGCGGTTGGTAGTTCCGACTTCCTTTAGGATTGCTCCGGACTTTTCCATAATTTCCGGAATGCGAAATCCGCCGCCAATCTCAACCAGTTCTCCGCGCGAGACGATTACTTCGGATTTTTCTGCAAGGGAGTTCAACGCGAGGATCGTGGCAGCCGCGCAGTTGTTGACGATGACGACACCGCGTTGATCGAACTCCGCGGTTCCGCCGCTGCCTTGGCTAAGAACACGCAAAACAAGCGATTCCGCATGCACATCACGACGGCTGCGCGTTCCGGTCTCAAGGTCGAGTTCGATGTTGCAGTAGTCCTGTGCAATATCGACAAGGTGACTGAGAGCAGCATCACTCAACGGGGCGCGTCCAAGATTGGTGTGAAGAATGACGCCCGTAGCATTAATCACACGGCGGAGCGAGTAACGCTTCCCAGCAGCGAGTTGTTGGGCAATTCGGTCAGGCAGCAGTTCGATGCTTTGCTGCAAACTATCTTCGGTGTGTTTTCCTGACGAGATATCGCGCCTCAACTCGTCGAGCGACCTGCGGACAGCCGCCACTATTGCATCGCGTCGATGAGCATTGAGAAGCTCTTTGCAAGCGGGCATCAAGAGCACTTCGTCGACAGACGGCAGCCTGCGAAAGAGCCCATGATGCGTTTCGTTATCGTCTTGCAGGCCGTGAAGTTTCATATCAAAGCAGTCGTCAGAGTATTTCATCATCGCAGAACGATGGCGGGTCCGCCAGCGCCTGTGGCAAAGTGCACCGAGACCCGTCCGATGATGGCGGCCTGGGAGCAAGCTTCCCCAAGACGTGCGATCAACCCCGGCGCGTCTTCAGGGGCGACAGAAATCAGCAGTCCACCCGATGTCTGCGGATCGTAGAGCAAGGCTCGAAGGTCATCGGGAATGTGGCTCTCGCTGGAATCTTCAACGAGGCACTCTGCGAATTCGCGATTGGCGAGCAGACCGCCGGGAATTGCGCCAGCGCGAACTGCATCCAATGCACCCTCAATCAAAGGCACACACGCGGTTTCGATCTCCAGCGTGACTTCGCTGCCGAGAGCCATCTCGCGCCCGTGGCCCATCAGTCCAAAGCCTGTAATATCGGTTATCGCATGGACGCCGGCGCAATCAACGGCAATAGACGAAGATGCGCTGTTCAGCGTCGTCATTGAACGAATGGCGGCGTCTACCCATGACGGACTCGACTTGCTTTGCTTAAGCGCCGTGGTGATTACGCCCGTGCCGATTGGCTTGGTGAGAATAAGAATGTCCCCCGCAACGGCTCCGGCGTTGGTATAAACGCTCGTCGGATCGATGAGTCCGGTGACCGCGTAGCCAAACTTCATCTCGGCATCACGAACCGAGTGGCCGCCAACGACAGTACATTTTGCCTCGACCATTTTCGATAGACCGCCGCGCATGATCTGCTCGAGAATTCCGAGATCGGCCTCCGGCGGGAAGCAGACGACTGCTAGTGCTGTCAAAGGGCGGCCTCCCATCGCGTACACATCGCTCAGCGCATTCGTTGCTGCAATCTGGCCAAACGTGAATGGGTCATCGACCAGCGGGGTGAAGAAGTCGACGGTTTGCACCAAGGCCTGGTTCGGACCAATACGAAAAATCCCGGCATCGTCAGAAGTTTCGAACCCCACCAGCAGATCCGGATGGGTTTGCACCGGAAGTGCGGAGAGCACTTGCCGCAGAGACCCGGCTGGAAGCTTGCTAGCGCAGCCGCCGGCTTTTACCTGTTGAGTCAAACGAATCGGTTGGGGATCGTCCAATGTCATCATTCATATCCCTGGCACAACTCTCGTGCCTACTAACATAGGAAAGGTACCATGTGAGAAAGTCATAAGACGGAAGTGCTTAGGCTCCGGTGATCCTCCCGGTCTTCAAAACCGGCGGTCGTCCTTAACGGGCGACGGTGTGTTCGACTCACACGCGCTTCCGCCAGCTTACACGCTATAATCTGTTGCCGTTTGAGGTGAAGCGGACTGCTCATAATTAGGGCCGAAAACGTTATTTCCTTCGAAATCTAAACTCGGTCCCGATTGCCGCGATGGTTTGACTGTCCAGCACCTCGATCGCCCGGGCAAAGACAATCGTTTCCTCTACCTGGATATGTTCGGCATAAAGTTGTTTGAGTCTCGCGGTTTCAGAGAGCAATTGAAGAGTTTCCTCTGATCCTAATCCGCCCGTCTCGATCCAGGCTGAGTAAAGCCTCTCGACCGATTCATGCAGACCGCTTGCCTCGTGATGATCATTCTCAAGCCTGTCGATCTCCTTGAAAGACTCCACTGCGGATTTGCGTAGCCTCGGGAAGAGGGACTCTTCTTCATCCACAGTGTGGCGCTGGCCGCCAGTTCTGAAGTATTGCAGCGCCGCCCCAATTGCACCACGCTCCTCGCCCGTCAAACCTCTGCCCTGTGCGCGATTAACCACCACACAGAGAATGCCAAGAAAGCTCTCAATCCTTCTGTGGCAATCCTTGAGCATGCCAATCGGGTCATCAAAACCACTGTCATGCTTTGCGCCAATCTGAATCGCCATTGCTTTCCTCTCTTCTCTTCCTTTCCTTGATTGTCTTCCATCGGATGCCAAGACGTCGTCAAGCACCTTGAAGAACGTGAAGAGTTGATGCTGTTTTCACTTTCGGGGACGGTTGAACATAGCCGTTCGAAACATAGGCGCAGCACGGCTCTTCCGCGTGCGGATCAAGCCAAGAAAGTGCGGGAGTTGCCACTTTCGCGACAACCCAGATCCGTCGCACCGATTCCCGCACGACAGACCGTCCGTTGATTTCGAAGAAAGTGAAACTCGCTCTTTCTCCTTCGTGGCGCTAAGATTGAGTTTCTTCCGTTTTGCACCGTGTTATTCAGCAGGAGTATCGATGACAGCTGAACTGATTCACCGATTGCATTTCGCTTTCACGATTACCTTTCACTATCTCTTTCCCCAACTCACAATGGGACTTGGGCTACTGATCGTCGTGCTCAAATCAGTTGCGCTCAAAACCGGCAACGAGCGCTGGGACCAGGCGGCGAGATTCTGGGGCCGCATCTTCGGCATCAACTTCGTCTTCGGCGTCGTCACCGGAATTCCCATGGAGTTCGAGTTCGGTACCAACTGGGCGCGTTTTTCACGGCTTTCAGGCGGAGTCATTGGACAGCCCCTCGCGATGGAAGGAGTTTTTAGCTTCTTTCTGGAGTCAGCATTCCTGGGCCTTTTTCTTTATGGCGAAAAGAGGCTCACAAAACTCATGCACTGGTTCTCAGCGTTCATGGTTTTTGCGGGTTCCTGGCTCTCAGGATTTTTCATCATTGTCACCGACGCTTGGATGCAGCACCCGGTCGCCTATGATCACCTGCCCAACGGCCAATTCGAAGTCCTGAGCTTCTGGCAGTTGCTGCTCAACCCGTGGGCGCTTCTTCAATACGCGCACAACATGACCGGAACGGTGGTGACAGGTTCTTTTGTCATGGCCGCCGTGGGCGCCTTTTACTTGTTGGAAGAACGACTGCAGGACTACGGGCGAATCTTTCTCAAGGTCGGTGTCATCGCAGGCACAATCAGCTCAATCCTCATCATTTTTCCCACCGGCGACCTGCATGGCAAATACGTTGCGCATCATCAGCCCGCCGCGATGGCCGCGATGGAGGGCGTCTTCAAAACTGAAAATGGAGCAGGGATGGTGCTTATGGGCCAACCCAATGAGGAGACAGGTCTGATCGACAACCCACTCGTTGTCAACAATCTCTTGAGCTTCCTCATCTATGGCACGACAAAAGCCGAGGTAAAAGGTCTCGACCAGATTCCACACGATCAGTGGCCAACAGCCCTGCCGCTGCTCTATTACGCCTACCACATCATGGCGGGCCTCGGAACCTGGTTCTTCTTGCTCATGATCGGTTGTGCCTTGCTGCTGTTTCGCGGAAGGCTGTACAACACGCGCTTGGCTTTGTGGGCCGTGCTTCTCAGTTTTCCGCTTCCATACATAGCCAACACGGCCGGCTGGTTGACCGCTGAGCTAGGCCGTCAACCGTGGCTCATTTACGGGCTAATGCGCACCAGCGAGGGATACTCCAACACTGTCTCGGCGAGCAACGGTCTCTTCACCCTGCTGGGATTCATGGGCCTTTACGCGTTGCTTGGTCTCCTCTTTACGGTTCTGATGTACCGGGAGATCAGCAATGGTCCAGAACCGAAAACTGCAACGATTGAGCCTGTGCACGTCGGCGGAGAATAACGTCGTCCAGAAGAGAATGGAGTGGCTTCATGGGTTTTGTATGGTTTTGGCTGGTTGCGATCATGATCGTCGGATATGTGGTGCTCGACGGCTTCGACCTCGGCGTGGGCGTGCTGCACATCTTTCTAGTCCGCACAGAGGCTGAGCGCCAGGCGACCATGCGTAGCATCGGCCCCGTCTGGGACGGCAATGAGGTTTGGCTTCTGGCTGGAGGCGGCACGTTGTACTTCGCCTTTCCCCTCCTCTATGCCTCGGCCTTCAGCGGCTTTTATCTGCCACTTATGATCGTGCTCTGGCTTCTCATCCTGCGCGGAGTGAGCCTGGAACTGAGAAACCATATCGAGGTAGGTGTCTGGCGCGCACTTCTTGATGGACTGTTCGGCATTGCCAGCCTGCTACTCACCGTATTCTTCGGCGCAGCGCTCGCCAATGTACTGCGCGGCGTTCCACTCCAGGCCGATGGATATTTCTTTCTTCCCTTATGGACCAACTGGAAGCCGGGCCCTCATCCCGGCATACTCGACTGGTACACGGTAATTGGCGGCCTCGTTGCGCTCGTGGCGCTCACTCTGCATGGTGCGCTCTGGCTCACCATCAAGACTTCCGGCGACTTGGCACAGCGCGCATGCCGCATCATTACTCCACTCTGGATCGCCCTGGTGGCACTCACGTTAATCAGCCTTGCCGCAACAATCGCGGTGCGTCCCTCCAGCCTCGTCAATTACCTGCAATACCCAATCACCTTCATTGTTCCCGTCGGAGTTATCGCATCTCTGGGCGCCATCTGGTACCTCAATCGCAATGCCCAGCCGGTTAAGGCTTTCTTCTCTTCCAGCTTCTATTTGTTCTTCATGCTCGCAGGAGCTTGCTGGGGACTCTATCCCACGCTCCTGCCGGCCACCACCGGTGCCGAACGGGACATCACTATGAGCAGCGCTCTCTCTGGCCCTCATACTCTGGCTGTCGGCCTGGTCTGGTGGAGCTTCGGGATGGCGCTGGCCGTCGCCTACGTTGTCTTTGTCTATAGCAAGTTTCGCGGCAAGGTGGATAGTCACCCACAGAGCCACTGAGGCGGCGCTCTCGGCCGCGTAACCAATATGCTAACGTGTTCTTACACCCATGCTTGCTCAATGGGTTCGGGGGCGCGACGGCTCTGGTGCCAGCTAATGTGGATCGCCGGCTTCAAGCGTGTACCGCATGAGGGCGGATGGGAATCCAGGTTGCTCTAAAACATCGGACGCATTATCGATACGACAAGACGGTTTCGCTCGGCCCGCAAATCATACGGCTGCGTCCCAGCCTGCATTCTCGAACCCCCATTCTTAGTTACTCCCTTGACGTCTCTCCCGCTGAACACACTTTGCGTTGGCAACTCGATTCTGCCTCCAATCAGCAGGCACACGTACTATTCCCGGAAAAGACCAGCGAGTTCGCCGTCGAAGTGAATCTTGTTGCTGATCTATCGCCTCTTAATCCTTTCGATTTTCTTCTCGACCCCGCGGTTGAGAATTATCCCTTCCAATACCGACCTGAGACTGCGACAGATCTCCATCCATATTTGCTGGTTGATCCGCCGGAGCCGCTGCTTCGGTCGTTTGTTGAAAGCTGTCGAAATCAACAGACCAGCACCGTAAAGTTCCTGCTCCTCATCAATCGCACGGTGCGGGACGATATCAGCTACGTCACGCGATTAGAGCACGGAATTCAAACATCCGAGGAGACTCTCCAAAAGCGTTCGGGCTCATGTCGCGACTCGGCGTGGCTGCTGGTCGAGTGCCTGCGCAATTTAGGAATCGCCGCACGTTTCGTATCTGGTTATCTCATTCAACTCGCAGAGGCGAAGGCCGGGCAGAATGGTCCAGATCGCGGCCCCCAATGCCGACTCTGCCGACCTGCATGCGTGGGCTGAGGCTTTCTTGCCCGGTGCCGGTTGGATCGGGTTAGACCCCACTTCGGGTCTGCTCGCGGGCGAAGGACACATCCCGCTGGCCTGCACCTCAAGTCCTGCCCAGGCCGCTCCGATCTCCGGTACTGCCGAGCGTGCCAGCATTGATTTCAATTATGAAATGACGGTTCGTCGTTTGAGCGACGCGCGACCGCTGTCGCTCGGTGATGCCGAAGACGAGTGGGTTCGCATTCGCCAGGTAGCGCATCGCGTGGATGCAGACCTTGAGGCCCACGACGTTCGCCTGACCATGGGAGGCGAACCCACCTACGTCGGCATCGATGATCCCGAGCACCCTCAATGGAATATTGACGCGCTCGGCGAGCTCAAGCGAACACGCGGGCTGGCTCTTATCCAGGCGCTGCGCGAGAAGATGGCTCCCGGTGGCCTGCTCCACTACGGCCAGGGAAAGTGGTATCCAGGCGAGCCGTTGCCTCGCTGGGCTCTCAGTTGCTTTTGGCGTGCAGATGGCGTTCCTGTATGGGAGGACGTCAAACTCATCGCGCAAGAGAATCACGACTACGATTTCAAAACAGGCGACGCCTTAAAATTCATGCGGGCTCTCTCGCGCCGCCTTCAGGTCACTCCCGAAAACATATTGCCCGCCTTCGAGTCGGACGCGCCTGCGACGGAGCAGGCAGGGTACATACTGCCGCTTCGTCGCCGTCAACCGCACGGTGTTTTGTGCTGGTCAAGTCAGTTCTGGTTTCCCGCCGTTGAAACCATCGTTCTGCTACCCGGCGATTCGCCCATAGGCTTTCGCATTCCCACCGAAATCATCCCCTGGATCGCGCCCGACGAGCTTGAATATCCCCGCGATGACGCGCCCTTCGCTGATCGTGTCAAACTGCCGGCAGAGAAATCGCGGCGCATGGACCTTTTTGAGGCGAACCCCGAAACCGACTCGCTTCCTCCGGTCTTGCGTCCCAACGAAGATGCGCCGGAACTCATTCGCCCCGCCCTCTGCATACAGGTCCGCGATGGCCGGCTTCATGTCTCGCTGCCTTATGCGCCCATCCTCGCCGACTATTTCGATCTGGTAAGCGCCGTCGAAGACACGTGCCGCTATTTGCAGATGCCCGTTTGGGTAGAGGGTTACGCTCCCGCCGCCGATCCGCGACTGCGTTCCTTCAGCGTCACTCCCGATCCCGGCGTCCTTGAAGTCAATCTGCCGCCCGCCCATAATTGGGACGAACTCGAGCACATCAACATGTTGCTCGATCGCGAAGCGCGCGAAAATCGACTCATCTCAGAGAAGTACAACTTCAGCGGCAACCGTGATGCCACTGGCGGCGGCAGCCACATCGTCATCGGCGGTGCGACGCTTGAAGATAGCCCTATCCTGCGGCGCCCCGATTTGCTGCGCAGCATGATTGCCTTCTGGCAGAATCATCCCTCGCTCTCGTACCTTTTTTCCGGACTGTACGTCGGCCCTACCAGCCAGTATCCGCGCGTGGATGAGGCGCGCATGGACGCCCTCTATGAGCTTGAAGTCGCGTTTCGTCATCTCCCGACGCGCGATTGTCCCTTCTATATAGTTGACGGATTGTTTCGAAACCTGCTCGCCGATGTAACCGGCAATACCCATCGCGCCGAATTTTGCGTGGACAAGTTGTTTCCCCCGGAAGGCCTCGGGCTTCAGCTCGGACTCCTCGAACTGCGAGCTTTCGAAATGCCGCCCAACATGCGCATGGGCCTGCTGCAGATGCTGCTTGTCCGCGCGCTGGTTTGCTCGTTTTGGAAAGTGCCGTTCGAAGGAAGCCTGACTCCATGGGGAACCGTACTGCACGATCGCTTCATGCTGCCTTATTTTGTGCAGCAGGACTTTCTTGAAGTTCTCGGACACGCGCAGCAGTCGGGATTTGCGCTTGATCCCGAGTGGTTCGCTGCCCATCTTGAATTTCGATTTCCCAAAATTGGTTCGATCTCGGTCGATGGCGTGGAAGTCGAACTGCGCCGTGCCCTCGAGCCTTGGAACGTCCTCGCGGAAGAAGCCGCATCCGGTCGAACCGTTCGGAATGTCGACTCATCGGTGGAGCGCGTGCAGGTAAAGGTTTCCGGCCTGAAAGCTAATTCCCGCTACATCGTCGCCTGCAATGGACGTCGTGTGCCGCTTCATCCCGCCGCCGAACCTGGAGTTGCCGTAGCCGGGGTGAGATTCCGCGCACGAAGGCTCTCAGCCACGATGCATCCCACCATTCCTGTGCATTCGCCGCTTACCTTCACCTTGATTGACCTTCGCGATGGACGATCAATAGGCCAGTGCGCATACCGTATAGATCCGCCCGAGGGCCGCGAATATAAAGGTCGTCCGGCAAACGCGGCAGAAGCCGAAGCGCGACGGCTCGAACGCTTTGAAGTGGTCAACTCAATTGCCCCGGTAACGATTCCTGAAGAAGAGATCAACCCGATATTCCCGGGCACGCTCGATCTGCGCATACCGCCACGCAGCCCCAGCGCTCGCATCGAGACGCGGGAGATATTGCCATGACGGTTGATCTCTATCAGACTCCGCTGCGCTACGGCGGCGCATACGACGAGTTGTCTGCCGATGGCGTCAATCCTCGTCAGCATTGGGCCCATCTCATGGAATCCCTGCGTACCATTGGCCCCGAGGAATTAGGACGGCGTTGTACGCGTGCAGAACGCCGCATCCGCGAAAATGGCATCACCTACAACATCTATAGCGACCCTCTTGGCGCAAACCGTCCGTGGGAAATTGATATTGTCCCATTCCTGATTCCAGCCGGCGAATGGCGTTACATCGAGCAGGGAATCATCCAGCGTGCAAAACTACTGAGCCTGATTCTCGAGGATCTCTACGGCTCCCAGTCCCTGCTGAAGACCGGGCATTTTCCGGCTGAGCTTCTCTATGCCAATCCCGCATTCCTGCGGCCGATGGTAGGTGTGCGTGTCCCTTCGCACAGTTATCTCCACATGCTTGCAGTTGACTTGGCCCGCTCGCCCGATGGTCAATGGTGGGTGCTTTCCGATCGCACGCAGGCTCCTTCAGGCAGCGGCTACGCACTTGAAAACCGCACCATCGTCGCTGACGTCTTGCCAAATGTTTTTGCTGATTCGAATGTGTTGAGGCTCGCGCCGTTTTTTCGCGCGCAGCGCGATGCCCTCACTTCTCTCGCTGACCGCAGCAATCCGCGCATCGTTCTGCTCACGCCCGGCCCGCACAACGAAACATATTTCGAGCACTCCTACATCGCGCGATACCTTGGTTTTGCACTTGTCGAGGGAGCTGATCTCACCGTGCGCGATCGCTGTGTATACCTCAAGACGGTCGATGGATTGGAACGCGTAGACGTGATCCTGCGCAGGGTCGACGACAGCTTCTGCGATCCGCTGGAGTTGCGCAGCGATTCTCTTCTCGGCGTGCCGGGGCTCGTCGACGCGGTCGTTGCCGGAAATGTAAAAGTCGCCAATGCTCTTGGCAGCGGCGTCATTGAGACGGCCGCCATCATGCCGTTTCTACCCGGACTTTCGCGGCACATGACCGGGGAGAGTCTCAAGCTACCCTCTGTTGCTACCTGGTGGTGCGGCCAGTCGTATGCCTATGACTGGGTCATCAAGCACCTTGATTCGGTTGTTTTGAAACCGGCTTTTCCGTCTCGCGGAATGGAGCCGGTGTTTGCCGCAAAGTTGCAGCAGGCGGAAAAAGGAAAGCTCACTGCGCAGCTCAAAGCATTCCCGCATGAATATGTGGCGCAGGAACAGATCGCCTTATCCAATGCGCCGGTCTGGGGCAACGGACACCTGTATTCCCGCAGCGTAGTGCTGCGAGCCTATGTCATCAATACCGGCAACGGATGGACTGCGATTCCCGGTGGACTGGTGCGTGTTGCCGAAGCCGAGGGCTCAGTCGTGTCCATGCAGCGCGGCGGACACAGCAAAGACGCCTGGGTTCTGTGGGACAGCCCGGTGGACACCTTCAGCCTTCTTCACCCGCGCAATCAGCCCGTAGCTTTGCGTCGCGGATCTCCCGACGTTCCCAGCAGCGTGGCCGACAGGGTTTTCTGGCTTGGAAGATACGTCGAACGTGCGGAAAACACCGCGCGAATCACGCGTTCCATGATGTCTCGCGTGCGCCGTGCCGATCCCGGCGAACTGTCGTGCCTGATCCGCCTTCATGGTTGCTTGCGATCGAGACATAGCAAGCTGCCCAAGGGAAAGAAGAGACGTCCAACCACGCTTGAGTTCGAACAAGAACTAATCTCCGTGATCTCGGATCCCGAAGAGAACTGATTGCCTGGCTTTCATCCTCTCCGAGGTATATCGCGTCGGCAACAGCGTTCGTGAGCGCCTGTCTGCCGACATGATGATCCTCATCGGCCAGTTACGAACATCATTGGAAACCGAGCATGACACCCAGATTCCCGAGTACTCGGCTACGCTCACTCTCTGCCTCGAGTTGCTCTCAGCCTTCTCCGGAATGGAACGCGAAAATATTAATCGCGGCCTGGGTTGGATGTTCATGAGCATCGGCCGCCGTCTTGAGCGCGCCATCTACCTCACACGTTTGCTGCGACAGATAACCCTTCCGCTCAGTGAGCAGGATTGGCCTCTGCTCGAATGCCTGCTCGAAGTTGGCGACAGCACCATGACCTATCGAACTCGCTACTACACCACGCTGCAGCCAGTGGCGGTGCTGGATGTACTGATGGCCGACGAGAATAATCCCCGATCTTTGGACTTTCAACTCGCCCATCTTGCGGATATATACCAGAAACTTCCCAGGCACATGGCTGACGATCTTAAAACCATGCAGGACGCGCTGGCGATGCTGCGCAGTTTCGATTTGCGAACCCTAAGCTACAGCCTTCCCCGCGAAGCGCCCAAGGCCAAAGGCTCCGAGGGTCTCGTTCGACTTGAGAACTTCCTGGGAGGCTTGGAACGTTTGCTTCCTTCGTGGTCCGATAACTTATCGAGCCGGTATTTCAGTCACGCTCGCACGCTGCCGATCAGCATAGGCCTATGATCTATAAGATCGTTCACCGCACGACGTACAAGTACAAATACCCCGTCTCGATGGGCAGTCACGTTGCCTGCCTCCGGCCGCGTTCGCTGCCTCGTCACCGCGTAGCGCAAAGCGAACTGCAAATTATGCCCAGCCCGGCAGTCATCACCGAGCGCCTCGATTATTTTGGAAATCACCAATATTTTTTCACCATTGAAGAGCCGCACGAGGAATTGATCGTCGAATCGCGCAGCCGGGTCGTCATGGAAGAGACCGCGTTCGATCCACACATCTGCTTCAACTCCATGGGAAGAGGTCGTCACGATGCTGCCCGAAGATCTCAATCCTGAGGCGCTCGAAGCTTATCAATTCCGTTTTGAATCCCCACGCATCCGGCTGCGGCCAGAGTTTGCACGCTATGCCCAGCAGTCTTTCACTCCCGGGCGTCCCATGGTAGAGGCGCTATTGGACTTGACTTCGCGCATTCACCACGACTTTCGCTTCGATTCAAAAGTGACGACGGTTAGAACTCCCATCGAAGAGGTCTTCCGCAAAGAAACGTGGCGTCTGCCAGGACTTTGCGCACATTCAAATCGCTTGCCTTCGCTCCATCAACCTGCCTGCAAGATATGTCAGCGGCTATCTGCGCACCTACCCGCCTCCCGGTCAGCCGCGCATGGTCGGCGCCGACGCATCTCATGCGTGGGTGTCCGCATTTTGTCCTGGAATTGGTTGGCTCGACGTGGATCCCACCAACGATGTCGTTCCGTCAACCGGCCACGTCACCATTGGCTGGGGACGCGACTTCGGCGATGTCAGTCCTCTGCACGGCCTCATTCTCGGCGGAGGCGCCCATACGCTCAAAGTCGGTGTCGACCTCGAAGCGATTGAGCCCTGATCGCATCCATCAGCCCGGAATCGCCACTTCCTCAACCTCAGACACGACGAAGAAGCTCGCACAGGTCAGCTTGTCCGAACGAAGTTGTCATGGCGACATCCGAGGCGTCCCGTCCAGTCGCCATCAGGATCGCGACCCAGCCGCGGTTGATTGTTGCGCGCGTCGAATGCCCACCAGCGGTTGTCGAGATACACCTCGAACCACGCGCTGAAATCCATCGGCAGACGAAGCGGCACTCCAATGTCTCCCAGATACCCGGTCGCATATCGTGCCGGAATATTCAGCGCCCTGCAAAACGTGATGGCCAGATGCTGATAGTCGCGGCACACGCCAACTCTTCTCCGTATAGACATCGAGCGCGGTCTTCGTCGGACGAGCCTGCTGATAGTCGAACGCGATGTGATTGTGCACCCAATCGCAAACCGCCTGTACTCGGCCCCAACCCTGCGGTAGATTTCCGAAAAGATCACAGGCAATGCCCGAAAGCCGATCCACTTCGCAATAGCGGCTACTCAGCAGGTACATGAGCACTTCATTCGGCAACTCGCCAACCGGAACTTCGCGAGCCGACAGGTTCACCTCATCCGGCTCATCCGTGTGCTGAATCAGCGTGGAGCACCACAGCCGCAGCAGCCCCGGAGGCGCAACGAACCGCGAGCAGCGATTCCCAAAGCTGTCAATGTATTGGCTGACCTTCAGCTCGGGTTCCGTCTTCAACTCATCCGGTTCCACGAGATCGTGCGCGACGAGACGGATGGACACTGAGCAGCGCAACCATGGCAACACTGGTCGGAATCTGAAACTGGATGTCGTATCCAAGCCGGATCAACATTGTGAAACCTCTTGTCCTAACGGGGATGCGTGCGTGAATTCAGGCAGAAAATGAGCAATGACATTTCTATCATCTCATTAACCATCTCACCAGCTTGGATGACATGGTTGAGCACGCGGCGTCGCTCTAGCCGCAGAAATCACGAATATGCTAGTCGACTAGGAAGACGTGTTGCGCAGAGTCACTTGGAAAGATGCCTTCTGCGTCCTGCGGCCTCAGCATGGTGGGGGGAAGATTTCGGATCTTGAAGCTTCGTGATGAGACCTATGTCGGGGCGAGATTTTGCCCTGCTCAGGATTCTGAAATCAAGCATCTTGGCTGCTCTCAGCAAAAGGCCATAAGGGCCGGCGTCCACCCCAATTTCGTCATCTGCCCAGGCTCTTTCCTCTGCGGAATCCGACATCGGCCTAAGCGCCAGAACCTTGGCGGGGTGCGCATGATCATGGGCGAGCTTCGCAATTCGTTCGCACTCATCGCTTCTTAGCGAGTGGCATAGCACGACGAGATCAAAATAAGACGATGCAAGCTGCGCCACTGCTTCGGTCAGTCGCCCCACCGCCGTGACTTGAAAGTACGCGCCAAATATCAGCTCCCGGGTTTTGAGAAGCATTTCATCTCGACTAACAATCAGCACGCGGCTTTGTGAATTCATCGGGTAACACTCAGGTCTGGGAAAGTAACGCGAATGCAGCGCCCGCTAACTTGCTATCGGGCCGGTGAAGTTGAATGGTCTGATCGAACGGCCAGCGCTCTTGAAGCTGGAAGCGAGCGGCGTCCAACATTTTCTAACGCCTGAGGACATTTATTTTGTGCCTTAGGTAGGTTCAGTTTGGGCGTCTTTGCGCGTCGCGTCTGTCCGATGACGGACATTTTCTCGAAGAAAACGCAAATGGTAAGGTGGAAATCCGCCTCAAGAAGCATACGCAGATTCCGGAGGTTTCAATGCTAAGCCGCATTAAATGTTAGCTATCGAACAGAAGACTTTCCCGCAAATCGTCTATTTTTGCTTAACAGCGTCATGCTGTGCGCGAGGCCTCCTGGTCACCGTGTGAAAGGCCACATCTTGCGCAATTCTCAAAGGGGACAGCCTGTGGGTTTTCCACCAACCAATCGTCTGCTTGAAGTACTTCCCGCTGAAACCAGATCAGGGCTACTGCAATATCTAGAGCCAGTTGATCTTCCCATCCATACCCTTTTGTACGAGCCAGAATCCGCTCCGCGTTATGTTCACTTCCTTACCTCTGGCATTGCTTCAACTGTGACTACTCTGTCCGTCGGCACTTCTGTCGAGGTGGGCTTCGTCGGCCGCGAGGGGATTGCGGAAAAGATCCATCTGCTTGGACCTCTCACCGGAATGACACGGTGCTTTATGCAAGTTGCGGGCGCGGGCCTGCGCATGGATTTCAAGCGTTGCAAGGAAATGTTCGCAAAAGATGCGAGTTTCCGGAACGCGATCCTCCGGCTTGTGCAGCATGAGGCGTTGGTGCTGGCCCAACTGGGTGCCTGCAACCGGATTCATGAAGGTGAGGAGCGGTTGGCTCGATGGCTCCTGATGGTTCAAGACAGGACCGGCGAATCAGAGATGACGTTGACTCAGGAATTTCTTGCCTACATGCTTGGAGCGCGTCGATCGACAGTCAACCTCGCAGCCGGAAGTCTGCGCAGGGCCGGCCTGATCAAATTCCGACGATCAAATATTCGAATTGAAGACAGAGAGCGGTTGGAAGAGGCGGCTTGCGAATGTTACGCCGTCGTTCGAAAGCTTCTGGATAATGTGTTCCAGGACTTGAACGGAAGTTGAGACTTGAACCGGTCGTACGCGGCCGGCGACGGATCGGCAATCCGCCTGGTGATCACGCCGGGCTGTGTAGCGTATGAAATCAACCCGGTAAAGAAATTCGAGCAGCAGGATTTTCATTCGGCGGCGGCAACTGTTGCGCCGTCCGCTTACCCGTTAGCACTTGTCTTGCCATGGTTGGTTTAAAGTTAACCGCATGGGAATGTTCTGTGCAATTGGCGGCGTGGACGTTGATCTCGGGGCGCAGGAAATCGGGGAACTCCTTCGGCAGAGCCTTGGCAAACTCGGCCCTCGTGCGCGCGTGCTGGCGGTACCGCCCGACATCACACGGCTCCATTCGCAGGCCGGAGCGTTAACGTGCGCGGCCTGGCGGTACTTCGGCGACCGGATGAAAGCCGTCCTGCCCGCCATCGGAACTCATACGCCCATGACAACCGCTCAGATGGACCATATGTTTCCGGAAATGCCGCATGATTTGTTTCGCGTTCATAACTGGCGGACAGATGTGGAGACCCTGGGCGAGGTGCCAGCTGAGTTCATTTATCAACAGTCGGAAGGAAAGCTGAACGTCGCCTGGCCGGCACAGACCAACAAGCTTATTTCGCAGGGCGGGTTCGATCTCATTCTCTCCATCGGGCAGGTGGTGCCCCATGAAGTGATCGGGATGGCGAATTACAACAAGAACATCCTGGTCGGGGCAGGCGGAAGACAGGGAATCAACCTCAGCCACTATCTCGGCGCGGTCTACGGCATGGAGCGCATCATGGGGCGCGCGGAAAATCCTGTGCGCGCCGTGCTCAATTACGCCTCCGATCATTTCCTGGGCGAGTTGCCGATCGTCTATGTGCAAACCGTGGTGGGTCGGCGTGCCAGTGGCGGATTGGCCGTGCGAGGCCTGTTCATTGGCGACGATGTCGAATGCTTCCACCGCGCCGCCGAGCTAAGCCTGAAAGTAAATTTCGAGTTGGTCGATGAGCCAATTCGAAAGGCAGTGGTGTACCTCGATCCGCACGAGTTTCATTCCACCTGGCTTGGAAACAAGGCGGTGTATCGGACTCGGATGGCGCTGGCGGATGGTGCGGAGTTGATCATTCTTGCGCCGGCTGTTCGGGAGTTCGGCGAAGACAAGTGCATCGACGGACTGATTCGCAAGTACGGATACCATGGAACGCCGGCGACGCTGGCGGCGGTTGAGCGCCAATCCGGACTCTGGCGGCGGAACTGGGTGCTGCGGCACATTTGATTCATGGTTCGTCTGAAGGCAGGTTCGAGATTACCTGGTGTCCGGGACAACTCAGTCGAGAAGAGATCGAGGGTGTTGGTTTCAAGTACGGTGACTATGCGGAGATGTCAGAGCACTACAACCCTGACAAGTTATCGCATGGATACAACCAGCTGGATGGTGAAGAGGTTTTCTTTGTTTCGAATCCTGGGCTTGGGCTGTGGGCGCATAAGTCGCGGCTGAGTTGATTTCCTACCCAACCCGTAAAAAGCACGGCTTGAATGGGGCACCCGGCCGCATCGGGACGAAATTAGCGCCGAAAATTCACCTCGATGGACATCAATGGTAGAGGAACCGGTTTGCCTTGGCGCATCGCGGGAACGAACCGGTAGTTTCGTATCGCTTCGATTGCAGTATCATCCAGACCGTATCCGAGATGGTGCACGACTCGCGGATTCTGCGGCAGTCCGTGAGCATCAAGGGAAATGCTGACAATACAGATCCCAGTAATGTTCTTTTCAATGGCCTCCTCGGAGAACCGGGCCTCAGGGGTGACGAGAGGAATTGGAGCTGTAGTATCTCCGTGGATAAGGTTCTGGCCATTCGATATGGTGTTGATCCTAAGGTGCGGCTCACGAGTGCGCCCAATTCTTTGCGAAGGCTGCGCTTTTAGACGAATTGTTCTGATCTGCTTTCCCGAAATATCCACTGCGGTTGCGATGCACCCCTCGAGATTCATCTCAAGCGATTGCCTCACGGCAACGGCTATGCCGTTGCGGGTTGCAGGATTGAAGCGATCTTGCTGTGCGACCGACAAGGCAAGCCTGTCCAGTTCATTTCCCAGCGGATCAACGAAATAGAAAGATGCCGGCGCTCCTTGTGTGTCCACTTCCATGTTGAGAATTACTTTGCCACTCAGGTGTTGTGAACACTGTTGGCTGCCGGCGATCGGCAATGGCTCCTGAATCAATCTTGGTGGGGCGATGTCACGGTCGAGATCGTAGATATGCACATCGGGAGAGGGTTGTGACGCCGAAAGTGGCTGTGATTGTTGCTGACTGATCGCGGCTGCGGAAGAAAGCGCGAGCGCGAGAGCAAAAATCTCGGTGAGACTCATGAACGATCCTTGAATTTGGGCTCAGTCTATCAAACGGATGAATTTACTCGCAAGGAAACATCTTCCTGTGGTTCAGAGGACGGCTTGAAGCCTTCGCAGGCGAGGAGAATGGAGGTTCAAGAGCGCCGATTTGTTCGAAGAAAAAGCAGATCCTTAGCTTACCACCCCCAAGCTGAAGAAAGCGCTTGGGGCCCCGTGCGCTCAAGGATGACAGCAGCAGGTCATTAGAGAAGATGCTTCCGATTCTCTGAACTAGGAGGCTACTCGCAGTTCGCGGAGGAGGAAGGCATAGTCGAACGCTATCTCTTTGAGGTAATCGTAACGTCCGCTAGCTCCCCCGTGCCCCGCTTCCATGTTAGTGACCAGCAGCAGAGGATTGTTGTCGGTCTTCAGCGTGCGCAGCTTCGCTACATACTTTGCCGGCTCCCAGTACATCACCTGGCTATCATTCAACGAAGTCTTCACTAACATCGCCGGGTAACTTGCCGCCTTCAAGTTATCGTAAGGCGAATAACTCAGCATGTACTTGAAGTAAGTCTCATCGTTCGGGTCGCCCCACTCCTCATACTCAGGAACCGTCAGCGGAAGCGAGGCATCAAGCATAGTGTTCATCACGTCGACAAACGGCACGTGCGAGAGCACGACCCGAAAAAGCTCTGGACGCAGGTTGGTGACTGCGCCCATCAGCAGTCCCCCTGCAGACCCGCCTTCGATGGCCACGCGAGCTGGATCGCCGTAGCCATTGGCCGTCAAGTGCTCGACAACTGCAATGAAATCGGTGAACGTATTTCGTTTGACCAGCATCTTTCCGGCGTCGTGCCACGGTTTGCCCAGGTCGCCACCACCGCGGATATGTGCGTAGGCGATCACCACGCCGCGGTCCAGCAAACTCAGCCGATTTGAATTGAAGCCAAGAGGCAGCGAGTAACCATAAGACCCGTACCCGTAAACGTAAAGCGCATTGCGCCCCGCGACGCGTGCATCCTTTCGGTAGACAAGCGAAATTGGAACAGCGACGCCATCGGCAGCCGTAGCGTGTATCCGCTCGCTCGCGTAGAGCGTGCGGTCGAATCCGCCGGGAACTTCCTGCTGCTTCAGAAGCTGGGATTCCCGGGTTTCGAGATCGTATTCAAAAACCGACCCCGGCGTGACAAGCGACTGATATCCATATCGGAACTTCGTTGTCTCAAAGATACGGTTGATTCCCGGCGACGCGTTGTAAGCGGGCTCCGGAAAGGCAATTTCGCCCGCGGGATTTGCCCCTGGAGTTTCATCGTGAAACTTCCACAGCCGAAGACGGGGCAGTCCATCTTCTCGTTCGCAGGCAACAAAGAAGCCGCCAAACAGGTCCACATCCTCAAGCATCACCGAATCGCGGTGCGCGATTTGCTCAACCCAGTTTTCTTTGGCAGGTTCGTCCACCGGCGCAGTGACGAGCCGAAAGTTGCGGCCGCGATCGTTGGTGCGGATGTACCAGTAGCCGTTGCGATGATCGACCGAATACTCGTGCTCGTCTTCGCGCGGACTGATGATTGAGAATTTCCCGTCAGGTTGGTCGGCGCGCAGCACGAGGCACTCGCTGGTCGTGTGGCTGGCCGATTCAATCACCAGAAATTTGCCATCGCGGGTGCGACCGGCGCCGATATTAAAGCGCTCATCGTCGTCCTGGTAGACGAGCACGTCTTCCTCATGCGGACTGTGAAGCGTGTGGCGGAAAAGTTGAAACTGACGCTTCTGCTCCTCATCTTCGACGGAATAGAAAAGGCTGACATTGTCAGCCGCCCAGGTAACGGAGCCTACCCGCTCGACTTTGTCAGCCAGCGTTTCACCCGTTTCGAGATCCTTGATCCGGAGCGTGTATTGGCGGAAGCCAGTCGTGTCCACCGAATATGCCAGCCATCGTCCGTCGTCGGAGATGTCGGTGGCGCCAATGGCGAAAAATGGCAGACCCTCGGCCAGCTGATTGCCATCGAGGATGATTTCCTCGGTCCCTTCCGGCACCGCAACGGATCCGCGCTTGCGACAGAGAATCGCGTATTGCTTGCCTTCCTCAGTGCGGACGTAATACCACCAGTTGCCTTCGCGATAGGGAACCGACTCATCAGTCTGCTTGATGTGGCTGAGCATCTCGTTATAAAGCTGCTCGCGCAAGGCAGCGAGGTCGGCGGTAAGCGCTTCAGCATAAGCGTTCTCGGCGTTCAAAAAGGCAGTAACTTCAGGACTGTCTTTCTCCCGGAGCCAGCCGTAATCGTCGCTGAGCGTGATGTCGTGGTGGATGGTCTGATGTCGGTCCTGCCGGGCAGTGGGCGGTTTGGGGGCGCTTTCAGTCATAACATCTCAAGTGTAGTGGCCACGGCCAGAGAAGGATCAGAAGGCAGGAGGCTCACACTTCCAGTCGAGGTGACGACTGAAAAATTGAATAAAAAGAAAATGGCAGCTTTTTTTCTGTGGAATCTATTGTTTGGGGCTACTGTGAAAGTCTGAGCTCATGGGTGGGGGGAGGGGGTACAGTGGCGAACGTCAGAAACTGTCCGGCCTGTGGCAAGTTGAATCGAATTCCGGCCAGGCACTTGGCCGATGTAGGCAGATGTGGCGCATGCAAGGCACCTCTGCCGGCGATGGCCGAGCCTATTGAGGTTACAACCAGCGAGTTTGACGAGATCGTGCGCGAAAGCAAGGTTCCGGTGCTGGTTGATTTCTGGGCCGCATGGTGCGGTCCGTGCAAGATGGCTGCACCGCATGTGGCTCAAACGGCTAGGGACATGGCAGGACGAGCGCTAGTTCTGAAGGTGGATACGGAGCGGTTTCCCGAACTCGCAGCGCGTTACAAGGTGCAGGGAATCCCGAATTTCGCGGTATTTGTCGGTGGCAAGCTGCAATTCCAGCAGGCAGGTCTAGTGGATGCGAACACCATGAAGAATTGGATCGCAAGCGCTCTGTGATGTGCTTCCCGGACGTATGCCGCGGCTGTCTTCCGAGCAGGTAATGGCATTTCGGTGCCAGCGGGAGCCTTAAAGATGGCATCTAAATTCCGCATGGAGAGCAGCGACACTCCTCCGCAGTCAAGTTTCGGCGAGGACAATCCCATTGCGTCCATCCCCTTCCAGGTGGTGCGGCGGTCGGAATTCGTGTTTGAGCCTTTCATGGGGTCGCTGATTCAACTTCCTGAAGCAAGAATCCAGCGTGCGCAGAGCTCCGAATTCTTCCTTGCCCAGTCATCCATGGAACCAACGAGAGCGCATTCCTCGGCAAGCGCCGCCGAAGGTAAAGCGCTGGTGTGGGAACGGCCTCAGCCTTTCTCGCGGGCTCCTGCTGTCCCCGCTCTCACCGAGCAGCCACCGTCCCTGGGCGAGCCAACTCCGAAAACTGCCATGGAGCCTCCGGAGCTAGGGTTTTACCAGCCTCAACCAGTGCGCTTTTTTGATCCTGTCGCCGCGTCTATAGACGAAGCCGGAACGGTGGACTCGCCGGAGCAACTCTTGCCGCGCACTTCAGCCCGGCTATCTCCCGAATTGAAAGCGGCAATTCTCAGGATCGACGAGCAGCGCCGGCAGATCCAACAGGCAGATAAATCGGCCAAAGAGAAGAAGCATGGATTTCGGAAAGCGAAGCCCGCCGACGTTCATGAAGTTCCAATTCAAATTGTTAGCCCGCCCAATGTGAATCTCACCGAACGAGTGGCGCGGTGGGAAGAGATCTCCGCACCGCAGCCTGCCACCGCCATGAACGCGGCTGCTGAAACTCCAAACATGGTGGACGCAAAACCCGCGGCTGATGGCGAGCACATTGCCGCCATGAGCGCAGCCGTCGCTCCCTCACCGGTGACAGCTCCGACACCGACAGCAATTCAGACAGGGGAAGTTGATTCGTCTCGTGAAATTGTGTCGCCGCTGCAAGCGTTCCCGTTGCAGCTTACGGCCGAGTTTCACACATCCGTTTCCGAAGAAGCGGAGTCACCGCACCAACCTGCAACAGAGGAGCCTTCGGCCACGCCGATTCTCGAGACCGCAGCATTCTCGGCGCAGCCAACCGCGCCGGCAAACGAAGATCTCTCATTCCCGGTCGTTTTTGCGGCGGATGCGTTCACCAAAACTCAAGAGCAAGAGGACCGGAACGCAACCGCGCCGGAGTCGCTGTCGACTGAACGAGTCAGTGCGGCCGCCGCTGCCCTTTCGCGCCTCAGGCGAGCAGACCTGGTGTCGGAACCGATTGCGGCCGCGATTCCACAAACACCAATCGCCGAACAGCCGTCGGAAGAGGAAGAGTACGAAGAAAAGTTGCGCAAGAAGAGAGACAAGCTCTCGTTGTCGACGCGGCTGCATCGATGGCTCGGTGCAGAAGAGCCGAAGCTTGATAGCAGTCGTCGACGGGCGGAGCGGATGATCATGCCGGGGCTGGTGGCGTTTTACTGGAGCGGGGGAGTGCCCCGACCGCATGAGATTGTGAACATCAGCAAAACCGGGTTCTATCTCAAGACCGACGAGTTCTGGGCCTTGGAAACGCTGGTGCGCATGACCCTGCAGCGGCAACGCTCAGAAACCAACCATAAAAGCGAGTCCGTCAGCGTGTTGGCGCGGGTGGTGCGGATCGATGCTGGCGGGGTGGGGCACGAGTTTGTCACCACCGAAGCGCTGGTGCATGCGCGCAGCATGGACGTGATGCCCAGCCATGGAACCGATTGGCGCGAGTTAGACAAGTTTTTGCAGGTATTGTGACCATCGCGGAAGCTCTTCTTTGACACTCGCTTACAGGCGTTTGGGAACTTTGGGGTGCCGGTGAACGTACAATTGAGTGCGATGGAAGGCTTTCACCGCACCACTTCGCTGATTTGCCGGCTGATGCTGGCAGTTCTTTTCCTTCTCCCCCTCCGGGTTGCGCTGGCCGAATCGGTCAGCAGTCTGCCCAAACCCAATGATTATGTGAATGATTATGCGCGGGTGCTCTCGCCGGATGCGGTGGCGAAGCTCGACCGTATCTGCGCCGAGTTGGACCATTCAAAGACGGACGCGCAGGTAGCGATCGTGACGGTGCGCAATCTTGACGGTCAGGATGCCGCCGATTGGGCGAACCAGCTCGAAGACAAATGGAAAATGGGGAAGAAGGGCTCCGATCGCGGTGTTCTCGTTCTGCTTGCGGTAGACGATCACAAGTACCGCATCGATGTGGGATACGGTCTCGAGGGAATCCTCAACGACGCCAAGGTGGGGGATATTGGGCGCGCGATGGTTCCGGCGCTGCGGGCTCAGGACTACGATTCGGCAATTTTGGGAGCAGTGGGGCGGGTAGCGCAGGTGATTGCCACGGATGCTCATGTGACACTAAGCGATGAACTGCCCAATCCGCCTCCGGTGCCGCAGCGGCACAGCTCAGGCGGGCTGGCTAATCTGATCCCGTTCATATTCCTCATTTTGATTTTCTGCGGATTTGGCGGGCTCCGGCTGCTGTTTGCCATGGGGTTGTTGAATAGCGCGCTGGGGGGTCGCCGTTACAACGGCGGAGGTGGCCCGTTCATCGGTGGTGGTGGCTTTGGCGGCGGAGGCGGATTTGGTGGTGGTGGTGGCGGCGGCGGGTTCGGCGGATTTGGTGGGGGTGGTTTTGGTGGCGGCGGTGCCGGGGGAAGCTGGTAAGAGCCCCGGGTAAGCACCTGGAAATAACCTGCGTTGGTGGTCGAGAATTGAGAAAGTGACCTTTGAGGTCGGAGGAGAAAGGGAACTGTATGAGCAAGGGAATGCTGGTTGGGCTGGGCGTAGTGGGTGTGATTATTCTGGCGCTGTTTTTGGTGGGCGGCAGTTATGTGAGCGCCAAAAACCAGATGGTCGTTAAAGACAACACGGTGAAGTCTTCATGGGCGGAAGTGGATGTGCAAATGCAGCGCCGGGCCGATTTGATTCCGAATCTGGTGGAGACGGTGAAGGGATTCACCAAGGAAGAGAGTACCGTATTTGGCGATATCGCGAACGCGCGCGCCGGCCTGTTGAATGCGCGGGGTCCGGAAGCCAAAATTGCGGCAAATGGACAGTTGGATTCAGCGTTCGGCCGATTGCTTGCGTTGACAGAGAATTACCCACAACTGCGTTCGAGCGAGCAGTTCATGCGCCTGCAGGATGAACTGGCAGGTACTGAGAACCGGATCGGCGTAGCGCGTAAACGCTACAACGACGCGATCCAGGATTACAACACATTCATCCAGCAGTTCCCCAACAGCATCTGGGCGGGAATGGCCGGCTATCACACGAACGACGCGTACTTCAAGGCGAGTGAGGCCGCGAAGACGGTGCCGAACGTGAAGTTCTGAAACGCAGCTTTTAGTTACTAGCTTTCCCAGGTCTCAGAAGCGAGACTTTGGGGCACCCGGCATTCGAGCGCTGGACACATGAAGAGTTTCTTATTTTGGGCCGGAGTCGCAAACGCGGCTTCGGCCCTCTTCTTTGCTTTGGGTACCTTGGATTGGAGCGGAGTGCGCTCCATCACTCAACAACCGGGCAGATTCAGGCAAATTAAAAGTATTCGCGGAGGCTGGTGTCTGCTGTGTTCCGGTTAGATTATTTGTCGTGTCTGCTTACGGTGCTTTCGACAATTCTCGTAGGGCGAAAGCGATGGACGGGCTTGGTTGTGGCCAGCGTAAATAGCGTGATCGTATGCGTCATCGGGTTGAAAACCGGGCAGCTCGGTTTCATTCCGGCGAACCTGTTTTGCATTGCGGTGTACGCCTTCAATATTCGATCGTGGGTCAGAGCGGAAGTCAGTTCGTAGTTCATTCCTTCCGGCAAGCAAAAGGCCATCCCGGGTGTGGGATGGCCCTGAAGGTTTTGGAACACAGACCTGCGCGGGTCGCTTAGCGGAGCTTGTGCGCGGGTTAAAGCGAGATCGCGAAGTGCGACTCACGGGCGCGCTGCGCAAGCAGGCTACTTGTAGGAGGCGATGGCGCTGGCTTCGTCGTCGTAGATGTCAAAAACGGTATAGAGCTTGGTGAGTTGCAGAACATCCTTGACCTTGCGGGTCAGGTTGAGCAGCTTGAGTGCGGCACCCTGGTTTTTGGCTGTGGTGTAGGCGCCAACGAGTTCGCCCAATCCCGAGCTATCGATATAGTTCACATCGCCCAGATTCAGCAGGATATTTTTTGATCCTTTGCTGATCAGGTCGCGAATCGCTTCGCGCAGCTGCACACTGCCCTCGCCCAGAGTGATCCGCCCGCTAAGGTCCAGGACTGTAACGCCGTCCAATTCACGGGAAGCAATAGTAAGTGCCACGGAAATTCCTCCTTTGTGAGTCATACAAGTTATAGCATCTGACACCCCGCAAACAACCACCGGCTTGCGGGAACCGCTCAGCGTTCCACTGCAAAAACAGTGCCGGCTGTGGAAGGGGTTCCTGACCACTCCACAAACAGCGTTACGAAGATGCTTCGGTTTTTTCCGTTGCCGGGACAAGGTGCTTGATCAGCGTCAATTCTGTTCCGGGCTGGAGTTGACGAAAGTGGACCTCGTCCATGAACGATCGGATGAGGAAGATGCCGCGGCCGGTGCCGCGCAGCAAATTTTCAGGAGCCAGCGGGTCGGGAAGGCTTTCCCAGTCGACGCCCTTGCCCTGATCGGCGACGGAGAAGATCAATGATTTTCCGTTGTTTTCAAAGCTGGCGGTCACTTGTTTGGCGGGGTCGTAGTCGTTGCCATGAAGAACGGCGTTGACCGCGGCTTCGCGGACGGCCATGGTGATGCGAAAGCGTTCTTCTTCGTCCACGCCGGCGTCTTCGGCCAGCTTGTCGGCGGCAGCTTCAATCTCGCTGACGCTCTCCATCGTAGAGGGTAGCGAGAAGCTCCGCTTGCCTGGTTTTGAATCGATCAAAGGCTTCGTCTCCGCCTCTTCCGGGAATGGCAAAGCCCCGCCTTACCGCGAGAGGAATGTGTGTGGTTTTCCGAGGAAGACGGAAAAACGCTATAGACGGCAGTTTCGTTGCTCGGGCCCGTTGTGTCAAGAACTGCTTTGAGTTAGGGGCAGTTTCGCGACCTGCAGTGTCGAAGATTGATGGGCAGAATGCGATGAGGACAAGTTTTTGCATCGCGTCAACTTTGGCGCGGGCTTGTCTCTAGCATGCGAGCTGTAACCGGCGGGGAAAAACGCCCAGCCGATAACTGACGTAGCAATTCTCCGGCTTTCAGGAACCACATCCTGGTGTTGCTTAATTCCTAACTTCCGGTCAGGCGGTAAAACGACAGAAACACAATCATTCGGCACCACTCCGAGTAGCGCAGATGTGCTGCCTGACTTCCGGGTGGACTAAACTTCCCCACCTGGTTCCTCATCAGCGATCTGAGCTTAGTCTTCGAGGCCGGCGAAGATGCGGATAGCAAGCGCGCGTATGCGCTCAAAATGTTTCTCGATCAACGCGACATTCGCTGGAACAACATCTTCTGAATCGATGGGCTTGCCATCTTCTTTCTTGCTTTCTACATAATAAAAATCCAGCATGAGAGCGAAGCGGATAATAAGGAACTCGCGCGTGGTGAAGCCATGGGCACGAAGAATGGCTGCGATCTGCGGAAATCTAGAATCGATGTTACGCGCGTGTTCGTCGATGGGCGGTTCCTGCGAAAAAGCGTCGTCTATCTCTTTGGCAAGATTGGGATCGGTAACGCGCAGTTTCAGGATCTCGTCGCCTGCCGCAGCTGCGCGTTCAAGTTTGTCCAGGCTGAGCCGGTAGCCGTGGATTTCGGTTGTCTCCGCGTCATCGCTCGGTTCGATGGGATGTTTCTGGGCAGCGCCCCCCGCCGACGCCAACAACAACACGAGTAAATAAAGCGTGGTTCGCGGGACGCGCATGAACTTCACCTGGGTTCTGCCAGCCACTGTAACAGAGGCGCATCGCATCGCGGTTCGGTAGAAAGCGTGAGCTCAACTCTTAATGCATCCTCGAACGAATAAACAGTGTGGACCCAATAGAAGAGTGAGATTCCGACAGCGTTGTAGGCAATCCGGAAGTGTCGTTCTTGCCAACATACTTCGCTGCCGACTGAAATGGTCGTACTTTCAGCGTCGAATTTCCTGCAAACTTTTTGTGGAAAACTGCAAATATTTATAGGGGGGTGGGGGTACCCCTCCTTCTTCCTCCCGAATCACGCAGGTGAACATTCTGTGGTCCAGATGATTGTGCCTTAAACTGACTTAATTGCCTGCAAAACTGCGCCGAGATTTTTATGTTTGGAATGTGGAAGTTGGAGCTTAGGTGTCGTTGGCACGGTTGACTTGAGCAGGGCCTCGTTAGAATTGGCGGCAATTCGCTCGGAACCGTGTCGAAAGTCAGAAGAGTACTTAGGAGAAGTGTGCGGGCCTGAAAAGCTTCCCGGTGTTCAAGCCTTTGGTCGAGGCTTGTGGTTAAAGGAGAAGTTTCGTGCAGATTTTCGGGTGAAGAACAAAAGCAGATCCTTCGCTCCGCTTACCCCACTTTGTGGGGCCCCAAGCTGCTCGGCTCAGGATGACACCGCTTTGGGGCGAGAATGAGCAACTGAGAGCTAAGTTCACGGGTAGCGCGCAAATCGGAACCAGCATCGATTGTCTAACACGGGCTTGTCATCTCGAATTCGGCCCGGTCGATGGAGTTGCAGTGCAGCGCAGTACACTCAATTTGTGAATCATCGCACCACAACGCGCGTCAGTTTAACGGCCTTGCTTGGGACCGCGGTGACCGATGCGCAGGGAAACGTGCGCGGAAAGCTACAGGATGTCGCCGTAGCCACAGGCGCGGAAGCCGGTCAGGTTGCGGGGCTGGTGCTGAAGACGCGTACAGGTCTGTTGCTGGTGCCTTCGCAGGATGTGCATGAGACCGCAGCGGGCACGCTGGAACTGACGTCGACCGAAGCGCTCGCGCCGCTGCAGGACCAGGGCAACTACATCTACCTGCGACAGGACCTGGTTGACCGCCAGATTATCGACATCCATGGGCGCAAGGTGGTGCGGGTAAACGACGTCGATCTGGAATGGACATTCGAGGGCGAACAGCACATGCTGCGCGTAGCCGAAGTTGAGGTCGGGCTGCGCGGTGCGTTCCGCCGGGTGTTCAAAGGACTGCTGCCCAGAGCTTCGCTCGAAACCATGTCGCGCAGGTTCAAAGAGCGCGGCATTCCCTGGCAGTTCGTCGATGTGATCGAAGTGGATCCGGCTCGGCGGGTCAAGCTGCGCATCGAGTATGAGCGGCTCGCCGAGATGCATCCGTCAGACCTCGCGGAGATCCTCGAAGATCTGGCCCCTGCAGAACGCGACGCTGTCTTCACGTCGCTGAATGAGGAAGTGGCAGCCGAAACCCTTGAAGAGGTCGATCCCAAGCTGCAGCTCTCGCTGCTTGAAAAACTCGACGAAGAAAAAATCGCCGACATCGTCGAGGAGATGGATCCCGGAGCCGCAGCCGATCTGCTCGCGGAACTGCCGGGATACCGCTCCGACGCGATTCTCGAAGAAATGGAGCCGGAGGAGCGGCAGGAAGTCGAAGAGCTGCTCGAGTTCGACGAGCACTCCGCGGCCGGCGCCATGACCACGGACTTTGTCTATCTCGGCACCGATGCCACCGTGTCGCAGGTAGGCCCGGCGCTGCGCAGCTTTGACGGCGACATCGAGTCGGTTACAGAAATTTATCTGCTGGATGATAAGCGGGTGCTGCGCGGAATTGTGCCGCTGTCGCTGCTGGTGATGGCGCCCGCTGACTCGCAGCTAACGGCGCTCGCCGAGGCGCGCGTGCTATCGTGTCCGGCAGACATGAGGCAAAACGACCTGGCGGAGATGTTCGACAAATACAACCTGCACGCGCTGGCGGTGGTGGACGCCCAGGCGCGGATGGTGGGCGTGGTGCATGCCGATCATGTGATCAGTTTTCTTCGCGAAAAGCTGTAGCAACGTGCGACAGGTCCTGCCGACTGTGCGATTCTTGAAAATCAGAACAGCTTCTCTGTAACTATTCGAGATTTGCGGTCCGGTCCAGAGACTGGAGGAAGAAATGCCGCTGGATTTTCAAGAATATGTTCAACCGCCAGTTCCAATGCCTCCAGGTAGCCGAAGCAGCAACCGCCGCGAAGTGAAGTTGCCCCCGGGAATCCGTGCCTTTGCCACGCTCTGCTTTCTTCGCGCAGGTGTGGATTTCATCTTTGCCCTTCTTGTCGGCTTAGCTCCGAATTCGGCTCTTGCCATCTTCGTAGCCGCAACCTTTGGGGATCGGATTCCACACGTGCCGGCGGAGCTGGAGTTCTTCATTTTTGCGTTTCTCTTTGCCTTTGTGGGGTGGAAATGGATGGCCCGCGACTGGCGCATTCGCTGGGTCGCGATGTTCCTGTCGGGCGCATTCGCTGCCAGACTCCTCGCTTTCATGTTCGCGGACAGGGCAACCGCGTCCCACGGGAAGATCCTGAGCGCGAAGACGGAACTTGAACTTTCGCTGGTCGTCGCGTTCAATCTGCTCATCTGCTGCTATCTGGCCTTTTATCCCGGCATGGCCGAGGCCTTCAAAGAGACGCCATAGGAGTAGGACCCCGCCCGCCCTGCGTATTCGGCTCAACGAGTTAGCTATCCGCGTAAGGGAGTTGCGTGTCCCTCCCGGCCCAGGGCCAATCAGGCTCGTCACGCCGGTAACCACCTTCGATGACCATGCCAAATTAAAGACGGATATCGAACAGAATATGTGAAACAATTCAAGGATGGTCCAGCTTCCACGGATTATTCAAGGCGGAATGGGTGTCGGCGTGTCCAATTGGCGGCTGGCGCAAGCGGTCTCCAGGCTGGGGCAGCTTGGGGTGGTCTCAGGAACAGCGGTCGACCAGGTGCTCGTGCGCAGGTTGGCCGATGGAGACAAAGGCGGATACATGCGCCGCGGATTGGATGCTTTTCCCTTTCCGGATATGGCCAAACGTATCTGGAACGACTACTTTATCCCCGGCGGTAAACCCGCTGAAACACCTTATCCCGCCACCCAGATGCATCAGCGTCGCGACACGCGCAGCCTGATTGAATTGCTCATGGTAAGCAACTTTGTTGAAGTCTTTCTCGCGCGCCAGGGGCATCTCAATAAGGTTGGCGTTAATTTTCTTGAGAAGGTCCAGCTACCGCATCTCGCTTCAATTTATGGAGCCATGCTGGCGGGCGTGGGCTATGTGTTGATGGGCGCCGGAATTCCGCTCCATATCCCCGGAGTGATCGACAACCTCGCCGCCGGAAAGCCCGCCGAATACCGGCTCGCCGTTACCGGTGCCGCTCCTTCGCAAGACACCATGATGCATTTCGATCCGGCGGATTACGCGGAAGGACCGCTGCCGATTCTGGATCGTCCTCGCTTTCTCGCCATCGTTTCATCCAACACTCTCGCGACCACCATGCTCCGTCGCGCCACCGGCCGTGTTGACGGATTCGTAATCGAGACTCCGATTGCCGGTGGACACAACGCTCCCCCCAGAGGCAAGCTCCAGCTCAATGAAGCCGGCGAACCAATCTACGGCGAACGTGACAAGGTAAACCTCGCGGAGATGCGCGAACTCGGCGTGCCGTTCTGGCTGGCAGGCGGCTATGGAAATCCCGACAAGGTGAAGGAAGCTTTGGAGCAGGGTGCAGCCGGAGTCCAGGTAGGCACCGCGTTCGCGTTCAGTGAAGAGTCAGGTATGCGCACCGACCTGAAGCGGACACTGCTGTCGCAGGCCGTGGCCGGAACGGGCAAGGTATTCACCGATCCGCTGGCATCGCCTACGGGATTCCCATTTAAAGTGGCACAGCTGGCCGGTTCCTACTCCGATGAGGGCGTAGCGCAGGCGCGTACCCGCGTTTGCGATCTCGGCTATCTGCGCGAACCCTATGCGACCGACGATGCAAAGATTGGCTATCGCTGCTCCGCCGAGCCGGTGGCAAACTATGTAGCCAAAGGTGGCAAGATTGAAGACACGGTGGGGCGCAAGTGCCTCTGTAACGCCCTGATGGCCAACATCGGCCATGCACAGACGCGTAAAGACGGCACCGCAGAACCGCCGCTGGTGACGATTGGCGACGATCTCAACACCGCCGCCCATTTCCTCACCGCCGACCGCGAAAGCTACTCCGCTGCCGAAGTCGTACGAGAGCTTCTCAGCAAAGTGGACGTGGAACCCGCAGCTACCACTCCCGCAAAGGTGGAAGTGCTTTCACTCGAGCGGGTGCTCGCCGCAACAGCATAAACGTCCGCGAAATCTCAACCCCTCCTCTGCCCGACGCTCAATCACGTCGGGCAGACTTGTTTCTCAGCCTTGTTTGTTCGACTGGAACATCCAGCGAACTCCAAACTTGTCGTTCAGCGCCCCATACGCTCCGAAGAACATCTCCTTAAGCGGATCGGTGACCTCTGCGCCCTCGGAGAGCTTGTCGAACAGCGTCTTGAGCTCCTCGAATGTCCCGCCACTCAAGTACAGGCATACCGTATTGCCGGGGACCCGTGTCCTGTTCAGCATCAGCCAGTCTGACGCCGAAATCTCGATGTGTCCGCTTTGCAATCGCGCGTTAATGGTCTTCTCCTGCTGAAACGCAGGCATGTGGTCCCTGGCTGGCGAATCCTTCACCCAGGTTGACGTCAATTCGCCGCCAAAGACGGTTTTGTAAAACTCCATCGCATCGTGGCAGGTGCCGTCGAATAACAGGTACGGTGTAAGAGTCATCAGATTCTCTCCTCTGGTAGTCGCCAATGTGGCGGATTTTGAAAACGGTTCGAAGCTGGTCAACACAACTGCGGGCAGTGCAGCCGCGACGAACTGACGGCGCGAAAGCGCACCGAATCTGGACATAGCTCTCCCCTTGTTCTGCGTGTGTCTGATCAGAACGTCAGATGATTTGCCGTTCAGGTTGCGCGAAAGTTCCTCAGCCGGTCTCGTCCTCTTCGGCAAGCATTTCACCCAGCCGATCGAGCTTTCGCTCCCACGCCGTTCGATGATCGCGAATCCATTGCTCCAGAACGCGCAGCCCTCCGGGCTCCATGCGGCAGGTCCTTACACGACCCAGCTTTTCTGTGTGCACCAGTCCGGCTTCTTCCAGAATCTGCAGATGCTGCGCCACCGCCGTAAGCGTCACGCCCAAAGGCCCCGCGAGCTGCGAAACCGACGTGGGTCCGTCGGTAAGCCTGTCGAGAATCGCCCGGCGCGTAGGATCTCCCAACGCGTGGAACAGGCGATCGATTTGCGGATTCGTTCTCGACATTTCCGTTTCGCTTCCTCAGAAGTACCCTAGCCTGCGAGCTCTTTTCCAAGACGATCGAACAGTGCGTGCCACCCGTGTTCGATCATTCCCGGCCCGTCCGGCCAATCAATATACGTGCCCTGATTCGTTAACACCAGATCTGTGCCCGCTGCTGAGGCAACAAATTCCAGCGTCAGCACAGCCACCAGAATAGGTTTCGCGTTCAGCGACATTCGTGTGGTGGTCACGATCCGTTTCTCCGCCACGATGTCCTGGTACGTAGATTCGTTCGCAATCCCGGACCCGGCAATCGGGTGGCCTTCCTTGAATCGATAGCTGAAGCGCTCGCCGCCTCCCACGCGAAATTCCATCTCGAATTCCTGAATCTCGTGATCCCCCTCGGCATACCAGCGCCGCTTGCGGGCAGGTTGGGCAAACGCCGCGAACACGCGCTCCGGCGGTTGGGGATAGTTGCGCTCGATAACAAATGTGCTGTGAATAGCGGCTCCGTCTGCCATTTGAGGTACCTCCGACGCTTCGCAATAGTGAAGCAACAACTTCAGTATTGAACAGGTCTCCCAAATAGTCAAGTGAATACTTCAGTATTTTTCTATGAAAACCTGTCGCGGGCAATCGTTAACATACCGAAGGAAAATTGCCCCTATACTTAGGTATTCCAGAATGAAGCGCGGCTTTTTCAAGATCGGCCTCCTGGCGCTGTCCATGGCAGCGCTCTCTTGCCGTGCGCAACCTTCGAATGTCGGCACTCCGCTGGCCGAGGCTGATCGTTGCAACTTCTCCACTGAGCGCTTCGGCCCGCGATTTATCGTTGCAGATTTCAATAACGACCAAAAACCCGACAGTGTAATCCTGAGAAGTCTCGGGCAGCACGGCGGCAAAAATATTTTCAGTGTGCGTCTCTGCGCTTCCGGCCTAACTGTAAGTCTGCTTACCTTGGAATCCACTGAGCCATCGATTGCAGTTACAGCCATCGACGTGAACCGAGACGGTTCACCCGACATCATCGTCGAGCAGCGCTACACCCAGAAGCGGATTCAAGTCTGGCTGAATGACGGGCATGGTGGGTTTCGTAAGGCGCATGCAGGTGACTATAGAAATCAAGACACACGAGCGCCGTGCAGTGCTTCGGCACCTTCAAAGGAACGCCGCAATTCGCCGCGGCGCGCTCATCTAATCCGAGGCAAAAAGTTAAGCATTGAGAGAGCCGGTCTTCCCACCCCTTGCGGCTATTCTCCTCAACGGTATCGCTGGTCGCTTACCCTGCGAGTCCAGAGGCATCTTGGCGGACCCAACCTATCGCGCGCCCCTCCCATCGCACTCCATCTCTAAGACATCTACCAACGGCTGAGCGTGGCGCAGTTCTGCGACTTCGCCATGCCAAATCCAAAGGGATCGCCTTAGCGTCGCGGTGAACCAAGACACTCGCTCACCGCAAACGGAGTGACATCCGCACCACATCCAGTGGCAAGTGTGCAGCTTGGAACCTTCTGAGCACTTCGGTATCAAAGGCCCGCACCGCCTTGCTGTAAGTCCAGGGAGCGCGCCCAAATGTTCATTCGTCAATTCTTCCGTCGCTTGATGTCCGGCTGTCGAAGGACCGTGGGATTCGTTGTCGATATTGCGTATTTCCTCTTTGCACTTTGCATTGAGATCGTAGACCGGTTTGAATCGAGAGAGTGAAGCTTTTCACTTCTCCTCTGACCACGCCTCTTCCATGCGCGTGGCGCTGACGATGTAGTAAGCGACCGGGCCGATGGGGTAGCCGACGAACGGCAGAAGCAGGGGAGCGAGCACATTGTTCCAGCGTGCGCGCGTCATCTTTCCGTTGCCGAAAACTACTGACGTCAGAACGAACTTCAGCGTAACCCATGGAACATGCAGAACAGACGGGGTGACGCGTGCTTGGATTTGCTCGACGACGATATCGCGGAAACCGGCCTGCTCGAGTTCCCGGGTAAAGGCTTGAATCTCACCCAGCGTCTCGATGACCCAGCAATCGCACAGTCTGCGATAGATCGCTCTCTGCGGACCGTGCAGTTTTCCGGAACCAAGAAAGCCGTCGGCCACCACGAAGCGGCCTCCCGGCCTGAGAAGGCGATGAGCTTCGCGAATGAGACGCGATTTGTCCGCCCCGGATCCATAACAACTGCTCTCGATTGCGTACACTGCCTCGAAGGATTCAGACGGGAATGCGGTGTGTTCGTAGTTGCCGAGGTCCAATTTGATGTTTGCTGAATATGGGCTGGATTGATTAATGAGCCGACCTTGCTCAAGCTGCCATGGAACAAGAGTGATGCCGCACAAATCGGCACTGGGAATGCCGCGTGCGAAACTGCGTAGCGTTGCTCCCAGGCCGCAACCCATGTCGAGAACGCGCGGATGCGGGGGTGCTGAGGAGTTGTCCGCGAGATGGAGGCGGCTGAGGACTTCACGGTTCATCTGCTCCAGCATCGACTCGCGACTGAGGGGATTCATTCCCCGACGGAAGAATCCGAAGTGCATGTTGAAACTGGGGCTCCATGCTTCATAGTCCGGCCCGGCCTCTTCGTAGTAGCGCTGGAAGTTCTCAGCAGATGTAGTCGTTGATGCGATTTGACAGCGAGCGTAGCAGCCATCAATCCAACCTCCGTCTCCTCGATTTCGGAAGAAAGCGCGTTATCCCGCTGCCGATGCTGATCAGCGAGTGCAGGCTTGCGGGCGGCAGCTTCTTGATCTGCGTGTACCAGCCGTGCAGTTCTTCAAGAAACACCTGCATCGCGGTGATGCGCGCAGTAACAATGGGCTGCGCCGGGCGCTCGGCGCGCGTCTGGCCCACGAGCCTCTGCAGCATTGTCATCGTGGGGATGATCTCCCGTTCCACGCGCTGATCGACGACGGTGAGAAACAGAGTCCAGACGTCTGCGGATGTGCGAAAGTAATCGCGCCGATCGCCCATCCGGCTGTCAGTCTGCACAAGATTCCAATTCTGCAGTTCCTTCAGACTCGTGCTGACATTGGAGCGCGCCACGGAAAGCGCCTCCGCTATGTCTTCGGCCGTGAGAGGTTCAGGCGATAGGTAGAGCAGCGCGTGCACCTGGGCGACGGTGCGGTTCACTCCCCAGCGGGTGCCCATCTCTCCCCAGTGCAGGATAAATTCTTTTGTGGAGTCACTCATTACCATATGTCTAGTATATCAGATAGTTCTGTATTGACAGAAATATCTGATACGACAGTGAGGAAAGCCTGCCAGCAGGCTGCCGCGGACTACTCCGAGCGCAGCGCCTCGACGGGATCAACCGAAGCGGCGCGAACCGCAGGAATGCTGACCGCAAGCAGAGTGACAACGACGAGCGCAGCAATGGAGGTTGCGAGCGAGAAGGGATCGGTAGCGCTAGTTTGAAAGAGCAGCCCATTGATGAGGCGGGCGCCGAGAAAGCCGGCGAGCAGACCAGCGCATATTCCGATTCCGGTGGCCCCGGCAGCCTGACGCAGAATGAGCTGAAGGATGTCGCTTCGATTGGCCCCGATAGCCATCCGTACGCCGATTTCGCGGGTGCGCTGGGCCACGGAATAAGAGAGCACCCCAAACGATCCGATGGCGGTAAGCACAAGCGTGATGAGAGCGAATGAGCCAAGAAGCGTGGCCGTCATGCGTTGGCGCGCAACCGAATCCGAGAGCACGGTTTCGACTGATTCGACGTGATACACCGGCTGTGCTGGATCGGCAGTGCGAACGGCATCCCTGACCAGGGTCGCAGCCTCGTCAGGCGACAGCGACGAGCGCACGAGCAGAACCGCGTGCAGGCCAAATCCGGGTAGGTAGATCTCCGGTTCAGGCTCACTGTCGATACCGAGGTCGCGAGCGTTGGACACCACACCAACCACCGGAATCTTGCTGGGAGTGGGGCTCATGACGCCGATAAGAATGTTGGCGCCGATTGGATCCCTTCCAGAAAGATAGTGCCGCGCAAAAGCTTCGTTGACCACAAAGAATCCCGTGGTGCTGTCGATATCGCTCCGTGTGAAAGCTCTACCTTTCAACAGGCCGATGCCCATCGTACGAAAATAGTCCGGGCTGACGAAGCGGATTTGGGCATAGGGGAAGGTGCCCGGAGCAAGCGCGGGAGCGCCGTCGACGAGAAAGCGTGTCATCACCTGCGAAGGCCGCAGGGGCACCTGCGTGGTTGTCGCCGCAGATAGGACGCCGCGAGACTGGGAAATGTTTTCGAGAACCTGTTCATAGAAGCGATTGGTGAGCGGGCTGCTGTCGCCGTAGCGGGGAGTGGGCAGAGTGATTTCGGCGGTAAGTAAATGATCGGTACGGAATCCCGGATCGACGGCGATCAACTTTTGAAAGCTGCGGACTACGAGGGAGCTGAGAAAAACGACGACGACGGCGATGGCTATTTCCGTGGTGACGAGTACGGTGCGCCCACGATGGTTGTGGCTGCTGCTGCGATCCCCAGAGCGAAGGACGTCGACCAACGGCGCGGATTTCCGTGCGGCGGGGAGAAGTCCAAAGAGGAATGCCGTCAGCGTGCACACGGCGAGAGTGAAGAGCAGCACCGGAATATTGAGGCTGATGGATTGGAGAAGCGATTCGTCGAATCCCTCAGTATGTGCGAATGCCACGCGAAGAAGAGGAAGGGCTGCCGAAGCCAGCATCACACCAAGCGTTCCGCCGAGCAGAGATAGCATGAGCGTCTGCACAAGGAACTGGCGAAAGAGATGCCGGCGGTCGGCGCCGAGGGCCTGGCGAACTGCTGCTTCGCGGCGGCTCTCAGTGGCGCGCACCAGCAGAAGATTGGCCACATTAACGCACGCAACGATGAGCACCAGGACAACAGCACCCATAAGGCAAAGCATGGCGGGCCTCAGCGTGCTCACCAGTTGATCGTGCAGCGGCGCGAGGGCGACACCTTCATTACGATTGGTAGCGGGATAGGTGGCGGAGAGGCGCTGCGCGATGGTCTGCATGTCGGCGCGTGCTGCAGAGAGGGAAGTGCCAGGACGCAGACGACCGAGGACCTTGACGGAGTGCCACACGCGCGACTCCTGGGTCGGCTGGTCGAGCAGCGAGAGTGGCAGCCACACTTCGCCGTCTGCCGGGAACGACGCGTTCGCCGGCAGCACACCGATAAGGGTGTAGTTGGTGCCGTTCAAGGAGAGTGACCGGCCGATGGCGCGCGGATCACGTCCGAAGTACGTTTGCCAGGCGGATGCGCTGAGAATTGCGACATTGTTTTTGCCGGTGATATCGTCCTGATCGTCGAAGAGACGACCTGCGAGGGGAGAGATGCCGAGCAGCGAGAAGAAATTGCCAGAGGCGAGTACGCGATGCACTTGTTCGGGTCGGCCGTCGAGCACCAGCGACAACGGAACTGGGGTTGATGGTGGAGTAGGCGGCAACCTGGCTGAAGCTGGTCTGCTGTTTGCGCCAGTCGAGGTAGTCGAGATAGGTGGCTTCGATGCCGCCTTTCACCTGCGAATTGGTTTCCGAGATGGTGATGATGCGGCTCTCATCCTGAAAGGGAAGAGACTTGAGCAGCAGCCCGTATACGCAGCTGAAAATGGCGGTCGTTGCGCCGATGCCGAGCGCAAGGGTAAGGACCACGGTGACGGAAAATCCTGGAGCCTTCCGCAGTTGGCGCGCGGCATAGCGAAGATCACGCAGCAGGTTTTGCATCGCCTCTCCTGACAGAACCTCTGACGTTTCTAACGTTAATTGAGACGGCCCGTTTTCGGCGCAAATGTGACGCACGGTCGCTGGCGTGACGCCAGCGGTGTGGGGTTGGGCATGTGTCTTCGCTGAACCCGATCCCGGGTTGCTTAGCAGGTTCCGCTCGGGCGGATCGGGCTGCCCGCTTCCTGTGTCGGCATCACTTGCGGTGCGGGAAGCGTGTAGGGCGCGAATCCGGCAAGATTGTTGGCGCACTCGGTAATGATGGTAGGAATAGCGGCGACAGTCGAAGGCAGCGAAGGGATCGACGTATCAGGCTTGGTGAAATTGAACGCGGTGGTCATATCGCCCACGGTGGCGCGTCGCCACGCAGAGAGATTCGGAACTTCCGCGCCAAAACGAGTTTCGAGGAAGCGAAGCACAGACGTGTGATCGAAAAGATCAGAGGAGATGAATCCGCCGCGGCTGAATGGCGAAACGATCAACATCGGAACCCGGAAACCCAGCCCAATAGGGCCGTTGATCGAGCCTTCGACAGTAGGATCGGGGACAGCAGCCGCGGTAATGTATTCGCCCGCCGTTCCCGGTGGTGGAGTGACCGGCGCGACGTGATCGAAGAATCCGCCATTCTCGTCGTACGTCGCAAACAGAACGGTCTTGGCCCATGCAGCAGGGTTGGCGGTAAGGGCGGCGATGATCGCAGATAGCGTGTTTTCGCCAAAGAGCGAAGGCGACGGCGGATGGTCTGACGTGATGACCGATCCGACGATCCACGAAACCTGCGGCAGGTTTCCTGATAGTGCATCAGAAACGAAGTCGGTGGGGAATTGCGGGCCGAATGCGTTCTTGTAAAGAACCGAGGACGAGTCCTGAAAGTTCTTGAAATAAGGGAGCACGTTGTCGGTTTCGAGAGTACCGAATGCGCTCTCGTCTGCGGTTGAGTAGATTTTCCACGAGATGCCGCGAGCCTGCAGTTGCTCGGGCATGGTGGTGTAGGTGAGCTTGCCGAACATGGTGGCGCGATTGGAGACCAGGGTCTGCAGCAGCGGGCCGCCGTTTTTGCCATCCGGATCAATCGACGCCGCCATGGTGTAAAGGCGATTGGGGTCCGTAGGCCCGATGACCGAGCAGCAATAGTTGTCGCACAGCGTGAACGCATCTGCGACGGCATAGTAGTACGGCAAATCGCCGCGGTTGTAGTAGCCCATCGACAACACCGCATCGTTGGCGTTGATGGCCAGACGCGAAGTTACAAAACCGTCCATCGCGCCGTTGTCCCAGCTCTGGTGCTGTGGAATCCAATCGTGCGTAATGTCGTGGGTGCAGGCAGCGTTGGTCTGCGTCGTATCCAGATGGAAGGGAAGCAGCACGCCCGCCGGCGAATTGGATGTGTTCACTGGATAAGGTTGATTAAATGCCGCACTCGCGTCTGAGAACCCGCGCACACCGCGATAGCTGCCGAAGTAATGATCGAACGAGCGATTTTCCTGAATGAGGATGACGACATGATCGACGTCGGTGATCTTGGCGCAAGTGGAGGTTCCAGGTGGAGAGGGAACTGCGGGGCGCCCGCCGCAACTGGTCAGCACAGAGCCGGTAAGCCCTGCAGCGCCAGTTGCGGCAGCCAATTTCAACAACTCACGACGGGTTATTCGTTTTGGTGGCATGGCCGAATCGATGTCCCTCGTAACTAGGATGCAGATTCGACGCAAGACAACAGAAACCGATAAGGATTTGAGCCCCGATACGTTCGCCGTATCAAATCATGACAATGTTTCTGAGCTTGACCGCTGTTCTTAACTCGACATTGTCACTTTCGGCACGCGTGCTTCAACGGGCGGCAGCGCCGGGAACTCGGCATGGGGTTCGGTCTGATACCAGTAAGCGACGGAATAGAAGTTGTCCGCGCGATCGTTGGCGTGGCCGTGCTCGATCGTCACCTTGATGGATTTGTCGAAGGTGATAAAGCTTTCCGTGTGCCAGCGGTAGAGACAGTAGCGGCCTCCGGTTCGCTCCGGATCGACGATGTAGGGCGCACCCTGCCGCATGTTGGCGAAGGCGTTGCCATAAAAGTCCCACGCGCCGTTGTAGTAGTCCTCGGTGCCGGTGCCGTTGATGGTGGGCTGGGTATCTCCGTCGATAAAAAACATGTCGTCGCCTTCGCCAAACCAGCCGTCGGCATTCTGTTCCACTGCTTGGGTCACGCCCACGAAATGACCGCGGCCAGTGGCTTCGAGAAAGACGTAGTTGTCCTGGCCATTCAGATTTTTGCCGCCGGTGTCGGCAGATTTTTTGCACGGAGCGGCCTGGCGATATTGCGCATGAAACCGGCCCAGCCCCGCAGGCAGGGCAGGCACGGTGGTGTAGTCGATAGCGTAGTAGAGATTATTGGTGCGGACCTTGCCCTCATTGGTGAGCGTAATCTTCGCGGCCGTGTCGAAGGGCATCTGGAAGTAAGCATTAAGCGCCTTCATCGGAGCGACAACCAGCAGAGCGGATTGGTACACAAAATATTCGCCGAGTCCCAACCCGTAGAAGTCGCCGATCGGAGCCTCAATCGAAGGCGAGGATTCGCCATCCCACCACGCGCGCAGGACGAGATTCTTCAGGTGCATTGGATCCGGCGAGTTAATGGTGAACCAGATATGGGTGATCACGCCGGGGCCTTTCACGTCGAGCAAAGTGGCCGTAGCACCGGGTTCCACCGGCATGAAGTCGGCGTTCCCGCCGGTACGATCCCAACTCGCAGAACGCCGGCATTTGTAGTCGCGCAATCGCGCCATGGCAAACAGCGCTTCAGGTACTGCGGGCGGGGTCGGCACCGGAGTTTCCGCAGTCTTCTTCGTCGAGGCCGCAGCCGCGCCAGTTGCGTTCAAGCCGAGAACGGCGCCCGCGACCGCAAGGTTGCCGAGCATTTTGCGACGAGTTGGCGCCGTGTTGTGATTCAGATCATTTGCAGGAGTCTCGTTGGACATTCTGTGCTGCTCCTTGATCGCCTTTGACGGCTAGAGAATTGGAGGCTTCGCTGCGCGACAAAGCAGTCAGCAAAGACTCCTCAATATACAGGCGAGCAGGACGCGGCCGCAAAAGCACTTAGGTTACTCGACTCCGTGGTCTCTCGGGATGACACCATGTCGTGACAGAATCCGCTCTATCGTTTCAGCGCGTCGAGGTATGCGTCGATGGCTTTCTGCCAATCCTGGCCAGCGGTTTTATCGGCGGCAGTGAAGGCGGTAACGTGTTCATTGCCCTCGGACGTCAGTGCGGTACGCGTATAGATCACATGGACGCCAGTGCTGTCGGGGTCGGTCGTATTGAAACGCACATCGATGGTGGTGACCATGATGCCGGCGATAAAGTAGGCGTACTGGAAGTGGCGCCCATCAAGATCAAAAAGGGTGTTCACCCAGACCGCGGTGACAGATCCGTGTTGGACGGTAAAAACCGCGCCTTGCTCGTCGTGCGCCGGTTGTGGATAGAGGAACTGCGGATCCCAATGCTTCCCCGCCCAGGGTCGCTCGCCTTCCGGCCCGAACAGTGGCGCCGCTTCGGCATAGGGAAGGTGAACGACGATATCAAATGCCGTCTGCGTGCGCAGTAGTTGCGCTGCATGCGTTTCCGATTGGCCAGGCTGTCCAACAGCTGAAATGCCGAGTGTCGTAGCCGCGGTGATGCAAGCCGCAACCTGTATGCCGAGCGGAGGTTTCATCGTTTGCGCTCCTTCAGATGATGGCTATCGGCGGCTTTAAGCGTCATGCCGTACAACGATCGGAATTGTTCGATCTCCTTCAGCGTTTGCGGCGAGAAAGGCGCCTTACCTTCGAACGCATGCAGCACGATGCCTTCCAGAAGGTCGCCAAGGGTCATGTCCTTCTGCTCCGCGACGGCTTTGAGAACTTTGAGCATGCGTTTTTCGAGACGAACGCCGGTCTGTACGCGCTCGACTTCGACGAGTGGATGGTCTTGCTTTTCCTGTGCCATGTGTACCAATGTACCAAAGTACACTGGTCCGCGCAACAATGTTTTGCAGTATGTAATGGAAGCAGGGTCGTCACTCGCCAATCGGCGCTATGCCTGTTATGGTCGTGATGGCAGAAGAAGAATGAATCCACCATAGGAACCCGAGGGCATGTGGAAGCGCTGGCGAATCCGGATATTGCTGTTTCTGGCCGTTCTCGGCCCCGGATTCATTACAGCCAACGTCGATAACGACTCCGGCGGCATCCTCACCTATTCCCAGGCAGGCGCGCAGTACGGTTACTCCCTGCTCTGGACCATGATCCCCATCACACTCGCCCTGATCGTCGTGCAGGAGATGTGCGCCCGCATGGGCGTCGTCACCGGCAAGGGCCTCAGCGACCTCATCCGCGAAGAATTCGGGCTGCGACTCACGTTTGTCCTGATGTTGGTGCTGGTGTTCGTCAACTACACCAACGTCGTAACCGAATTCATCGGTATCGCCGGCTCGCTCCACCTGTTCCATGTCGACAAGTTCTTCAGCGTGCCTATCTGCGCAGCTCTCGTCTGGTTCATGGTGGTAAAGGGCAACTACAAGAGCACGGAGAAAATCTTTCTCGTCGCATCGGTGGTCTACATCGCGTACATCTTTGCCGGTGTGTTGTCGCAGCCGAGCTGGCATGAGGCGCTGCTGGCAACCGTCAAGTTGCCCGACAAGAGCGTGTGGAAAGAGAAGTCGTACATGTACATGGCGATCGGGATCGTGGGTACGACCATCGCGCCCTGGATGCAGTTCTACCTGCAGTCGTCCGTCGTCGAGAAGGGAATTCGCGTCAAGGATTATTCCGCATCGCGCCTCGACGTCATCGTCGGCAGCATGTTCACGGATATCGTTGCATGGTTCATCGTGGTGGCCTGCGCCGCAACGCTATTTGTCCACGGGATGGGGGCAATCACCGTGGCAGCGGACGCAGCTGAAGCGATGCGGCCGCTGGCGGGGGATTACGCATTCCTGCTGTTCGCGTTCGGCCTTTTCAATGCATCGCTGTTTGCCGCATCGATTCTGCCCTTGTCGACGGCGTACACGGTCTGCGAAGGCCTGGGACTTGAGTCGGGCGTGGACAAGAACTTCAAAGAGGCGCCGACCTTCTATTGGCTTTACACGCTGTTGATCGCGGGCGGCGGGCTCACGGTGCTGGTGCTGCCGGATGCGCAACTGATCAACTTCGCAATCTTGTCACAGGTGTTGAACGGCGTGCTGCTCCCGGTTGTAATCATCCTGATGCTGTTGCTGATTAATCGCCAGGACCTCATGGGCAAGCACAAGAACTCGCTTGTATGGAACCTGGTGGCATGGAGCACGAGCATTATTGTGATCGGGATGACGATGGTCATGCTTTGGGGATTGATCCCAAGGCATTGACCCGCATCCATTGGCCTTCAACACTTAAACTTACGATTTACGCGCTGCATAATTTCTCAGAGCTTCTCAGTCCACCGTGATCATCAAAGACAATTTCTTCTTAGAAGCTTTGTTGAGGGCCCGGCATCAAAAAGCAAGGAGCATTTCATGAGCACAGTGCTGGTTACTGGTGGTTCAGGATTCATTGCGAGTCAGACGATTTTGCAATTGCTTGGTGCAGGCCACCATGTACGAACGACGGTCCGCAGTCTTTCCCGCGAGGCAGATGTACGCGCGATGCTCAAGCGCGGAGGATCGGAACCCGGCGACCGCCTTCAATTCGTCGCAGCGGATTTGACCAGCGATGCAGGGTGGCCTGCGGCCGTGGCAGGCTGCGAGTTTGTGCTCCACATGGCGTCGCCGTTTCCGGCTGCGGTACCGAAGCATGAGGATGAGTTGATTATTCCTGCGCGCGATGGGGCGCTGCGGGTTCTGCGAGCATCGCGTGATGCCGGTGTGAAACGGGTAGTGCTGACGTCGTCGTTTGCGGCGGTGGGGTATGGACACGCGCAGCAGGAGGCGATGTTCACTGAGAAGGATTGGACCAATCCGAACGGCGCAGACGTGATGCCGTACACGAAATCGAAAACGCTGGCAGAACGCGCGGCATGGGACTTCATCGCCAGCGAGGGACGCGGACTTGAATTGTCCGTGGTCAACCCGGTCGGAGTATTCGGGCCTGTCCTCGGCCCGGATTATGCCACCTCGATTCTGCTGGTCCAGCGCATGATGGATGGCGCGCTCCCGGGCTTGCCGCGCATGTGTTTCGGCGTGGTCGACGTGCGCGATGTGGCCGATCTGCATCTGCGCGCGATGACTGACCCCGCGGCCAAAGGCGAGCGATTCCTGGCCGTTGCCGGCGACTTCATGTGGATCATTGAGATCGCGAAGGTGCTGAAGGCGCGCCTGGGCGACGCAGCAAAGCGCGTACCAACGCGGCAGTTGCCCAACCTGCTGGTGCGGCTGGCAGCCCTGCGCGATCCGGCGGTGAAGCAGATTATTCCGGAACTGGGCAAGTGGAAGAACGCCACCAGCGAAAAGGCGCAGCGCGTTCTGGGATGGAAGCCGCGTTCGCGCGAAGACTGCGTAGTGGCAACCGCGCAGAGCATGATCGATCTAGGGCTGCTGAAGAAGTAGTGAACAGCGTTGCTGGATATCCCTAAAGCAGCTTGCCCGCAGCCAGATCGCGGATCAGTCCTCGATCGGCAGCCAGGAATTCGTACTCGGGAAGTTCTTCGAGCTTGACCCACTTGAACTGATGGAAGATCTTGTTTTCAAGTTCGCCTTCAAACGAGGGCACGGCGAAAAACTGCAGATCGACGGCGCCACCATGGCGGTAATTGTGGCGAATGTGAGTTACGCGCGGCCCAATGGTAGCGCGGATACCAAGCTCTTCCTGCAATTCACGGACGAGAGCTTGTTCGGGGCCTTCGCCTGGTTCAATCTTCCCGCCGGGAAACTCCCATTGCAGCGCCATTGGCTGGTCGGGGCGGCGCTGGCAGATGAGCACCAGGCCGTCGCGAACGAGCAGCCCGGCAACCACGAAGCGAAGTGCGGGGCCTGCAGGACGCGGATTGGAGATGGGCTGCGGCTCTTCCACAGCTCTAGTGTAAATGCCCGGCGACCATTCACGTCGTGAACGCCGCACCTGGCCCTTCATGCACTGAAATGGTTCACAGCCATTTTGTTACCGGCATTTATAACCGATCGGCTATTCGCCGGCGATAGTCGCCGGCCCTTCATCGGCTTCACGCGGACGAAAATATCCCCAGCCGCGTTTTCCGCACTCCGCCAGCAACGCCGTCGATGGGTTCACCGGGAACGCATGTGCCGCAATCTCCAGCATCGCCAGGTCATGCAGCGAGTTGCCAAACACGGCATCCGGGTGCGGAATTCCGACGCGACTAAGCGCAGCCGCCTTTGCAGGGCCGGTAGGCACATCGACCAGTTCGCCGGTGATGAGGCCGTCCGCCACTTTCACCTCGGCGGCCAGCACGCGCTCTTCGGGAATGCCGAACGATCGCACGCCTTCACTCACCACCCATTTGTTGGTGGAGCTGACGGCCCACAGTTCGACCTTGGCTTTGCGAAGTTTCTCAACCAGCGCCGCAACCTCGCTGAAAATGTGAGGTTGCACATGCTCATTGAAGTAGCGCGCCGCAGCTGCGCGCAGCTCCTGCTCGCGAAGCCCGGAGTAAATCTGCACCATCTCGCCGCAGATCTGCAACTCGCTTACCTTGCCCGCTACATAACCGCGATACCGTGTGTCCATCCAATCTGTAGTGGAGCGGGATACGAGTCCCTGTTCGAGTGACCACACCATGAACCCGTGGCCGGAGTCGCCGTTCCAAAGCGTGCCATCGCAGTCGAAGATGGCGATTTTGGGGTCCGCCTCGAAGACGAGCCGCTCGAGTTGTTCAGCGGTCCAGCGGGTGCTCTTGATTTGTTGCGTTGATGACAAGCGCTTTTGATCCTGGGTTTGATTTCTTTGAAATGCTCAACTCCATTTTCGTCGATAACACCTGTCAGAGCACCCGGCGTTAGAATGAATGGTTACCCAAGGAGTTATCGATGCGTCTCAGCTTTTCGTCCAAGGTTATTGTCTTCATTGCGGTTATAAGCTTGTCATTGGCAGCGGCAACCCGTGCTCAATCCTCCAATCCGGCCCCCGTCAGTGCCACTACGGTTCCTCAATCCGACCAGATCCAGCCCGCAGAACTGGCGACTCTCTTGAAACCCGGATTTGGCGATCGCCCTGTCGTATTTCAGGTAGGCTCGTTCGTCATGTTCCAGCAGGCGCATATTCCGAACGCTGGATTCGCAGGTCCGGGCTCGCAGGCAAACGGGATGATATTGCTCAAGAAGTTTTCGGCGCCGCTCTCGAAAAAACAACTGATCGTCATCTATTGCGGCTGCTGCCCATGGGCCAAGTGCCCTAATATCGGTCCGGCGTACAAGCAACTCCACGACCTGGGATTCACCAACGTCAAAGCTCTCTACATCGCCTCGAACTTCGGCGACGATTGGGTGTCCAAAGGCTACCCTGTAGAGAAGGGCGAGTAGCGGCTGAGCATTGCCGCCGGCCATCATGGGCATTCTTAAATATCTTCGACGGACCATCTGCGCGGTAACGATGGTTGCGGCCTTGTCCAGTGCGCAAGAGCCGCAGAGCCTCCTGCGCAAACCGGCTCCTCCATTTGTGCGCAGTGATCTGACTGGGCGGAAAATTGCTCTCGATAAGTTTCGCGGCAAAGTGGTGTTGCTCGATTTTTGGGCGACGTGGTGTGCCGGTTGCCAGGTTGAACTACCGAAGTTTCAGACATGGCGGAAGAAGTATAGTGCGCAGGGCTTCGAGGTGCTGGCCGTTTCGATGGATGACACTGCGGACCCAGTGCGCAAGACGGTTCGCAGGCTCCAGCTTGATTTTCCAGTGGTGATGGGCGACGCGCAACTCGGCGATGAATACGGCGGGCTCCTGGGACTGCCAGTGACCTATCTGATTGATCGCGAAGGAAAGATCATTGCAGAGTTCAAAGGCGATTCCGATCTCGACGTCATGGAGCGTGCCATTTTGTCGGCTCTTCGTCAGTGATGAGCAACCGGGAAAATGAAAAATGAGTTAACGAATTTGAGTCCGTGATGAACGAGGTTCGGTAACTCCGCCAGAAAACTCAAGTCACCTGTTTTCACGCGGATAATCAAATCTGTGGGCGTTGAAAACAACCTCGGGCTTCTGAAGGACTATCAGGCATATCTTCGGGTGGAAAAGGGGTTGCGTCCACTTACCTGCGAGGCCTATGACGGCGATCTGAAGACTTTTTCCGAATTCCTTGAGGGTAGGCAAGGGGTCCTGGTCACCGCGGCGCAGCAGGATGTGGCTGCATTCCTCGAGCATCTCAGAACGCACTCCATTGACTCGCGCAGCGCCGCGCGAAAGCTCAGTTGTCTGCGCGGATTCTACAAGTGGCTCTTGCTCGACAAGCGCATTCATCACGATCCAACCATCAACATCGAATCGCCCAAGGCCTGGAAAGTGTTGCCGAAATCCATGGCTGAACCCGAAGTGGCGGAGATGCTTGAGCGCGCCGCCATGGTCGCGTCGCATCCGCAGGCGCAGGCCACCGCCTTCCGCGATCAGGCAATTCTCGAGCTGCTTTACGCCGGCGGACTGCGCGTTTCTGAAATCACGAGTCTAGGCACGAGCGACCTGTCTCTCGACGCCGGTCGCGTGATGGTGCGCGGCAAGGGCGACAAGGAACGCATCGTTCCGCTGGGGCGCACGGCATTAGCGGCGTTGGAAACATATCTGCGCCTGGGAAGACCGCACCTCGCCCGCATCAGCACCAAGCGAAAAACAAATGTGACGCGCCAGGATGCGACGCGCCTTTTTCTCTCCCTGCGCGGAATGCCCCTGACGCGCCAATGGGTCTGGCACCTGGTCAAGATGGCAAACAAAGACGCGAGCCCCCACAAGCTGCGACATAGTTGCGCCACGCACATGGTGGAGCACGGCGCGGATTTGCGTTCAGTGCAGGTGATGCTGGGGCACGCCGATATTTCTACAACGCAGGTGTACACCCATCTCGCGCTCGGCAGGTTGAAGGCCGTTCACCGCGAACATCATCCCCGCGCCAAGGCGAAGATACAGGCCGAAGAACCAGCGACAACTACACCCACGAAACATAACTCGTTGCACATCATTCACGGTGGCAAGAGCAAGAAGTCTGTTCAACCTGACGAAGTTGAGCGCCATGGCGAGGAACAGCAATGATCATCGCCCCCTCTCAGCACGATACCGTTGAGCCGAATTCGTCGCAGCCGGATTCGCCGCGGTCTGCCGCTCCGCCGCCCCTTGCTTGCCTCGTGGACGAGTACCTGCGCGTTCTCCAGAATGAGCGTGGCTCTTCAGAACACACGTTGCGAGCTTATCGACGCGAACTCCTCGACTTTGCCGTATACATGGCCGACCGCCACGCTGCCATTGCATCGGTGGATCAAATCGAACATCTTCACATCCGCACCTATCTTGGCTTGCTGCTTGAGCGAGGATTGTCAAAGGCTTCCACGGCACGCGCCCTGGCCGCGATTCGCAGCTGGTTCAAGTGGCTGGCTCGCGCTGCGCATGTGCAACAGAACGTCGCCTCCCTCGTAGCAACGCCGCGATTGCCCAAACACCTGCCGCGTGTTCCGTCGATTGAGCAGATGAATCGCGTGATGGATAGCGTGGATGACGAAGCAGCGAGCTGGCCGGTACGCGACCAGGCGATTCTGGAATTGCTCTATGGATGCGGCATCCGTAACGCCGAATTGACAGGCCTCAATCTGAACGATATTCACTGGGCCAACGAAGCCATCCTGGTGCGCGGCAAGGGACACAAGCAGCGACTCGTCCCTCTCGGTGATGCGGCCGCCCAAGCGCTTCGCACCTACCTCGGCGAACGCGCTGCGCGTCTAACCGCAAAGTCAGGGGCGAAAGCCTTGTCGACTCCCGCATTATTTGTCAGCCTGCAACTGCGCGGTCTGGGTAAGCCCGGCGCGGAAGCGCGCCTCACCACGCGCAGTGTAGGCAGAATCGTAAAGCGCGTGGCCATCCTGCGCGGGCTCTCGGCCGATGTGCATCCCCATACCCTGCGCCATGCCTTCGGCACCCACTTGCTTGAAGAAGGCGCCGACCTGCGCGCGATTCAGGAACTGCTTGGGCACGAGCGCCTGTCCACCACGCAGCGATACACGCAGCTAACAACCTCGCAGTTGGAGGCAGTCTACGACCGCACTCATCCACGCGCGCGTTGAAACCCTTCGCAAACCCACTTCCTTACGTACCGCAGAAAGTCTGGCACACGCGCTCTTCCGGTCGTGCCGGCACTGCGTAGCGCTCCATATCAGCCCGGTCTTCATAGGGCCGCGACACCACGTCGAGCAACTCTTCGAACGGATGAAAATCCTGCTTACCCATCGCAGCGTTCAGTGCCGCTTCCACCATGTGGTTGCGCGGAATAAATGCCGGATTCACCTTGCGCATCGCCGCAGCCCGCGCTTCTGCCGAAATAGATTCTTCTTCCAGTCGTAGCCGCCACTTCGCAGCCCATGCATCATAAGAAGCCGGATCGGCGAACAGCCCACGCGCCCCAGCGTCGCCCTCAACCCCGACTGCCGCATCGCACAGCCGCCGAAACGTCAACGTAAAGTCGGCACTGTTAACGGCCATGCGCTGCAACAAGTCTTCAGCCAGCGCCGCATCCTCCTCGCGTTCGGTAAACAGCCCAAGCTTGCGCCGCAGCCCGGTTAGCCGCGCCGCTTCAAATTGCGGATCGAAAGCAGCGAGCGCCTCATTAGCCGACGCCACTGCGGCCTCCTCGCTGCCTGCTTCCTCTGCGAGCACCGGGAGCAATGCCTCCGCCAGTCGTGTCAAATTCCACAGCGCGATGCGCGGCTGGTTGCCATACGCATAGCGTCCGTTGGCGTCGATAGAGCTGAAAACCGTCGCGGGATCGTAAGCCTCCATAAAAGCGCACGGTCCGAAATCGATAGTTTCGCCTGAAATCGAGCAGTTGTCGGTATTCATCACGCCATGGACGAAGCCGATCATCATCCACTGCGCCACCAGCCTGGCCTGCCGTGCAATCACCCCATCCAGCAATGCGCGGATTGGACTCTCGGCATGCGCGGCCTCAGGATAATGCCGTGCGATTGCATAGTTAGCCAACGTGCGCAGTCCATCGATGTCCTGTCGCGCAGCGAAATACTGAAAAGTACCCACGCGCAGATGGCTGGCCGCGACTCGCGTAAATATGGCGCCCGGCAAAACGGTCTCGCGCAGCACGCGTTCTCCCGTGGTCACCGCAGCCAGCGCTCGCGTGGTCGGAACGCCCATCGCTGCCATCGCTTCGCTTACGATGTACTCCCGCAACACCGGTCCGAGCGCAGCTCTTCCGTCGCCGCGGCGGGAGAAGGGAGTCGGCCCGGAGCCTTTCAGCTGGATGTCGTAGCGCACCCCGTCCAGTCCCACCACCTCGCCCAGCAGGATGGCCCGTCCATCCCCGAGCTGCGGCACGAAGTATCCATACTGGTGCCCCGCGTAAGCCAGGGCGATTGGCTCTGATCCCTCGGCGATCTTGTTGCCCGCCAGAATCTCGACACCTTCTGTACTCGCCAGCGCATTCGGTTCGATACCCAGGCTCCGCGCCAGTTCCGCGTTCACCTTGACTAACTGCGGTGCCGCTACCGGTGTGGGGGCCAGACGGGAATAGAACCGCTCCGGCAATCGCGCATACGAATTGTCGAAGCCGAAATGAACGGAACTGACGCTTGAATCGGATGCGTCGAGGGAGGCTTGGGTCGAGGACTCAGGGGCTCGGGCGTTGGGCGAACTCATATCCATTGGATGGGAGGTTGCTGCTATGGTCGCCTGGGAAGCGGCGAGTCTCTATTGTGGCATCCCGCATTCGTCGACTCCAAATGCAGGGTGACCGTGGGACAGACCATCTCTTTGGAACAAAGCCGTTGTACTGTCTGTTCTGACAGTGGTCTACATGGAAGCCGTGCTATGAAACTGACTGGGGCGCGAGACGTGTGCTGAGATCGTTCTTCTCTGCGGTTGAGTGTCGTCCGCTGCTACGGGAGAGGGATCGGGGCGTCCGCGTGGCCGAGGTGATCATGCCGAATGAAGACGGAACCAAGCGCAGCGCCATTCCTAACGCCCCGGAGTTTCCTCTCTTCGATCCCGGATCATTTTTCGGCCTGGAGAAGTCCGCTCCGCGGAGATGGTTCGAGCAGTTGACTCTGCGGCAAAGGATTTTGCTATTAGTCTCGGTCACCTGGATTCCGATGGCTATCCTGGCCGCCATTCAAGGCGTGGCGATTGGGCCGACCCAGCCGCGCTCCTTCCTTGAAGATGTCGGGATCTATGCCCGGTACTTTGTTGCGCTGCCGTTGCTCATTGCAGCCCCTTCCTTCCTTCGTGACCGGTTTGAGCAAATCGCACAGCACTTCCTGCAGGCGGGACTGGTCAAAGATACCGACCAGGAGCGTTTTCTTAACATTCTCTCTTCCACTGTGCGGCTTCGCTATTCGCGCATAGCCGACTGGGTTTGTCTCGCGATTGCATACGGACATTCCGAAGCCTTTGTTTTTCTTCCAGCCCTTTCAACCGCCTTCTCATCGACGTGGCGAACTTCCGGTTCTGCAGGCCCGGGGAGTTTGTCCATGGCGGAGTGGTACTTTGCGGTGGTCAGCCAGCCTATCTATGTGTTTGTTGTTATGCATTTTCTCTATCGCGTGTGTCTCTGGTGGCGAGCTCTCTGGATGATTTCCCGACTGGACCTAAAACTAAGAGGCGCGCACCCCGACGAAGCCGGGGGGCTCATGTTCCTGGGATACAGCCTGCCTCCGTGCAGGTTGCCGGCGTTTGCGCTGGCGGCCGGACTGGCGGGAGGACTTGCCAACCTGGTTCTGGCGACAGGTGTGTCTGTGGTCAGGTTCAAATATGTCATCATCGCCGTGGCGGTTCTCATCACGGCCTTGTTTGCGGGACCACTGGTTTTCTTTAACGAACAACTCAAAAGAGCCAAGTTCCAGGCATCTCTCAGTCACGACCGGACGATGCTCCAACAACTGCGGCAATTCGAACAGAAGTGGATCGGCCAATCGAAGGATACGAACTTGCTCGAGGTGCCGGACTTCTCGGCGGTGATCGACCTGAGCTCGACCGTTGGCACAGTCCATCAGATGTCGCGGTTTCCGATTCCCGGACGCGTGATCGTGGAATTGATTGTTGCTACGTTGCTCCCATTTCTGCCGGTCTTGGCGCTGCAGATTCCAATCAAAGACCTGCTGCAGATGTTCAAGGAACTTTTGTAAGAGGTTCCTGCTTGCATTCCATGTTCCGCAACATTCAACGCGCCTGTTGTTGCTCTCGACTCTGCAGGGATATTCATACATTGAAATGCTGGTTGCTCATCGGCGCTTTGATGCTCACGGCCCTTGCCAACGCCCAGCGTCTCGAATGCCTTCCTGCTTGTCAGCCGATTCAACTGCTTTCAGCCAACGTCTGTACAGATTCGAACGAAGGCCTCACTCCGGCGCAGGAGACAACCCCCAAATCGCCTGAAACTCCGTCGCATTCCCCTTCAGTTCCATGGACCTTCTCGCTCATCACCAGCGGCTACATCGTGCCGGGTGGACCGTCCTATGTGTCTCCCGATTTCACCGCAGACCGCAAGTGGGCGCATTTTGAAGCTCGATACAACAATGAGGCCCTGCAAACGGGGTCGCTGTGGGCCGGCTACAACATTAACGCAGGCAAAAAGGTTGTGATCTTGCTGACGCCACTGGTCGGCGGCGTCTTCGGAAATCTGAACGGCGTGGCCCCCGGCTATCTACTCACCATTACCTACAAGCGGCTTCAGGGTTACAGCAGCGGGGAACTGGTATTCAACCTTCAGGATCGTGGCCGGAGCTATTTCTACAATTGGAATCAACTCACGTATTCCCCTCTGAAGTGGTTGCAGGTGGGCGCAGTGTCGCAGCGAACCCGTGTCTACGATACCGGGCTGGGCATACCGCGCGGGGTGCTGGTGGGTTTCACGCACAAGAAAGTGAACTTCACAGCCAACATATTTAACTTCGGATGGACCACGCCAACCGAAGTGCTGGCGTTGGACATTAACTTTTAATCCAGTCAACGGTCGGGATCGCCTGAATTGATCTCCCTTTTGTGCACCGAGCAAACCTGCGCTAACCAGAGTGCCGATTATTCTCCATTCATCCAAACGCTTATTCGCTGTCCGTCGGCATCCAAGCAATTCAGATGACGAGCCGGGGCCAGCCTGGGCCGGGAGGCGCCGAAGCGGACGCCGTTCAACGGCTTCGGCCTCCTGCCATCGGACTTCACCATCCTGCCCTCGCAGGAGGTCGGGCCGGGGACTGAGCCGCTGCTGTACGCGGCGGCGGACCCAGAGGCGGTCAACGGCGGCTACTACGGTCCGTCCCGGTCGTTCGGCCTGGTCGGGCCCGCGACCG
>CAWDJR010000022.1:0-16682 GCA_963802565.1 uncultured Acidobacteriaceae bacterium | reverse complement strand
TTCCTCAGGGCCGCGAAGGCGGTTTCGGCGCGGATGGAGGAGCTGAGCTAGTCACGTATGCCGCCGTGACGTCCAGTCTCGCTTTGAAAGGATCTTTTTCGGCTACCGGACCGTTCGCCGTGAAGTTCATCAGCATATCCGTTTCGGGTGTGTACCGCGGCCAAGCCGGGGTGTTGCCCGTGCTCGGATCACCCGTTTTGGCAAATGCCACCCAATAACTGAGCATCGCCTGCGCGATCTTCTCGTCTTCGGGGGCAAGGTCCTTCCCATACTTTGCTTGAACCGTATCGAAGACAAAGGGGATCTCGGTCGCATGCGGCGCCCCCGGCCACTTGCTGCGCATCGATTTCGCAACGTACGAGAACCTGTATTCGTAGGCAGGCAGACCTTCCGAAGCGAAAACGCCGGCCACGAAGCGAGCGGGCTCTACCATGAATCGATCCATCGCGACCTGGTACTGCATAGCGCGCAGGTCTCCATTGCCGGTGGGATCGTAGGCCGCGATCGCTTTTTCGCGATTCGCACCGAAGGGTGCAAACAACGCTTCCTTGTTCGGAGCGAAGCCGAAGCCAATGTCCATGCTGTTGGTGCCGATCATGATAGGCACATGCCACCCGGCGCCCGCCAGGTACACGGATTGCGGGTCCGAAACCACCACGCGTCCGTCGATCATCGGCCCAGCGTATCCGGGCTGATTCATGGTTGCCATGTTGAGATTACCGAGTACCTTTTCGGCGGAAAGATGCCGCAACTGATCAAGTGCATCCTTGCCGGTTCCATCGACTCCTACGCTATGAGCGAACTCGATGCCGACAGATTCGGCCGACGGGGGCCCGTTCGGTAGCGCGGTGTCGAGATAACGAGGACCGCCCAGGTTGGTGCGGCCTCCTCCAGACTCGATGATCGCTCTTGAGAACAAGCCTTGCGTTAAAGGAGACGTGAGCAACATGCTCACCGAAAACCCTCCTGCAGACTCGCCGAAGACAGTAACATTCGATGGGTCTCCACCGAATGCACTGATGTTCTTCTGAACCCACCTCAAGGCAGCAATCTGGTCCATGAAGCCATAATTGCCGACCATGCCATCGGCGTTCTCTTTGGTGAGTTCAGGGAAAGCAAAGAACCCAAAGTGGCCCAGGCGATAGTTGGCGCTGACAAAGACCACGCCTTTTTCAGCGAACTTGCTGCCGTCGTAAACCGTGGGCGAACTGCCTCCATTGACGAAGCCGCCGCCGTAGATCCAGAACATCACGGGCAGCTTCGCGTCAGCCTTTGTGCTCGCAGGACGCCACACGTTGAGGTAGAGGCAGTCCTCTGCCGGCTTGGTGCCGAGTGGAGCGGCGTCACTGGGGAATGGGACCTGCATGCAGTCCGCCGAGTAGTCGTTGGCCTGACGCACATCGGACCAGGGCTGCACGGGCTGAGGAGCGCGCCACCGCAGATCTCCCACAGGAGGCGCGGCAAACGGCACCCCTTTGAATGATTCGACCGGCCCCTGGGTCACGCCTTGCAGCTTGCCTGCTTCGGTGCCGACCACGCTGGCCTGCGAGAACAATTGGGGCACAGCCAGTACAGCCATTGCGGCCAGGGCGAGCTTCTTCAAACCATCCATACGGCCTCCGGAAAGTGCATGTGTGAGCAACGCACGCGACTATAGCAGCGCGTGGAAGCATGTGTACAATTCATTGATTCGAACGGATTGATCGCATTTCGCGATGACGGCTTCAACCTTTTCGTGCGCGAGCGGATCCTGCGCCGTGGCTGTCATGCTTTCTGACATAGAACTTATGCAGGAGATGGCGAACAAGGCTCTCGGCGGCAGGGGACTAGAGTTGCGTCTCTTCTCTGAAGCAACTCGATCTGGCGGTTGGAAAACTTGTTGCTGAGCGGAATTCTCAAGAAGGCCGAAGTCTCAGCGCCCGCCGCAGTCTCTGGCAGGATGGCAACGCCCAGGTTGGCACGCACGAAGGCCAGCGCGGTGGGCATGAAATTTGTTTCATGGCGAATGTCCAGGAGCAACCGTTCGCGATGTGCAATGGCCTCCACGGCCTCTCGCACGCTGCTTTCCCGTCTTGGCAGGATCAACCCATGGGTGGATGCCTCGCGAAGCGTGATGGTGTGCTTCGTGGAGAGCGGGTGGCCCGAGGGAGCAAAGACAACCAGGCGATCCTGAAACAGGGGAGTTGAGCGAAGGTCTGCATCGCGCCCGAGTAGCGTTCCGATACCGAAATCGACCTCTCGTTTGAGCACAGCTTCACGAACGCGTTCCGCAACTACGTCCGAGATCTGCACGCGAATGCCAGGGTAGGTCTCGCTGAAGCTTCGCACCAACTCTGGAAGTGCGCCCGCGCAGACGGTGGGAAGAGCCGCGATAGTAACAAATCCAGTAGAGGCGGAACTCAAGTCGCGTGCATGTTCAACGATGGTCTGTGCGTCATTGAACAATCGTTGCAGCGGGCCGAACACGTCCTTGCCGGCAGCCGTAAGCGTCACTCCTCGCTTGTTCCTGTCGAAGAGCCTAACACCCAGGCTCTCTTCGAGCTGTTGCACCTGAACGGTCAGCGCGGACTGCGAAAGATGCATGTCGTTGGCGGCACGTGTGAAGTTGCGCGTCTCTGCGATTTTGAGAAAGGCACGGATGTGGCGGAGCTCATGAATCATCGGAATTCGAGATTATAGGCTTCTGATTTATGCAATGTACATATTGAGAGGCACCTCTCTATACTCGCATTTGTTCGCGAAAGGGCGGCATCACCGGGTGCTGAGCATGCTTGCTATCTGGGGTCTGATCACTATCCTCGGCATGATTGTCGCGATCGCCAGCCGACGCGTCTCACCGCTGATTGCGCTCTTTCTGTTCCCAGTCACCGCGTGCTTAGCGGCGGGTTTCGGATTAAAGACCGCACAGTTTGCTCTCTCTGGGCTCGTATCGATTGCGCCGGTGGTGGCGATGTTCCTGTTTGCCATTCTTTTCTTTGGAGTGCTGACGGACTCAGGAACGATCGAGCCATTCGTCAGGATCCTGCTCCGCGGGATCGGCAAAAACCCGGTGCTCATTGTTCCCGGGACGTCCCTGCTCGCGCTGCTTCTGCATCTGGACGGATCCGGGGCAGTCGTGTTCCTGGTTGCGGTTCCTACACTTCTGCCGTTGTACCAGGAACTCGGGATGGATCGCAGGATTTTGGCGTGCGCTGTATCGCTGGCCGCGGGCGTGAACTTTCTGCCTTGGACGGGCCCGACGATTCGCGCTGCCAGCGCGCTGCATACTACTCCCATCGCGCTGTTCAAGCCCCTGATTCCTGTTCAGATCGTTGGCCTGGTTTATGTCTTCGCTGTAGCCACCTACCTCGGTCACCGGGAGAGGCGGCGCATCGGGCTGACGGATACGACGCTCTTGCCGGCAAGCACAACGCCGGTGGCTGGGGGTGCGGTTGCGCGGGTTCGCTTCGCCGGCAATCTGGTGCTCGCTGTGGCGGTGCTTGGCTTGGTGATCAGCGGCAAGGTTGAGCCGGCAATCGCGTTCATGCTGGGCACCACGCTTGCCCTGCTGCTCAACTTTAGAACCGTGCGCGAACAGGGGGCTGCCATCGACCGTCATGCGAAGGCGGCGTTATCAATGTGCGCCATTCTCTGCTCGGCCGGCGTCTTCACTGGAATCCTAAAAGGCAGCGGAATGCTCGACGCTATGGCGAGAGTCTCAATCGCCCAGATTCCGGCGGGATTCGCGCCGCACATTCCCGTGGTGCTTGCCCTGGTGGCCATGCCGTTGAGTCTGCTGTTTGACCCTGACTCGTTTTACTTCGGCATCCTCCCTGTGCTCGCCGCCGCCGTTCAGGGATGTGGACTGCCTGCGACGAGCGTTGCTAAAGCCGCGCTGCTGGGGCAGATGACCACGGGTTTCCCTGTAAGTCCGCTCACGCCGGCCACGTTTCTGGTAACCGGACTTAGTGAAATCGAATTGAGCACACATCAGCGTTTTGCTGGTCCGTTTCTGTTCGGAGCATCGATCGTGATGACGATCGCTGCCGTTCTGTTTCATGTAATTCCGCTGTAAGGCGGGAAAGAGTAAGAATGATCGATCACGACGTACGAAGACTTCGCCGGCGGTTTATGCAAGATACAAATGCAAAGTTCGTATCGATACTCCAGGCGAAGCCGAGCATTGTGGTTTGTTGCGGAGAGCGCAGATGAAGAAGATCAGAATCGGCGCGGGAGCCGGATTCTCCGGCGATCGCATTGACCCCGCAGTCGAACTCGCCGAACAGGGTCAACTCGACTTCCTTGTCTTCGAGTGCCTGGCCGAGCGAACGATCGCGTTGAGTCAGCTGCGCAAGCGCGAAGATCCCAACGCCGGATACGATCCGCTTCTCGCCGAACGCATGCGTGCTATCTTGCCGGCGTGCCGCCGCAACGGAGTTCGCGTGATCAGCAATATGGGCGCGGCGAATCCGAGGGCGGCCGCGCTACAAACGATCGAAATCGCCCGAACTCTGGGACTTCATGGATTGCGAATTGCGTGCATGGAAGGCGATGACGTTCTCTTACTCAAAGATGCGTTCAAGGCTTTCGACGATCAGGCCGTTCCAGCTCACGCGATGATCATCTCCGCGAATGCATACTTGGGCGCCGACGCATTGGCTGAGGTCCTTGATCACGGCGCAGATGTGGTTCTGACGGGAAGAGTGGCTGACCCTTCGCTGTTTCTGGGAGCGCTCATACACTCGTTTGGCTGGAACCTAGCGTCCTGGGATCTGCTGGGACAGGGCACTGCGGTAGGCCATCTGCTGGAATGCGCCGGGCAACTGACGGGCGGCTACTTCGCGGATCCCGGATACAAGGATGTTCCGGATCTCGATCGGCTTGGATTTCCGCTGGCAGAGGTGATTGAAGATGGTTCGGCAATGCTGACCAAGGTTGAGGGTTCCGGCGGACTCATCAGCCTGCAGACCTGCCGTGAACAAATACTGTACGAGGTTTTGAACCCATCGGCATACATAACGCCTGACGTGATCGCCGACTTCACAGGGATTCGCTTCGAGCAGCAGGCTCGTGGTGCAATGCATGTTTCTGGTGCAAAGGGACAGGCGCGGCCGCAGAATTACAAGGTTTCCATCGGCATCGACGACGGAGTCATTGCTGAAGGGCAAATCTCATATGCGGGACCGGGTGCGCTGCCGCGCGCGGAGCTTGCACGCCAGATACTCGACAAGCGTCTGGCTCACATCGGAGCCGACGATCTGAGGATCGACCTCATCGGACTCAGCTCGATGCACGGCCCTCCCGGCGATTGGCCCACTCCCTACGAAGTGCGGCTGCGAGCTGCGGCGCGATTCACGCGCGAGGTCGATGCGAAGCGTCTAACACGCGAAGTGGAGAGCCTCTACCTGAATGGGCCTGCCGCAGGGGCAGGAGTGACATTCTCGGTGCGGGAGAACATTGCCATCGTACCCGCGCTCATCGCACGCGAACTCGTCACGCCAACCTTCTCGATGGAGGTAGCCTGATGAAGCTGCAGGCAATTGCACATGCGCGTGCCGGCGACAAGGGAAACCTTGTAAACATTGCAGTGTTCGCCTATCGCGACGAGGACTATCCGACACTGGTCGAGCGAGTGACAGTGGAGCGAGTGAGCGAACTGTTCCGTGAACACATCACGAAGCCGGTCATACGATACTGCGTTCCAAATCTGTGCGCGCTGAACTTCGTCCTGCAGCGCCAGCCGGCCGACAGCGTTACGCGTTCACTGCGTCTCGATGCGCACGGGAAGAGTCTGAGCTCGCTCATGCTTTCTCTGGAGATATGATGCCGCCGACTTCAGTTCCATTGACGCAGGCGGTATCCATGCACTCGATCTCGCCAAGGGAGAGCGGGTTGCCACCGCGAGTAAGTGGGCTCGGATTTGTTGGCGCGGCGGGCTTGGGCAAGGGTCGGGCAAATCAATCGACACGAACGGATCGATGAAGCATGAATTCGAATCTCTCGCGACGATCTAGCGTTGCAATTGGCATCGGAAGTTGCTGGCATCCTGGGTGTCCCCGGATCCGGTGTATTGAGCGTGTTTTGGATATGCGCAGAGCGGGCGGCTGCGGCCGGGGAATGCCTGGCCGGTAGCGATGACGGAATCGGGCGCTGTGCCTTTTTCGACCCAACTGACGACGGCACTGAGCATGTCGAATTGATCGAGAGACGGGCCGCCGCCGCAATGAGCCATCCCCGGCACCAGAAAAATGCGGCTCCAGGAAGCAACCTTTTCGGTGCCGCCATTGGTTTCCTCTAGTGATTTGTAATAGCCGAGTGTATCGAGGGGCGAGAACCACGGATCGCTGTCGCCGTGGAAGAAGATAAGCTTGCCGCCGCTGAGTGAGAACGTAGAGAGATTGGTGGACGCCGGTTCGACGAGCGGGTCGGAGGCATGGAGCGCCGCTCTGTCGACGTCAAGTTCTGTTGCTGTGGTGTAAGGGCCGAAAAGGCCGTTGGGACCGAGCGCCAGCAGTCCCGGAGCGAATCCTTTTGCTGCGATACCCGCATCGTAAAGGAAGCCAGGATAAACCTGAGTACCGTATGTATTCTTCGGTCCGGCGAAGGCTTTCTTGATAGCGTTGATTTTCTCGGAGACGATGCAGGCATCGGCCTCGCCGGGTTTACAAGCGAGGACCGTGGGGTCGAAGTCGCAGCCAAGAGGATCGGAAATCATGCCGTCGGCTACACCGTCTTTCGCGTCGCATTGCTTCATCAGCGCACCCATAAAGAGCTTTCGATCGTCGTCGGTGAGGAACTTGTCGATCTGCGGCTTTCCGGAGGCGTCTTTCGGAGCGGCTTGGTTGTAAGCCACTGGGATCCATTGCGCGATGGCAAGGTTAGACAGGCCGGTGCGCATGGCCGGGTCACCGGAGACGATCCCATTGAACACGGTGGGATAGCGCTGCGAGAGGATCATGCCTTCGCGGCCGCCCGTGGAACAGCCGACAAAGTAGGAGATACGCTGCAGGCTTTGCGTAGTAGTGCGCGATGATCTGCTTGGCTACTCCGGCGACTTCAGCGTTCGCGAGGAAGGCGAAATCGAGATAGGCCTGCTGGTCGCGCATGAAAGTGAAATCGAAGGCGCCCGTTTTTGCCTTGTGCCCTGTATCGGTGCTGGCCACCGCGAATCCGCGGGAGAGCGCTGGCTTGTCGCCTGCGTAGTTCGCTCCAGCGGGATACGCGATAATGCCATTGCCGCCTCCGCCGCCCTGCATCATGAAGTCACCGTTCCATGCCGCATGTTCGGGCAGTGCAAGAGCAAAGCCGATGCCGAACTCCTGACCGTCGACGCCCTTGCGGCGATTGATAACGCCGTCGACGCGGCAATGCGCTGGAAGCGGGCCAATGGAAGGAGCACCGGGATACGGCGGCGGGACGGTGGTTCCGGCGGGAACGAGCGCGGCCTTGGTGATTTCGGTGCCGCCGATTCTAAGGCCGGAGAGAGCGGCACAGGGATCGGCCGAGTGAGATTGGGCAGCCAAGGGTGCGCACAGCAGAGCCGCCAGCAGAAGCGAGAGCTTGTATTTCGTCATAACCGGCCTTCTCCGTAAAAGGATGTGAGCGTAGCGTGGACCATTTTGCATTGCGAGGCCCGGCGCAGCAGCTTATTACCTGATGGTTGCCTGAATTTCCTTGCCCTCGTAACTAATTTCCGCATTGACCGTAGCAGCCTCATCCAAGCCGATGCCATGTCCGCTTGCGACCAGGACGACGCGGAATTTGCGGTGTTCGATCATTCCGGGGAATGAGCCTTGCCTTGCGAGCCGATGGTGAGTGACAAGTTGTGATCGTTCCATTGGATTGGGATGACGGAATGCTGACCCTTCTCGTACTCGTATCCATCGCCTGCGTCTTCATAAAGATCAAATTTCCCATCGGCGCCGCGATAAATGCGAAGCTCGATCGGCCCTGCGGGATCCTGCGTGGCGTATTCGATCTGCGGGCCCAAGGGAAGGATGGAACCAGCTCGCACGAAAAGCGGAATACGATCAAGCGGCGCATCGGCTTCGATCTCCTGCCCGCCTGTGAGCGATTTACCGGTCCAGAAGTCGTACCACGCAGCGGCTTCGGGCAGGTAGACACTTCGTTTGGTCGCGTCGGCTTTGAGCACCGGGTTGACCAGGATGGCAGGGCCGAACATGAATTCGTCGCCGAGGTTCCATGTGTTGGAGTCGCCGCGCCAGTCCATCACGAGCGGACGCTGAATGGTGTAGTCCTCGCTCGTTACCTTCCAGGCCAACGAATAGATATACGGCATCAGCCGGTAGCGGAGCTTGTCGTAGCTCACAAGGATGGGCTCGACTTTGTCAAAGGCCCATAGCTCGTTATGTGGCCGGTGCCCGTGCGTGCGGAAGATGGGGCAGAACGTGCCGTATTCGAACCAGCGCGCGTAGAGTTCCTGGAACGCGGGATCGGCGATTGGGTCTTCGTGCGGAGGCCAATAGCCGCCGATGTCAGTGGTCCAATATGGAGCTCCAGACAGCGCGAAATTGAGACCGGCTGGAACCTGGTGGGTCAAGCCCCAGTAGGTGCCGTAGACATCTCCCGACCAGACGGTGGCGCCTACGCGTTGCTGGCCGAGAAATGCGGAACGCGTGAGCAGAAAGACGCGCTTGCCCGGGTTCTGCGCCTTCCAGTGATCCTGCACACCGAGGGTGTGCGCAAGGGGAAAGACATTGGTGAATTCCGCGCCGTTGCCGATGGCGATCTGGCGGCTGCTGAGGATGGCGTCGCCCATGTGCGGCCAGTATTCTTCAGGCTCGGCGCTGTCGAGCCAGAATGCATCCCATCCCTGCGCCAGCAGCTTGCCGGGCAGGTGCTGCCAGTAGAGGTCGCGCGCCTCGGGGTTGGTGGCGTCGTAGACGTGCGCGTCGGACACAAGCTCGTGCTTTGCATCGAGGAGCTTATAGGTTTCGGAGTTGGGATCGAGCAGCCCCCAGACAGAGATCATGGCGTGCACGTTTTCTTTGTGCAGGGCCTCTAGATCCTGTGCGACGTCGTGATAGTTGGAATTGAAGACGGGATCGCCTTCGGTTTTCCACCAGAACCAATCCTGCACGATGGCGTCGAGCGGAATATGTTCCCGGCGATAGCGCTCTGCGATCCCGCGAATCTCGTCGAGCGATATGTAGCGGTCCTTCGATTGAAAAAAGCCATAGGCCCACTTCGGCAGCATGGGCGTGTGGCCGGTCATGGTGCGGTACTCGTGAAGAACGGCGTCGATCTCCGGACCGTAGAGGAAGTAGTAATCGATCGACTTGCCGGCGATGGAAGTCAGCTTCATATCGAGCGGGAATCGATTGTCAAAGTACGTGAGCGCCGCCGTGTTCCACATCAGCCCGTACCCCTTGCTCGAAATCAGCAGGGGTATCGCAACATCGGTGTTGTTTTGACCCAGTTCCACCGTGGCGCCGCGATAGTTGAACATGCCGTTCTGATGCTGGCCGAGCCCATAGACCGCTTCGGAGATCGATGGAGAAAAGCGGTCGGTAACGCGGTAGGTGTGTTCTCCATTGAGCTCGACCGGTTCGTAGGTTCGCGGGATGCTGTTGCCTTCGTTCAGCAGTGAGTCTCCATTGACGGCGCGAAATGAGAGATTGCCGCGTTCGATGTTGACGATCACCTCAAGCTGAGCAGTCTTCAAACTGGCCGCTTTCACATCCTGAGCAAACGTGAATGGCGCTCCAGGGCAGGATTGCTTTGCATCGAGCATCCACGGACGCGGTGAGGTGGGGGCGGATGGTTCGGGAGTAGCAACAACGTGGATCACCGAGTCAGCACACACGGTGACCTCGAGGGCTTCACTGCCCGCAGTGGCGCGGAGGCCGTGGCTTGTCTGCTCGATTTGCGCGGGCGGAGGACCTGCCGCCTTCTGTCCGGGCATTTGTGCAGCAGCCACCGCCGAGCTCATAAAGAAGAAAAACAAGGTGGGCATAAGGTTCCAACCATCACGCCCTGTGCGGAGAATTCCTGATTTCAAAGGCATCTTTGATCTCGACTTTCTGTCTGCCGGCATTCTGCCAATTAACGGCAATCTGCTGTAAAGCAGAGGTTCTTGCTGAAGAACGGCAGCACATGATTCTGGAAACGATCGGCGACTGCACTGACATGCGTGCCGGAGTAAATCTCAAAGCTGTTTGCGATTCCGTAGTTGTCGAGGATGGTGTGCAGCTTGGTAGCGTCGAATCGCAGTCCATCCTGATCGCCCACGTCCATAGAGATGGCGCGGTATTGCTTGAGATTGCCGATGTACTGATCGACGAAGGCCAGGGGTGAGTTGGCCGTGTATTTTGCTACGATCTCCGGTTGCGGAATGCCGTCCTTGGTTGGCAGATCGAAGTAAAGCGGCGGGTTTTTCGGATTGGGAGCCCACGCCGCTGCCGTTGCATATTGTGCGGAGGCGAAGCCCGGCGACTGTGCTGCCAGGTCCGCTGGAGACTTGGCTGCGGCAACCTTCTTCTCGCTGGCGATCGCCCGCTCCTTGATCTGATCGGCGGTGCCCGGTCCGCCCCCGACCATCGAAGACATGCAGCAGGGACTCATGATGTAGAGAGCGCCGAAGACGTCAGGATGCTTCATACCGATCCGCGAGGCTCCATAGCCGCCCATGGAGTGGCCGACAAGACCGCGGCTGGTGCGATCGGGGATGGTGCGGTAGTGCGCGTCGATGTAAGAGACGACGTCGTGCGCAGATGAACTTCTCGAAGTCGCCGGTGGTGGCGGAACTTGAGTACATCGATCCGTTGTAGATGGTTTTGGAATCGGGCAGGACGACGATCATTTCCGTGCGAGCCTAGCGCGAACGCACCTTCGACGGTCTGCGGAACGTGGATCTCATGCGTCCACTGTTCGGCGCCGATGGAGTAGCCGTGCAGCGCGTAGACCACGGGATAGCGGCGCTTCTTGTCTTTCTGGTAGCTGGGCGGCAGAAAAACGATGACGTCACGATCGACGGCGTCGCCTTCAAGATTGCCTTCAAGTGCCGTGCCGTGGATCTTGATGTGCTCGACTGCCACAGGCTTTGCGCCAGAGACGACTTCGGGAACGTTCGTCTGCACCTGCGCCGCAAGCCATGAACCGGGTGCAACTGCCAATGTGATTGCGCACGCAATGAACAACTTCGTTGATTTCATCAAGACCCTCTCTCGAAAGACCTGGCTACTGCACCGGGTAGGAATAAATGTTCACGCTGAAGGGGCGCACCGTGATGGTGGCAGGCAGCGCACCTAGCGTCTGTTCTTCGACCTGAACCTCTGGTTTCTTGTCCACTTGAACCGTTGCGTCGATGGAGTCAGGAGCCATGCGCCACACCTTTCCTTCACTCGCAAGCTTCGTTCCGCTGATCGCAATCTTGATGCTCTGTTCGGCGTCCGATGGATTGAGCACGGCAATGGCGAGAGTCTTGCGATCTTCACTTAACGCGGCACTCACATCCAGCGGATACGTGTCGCTGCCGGGGTTGACCGCGGGTTGATCGCCGCCAGCCGGAAACGTTGGCTTCGGCTGCGGAGAGTCTCCGGTCACCTCGACGGGGATAGTGCCGAAGTGATCGCGATACATCTTGAACAGCATTCCAGTGGGATTGAGGATGGCTTCAGTTCGGTTCTGGCTCATCATCGCGGTTGCGAAGGTGAATGCGCCCATCTGAAAGATCTCGGAGTGGCGGAACATTTCGTGGAAGGCCCACGCGTATGCCGGAACAACCTTATATCCGTCGCGGTTGCCTCCGAAGTAAGCCCATTCGTCGATGGCGATGGGAACGGGTTTGGCGCGGAGGGCTGGGATGCGCTTCAGGTACTCCTGGTAGTGTTCATATTTCGCGCGAACCTGGACGGCGGGTGCGCGTTCCCATTCGAGCAGCGACAGAGGAGGCTCGATGGGCACCTTCTTTTGCAGCTTGATGTCTGTATGTTGCGTGCCCGATGCGTAGTAATGCTCGCTGACCATGTCGATGTTCTCGAGACAGTTGAGGAGCATCTGGCCGGTCCAGTCGGCTGGCGAAAGATAATCGGGAACATACTGGCCGTTAATACGCCTCGCCTGGTCGGCTCCTTCCATCACGTCGGGCATGGCTCCTCCCGCGATGAGCTTGATGGACGGGTCCACCTTCTTCATCTCTTTCGCGAAGAGGTTGTGCTTCAACTCAAATTGCGGAAGCGACATCGAGCCCATCTGGTAGTCGCCCCAGGGCTCGTTACCAACTCCCCACCACTGCACGTGATAAGGAGCAGGATGGCCATTTGCGGCTCGCCATTTTCCCATTGGCGTGGAGGCAGCGCCGTTGGTGTATTCGACCAGTTCGCGCGCCGACCACGCATCGCCGAAGCCCGCATTGACGGTGATATAAGGATCGACGCCAAGAAGACGGCAAAGAGTCAGAAATTCATCCGTGCCGACATCGTTCGGCTGCACGGCGTGCCAGACGGGATCGAAGATGGGCGGCCGCTTATCGATGTCACCTACGCCGTAGCGCCATTCGTACGCGGAGACAAAGTTGCCACCCGGAAAGCGAAGGACGCCGAAGCGCAGTTGCTTGAGCGCTGCTACGACCTCCGGACGGAAGCCTTCAATATTGTCCGCAGGCATGAGCGAGACCGCGCCGACATGAAAGGAGCCCGAGCCTGTGCCCGTGATCTCAAGTGTGGCTTCGTCAGTGTCGGTTCTGGCGGTATACCGCAACGGGAACTTGCGGTACGCGGTACCGAGCGAGCCGATGGTGACTGTCTGACGATCGGTGGGCTCCTTACCCCAGATGAGCGTCACTTTAACCACCGCGCCGGGAGAGCCTGCGAGAACGATCCGCCCTGTGTAGGCCATGCCTTTACGAACGGCGATTCCGGATTGGCCCAAGCCGTGCGCCTCTTTTGCATCTAGCTTGACCAACGGCGAATGATCGCCAGTGTAGGCATCTCTGGTGTCCATGGTGACCACGTCGCCACCGCCTATAGGAGTCCACCAGCGCGTAGGAACGCGGCGAAAGCGCGGATTGCCGCCAGCACCGCCTATCACCGGAGGAGGCGTAGGCGCGCTGGCGGCAACCGGGTAGAAGAACTTGCGATCGACCAGCATCTCAGACCAAATGCCAGTGTTGACGATGTCGCCGCCGTGCTCGAGAAACTGGCCGTAGATATTTTTCGAGATGGGAGCGCCGGTCTTCGCGGTATCGATGGTTGCGGTGACAATGCGCGTCTGGGATGAAAGGGCGGCGGGCAGCAAAAGCAGCGGCAGCAGACACGCAGCCGGTTTTTGAGAAAGCGTTTTCGCTACGATCTTCAGGAGCAGATGCATGGTCCGTTTCCCTCAAATACTGAATGGAGCAAATGTGCGTACAATCGGCCCGTCGTTAAATTTCGAATCGAGTGCCAGTAGCGTCCTGGGCTCTCAATCGAGCGCAGTTCTCGATTACGGCTCAATCGAGATGACGGTCACTGATCGAGACGCTACCGTCAGCGAAAGCTTGCCGTTCTGAACCTTCACTGCTGTCGGCTTCGGCACAACAGTACTAGGTGAATCAAAGGTGTTGATACTGTCTACTGCAACGCCCGTTAACGTCTCGGCCTTTGCCGACTTTGCCGGGATGCCGGCAACATCTACCTCGATCGTTGCTGGGTTTTCCGCATCAAGGTTGGTGATCTCAAGCAGCAGCTTCCCGTCTGCCCCCTTTGCCGCAATCGCGTCGACGTGGGGCAGGGTTACGCTTCCATGGGTGTAGGTACCTGCATCGAACGCGACAGGAATGAACGTGGCATCTTGAAACGGAACGTACATTTTGAAGACGTAATAGGTGGGTGTCAGGACCATTTTCTCTTTGTCGGTGAGGATCATCGCCTGCAGCACGTTGATCATCTGCGCGATGTTGGCCATGCGGACGCGGTCGGCGTGGCGGGCAAAGATGTTCAAGTTGAGCGAGGCGAGAATAGCATCGCGAACGCTGTTCTGCTGGACGAGGAAAGCCGGATTGGAGCCGGTCAGCGGTGCATGCCAGGCCCCCCACTCATCCACAGACAAGGTCACTTTCTTTTCCGGGTCGTACTTGTCCATCACCGCTTCCTGTTTGCGCAGGAATTCATCCATGAACAGTGTCGATTTCAGCGTCTTGGCGTAATCGTCAATTCCGAACTTCTCCGAAGGTGTCGACGGCGGCCAGCCGTTCGGCACCGTGTACCAGTGCAGCGAGACGCCGTTGATGTCCCAGGCCCAGGTGTGCTTCTTCCACGCCTGCATCACGTCTTCGGTCCACACGATGTCCGGCGTGCCCGGACCAACTGCAATCTTCAGCATCTGATCCTTGCCGCGCTGTGCGGGATTCATGTTGAGCACGAAGCGGCTGTACACCTTCATCAGGCTGACGTAGTACTCAGGCGTCATCGCGCCGCCACAGTCCCAGCTTTCGTTGCCGATGCCGAGGAATCCGACTTTGTACGGTTCGGAATGGCCGTTGGCGGCTCGCTCTTTGGCAAGAGCCGTGGGCGCAGCGGCCGTCATGTATTCAAGCCACTCGGCCGCTTCTTGCGTCGTGCCGGAGCCGACATTGACGGACACGTAGGGTGTGCTGCCGATCTGTTGGATGAAATCCATGAACTCGTCGGTGCCGAAGGCATTGCGTATCGATCACATCGCCCCATGCCGAGTTCACTGTTGCCGGGCGCTTATCCCGTGGGCCGATTCCCTTGCGCCAGTGATACTGGTCGGCAAAGCAGCCGCCCGGCCAGCGGACATTGGGCACCTTCAGTTCCTTGAGAGCGGCCACTACGTCGTTGCGGATTCCGCGCGTATTGGGGATGGACGAATCGGGGCCAACCCAAATGCCTTCGTAAAGACCATGGCCGAGATTCTCAGCGAACTGGCCGAAGATGTTTCGATCGATTTTCGCACCGGGCTTCGACGCGTCAACGGAGAGATGAATGGTGTCAGCAGCCATCAAGGGTGCGGACGAAGAAAGGGCCAGCAAGCAAAAAACCGCAAGGACGCGACGTGCCACACAAGCCTCCGCTCAACCGGAACGCGATGGAGCGCTGGGACCGGCGCGCCGCTTGGAACTGGCTCGCAATTTTCGGCCATCGTTCTCGCATGCCGTTCCGGAACCCTCGAATATACACAGAACGAGCCAACGCGAACAAGTCCAATAAATCGCTTTATTTCTGAGAAGTAATCGTTTACGATGCGCATGGCTCGAGAGTCTGATCTGTCCCGCGCCAAGCTGGCTCTCGCTCTCAAACCTGTCCGCTCGGAGGTGCATTTTGAAAGTGATTGCATTTGCAATGCTACTGGCAGCGAGCTTCTGTTTAGCGCAGGACCAGGGCGATTTCAAGCCCGCAACATCGAACGTTCTGGATGCGCAGTATCCGAAGGTCGACAGCAACTCGCGCGTCCAGATTCGGTTTAAGGCGCCTGACGCCACAAAGGTGAGGGTCAATTTCTGGAGCGGTCCGAAAGCAGACATGGAGAAGCAGGCGGACGGCTTCTGGACCTTCACAACACCTCCATGGCTCCCGGCCTTCACTACTACACGATCGTCGTCGATGGCGCTGAGGTCAGCGATCCCGGAAGCACGGCCTACTTCGGCGGCAGCAAATGGGCGAGCGCTGTCGAGGTGCCCGAAGCCGGAGCGGATTACTACCTGCCCCAAGAATGTTCCGCACGGCCAGGTTCGTCAGATCTGGTATCACTCCAGCGTGACTGGCACCTGGCGGCGACGCGTTCGTTTACCTGCCGCCGGACTACGACACGTCGAAGGCTCGCTATCCGGTGCTCTACCTGCAGCACGGCGGCGGCGAGGATGAGACAGGATGGATCCGTCAGGGCAAGGCGAACTTCATCCTCGACAACCTGATTGCCGGCGGCAACACCAAGCCGATGATCGTCGTCATGGCCAATGGCTATGCGACTCGCGTCGGGTATGTGGTGCCTGACCTCACAGGTAAGCCGTTTCTTGGGCCTGACTTCATCAAAGTCATGCAGGAGCGGATGGGCGCATTCGAAGACGACATGACCCAGGCGCTGATCCCTTTTGTCGATAAGACATTTCGCACCATTGCCGATCGCGATCACCGCGCCATGGCCGGACTGTCCATGGGCGGAATGGAGACGTTCCAGGTGACCTTCAATCATCTCGACCTGTTCTCCTACATCGGTGGGTTCAGCGGCGCGGGAAATCCTTTCCTGACGGGTACCAAATTCGACGTCAAGACCGCGTACAACGGAGCCCTGGCCGACCCATCCGAATTCGCAAAGCGCGTTCATCTGCTGTGGATCGGCGTAGGCACGAATGAGCCCGAACGCATGAAGTCTGGATTGGAGAGCCTGCACACTTCGCTTGACGCGGGAGGTGTGAAGCACGTCTTTTATGAGTCACCCGGCACTGATCACGAATGGCAGACCTGGCGTCGCGACTTGAAAGATTTCGCACCGCGACTGTTCCAGACATCGGCGGCCGGACAGCCGGAGATAGGAGTGCCCGTAGTCACCGTAAAGTTCCGTATCGAAGGCCAAATCGCGTTACCGGAATAAAGCAACATGTCTGGTTGGCGTCCGGCCATAAAGGAAGACTCATGCGCAGACGAGACTTCTGCAAATTACTCGCGATCGCCGCAGCATCGAGAGCTGTGCCAGCCTCGGCACAGGCCGCGCAGCAGATTCAGCCAGTATTGCCGAATGCCTTC
>CAWDJR010000021.1:0-287441 GCA_963802565.1 uncultured Acidobacteriaceae bacterium | reverse complement strand
GATCGCTGATCTCCGCCTCGAAGTAATTGCGATCTGCATCGTCGATCTTGGCGGCAACGCGAAGCGGCATTCCAGCCTGGCGAGCAATCTCGATAGCCCGGTCGACGCGTTTCTCCGGAGATATTCGACCCAGGAATGCCAGGTATTCTCCCGTTGAGAAATTTGGCTGATGGAGATCTTCCGGGATGCCATGATGAATAGTCGTAAGCCAACTGGCCCAAGGCATAGGAGCGCGCTGCGCATCGGAAATAGAGATCAGGCGCATGTCGTCGAATTCCCTGAACAGCGGGTAAAGATCGGGAATATCGAGCCGTCCGTGAAGTGTAGTCACAGCAGGAATTTCGAGACGCCTGATTTGCGAGAATGGCAAATAATCGAGATGAAAGTGCACAACGTCGAACTCGTCCGCTTCTTGCGCTACGGTTTCAATGAGATTGAGGTGGTGGGCCAAGGGCGAAAGCAGTTTTCCGCCATCAAGACGAAGTGCACGTTCGCAAATGGACCGGAGGCGGGCTGCCGTAGATGAGTCGCCGCTCGCGTACAGTGTAATTTCGTGTCCGAGCTTTACTAACTCTTCTGTTATGTACGAGACCACGCGTTCGGTGCCGCCGTAAAGTTTGGGAGGCACACTCTCGTATAAAGGCGCGACTTGCGCGATTTTCATGATGGCACTCTCCCCGGCCGGCTCTTCCGATGCGGGTCATCCTTTATGTCTTCGATGCGCCGAAAGCAAGCCAGCGTGGCCTGAAAACCGTCTGATCCGCGACTTAGAGTGAAGAATTGAGAATGCCCTTGCGACACCGTTTCGCCTGTCACGGCACGGAGTATCCGCTCAAACGAAAGGAGATTGGGAAAGATCCCCAGACGCAATTTTGAGTGCAATGGAGCGCTTCGCCCCGGACATGTCGTGCCAATGTTGCATTTTGGCTCTCTTCCTGCGAATATCGTTGCATGGACCTTCGGACCTGTTGTCGCCGCTGTATGACGCCTCGCGCGCACAGGTGACCTGGGTTCATTAAAAGTCCGTTATTCATTCCAAGGTTTCCTGAAAGCCCGCGACACAGCCCTAGCTGCCGCGGGCTTTCTGCTTTTCAAAATCGATTCTCCCTCAAAGAGGAAATATGACTGAAGCTGTTCAAGTAAAAGAGACAAAGGCCCAGCGTGCAGAACGCCTGAAGCTTGCCAAGAATCCGTGGGAAGCATTTGAAGATGTGCGCGAATTCGCACGTGAAGGTCGCTCCAGTGTTGTGCCTGAGTGGGCCGGCTTCTATTTCAAATGGTGGGGAATCTATACGCAGGGCGACGGTGTGGGCGCCACAGGCGGTAAGGGCGGTGAGGGCCTGGCGACCGACTACTTCATGATGCGGATCGGGATGCCGAACGGGATCATATCGTCGCACCAGCTTCGGACGATCGGCGGACTCACGCGCAAATATGCGCGCAACCTGGCGGACATCACGGTACGGCAGAATATCCAATTGCATTGGCTCACCATCGAGTCGCTGCCTGAAGTGGTGAAAGAACTCGACGCAATCGGGCTTTCGCCCAAAGGCGCCTGCGGAGACGTAGTGCGCAACGTGACCGGGTGCCCTCTTGCCGGGGTCGACCACGAGGAACTTCTCGATGCTTCGCCGATCGCGATTGAAATTGCGCAGCTTCTCACGGCGAATCCAGAGTTTTACAACCTGCCGCGGAAGTTCAAGATCTCTGTGCTCGGCTGCCCGACGTGGTGCACCTATCCCGAGATCAATGACATTGCGCTGACGCCTGTAAGACACAACGGACAGGTCGGATTTTCAGTGCGCGTGGGCGGCGGGCTTTCGAACGAGCCACACCTCGCGGTACGACTTGATGCTTTCGTTCTGCCCGATCAGGCGGTTGCGGTGGTCAAGGTGATTACCGAAATCTTCCGCGACCAGCAGGTGCTGCGCGAGAGCCGCGACCGCGCGCGCATGAAGTATCTCTTTATGAAAGAGGGATGGACCGCAGAGCGGTTCCTGGCTGAGCTTCAATCGCGACTCGATTTCACTTTGCTACCCGGTGTTGCGGAACAGGTGCCGGATGAGACGCTTCGCGATCACGTGGGCGTTCATCGGCAACGGCAGCAAGGATTGAGCTATGTGGGAGCGTCGGTGCTGCGTGGACGCCTGAGCGGGGAGCAACTGGAAGCTGCGGCCGATCTAGCCGACAAGTATGGCAGCGGCGCTCTTCGTGCTACCGTATCGCAGAATCTGCTCTTCATCGATGTGCCGAACGAGAAGGCCGCGGATCTGGTGCGTGAGCTTGGCGCCATTGGTTTGCACGTTGAGGGTTCACCTTTCTGGCGCGGAGCTGTGGCTTGCACGGGGACTGAATTTTGCAAGCTAGCCATCACCGAGACGAAGGGATTCACGCGTTGGCTTGTGGACGAACTTGAAGAGCGGGTTCCGCAATTCGATCAGCAACTGCGGCTACATGTGACCGGCTGTCCGAATGGCTGCGGCCAGCACTGGATCGCCGACATCGGCATTGAAGGCAAGAAAATCAAGCACGAAGGCAAGCTGGTGGATGCTTATTACTTCTGCCTCGGCGGTTCGGTTGGAAAGCACTCGTCCATTGCGCGCCCGGTCGGCTATCGTTCGCCGGCGTCGCTTGTTCCTGAGGCGATTGCACGGCTGCTGAAGAAATACGTAAGCACGCGCGAAAGCGGCGACGAAAATCTTCGCGCATGGTTTGCACGCCATACCAATGATGAATTGCGCGCATGGCTTGCGGGAGAAGTGCTTGCGCCTGTGGAACGCGATGTACCCACCGGCCGCGTACCACACGCGGTCGCGGACTGAGGTCACCATGAGCTTGCTGCCTATTTTTCTGAAACTCGATGGACGACCCGGGTTGCTTGTGGGCGCCGGAAACGTGGCGCTCGAAAAAATCAACAGCTTGCTGATTACGGGAGTGCGTTTGCGCGTGATTGCGCCGGAAGCAAAACCGGAAATCCGGCAGTTGGCAAACGATGGGCAACTGGAATGGATCCAGCGGCGGTTTGAGCCGGCGGACCTCGATGGCAACTTCGTTGTGATTGCCGCAACAGACGATCCGGAAGTAAATGCAACGGTGTACCGCGAATCAGTGGAGCGCGGAATCCTGGTCAATAGCGTTGATGATCCACCGCATTGCGATTTCTATTTTGGATCGGTGGTTCGGCGCGGCGATTTGCAGATCGCGATCTCGACCGCGGGCGAAAGTCCGGCCGTTGCGCAGCGGTTGAAGCGCGAAATTGACGGGCAATTATCGGTGGATATCGGTCCCTGGCTTAAAACTCTCGGGCGGTTTCGACGAGAAATCCTTGCGTCTCATCCTGCAGGCGCAGAACGCAAAGCACTGCTGCACCAGTTAGCGGAACGGACCTTCTTCGAATCAGACTCGGCCCTTTCGCGCGCTTCAGCAGATTCGCCGCTTAGCGAAACGCCGCGAGATCAGGGAGGCAAGGTCTTCCTGGTTGGCGCTGGCCCCGGCGATCCCGACTTACTCACGGTGAAGGCACTGCGACTGATTCAATCCGCGGATGTGATCCTGCATGACGATCTTGTTCCGGATGCAATTCTCAGGTTGAGGCACCGAAGCGCGGATATTGTGAACGTGGGAAAGCGCTGTGGCACCAAGAACATTACGCAGGAAGAGATTCATGCGCTAATGATCGCGAACGCCGAAGAGGGGCGCTGTGTGGTCAGGCTGAAGAGTGGTGATCCGCTGATTTTTGGGCGTGCCGCCGAAGAGATGTCGGCTCTTAACGAAGCCGGGGTGGAATTCGAAGTTGTTCCGGGCATCACGGCTGCATTCGCGGCGGCAGCAGCAATTCCCTGCTCGCTGACGGATCGTAATTCCGCGTCGAATGTCATTTTCTCGACAGGGCACCATGCACAGTCTCATAATCACTCGCCGGTACCGGAACTGGAGGACGCTACCCGCATCGTCTACATGCCGGGACGCGATTTGAGCTTGCTGGCGCTGGAATGGATCCAGGAAGGTCTGCCCGCTGACTTCCCGTGCGCGATTGTTTCGCACGCCGCGCAACCTGGGCAGCAGGTGCAGCGGACCACGCTTGGAGAACTTGGGGAGGCCAGGCCAACCGAGTCGCCTAGCCTGCTGATCGCCGGGTGGGCTGTTCGGGACACATCCGACGCTCGCATTTGCCAGACGACCAGTGAGACAGCGACGATGCGACTCTAGCCTATCTCTGCGAAATTGACCCGTTCTCGACCTTTATACTGAAGTGTTTGTTGAATCAATCCAACGAGCCGTCAAAAGGCACGTTGATCGGAGCGACATTGCCTCAGGCAGAGATCGGGATTATAGGCGGCAGCGGGCTTTACTCGATGCCCGGATTCACCAACGTCCACGAGGAGCACGTGGACACGCCCTTCGGCGATCCATCAGACCCATTTGTACTCGGCGAGTTAGAGGGCCGCAAGGTTGCCTTCTTGGCACGCCATGGCCGCGGACACCGCATCTTGCCGTCTGAGTTGAATTTCCGGGCCAACATTTACGCCTTCAAAAAGCTTGGAGTTGAGCGGATCGTTTCCGTCTCTGCCGTGGGTTCGCTCAAAGAGGAACACAAGCCCACCGATTTTGTTATTCCTGATCAGTTCATCGACCGTACATTTCATCGCACTTCGACCTTCTTCGGTGAGGGCATTGTGGGGCACGTCGCATTTGGCGACCCCATCTGTGCAACGGTTGCCGAGGCGGCGGAAAAGGCGTGCAAGACAGTGGGCGTAGTTGGCAAGCTGGGGGGTACGTACGTCTGCATGGAAGGCCCCCAGTTCTCGACCAAGGCCGAGTCCAATCTTTATCGCAGTTGGGGTGCCGACGTAATCGGGATGACCAACCTGCAGGAGGCCAAACTGGCGCGCGAAGCGGAGATCTGCTACGCCACGGTTGCCATGGTCACCGACTACGACTGCTGGCGCGAAGGTCACGACTCCGTGACGATTGAAGAGATTGTTGCTGTCCTGCACCAGAACGCGGAGAACGCCTGCAAAGTGGTCAAGGCTGCGATAGCGGCAATGCCTGCGGAGCGCAACTGCGCATGTGCATCGGCAGCCAAGTTTGCCGTGCTGACGCAGCCGGATGCGATTCCCCCCGCGGCGAAGGAAAAATTGAAGCTGCTCTTCGGCAAATATCTCGGCTGGTAACGCCACAAAATGATCATCCAATAAACGAATCTAGAGAGGTTATGCATGGCAATTACCGTAGTGGGCAGTGTCGCATTCGATACTGTCGAAACCCCCGCAGGACGTAGAGAGCGCTGCCTCGCCGGCGCTGCAACCTATTTTTCACTTTCAGCAAGTTTCTTTACAGATGTTCGCGTCATCGCGGTTGTAGGCGAAGATTTTGGCGCCAAGGAACAGGCTGTCTTCGATGCTCGCAAGGTCGATACGACTGGAATTCAGCACGCCGCGGGCAAGAGCTTTTATTGGGAAGGCTCCTATCTCGAAAATTTGAACGAGGCGAAAACGCACGCAACGGAGCTCAACGTTTTCGCGGGCTTCGAGCCCAAGATTCCCACGGCCTATCACGACTCGCAGTTCCTTTTCCTCGCCAACATCGATCCTGTTTTGCAGCGGCGTGTGCGTGAAGCCATGCCGCACGCGAAGCTGGTTGGCGGCGACACGATGAACTACTGGATCAAGGATCATAAGCCCGCGCTTCTGGAAGTTCTGAAGGGGCTCGACGTGTTGTTGATCAACGACACCGAGACGCGCATGCTGACTGGCAGCCGTAGCATCGCCCTGGCCGCAGGCAAGATCTTTGAAATGGGTCCGAAGATTTTGGTGGTGAAGCATGGTGAGTACGGTGCGACTGCCTTCTTCGCGCCGACCAAAGAGAATAGCGCTGAGGCGGTGGCGAAACGCGCCTTCCATGTTCCCGCTCTGCCGTTGGAAGAAGTTGTAGACCCGACCGGCGCAGGCGACAGTTTTGCGGGCGGATTTTTTGGCTATCTCGCGTCTCAAAAAGAGCTGACGCCAAAATCATTTCGTTACGCCATGTTCTACGGAAGTGTAATGGGATCGTTCGTGGTGGAGCGCTTTGGCACCGAACGACTGCAGCAGCTGTCGCGCGAAGAGATCGATCACCGCTTCAACCTCTTCCGGGAATTGACTCACCTTGACTGAGCAACCGATTCGCCGCCCCATCAGTCGCAATGAGTGGCTGATGGTGGTGGCGTCTTCGGTGGCTGCGTCAGTGCTGGCGAGCATCTGGAGCTGGCGTCACGGCGCGATGCTGAATTATGGCGACGCGGTCGCGCATCTGCATATTGCCAGGCGAGTTTTTGATTCTCATCGGCCGGGTCTATCGCAACTCGGATCGGTCTGGCTACCTCTGCCGCACTTGCTCCTGATTCCTTTTGTCGCTGTCTACGCCTGGTGGGCAAACGGCATCGCGGGCATGGTTCCGTCGGCCTTGGCCTACGTTGCAGGATGCACGGGAGTTTATCGCTTGGCGCGACATTGGCTGCGGCCATCCGCCGCGGTTGTGGCTCTGGCGTTTTTCGCCTTGAATCCAAACCTGCTTTACCTGCAGACCACGGCGATGACTGAGCCACTGTTTCTTTGCGAGATGGTGTGGCTTGCCGTGTGGCTGGTGGAGTGGCGCGGTGCTCTGAACAATGATCCGCCGCGTGCTGCGCGCCTGTTGCGATCGATTGCGCTGGTTCTAATCGCTGCCGTATTTACCCGCTACGACGGCTGGATCCTGGCCGCTCTTGCGTGGACAGCAGTCGGCATCGTGCAGCTTCGCACGAGTACGCTCCGCTCTCGAACCTTTTGGATAGCGAGTGTGGCAGTGGTTGTTGCACCGCTGATTTGGTTCGCGTACAACGCGCTGGTCTTCGGCGATTGGCTCGACTTCGTGCGCGGTCCCTACTCCGCGGCTGCAATCGAGTTGCGGACGTCATCGCCTGGGACTGGGCCCCCGCACCCGGGCTGGCATAATCCGTGGGTCTCTCTGCTTTTCTTTGTAAAGTGCGCCGAGATGGATGTTGCGCCCGAATCGTGGGGTAATTTCATGCTGGGCACGGCCCTGTTGGGAACGGCTTGGGGTTGGCTTACAACCCATCGACGCGGCTTTCTTTGGAGTCTGCTGCTGTGGTTGCCGGTTCCCTTCTACGCGTATTCGATTTCATTTGGATCGGTACCGATCTTTCTGCCGGTTTGGTGGCCGCACTCCTGGTACAACACGCGTTACGGAATGGAGATGCTGCCCGCCTTCGCACTGGGACTGGGTTTCGTTTCGCAATTCGTGGTTGCTGTCGCGGGAGAATTCAAACAGAGTTTCACGCGATTCGCTGCGGGCGCCCTTTATGCGGTTGTGGCTATAAATGCATGGGCGGTGCTTCGCAATGATCCACTGACCTACATTGAAGGAACCAAAAATATAGAGTCCCGACGCATCTTTGAAAAAGAAATTCCGCCGGTGCTGCGCTCGCTCTTGGCAACGCGGCCTAAAGGAATCGTGCTGATGGAGACGTCGGTATATCCGAATCTGGTTGCATTCAGCGGCATCCCGCTGCGGCAGACGATCAATGAGAGCGACAAGGAATATTATTCCGATGCGCTAGCGGCGCCTGCGACCCATGCAGCAATCGTGCTGGCATTTGACGGCGATGAGATCGATCAAGCAGTCAAAGCTCACTCTGAAGGCCTCACAATGATTCGCCGGTTTGACGCTCCCGAGGAGAAATCAGGTACGGTTTACGTCTCCGATACCTCATCCGGTTCGAAAGCAGCGGAGCGGTGATAGCATCAGCCAAGGTGATAGTCATGTGCACGGCGTGGGCAAACATTTCGGCGCCCTTTGACTTCAATTGGCTGCAGCAGGTTGTAGTGGTCAACGGCGCCATCAGTCGCCTGCTTAGTGCCTCGGTGCTGGGTGGATTGATAGGGCTTGAGCGCGAAGTGAAGGGCCGCTCGGCAGGGGTTCGCACCAATTTGCTGATTTGCATGGGCGCCGCTTTTTTTACACTCCTATCTGCTGTACTCGCAGGAGACGCGAGTCCGAACAAGGGCCAGGTGGCGTCGAATATCGTGCAAGGCATAGGCTTTCTAGGCGCCGGACTCATTATTCACAGCCGCAGCCGCATCAGTGGGCTCACCAGCGCTGCCAGCGTGTGGGTGGTTGCCTCGATCGGCATGGCATGCGGCGCGGGGTTACTGGCGGCGGCGGCAATTGCCACGGTGATCGTAATCATTGCGCTTGAAGTGGTTGGCTTCCTTGAACGCCGCGCAAGCATTAAAAGCTATTCGCTCATTTATGAGGCGCGCGGTTCAGACCAGACCGCCATGCTTCACTCCATCCTGGACGCAATGGATAAGGCGGGCGAACAGCTCGGTGACTTCACCGCCAACGCGATCGGCGATCTGCAGCGTGTCATCTTCACCATAACCGCGACGAAGAAGCAGCACGAACGCCTGCACAGCAGACTCCTTTCCGAGCCTGCGATCAACACGCTGCTAAACTTTCGCGATCCGGAGGAAGATTGATTCCTTTTGCGAAGGCGCACGCGTGCGGGAATGACTTTCTGATTGTGACCGAAGAGGCCGCTGCCAAACGCGACTGGGTAGAACTGGCGCGACGCCTATGTGCACGCAATACCGGCGTAGGAGCCGACGGCGTGGAGTTTTTTGCTTGGACTGGTTCCAAGTCCGGTCGAATACGCCTGCACAATGCAGACGGCTCCGCAGCCGAAATCAGCGGTAATGGAACTCGCTGTGTGGCTGCGTGGATGTGTTCCATGCTTGGCGCAAGAGCAGGTGATGAGCTACGTATCGAGACGGACGCGGGTATTCGCGTTTGCCGTATCAACAGCGTTCAGACCGATTGCGGCTATTCCGTCGAAGTCACGACGGGCATGGGCATCCCAAGCGCTGCTCGAAAAACCGTGATCCTCGCCGACGGCCATGCTGTCGCCGGTGTTGCTGTTTCTACGGGCAATCCGCATTTTGTGATTCTGGTCGATAACCCGGAATTTACCGTCGCAGGGAAAACCTGGCAGACGATCGGCGCGGAAATCTGCGTTCATTCCGACTTTCCGCATCAGACCAACGTCGAGTTTTTGCGCATCCTGAACTCAAGCGAGACAGAGATTCGCATTTTCGAGCGCGGTGTGGGCCCAACCACTTCGTCCGGAACGGGCACTTCCGCGTCGGCGACCGCAGCGATCGCGTTCCATGCGTGCACATCGCCTCTGCGCGTGGTCGCGCCGGGAGGCCCGCAGGCGGTGAGCTGGCGCGGACAAGGCAATGAACTGGAACTGACAGGGCCTGCATCGTTAGTCGCACGCGGCGAGGCATGGTACGGATGACTACCGAAGCAAAATCGCTGCTGTCTTTGGAGCCAATTGCTGCGGGCGCGAGCGTGAGCGTCATTTCCCCGGCGTCGTTTGCGATTCCCGAACGGGTTGCGCTGGGGATGGAGCGGCTGAATCAACTCGGTTTTTCGCCCCGTATCGGCGCGAATACGCAATCGCGCGGGCCGCTCTTTTTTGCCGGATCGCCTAAGCAGAGGTTGGCCGACTTGCATGCAGCTTTTGCCGACACAGAAAGCAGCGTGGTCGCGGCAGTTCGAGGGGGCTATGGATCGAATTACCTGCTCGATGGAATCGATCTTGGACTCATCGAGAAACATCCGAAGCCGTTTTTCGCATACAGCGATATGACGGGATTGCAGCTTCATTTACTCGATGAGCTTGGGCTTCCGGCATTCCACGGCCCAATGGTTGCAGCGGATTTTTATCTTGAAGATGGCGTGCACCTGGAGAGCTTTCACGCGGCGTTGGCCGGAAAGCCATACTCGGTGGGAAGCGCGGAAGGCCTGCGGACGCTTCGCTCCGGAGCGGCGCGAGGAACACTCTACGGCGGTTGTCTCAGCATTCTTGTTGCGCTGATCGGGACGCGGTGGGAGCCGACAACGGAGAACAAGCTGCTATTCATTGAAGACGTCGGCGCAAAGCCCTATCAGATCGATCGAATGCTTTGGCAGTTAAGAGCCGCCGGAAAATTCAACGGCGTTCGCGGCATCATTTTCGGCGAAATGCTTGACTGCAGTTCTCCGGGCGCGCCTGAGAATCAGTTGGAGGGTACACTCGTCTCCGCACTCGAAGGACTTGATATCCCGATCGCCATCGGACTGCGCAGCGGACACGTATCGCGACAAAACGTTACGCTGATCTTTGGTATCGAGGCAGAACTGCGGGCCGGCAAAGAGGCAACGCTCGATCTACTGCAGCCAGCGGTGAAACGATGAGTTCTTCAGAAAAGCATATCCATCTCACCGGTATTTGCGGCACGGCAATGGCTTCGCTCGCCGGGTTGCTGCAACTGCAAGGCCACAGAATAACCGGCTCCGACAAGGCAGCATATCCGCCGATGAGCGATCTGCTCCATGCGCTGGGAATTCCGATCCTCGAACCGTACTCCGAATCGAACCTCGATCCTGCGCCGGACCTTGTAGTGATCGGCAACGCTCTCTCTCGCGGAAATCCCGAAGTGGAGCGTGTTCTGGATGAGCGCGTGCCTTTCACTTCAATGGCAGCCCTCGTTCGGGAAGAGTTCCTGATGGGGCGTGAATCGCTGGTGGTGGCCGGAACACATGGCAAAACCACAACAACCAGCATGCTGGCCTGGATTTACCAGGTCGCATCGCACAGCGATGCATCGCTTGAGCCTTCTTTTTTGATTGGTGGAGTGGCGGAAAACTTCGGCACCAGCTTCCAGCTTCGTTCCACAAGCACCTTCATCATCGAGGGGGACGAATACGATACCGCCTTCTTCGATAAAGGACCCAAATTCCTGCACTACTTTCCGGATGCATTGATTCTCACGCACGTTGAGTTTGACCATGCCGATATTTACGCTGATCTCGAGGCGGTCAAGGTCGCATTCAAACGGCTCGTCAATCTCATGCCGCGTCGCGGCCTGCTCGTTGCCTTTGACGGTAGCGAAAATGTGACGGAGTGTATCAGTCATGCGTTTTGCCGCATTGAGCGTTACGGATTCAATCCTGAATCCGACTGGCAGATTCGCAACCTTCGCCACACCGATGGAGAGACCCGATGGGAGGTCTGGCGCAACGGCGAGTTGTGGTCGGAGCTGAATATGCGGCTCGCTGGCGAGCACAATGCGTTGAATGCCACTGCCGCTTCTGCGCTTGCTGTCGGGCAGGGCATCAGCAAGGACGCCATCATTACCGCGCTGGCTAGCTTCAAAAGTGTCAAGCGGCGCTTGGAAGTACGAGATGTCATTCGAGGCATCACCATCATCGACGACTTCGCGCATCACCCAACGGCAATTCGCGAAACCTTGCGCGCGTTGCGTTCTGTCTATCCTGACGCACGACTCTGGGCCGTGCTTGAACCGCGTTCCAATACGCTGCGTCGCAAGGTGCTCGAAAACGATCTCGTTGAAAGTTTGCGGATCGCCGATCGCGTGATTCTCGCCGGCGTCTATCAACAGCAGCGGATTCCTGATGCAGAACGACTCCATCCTGAAGACGTTGTCGATGCGCTCAACGCTGCGGGCACACCTGCGGCACTGCATCCCGGTGCCTCTGAAATCGTCGAAAGCATAGCGCATCAGCTGAATGCGGGCGATGTAGTCGCAATCCTTTCCAATGGCGGCTTCGACGGCATCTATGAGAAACTTCCGGCTCGGCTCAGAGCCAGCTAGTATTGAACTGAAAGCTTGTCATGATTCCGTCACTCCTGTTGCTGGCCACATTCGTCATCCTTGGAGTCCCGGCCGCCATTATTTTTCTTCCGTGGTCGATCATCACGGGCAACGCGCTGCCACTCTACACCGCCGCGCAGGCCATCGTGCGCGCCGGCTACTTTCTTGCGCGCATTCGCGTCGAAGTAAAAGGACGGGAATTGGTTCCGGCACGTACAGCCTGCATTTTTATGGCAAACCACGTGTCGAACCTCGATCCACCCGCATTGATTCCAAATGTCCCCGGACGCACCTCCGCTTTTGTAAAAAGCTCGCTTATGCGCATTCCGGTGTTCGGATGGGGACTGAAGCAGGGAGAATTTGTTCCTGTTGAGCGCGACGGCCGCAAAGAGAGTGCACAAGATAGCATCGCTGCAGCTCGCGCGGTGCTCGCAAAAGGTATACACATCACGACATTCGTTGAGGGAACGCGATCGAAAGACGGGCGCATGCTCCCGTTCAAGAAAGGCCCGTTCTTTCTCGCCAAGGAGACAGGGGCGCCGTGCATCCCAGTTTCAATCTGGGGAACGGAAAGCATGATGTCAAAGGGAAGTGTCAAGATCCGTCCCGGCACGGCGCACGTTACGTTTCACGCGCCTATCTTTCCAGCCGACTACGCGAGGCGCGAAGAGCTGATGATGGCCGTGCGTGCCGCGATCGCGTCGGGATTGCCGGAGTGGATGCGCACGTAGCTTGAGGCTTTACTGCACGATGGCGTTGTAGCCGTCGTTAAGCAGCTTTTGCCGCATGGCGTTGGCATCATTGCGATTCACAAACGGACCGGTCTGCACATGAATGAGGGTGTCAGCGTTATCGCGACGAGCAGTGACCGAATAGCCACGCTTGCGCAGGGCATTCATGAGTACATCTGCGTCTTCAGGATGTGAAACTGCCGCGATCTGCACCATCCAGCCCTGCACCTTTGTGATCGGGGGCAAGATCTGGAGTGGAGAAGCTGGTGTTGCTCCGTTCTGACCACCGAGCGCAGGCCGGACCTGCGATTCAACGGCTGGCTTGACCTGGGGCTGCGGTGAACCTGCAGCTTTGTCTTCAACGGCGGGAACAACTTGTGCTGGCTGGGTCGGTTCTCCGGAAGTATCAGGCTGAACTTCAGCCGCTGCCTGTATCTGGGGCCGCGCAGGCTGCTGCCCTGCCGCTGCTGGTTTAGGGCCGGAACCCACCGGTATCGTTGACGCTCTGGCATTCGGAGCCGGAAGGATATTCGAGCCGGACTGGTTCGCTGATGTTCGGTGCCCAATTGCATATCCGAGTCCAAAGCAGAGAACACAAAGAACAAGCAGGCCCCCACCGAGGACGAAGAGCGTGCCACCACCCAGCGTAAGTTCGGTGTCGTGCACGCTCTCTGATTCCACTTCTTCTTTGCTAAAGTCTCGAATCATTCCGTGTTCTTGGGCTCCTTGTGATTTGACCCACTATCGGACCGCTCACCCCTGCGCACGATCTCCTGCAGGTTTTTCGATCAACGGCGTTGACGTTGTCATTTTGTTCAACATCGAGAGCACTTCCATTGGCAGCGGGAAAACGATCGTCGTATTCTTTTCAACGCCGATTTCGGTGAGTGTCTGTAGATAGCGCAACTGCAGCGTCATGGGCTGTGTCGCTAACAAAGCTGCCGCGTCTACCAGCTTCTGAGCTGCGTTGAACTCGCCCTCGGCATGGATGATCTTGGATCGCTTTTCGCGCTCTGCCTCAGCCTGCTTGGCCATGGCGCGCAACATCTGCTCGGGTAAGTCCACCTGCTTCACCTCAACCGAGATAACTTTGACGCCAAAGGGTTCTGTGCGCTGATCGATGATTGTTTGAATCTTCAGATTCAACTTGTCGCGATGGCTCAGGAGTTCGTCCAGTTCCACTTCGCCCAATACCGAACGCAGTGTTGTCTGCGCGAACTGCGAAGTCTGGTAAACATAATTGGCGACCTTAATAGCCGCGGCGTTCGGATCAACCACGTACAGCGTGACGACCGCGTTTACCTTCAGGGTCACGTTATCGCGCGTAATTACATCCTGCGCCGGAACTTCCAGCACTTCCTGACGGAGCGAGATGCGCACCATCTGGTCCATGGGGCGAAATACCGCGATGATTCCTGGGCCTTTGGGCGGTGTCAGGGCGCGGCCGAAGCGGAAAATTACAGCGCGCTCGTAGTCGCGCAGAATTTTGATGGAGTTGATGAGATACAAGGCAAAAATTGCAATGACGATCAGAAGCGGAGTCAACATTTTTAGGTCCCTCACTCAGCACGGATTGTACTCCCGCTAGTTCTACACAGCGGTTTGGGGCGATTTTGCGGGCTCAAGAGGCGTCACTCTCAACAGATATTGTTCGTGCCCCACGACGCGCAAGCGGGTTCCGGCGGGCACAGACTCGCTGGCCACGGCGTCCCATATCTCACCTTCCACCAGCACGTGCCCCTCGGGCGCCAGGGGCTCCATGGCCGACGCAGTGCTCCCTACGAGCGCGTCAGCGCCGAGGCGAGCCTTGATGCGACGGGCGCGCCATGCGAGCCGCACTAGAAAGACAGTGATGCCACCGAAGCCAACACCTACTGCAACTGCCACCCATGGACGAATGCGCAGTTCCGGAATGGGCGCGGCAACGAGGGTCAGCGTTCCAAAAATCAGACAAACGATGCCCGCAAGCGCGAGTGCTCCATGGCCGCCAAACTTTGCCTCGAGCAGCATCAATGCGAATGCCGCGAACAAGAGCAACACCGCAGTGAATCGAATGGGCAGCAGGTCTAGAGCGAATATTCCCAGCAGCAACATTAACGTGCCCAGCGCGCCCGGAACGATGGTTCCAGGCGTGTTGAATTCCAGATAGATGAGCAGTGCGCCAAACACCAGAAGCAGCAAAGCGATGTTGGGATTCACCAGCCATCCAAGCAGGTTTTCGCGCAGGGTCGGCTGCACCACCTGGATTCTTGCATTCCTGGTGTGGAGCACCATTTTGGTTCCATCCATGCGCGTGATTGAACGGCCATCAACTGAATCTAGCAATTGCGCGTCGCTCGGCGCGATTACATCGATAAGGTGCTGGGTCTGCGCTTCTTCCGCTGTATAGGAGTGAGACGAAGCCACCGCAGCGATAGCAGCATCGGTATTGCGGTTGCGTTTTGCGACATACGAACGCATGAAAGCTTCTGCGTCATTTTCGATTTTCTGACTCAAGGTTTCGTCAGGCTTGCCGCCTTCGAAGACCACGTGAGCGGCACCGGCATTGGTGCCGGGAGACATCGCTGCAATATCGGCTGCCTCGAGCAGAAAGAAACCCGCTGAACCTGCGCGAGCACCGGCGGGAGCAACGTAGACGATCACAGGCACGCGGGAACCAAGTATCGCGCCTGCCATGGTGCGCATGGAGTCCACCAGCCCTCCCGGCGTATTCATCTCAACGAGGAGCGCTGAGGCGCCGTCGCTGTTGGCTTGGGCAATTGCTCGATCAAGCATTGCGGCACTGACGGGCTGAATCGTTTGGTCGAGCACCAACTTGTCGACGACTGGCTGCTGGGCGCTCATCGTTCGAGCACAAATACAGGTCAGCCCGATCACAACGATGAGGCTGAATGTTTTGCGGAACTTGAATCCACGCACTTGCTCAAGCATGGCTCGCTCCCATCATTTACTGCGTTTTTACGGACCTCGCCTCGATTTGGCGATTCAGTTCTTTCGCGCTTGCACTAGCCGGGTCAATCTTCAACGCTCCTGCAATATCCCTGCTGGCGTCGTCTACGTGATTAGACGCGAGATCGAGCCGACCCAATACCAGATATGCATCCAGCGACGGAGAAAGCTTTAGAGCGGCATTGGCCTCATTGCGTGCCGCTACGATATCGCCGGTACGTTCGCGCACAGCGGCCAACCCGGCGTGCGCATCCGCCAGCGAATTGTCATCCGCCACGGCGGCCTGATACAGCCTCTCGGCTTCCAACAACAGCCCTCGATTGAAGTAGTCCTTTGCGCGGGCGGAGAGCTTCACGGCCCGATCATGCGGCGAAAGCGCGGCCAGCCGCGTCGCTTCCATCTGGTCCATCATCAACGCGGCTTGCTTGAATGCGACCGCGTCGAATGTGCGCACAATTCGTTCCAGAGGTTCGGAGGCATCCTCGGCATCTGTCGATTTCGGTGACTTCCACGCCGCGAGCAATTTCTGCGCTTCCGTATCAATCGGCCGCAGTTTCAGGCATTGGTTCAATTCATTGATGGCACTTGACTCCGAACCATGCCGCTTGAGGCTAACGGCAAGATTGAAGTGGTAGTCAGGATTATTTGGGTCGACCGCCGCTGCCTGGACAAACAGCCCCGTACCATCGTGGTCCTGACGGCTAACGGCGACGCCTTCGTTGTTGACGACTTCGCCCAGGGGAAGTTCGCGAGCTACCCCGGCGAATGCTTCCTGGGCAGGCGCATACGAGCCAAAATAGAGCAGAGAAAGGCCACGGTAGAATCCGGCTTCGAGTGCGTCAGAATCGTTCGGACTTACCTTGGCAAAGGCCGACGCTGCCTCTTCGTACTGCTGCCCGTTGAAGTCTTCGCGACCGAGCGCCATCCATGCCGGACTGAAGTTTGGACTAAGTGCGACAGATTGCTTCAAATGGCGTTCGCGCTCCTGCTGGTCCGGTTCGGAGATTCCGCGGATGTACTGTTCGAAGGCGTCGAGGCGCAAATTGGCGCCAGCTGCGAGGAAGGTGTCCTGCGCCACGCTGAATCCGGGATCCATAATGCGAGTCAAGCGCCACGCGAGGGAATCGCACACTGCGATCATGTCGCGCATCTCTCCGCGGGCCATTACCGCGTCACTCATGCGCAGGCGGGGAACGTCAAGCACGCGGGCCTCAGCAATGATCCCGCTGCCTTCGATCCGATAACTCCCCACAATGATGGAGTCGACGTCGAGCGTCTGCGCCAGTTTCAGCGCACTTGCGCGCGAAGGTTGAAACTGCTGCGGCAAGCCGAGATGATCGAGCGCATACATCCGGTCTGCACGGCTCATCGGTGCAAAGCCAGCCGAGGCAAAACGGGCGTCCAGGATTTGTGGCACGGCCTCGCGAATCCACTCAAGGTTCGGTTGTCCGGTCCCATTTTCGAATGGAAGGACCAGCAAGATTCGGTTCTTGCCGGCATTGGCCGCGTCGGGTGCCACCTGCGCGCGTGCGTCAATGCCAATCGCCAACGTCAGCAACAGTGCAAAACCGGCGCGCGCCTGCCACGGTTGAATATATCTGCGAAATAGAAGAAGGAGAACCACGACAGGCTTGATTATAGGTGGTTTGGCTATCCGCCGCAGTGTTCCTGAAGTGCCATGCTCGTTCAGCGTATTGGGTTCGGCAACTGGGTCCGGGCTTCAAACTGACGATTGAAACGGATCAGAGCAATCCATTGCACGTGGTCTTCACGCTGCCACTCCAGGGTCCCGTGCAAGCGCAGGGCTATGGCCTCCGGAGGCAAGTCGTGGTGCAAGCCGAAGTACTGCCGGTCGAGAGCTTCGCTTTTCGGCCCCAGACTCAGCAGCATGTTGGGAGGATCGTATTTCGTGGAGAAGACAAGCGCTGTGGAATAGCCACTGGGGTCGTCCCCTGCACGATCGATCTGACCCTTCGTGAAGTCTTCAAGCGGGTAAACCTTGTAGGGCGTCTTCACATATCCCAGTTCGGGCTTGGTTAGTTCGTCGGTCACCGGCCATGCAGACAGAACAGTGGATCCGGGATAGCGCTTGTTCAGCTGATAGATCCCTGCCACGTGGAGGCGAATAACGCGCGCGTATTCAAGGTTATCTTCTGGAGCAAAGCGGTACGGCGGGTTGACGAACAGGCCTGCGATGAATGCCGCGGCGGAAAGCATGGCGAGCGTCTGCCAATACGGTACGCGGCGAGAGAAAGTTGAAACAGCGACGAGAAGGACCAGCGGATACATTGGCAGCAGATAGCGGGTGAGCAAGGCTCCGCCTAATACGCTAAACAGCACAGCATTGGCCAGGAGGATGAAAAAGATTTGCCAAAGAACAGTTCTGTCCAAGTGCGGGCGATCGTGGCCTTGCGCGTCGAGACGCGGACGCAGCATGAGTGCGGCAACGGTCAACAACGATGGCACAAACATGTTCATGTGAGCGGTGAGGTGCAGCAGGCGATGTCCGAAGGCCGCGAGGAAGCGCGCCGGTGCAAGGTTAGCCTGGGCGTTGTACTTCAGGAACTCGGGATTGCCGAAGACAAAGCCTGTTTTAAAGAAATGCCATGCATACCAGGCCATCAAGGGCAGCGCGCATGCGGCGAACCATGCGGCGTCTTTCCAGCGGCGACTCCTTTGTGGTTGCGCTGCCCGGAACCCCTCTACGATCGCGAACACGGTCAGGGTCATCGGGACGACGATGGCGGTTTCCTTCGAGAGCACCGCAGCAGTGAACCACAACGCCGCAGGCAACGGTCGGCGATGGGATTCCGGCAATGCATAGACGAGTCCCCACAACGTGAAGGCTGCCGCGAAAATATCTGCTTGCGCCAGTGTGCTCTGGGCAAACCACACTGGATAGAGTGCAGTAAGCAAGACTGTCCAGAAGGCTACCTGTCCGGAACCAGCGACGCGTTGTGCCAATCGCCAGACAGCGAGCAACCCGAATGAGGCAACGATCAGCACGGCCTCCCGCGTCACCTCGGGAAAGTAGCCTGACAATTTCCACCACAGCGCGAGGTAGACGCTTGGCAGTGGTGGGTGGGCGTTCGATGTGGTCGTAAAGGGAATCAGTGAACCGGTGCGGAAGAAGTCCCAGGCAGCGGGGATGTAGTATCCGGCTTCATCCCAGTAATACGGCAACCGCAATAGCGAAAAATGGGCGATGTAGACCGCGGCAAAAATGACGGGGAACACCATCCACAGAGGAAACGGCGCGTCCAGACGCGGTTCGAGGATTTTTCGCAGAGGCAGTTGCTTGCTCATGAACCTGTCTTTTTAAGCAGCCCGCAAGATTGGTCCGATGCGACGCACTGGCTGGAGCACTGAGGCTATCGAGAATAATCAGACGGAATTAATTGACTGGCCCCTGTGGAAAGCTCACATTCTGTGGCTCAAGGTTCAGCGTTCCGAATGCCTGCTCGTACTGCGAGAGGTTTTGTCCCAGCACATTCCACAGCGCCTTGGCTTGCTGCGGGCTAAGAAAGATGGCTTGGTGGTTGCGAATGGTCACCTGCTCGGGACTGTCGCTGGCGGCGAGGCCGAAAACCAGCGAGAAGTCCCACACGCTTACGCGGACCTGCACGCTGTTCGCGTAAGTCTCGCGATAATCCGGAGTCTGAACGACGTTCATCTGGGGCTGTTGCGGGGTCTGACTCATAGTTTCTTCAGATTAACCTGTCAGGGCGGGGATTCGGTCACACGTGGTTCAGGAAGAAATCCAAGCCTGATTGAATATGGGGATTCGCGGCGTGGATCCTTGACGACAAAAGGTCAATGGTGCGAAAGGGGGGACTCGAACCCCCATGGATTGCTCCGCCAGATCCTAAGTCTGGTGCGTCTGCCAATTCCGCCACTTTCGCACTAATGCAAATTTAACATTTCTGGTGCTGCAAGCATGATCGGACTGGTGCCGAAATCATTCCAAGTTATAGAAATAAGCGGCGTTGTTTCCCAGTACCGGATCCCTCTGCTGTGGAAGCAGGCCTGCTACGTATTCTGCGATCAGTCTTACGGTCTCGTCGTACCGCGCGGAAAGAGTACACACAGGCCAGTCGGAACCGACCATGAGGCGCTGCGGCCCGAAAGCCTCGAAAGCAACATCGAGATATGGCCTGAAGTCCTGCGGACTCCATTGCTTCCAGCGCGCCTCCGTGACCATACCCGACAATTTGCACCAGACATTTTCGAATTTTGCCAATTCGCGAATGTCGCTATCCCAGGGCTTCATGAGGCTGCTGTCAATCCTTGGTTTGGCAATGTGGTCCAGCACGAAGCGCTGCCGGGGAAACTCCTGCACAAGCTTTACCGCGACCGGCAGGTGTCGTGGATGCAGCAACAAGTCATATGTAAGCCCGTGCTCTGCCAGCCGTGCAATGCCCCGGCGAAAATCCGGCCGCAGCATGAATTCGTCATCCGGCTCGTCCTGCAGAATGTGGCGCACGCCCACAAATTTCGGCTCATCGGCCAACTGCTCCAGCCTGATCGGCAACTCCGGAGAGCAAAGGTTTACCCACCCGACAACGCCCTTGACGAAGTCGTTTCGACGGGCCAGATCGAGCAGCCAGAGTGTCTCGTCCAGATCATGGCGCGCCTGCACGGCGATTGAACCCTCAAACCCGTTTGCATCGAGTAGCGGTTTGAGGTCACCGGGCAAGAAATCGCGCTTCAGGTCAGGCATTGCATCGCTAATCCAGCCGTACATTGCTGGAACGTATTTCCAGAAGTGCTGGTGTGCATCGATTCTCATGATTTTGAAGTCTGTCGTATCCAGACGTCATGCTAACCCCTGCGGCCAGACAGGTATAGTGCTGATATGTGTCCCCAATTCCGATTGGCTGTTTTGGCGATTTTCTATTGCGTTCCAACGCTTCTTTCGCAGGCCCAAAGCCCCAAACCCACGATCACTCTTGACGAATTTTTGAACACCACCGACATTGTCGGAACAAGCATTTCACCTGATGGTACCGGCGCAGTTATCGCTACGGAAACGCCTGACTGGAAGGCCAGCGCGAACCGGCACGACTTGTGGCTGTGGACGGCACAGGCTGGGCTGAAGCCATTAGCGCGCTCCGGAACTGACGATCAGCCCCGTTGGAGTCCGGACGGCAAGTGGATTGCATTCATGTCGGAACGTTCACCCGCGGGTTCGGTTGACGGCGACGGAGATGCGGGGACCACGAAATCCAGCCGCATCTGGCTTATCTCAGCTGCGGGCGGAGAAGCGCTTCCGCTGTATAGCGAGAAACTCGACGCGCACGCATTCGCCTGGGCGCAAGACAGTTCCGCGATCTACTTCTCAGCACAGGCGCCGCTGACGCACGACCAGGAAGACGATCAGAAAGATGTATGGAAGGACACTGTACGTTGGCGCGAGCAATACCGGGGAGACGTGGTGCTGAAGCTAAGCATTGCTACCGCGCTGGCGCACGCATTGGAAGTACCGACTGCGGGGGCTGCTCCAACGGCTGCTAAAGCCGACGCTGAGCCCTCGTCGAAGCTGGCGGCCGGTGCGGAGACGATCGCAAAGAGCGACCTGGCGATCAGCGAAATTGCGCCGGCACCAGACGGCAAGCAGGTTGCGTTCCTCACGGAACCAATTCACAAGCGAATTGAAAACCCCGCGGACTACGAGATTTTTCTCGTGAATGGCAAGGGAAGCACGGCTAAACAGATCACGCATAACCAGGCTACGGAATCGAATATGCATTGGTCGGCCGATGGACGCTGGATCTACTTTTCTGTGAATGCGGGAGGCGGGTCGCTGGAGGGAAAATATCGCGATGTGCAGGGGCGACTCTATCGCCTTGATCCTGCCTCGGGTAAAACCGAGCGGCTGGGCGGATCTTTTGACGGGTCGTTCGACCAATACACGCTGCTCGCGGATGGACGCGAACTCGCGCTAGGTTTGAAAGGTACGGAAACACAGGTTTACCTGATCGAGGGCGACAAGGCGACAAAATTGCCAGGAATGGCGGGGAGCTATGCCGCGTTGGAATCTGCGCGCGCTTCAAATGCCCTGCTCTTCCGATTCTCAACCATTAATGATCCGCAGCAGGTTTATCTCGCAACCGATCCAATGCAACTCGACAAAGCGAAAACGCTCACCAGCTTCAACCCGATCTTTGCTCAGCGGGCACAACCGGAGTTCCAGCCTTATACCTGGAAGTCCGACGACGGGCAGATGGTGGAAGGCATGTTGATTTTTCCGCCCGGCAAGAAAAGCTCGAAGCATCTGCGCATGCTTACGCTGATTCATGGCGGGCCAGCCGACGCCGACGGCAATCGCTTTGGAGCGGACTGGTATGACTGGGCCACCTTTGCGGCCGATAATGGATGGCTGGTATTTCGACCGAACTATCGAGGCTCGACAGGATATGGAGATGAGTTCATGCTGGGGATCGAGCCCCATCTGGTGTCGAAACCAGGTCGCGATATTCTTGCCGGGGTCGACGCCCTGGTGAAGGATGGTTATGCTGATCCGGATCATCTCGCTATTGGCGGCTACAGCTACGGCGGCTATATGACGAACTGGCTGATCACGCAGACTACGCGATTCAAGTCCGCTGTGACCGGAGCTGGTGCAGTGGAGCATGCTGCGAACTGGGGCAATGACGACGAAACCTGGGACGACGCGTGGTATCTCGGGGGGCGTCCCTGGGAGAACCCTGCTCTTTACCAGGACGAGGCTGCGATATTCCAGTTCGACAAGGTGAAGACGCCGACCCACCTGGTGCAGGGCGGCGCCGATATCCGGGTCAGCTACCTCGAGGGCGAGACCATGGAGCGTGCGTTGCAATCATTGGGCATTCCGCACACGTTTCTGGTGTTCCCCGAAGAGGGACACAGCCTCGACAAGAATCCCTGGCACGGCTACATCAAGCTCCGCGAGGAGATGAAGTGGCTGGAAAAGTACGACAAACAATGATCCGTCAGCATGATAGGTGAGGTTCGTTCCGAAGATCCGGTATTCAAGAGCATCAGATTCGACACCTCGGACGTCCAACGATTGTGCTGAAGCGACCTGTTTTGGTGGCGCATCCTATGTATAGGCAAAGATGAATCCAGCCGTCCAACAAGCCCGTCACGCCGCATTCCAGCAGACTCTGCTGAGCGCACGGCGCACCATGGTGATGAGCGAGGTACTGAAGCTCGCCCTCGATAGCTTTCGCGCCAGCAAGCTGCGCTTTGCCCTGACGGCGCTTGGCATGGTGATCGGCACGGCGTCGGTGATCATGGTGGTGACGATCGGCCTGACGGGACGGCAGTTCATTCTGAATGAGATCCAAAAAATCGGCACAAACCAGGTTGAAGTCGAGTACTCAGGTGGTGGCGCTGTCGGAGCCGAGAAAGTGCAGTACAACGACTTTCTGACGCGCGAAGATGAGAAGGCCGTTCTGACGCAGGTGCCCAGCGTCGTGGCGTCATCTCCGGTGCTTCATGCACAGGAACGCATCAGTTTCGGCGGAGGCGTGGTCAAGGACACACTAGTGCTGGGCACGAGTCCGCAGTACAAGGACGTGCGCAATCTCATCGTGCTCTCGGGCCGCTTTTTTGACGAGCAGGACGAGACCGCTCACATGATGGTCGCCGTGGTTACCGTGCCGTTTGCCCGCGACATGTTCGGAAGCGAAGATGCGGCTCTTGGTAAGGAACTGACCATCCAGGGAATTCCCTTCACGATCGTTGGCATCTTCAAGGAGAGCGTGGACACCTTTGGCGAAACCGAGATTGAGGATGAGACGATCTTGATTCCCTTCTCGGTTGCACGATACTTTACCGGAACCGACGACGTGAAGCAGATCTATTTCACGATTCGCAGCATGGACGAGGTTCCCGACGCAACGCGGGAAATTCAGAGTGTGATTCAAGCGCGGCACAAACCGAATTCGGTTTACAAGACATTCGATCTGCGCGAACTACTCTCGATGGCTGACCGCATTTCGATAGCGCTGATTGTGGTGCTGGTGTTGGTTGCCGCGGTGACGCTGGCGGTGGGCGGCGTTGGAATCATGAATATCATGCTGGCAAATGTGCGGTCCCGCATTCGCGAGATCGGCATTCGCAAGGCGCTGGGCGCTACTTACCGCGAAATCAAACTGCAGTTTTTGGCGGAGGCAGTGATCATCTCGCTCACCGGCGGACTGATCGGATGCCTTGTTGGGCTCGCCGTTCCGTTGTCGATTCGACTCTTCTCGGACTATCAACTTCCGGTATCACCATGGTCAGTAGTGATTGCACTGGCGGCTGCAACCGCGATTGGCGTAGTATTCGGCACCGTTCCAGCGACGCGCGCGGCGCAGATGGATCCGGTCGAGGCGCTCAAGTATGAGTAACGAGAAGAAGCCGGAACTGGAATCTGAATCCACCGCGGAAGAGCATTCGAAAGGGTTGAATCTAACGCTGGCTTACGGCCTGCTGGCGGGTGCGATCGTTGCCGCACTGTGCATCGCCCTATTCATCGTGCTGCCGTTTTATCACCGGCACTGATCTATCACCGGCGCTGACTTCGCGATTGAATGATGACTGGCACAAGCTTTAATGAATGCGGCTGGATTTACCGGGCCACCCTGGCGGTCGGTTGTCCTTCAATGTCTCCGTCCGCAGCAGCCACCAGCTTCTTCGATTTCCGGTAGACGTTTGCAACCGCCAGCGTCCAAAACGGAACGAAGTCAACTCCGGGAACCAGCTTGCCAAGGAACGATGGTGCGAACTCCCACTGCCATCCCAGCAGAAAACTCAGCACGCCAGCCATGCCAACATCGAGTACGTCATCCGCGGGCGAAGCTGCGCCTTCAATAAACAACGGAAAGATCGCTATCTGGACGAGGTCCGCGACAATCGCCAAGGCGAACGCAACTCGCATCCGATTTCCGGGAGAGATCACGGCCGCACCTTTGTTTATTTCCAATTCAGTCTGCATAGCCGCTATCCCCCTTGTCATAGATATTAGACGTCGATTCGGAGCGGGAGGCTTCCCGATAGCCAAAATGAGTTTCCGCATTCCGGGTAGATCGCGGATCAGGAACGAGTTGTTTATCGAAACATCGCAGTCAGTTCCGAGATGTAAAGCGTTTCGTCCGCAAACTCAAACGTCCCGTCGTCGATCACTTCGCGCGCCGCATGCAAAAACGCCGTGAGAGCAGCCCGGCTGAAGCCGGACCCAACGCTGATTCTGCGCACGCCCAACTCGCCTAACTGCTGAACGGTTAGCCGCGGCGCGCCCTTCAAGCCCATCAACACATTCACGGGCTTCGTGACCGACGCGCAAACGGTGCGAATATCCTCCGGCTGCGTCAACCCCGGCGCGTACAGCACCTCGGCTCCAGCCTTCTCAAAAGCCCGCAGCCGCTTGATCGTATCGTCCAGGTCAGGCCGGTCATGAAGGTAGTTCTCCGCCCGCGCCACCAGCATGAAAGGAAACTGCAATGCTTTCGCGGCCTCAGCGGCCGCAGCTATCCGCTCCACCGCGTGATTGAATTCATAGATAGGTTTGGAAGCATCGCCCGTCGCATCCTCAATCGATCCGCCCACCAGCCCAGCTTCGGCTGCCAGCCGTATCGTCTTCGCAGCATCTTCCGGAGCGTGCCCGTAGCCGTTTTCAAGATCGGCAGCGACCGGCAGGTTCGTCGCCTCCACGATGCTCTTTGCATTCGCCAGCGCCTCTTCCCGGCTCACGGCCGCCGTTCCATCCTTGCGGCCCAATGAAAACGCCAGCCCCCCGCTGGTCGTCGAGAGAGCCTCGTACTTCAAGCTGGTGAGGATGCGCGCCGACCCCGCATCCCACGGATTGCCGATGACAAACACCTGCTTGCGCTGGTGCAGCGCTTGAAATACGACCGCCTTCTCTGCTTGCGTCACCATCTCAAAACTCCTGATCACATTTGTACCTCCTCGTGTTCTTTAGGACGAAATACCCTGTTTTCAATGATTTACGGGGCGGTGACTCTCTGTAAATCTCTCTAAACAAACAAGTTACATGCAGAATTTCTCCTGTATGGATTTACGCGATGTTAGGGCGCTGTTCCCTCGCATTGAAACGGCCACGTGACATTTTGAACCGGGGACATACCTAACACACTCGATCCGGGAGCATTCGCGCATGACTTTGATTGTGCTCCGAGGCACGGAAATTATCTGCAAAACGCGGCGGGGTTCGATCTTGATCTTCATCTTAAGCAGCCTGAAGACTGCTGCTCCCTCCCTTGAGACTCTTGTCCGCGATGGTTCGCCTGAAACTGTGTGGAAACTTTGAAGGGGAGCAGACAGCTCACTCGGCGGCGCCGAAAAAATCTCCGTGCTCTCCGAATCCATTCGATAACATCGAGCGGAGGACTCCGCATCGCCAATTCCCCCGGCTTCCCAGGCTTGCCTGGCGCTTCGGTTCCCTACTCTGCTGACGATGTTGACTTCAAGGAGACGCATGAAGTTTTTGAGCCGCGTGATTTTTGTTGCTGTTTCGATGTTGTTGATGGGAGTGTGCGTGCAGTCGCAGGTGGACCCGAAGCTCTACTCGGATATGAAGTGGCGGGAGATCGGGCCGATGCGGGCGGGGCGGACGCGGGCACTGGCGGGCGTGCCGAGCGAGCCGGCTACGTTCTACCTGGGCGCGGTGAACGGCGGGGTCTGGAAGACGACGGATGCGGGTGCGACATGGCACAGCATCTGGGACGACCAGGCGAGCGGTTCGATCGGGTCGATTGCGGTTTCGCTGAGCGATCCGAACACGATCTACGTGGGCAGCGGCGAAGGGTTGCAGCGGCCTGATCTTTCGACGGGCGATGGAGTTTACAAGTCGACCGATGCGGGAAAGTCTTGGACGCATCTCGAGGGGCTGCGCGACGGGCAGCAGATCGGACAGGTGGCGATCGATCCGCACGATGCGAATCGGGTGTTCGTTGCCGTCGAGGGGCATCCTTACGGGCCGAATGAAGAGCGCGGGCTGTATCGGACAGTCGATGGAGGCAAGACGTTCAAGCGCGTTCTGTTTGTGAGCGACAAGACAGGCGCATCGGAGGTGCAGATCGATCCGCAGAATCCGCAGATTGTGTTTGCGGGTATGTGGCAGCGGCAGGAAGCGCCATGGGAGAACGGATCGTTTGAAGGCGGGGAGGGTGGACTCTATCGCTCGTCGGATGGCGGCGAGAACTGGACGAAGCTGAAGGGGAATGGGCTGCCGGATGAAATTCTTCAGCTGCAGTTGACGATTTCGCCCAGCAATCCGAAGCGAATTTATGCGGAGATCGGGCCGGTGAATGGTCCAGTCGGATTGTTTCGGTCAGACGATGGTGGCGACCATTGGGTGCATGCACCGGAGGACGATACGCGGCCCGAGGAGCGCATTGGTGGCGGAGACGTTCCGGTGCCGTTGGTTGATCCCAAGGATCCCGACACGGTGTACGTGGCCAGCATTGTGAGCTGGAAGTCGACGGATGCGGGCAAGACGTGGACGGCGTTTCGCGGTTCTCCGGGCGGCGACGATTATCAAAATGTCTGGGTGAATCCAAACAACACGAAGATTGTGGCGCTGGCGAGCGATCAGGGTGTGGTGATTTCGCAAAACGGCGGCGAAAGCTGGGCGGAGTGGTACAACCAGGGGACTGCGCAGATGTATCACGCGACGGCGGACAATGCGTTTCCATATCGCGTGTGCGGCGGGCAGCAGGATTCAGGGTCGGCGTGCGTGCCGAGCCGCAGCAACGACGGGCGCATCACGTTTCATGACTGGCATCCGGCGGGAATTGAAGAGTACGGATATGCCGCGCCCGATCCGCTCGACCCGGACATTGTGTATGGCGGGAAAGTTTCGCGCTACGACAGGAGGACGGGGCAAATTCAAAACGTAGAGCCGAAGCCCCTGCGCAGTTATCGCGCGCTCCGCACGGAGCCGCTGCAGTTTTCGCCGGTCGATCCGCACAAGCTTTTCTTTGCAACCAACACGCTGTGGATGACGGAAGATGGCGGCAAAAACTGGAAGGAAGTGAGCCCCGACCTGTCGCGCGAGACGTGGGAGTTGCCGAAGGTGGTGGAGAGCTACAAAGATTCTCCGGCGGCAAAGGCGACGCGGCGCGGCGTGATTTATGCGTTGGGGTTGTCACCGCTGGATGAGAAGCGGATGTGGGCGGGCACAGACGACGGGCTGATATGGACGACGGAAGATGCAGGCGCGCACTGGACGAATGTGACGCCGCCGGCGCTGCAGCCTTTCTGGAAAGTGTTCAACATGGATGCGGGACACTTTGACGCGCAGACGGCTTACGCGGCGGTGAACACGCTGCGGCTGGATGATATGCGGCCTCATCTTTTCCGCACGCATGATGGCGGCAAGACGTGGACGGAGATCAACAACGGAATCCCGGATGGCGGGGCGACCAGCGCGATTCGCGAAGATCCGAAACGCAAGGGGTTGTTGTATGCGGGATCGGAGACGCAGGTGTATGTCTCGTTCGACGACGGCGATCACTGGCAATCGCTGCGGTTGAATATGGCGGCGAGTTCGGTTCGCGATCTCGAGGTGAAGGGCGACGACCTGATTGCGGCGACGCATGGTCGCGGGTATTTGATTCTGGATAACGTGACGCCGCTGAGACAGATTGCGGCAGCCACAGCTGAAGAAAACGCGCACCTGTATGCTCCTCAGACGGCGACTCGGATTCGGAATGGCATGAATCCTCCGACGCCGTGGCCTGCGGATTTTCCGGCGACCAGGAATCCGCCGAATGGGGCGGTGATTGACTACTACCTCGGTGCGGGAGTGTCGGGTGTGGTGTCGCTGGAGATTGCGGACAGCAAGGGACAGACGATTGCACGGTTCAACTCGAACGATCCGATGCCGGCCGAAGATCCTCGTTATCCCGATCCACCTGTGTGGCGGCGTGCGCCGCGCGTGCTGTCGGCTGCCCCGGGGCATCATCGGTTCCTATGGGATTTGCAGTATCCGCAGGTGCCGGGGTTGTCGACCGGTCCGGATGATGAATTGGCCACGCCGCACGATACGCCGCAGGTTTCAACCGCGCCGTGGGTGCTGCCGGGTGAGTACACAGTGAAGTTGACGGCGAATGGGAAGACGCTGACGGCTCCGCTGAACGTGGCGCTGGATCCGCGTGTGAAGACACCGCTGCCGGAGCTGGAAGCGCAATTCGCGATTGCGAAGAAGATGTATGACGACGTAATGAAGGCGACGGCGGCCATGCACGAAATCAGCGTGCTGCGTGAACAGCTGAAGGCGCGCAGCGGACAGCCGGCGGTGGGGCAGGCGGGACCGACGATCGATTCGAAGCTGGATGCGATTGCAGGACCGGAGCGCGGCGGACGTGGATTTGGGCGCGGGCCGGCAGGGCCAGCGACGCTGGGATCGGTGCGCTCACAACTGGCGCGGCTGATGCATTCAATTGAATCGGCGGACGCGGCGCCCACGGCGGCACAGAACGAGGCGTTCGGGATGGCGAGCAAACCGCTGGATGGATTGATCGAGCAGTGGAGGCAAGTGAAACAGAACGACGTGAAGGCGTTGAATGAGCAGCTGAAGAAAAATCATCTTGCGGTGATCGATCTGGATACGCGGGAATTCAATCGCAATGGAGAAGATGAGTTGGAGATGGGCGACGAGGAGTAGCTATCACTCGCCGCAAAGCAAAATGACCACCCGTGAGTGGTCATTTTGCGTCGAAGAGAACTGATCGCGGTTTAGTGATGTTTGCCGCCGCCACCGGAATGACCTCCACCGCCCGAGTGACCGCCGCCGCCGCTGGCGTGGCCGCCACCGCTGAAGTGGCTTCCACCACCACCGCCGAAGTGGCTGCTGCCACCGCTGCTGAAGTGGGAAGACGAGCCGCCGCCACCAAAGAAGGAGTGTCCACCGCTGCTGCCGCCGAAGCTTGGGGCCTTGGGAGCTTTGTAACTTCCGCTCCCACCGCCATAGCTGTAGGCGCTTGAGCCGCGGCTTCCTCCGAAGGAATAACCACCCGAGGGTGCCCGCGCAATGCTGGACCCGCTATACGCGCTGGAGCCGCCGTAGGAGCGAGAGCCGCCATACGCGCCAGCAGCATTACCAGCGAAGCCGTAGGGGCGGTTGCCGCCTCCGGCGTTATAGCTGGGTGAAGATGGCGGGCGGTAGGTCTGGGTGTTGCTGCCACCGAAGCCGGGTCGCATGCCGTAGTTCTGTAATGGGCGAGTGTAACTGCCCGACGAGGAGCCGTAGGATTGGCGGTTGCTCATTCCTCCGCCATAACGCTGCTGGCCACCTGCGTAGGCTTGCTGACCGCCGTAGGTTCCGGAACGGCCCTGGGCGAACTGCTGGGTTCCGCCGTATTGTTGCGGGCGCCCGGTAGCTTGTGGTCCACGATTGCCGGCTGCGTTCCCATAGCCGTTGGCTTGGCCGTAGGTGTTGCCGCGAGCGAAATTGCCGCCGTTCTGGCCTGAGACTGGAGCGCCGGGACGCTGCCCATAGCCGCCGTTGGGCTGGCCGTATCCATTGCCGCCACGCGCAAAGTTGTTGCCATTCTGGCCGGACACGGGAGAGCCCGGACGCTGCCCGAAGCCGCTTGCGGTTTCCAAAATTGCCCTGATTGCCGCGGGCGTAATTTCCGCCGCCGCTGAATCCGTGCGGTGAGGGGTGGATGGCGTTGGGGAAGTTGCCGCGGTCGAGGCCGGACCGGAAGGTGTGCTGCATCCCTCCACCGTACCCGCCCTGGCCTCCCCAGCCGCCGTGCGCGCGATAGCCGGCCAACTCGCCGCGGGCTCCCCAGTAGCGGCCGCCGCCGTGGGCGAATCCCCAGTCATGCATTTCGTGGCTGTGGGTGCACCAGAGGTCGCCGCCGAAGAAGATGGCGTGGGCGAACCAGTCGAGCCCCCATCCGAGCCAGCGGAAGGGATAGGTAATGGCGTCCAACGCGATGGCGGGACCAAAGAATATGGCTCCGTCAAGCGCAGCCCCGATGGCGCCGAAGAAATGGAATCCGGGATAAGGAGCGAGCGGCTGGCCGTAGACGGCCCAGGGATTGTATTGGGGCACATAGACGACCTGCGGGGTTGGAGGCGCAATCTCGATGTTGCCCTGGTCTTGAATAACTTCCTGCTGGGGCGTGTTCTGGAGGTTGCCGGCCTGCTGGGCGCGATCGCGCATGACCTGGATGGTCTGCATCACGTCCTGCGGCTGGTTGTAATAGGCGTTGCCAAGATCAGTGGTCCATTGCAGGTTCTGCGCCATCTGATCGAGGACCTGAGGAAAGGCGGTGAGAGCCTTGATACTGGGGTCCCAACCGGCTTGGGCATTTGCGCCGGCGGCGATCTGCTGCGGCGGCGCTGCGCCCTGCATACGGAGCCACTGGTCGGCAGCAGCGACCTGCGCCGGATAGGTAGAACCCGCCAGGACCATCGAGACAAGATTGTCAGGATAGAGCGCGATGGGGGCGACCATTTGCTCGAGGCGGTCGGGACTGAGCGCCTGCGCTGGCTGGTATGGTCCGGCAAAGCCCTGGGTTGGATCGTTGTAGGTTTGCTGCTGCTGCGGATACGCCTGCTGATCGCCCTGCTGGACATATTGCGGCTGCTGGCCGTATTGCGGCTGCTGGCCGTATTGCTGCTGCGGATCCTGGGGTGCGGGCGCATATTGGCCCTGGGTGGTGCCAGGCTCGTCGGTAGGCCAGTTGGGGATGGGTGTGGGCTGCTGGGCGACTGCTGAGGCGATGGCAAGCGCGCTCAAAACCAGAGCAGCGGCCGCGACGCTGAGAGGCGACAATTGCGGTTTGCCATTGGAAAAAGGGTTAGGAGGTATGCCCGATAAAGAAGTGCAAGAGAGCGGGCGCAAGGTGCGCAGATCGAATTGGGGTTTCATCATCCCTCACTGGCTTCGCGCGAAGCGCCGCTCTTGCTTGACAGCATTTGTCATCGCCGAATGCTCAATTGCCCTGGGATCGACTTGCGTGTCAGTCGACCGACCCCATGGGCACGTGAGTTCGAACCCAAGCCCGGGGGCTTAGTTTCGCCGATGTAACGGAATTGTTTAAATCCAAGAGGCGAATCGCCCGCAAGTTTCGGCAAAACCTGGGCGTTGGATGGCAACAGGATTCGCGCGTTGACCGGATGGTTGAGCAACTTATTTGTTTTGTTGGGCAAGCTGGAAGAACATGCCGAGATCGGGGAAATCGCGCGAAGATGGATTACGAAACAAGAAAAAGCCTCTCTGGAGACGTGGGTCGACTCCAATGATGTGGCACCAAAACCCGATTCAAGGACTAAACTGGTTTGGCTATGGCAACTGTGACTCTCTCTACTGAAATTCAGCCGCGCTCGCCCCAGGGCGAGTTCCGCAATGAACCGTTTATAGACTTTAAGAACCCCGAAAACGCACGAGCGATGAAGGCGGCGCTTGATCTAGTTGCTGGGCAACTGGGGCACGAATACGACCTCGTCATCGGCGGACACCGCACCAAGACCGAGGGCAAGATCAAGTCGTTCAATCCGGCGCGGCCCGCGCAGGTGGTGGGCATTCACCAGAAGGCCGGAGCGGAACACGCCGAGAAGGCGATGGCCACCGCGCTTGATGCATTCGAGACATGGAGCAGAACGTCGGTTGAGACGCGCGTTTCGCTGCTGCTGAACGCGGCCGCGATTATTCGCGAGAGGCATTTTGAATTTTGCGCGTGGCTCACCTACGAAGTGGGCAAGAACTGGCCTGAAGCCGATGCAGACGTGGGCGAGACGATCGACTTTCTCGAGTTCTACGCTCGCGAAGCGTTACGGCTGGCGAAAGCTGAGACGCCAATTCAGCTGCCGGGCGAATTCAATCAGCTGATCTATATTCCGCTGGGCGTGGGCGCAGTGATTCCGCCGTGGAATTTTCCGTTTGCGATCATGGCGGGAATGACGGTGGCTTCGATCGTCACAGGAAACACCGTGATTCTGAAACCGTCGAGTGATTCTCCAACGATTGCGGCGAAGTTCGTTGAAGTGCTGGAAGAAGCGGGGATGCCGGGCGGCGTAGTGAATTTCTGTCCGGGATCCGGCGCGACTTTCGGCAATGCGATTGTGGAGCATCCGAAAACGCGCTATATCGCGTTCACCGGGTCGCGCGATGTGGGGTTGGAGATTCACGAACGCGCTGCGAAAAATCAGAAGGGACAGATCTGGATTAAGCGCACGGTTCTGGAGATGGGCGGCAAGGATTCGATTCTGGTTTGCGCGGACGCTGACCTGGATGCAGCAGTCGATGGAGTGGTGGCGGCGGCATTCGGATTCAGCGGGCAGAAGTGCTCGGCGTGTTCGCGGGCGATCGTCGAGGCTCCGGTGTATGACATTTTCGTCGAGCGCGTACGCGAGAAGGTTGCGAAGCTGACGGTAGGCGATCCAGCAACGAATCCAAACATGGGGCCGGTGGTAAACAAGGCGGCGATGGATTCGATTCTCGGCTACATCGAGATGGGCAAGAAGGAAGGCCGGTTGGTCGCGGGGGGAAAGGCTGTCGAGAATGCTGACGGCGGATTCTTCGTGGAACCGACGGTGATTGCGGATATCGCTCCCGACGCGGTGATTTCGCAGGAAGAGATTTTCGGACCGGTGTTGGCGGTAATCAAAGTTGCGGACTTCGATGAGGGATTGAAGGTCGCGAACAATACCGAGTACGGTTTGACGGGCGCGATTTATTCCGGGTCGCGCGAGGCGCTGGAAATGGCGCGACGCGAGTATCACGTGGGCAATTTGTATTTGAATCGCAAGTGCACCGGGGCGATGGTGGGTGCGCACCCGTTTGGCGGATTCAATATGAGCGGCACGGATTCGAAGGCGGGCGGGCCGGATTATCTGCTCTTGTTTACGCAGGCTAAGAGCGTGGCTGAAAAGCTGTAAGGCATGGACGAAGACAGAGTCGGGTCCAGATGAGCCGCGTGTCTTGAGAACAGCGTCGTGCGCTCGCTATGAGCCGAGATCTTGTGCCATGCGTAGGATGGATGATGCTGTCCTGGAGTCAAACATCGACTCCAGTTCGATCTTGCTTAATGGGATCTCGATGACGTTTACCAGTTGAGGGGTTCCTGCAACCAATTGGTGGCACGACAGGCGTCCCTTCCTGGTGTTGGTCAGATGCAATTCGTAATTTACATCGTTGATTTTGATAACGCGGCTTCGGTCCGTATTGGAGTTCAAGCCGGAACGCTGGGAAGTCGATATCGAGAGCATGTGTTTGACCTCAAACCGTGATGTCCTGGTGTGCGCCGCAGGGATCGTTCGATCTCATGGTTGGCTCCTGGCATACGGAGAGGAGCCATGATCTCAGCTTTGCAGGACACATGCATCCGATTTCAAGAGACACTTGGTTACTTCGGTCCCCTGACGCTTGTCGAGATCGGATTTTCGACATGAAGAGCAAATATCAAGGCCGCTGAGTTCGTCAGCGGCCTTCGTGTTGAAGATTGGTTTTGTTTACGATTGCGCGAGGGCGGGCGAACCCGTAGAGATAGCCGGGGCCTGCTGCATCTCTGCTTCGAGTTTGCTGCCTACTTCTGCGGCGGCTTGCGCGAGGACGCGGTGATGAATTGTGAAGAGCGCGAGTTCGAGACGATCACTGACGCCGGTCTTGTCGTAGATCGAGCGAAGGTAGTTTTTGATGACCTGCTCGGTGGTCTTGAGTCGCAGCGCGATTTCGCGGTTCTTGCAGCCCTGGACGATAAGCGCGACGATGCGCATCTCCTTGGGTGTAAGCCGGTCGCGAACGCGGGTGCCGACCATATCTTCTTCTGGCGAGTCGGGGATCTGGAGCTGGGGAGGAGCCCAGGTATCTCCGGCAGCCACGCGGCGAACGCACTCCACGAGCGCCTGGCCGGTAACGTTGCGGAAAACCACACCGCGGAAGCCCTGCTGCAGATAACTGCTGGCGGCCTCGGTGTTTTCGGCAATAACAATGCCCCTGCTGTTAGAGGCCTCAAGCAGCGTTTTCAGGCGGGCCATGTCAGGCCGCAGGGAAGCTGCGAAGACCACGATGGAACCGGGAAAGGTGGTGACGGCGTGCATCATCCGGTCCAAGTCTGTACATTGGGCAATGATCCGCAGATCTTCGTCCATGGCGAGAACCTTTGCAGTCCCCGCTCGGAAAATAGCCTGTGAATCAGCAAGAATGACCTTGTTCATTGATTTGCGCCTCTACGCCAGTGAAACAACATTTGTCGGGCCGATACCGGCTTCTCTTCTCTCACGGGCCGGGTGCTACCAAGACTCCAAATGACACATGGCCTGCCTTCCTGGTTATCGGCAGACTCCTTTAACGCTATCGGGTATTCTCCCAATTGGTGTAGTGGAAATCATACACATGCCTTTCGTCACCCCTGTTGCTCAGAGGTACCTGCACCTAGGTAATACCCTGCAAAATTAGATTACAGCGCAAATGACCGAGCCGTCACGGAGAATCCTTCAGGGTCGGAGGCACATCCTGTTAACCGACTTGGCACAAAAGGGTATTACTGTGCACTGTAAAACCCGGAACTTGACCTTTGTGTCGAGGCCCAAAGACCGATGATTTGACTGGGATGGAAGCTCTTGTAGCTGCGCAAAAACACCGTAGACTGGAAGGGTATGGCGAGGCCGAATTTACTGGCGGTAGATGACGATGTAAGCGTTCTTGAGGCGGTCGTGCAGGATCTGCGGCGGCAGTACGGCGCCGAGTACCGCATTATGCGAGCTGCGAGCGGGCAGGCGGCGCTGGACACTCTTCAGCAGTTGAAGACACGCCAGGAGCCGGTGGCCCTGCTGCTGAGCGATCAGCGGATGCCGGGGATGACGGGTGTTGAGTTCCTGGAGAAAGCGCAGGAGTTCTATCCGCACGCCAAACGCGTGCTGCTGACTGCTTACGCGGATACCGAGGCAGCGATCCGGGCAATTAATACCGCGCGGATTCACTATTACCTGAACAAGCCATGGGATCCGCCGGAGGAGAAGCTTTACCCCGTTCTGACCGATCTGCTGGACGACTGGAAGGCTGATTATCGGCCCCCGTTCGAAGGGATCCGGGTAATCGGGAACCGCTGGGCACTCAGCGACCATCAATTACGCAATTTTTTATCCCGGAACCACGTGCCTTACCGCTGGATCGACGCAGCGACCAATGACGAAGCGCAGAAACTGCTGGATGAGCGGCAGCTGAAGGCGGAACAGCTGCCCGTGGTGCTGTTTGCGGATGGAAGTGCGCTGACAGAGGCCAATCCTGACGCAGTGGCAGCCAAAGTTGGGCTGAGCACGCATGCCACGCAGGAGTTTTACGACATGGTAGTGGTGGGCGCGGGGCCGGCAGGGCTTGCGGCGGCCGTATACGGCGCGAGCGAAGGCCTGAAGACGCTGGTGATTGAGCCCGAGGCGCCGGGCGGTCAAGCGGGATCGAGCTCGAAGATTGAGAACTATCTCGGTTTTCCGGCTGGAATCACGGGATCGGACCTGGGACGGCGCGCGCACACACAGGCATCGCGTTTTGGGGCGGAGTTTGTGACCCAGCGTGCAGTGGGGCTGCGGATCGATGGTCAGTACCGGTTTGTGCAGTTAGGAGACGGGCGCGAGGTGTCGTCTCACGTAGTCCTGCTGGCTCCCGGCGTGCAGTGGCGAAAGCTGGATATTCCGGGCGCAGAAAGGCTTACCGGGCGCGGGGATCTATTACGGCGCGGCCCTGGTGGAGGCCATTTCATGCCAGGACGAAGAAGTATTCGTCGTAGGCGGAGCGAATTCTGCCGGGCAGGCCGCGCTGCACTTCGCCAAGTTTGCCCGGAAGGTGACGATGCTGGTTCGCGGGAAGGGTCTCACGGCCACCATGTCGAAATACTTAATCGATGAGATTGAGCGCACATCCAATATTGTGGTGGAAACGCAAACGCAGGTAATAGCCGCGGAAGGCGAAGAGAGGCTGGAAGCCTTGCGTCTGCGCGGTCCTAAAGGCGAGTATTGCGTAAAAGCATCGTCTTTGTTCGTATTTATCGGCGCACAGCCGGGAGTGGAATGGCTTCCGCAGGACTTTTTGCGGGACGATAAGGGGTTCTTACTGGCTGGATCGGATTTACGGCAGGATGGGAAGCTGGTGAATGGCTGGCGCGAACAACGCGAGCCGTTCCTGCTGGAGACAAGCGTTCCGGGAGTATTTGTTGCCGGAGATATCCGGCACGGATCGGTGAAGCGAGTGGCATCGGCAGTGGGCGAGGGATCGATCGCGGTGCAATTTGCGCATCAGTATCTTGCGGGGTTCTAAATGGGGTTTGAAAAGGCACGATGAGCACGGGTGAACAATTGGTGAGCGTTGAGGCAGTTCCCTTAGAGGAACTGGCCGGGTTTCTGGGCCATACGCGGCCATTCGCCGATGTTTCGATCGACGCTTTGCCAAGCATTGGCATCGTGGAGCGGGTGCAGGCGAGCGCCGGGGCAATCTTGGCGGAACCGGGGCCGGGATCGATCTACTATTGGCTGGTCCTCGACGGCGAGTGCCGGGCCGAACGAATTGAGGCTGACGGATCGTACACCACTGTGGGAACAGCACAGGCAGGCGAGGCTTTTGGCGAGACCCCGTTTCTGACGGGAAAGATGCATTCCTCATTTGTGGTGACAGCGGTGCGGAATACGGACCTGGTGCGGTTTACCGCAGACCAGTTCTGGGCGCTGATGGCGTGCTGCCCCGGTGCGCGCAAGGTAATACTGTCCGATATGTCGACGCGGCTTTCTGCGTACCAGGCCGAAGCGTTGCATCGAGAAAAACTGGTATCGCTGGGAACGCTGGCAGCGGGGCTGATGCACGAGTTGCACAATCCGGGGTCGGCGGCGAAGCGGGCGGCATCGCAACTGCGCGGAAACCTGATGAAGCTGCAGGACCTGAGCCTGCGCTCGGCCAGCAAGCCCAAGACACCTGATCAACTGGAGTGCATGCACAACCTGCTGCAGCATGCGATGAAGAGCTGCCACGCACCGGCGTTGAGTTCTATCGAACAGGCAGACGCCGAAGAAAAACTGGCAGAGTGGCTCGCAGGATGCGGGCGTTGAAAACGCATTCACCATTGCGCCATCGCTGGTGGAAATTGGATTTGAGCAGCAGGAGCTGAAGTGCGCGCGGGAGTTCTTTGATGCGAGCAGCTTTTCAGATGCGCTGAACTGGCTGGAGGCACTGGTGTCGAGTGTCTCGCTGGTGTGCGCGATCGAGGAAAGCATTTCGCGCGTGTCAGACCTGGTGATGGCGGTGAAGAAGTTTGCCTACGACGATCGTTCGCCGGTGAAAGAGCTCGATGTGCACGACAGCCTGCAAAGCACCATCACGATTCTGGGACACAAGTTGCGCATCAAGCAGATTGCGGTGGAGAAAAAGTTTCACTGCCGCGCCTTCAATGATTCAGACGCGCGGGTCGGCGCTGAGCCAGGTGTGGACGAACCTGATCGATAACGCCGCGGACGCTTCGCCGGCGCAGGGGCAGATTGAGATTGCCACCTGGACCGAGTCTGCGAATGGCAATGGCGCAGACCCTGGATGGCTCGCAGTGTGCATTACCGATCACGGTTCCGGAATTCCGGCGGATGTGCTACCGCGGATCTTCGAGGCCTTCTTTACCACCAAGCCGCAGGGATCAGGCACCGGACTTGGGCTGGAGATTGTGCATCGCATTGTGACGCAGAAGTTCGGCGGAAAAATCGATGTAGAATCGCAGCCCGGCAACACCCGATTTGTGGTGCGTCTGCCGCTCGGCGGTGTGAGCAATGGAATCGGCGTGAAGACCAATTAGTTCCCTTCTGTTCTAAATTTTCATTCCAGTGAGTGACCTTCCTTTCCGGGTAATCGCCCTTTTGCGTTGTCGATTTCTCGCGTTGGGAAGAGTGCGTCGCGGGTGCATTGATCAAGATGCGCGAGATTCCGCCGATGAACGGGTTGGAAGGACCCGGGAATGACGGATCGAACGGAACTGCTGGAAGCAGGGCTGGATAGCCTGACGGAGGGCGTGGCTCTCGCGAATCACGAGGGGCGCGTGGTGTTGTGGAACCTCGCAGCAGGCGTCATCACCGGATTCGCGGGCGCCCAGACAGTTGGACATTCAGTGCGCGAAATGCTGGATTTACTTGTGGTGGATCGGCGGGTCGCATTGGATGAGGCAAACAGACGCGGAGAGCGCACCGGGGCGCGGATGGCTGGTGCGGATGCGGCACAAGGTGGGTCATGAAGTACCGCTGATGGCGCGCGTCCTGGTGTTGCGCGATGGACTGGGCGCGAGGATCGGGACAGGCGTGGTATTTCACCCGGCCGAGAGCATCGATGCTCTGCCGCATGGGGAGCTCGGTGAGAGCTCGAGCATTCGAGATAGCCAGGCAGAACTCGAGGACCGGCTTGCGACCATGCATGAAGATTTTCTGCGCAGTGATATTTCTCTGGGTCTTTTGTGGGTGACGGTAGACCAGGCGCGCGTCTTTCGGCGTACCCATGGTGCGCGGGCCTGTGAAGCCATGCTGGAAAAAGTGGAACGCACACTGGCCGGGGGTATGAAGCCTGCCGAAGAGATTGGCCGCTGGGGTGACGATGAATTTCTGATTCTTTCGCACGAGCGGAATACGCCCATGCTTGCGGCTCACGCGCAAATGCTCGCGGGACTGGCGCGCACCACGGAATTTCGCTGGTGGGGCGATCGTGCTTCGTTGACTGTGAGCATTGGAGCGGCGCAGGCGGAGCGCGGCGAACCGCTGGCGGGATTGCTTGAGCGCGCACAGGCCGCGATGTTTGCGAGCATGCGCGAGGGAGGCAACCACGTTACTACGGCGCAGAGGAGACGAGCATGTTTGCCATCATAGGCATCGTTATTGTGTTCGGCGCGGTGATCGGCGGGTTCCTGATGGAGAAGGGACACATGGCGGTGCTGGTGCAACCCGCTGAGTTGCTGATTATTGCCGGTGCCGCAACGGGAACGCTGCTGGTGGCAAACCCGATACACATTCTGAAAGGGGTTCTTGCGGGTTTGAAGGGCGTTCTGAGCGGTTCGAAATTCGGCAAACAGCGCTATTTGAATTTGCTGAAGATGATGTACATGTTTTTGAACAAAGTGCGCAAAGAAGGTCTGTTGAGCGTGGAGAACGATGTTGAGAAGCCCAAGGAGAGCGCGGTCTTCAAGGCCTTTCCGGATTTTATTGCCGACCATCACGCGCTGTATTTTGTGTGCGACACGTTGAGAATGGCGATCACGGGCGGCGTCGATCCTTTCGACATGGACCAGATGATGGAACTGGATATGGAGGTGCATCATCACGAGGCGACGCAGCCGGTGGCGGCGTTGACGACGATGGCCGACGCGTTGCCGGGACTTGGAATTGTGGCGGCAGTGCTGGGGGTCGTCATCACGATGGGTTCGCTGGGCGGACCGCCGGAAGAGATTGGCGAGAAGGTGGCGGCGGCGCTGGTGGGAACGTTTCTCGGCATTCTGCTGTGCTACGGGGTGGCCGGTCCGCTAAGCGCAAACATGGCCAAAACAGCCGATGAGCATAACGACTATCTGCATGTGCTGCGGGTGCTGCTGCTGGCATTTTTGAAAGGGTCGGCGCCCATGATTGCGATTGAGTTGGGACGACGCGCAATTCCCGCGCGGGTGCGGCCTACCTTTGACGAGATGGAGAAGTTCTGCAAGAGCAATGGCGGCACTGCCGCAGTTTCAGCCAAAGCTGCATAGAAAGACACGCACATGGCGGCAAAGACGCAACCGATTATCGTCATCCGGAAAAAGAGCGGACACGGCGGCCATCATGGCGGCGCGTGGAAGGTGGCATACGCAGACTTTGTTACAGCAATGATGTCGCTGTTTATCGTGCTGTGGCTGATGAACTCCAGCGAGAAGGTGAAGAAGGCAGTGGCGGGATACTTCAACGATCCCAAGGGCTCTGGCACAATGATGGGCACGACATTGACGGGTACCGGCGAGACGGTAACGGTGGCAAGTGCGGACAACATGCAGAAGCTCAAAGAGAAACTTGAAGAAGAGATTCGAGCCCGGAAGGACTTGCAGAAACTCTCGAAGCAAATTGAGATCACAATTACGCCGGAGGGTTTACGGGTCGAACTGCTCGAAGACAAGAATGGAACCTTTTATCAGAGTGGGAGCGCGCGGCTGAGCGACAGCGGACAGGAGTTGCTGGAGTTGCTGGCAGGAGAATTGAAGACACTTCCGAATGCGCTGCTGATTGAAGGGCACACAGACGCGGCGCAGTATTCCGATGACACCAACTACAGCAACTGGGAGTTGTCTGCCGACCGTGCTAACTCAGCGCGAAGATTGCTGCAACAGGATGGCGTGCGTGGCAACCAGGTTACGCAGGTGCGCGGATACGCCGATCAATTGTTGCGGGTGAAGACGAATCCCTTCGATCCGTCAAATCGGAGGATATCGATTCTGGTAAAGAATCAGGACGCGATTCCGGCAAAACTGAACGGAGCGAACGAAGTGAAGGCAGCGCCGCAGTCGGGAGATGAGAGTGGCGTGAAGAAGAAATAGATCTTGCAAATGAGTTTGCACGTGTGCGTTGATTCTCCGTGAGCCTGCGGATGTGGTGTAGTCTGGTGCCGAAGCTGGAAAGCGTTTACCACTGGAGCAAGCAATGGCGGTAGTAGCCGGAGTTGATTTTGGCACGTTGAGCGTGCGTGTGACGCTGGTGGACAGCCAGTATGGACCGATCGGAACGGCATCAGCATCGTATGCGCTGCACCGCCGGCGCGAAGATCCAGACTTTGCTACTCAATCGCACGTCGACCAGATGGCTGCCCTCGCGGTGGCGACGAAAGACGTGCTGGCTGCGACGGGAATCAGCGGCGGCAACGTTGAGGCAATTGCGCTCGACACTACCGGTTCAAGCGTGATCCCCGTGGGCGAAGGTCTTGAGCCGCTGGATGAGTACTATCTGTGGTGCGATCATCGCGCGCATGCCGAGGCTGAGGAGATCACAACCAAGGCACACGCGAAGGGATTGGAAGCGATTGAGTGGTGCGGCGGCGTCTATTCGCACGAGTGGGGATTTGCGAAGCTGCTGCACTGGCTGCGTCACAATCCGGGCAAGCGGGACTTGTTTGTGACCGCGCTAGAACACTGCGACATGGTCGCGGCTACCCTGAGCGGAGTAAAGGGCGTGAAGAACCTGAAGCGCAGCGTGTGCGCGATGGGTCACAAGTGGATGTGGAATCCGAAGTGGGGTGGACTGCCCTCTGAGGAGTTTCTGGTTTCGGTCGATCCGCTGCTTGCTGGCGTACGCGCAAAAATGGGCGGCGAATATCTAACCAGCGACAAGATTGCCGGTCACCTGTCAGCAGAATGGGCTGAGAAGCTTGGCTTGCGTGCGGGGATTCCGATTCCGGTGGGCGCGTTCGATGCGCACTGGGACGCGATCGGTTCGCACATCCGCGAAGGCGATGTGGTGAACGTGGTAGGGACGTCAACCTGCATCATCGCAATGGCGCACGAGACGCAACTGGTGCCGGGTGTTTGCGGAGTGGTCCCCGGAAGCGTTCATCCAAGCTACACGGGAATTGAAGCGGGACTTTCAGCGACGGGCGACATTTTTGAAGCGATTGCGCAACGGGCGCAAACACGGGTTTTCGAATTGTCGAAGGGGTTGGATTCGTTCAAGGCCGGACAAACGGGCTTGCTGCGCCTGAGCTGGGATAACGGCGACCGCACGGTGCTGGTGAATCCGGAACTTGGCGGGGTTACGCTGGGGTGGAATCTGGTGCAAACGGCGCAGGATGAATTGTTCGCAGCGATCGAGGGAACGGCATTTCATACGCGGATCATTCTGGAGCGAATGGCGGAGCATGGCGTGCGCGTGGATCGGGTGATCAATGCCGGCGGGATTCCCCAGAAGAGTGAAGTGCTGAATCAGGTTTATGCCAATGTGCTGAACAAGCCGGTATTGGTGCCCGCGGGTGTTCCTACGAGTCTGGGATCGGGAATCATGGCCCTGCTGGCGGCGGGCATCTACAAGACCATTGAAGAAGCGCAGAAGGCAGTATGCCTTCCCTTGCGCACCGTTGAGCCGGATCGACGCTCGGTTGAAGTGTATGAACGGCTCTACGCTTTGTATAAGGATATTTACTTTGCGCTGGGACAGCGGCACGCACCGGCAATGCCACTGGGCAGGGTTTTGCCCGAGTTGCGCGAGATTGCTGCGGAGGCACGGAGAGCAGTCTAGCCGCATTGCTGGCACTGGTCACCATGGGACATAAGGACTTGCGCGCCGGGCTTGCGCGTGCCTCTTTGCGGGTTTACCGTGAAGGCTATCCCTGTGCAATGAGGAGTGCTGTGCCCTTACCCGTGTTGCGTCGTTTTGTATCTTGTTTTCTTGCCTTGGCGATACCCGGTGTGGCCGGCTTCGAATCTCGCGCACAGCAGAACATCCAGCCTTGGAACGCCCCGCATTTTTCTGTTCCCGCAAAAGACTTGTACCGGGCCGCATCAGAAGTGGCTACGCCCGATGGCGCCAACGTGACGCTGTTTGATGACGACGAGAGTTTCAGCTTTGATGAAGCGGGGCGGCTGACGCATGTGGGGCACTATGTCTATAAAGTGCTGACTGCCAAGGGGGCGGAGGGGTGGGACAGCCTGTCTGTGGGATGGGATCCATGGCATGAAGTGCGGCCGGTGATTCGGGCACGCGTGATTGAACCGGATTATTCGGAACACAACCTTGATCCGACCGCGATCACCGAGGAACCGGCGCGGGGCGGTGACTACAAGACTTTCAGTGACGGCAAGAGGCTTCACGCACCGCTGCCGGCGATCGCGCCAGGATCGGTTGTGGAAGAGGAATATTTTGAACGCGAGACGGAGCCCTTCTTTGCGCCGGGGCGGGTGGGTCGCGCTTTTTTTGGCCATGACGATGTGCCGGTGTCGCACAGCAGGGCTGTGTTCGAGGCACCGGTGTCGCTGCCGTTGCGCATTGAAACCCGCTTGCTTCCGGGCGTGAATCCAAATCGCGTTGAAGCGAACGGGCGGGTCACGACAACGTACGAAATTGGCTCGCTGGAAGGCGTTGAAGCACGCGATGCGAACTACCGTCCGATGTGTATGTTTTTCCTGAGATCGATTACTCGACAGGTAAATCGTGGCAAACACTGGCTAGCGAATATTCGAAGATCGTGGACAGCAAAGCGAAAGCAGATTCAGTGCAGTCCATCGTGGATGGATTGATTGCGGGCCAATCGACCACGACGCGAGAAGGAAGCTGCCATTCTCGATTATGTCGATCGCGAGGTGCGGTACACGGGGATCGAATTTGGCGAGGCGGCGATTGTGCCGCATAGTCCGGCGGAAACGCTGACGCTGAAATATGGCGACTGCAAGGATAAGGCTACGCTGCTGGTGGCGATGCTTCGCGCGGCGGGGATCAACTCGTATGTGGCACTGCTGAATGCAGGCTCACGGCTGGATGTGCCGGCGGACTTGCCGGGCATGGGGTTGTTCGATCACGCCATTGTGTATGTGCCGGGCCCCCCTGGACTCTGGATCGATGTAACCGATCAATATGCGCGGCTGGGGCAGTTGCCGATTAACGACCAGGGCAGGCATGCGCTGATTGCGCGACCGGAAAGCACGTCACTCACTGTTACGCCGGAGTCCACTTCGCGTGAAAACGTGCTGCTGGAACTGCGGGAAATTCGGCTCAGCGAAAATGGGCCGGCAACCGTGATTGAGAAGACCATGCCGACCGGCGTATTCGAGTCGCACTATCGCGCTTTTTATGCGGACAAGCCGGACAAGGAAACGCGCGACGCACTGACCAGTTATGTGAAGGCGCAGTATATAGCCGACAAACTAGCCAGCGTGGAACGCAGCGATCCGGGAGACTTGACCAAGCAGTTCGAGTTGACCTTGCAATGCGAAAAGGCACATCGCGGATTTACCGATCTGGACAGTGCAGCTGCGGCGATTCGAGTGGATACTCTTTTTCAGCAATTGCCGGAAGATTTAAAGCGCAAGGCAGACACAGACGAGAAGAAGAAAAAGGACGATCAAGAGAAGCCGAAAAAGCCCCGCACTGCTGATTGGCAACTGGATCAGCCTTTTACAGCGGAATGGAAGTACAAAATTGTTCCGCCGATCGGATTCGTGCCGAAAGAGTTGCCGAAGGACGACCGGATTGTGATAGGTCCCGCGGTTCTGACGGAGAAGTTTTCGAAAGAAAAGGATGGCGTCGTAGAGGCGGACCTCGCCTTCGATTCCGTTAAGCGGCGTTATACGGTGGCCGAGGCGACCGAGTTGCGCAATAAGGTTGCGGAGTTTGTGACAGGCCCGGCATTGTTTGTGAATTTTGAACCGGAGGGCGAGGCGCTTCTGCACGAAGGCAACGTAAAGGATGCGCTGACCAGTTATCGCAGTTTGATTGCGGCGCATCCAAACGAACCGGTTCATCACCTGCAAGTCTCGCGGGTGCTGATGCAGGCGGGGATGGGGGAGGCAGCACGTTCCGAGGCACGCGAAGCGGTGAAGCTCGATCCAACGTCTGCGCTGGCACAGCGAACATTTGCCGACATTCTGAAGCACGACCTGGTAGGCCGGGATTTGCGGCCCGGAACGGATTGGAAAGGCGCAGCAGAGGCGTACCGCGCCGCGACAAAGCTTGATCCAGACGATCACACCGCACAGGCCAACCTGGCGATCCTGCTGGAATATGACGCGGTGGGTCGGCGTTACGGCGATGGGGCAGACCTGAAGCAGGCTGTGGCGGAGTATCAGGAACTTGGGCAAGACAAGCTCGCGGAGTTGGAGATTCCGAACAATCTTCCGTATGCGCTGTTCTATAGCGGGGACGCCGCGGGCGCAATCAAAGCTGCGCAGGCGTTGAATCCACCGCCGGTGGCGCTGATTGCGGCTAGCACTGCTGTTTTGCAGGGAAGCAAAGAGGGATTGGCGGAGATCAACAAGCGGATGAACTCCGATGCTTCCTTCAAGGAGACGGCGCGCACGGCAGGCGAGATGCTGATGAACACGCGGCGTTACGCGCTCGCTGCGGATTTTCTGCAGGCCGGTGCATCGGGCGACAACGCCGCGCAGACCATGGGTTTGGCGGGAATGCTTCGCGATGCAAAGCGGCACGAAGATCTGCAGTTTGCGAATACACCTACGGATTTGGCCAAGCACGTTTTCGTGCTGACAATGGATCCGAACCTGACGGAAGCGAAGATGATGGCGATTGCGAGCAAGAACGCCGTCGTGACGATGAAGGCGACCGATCCCGAGGATATGAAGAAGTCTCTGGATACGGCCCAAAAGCTGAACAGCCAGATGGCGCGCAAGGACAACTCACTGGACGTGACGGTTGACATCCTGGTGCAAGCATTCGATCCCAAGGTGGAGGGCGACGATGCGACAGGCTATCGCGTCAAGGTTCAGATACCTGGCGGCCCGAATCTCACTTTCTTTGTGGTGAAGGAGGCCGGGCAATACAAGCTGCTGGAAGACACGACGCAGAAGCCAAACTCCATTGCGCTGGAGATGCTGGATCGGATCGCCGCCCGCAATTTGAACGGCGCGAAGGTGCTGCTGGATTGGATTCGTGAAGATCAGCACCTGGGTGGCGGGGACGATACGCTGGGCGGTCCTGTGTTTCCGCGGTTCTGGATCAAGGGTCAGGCGGCCGATGCGCACAAGATGACACTGGCCGCAGCGTCGCTGATGGTGGGAACAAAGCCTACGGCTGCGCAGGGAGTAAAGATTCTGGAAGATGCGCGCAAGACTGCAGCGACCGACCGCGACAGGATCAATATCGAACTTGCGTTGGCCGAAGGATACTTGCAATTGATTGACTTCGCGAAGCTCGAGGACGTTGGGTCAGATCTTTTGAAGGAAGTGCCTGAGTCACGCAGCGCGTTTATGACGGACGTAGAGGCCCTGATCGGATTGAAGCGCTACGATGAAGCGCTGGCCCTGGCAGACGCGCGCCTGAAACTGCTGGAGGGTGACGCCGACGCATTGCAGGCGAAAATGCAGGTCGAGGCAAGCCGGGGAAACTACGTTGCGGCGCGAGCGTGGATTCAGAAATTGATCGATCAGGGCAAGGGAGATGCAAGCCTTCTGAATTCGATGGCGTGGTTTGCTCTCTATACCGGCAAGGTGGACCAGGCCGACGTGGCAACCGCGACCAAAGCCACGCAGATGGATCAGAACAGCCCGGCGATTCTGCATACCACGGCATGCATTTACGCAGAGATGGGCAAGACCAAAGAAGCGCATGACCTGCTGCTTCGCGCCATGGACGAGCTGAACCTGGATGAGCCGGACGATGACTATTGGTATGCCTTTGGGCGCATCGCAGAGCAGTTCGGAGAGCGCGAGGTTGCAATCTCGGACTATCGCAAGCTGGCGAAACCGAAGCAAGAGATGGCGATTCCGACATCAAGCTACCAGTTGGCGCAGAACCGTCTGAAGGCGATGGGCGCGGAGGGAACAGCGAGCGGCAAGTAGGTTTTGAAATCGAACGACGGATTTGTGAGGCAAAAGCAGAACGCCGGAAGAGTGAAGGCTCTTCCGGCGTTCTGTTTTCAAGTGGATGTTAGAAGTCGAAGCGCAGGGAGAACTGCATGCGCCTCGGCGTTGTAAGCAGAGTGCTTGCGATGCCGAGGTTGCCGCCGGTAAGCCCGCTGCCAATCGAAGCGGGATCAAACCGAACCGCATTGGTCACGTTGTAGACTTCCCAGGAAAACTTCAGATTTCCGTATTCGCGTACCTTCCAGTTTTTGGCAAGTCCGGAATCTATGTTGAAGTATCCATCACCGCGGAAACCGTTGCGTTGGCCAGCTTCGCCGGGATACGGCAGGCGGATGGGCCCACCAGTGGAGGTGCCGGCATTGATGGCGTCAGGGTTAGCGAAATACTGCGGGTTGCCATTCGCATCAAGATGCTTGTGCGTCTTCACACCACCGACGTTGACGCCGAAGCTTTCTTGCTGCCAGTTGGTGGACCAGCCGGGTTCGAAAAGCCCAAACGGCAGGCCGCTTGACCAGCGATTGATACCCGACCATTGCCATCCGCCGACGAAGAAATCGAGCAAGCCATTGTCATTACCGAGAACTGCCTTTCCTCTGCCAATCGGCAACACGTAGACCCAGTCCGCGGTAATCAGGTGGTGCGTGTCAAAGTCGGATACGGCGCGGTTAAGTTGCGGTTTCCAGGTATTCAGGATGCTGCTGAATGAGTTGCCTCCGCCATTTACACCACCCGTGAATTCAGTGTTGCGTTCGGCATCGGATCCCATATCGATTGACTTCGAAAACGTATAGCCGAAGTCAAACTGAAATCCATGGGTCATGGGATGCCGAAGGGTGATCTGGCCGGCGTGGTAAGAACTGGAGCCGATCGTATCCAGCACATACAGCGAGGAGAACTGATCCTGCCAGAACTTCGACTGGTAGCTGGCACACTGCGCATCCGACAGATAGGAGCAGTAGAAATCGATATCTGCCAACGCAGAAGTGGCGCCGTACTGGGAGCGATAAGGAGCCCATTCATTGTTGTATATCGCCTGGGTTGCGCTTTCCCCGTCGTAATCCACGTTTGCCATGAAGGGGAAGACATTCTCAAAGTATGGAATGGCAGCCACATTGACCGTGGAGCCGGTGGCGTTGCCCATGCCGTCGGTGGTCACGCCGTAGTTGCCACCGTTGGCGTCGACGTCCTTGGAAAGTTGCGTGCCGGCAGCGTAGTAGTCGCCTCCGCCCGCGGGATCAACGTAGTCGACTGGTTCCGCAAGGTCGATGGCCTGCAGCAAGTGATGTCCAAGGCGTCCGACGTATGCGCCTTCAACTATGAACCCGCCCGGAAGCTGACGCTGAATCGAGAAATCAAGATTCTCCGAGTACGGGGTTTTGAGCTTGTTGTCGAGTCCCCACGTGATGGCGAAGTTGTACTGCGGGGCCGTGAAGGGATAGGCCTGTGTTTGCGGTGAACCGCCGTTGTCAATATTCGGCAGGGTATTTCGGCCAAGGAATCGCGGCGAAGGCGAATGTTTCGCATCCCCCGTGATCCCGTAGACGCCCGCTGGATTGGTAACGGAGGAACTGATACCGAAGGAGCCTTGCTGATCGAAGATGTTGACGAGCGATTCGCCGTAGTGGTCATAGTAAATACCGGCGCCTGCGCGGATAGAGGTTTTGGAGTCGGGTGAGTAAGCGACCGCCAGGCGCGGTGCGAAGTTGTCTTTCTGCTTGGGCCAGAAGCCGGGCTTTCCGTAGTAGGGTCCAGCGGGTGAGAACTGAAGATCCTCTTCGTAGACCTCACCTTTTTGAGCAGCAGACTCTCTCTGCAGGTACCACGCGTGCGTATCGATGGTCGGCGCTACTTGCTGACCGCTGGATTCGTAGGGCGTCTGCAGGATGGTTTGGCGAACACCGAAGGTGATGGTGAGATTCGGCCTCACACGCCATGCGTCCTGGACATACCACTCGAATTCGTTGGCTTTAAAGTGCCGATCAAGAAAAGCACCGTCAGGAAGAAGCGTTCCCGAAGTAGCGCTGTCGACGTGATAGTTATATGAGTTTGTGAGGGACGGAATGGTTCCAACAAGATTGGCGTATGCAATCTGGTAGGAGTTCGCGAAACCGTCTGAAACAGGATCGGCGGGCTGGGGCGGAGTGCCTCCGAGCCAGTAGGGGTTTGAGCTTGCGCCCTGCCAGGTGGTGTCATCCGACTTGTGATTCTGATGAATCAATCGCCAGTTTCCGCCAAACTGAAGACTGTGCTTGCCTTTGGTCCAGCTTAAGTTGTCGATGAGGTTGTTTACGGGAACACTCGTGATGGTGGTACGAGTCTCGGCAGTGGCGGTGGACATGAAACGGAAGTCGACGAAGTCTCCGGTCGCAACGCCATTGTTGGCGAATCCCTGCCGGACATAGCCGTAGCGGACGTCATTGATCAGATTTGGCGTGAGCGTCCATGTATCTCCGCCGATGATGCCTTTGTTGTTAGAACTGTAGTACGAGGAAGGACCCTGCCCCGGGAACTGCTCGGCAGCCTGGGTCGTGTCTTTCTGCAGGTTTCCGCGGACGAAGATCCGATGCTTGTCATTCGGGGTGAAATCCATTCTGACAACCGAAGTATTCTCCCGGACAGGATTAGGAGAAGCGAATGAGAACGATCCCGTGTTGTACCCGTCGCCTGTCAGCGTTCCGTTGGCGAGTGGCGTCGAGTTGAAATAGGCAAGGGCGTTGGGATTGGGTCCGGGTCCGAGCGGGTAATCAGCGGTGTTGCAGATCTGACAACCTCCATCGAGGGCGGTAATCTGGGACGCTGACAGGGTTTTCAGATCTCCGGAGGCGTCAGGATAGATGATGTTCCCGGCCGCATAACTTGCCGTGGCGACTGTCTCAGTTACCTGCTCATCTTCAGCCTGGCGTTTGGCTTCAAAGTTGGCAAAGAAGAACAGTTTGTCCTTCTTGATGGGGCCGCCGACTGCGACGCCGAAGATGTTGCGAAGAACCTTGGTGGGGACGTTGGGCAGACCTTCGTTGATCTGCGCCTGCTTGTTGAACCAGTTGTTGGAAGCGGTTAGCGGTGGACGGTAATACTCATAGGCCGCTCCGTGATATTTGTTTGTTCCCGACTTGGTAACCATGCTGACCTGCGCGCCCGAAGAGCGGCCGGCGTCGGCGTTGGCATTGCTGGTGGTTACGCGAAACTCTTCGATTGAATCCTGGGTCTCGCGAAGAACACCGGTGAAGGCATATCCGTTGACCTGGTCGTTATCGTCGACACCGTCGATAGTGACGTTGCCCTGGTCAGACCGGCCTCCGTTAACGGCGCCGGTACGGCTGTCAGTAGAGTTGGGAAGGTAAAGCACGCCCGGCTGCAGAGAAAGCAGATCGGGCACGTTACGCGTCTCGCTGGGAAGGGCCTGAATAAGGGCATTGTCCGCAGAGTTGCCCAGCGAAGCGTCAGATGTGTTCAGGGTTTGAGCGGTTGCCGACACATCGACCGTGACCGTGTTGGCCTCAATCGTAAGAGCGAAGTCAATGGTCGCCGGCTGATTGACAAGCAGTTCAGCGGTCTTGGTCTGGGTGCCGAAACCCGATGCAGTTGCAACGATGGTGTACTTGGATGGCATGATCTGCGCAAAGCTGTAGGAGCCCGAACTGTCGGCGACTACCGAAAGTGATTTGCCGTTGGCCTTGTCGGTGATGGTGATTTTGGCTCCCGGAACAAGTGCTCCGGAAGGGTCCTTGATCGTGCCGCGGAGTGAAGTGGTGGCGAGCTGGCCGAATGCAGTTGTGACGATGGAAAGGATACAGAGCAGTATCCATCCCGCTTGGGACTTTTTCACGGCTGTTCCTCCAAAAAATTAACTTCTTTGTTTGGTCGTGGGAAGCGACCTTATCTCTTGTTTCTTCATTTCTCGTTGATTCGAACGGGCGGAGCCGTCCGAGCGCAGTGCCTGAATGTTGTCGAAACCTTCACTTCTCTGGGGTAGAAGTGGGCCGCGGAATCAAAATGCCTTTGAAGCGTCTTAGCAACGCCGGCATCGATCCGCCGGGTTCAAGGAATTTCTATAAATCTATTCTCTGAGCCAATGAGTATTCAATAAAAAAATCAGAAATTCATGGCTCTGTGACGCCGTTTATCCCTAAAAAATAGCGGTTCGTGACATAAAGCTCCGGTTTTCGTTTCATTGCTGCTGTTGCTGCTGCATTTGCTGCAGATCGATAAGTTGCTGAGGACGTTCTGGCGGCTGCTGGGCGCGTTCGACCAGCACCGACCAGTCCTCGGGGATGGGCAGCTTGCGATCGAGCGCCGGTGGGAGTTCGCTAGCTTCTACGTGTACAGCAACATAAAGCTCACTTGATGTCTTGCCGCGAAAGATGCCGTGAGTGGGGGGAACGTCGGCATAGTCGCGACCAACAGCGGTGCGAATGTGACGATGATGGGCGACAAGGTTGTTGGTGGGGTCAAAACCTACCCATCCCAGATGGGGCAGCAACACATCGACCCATGCGTGCGTGGCGTCCGGGGTAGATCGGTCATGATCCTCGCGGCTGCGATAAAGATAGCCGGAGACGTAGCGCGCGGGGATGCCAATGTGGCGGAGCAAGGCGATCATCGTGTGGGCGAAGTCCTGACAAACACCCCGCGCACTGAGGATCGCTTCGTCAATCGGGGAGTCGACCCGGGTGCTGCGAGGGACGTATTCAAAATAGTCGTAGAGCCGCTGAGTGAGTTCCCGGACGAGCGTCAGGGGGTCGTCACGTCGGATTACCTGAAGGCGTGCGGCGAGGTTGAGCAGAGCGGTGCTTTCCACGGCAAATTCACTAGGCAAAAGCATCTCCCAGTAATCGCCTGCCTCGATCATTTCATCGAGCGCTCCCCACGCATCGGAAGAAAGAAAGGCGGGGACCTCGGGTATCGTCTGCTGCTCAACTACGGATTCAGCAACGATCACGAGTTGGTTATGCTCACTGGGAATATCAAAATGATGGACGTTGTTGCCAAAGTGATCCCGATACGTAAAAACGCGGCAGCGCGGACTGACAGAAAGCGAAAAGGTAAGGCAGTGCTGGTTGGAATCGGAACGCGGGTGCATGCGCGTTTCCATGATGCTCTCGCTTACCGACCGCGAATAGCGGAAGCGCGTAAGGTGCCGGATGGAGAAACAGTTCATGCGGTCGTGATCCTGAGTTCAGATTGCCAGCGCGGACTGGATGGAGTACTGGATGTAATAGCGGTACATGAGATCGTGAATGCCCATGCACTGCTGGCGGATGGTATGAAGGAATGCGGCAGCGTCGCCGTTGAGGATTTCGCCGATGGATGTAAAGCTGAGCATGGCGTGGAGCCGGCCGATACTTGCGGTAAGTTCGTCGGGGGGGCGACGGCCGCCGGTGTGCTGAATGGATTGGATCGCCTGGCGAACGCCATCGACGGAGTAACGAATCGCATGGGGAAAATCGCGATTCAACAGAAGGAACTCCAAAATGCGGTCCGGAGTCAGGTCGGCGGTGTAGACCTGACAGTAGGCTTCAAACGCCGTGCAACAGCGGAGAAGTCCCACCTGCTCAAGGTACTGGTAGCCAGAGTGCTCGCGCTCAGGCGGATGCACGAGGTGAGGCTGATATACCTGCAGCAGCGTGGCGATGGCGTAGGCGCGCTCGAGATAGCGACCAAGGCGGATAAAGTGCCATCCCTGGCCATGGATCATGGTGGTATCGCTGACACCTTTGAAAAGATGGATCGCGTCGATCAAGGATGAGAGTACGTCGTTGATGTTGGACCGAAACTGATTCTCAGTATGCGGCGAGTGCATGAGGTGGTAGAGCCGATTGAGGCGCTGCCATTGTTCGGTGGATATTTCTTCGCGGATCTGGCGGGCGTTTTCACGAGCGGAGTCGATGCAGCCGGTGATGGATGCCGGATGATGCTTATCGAATACCAGTTTCTCGGCATTGGCACCGGGATCGCCAGTCCATTCGAGACCTTCAGGATTTCCCAAAGAGGCGATGAGGCGTTCCCAATGCGTCTCCGCGCTGGCGCCGCCGGTATCGAGCATGAGACTCATAGCGACGTCGAGTTGGCGCACCGTGTTCTCGGCCCGCTCGAGATAGCGACTCATCCAATAGAGGCTGTCGGCAACCCGCGATAGCATCTTGGTACTCTCCCGAACTCTGAACTGCGTTGCTGTGGCTTCCATTTGTTCTTACCGTGGCTCTTTCGTTCCCGCAGGGGCTAAAAGCCCCTTGATTTTTACATCGGAGTTTGGCACGCGACCCTCTATTCGAGTTCCCCGAGCCGTGCCCTTTCAAAGCTCAACGAACAGCTATTCCAAAACCCACGTGTCCTTGCTGCCGCCGCCTTGCGAGGAATTAACTACGAGCGAACCTTTTTCAAGGGCGACGCGCGTAAGCCCTCCGGGGACGATGTTGATCTTGTCTCCACACAGAATGTAAGGCCGCAGATCGACGTGACGAGGTTCGAGCCGATCGCCAATAAGACAGGGGGCGCGGGAAAAATCAAGCGTGGGCTGCGCGATGTAGTTGCGCGGATTGGCCTCAATGCGGGCGGCGAATTCCTCGCGCTGATGGGCGGTGGAGTGCGGGCCGATGAGCATGCCGTAGCCGCCGCTCTCGCCAACCGCTTTCACTACGAGTTTGTCGAGGTTAGCGAGGACGTGCTTACGCTGCTTTTCCTCCGTCATCAAAAAAGTCTTCACATTATTGATGATCGGATCTTCGCCGAGATAGTAGTGGATGATATCGGGCACGTAGGCGTAGAGAGCCTTGTCGTCAGCGAGGCCGGTGCCAAAAGCGTTGGTAACGGTGACATTGCCGGCGCGGTAGGCATTGAACAAGCCGGTGCAGCCAAGAATGGAATCCCCGCGGAAGATGAGCGGATCGCTGAAGTCATCATCGACGCGGCGATAGATCACATCGACGCGCTTGAGGCCGTCAGTGGTGCGCATGTACACGATGTTGTCGTGCGCGACGAGGTCACGGCCCTCCACCAGATCGATCCCCATCTGGCGGGCCAGGTAGGTGTGTTCGAAATAGGCAGAGTTGAAGACGCCGGGCGTGAGCAGTACGATGTTTGGCTCGGGACGGCCTTCCGGTGCGAGCGAGCGCAGGGTGGCCAGCAGCAGTTGCGGATAATGCTCGATGGGACGCACTCCATAGCTATGGAAAAGCTCAGGGAAAGTGCGTTTCATGACGCGGCGGTTGGTGAGCATGTAGCTCACGCCTGAAGGCACGCGGAGGTTGTCTTCGAGAACGACGAACTCGCCGGTGTTCAAGCGGAGAAGGTCGGAGCCGACGACGGAAATATAGACGTTGCGGGGCACCTGGAGGCCACGCATCTGGCGGCGGTAGTGCTTGCAACTGTAGACCAATTCGCGCGGAATAACGTGATCGTTGAGGATCTTGGCCTCAGAGTAGACGTCGCGCAGGAAGAGGTTGAGAGCCGTGATTCGCTGGGTTAGACCACGCTCGATGCGATCCCACTCCTGCGAGGTAACCAGCCGGGGAAGCAAGTCGTATGGGAAGATCTTTTCGGTGCCTTCATCCCGGCCATAGACGGTGAAAGTGATTCCCTGGGTGAGGAAAGACAGCTCGGCAGATTGCTTGCGGCGCTGCAATTCCTCCTGGGGAAGGCGCGCCAGGGTTTCTGCAAGGGCGCGATAGTGAAGGCGAACATCTCCCCCCGGCTCGCGCATCTCATCGAATGCGCCATCGATGGGGTAGTCGCCGTAGAGCGTTTCCACTTCCGAGATAGGCCCGGCGCTCATTTTGAAATGATGTCCTTGGTACAGATTCAGGGAATTTAAACGCGGAGCGCCGCAGGTGAAATGCGCCAGCCTGGATCGCCCATCCGCTTGTTCCCTGTCCCTTAGCTTTATCATGCTGGGCATAAAGGCACAATCAGGGAAACAAGGAAGGCTCCTCGGCAGATCGCTCGTTACTCACAGAAAATCGGCGAGATCGCCTCCGCGAGTTCGGCGTACAAGATAGCATCGGAATATGAGCTACGACCTCATGGTCTTCGAGCCCGAAGCCGCTCCAAGCAGCCATTCCGAGTTCCTGGACTGGTATGCGCGGCAGACGAAATGGGGCGAGGATCATGGCTACGACGATCCGGCTCTAAGCTCTGAACGTCTGCGGGCATGGTTCGATGACATTGTTCAGATCTTTCCGCCCATGCATGGCCAACCCTCCCTGGTGCGAACGGCGAAGGACGAAGCGTCAAGCACGGATTACGCGATTGGCCCGGACTTTATCTATGCATCGTTCGCGTGGTCAAAGGCCGAAGCCGCCTATATGACAGTGGCGCGGCTCACCGAGAAACACCACCTGGGGCTCTTCAATGCCAGTTCATCGGGAGAAGAAGTGTGGGTTTCTAAGGACGGACGTATGACGCTGGCGCACGACAAAAGCCCGCTTACGCTCGTGGGCCGGCTTATGAGTTTGCTGAATCTCGCCAAGTAAGAAGTCATGACACGCCTGGATCGCGTTGGGGTGTTTGCGCCACGGTGCGATAACCTGAACTTCTCAGGAGGCCTCTGTCTGGATGCTCACGTTGGAACGCTGTTTCAAAAACTTCCCTGCCCTTTTGCTTGTTGCTTCGGTTTCATTTACCCATGCGCAGAAGCCGCCGATCCAGATCACGGCCGATCTCACAGATGCTCCGAGAAAGCTGTTCCATGCGGAGATTGATTTTCCGGTGTCCGCCGGACCGCTGACACTGATTTCGCCGGAGTGGATTCCGGGACATCATATGCCTTCAGGCCCCGCGTCTTCATTTACGGGCATGGTGTTTACGGCGAATGGAAAGATACTCGAGTGGCGGCGTGACGATGTGAATTTATTCGAATACCACCTGACGGTGCCAGGCGGCGCGACGACGGTGCACGCGCATGTGGATGCGATTGTGACGCGGCGAGTTTCGCAACGCATGGCGGCATTGGAGTGGGAGGCGCTGATGTTGTATCCGGCGCATGTGCCGGTGAAGGATATTCCGATTCAGCCCTCGGTGAAGGTGCCGGCGGGCTGGGGGATCGGGACGGCGTTGAAACCGGTTAGCGGCGGAGCCTATCCAGTTCCTGCCGCGGGGAGCACGACGAAGTTCGCGGCGACCACAGTGGAGCAACTGGAGGACTCGCCAATTTTGACGGGACTCTATTTCCATGAGTATCCCCTGGCGCCTACGATCAAGCCGCAGCATTTTCTCGATGTAGTGGCGGATGCGCCGGAGGATGCGAATCTGCGACCGGCAGTGCTGGCGGAGGCGGCCAACCTGGTGCGCGAGGCCGATGCGCTTTATGCCTCGCACCATTACAACGAGTACCACTTTCTGCTGACGCTGTCAGACGTGGCTGGCGGGATGGGACTGGAGCATGGGCAGTCGTCGGATAACGGGGTGGGCGAAAAGGGATTTGCGGATGACGTGCATCAGCTGCCCGAGTCGGATTTGTTGTCGCACGAGTTCACGCACTCTTGGAATGGAAAGTATCGACGACCGGCTGGGCTGTATCAGCCTGATTTTGCGACTCCGATGCAGGGAGCAATGCTGTGGGTCTACGAGGGTATGACGGAGTATTGGGGAAATGTTCTGGCAGCAAGGTCGGGGCTGAAGAATCCACAGGAGTACAAGGATGTGCTGGCGGCCACCGCGGCCGAACTGGATTACACGCGCGGCCGCGAGTGGCGACCGACGGTGGACACCGCGGTGGGTGCGAGTATTCTGCGCGGTGGAAACCAGTCCTGGTCGAACTGGCGGCGGGGACAGGACTACTACTTCGAGGGTGAGATGCTGTGGCTGGATGCGGACACGCTAATCCGCAAGAAGACGGAAAACAAGAAGTCGCTCGATGACTTTGTGAAGATATTCCTGGGAAAGGGCGGGAATACCGGCCCGCTGATTGTGACTTATACCTTCGAAGAGTTGGTGCAGGATTTGAACCAGGTTGCGCCATACGACTGGGCGACGTTTCTGCACGATCGCGTAGACAGGATCAATCCGCATGTGGACGCGGCCGGGTTAGAGCAGGGCGGATACAAGCTCGTTTACAAAGACAAGCCGACGAAGTCAGCGCGGATGATTGCTGCAGCAGAAGGTCGGCGAGGCGGCGGCGTGGACTGCTGGTACTCGATCGGATTGAAGACCGGAGCAGATGGGACGATTGCCGATGTGTTGTGGAACGGGCCTGCGGACAAGGCCGGGATTGCTCCGGGCGAGAAGATCATGGCGGTGAATGACAAGCTGTTCTCGGGTGATGCACTTCGCGAGGCGATTCGTGATGCGAAGGATCCTGCGAAGCCGATCAAAGTGATTGTGCAGGCAGATTCGTTTGTGTCAACAATGCAGATTGATTACCACGAGGGTGAGCGATATCCGGCGCTGGAGCGCGTGAATGGAACGCCGGCGTATTTGGATGACATCATCAAGCCGCTGACCACTCCGGAAAAGGCGCCGGAGCAGAAGAAGGACGACGCGGATTAGCCCGGGACGCCTGGTTTGTTGGCGAAAGAGAAAATCATGAAACAGCCATCACTTTCGCCAACTATCATCGGGATTGTGTTTTAACTTCATGGGGCTTGGAGAGACTTTGACAACCAGGAAGGAAGGCGCCTGATGCGCACCTCGCAATCCGATGCTCTTGTGGTTTATGGCGTAACCGGCGATCTCGCCCACAAAATGATTTTCCCCGCACTCTATGCGATGGTGAAACGGGGGAATCTCAATGTTCCCGTGATCGGCGTCGCGTTTCCGAAGTGGTCGTTGGAGCGTCTGCAAAAGCGAGTAGCGCACAGCATCAAGCAATCGGGTGGAATCGATAACAAGCAGGCCTTCCAGCGTCTTTTGTCGTTGCTTAAATATGTAAGCGGGGATTACAACGACAGCGACACGTTCACCAGGATCAAGCAAGCGCTCGGAAAAGCGCGGCGCCCTGCGCATTATCTCGCCATCCCTCCTTCACTTTTTGGCACCGTGATCAAAAATCTTGGCGCTTCGGGATTAGCCGAGAATGCGCGGGTGATCGTGGAGAAGCCGTTTGGGCGCGACCTGGCATCGGCTCGCGCGCTGAACCGCGTGGCTCAGTCGGTCTTTCCTGAGGACTCGATCTTTCGCATTGATCACTTCCTGGGCAAGGAAGCCATCATGAATATTCTCTACTTCCGCTTTGCTAATTCATTCCTCGAACCGATCTGGAATCGCAACTACATCTCCAGCGTTCAGATCACGCTGTCAGAGGACTTTGGGATGGGAGGACGCGGCGCATTCTACGAATCCGCCGGCTGCCTGAGGGACGTCATCCAGAATCATCTTTTCCAGATCGTCGCGCTGCTCGCCATGGAACCGCCTGCGGGCCGGCACTACAGTGCGGTGCAGACTGAGAAGGCGACGGTTTTCAAGGCAATGCGCGCTTTGAAGCCGGCAGACATAGTACGGGGTCAATACGCTGGCTACCGGCAAGAGGATGACGTCGCGAAAAACTCTGATGTCGAAACGTATTGCGCCCTCAGGCTCTTTATCGATTCATGGCGCTGGGATGGCGTGCCGTGGTACCTGCGGTCCGGCAAGTATCTGCCTGCCACGGCCACCGAAATTATTGTGGAGCTGAAGCCGCCGCCGCAGAGGCTTTTTGCGGACGCTCCCACAGCTTTGGGCAGGGGTAACTATCTTCGCTTCCGACTCTCGCCCGACGCAGCGATTGCAATTGCCGCACGCGTCAAGCTTGCAGGCGAAGAATTTATCGGTGAGCAGCGAGAGCTTTATCTTCTGGAGCAACAGCCGGGAGAAGAGACACCCTATGAGCGGCTGCTCGGAGACGCGATGAAGGGCGACGGCGGATTATTCACGCGCGAGGATGCGGTCGAAGCGGCGTGGGCGGTCGTCGACAAGGTGCTGAAACACCATCCGCGTGTCCGACCCTACAAGCGCGGCACCTGGGGCCCGAAGCAGGCTGACGCACTGATCGCTTCAGATGGTGGTTGGCATAATCCCAGCAGTGGAACTCCATCTGGGTCGTAAACGAATGACGCCTGCTCTCTGGCGGAGTTAACGATGAACCTCAAAAGCATTTTCGGCCGCTCAACGCGTCTGGGGATACGACCTATCCCTTTTCTTGGGAGCTTCCTTATCGTCGGCCTGTTGTTTGCGTTGCAGCAGTGGCTGGGCATGCGCATCTTGTATCAAAAGTCGCCAGTCAGCTTATTGCCTGCAATCGCAGCGTGGGAACTGCAGTATTTTCTGTGGGGAATATTTTGCTGGTTTCTTTGGCTTTGGCTGGGAGACAGCCTTCAAAAAGCGGGATGGCGATACATCCTGTTCCGCATTGTTCCTCTCAGCATCGTGATGAGCGTGGCTGTCGAAATGGCGCTTGCTGCATGCTTCCCGCAGTTTCCCATACGGCGCACGCCGATGACTTTCTGGCAAAGACTGGACTTCAGTCTTGCCGAGGAATTTCTTGAGAACACAGCAGTTTTCTGGGGAGCGTTCCTGGTCATCCGCGCCATTGGCTATTACCGGGAATCACGGCAGAGAGAAAGAGACTTGTCGCAGCTTGCAGTGGAGCTGACAGAAGCACGAATGCTGGCGCTTCGCATGCAGATCAATCCTCACTTTCTATTCAACACCATGAACAGCGTTTCCAGCCTGATGTACACCGATGTGCGCGCGGCAGACAGAATGCTGGAGCAGCTCTGCAGTTTGCTTCGCGTCTCCCTGGAGCGAGGACCAAAGCAATTGATCTGTCTCCAGCAAGAGATGGAGTTCATTGGGATGTATCTATCGCTTCAGGACATCAGATCCGCAGGCCAGGTCCGCCAGAACATCAGCATCGATCCCCGCCTCTACGATGCGCTGGTTCCGACGATGATTCTTCAGCCACTCGTTGAAAACGCCTATGTTCACGGGCTCTCACGTGTAAGCGAGGGACTGATCGAGATCACCGCAAAAGACGAAGGTGGACAGCTCAGCATACTGGTAAGAAACAGCGGCGTTGGGTTGAAGTCCGCGAAGGGACGAGAGCCGGGTGGAATGGGAATAGGCCTCACCAACATTAAAAACCGGCTCCGATTGCATTTTGGAGAGCACTGCAAACTGGAAATTCGCGAGATTGCGGATGACCTCGTTGAAGCGACCGTGAAGTTTCCACTGACTTTTGCTGCTTCAAATAAGAGTGACCTTCAGGAAGGCGAGAAGCTATTGCCGGACAATATGGACGATGTGCAGTACCTGTAACGAACTGCTTACAGATCTTAGGACGCCGTGCGGATAGCAATTTTGCGCCGTCATTTACTGGCTGATTTTGCAGCCTAGTGGGGGCGGCCGGGAAGGACGAAGTGTTCGTCGCAGCGGGGCTCGTAGAAGTCGCCAGCCATAATGATGGGGCTGTCATAAGGAGCGGGTTTGCCATCGACGAGGCGCTGCGGATAAAGTGCCTTCGCTCCGCAGCTGCAGTAGGCGACCAGTTCCGTGATGTTGCCGGCGTAGATGCGGACTAGCCAGGAAAGCTGGATCATTTCTCCGAAGGGCATTCCGCGAAAGTCGAGTTCGAGGCCAGAAACAATGACGTCGTATCCCCAGTGAAGCAGGCGCTTGGTGAAGAGGAAGAGGTCGGCGACGAACTGGCCTTCGTCGATGGCGATGCATTCAACACGCCTGCCGATTTGCTGCTCAGTACTTGCCAGGATTGGCAGGATGGTCCACGGATCAGTGTTGGGAAATTCGATTGCTTCCATCTTCCCGCATCCATTGGGATTGCGGCTTTCGACTACGCCGGCTGCGGACTTGGTATCGGCGCTGGGCTTGAGCAGCAAGACGCATTGCTTGGCGTATTGGCGGCGGGTCTCGATGCGACGCAGCAACTCGGCGGTCTTGTTGCTGCGCATAGGTCCGACAATCATTTCCAATTTGCCAGGCACTGCTTATTCTCCAGAATGAGGCTTTCGTATTCTCAGCCGAAGCGGGCGCGCTTGACCGTCTGGCGGAAGTCTTCGCCCGTCATCTCAACCTTGACGCACATCTCAGCGAGGCGGGAACGCATGCGGTCGCCGATGCGGTCGCCGAGGGTCTGCTCGCGGGCGGCGCGTTCAACGTCGGACTTGGCTCCGCTTCCGGCAGCCAGATCGGGATAGTTGGTGGTGATGATGGTGGTCTGCTTGTCGTTGTAGCGGGTGTTGAGGATGAGGGCGACGGTGTCCCAGACCCACTCGTTGGGTTTCTGCGCACCGAGGTCGTCGAGCACAAGAACTTCGGCGGCGAAGACCGGCTTGAGCAGTTCGAGTTCGGTGGTATTGACCTGCGAGTTGTAGCTGTTCTGGATGTTCTTGAGCAGTTCGCGGTAGTCGCAGAAGAGGCCCTTGCAGCCTTTTTCCTGAATGAGGCGACGCAGAACGCCGACGGCAAGATGCGTCTTGCCGACGCCGATCGAACCGGTGAAGAGCAGACCTTTGCCGGCGGTGTCGACGGGATAGGCCTCGACGAATTTGCGCGCGGTGAGATGAGCCCGGCTCAGCGACTGATCGGCGCCGTGAAAGGCGGTTTCGTAGCCATCGAGCGTGTACTGGCGATAGCGCTCGGGGATGCGGGCCGCGGCGAGGCGGCGCTCTTCGCGATCGGCTTCCTGGCACTCGCAGGCGCGGGAGACCCAGAGGCCGGCGTCGGAGATGACGCGGACAAGACCTACGCCGTTGCAGATTGGGACAATACACTCATGACTTTCTCAAGCCTAGCGCAATGGGCGCGGGCGCGTTGCGGTGGGAAAGGCGTGCAGGTTGGTGGAAAAGGTGCTGCGCGGCGATTTCAGGCGCGCGGAGGCAGCTCTGAGACGTGTTCGTGGCGTTAAGATGGGATTTCGTTTTGTTTCAATGCAATGGGAAGGATGTGCAGCATGTGAACCGGATTTTTTTGCGTATTGCTATTGCCGTTTTTGTCACTTTTTTCGGATATTTGTTCGATTGGAGTTTGCAGCCCAGGAGCCGGGCAATGTTCCGGAGACGAAGGCTCCGGCGCCGACGCCGGCCGCGCAAGCATCCGGACAACGAGTATTGGCGCAAGCACGATCAGCAGTTGCTGACGGATTTTCCGTGGCTGGAGCGATTCAAGGAGGCTGATTTGAAATTCGGACCACCGGCGGCGGGCGAAAAGCGCGTCGTGTTCATGGGCGACTCGATCACCGAAGGATGGCACTTCGACTCACCCGGCGGCGTGTTCGCCGCGAAGCCGTATGTCAATCGCGGCATCAGCGGGCAAACGACGCCGCAGATGGTGTTGCGCTTCCACCAGGACGTGATCGCGCTCCAGCCGAAGGTCGTGGTGATTCTTGCCGGGACCAACGACATCGCGGGCAACACGGGGCCGATGACGCTGGAGGAAACCGAGGCAAACATCGCTGCGATGGCGGAGATGGCAGACGGCGAATCACATTCGGGTGGTGCTGTGTTCGATTCTGCCGGCGTTTGACTATCCCTGGCAGCCGGGTCTGACGCCTGCGCCGAAGATCGAGCGATCAATGCGTGGATGCGAGGATATGCCGCGGAGCATGGGTATGTGTATGTCGACTACCACTCGGCGATGAAGGACGCGCGCGATGGATTGCCGGCGAACTTGAGTCAAGATGGGGTGCATCCGACGCAGGCCGGTTACGACGTAATGGCGCCGCTGGTGGAGGCCGGGATTGCTAAGGCGCTGAGGGGGAAACCCTAGATGCCGGACACAAACACACTGGAACGCCCTGACTCAAGATCGATTCGGCGGCGCTTCTTCATTATGAGAGAGGTATATTTCAAAGCTCTTGCGACCCCACCTCCACGAGCACATTGCTCAATGGATGCGGAAATGGAACGAAGAGGAGCGATCGAAATTCGTGGACAAATTCGCGACCTTGTTCGCTTCACGTCAGCATCTCTTGCACACGGCTGGAGTATGGGAAGAAATGAGCGAGGATGAACAGCTCTTCATGGAAACGAGCGTCCAGGAAACGACTCAGCAGCAGCAGATGGATGCAAGTTGGCTGGCAGAGCCGATCATGTGTCTGCTTTGGTCGCTCGGCGGGGTCGATGACTTCCCGCAATACGATGAGGCAACAAGTCCAGATTTCGTAAAAACGGAGACAAGCGTTGAAGCCATGGCTCTTCTCAAACAGGCTTCAATCCGTTCCCTCCAAGACTTAACGTCGCAGCGAGATCTAGCTGAGGTTTGGAACTGGCGATGCCGGACCCGCAGGCTGCTGGAGTCGAATGCAATACCCGAGACATTGGATGACGGAACTCAAATCTCGAAAGTCATTGCGCAAGCAGCCGCTGCGGTCGCTCGCCAGCACGGATTTGAGTCTTCAATCGGAGATGACTTTCCAGCATTCGGGTTGCCTTTTCGAGAGCTTAGCCAGGAGCAATTCCTCCTCGTCTCATCGATCTCTCAAGAACGGCATCGGGCATTGAATTGGATTTGTGGATTCGCTCCCGGCAACCGATGGAGTGAGACGCCAACTGAAACCTAGCCATCGCTGCTCCGACAGCAGATCGCAGGCTGCATTGCCATGTTTTGTAGGGGTTTGGCGATGCTAAGTCTTGTAGGGAGAGCGAAGAAGCAGCGATTCGTTGGCCAGGGCCCTCCGTAGCTGTCTGAATCGTTTGCGCGAGGTGCTGAATCCAAATACAATAGATACGGAAGATTGTAGGAAAGGTCTGTCTTTAGCGATGCCCAAGGAAAAGATTCATCCCAATTACGCCGCGGTGAAGGTAATGTGCGCCTGCGGAAACAATTTTGAGACCCGGTCGACCCATAAGGGCGACATCCACGTGGAAATCTGCTCCAACTGCCACCCGTTCTTCACCGGCAAACAACGCCTGGTCGACACGGCAGGACGTGTGGAGCGGTTCCGCCGCAAGTACGCCAAGGCCACCGAGGCTTCTCCAGCAAAGTAGGCCGGCAGCGACGGCTGAGAGATCGGGCCTCCGCCATGGCGGAGGCCCTGTTGCGTTAGAGCATTTGCAACCAGCTCTATTAATTTTGAATGTCGGATGGGTGATCGGATATGCCACGCGCCAAACGGTCAATGGAGTCTGCGGTTACGATCGACGGTTTTCCGCTGATCTGGCACCTTCGGCGCGAGGAGCAACGCGTCTCCGATCAAGAGTGGCGCGGCATTGCAATTCATGTGAAGGTCGCAGAACGTGCGCGTCGAGAACTCATCATGGAATATCCGACTACCGTCACTCAAAAGGCCGGATGGATGAGGGCAGAGCCACCGCGCCCAGCCGTGACCGCAGCGAAAGTGGAACAGCACATTCGAGAAGCGATGGCGGAGGGTTGGGATCCGGACTCGCGCGGCAAGCCCTATATCTTTCACGTGGCTGAGTTACCGAGTTGATTTTGGAAAAGTCATAAATGGCCGGCAAAGGATTCACGGTTAAAAAGGACTGGGACAATCCCAGGGAGCACGCGATGCCCGAGGGCGTTCGGGTGCCGGCCGAGATGCGGATTGGGCCAGTTCCGGTGTCACCGGCTACCGTTCTAGCACCGATGGCGGGTGTGACCGACACGGTATTTCGGCGCTTTATCCGTCATGCGAGCGTGTTCACGCGAGATCAGAGCTTCGAGAACCAGAATCAAGAATCCGAAATCGCCGCTGTTGAAGAATCTGTAACCAATGCCCAGTCGGGGTGTGGCCTGCTGATGACAGAGTTCACATCCGCGGACGGGCTTTCGCGCATGCGGGAGTCTAAGCGCCGGCGCTATTTGACCTTCTACGATGATGAGCATCCGATCGGCGCGCAGCTGTTCGGCTCGAATGCAGAAACTCTGGCTGAAGCGGCGCGGATTGTGCAGGATACGGGTTTCGATACGGTGGACCTGAATTTGGGCTGCCCGGCCAAGCGGGTGGTGGGATGCAACGGCGGGTCAGGTCTGCTGCGTGATCTCCCCAAGATTGGCGAGATCTTCCGTACGGTCCGAAAAGCGGTCACGATTCCCTTCACCGTCAAATTTCGGATGGGCTGGAATGATGCGCAGATTGTCTGCGTGGAACTGGCGCGCATGGCAGAAGCCGAGGGGCTGAATGCCGTGGCGCTCCATGCTCGCACTCGCGAACAGGGCTATAGCGGCCAGGCTCGTTGGGAGTGGATCGCCGCAGTAAAGCAGGCGGTCACGATCCCCGTCATCGGCAATGGTGATATCCGCACCCCTGAAGATGCTGCCGCAATGGTGGCGCACACCGGATGTGATGCAGTGATGATCGGCCGCGCTGCCGCGGCTAACCCATGGATTTTCAGGCAGATTGCCCAGTACACAGCTCTTGGCAGCTATGAGCAGCCAGCCTTTGCGGATCGCCACCACATGATCCGGGCATACTTTGAAATGCTGTTGGCGGAGGCCGATGCCACCAAGGACCTTCCCCGCGACGCCCGCCTGGGCGAAACTGCGGGCAAGATGAAGCAGTTCGCGACCTGGTTTACCCACGGTGTGCCGGGTGGCGGTCGGTTGCGCAAATCGATCTATCGATCGAAAACTGGCCAGGAAGTGCTGGAGCAGGTGAATGCTTTTTTTGCGTCTCAGCCACTTGGGGACATTACCTTCGAAACTGCACCGGCTGACTTCGGTGAGACTGCAAATATATGTGATTGACGACATCAGTGGTGGAATCACTCTGTTAGCGCCAGATGTCTCGTTTCTGCACAATGGTAACCATCCATTATTACCTTTGCACCTTTGATCCACAACAACTTAGACCAAAGTGGCATGTGCTCTGACGGGGATCAGGGATATATTGGGGTTACTGAAAAGCAAGAGATTCAAGAGCCAGAATCCGAAATGGGCCCCAGGGCCAACCATTGATGCATTTCAGCCGATGAGTATCTGCAATCTTCCCATTCCAAGAGCCGAGAAAGCTGGGACTTGACGAATTGGACTCCCAAATCGAGCAGCAAATGGTGGCGCGCGGCCGTTTTAATCGTGCTGCTCTGCGCATTTTGTGCGTCATCTTCGGCTCAGCGGTACAGCTTCCGCGAATACATCCAGGGACTCGCTAACCCCGATATCACTTCAATTCAGCAGGACCGCACCGGCTATCTGTGGATGGGTACCCAGAATGGTCTCTATCGCTACGACGGCAGCCAGTTCCAGCGCTATGGCGCGGCAGAAGGTATTCCAGATCGCATCATCGACACCGTGTTCATTGGCCTCGACGGAACTGTTTGGGTGGGAACAACAGCGGGGGTGTATTTCGAGGGCAAGGACGGAAAATTCTCGGCCGTGCACCTCCCCTATGCCTTGAACGAGTTCGCGCACCCCACCGGCACGACATTCACCTCGATCAAGCCTGATGAAGTGGTGACCGCATCGAGCAGTCACGGTGTGGTATTGAAGCGGCGCGGAAGCGACGATTGGGTCGCGGAACCACTGAATCTTAAAGGCGGATTCGTCTGGAGCGCGATGTATGGGCCGGACGGTGCATTGTGGTATGGCTGCGACAAGGACCTCTGTCGACTCAAGGACGGACGCACAACTCAACTCCGCAACTCGCTGAAGCTGCCTGAAGACAAGTGGGTGAGGATGATGGTCGCACGCAATGGACATCTCTGGCTGCGTAGCGACATGCATGTTGTGGAGATGATGCCCGATGGCAGCCGCGCCGATGTGCGCAATCTGCCGGGCGACGCGACATCGGAGGCTTACCAGACACTGGCGGAGGACAATCAGGGCCGCATCCTCACCTCGCAAGGTTCTTCGCTGGCACTTTGGGAGAAGGACCACTGGCGCCTGGTGACCGAGCAGAACGGTCTGTCCCCATATGAAATCCAGGAGCTCTTTGTTGACCGCGAGGGGTCGATCTGGATGGGGGTTGTGGGTCACGGACTGCTTCGCTGGGTGGGCGAGGATCGCTGGGAAGCTTACACACAGAACGACGGATTGAGAGACAACCTGGTGTGGGCTGTTCAGCGCGACCACCAGGGAAGGTTGTGGATCGGCACAGATTCGGGACTGAGCTGGATCCCTGCCAAGAGCAATATCCCTCAGATCTGGCATTCGCCGGGAGTCCAAGTCGAACGTGCCGGATCGCTCGCGATCAGCGCGGATGGCGCAATCTGGATGGGGAGTCTGGCTGGCAGCCTCACCAGGATTGACCAGAAGACACTGATCGGTAAGCAACAGACATTGCCGGCGGTCTATCAGATTTTGACAGACGGGCCACATCGCATGTGGATCGCCACCGTGAATGGAATGTTTGTGGTGGATCCGGCCGGATCGGATCGCAACCCGCATCAGGTCATGGATCCTGTGTTTCCGAAGGCTACGATCCGCTTCACAGATATGAGTCTGGATCAGTCGGGCAATCTTTGGGCAACGTCGGATGCTGGCCTCTTCGTGCACGATGCAAGCGGATGGCACGCTATTGATCCCGGTAAGTCCGGCGCAAGACCTGACCTGATCACCGTCGACTGGAACGGAGATATTTGGGTCGCGGGGCCTTCGCATGATCTGATGCGACTGCGCGTCCGCGACTACAAAGTGACCCAGGCGGAGCACATTGGGCGGCCTCCGTTGATGTCGGAAGGGATCGTGTCTCTGGTTGTAGATCACCGCGGCTGGCTGTGGGTTGGTGAAGACGCTGGTGTCACCGTCTACGATGGGCATCGCTGGCGGAGCTTTACACAAGATGACGGACTGATCTGGAACGACACCGACAGCTTTGCGCTCACCGAGGATCGCGACGGGAGCATGTGGATCGGCACATCCGGAGGATTGAGCCACCTGATCGCGCCGCTGGATGCGCTGGCTGGATCGCCGCCTCCGCCGGCAATCTCGCAGGTGATGCTCGGAACTGTCCCGGTTGCGGACGGCGGTTCGGTCAAGTGGAGTTCAAACCAGCTATCAATTTCGATGGCGCTGCTCTCCTTCAAAGATACCCAGGACATCGGTATTCGTTACCGCTTGATTGGCGAGCAAGATTCCGGATGGGAAGAAACGCGCGAAATGACGCTGCATTATCGCCATTTGGAGCCGGGCAATTACCGCTTCGAAGTTCAGGCGATGAATGCGGCCGGCAGCGCGGTTTCACCGGTGGCATCTTTCGCATTCAAGATCACTCCACTCTGGTGGCAAGACAAGTGGATCAAGTGGGAGTTCGGCCTCGCCGCGCTGGTGCTCGCCGTCTGGACGTGGCGACGCCGCGTGGGCCAACTGATGCGACAGAAGCGGCAACTTGAAGTGGCCGTCCAGGGCAGGACGCAAGATCTGGAGCGCGAGAAAACAGAACTGGTTCGGACGCGCGAGCAGATGCGTCATTTTGCGGAGCACGATGGACTGACCGGCTTGTGGAATCACCGCATCATCGTAGAACGCCTGCGTGGCGAAGTTGATCGGTCGCAACGCGATGGAACGCCATTGAGCATCATCCTTGTCGATTTGGATTATTTCAAGCGCGTGAACGACGCGATGGGCCACATTGCCGGCGACCTGACGCTGCGCGAAACAGGCAGCATCTTCCAGCGCGCGGTCCGGAGTTATGACTGGGTGGGGCGCTACGGCGGCGAAGAATTTCTGCTCATTCTGCCCGGTTCGGATTTCGAAGCCGCACGCAATCGCGCAGAACATCTGCGCGCGACGCTAGAAGCCGCCTTCCTGGGCGAGGGCGACAAGACCTTCACTGTAACTGCGAGCTTTGGGGTAGCGGCGGGTTTCCCGACGAACTACGAAGAGATGATCAAGGTTGCGGATGCAGCGCTCTATCGTGCCAAGAATGCCGGACGCAATTGCGTGATGGCCACGGAGATCAAACCCACCGTGGTTTCGATTTCTGCTGCGGTCTAGACCACTACGCTATCGGGAGATGAATGATCGCTCTCGCTCCGGGTCCGTCTTCGCGATTGACTAGCCGAATCTCACCACCATGAGCGCGAGCAATCTGTTGTGCGAGCGCGAGCCCCACACCGCTGCCCTTCGGCTTGGTGGTGTAAAAAGGCACGAACAAGTTTTCAGTGTTGGCGATGCCGAGGCCGCTGTCTTCGATGCCAACCACGAGATTCGATTCCGCTATGCGCCATCCGATGCGCACCGGTTTGGCGCCGTTCGACAGAGAAGCGTCAACCGCATTCGTCAGTAAATTGATAAACATCTGCTCGAGTTGATCGGGATCGGCATTGAGTTGGACCGGCGGTCCCGGCTCCAGTTGGACAGACACACGCTGTTCAAGGAGCGCGACTCGCTCGAGCAAGGGACCAGCCTGCACCGGCTTAAGATGGGGCGGCGGTAATTGGGCAAGGAGGCGATACGACTGTACGAAGCGATGCAATGAATCTGCGCGGCTTTCGATAACCCCGAGACCACGGCGGAAATCGTGAACCGTTGACTCATCTCCGCTGATCCTCTCTGCACGTGCCAGCAGACTTCCAGCGATGGATTTAATCGGTGCGAGAGAATTCGAAAGCTCGTGACCCAGAACGCGAATCAGACGCTTCCACGCAATCTGCTCTTCTTCCTGTAACGGCTGACTCACGTCGGCGAGCAGCAGAAGCGTATGCGGCGCGCCATCTTGCCTGAAGAGCGCCTTGCGCAAAAGCCAGCGGGAAGGCCTGGTGCCGAATGAGTGAACGGTCTGATCGGGAGAGGCGAGAAGATTTTCCAACCCCAACTCGCTGGCGGTATGACCAAAGCACCGCGCCAGCGGACGGCCGAGAAGCTGGGCTCCGGCGTTATTCACAAGCTGCAGAAGGTCTTCGCGATCAAAGGCGAACAGGGGAGCGTGCATTACTTCGAGAATGCGCGCCAGCAGGGCTGTCGCTTCAAGAGAACGCACGCGTTGTTTCTGCAGTAAATCGGCAAGCGCATTAATCTCCGAGGCAAGCTCGCCAAGTGCATCAGCAGAACTTGCACCACGGGCGCGGAATGAATAATCGCCTTCACGCAGCGACGACACAACATTCGAGAGCGTCTGCAGCGGACGCATGAGGCCTTCAATGAGCGATGCGGCTATCAGCAGAAGATAAATAAACAGACAAAACAAGAGCAGGAAAGCCGGCGCAGTGGTCACATGTTGCTGCCATAGAAGAATGCCGGCGAAGATGAATGTGGGAAGGGCAAGCAGAAAACAAAACAGCCACGCCCGGCGAATAGCCGAGGGCTTGCGCTTTCTTACGTGCCTTTCATAAGCCATATTTTTCGATGCGGCGATAAAGCGCGGCACGACTGAGACCGAGAGCTTCAGCTGCTTGGGATATATTACCGTCGCATCGGCGCAAAACTTTGCGAATGAGCAGGGCTTCAACTTCATCGATGCTCATATTTTCAAAATTGGTCGCGGACGATTTGGCTCCTGCGATTGCCAGGTTGGCAGGCTCAATTTCTTCGCCCCGGCACAGAAGCACAGCGCGTTCGACGGTGTGCTCGAGTTCACGGACATTGCCGGGCCACGGGTATTGGATCATCTGTTGCATAGCCGCGGTCGAGAAGCCGCTGACCTGCTTGCGATAGCGTGAACGATTCCGATTGAGGAAGTGCAAGGCAAGCAGCGGTATGTCCTCGCGACGTTCACGCAATGCAGGAATGTGAATCTCGACTGTATTGATGCGAAACAGAAGATCTTCGCGGAAGTTCCCTGCCTTGGCTTCATCGGGAAGGTTGGCGTTGGTCGCCGACAATACGCGCACATCGACGCGACGGGTCTGCGACGAACCAACCCGCTCCAGCTCACCAGTTTCAAGAACGCGAAGGAGCTTGGCCTGCTGGCGGAGAGGGACGTTGGCAATTTCGTCGAGAAACAGCGTACCGCCATTGGCGAGTTCGAAGCGGCCAACGCGATCAGAACGCGCATCGGTAAATGCGCCCTTGACGTGGCCAAAGATCTCGCTCTCGAAAGTGCCTTCCGGCAGTCCGCCGGCGTTCACGGCAACCAGCGCCATGCGCGCACGCGGAGACGCAGCGTGAAGAAGCTTCGATACGATTTCCTTGCCTGTACCATGTTCGCCGGTAATGAGCACGTTGGCGTCAGAAGGCCCCACCTGGCTGATGAGTTCAAGCACAGGCTGCATGGAGGGAGCGGCCGCGACGAAATCGGGCATACCCTCGGCCCGTAGCAAGCGGTTTTCAAGTTCAAGCTGACGTGCTCGGCGCAAAGCCTTGTGCAATTCCGCGTGGACCCGGATAAGTGAGATGAGGCGCTCGTTTTCCCACGGTTTCTGGATGAAGTCGCGAGCGCCGCGTTTAATGCTTTCCACGGCGAGATCGATGTTGCCCCACGCCGTCATCACAATAACCGGCATACGAGGATCGATCTCCTGCAAACGCGCCAGGAGATCGAGGCCCTCTTTGCCTGAGGTTGTGTCGCGCGTGTAATTGAGGTCGATGAGCAGAACATCGTAGTCGCTCTGGCCGACCGCCTCAAGCAATAGTTGCGGTGAGCGCACGCATTCCACGTGAATGCCCTGCGGCGAGAGCAACAGTTCGACGGCCTCGAGAATATGCGGTTGATCGTCGGCAACTAGAACCCGAATTCGTTCGTTCTTGCGGGGGTCTGCCATGTTAGTGACTATCCGCCTCTACCACGCCAGTTTTCGCTGCGTCGATCGAGATTCCGTATTCCTCAAGCACCGACCCGGTTGAATACTTCAGCTGAATGCGAGCCTTTTCGTATGCCGTTTGGGCTGTAACGAGCGCCGATTCAGCTACAGACAGATCGTGCTCGGCCGAAAGCGTCTGCTGATTTGAACCCGCACCCAGTTTCTGCTCCTGCTGCATGATACCGAGAGTGCGCTGTGCGAGGTCGCGAGCTTGCTTGGCGGCGCCCACGCGGCTGGCGCCCTGTTCAAGCGCGTAGCGTGCGTTTCGCACTTCAATGACGATGTTTTTCTTCAACTCTTCAGCGTACACCTGCGACTGGCGGTACTCGAGCTCGGTGCGGTATTGGTCGGCCTTGGCCTGGCGATTGCGGAGGGGCATCTGGAGTTGGAGACCGACCTGGTACTCGGGCGAAGAGTTATTCAGGGCGTTCTGAAGAGTGCCACCGTAACCTCCAGGGGCCTCGACAGGCCCACCGGTGAAGTCGGGATTGGGGGTGCCACCATATCCAGTACCGCTATAGAAGCCATAAAGACTGAGCTGCGGCAGCAAGGCATTGCGAGCGGTTTTGCGGCTGAGTTCCCGGTTAGTGAGGTCGAGGGCGGAGATCTGTATATCGGTGCGATTCTTAAGGGCATCGGTGATACTCTGCTGGACCGGCAGGCTTTCCGGCTGGATCTGGGTCGCAAGATGATCCGTCGGCACCACTGGCAACTCCTGAAGAACTGGGTCGTCGAAAGAACGGGTGATGGCGTTCTTCATGTAGAGTTCCTGGAGCTCAAGGTTGGTGCGGGCGACTGTCAGGTCCTGCTGCCGAGTAGCTACCTCGCTCTCAGCCTTCAGAACATCCATCTCCGGAATGGCCTGGAGTGCGAGTTGCTTGCGGCTGGTGTCAAGCGTCTCGGTGGCAAAGGCAACCGAGCGCTCGCCAACCTGCTCGGTGTCGTAGGCGTTCACAAGGTCCCAGTAGATGTCGCAGATCTGAGTAACGGTCGCGATGATCTGCGCCCTGAATGCAATGTCTCCAATCTTCTGGTTGGTCCTGGCAATTCGTAGAAAGCGCAGGTTCGGCCCGGTTCCGAATCCGGCGAGCAACTGTTGTTGGACGATGAACTGCACATTGGCATAAATCTGCGGGTTTAGAGTATTGTTCGGACTGTTCGACGTCGTTCGGTTGTTGTTCCAATCAGTTTCAAAGTATGTGCCGGTTGGAAAGAACTGTTGATAGCTGATGTTTGCAAGGTTCTCGTTCTGATGCGCCACGGGGACGCCCAAAACTGTCTGGTTCGGTACAACTTGCGAGGTGTGGTCGTTGTAGACCTTGGCAATGATGTAAGGATCGAAGCTGGAAACATTGGTTCCGACGCCGAAGGTGGATTGCACGAGACCGCCGCTTCCGGCACCGGCGCCGCCACTCCCCGTGCTCGTGCCGCCGGCCCCGCTACCGCTTCCGGTGCCGCTTGCCGCGCCGCCGGGTGTGCCGGAGACTACGCCCGTATTTACACCTCTCGTGAATCCGCCCGCCTGGGTGCGCAGAATATCCATCTGCGCGATAGGCAGGTTATAGCGCGCAATGACCAGGTCGAGGTTGTTCTCGAGAGCGAGATCGATGGCATTGCGCAGAGAAAGATAGAGCTTGCCGTCGCGGACGAGTGAGGTGAGGCGCAGCGAGTTGGCCATGCTCGGAGGTGGCACAATCTTGCCGCGGTATGCGTCGAAGGGATTGTGCGAGTGGTGCAGCATTTCGTTGAACGGCACCGTGGGCGCCGTCTGCAGTGTCCCGGTGGCCAGGGGTGCGGTTTGCGCCGGAGCACTTGCGGATTCAGACTGAAACGCAAATGCCATGTTGGCCTGGAGGAGCAGGATTGCCGCACCCGCTACGATGCGGGTGCCGATCGGGGTGCCCGGAGTTCTTTTCAATGCATTCACCTGTGGGTTCTTCACTGTGCGCCGACCTCCGAAGGAGCGGTCTGCAGGTTTTCATCGCGGGTCATCCAGCCGTCGCGGAGTTCGATGATGCGCTTGCCGTAACGCGCATTCTCTTCAGAGTGCGTGACCTGCACGATCGTGGTGCCGGCGCGATTAAGTTCGCAAAATAGATCCATAATTTCGCGCGCCTGGGTGGAGTGGAGGTTACCGGTCGGCTCGTCGGCAAGCAGCAGCGACGGTGCATGCACCACGGCGCGCGCTATGCCAACAAGCTGCTGTTGCCCGCCGGAAAGCTGGTTGGGGAACAGGTCCTTTTTGGCGACGATATTGAAGCGATCGAGAATATCCGCGACCATGCCGGCGCGATCCTTCGCGGGCAGATTCTTGTACGAAAGCGGAAGGTCAATATTCTCCGCAACGGTGAGATCGTCGAGCAGGTGATAACTCTGAAAGACCATGCCTATTCGCTGGCGCGCCAAGTCCGCCCGCTGCTTGCGATTGAGCGAGTGCACCGGCGTCGAGGCGAACCAGTATTCGCCGAGCCAACTGTCGTCGAGAAGCGCCAGCGCATTCAAGAGCGACGACTTCCCTGCTCCCGACGGGCCCATGATGGTGATGAATTCACCCTCTTGGATGGTGAGATTGATGCGGCGCAACACCCAGGTTTCGGCGTGACCGGTCTTATAACTCCGTTCGATGTTTTTCAGGTCAATCATGATAGCTAATTACTCCGTTCTCAAAACTATTCCGTGCGCAGTGCCTGCATGGGTTGTACGGCCGCTGCCCGGCGCGCGGGCAAAGCGGCAGCCAGGGAGAGCATCATCACGGTAAGTAGTACGGCTCCGCCGAGCGTGACGGGATCGAATGTGCTGACTCCGAATAGCTGGCTGCGGAAAAGACGACCAAGGGCGACGAGTGAAGGCAGAGCCACGAACGTGGCCACCGCGGCAATGATCGCCATCTCGCGGACGACGAGAAGCACGACTGCGGAACGCGGTGAGCCGAGTGCCAGACGTACTCCGATTTCGCGAGTACGTTGCTCCGTAGAGTAAGCGAGTACGCCGTAAAGTCCCACGGCAGCGAGGATCAAGGCGAGTGCGGCAAAGCCGATGGCGAGAAAGGCGAGTGCCCGCTCATCAGACGCGCTGCGCTCGACCTGCGCATCCATGGTCCGCAGGCCATCGACCACCAGCGTCGCATCAAGCTGATGGATGGTCTGGCGAATGGCGCCTTCCATGGTGCTTGGCGGGGGCGATGTCTGCACGTAAATGGTTACGTCTCCCGGATGCTTCTGCTGCAAATATGGCTGATACACGGCGGGACCGAGCGGCGTGCGCAGATCAGTGTGCCTGATGTCGCCGACTACGCCGACGATGGTGATGTTGAAATTCTCTTTGTTACTTGCGCCCTCCATGAGTTGACGGCCGATTGCGTTTTGCGGCGTCCCAAAGAACCTCTTGGCGAAGGCCTGATTGATGATGGCGACTTCGGGCTGCCCTTTGGTATCGGCCGCAGTGAATTCGCGGCCCGTCAAAAGCGGCTGACGAATCGTAGCGAAGTAGCCCGCCGTGATGCGCGGCTGCTCGAAGTTCATATTCTCTTCCTCTGAAGGTTTGTAGCCCTGGACGGAGTAATTCGATCCCTCCGTGTCACCGACCAATTCAGGATCGGTAGTGCCTGCGACAGAAACAACGCCTGGAACGCGACGCAACGCATCGATCGAATCCGTAACGATTTGGGCGGTGCGATCTTCTCCGTATCCGGAGTTGGTGGGATTAAGCGCAAACGTGACTAGCTTTGCGGTTTCGAATCCGACGGATTGGTTACGAAGATTGTCGAACGTGCGTAGAAACAGCCCCGCACCACCCAGCAACAGCACGCTGAGTGCGATCTGTGCGCCCACCGCGAGTTTTCTGAAGCGCTGCGAATCCTTGGAAAGCGTACCCGTGTTCTGACGCAGCGCACCAGCGAGTTGAGGGCGGAGAAAGTGAAAGACCGGGGCAACGCTGAAGAAGAGAGTTGCCAATACTGAGAGCACCAGCGTGAAAAGCAGTACCCGCATATCTACCGAGGCCGAATAAGGCTCGGAACCTGGATCAGAACTGGTGAGGATGCGTACCAATGACGTGGCGACCACTGGCGCAAGCAAGACTCCAGCCACCGCTCCGATGAGGCCGAGGACTCCTCCTTCAATGATCAGCTGCGAGACGATGCGACCGCGGCGGGCACCAAGCGCATAACGCATTGACATCTCGCGGCCGCGATTGGCAGCGCGCAACAACAGCAGTGTGGCCACGTTGATGGCGCAGAGAATCACCAGAAGGCAGGCCATGCTCATCAAAATGACAAGTGGCTTCTGAAGATCGCCTCGATTGGGATTGAAGCCTTTCGAGTCATCGAGCACCTGGAAGGTAGAAAGTTCTACAAAGTTTTTCCGGAATCGCTCGCTGGTGTGTTTGAAAAGTGGAAGTTCGTTGGCACGCAGAGAATGCCACAACGTACGCATGCTCGCGTCGGCTTGCTGGCGCGAAATTCCTGGCTTGAGGCGCGCAACCATGATGAGCCAGGCAGACTGATGATTGGTGAGGTCGTTGAGCGGGGCTCTCCACGGGATCGCGATATCAACCATGCTCGCGGGGACAAATACGCTGGGACGATAGCCGCCAATCGCGGAATCGAAATTCGGCGGCGCAACACCGACGATGGTGAAGGAGTGGCCATTGATGAGGATTGTCTGTCCAACGACGTCACGAGCCGCGCCGAGGTGGGTTCGCCAGTAGTTGTAGCTCAGCACCGTTACCGGATTCGAATCTTTCGCTGTGTCATCTTGAGGCGTAAAGAGGCGGCCGACTGCTGGGTTCAAGCCGAGGACCTGGAAATAGTTGCCTGAGACCACTTCCGCGTCGTCGCTCTCGGACTGATTGTGCCAGGAGATGCCGACTTGCGCTTTGTCCGCTGCGAGGATCCCGCTGAAGACCTGGTTCTGATCACGCAGATCCTTGTACATCGGGTAAGAGAAGTAATTGTGATGGTCCTTGCTATCGCCTCCGAAGCTGCTCATCGAGCCATTGAATGCTCCATTCCACTCGAAGCGAACCAATTCCTGGGGCTTCTGGACAGGAAGCATGCGCAGGAGGACTTGATCGAATAGCGTGAATACGGCCGCGTTGGCGCCGATGCCGAGCGCGAGCGTCACGATGACCGTGATGCTGAAGCCGGGCGACTTGCGCAACTGCCGCAGCGCGTAGCGAAGATCCTGTATTAACGAATTCATCCTGACCTCTCCTTATTCGGTACGATGAGGCAAAAGATAGCGAAACTGCACCAAGACCGAGCGCGAGCGGGCGATCGCCGCAGTTGTCGAAAAGCGTGGCGAAGATCGTTGGCCAGCATGTTCATCGCGCTCAGTCTCCTTTCTCCTATTCGATTCGCAGTGCACGCATCGGTTCAATTGAAGCAGCGCGGCGTGCGGGAATAAATCCTGCGGCGGCGGCGCAAAGAATCAGCATGAGTGGCGCACCGGCAAGCGCCCACGGATCGTAGCTGCCAACTCCATAGAGCAGGCTTTTCATCAGATAGCCGGCGTAGAGCGAAGCAGGAATTCCGACACACAAGCCGATCAGCACCTGCCAGAGCACGCCGCGCATCACCATGCCGAGCACACTCGAACGCGTTGCTCCGAGTGCCATACGAATACCGATTTCGCTCGTACGGCGAGCAACAAAATAGGACATGACACCGTAGAGTCCGACGGAGGCCAGGATCAATGAAAGAATTCCGAATAAGCTGGAAAGTTCCGCGGTGAGACGATCGCCGTTGAAGTTGCCGGCCACCTGCGCGTCAAGCGAGCGGAGATCCATGACGGTAAGATTGGGATCCACCTCAGCCAGAGTCCGGCGAATCAATTGTTCGGCGTCCGGTTGGGGTTTGTTGAAGCTCAGGACCATGGAGTTGATGAACATGGATTGCGTCTCGCCGGAATCCATCGACTCCATGTGATAGGCGAACTGCTGCGTAAGCGGCCGCAGAAACACGGGTCGGATATCATCGCGCGGATTGTTGAGCTTGAAATCGGCGAAGACGCCGACAATTTCGAAGCTCCCCGAGAACTGCGGAAAGTCGATGCCGAAATGCTGACCGACGGGATCCTGATTAGGAAAGAACCGCTTTACGAAAGCCTGGTTGACCAGGACTACCTTCGGAGAGTTGGCCGTGTCCTGATCTGTGAATCCGCGTCCTCGCAGGATGGACACGCCCACGGAATCGAGAAACTGGGTGCTGACACGATCCCATGTCGAGCCGCACTTATCGCCCGGCCTGGGGGCCGGATGCCCCTGCTGAATCACGCACTCGCCCCAGTTGTTTCCCTCGAGCGGACTGTAGAGAGCCATACTCACATGGGTGACGCCGGGCAGTGCCGAGAAGCGCTCTTCAATCTGACGATAAAGACCGGGAAGCCTGTCGAGGGTGTAGCCTGCTCCGGCAGGATCAAGATGAAGCACGTAGCGGTTGCTGGTGGCGATTCCGAAATTTTGATGCTCAAGTTTTACCAGCGTTTTAGTCATCAGGATTGCGCCCGCCAACAAAACCAGCGATAACGCAGCTTGAAAGACCACCAACGATTTTTGCGGCAGCGAGGAGCGATCACGACTGGAGCGATTGATGCCGCGCAGCGCTTCAGCCGGCTGAGCATGCGTCGACATCCACGCGGGGGCGGTCCCGAATAACACGCCGGTCACGAGCGACACCAGGAATGCGAAACCGAGAACAACCGGGGATGGGCTTGCATCTACCGGCATGTTGCGCGCATCAGGAAATGCAAGGGCGAGAATGGTGTGCGATCCGAGATATGCAACGGCCAAACCAGCAAGGCCGCCGATGCAACTCAGCAGAATGCTTTCCGTCAGAATCTGGCGCATGACGCGACGACGGCCTGAGCCCAGGGCCATGCGAAGCGCAATATCCGCACGGCGCGTCGTGCTTCGAGCCAGCATCAGGTTGGCAATATTCGCGCAGGCGATCAGCAGCACGACTGACGACAGGATCATCAGGAACTTTAGTCCTTTGCCTGCCTGCTGCTGTAGGTTTTGAATGCCGCCGCCGCCGGGCGAAAGCACCACATGCATTTTGGGAATGAGCGTTGCGCCGCCATTGGCCGTGAGCACCGGGCGCGTATAAAGCCACTGACGCAACGTTACGGTGATCTTCGATTGCAATGCGCCGATGGAAGTTCCGGGGCGCACGCGTCCAAGCAGGTAGAGCCAGTGGGATTCCTGATGATGGAGAATGGAGCTGTCGCCGCGGATGTACGGCTCGGTTTGAATCGGCATCCAGAAGTCGGGAGGACTATCGCTTACGCGATCGCCAAAGAATCCGGGAGGCGCGACCCCGACGACGGTGAAAGGCTTGGCTTGAATGAAGATGGTGGACCCTACAATTGACGGGTCGCCGGCATATTCACCCTGCCATGCTTTGTAGCTCAGCACCGTAGCGGGAGCTGCTGAGGCCTGGTCATCCTGATCAGAGAATGTGCGGCCTGTGTAGGCGCTGAGTCCCAGCGTGGAGAAGTAGTTGCCAGAGACAAATTCGCCGACCAGCGGCTTGGATACAGCGTTGCCGCGGCGTACGCTCCACATCCCTCCGCCCGCCTGCATCGCTGCCAATTGCTCAAACTCGGGAGTTGCACTGCGGAGATATTGATAGAGATCCGTGGAGAAGATTGTGAAATCGCCGGTGTCGCTGGCATCGCCCGGAAAGCCGCCCTCAACGCAGCAATCGTCGTTGTCGCCAATGCGATAGAGCTGCTTCGGATCAGTGACTGGCAAACGGCGCAAAAGAATTCCCTGCACCAGCGTGAAGATCGCGGTGTTGGCGCCGATGCCAAGCGCCAGCGTCAGCACGGCGGTGATAGTGAATCCCGGCGACTTGCGCAGTTGGCGAAGCGCATAGCGGAGATCCTGCAGCGTGTTGTTGAGGGCCTGGTTCATCGCGATTCAGCTCCGAGGCGTTTGGGGATCCGGATCGTGCCTTGACTACTCGTTCCTGAGGGCCTGCATCGGCTGAATGTTCGCCGCTCGGCGGGCCGGCGTGACGCCTGCAATGAGAACCGTGAGCACCAATACGAGAGCCGCGACGCTGAAGCTGAGCAGGTCAAAGGGAGCAACATTGAACAGCATGGAACGAAGCAGGCGTACTGCGGCGATCGATCCGAGACCGCCAGCGACAAGCCCAATGAGAATGACACCGGCGCTTCCCTGCAATACCAGCTGGAAAATTCCCTGGCGCGTCGAACCGAGCGCCATGCGTAAAGCAAACTCGCGGTTGCGTTCGATCACCGAGTAAGCCATGACCGCATACAGACCCATCATGGCGACCAGGACACTGCAGATGGCGTAGACGCCGAGCAATTCAGCGGGAATGCGCGACATCTGATATTGCGCGACCGGTAATATCTTCGAGCGTGCGAACGTTCTCGATGCGGAAGAGATGAATCGAGGTCGGTGATCGCTTTTCGCAGCTGCGCTGCTACGGAATCTGCGCCGGCACGCGCATGCACGGCGATGATGGCGTAGCCGTATCCGGACTTTCCCTGCAGCATTGGAAGGAAGACGACAGGGTTAGGATCAGTGTTGTCGGGGCTGTGATAAGCGAAGTCATGCACAACGCCGACGATCTGGCGCTGGATCTTGTTTACAACGATGTTGCTGCCTAGCGCATTTCCCTTCGGCCAGTAGCGGCGAGCCATCGACTCGTTGATCACCGCCACCTTGGGGGCATTGTCGTTATCGGATGTAGCAAAATCGCGGCCCTGCTGAAGTTGAATGCCCATGGTGCGGAAGAAGTCAGGACCATCGAAATCCGTCACCACCGAAGTGTCTTCACCTTTAGTGGGAACGTAACCGGGAATGCTGAAATTGCGCGTATTGCCCGAGCCCCAGTATCGCCCATGGGGAGATGCGTGGTCAGTGTTGCGGAGGCAACGCCCGGTGCAGTTGCGCAGACGATCGAGAACTTCGCTGAGGAAGACGTCGAGCGCGATCATCGGTGTAGCCGGCTCTGGAAAGATCGATGGTCGCAGTAAGCGTATTGGTTCGATCAAATCCGATAGGGCGATTGAAGATATTGAACGCAGAGCGCGTGAGCAGACCGCAGCAGGCGAGCACGATGAAGCAGATGCCAAGCTGAACACCGAACAGGATGCGCTGACCGATTCTCTTGCGGCTCGATCCGGCCACGGTCAGGCTGCCTTCATGCAGGGCTTCGCGCTGGGAAACGCGCAGAGACTGGCGGACGGGGTACATGCCGCAAATCAGGGTGACGGCAATGGCAATGGCAGCGACGAAGACGATGATGCGCCAATCGCTTTGCAGATTGAAGGTGAGCGGCATGCCGAGGTCGGGCAACAGCACGTAAAGCGCCCTTGAGATCCCGACACTCACACCCCAACCGACAAGGGCGCCGGCGAGCGCGAGCAGACCGGTCTCGATAAACACCTGGGAGGCGATGCGTGCGGGCTTTGCGCCCGAGAGCGGTGCGGATAGCGATTTCGCGGCGACGGCGTGCAGCGTGCTGGCCAAGCAGAGAAGCGATGTTGATGCAGACCAGCAGCATCAGCAGGCAAGAAGCGCCAAGCAGCACGGGCAGTACTTGCCCGATCACGCGAAAATAATCCCGTCTGGAAATGCGATGAATCGTACAGGTTCAGATCCCAGCTTTTGTATTGATCGTTCTGTTGCGCGAGGGCGAAAGACCGGGCCAGAGTGTGGATCTCAGCCTTGGCCGTGGAATCGGAGACATCGGGGCGCAGGCGAACAACAGCCTGCAAGCCCCAACGTGGCCAAGATCAATGGATCGGGCGACGAATCGGCGGAGAGATCGCGCAGTGCGGAAAGGGGAACCCAGGCAGCTTCAGCGATGCCGCCGTAGATCCCGGCAAAATCGCGCAGGGGCTACACCGATAACGGTGAAGACGTGGTGGTTGACGTTGATGGTGCGACCGACAACGGAGGGGTCTGCGTTGAATCGGTCGCGCCACAAGCCATCGGACAGGACGATTGCATCCATAGAACCGTAGGCGCGATCGTTTGCATTCGGCTGGAAGAAGTTGCCAACTTCCGGATTGACTCCAAGGGTTTGGAAGTAGTTTGCAGAAACAGTTCCGGCCGTGATCGCCTGCGGCTGAGCATTCGGCAATGCGAGGTTGAGCGTCGCGAGATCAAACGCCGCCACATCGCCGAATGAATGGGCCTGCTGACGCAGGTATTGCACCTGGTCGTAATGGACGGAGTAGCCATCGCTGCCGAGCACCGTGGCGGAAATGAAGCGCAGCGAACGCGCATCCCGAACCTGCGGCCAGGGATTGAACAGAACCGCATTGGTCCACGTAGCCACCGTGGTCAACGCGCCAATGCCCAGCGCGAGCGTCAGCACCGCTGTGAGTGCGAAGCCAGGCGACATGCGCAGCTGGCGTACAGCGTATCGCAGGTCCTGGCTAAACACTTTAAGCCTCCACTTCTTCAGTGAGCTTCTTCAGCTCGTCTTCCGATACGACCTTGCCGTCGAACAGGTGAACTTCGCGCTCGGCGTGCTTTGCGAAACGCGGATCGTGCGTCACCATGCAGATGGTCGAACCCTCGCGATGCAGGTCGGCGAGCAGATGCATGACCGCTTCACCGTTCTTCGAGTCGAGGTTTCCAGTCGGCTCATCGGCCAGCAGGATCGAAGGAGATCCAGCAAGGGCGCGAGCTACGGCGACGCGCTGCTGCTGACCGCCGGAGAGCTGCGCGGGATAGTGCCGCATGCGGTGCGCCATGTTCACGCGCTCCAACGCTTCCTTCACGCGCTTCTTGCGTTCTGCAGAAGGCATGCCGGCGCGATAGGTGAGCGGCAGTTCCACGTTCTCTTCCACGGTGAGATCACCGATCAGGTTAAAACTCTGGAAGATGAAACCAATCTCCTGGTTGCGAATGCGTGAGCGCTCGCCGAAGCTCAGGTTTTCAACCGGCTTATTGTTGAGCAGGTACTTGCCGCCGGTGGGTGTATCGAGCAGACCCAGGATAGACAGCAGAGTGGACTTGCCGCAGCCCGAAGGGCCGGACATCGCTACGTACTCCCCACGCGAGATGGTGAGATGAATGCCGGAGAGTGCGTGGGTCTCCACTTCATCGGTGTAGAAGACTTTGGTCAGGTCTTCAATGTCAATCAGCTTGTCGTTTGCCATCCAATCCCCCTCTTAAATTCAGTTGTCAGTTTTCAGTTGTCCGCAATCAGAACTTACATTCCTGATTCCGGGCAGGTCCCTGATGATTGCTGCCTGTTCGCCCAGCGTTTACTCAAGGCGAATGCGATCTACATTGTCATAGCGCGACATGTCGGAAAGAATCACGGTATCGCCTTCCTTCAAACCGTCGAGCACCTGGATACTGTTGACCGACGCGCGGCCCACTTTGACCTGCACGCGCACGGCGCCCTTATGATCGGGATCCTCTTTGAACAAGCTCAGCGTCGAGTTTTCGTTTCCGAGCGCCGGACGCCCAACGTACAGCACGTCAGTTGAGCCGTTCCAGATCGATCGTCCCGTCGACACTCAGTCCCTTGACCGCGCCTGCGGGAAGATCTCCATCGAGTTGTACGTCAACGGTACGTGTTCCGTTCAAAACAGCAGGATCGATACGGGTCACGTGGCCGGAGACAACACCGTTATGCGTGTCGATCGACGCCGGTAGACCAATTTGGATGTCGCGTGCCTGAGTCTCGGCGATTTGCAGAGCAGCCTTGAGCTTGCCTAGCTGCACCACCTCCGCCAGTGACTGACCTGCCGTCACGTGCGAGCCTACCCCCAGCGGCACCGGCAGCGGATCAACCTCACCCCCGATGCCTGCACGCACCTCAAGCGCGGCCGTTTGTTTTTCATACAGCGCGAGAAGTGCCTGGGCCTGCTCGATCTTGGCCTGCGAGGAAGAGAGCTGAACTTCAACGTTCTTCTCGTTTACATCGAGCTGCTGCAAGCTCAGCTTGTGCTGAGCGTTCAATTGGTCCGCGGTGCTCTTCGATTTGTTGGCTGCAACACCCGAAAGCACACCTAGTTTCAAAAGCTGCTGGTCGGTTTCCGCCTGCAACTGATCGTAGGTGTAGTCCGCATTGACTTGCGCCGCCGCGATCTTCTTATCCATTAATGTGCTTTGAAGTGTCGCCTGAAGACTCTTGTAGTCGGCTTCCGCAGCTTTCACGGCAAGTTTGGCGTCGAGGAGCTTCTGTTCAACCTCGGGCGCGGCCAGGTCCATCAATATGGTGTCAGCCTTGACGATGGTCCCAGGGAGCACCCGAATACGCACCACTGTTGCGTCGGTGAGCGCAGGGATCAGTTCGATCGAGTCTTCGCGAGGCACCAGGGTGCCGGTCGAACCCCGCACCTGGCGAATCATGTTTCCGCGCTTCACAGTGTCTGGCCAAACAGTTGAGGCATCGACCGTGGGAGCTGCCGGCTTGAGCCGGGAAACCAGAACCACTGCAACCGTAAGAACCACCACCCCAATGCCGGCCCAAATATAGAGGCGGCGCCGTTTTTGCTTTTTCAAATCTGGGCGTGCGATATCCATCACTCGGAATAGGAGCACTTGCCGTGCCAAAGGGCTTTGGCTGCGAGACACTCGAAATAAACGGCTTAGGGGGTGTAAAACTCTGATGGATTGGGAGTTGAAGTGACCGCTCCCGGCGCTGATTGTCCGATATCGGACAGTTTGATCACGTTCTATGACGTGACGTTATGATGGCAACTCGACGGCGAGTGCCACCGCGCCACCACCGCCAAGACACAGCGAGGCAATCCCCTTCTTCGCTCCGCGATCGATCATCGCATAAATGAGCTTTACCAATACGGCGGCTCCGCTGGCACCGATAGGGTGGCCTAAGGCGACTGCTCCGCCGTTCACATTGACCTTGGATTGGTCCAGGCCCAGTTCGCGAATCACAGACAAGGCCTGCACGCTGAAGGCTTCGTTCAGTTCGAACAGGTCCACGGAGTCGAGAGTCCAGCCGGCTTTTGCAACGACCTTGCGCACCGCGTCGATGGGGGCGAGCGAGAACCATTCAGGAGCGCGGCCGGCAGTGGCTTGCGCGCGAATGATCACCATTGGCTTCAATCCCAGTTCCCTTGCCCGATCGGCGCTGGTGACCACCAGGGCTGCGGCGCCGTCGCTTACTCCCGGCGCATTCCCAGCCGTTACGGTGCCGTCTTTTTTGAACGCCGGCTTTAGTTTGCCAAGTATCTCCGCTGTAGTGTCGGGCCGAATTGCCTCATCGGCATCGAATGCGCGCGGTGCCTCACCTTTTTTCGCCGGCGGCACCTCAACGGGCAGAATCTGTGCACGGAAGCGTCCCTCCGCAGTGGCTGCGGCAGCGCGGCGATGCGACTCAGCGGCGAAGGCGTCCTGATCAGCCCGGCTTATTTGATATTTTTCCGCCACCATCTCAGCGGCCGCGCCCATATGGAACTCGTTGTATACGTCCCACAAGCCGTCGTTGATCATGGCGTCGACAAGCGTGCCATTGCCCATGCGATAGCCGTTACGCGCCTGGGGCAGTAGATAGGGAGCGTTGGACATCGACTCCATGCCACCGGCAACGACGATATCGGAATCACCCGTCTGAACTGCCTGCGCGGCGAGCGATACTGCGCGAAGGCCCGATCCGCAGACCTGGTTCACGGTAAGCGCGCCCGCTTCCGGTGGAATGCCCGCAAAGATCGCGGCCTGACGAGCCGGCGCCTGGCCTACGCCCGCCTGTAAGACGCAGCCCATGATGCAGTCGTCGACCTGCCCTGGTTCAATGCCTGCGCGCCGCACCGCTTCTTTCACAACCAAAGCGCCCAGGCGCGGCGAAGTGTAGGACTGCAGCGAACCCTGAAATTTGCCGATGGCGGTGCGAACGGCCGAAACGATCACGACCTCTGACATGGATGGCTCCCGGTAACTGAGATTACAGCGGCACCTATCTTACGACGCCAAACGTTAGATGCGCCCCGCCTCGCGAAGTTCGCGAATCTCATTGTCATCGAAGACACGGGAGCGGATAAGGAAGCGCAGGCCCTCGGCCCGTCGAGCGAGAACATGCCGCCACGACCGGGGACCACGTCCAGCGTGAGGTGCGTGTGCTTCCAATACTCGAACTGGCTCCGGCTCATATAGAACGGCTCGCCGTCGACCTCGCCGAGTTGGATATCGGAGTCGCCGACCATAAATTCGCCGCGCGGATAACACATCGGAGAGCTGCCGTCGCAGCAGCCCCCCGACTGGTGAAACATGAGCGGTCCGTGCTTCTCGCGCAAGACGCGAATGAGGTGGATGGCCAGATCGGTGGCCTCGACTTGTTTGGGGATCTCCGGCATAACCGCCGCGCCTTGGATTAGAGAGTCAGGATTCTTGTCGTTGATCATCCGTTAAGATTCGTGCTTTCCCATCCATGACGCAATGAAACTGCGTCACGGACGGGGCACCCAGCTTGTTCCCTATTCCCTGCTTTTAGAAGAAGCCCAGCTTCTTCGGGCTGTAACTGACCAGCATGTTCTTGGTCTGCTGGTAGTGGTCGAGCATCATGCTGTGAGTTTCGCGGCCAATGCCGGATTGCTTGTATCCGCCAAATGCCGCGTGTGCTGGATACGCATGGTAGCAGTTGACCCACACGCGTCCTGCCTGAATGCCGCGTCCCAGCCGGTGAACACGATTCACGTCGCGCGTCCACAGGCCTGCGCCAAGCCCGTAGAGTGTGTCATTCGCGATTTCAAGCGCGTCGGCTTCTGTTTTAAAAGTGGTCACGGAAACGACAGGCCCGAAGATCTCTTCCTGGAAGATGCGCATCTTGTTGTGGCCTTTAAAGACAGTCGGCTGCACATAGAAGCCGCTATCGAGATCGCCGCCGAGATGCGCACGCTCGCCGCCGGCCAGAACTTCAGCGCCTTCCTTTTTGCCGATATCGATGTAGCTGAGGATTTTCTCCAGCTGCTCGGTCGACACCTGCGCGCCGATCATGGTGTCGCTCTCCAGCGGATTTGCCTGCTTAATCGCCGCTACGCGCTTGAGCGCCCGCTCCATGAACTTGTCGTAGATGCTCTCCTGGATGAGAGCGCGGCTGGGGCACGTACAAACCTCGCCTTGATTGAGCGCGAACATCACGAAGCCTTCGATCGCCTTGTCGAAGAAGTCATCGTCTTCGTTGAGCACATCTGCGAAGAAGATGTTCGGGGATTTGCCGCCAAGTTCCAGTGTGACCGGAATCAAGTTCTGGCTGGCATATTGCATGATCAGGCGGCCGGTTGTGGTTTCACCCGTGAACGCGATCTTGGCGACGCGCGAGCTTGACGCGAGTGGTTTTCCTGCTTCAAGACCAAATCCGTTGACGATATTGAGCACGCCGGGAGGCAGGATATCGCCGACGAGTTCCGCCCACACCAGGATGCTGGCAGGCGTCTGCTCAGCGGGTTTCAGAACAACGCAGTTGCCGGCGGCGATTGCGGGTGCGAGTTTCCACGTTGCCATTAGGATCGGGAAATTCCACGGAATAATCTGCCCGACGACTCCGAGCGGCTCGTGAAAGTGGTAGGCAACGGTGTCGTGGTCAATTTCAGAGATGGTGCCTTCCTGTGCGCGAATACAACCGGCGAAATAGCGCCAGTGGTCGATCGCAAGCGGAAGGTCGGCATTTACGGTTTCGCGGATTGGCTTGCCGTTGTCCCAGGTCTCGGCCAGCGCGAGGATGTCGAGATTCTCTTCCATGCGCTGCGCGATTTTGTTCATCAGGATGGCGCGATGAGTGGGGCTGGTGTGGCCCCAGCTCTCGCGGGCGGCGTGCGCCGCGTCGAGGGCCCGTTCAACGTCCTGCGCATTGGAACGCGGAATTTCACAGAAAGTCTTGCCGGTAATCGGCGTCACGTTTTCAAAATATTGGCCGGAAGCGGGCTCGACCCACTTGCCGCCAATGTAGTTGCCATAGCGAGGGCGGAAGCTCACTTTGTCGCTGAGCTTGCCCGGAATCGGTTCTGTCATCGTCGCCATTGAAACCCCTCCAGGGATGAACCGCGCGAAAATGGCTCTGGGGCGCGGAGCACGAATGATACTCCCGAATGGGTACCAATGGGGAGCCCCAATGCGGATGCGAATCCGAACGCAAAGTCTTGGGTTTGATCCGTCGCCCGGAAAATGTGGCGCGCCGTTAAAGGATAGAAAACATTAGCAAATTCCGATCCATTTGACTTGCCCGCTTTCAAGCGAGGCCCTATACACCGCCGACGATTTTGGCGATTTCGTAAAGCCATTTGAGGATGCGACAGTCACCAATCGCGCAAATCCTGCGATCTGCGCGGCATTTGTCACGGCAGCTGGTAACTGCCAACTCAGGTACGGTCGTATCAATGAGATAGCCCGAATAAGCCATTGAGGCTGGGCAGGCAGGCGGATAGGTTGTAAAAGACTCATGAAGAGTGTCGCGCAGTGCAGGACCGCGGCGTGAGGCCAATCAAGTTCGAAGCAGTGCCCCCTGTAGAGAAGAAAGGACGCCACCATGAATCGTTTGTACGCATCCCCCGAGATCTCCTTTGAACAAAGGGTCAGCCATGCGCCAATGAAGCGCTTTTTCAGGAATCATGAAACCGGAAGCGCGATGGTTGAGATGGCTGTGGTCCTGCCCATCATACTGGGCCTGCTCACCGGTATTTTTTCATTCTCAGCTGCTCTATATCAGAAGCTGCAGCTTGCCGAAGCGATGAGCAGCGCAGGACGAGTGCTGGCGGCAGATCGCGGCGCCACTGACCCGTGCGCCGACGCTGTAACCGCCCTCAATGCCGCTTCCCCGGGCTTGGCTTCGAGCAGTGTCGGGATAACCATTTCCATCAATGGCAATTCCTACGGTTCAAACAATTCAACAGTCTCCTGCACGACCGCCGGCGGAGCTAACAACCCGCTGATGCCCGCTGGATCGACTGCCACCATTCAGACCACCTATCCCTGTTCGTTGTCGATCTATGGCGTCAAGGGATTGTCTTGCGCTATCGGTGAACAGATTGGCGAGGTGGTGCAATGAAGCATCATTCGATGTCGCTTCGCAATGAGGATGGCCAGGTTCTTCCCTGGATGGCTCTGCTGATCACATTGATCATGGGCGCGGCCGGCTTGACCATTGACCTCGGGCACGCCTACGTTTGCTATCGCAAGTTGCAGTCCTCCACAGATGCAGCCGCACTGGCGGGTGCCTACGCGATGGCGCAGACAGGGGCAACGCAAACTGGAGTGAAAGGCGAGGTCACTGCCTACAGTTCCGTGACAGGCAATATTAACGCCACCTTTAATTTGCCGAGCGCCGCAGTTCAAAGCACATTCAAGTGCGTTAACGACGCACCAAATTTTGTCAGTGTGGGCTGTGTCGCATTCAATACATCCACAACAAATGTGCCGAACGGATACAACGTAATCCAGGTGACCCAGCAATCTACCGTACCGACCTATTTCATTGGTGCGCTGACCTTCTGGGCCGCGAAGCCCCAAACCAGCCTCACGCTGAATGCGGTTTCAACCGCAGCCATGGAGAGCGGTCCACCGGAACAGGTGAACGTAGCGCTCGTTGTCGATACAACGGCGTCCATGGCCAGCAATGACACTGACCCACTCTGCGGTCACACGCGAGTCTATTGTGCACTGGCTGGAGTCCAGACTCTGCTGCAAGGCCTGACGCCTTGTGCCCCTGGATACACAGGTACTACCTGCAATCCTTATGACCGCGTGAGCTTGTTTACTTTTCCCGCTGTCGAAGCAAGTCAAGTGTCCTATGACACCAACTGCAAAGGAAATAATCCTCAAATTGAGTCCTATACAACGCCCGCCATTGGCGCGAGTTGGTCCTCATTGTCATCCGCAGCGACCACCTACCAGATCGCCGGTTATTCGTCGAACTACAGTTCGACCAACGGGAAAGGCGGCTCGCTGCCGAGCACAAGTAATTCAACCATCGTCGCGGCCACAACGACTTCAGGGAAATGCGGCATGCAGACGCCCGGTGGCGCTGGAACCTATTACGCCGGCGTGATCTACGAAGCCCAGTCCTCGCTGATCGCCCAATCGACTGCAAATGCAAACACCAAGAACATCATGGTGATCCTCAGTGATGGCGACGCCAGTTCAGGCAACGGCAGCAACAGTTGCAGCCTGCCGGGAGGCGCTTGCATTCTCGACTCTTCTGGCAAGCCGGCAACGAATAACGGCGCGACTTATCCTTCTCTGCAAGATCAATGCGCCCAGGCCGTCGCCGCCGCCCAATATGCGACGGGCCAGGGAACCACGGTCTATACCATTGCTTACGGATCCCCAGGTTCCGGGTGTTCGACGGACGTATACAACAAGAAGACCAACACGGCCGGCACGGGAATTACTCCTTGCCAGGCAATGCAGCAGATGTCGACCGGCTGGCCATCAGATACTTCACACTTCTACTCGGACTCCACGGCAGCGGGCGGAGGCGCCTGCTCCTCTGTCAATGGCGGTGGGTTAAACACCATCTTCTCGGACCTCGCAGCACAGTTCAGCGCGGCTCGATTGGTCCCCAACAACATTAGTTGAACCTGGTAAGAGTGCTTTTCAACCCGAGCCGGAGATCACTCATCTCCGGCTCGTCGATTTATGGCACCTCCGGCCGCGGGTTAATGATCCGCGCAGCGCCTGTCCGCCACAGCAAACAAAGCAACCCTATCCGCGTTGCGCCAGCGTCTTTTTAAAATGCCGTGGGGTGGATTTCCGTTTCGACTCGGCGAGGAATTGCAATGTGTGGGTTCGAGAACAAACCAGTCCGCACGGAATGGCGCAGGAGCTTAATCACCGACGCCCGTGGACAGGATCTCAAAGAGCGCGGAAGCCTTTCTGCTTTGGAAATCCATTTGATCGGCCCGAAGAGGTTTGCTGAATAGAAAACCTTGCACATCGTCGCATTGCTGATCACGCAGAAACTGCAACTGCCGTTCATTCTCTACACCCTCGGCAGTGACCGTAAGCTGGAGACATTTTGCCATCTGAATAATCGCAGCAGTGATCCCTTCTTCATTCCCGTACTGATGCAGATCGTGAATGAAACTGCGATCGATCTTGAGCTTGCTGACCGGAAGTTGCTTGAGGTAGCTGAGACTTGAATAGCCTGTCCCGAAATCATCGATTGCGAGCTTCACGCCCAGGGTCTTCAGTTGACTGAGAACCTCAAACCGCATGTCCTGGGTGGCAAGGAGCAGGCTCTCCGTTATTTCGAGTTCAAGGTACTCGGGATATAGCCCCGTCTCGTTGAGGACATCCTTTACCAAATCGCAGAAGCCAATCTGACGGAACTGAACCGCCGAGACGTTGACCGCGACCGGAACTTTGTTTCCAGCAGCATGCCAGCCCCGCGCATGTTGGCACGCGGTCCTGAGCACCCACTCGCCGAGTGGGACAATCATCCCGTTGGCTTCAGCAATCGGAATGAATTTGTCCGGTGGAACCAGTCCCAACTCCGGATGCTTCCATCTAAGGAGAGCCTCCCAACAGGAAACCGCGCCGGTTCGCAGATTGAATTCAGGCTGAAAGACGAGATAGAACTCCTCGCGATCCATGGCGCCGCGCATGCTGTTGCCAAGTTGCAGGCGTTCGATGGCCTGGGCCGTCATGTCTTCAGAGAAGAAGCTGAACGTATTTCGTCCCTTGCCTTTAGAGGCATACATCGCCACATCGGCATTCTTGATGAGCGTTTCCGAATCCTCGCCGTGGTCAGGGTAGACGCTGATGCCGATGCTGCAGGTAACGCTGAGCGAATTCCCATTGAGGTTAAACGGCGGATTAAGTTCGCCGGCTATCCGCTCGGCCGCCATCGCAGCATCGGCAAAGGAGCCAATCGAAGCAAGAACAATCAGGAATTCATCGCCGCCAAGTCGGGCAACGGTATCGTCTTTACGCGCGCATCCGTGGAACCTTTGTGCGATACTCTGCAGCAGTTCATCGCCACGCGAGTGACCGAGACAATCATTGATGATCTTGAAACTGTCGATGTCGAGATGAAGCACTGCCAGCTTTTCGCGCCGGCGTTTTGCCCCAGCGATGGCCGTGGACAAGCGGTCGTGTACCAGGGTTCGATTGGGTAGTTGGGTGAGCGCGTCAAAGTAAGCCAGAAACTGGACTCTGTCCTGGGCGAGTTTTCGTTCGGTGATATCAACTAAAGAACCTTCGAAGATCCGGGCCTCGTGATCCTTTTCGCTCACTGCCTTGAGACTACAAAGCGCCCAACCCTTGGTTCCGTCAACGCGTTCGAACGCTTGTTCGGTTCCCACCGTGAAGCTTGTATCGCAGAGGCTCACATGGAATTTCCGGATGATCTCTTCCGCGCGTGCGCTGTTCGCGAGTAATTCGCGGCGCCCACTGTAGCCGAGAATCCGGGCGCAGGCATCGTTGCAGTCCAGTATCCTGCCGTCTGCCGCTGCAACATAAAGGCCAGTGAGATTGCGTTCGAAGATATTGCGGTATTTTTCTTCGAGGGCCATCTCATTCGTAAGTTTTTCAGTGATGATCCGTGTCTGCTTCCGCACCCGCCTGCGCAGGACGAACACCCAGCAGGTAACGGCAAAGGTGGCGAACAAAAGGCCAGAAAGAATGTTCATGGCTCTCCCAGAATTGAGCCAGGGAGGCGAAGAGATAGCCCGAATGTCATCTGCTGAACGGAGTACGACTGCGAATTCAGAAGGATTGCCGTTCTCGTCGGCTTTAACCGCACAAATACCGGTCAGGGAGATGCGACTCCCTTCAGCGATGTTTAACCCCAGTCCCCCCGGGCCTGCAAAGGCAGCTTCAAACGTCACATGATCATCGGATTCCAGAACGAGTGCCTGCTGATTGCCCCTTTGACGATAAGAGATGACTGTTCCGCTGATGTTGATGAGTTGTGCGTCGTAAGTGCCTTTCAGCGCGGCTCGTCCGTTCACCGACGTGATTGTCGGCAGGAAGTGCATTCCAGTCGACCGAATCCGCGCAGACCTCAAGACGGGACTGAAGGTGCCTGCCGCCGGAAATCCGATGGCTTCAACCTCATCGCCCTCACTCAGCGAACTTCCATCCTGGCTCTCGGCATAAAGACCTCCGGACTCGTCCGTCAGGTAGACCCCCTGATCCAGAAATCTTGCTGTCACCGTTCCGATGACCTTAACCCGGTGCTCATCGTAAAGATCAGCCGAAAAATGTCGAACCTGAGCGATCGGAATTGCCGCTCCGGCAAACGGGTCTTTGGGCGGGGCTTCAAGAACCTCAAGATTCTTGAGCGAAGGCATCAGAAGATGGATCGCGATCAGTTGGTTGCGGTTGTTAAACGCTGCTCCGCAGACCCCTTCGAAGCGAACCTTCGCGTCGGCAAGGTCCATCGGAAGAGGACCGTGATAATTGGGGATCCTGACCTTAAAAAGGCCGGTGGGCGTTGCGACGTCGATGACGAGAACGTTCCCTTCAGCCTGTTGAACGAAGGAACGAACGACACCCTCCATCTGCACCCACTGCCCGTCAAAAGAGCCTGTTGCAGCGTCGTCATAGGAGAGACGCACCGGTTTGGGAGCCGGCGCGGCACCGATGATTTTCCAGTTTGGACTCGCTATGTAGGGGCTAAAGCCGAAGCGCACCACACCGTGGAGATCAAGTAACTGGCCGGGCGATGGGGGAGTGGCGGTGGATCCCCGAAGATCAACCCAGATTCCCCCCGTTTTGTCCTGTACGAAAAGGTTAGGCGCGACGGTGTCGTAATACGTTACGACGCCACGCAGATGCACTGCGATTTCCGCTTTATTGGAAGGCTTAAGGTGACGTATTGGCTGAATCGTCGTAAGTTCTGAGGTTGCGGCCTCTGCAAATGCTGGAATTGAGAGAAGAGTGGAACAGAAAGATGCGAAAATTGCCGCCGTTCCCACAATCCTGGAGAGCCCGCGGACCGACGCAAACACACGAACCTTGGTCTGACCGGATTCGTGGCCAACTGCCCGCCTCAGCATCTGGTATCCCCAATCGTTTCAATAACCAGCACAAGCCACGCCAGGCGATGTGCGGTAAATCGCATTAAAAGTGAAGTTAGCCTAGCACAGGTTCAATCGATTACACGCGACTGTTACGGGCTACGGTAGTTACGTTGGGGTGAGGCATTCGGCCACGCAAGTCCAGCCGTTCTAGATACTTGACGCTATTCGTCCACCCTTGGCAGCCTCATGCTGCGGTTTACTTCGATGAGTCCAGATAGCCAAAACAAGTAGATACTCCTTCATCAATTGTGTGCTTTCGATCTGCAATCCAGCATTTTCAGCCTCTTATTTTGGATCGCGTGAAACGGCAGGCCAGGGGGAAGCACTATCCCTCGTAAGTCGACCACACCTCGATCTGTTCCCGCTGCGGGTTCGGTCGGGATTAGCTTCGCGTTCAAACGCTGAAGGAACAGAAGACAGATTGCTTCTGAATTGCACGGATCGAAAGGACTGGAATGAACTCCCCCGCAGTCAATGTCCCCGCTCCATCGCCTCAACCAGCTCTTGAGTTGATTGCTCTTGCCCAGCTTTCACCCGACCGCGCTCGGCGAAGGCTCCGCGCACTATTGCTGGCGAACCCAAACTACTTTGAAAAGATTCCTCCAACATCGTTTGGTGCTGTCCTCAACATCCAGGAAGACACGACCTATGAGAGCATCTCGCGTCTCGGCTACGACCCTGAGATCGATCGACTCTCGGTCGCAATCGACGTCAAGCAGCCCGCTGGCTACTCAAGCGAAATCCTTTTCCAGGGCTCAGAGGAATTCGTGCGCTTTTATATGTCTTTTAACGGCGGTGCAAAGTGGCATGACCTGGGAATGCGTTCCGTTACAGTGGCGGATGCCCATCGGCCCAGGCCTCTCGCCTATGAAGTAGTCCTGCACAATATTTCCGGCGGCGAACTGATTCCCAAGAGTAGCCAGCCAAGGATACGCGCCATCCTCTCCTGGAGTACGCCTCCTCCTGCAGGAGAACCGAGTTGGATTCCCGTCTGGGGCCACATCGCAGAATCCGATGTCCGCCTGGAAGACTCGCGAATGATTGATTCGAAGAGATCGAAAACTGCGGGACGTGTTGATCGCTTGGAATCGGTCCCGAACCTGATGTCTGCAAACATGCCGATGCCCTTCACGTCCACAACATCACGGGGGCATCTCTCGATGCGACCGCTTCATTCAACCAGAACCGATCCACATCATCGCTTTCTGGCTTATGCGTTAGCGAGGGCGGCAGGATACCGTCCGCCAGGTTTATCAGGGTCTCGAACCGCTGAACCTTATCCAGTTCAGGGTGCAGTACTGGCGCCTGCGCTCCCCGCTGCGATGGCGGCGGGAGTCTCGTAAGACATGTTGAGGGTAAAAGAACATTGACGTCCCTCCCCCAAGGCAGACGGAGTTCCCAGAAACGGGGGCTCTGTCTGCGCCCCAGAACGCGGAGTTTTAGTAATGATGGAACGCAACAACATCATGTGCAACAAGGCATCCGCAAATGAAGGTGGACAGCCTGGACGGATCATCGGTGTGGAATCCGCGCACTCAGAAGGCGCAGGGCCCGGGTATACCAAGCCGAGACTTCGGTTCTTAATCCAGTTGATGGTTTGTTTCTCTGATTTCAGTCTTTGGTTCTCTCTACCTCTGTCGGTCTGGCTCAGCAGTGGCTGGATCGGCTTGATCTTTCACTGGCGGGCCATCACCGCGATGGCCCGCCCGGTGAAAGAGATTTCCCTTTGGTATAAACGGTCACTTGAGCGCAGTGTCGCACTCTGATTGAGACCGACATCCAGTTTGATTGACAACAATGCGGATTGACGGAGTTGGCGGCCGCCCAGGAAGGCAGCAATCTCCGGCAGACTCCGCGCGGGTGAGTTGAGTGCCCATTGAAACCGTTCCAGCGCGGGACACCGTCCCAAAGCAAAATCGGCCGCTACCTGCGGGTCGTCGACGCAGCCATCATCATGCGCAAGTCACGCCAATGCTATACTTACGTCCTCTCAGGTTGGCGGAGACTTCTTTGGAATTTCGTTCATTCGATGCAGGCTACATCGAGAATCTGCGTGCCGGGGATTTGGCTACCCAGGAGCATTTTGTCGGTTACTTTACCCAATTGCTCCATCTGAAACTTCGTTCGCGACTCCAATCTCCCCAGGCCATTGAGGACGTGCGTCAGGAGACGTTTGCGAGGGTGTTCTCTACCCTCCGGAGAGAAAATGCTCTGCGACAGCCGGACCGTTTCGGGGCCTTTGTAAACACAGTCTGCAATAACGTTCTGCTGGAGCACTATCGATCCGCGGGTCGAAGCCAATCGCTCGACGAGGAGGGTAGCCCCGAACCCCAGGCAACCGGCGCCGACGTTGTGAGCGTAATCGCTTCAACTCAACTGAGCGCGAAGGTACGCGAGATTTTGCTCGATCTGCCGGCGCGCGATCGCTTTTTATTGAAGGCCGTATTCCTGGATGAGCGCGATCGGGACGAGGTGTGCCGCGAGTTTGGGGTAGACCGCGAATATCTTCGCGTACTTCTGCATCGCGCGAAGAAGGATTTCAAGACCGAATATCTCAAACGGATGAATTTAGGTGCGAATACAAATTGAGCTGAAACGATTTCGTGATCGGAAACACCATCTCTCAGCAAGCGTGCCCGCTGGAGTTTTGAGCTGGTTGGTTAAGGAAGTGGTCTGATGGAACATAACGAAGCCATAGAACAGATGGTGGCGGAACGATATCTGCTCGGTGAGCTTACGGCAGAGCAGCGAGACGCCTTCGAGGAGCATGCATTCGATTGTCCGGAGTGCTCGCTGGATCTGCGCGCGGGAGCCGCCTTCATCGAAACCGCAAAAGTTGAACTTCCCAAACTTGCAGCGACCTCTGCAGCGCCCTCAATGCCGGAATTGGTTCGACCGGTCAAGAAAAAATTAGACTGGCAATCCTGGCTGCGACCTGCCTTTGCGATTCCTGCCTTTGCCGCGCTGCTTGCAGTCGTTTGTTATCAAAACCTGTCGACGATTCCCTCGCTCCGCATGGCGGCTACTGAGCCAAGCGTGCTGCCATCCACGGCATTTCATGCAGGGACACGGGGTAGTGCGCACACGCAGGTCCAAGCCGATCGCACGCAGGGAGCGGTACTTTCGATTGAACTTCCGCAGGATTCAGGCGTTGCGACATACTCATTCACTTTGTACGATCCTCAGGATAAGCCGCTTTGGACCCGCACGCTGACCGCAGCCAGGGCTGGAGCGTCTGGAGATGGAATCATTTCTCTGGTAATTCCGGGCGCAGGGTTGACCCAGGGCTCGTATACTCTCGCCATCGCCGGCATCGATGCGCGAGGTGCGCGAACCGAAATCGACAGGCACGCACTCGACATACAGTTTGGCGACTAAGTCTTCAATTCAAATTCGAAAGGGAGAATACCTGTGGCCGATCGCCCCGAGAAAAGATATCACGAGTATTACGCAAAAGCTGAAGCTCTTTCTGGAGACATCACCCTTCCGCTTCTCCAGGAAGTGAAGCCTCCCACGTATGTGAAGCTCAACGAGCGCGGAGGATATCACTCGCAGCATGTGGACAACTACAGATTGGGTGGGATCGTTTCGTTTCGCTCCGCCTATACCCAGGTGGGCGGCAACCCTGACACCAAAACCGACCACGGCTGGAACACCCTGGCCACTTCGGTGATTGAAGGCCTGAATGTGCTGGATATCGTGACAGCCGACCGCATTGTTTGTCAGATATCCACCGATCATCCCCTTGTTGGATATGTTCCCACTGTTACTTTCCTGGGAACGCGCTTTGAAAACCTGCGTATTGCCGGGCACGAATTGAAACTGAATCTCGACCTGGATATGCTCGGCCCGAAGCCCAAGAAAGATGCGGGGTACTTGAGCGATCGGGATTTCCAGAAGCGAGTTACCGCTCAGCGGGAACGTGTGAAGGGCCTGAAGAATCTCCCGGCGGATATCGCCGCGAATTTCAATCCCGCTCCATCGCGTCCTGGAAAACCGGGGTCTCTCAATTGCTCGCTGGTCAACCAGGTGGAAGGCGGATACACGGGTCGAAGCTTCGGCCATGCCATCGACGTCCCGAACTTCGGTAAGATTTATCTCGCGACCCTGTGCGTCGAGGAGTCAGACTTTGACACTCCGACCGGTGCTCCAAGAAAAACGACCATCACGCTCAACATGATCAAAATGGTGATGGGTTGCGTGGGCGCTGGAAATCTTGACGGTGGTGTAGGCAAAACCAACGGTACATCCAGACCGTAGATCGAGCCAAGGTCTCCAATCGGCTGAATCCGGGTACATCCAGGCATTGATCGAAGATTCTGGTCGATTACACTTGAGTCGATAGATAGGGCTGACATCCAGTACAGCCTGAAGGCTCGACTCATGTCTTGGTTTGGCAGCCAACGGCCCGTTATTCGTGTGTGGCATTTTCTTTTTGCACTCTGTCTGCTGCTGCTTTTCCCCTTGCACGATTCGCGCGCCACTAGTTCCCAGGCCAAATACGCCGATGCCAGGCAACTCTTCCTTCGTGGTTATCTCGAAAAGTGCCAACTGCAAGCCGAGCAGGGTTTCCGTCGAAATCTCGTTTCTAATCCCGCGTTGGCATCAAAGTTCCAATTACTGGACGCGGAGGCTATGGCATGGCGTGGTCTTAGCGAGGATGCACTCCACGTTCTCTCCACGCTTTCCCCGTCTGCAAATGATCCAGACGTTCTGATTCAAAAGCTGACCATCGAAGGCGTGGCTCTCACCCATCTACAACAGTTCGCGGAAGCAAACCAAAAGCTTTTGGAAGCAGCGAACATCTGTTCGATCGCAATGCGAGCGGACTGCGGAGGGGTGCTTAGAGCACGTGGCATCCTGGCCATGGAGCAAGGGCGTGCCTCAGAAGCGCGCCAGCTTCTGCTCGACAGTCTCTCTTTTGCTCGCGCACATCAAGACCGATGGTTGGAGACGACGGCGCTTCTGAACCTGGGTTGGATCTGCTTACAGACCGATCACTATGACGAAGCAGTGGACTGGTCCCGCTCCGCCTATCGTGAGGCCCAGCAATTAGGTGGAGAAGATCTGGCGCAAAGCGCCTCAGGCAATCTCGGGTGGGCTTACTACCAACTTGGAGACAACGAAAGATCTCAGGAACTCCTTCTGGATGCCGAAAAGCGCGCGACATCGCTCGGAGTGACCGACGTTGCGATTAGGTGGCTCACCACTGCCGGACATGTCTATCAAGACAGCCACGACTTTGACCGTGCGGCACTTTCATATCACCAGGCTCTCGATCTGGCAAAACAGATCAAAAGCAAGGAAGACATCGTAAACGCGCTTGAAGAGCTCGCACATGCCTCGGTTGACTCCGGCAAATTGGAGGAAGCAAACGGATACGTGCAGCAACTTGCCCCGCTCGTGAGTGCAAGTGGCAATCGTCTTGACGAGTTGGTCGTGATGTTTGCGCAGGCGAGGATTGCAGCAGCAAGCCGTCACAACGAAGATGCAGAAGGCCTGTTCCGTGTGGTCGAGAAGGATCCTGCGAGCCAGGCCTCCATGCGGCTGGGGGCTGAGCACGAGCTTGCCAGACTGTATGAGTCGGAGGGCGATGCGGTCGCAGCTGATCGGATGTACCGGACGTCGCTGAGCACTTTCGAATCTGCCCGAGATCAACTCCATAACGAAGAATCAAAGCTTCCCTTCCTTGCCAATGCCTCCAGCATCTACGACGACTACATTCATTTTCTTGTGGCACAGGGCAAAACTGATGCAGCCCTTGCGTTGGCCGATCAGAGCCGCGCGCGAACTTTGCAGCAAGGACTTGGCCTGCAATCAGGCACAGGTTTCGGCACCAACGTTTCTTTGCATCCCAGTGAAATCGCACGAAAGACAAACGCGACGCTGCTCTTTTATTGGCTCGGTGAAAGACAGTCCTATCTGTGGGCGACTACGCCTTCAAAGACGATGATGTTTCCCTTGCCCGCGCGTAATCAAATCACCCCCATGGTCGACAGATATAGTAAGACCCTGCTCGGTCTGAGCGATCCGATCGAGCGCTCAAACGCTGATGGAATCGGCCTCTATCACTTGCTCATCGGGCCGGCTCGCGGTCTCATTCAGCCTGGTTCAAACGTAGTGATTCTCGCCGACGGCGCCCTGAACAAGCTGAATTTTGAAACGTTGATTGCGCCCGCGCCGAACCCGCATTACTTCATCGAAGATGCCACAGTCGTCTCCGCGCCTTCGCTCCGTCTACTGGCCGCGGCGAAGCCACAAGAAAAGAGCGGCAACACGTTGTTGCTGCTTGGCGACGCAATTGCGCCCAACTCCGACTACCCCGAGTTGCCAAAAGCAGCAACCGAAATGAAACAGATTGAGCAGCACTTTCCGGCGCAGAGCACTACGATCTTTGCACGCGAACGGGCCACCGCCGCCTCTTATACATCAAGCATGCCGCAGCAGTTCACCTATATCCACTTTGTGGCTCACGGGGTCGCCAGCCGCACCGATCCACTCGACTCTTCGATCATCCTCTCCCGCTCAACCGCGGAAGAAGACTCCTTCAAACTTCACGCCCGCGACATCATGCAGCATCCGATTCATGCGCGGCTCGTCACCATCTCCGCCTGTTACGGAAGCGGTGCCCGTTCTTATGTCGGAGAAGGTCTGGTAGGCCTCTCCTGGGCGTTTTTGCGAGCTGGAGCACACAACGTGATTGGCGCCCTCTGGGAGGTGAGTGATGAATCTACCCCGAGGCTGATGGGATCGCTCTATCAAGGGCTGCTTGACGGCAGGTCACCAGCGGCCGCGCTGCGTCAGGCAAAGCTCTCGCTGATTCGCGACAAAGGTGAATTCCGCAAGCCTTTTTTCTGGGCACCGCTTCAGATCTATACCGGTCTTTAATAAACCGCTTCGAGGCGGACTGCGCTATTCGATCACAGCCACAGCAAAATAAGAAGCAAGAGCCACCCGCCTGATCGAAAACAAGCTCGAAACGCGAATTCCCAACGAATGAGATTCTCGACGGATGAGCTGTCGAGTTTGTTAACGGAAGAAGACATTTTCATTTCACCGATCATGTTTTGTGCAGAAGGGTGTAAAGCAGTCGCCTCTTCTGCATATCCAACAGATAGTGAGGTTATGAACCTCATCGTTTCAAATCGGCTTTGCGATTTCGGTGAGAGCCCTCTGCGCCATCGTCTGTAATGACCAGCAAGCACGCCAGACGCGTTGTCGCTGAACGATCCGAGGAGGCCACCAGCCAGTCGCCTCAGTGGCCTTTTCGCGATTACGCGCAGACAACTGAGCTGCGTCTTCTGGTGTGTAGCCATGGGGTGCACCCCCAGAGTGAGACAGACTCAAGGGGTTCACCCCAACAGCTGTCAAGTTCGTCACCGCCGCCCCGTGCTCCAACCTCCACATTCCAAACATAAAAATCCCGGCGCAGTTTTGCAGGTAATTAAGTCCGCGTAAGGCACAATCATCTGGACTGCGGAATGTTCGCCCCGCGGACCATCAGACGGAAAGGGGAGTACCCCCACCCCCCCTAAAATATTTGCAGTTTTCCACAAAAAGCTTGCATGTTTTTCCTTCACTCCAACTACGACTGATTCGGTCCGAGTCGCCGGCTTTGACATAAGGCGAAGCAGCAGTGCCCTTCAATTGTCGAGCCAAGAGCTTGGCCACTGTCATTTCTGCCAGTATCCACGTCAGACAACGCCTGCTAGGTTCAGGATGCTGAAATTTTTCTCAGGAGTCCGACCCGCATGAGTTCTGCCAGGAGCTTTCTCTCGAAGTCTGTGATTTTTGTGCTTTCCTTAGCATTTGCGTTGCCCGCACTTCAGGCCCAGGAAAAGGAAAAGGCCGATCTTGACGCGCACGAATGGCGAGTTACCGGGATGTGGTGGTTTTCCCACCCGACGGGCGACCTTCGCGCCTCAGGGGACCAGGTGTCGTGGGATCTGAGTAAGGATTTCAATTTCTCAACATACTCAACATTCACAGGCGCGGTCGACTGGCACTTCAAGAGGAAGCACCATTTCACCTTCGCGGCAAGTCCTGTCTACAGTTCTAAGTCGGCAACTATCACTCGGGACATCACTTTCCAGGGCGTGACGTATCATACGGGCGCCACCGTTAATGCAGACCTGAATTCGCTGACGTTCTCGCCGGGTTATCAGTATGACTTCATTCGCCGCCGTCAGGGCTATCTTGGTCTAGCGGTATCGCTGCACCTGCTCGACACTTCGGCAAAACTCGCAGGAATTGGAACAGTCAACGGTGTCACTGCGGTACGCGCCGCTTCCGGTTCCACGTTTGCTCCCTTGCCGGTTCTAGGACCCGAGGCCCGCTGGTATCCGTTTCACGATTCCAACCGCTTTTCTGTGCAAGGCGGATTTGAGGGGATGTACTTCTTCGGCTACGGCAACTTCATGTTCTCGCAGGGAACAGCGCAGGTGCGCCTCTACAAGGGATTGGATTTCAAAGCCGGATATCAGATGGGCACCCGGCTTAGTATTCAAGGCACCAATGACCGCGTAGGCTTTCGTCTCACTCAACAGGGGCCCGTCGCAGGACTCGAAGCGAGCTGGTAGGCTACCGCATCTGGCGCGGACGTAGATCCAGCAGATTGCCGCAGCGCGGAGGGCAAGGCACTCCGCCAGAAAGTGCCGATCGAGTCGCAAGCCAAATACACACCGGGGAAAACTCGGCCTGATCCGCTGAAGTTATTGGCTAAGAGCAATGCTGGACGGCAGGCGCATCTTATTCCCCTGCGCATGGGACGCATGGCATCTTCGCCGTTCCCTTTCCTGCGTGGATCGGCGTGCGTGATGGCATCGGACCTTTCCACGGAGCCGGTCAGCGGGATTCCTGTGGTCATGTGCGGCGATGCCCACATCAATAATTTCGGCATGTACGGAACGCCCCAGCGCGAACTAGTTTTCGACCTGAACAACTTTGCGCCTCGTCTCCTCAACGAGGAAGTCGATGCAACATCTGTTCGTCTTACTTCTTTGGCATTGAAAAGAAAATGTGCGCGGCCAAACCGATGTCGTTGACTTGCTGATTCGGCGCCTTGCCCGTGTTGTTCTCATGTTCGAAATAGGGATCGAACTGCACGTGTTTTCCTACTGGCAATAGACAGCCGGCATAAAGATCCGTTGTACTCCACTTTGCATATTGGCTTGTGTAGTAGGGCTCGGCGCTCAAATTCGGAGTCAGGTGATAAGAGCGGATCGCGAAGGCTCTTTCTAAAGTAAGTTTGTTTCGATATCGCCACCGAAAGGTGCCTCCTTTCCAATCAAGGTCTGCTCGATTTCTGTCGGTTATTAACAATGAACCCTTCATCGGCAATCTGAAGGTTGCCACTGGCATGAACCTGTTATCTACAGGCTCATTCGGAGCGGTGATATAGCGATATCCGGCCTCGACAACCAGGGGGCGTTGCTTTGCATCGTCCAGATCGAAGGCGGTAACTTTCTTCAACTTGACGAGAGGTTTGAAGTACAACTGCAGACTGGGTCCCAGCGTAGCTTGAACCGGCACACCTTCATCGCGGTCTCCCTTGGCCTGAAAATACACGCGAGTCACAGCGTTGACTTTGAGATAGGCATCGATCTCCGGTAAGAATTCCGGTGTTTGAGCTCGCGCCAGCACACCTGCAACTATCACGAACAAGAACCCAATTGCCTGGAACGCTAGCTTATGGGCCTTTGAAGCGATGGGTTTCGAGATCCGTTCGCCTACCGTAATGGCATAGGATTGACGCCGGCTAAACGGCCTGCGAGTGCGGCAGCAGGCCCACGAAAACAAGCAAAGGGCGAAGTTGAATATATTCAAGAGTTGTATTTTCACAGTCGTCCTGATGCTCTCGAGTCTAGGGGCTTCTGGAATGCGGTCAACTGCCAGTTTTAACAGTACGGTTGATTCGCCTTAGATTGCTCGTTTATCGCAGCCGAGTGGAATCGGTTGCGCGATTGCTGCGTCTAAGTTTCGGCCCGTTCAAGCAACCTACCGCCTGTTCGTGGATGGGAGCCTGACGTCCGTTTGAGGATCAGCACTTTCTGAAGGTTGTTACGAGTGGTCTAGTGGAAGACCATCTTGATCACAAACTTCAACAACTCTGCAGGCGAAAGTATCGTCAGCGAGAGCGGCAAGAGAGGAACAGCAACTGCAACGGCTAGCCGTATGATGTCGTTTGTCCAAAATGGAAATGGACGCATCTGGCGCACATTCGTGAAGACGTTTGACAGTTCGGAGAGCGACCGGATGTCGTCGTTGCAGAGAAGTTCGTCCGCTACGTGTTCACTCTTCTGCATCCATTTCTCTTGAAAGCAGAATACAAACTGGCTGGCCAGCAACCCATATTCAGCTGTACCTTTCCGCATGGCAGTTGCAAGCTTGGGCGTGAACATCACGAGGGGACCTAGAATGACCACTATGAGGAACGCCGCGGTTCCGGCTGCCTCCATCTTGAAGGATAGCAATGGACGTCCATCAAGTATGACCCGGTCGGCGATCCAACCCGCAAGAATAACGCCCTGGGCAAAGAGAATTGGCGCAAACGCGAAAGAACCGGCTCCCAGAAATGCGATTCCACCGGCTCGATCCGGGTGGGCCGCATTCAGGTGAAGGGGTAATTTCGATATCTGCCAAAGCAGTCGAAACCAGATCACCAGGCGTAAGTACCAGCGCACTAAAAGAAACTGAAAAATTGGAATGCTCAAGAAAACATACCAGTAGCCGGCCAAAGTGAGATTCAAGTGGGTCTGATTTGGAAGCGCGTACCAGGTTTGATCCCCTAAAGCGATCTCGCTCCGCCAAGCCCACAGCCCGATCGTATAAACCAGAACAATCAGCACTGCCTCAATCGAAGTAAGATCTCGAAGGCGATGCGCCGAGTTCACTGCAGCGGCAAATCTCGGCAGATCCTCGGTCGCCACAATGCGCCGTTCAATAAACCGGCGAATCAATGGACCAATACGCCGGTGCACTCCAAGTTCTGCAAAAATGAGTACTGGCGCGGCCACCAAAAATCGAACGTTCGCTTCAATGTCGCGCAGAAATGGCACTCTGACGCTGCCAGGAAAGGCGTGCCCCTCCAGAAGCGAAAGCACTAGCAACGGCAACCACGCGATCATTGACAAGCTCAGTGCCTGCCGGTGCACCAACTCCAGAGCGTCCCCCGCCAAATGAGCGCGTCTGCAGAACCTGAAAAACGGGCCTCCGAGGACTAATGAGAACGCAGGCCATTCCAGCGTGGATCCCACTGACGATGGGGAGTTCGGTGGCGCCAGAACGGATTTCATTTTTCTCCAGAAACTCGTGCGATGATTTTGGCTATCCGAACCTAATTAGCGCATGCCTTGAAGATCGGCAGAATGACTGTCTTGATATTCGAATGTCTTCCGTTTCCTGCATGGATCCAGTTTCTTCGCGGCTAAAACGGCCCCGCGTGCAACAGAACACCGTAGAAGGTGACGATTCCAATCAGAATGACTGCCATCGCAACAAGTAGGGAGACCGAAATAGTTTCTTTCTTTCGAGAAGGCCCGATTTGTCTCAGAAATCCTCTATGCTGCCAGGCGGCGCCCATCAATGCCAGAGTCCCTACGGCGATCAAGCTCAATCCCAAATTGCGGGGCGCGTTTGGACGACGCACGACGCCCGCTGCAATATCTTCGGCTTTGTATTGGAAGAATTTGTAGATGGTAAACCCAAACCCGATCATTGAAAGCGCCGTTCGTATCCACGCCATCAGCGTTCTTTCCGCTGCCATGACCGAACGTTCGACAGCCAGCTCGGTTCGCTCTTCGGCGAGAATCGTTCCTCTGTCTTTTCGTTCTGTCTCGACATCCATGGGACACGTCCTTAGACTGGCTTCCTGGTCGGCGCTTGCGGTACCTTTTTGTCTCGAGCGATGCGCGTGACGATCCCGCGCAGAACCAGGTAGGGCACAAATGCCAGAATGAAAGCGACAATGAGCGCTTCACCTACATACACAAAACGTAGTTCGATGATCTGGTAAACGACGTCCAGCACCACGGCCAGCATGAATACTTTGCCAACACTTTTCCAACCGTCGCGAAGCAAGCCTTCGCGCTGACTCGGATCGGTGACAAGGGTCCAGAGATAAGGTGGCTTGCCAGCCTTGGCATCTGCCAAGCCAGCACGAATCGCGAAGAACGCTGCCATGCATGGCTGCAGTACCAGTCTGAATTTCATTGGTCCGCTGACACGTGCGATCAATTGAGTTCCAACTCGCTCCCACATGTGATCCATAACATCCCCTCCGTTGCAATGAGCCCGCTTGCGACAATGTCAGCAGCAGTTGCCTGCCAATTCAAGGAACAATTACACGTGCGTCAACGGTCCCTCGGCGGGCGCTTCGAACGGCACGATCTGTGCCCAGTGCTCCCGGACAGCAATCACCCGGAAAATGAAAGCGACACCGACTGCGATCAGCGTAATGGGAAAGAAATCAGTTCTGTCTTGCATTCGAAGAGCTATCAGTGTGTAGACAGAACTCGCAAGTACAGCCGTGGTCACCAGATGCTCGGACGGCCGCGTAATCTCCGGCGTCACTCCAGAGAAGAGGTCGATGAGCACGCCCCCCGCAGTGGTGGCGGCGAGACCAATGAGGATCGCGGCCCAGAGTCCAAGACCATGTTCGAGAGCCTTATGAGCACCCAGAATTGCAAACCATGGCAACGTGAACGATTTGAAGAAGGCCAACATTTTCGTGCGAAACCGCTCCTCCAGCGAGTCAGCGAGCCAGTAGATCAACAACCCCAGGACTCCAGCGCCTAGGCACACGAAGAAATAAGTGGGGTCTTTGAGTGGAGCAGGAATCTCATTGAGCAAAATGTCACGCGTTACGCCGCCGCCGATTCCTCCAAAAAAGCCCATGATTATCAGGCCAATGGCCGCGTAGCCGCGATTGTGGGAGGGATTACGAGCGACCAGCACGCCGTTCAAGGCGTTAATGCCGGCGGAAAATAAGTCAACATTCGGAAAACTTGGCAAATTCATTCCGATGCTCTCCTTTTTGAGATTTTGCGCCGGCCACTGATAGACTGACGCCTTACCTTTGAGTTTGTGCTTCCTCCAAAGTCGGAAGATTGCCACTGTCGCGAGTTACGGGAACTGAAGTTTCAACGGACCAGGGACTCGGATCATCGAGGTCCCCAACAGGCCCGAGAACTCCGCCGTCTCCGCCTGAATTTTTACTCTTAGCTGCGGATTGCCATGGCCAGTGTCCCTCAAGCTCAACTACCAACGACCAACTAAGAAAAGTTCTCACAACCACCAAGGCGCCGAGTATCTCCATGCCTTTGGCTGTCAGGTCCAGCAGCACCGTGCGAATCACGTCTGCCGCAACCAGTATCTCGAGCGCGAGGATCAGGGATCGACCGAGCAGACGCTTATATTCGCTGTATGAGTTCGTGGTCCGCTTCGTCAATTGCAGAACGTACCGCACAAAACCAAAAATAATCGATACAACAATGATCACCACCGCCAGCGCCTGGATTCCCTCCGACGACATTTCAATCCATTCGCGCATGATCTACATCCGAAAGTGCGGTAGCGTTTACCTTTTGGTTTGTACGAAAAGTCCGTGACGAGAGATGTGTTTAGCTCATGTGAGGATAAGAGGGCATCGACGAGGCTACAACTGTCACATTTGACAGGGGCACTTCGGCAAGGTTGTCAGGAATCGCCGTCTCGAGTTTCTGTTGTTCGACTTCCACGCCTTTGATCGGACGGAATGCACTCTCAGCGATTGCGCACTGGGAAGCGCCGATATGAGCTGAACATCCATCCAGACAAGCATCACACAGTGCACCACTGTCGGTAGTGACCGATCAACCATGGAAGATGAACTCCAGGGCGCCTGTTAATAGTGACAGTTATAGGCACCTTCCGTCGGGTGGTTAACTGGCTTGCAGTATCAGTGGCAACTTGGGCGACACGCGCGGCCGTCATCCTCGGAACGTAACGAGTTCATGAGCGCGCCTGAGTGCCGCTTGAAATCACTTTCGTCGATACTGGCCAACTGGAGTATCTGGGCAATGGAAAATTCTGCAATAAGACGTGTTCCTCCTCCGGTCAGTCTATGAATATTCTTTCTGTCGCGCCATGGAGTATGGATTGGGTCTGGAGTATTCCTCTTATAGTTTTTACGGTTCCATTTCACGCGTTTGTCCTCAGGCTGGTCAACCGAGGCGTTAACTCTTTGCTTGAAGACAACGGGAAGAAAAGCTTCAATCACATATTGTCCGTTGTTGTTGTTGGAGGACCTGCGCTGTGCGCGACATTCGCACATGGTTTTGAAGCGTGGCTATGGTCCGTCGCCTACTGTTTTTCGGGTGCAATCCCCGACCAGAAGGCTGCTATGGAGTTTTCACTTGGTGCAATGACAACTTTCGGCAATAACACTCTCCGCCTGGAATCACGATTTCAACTTATGGGTCCCCTGGAAGCATTAAGCGGTTGGATATTGTTCGGACTTACTACGGCCTTTCTCTTCACAATCATCCGGAAAGTGTGGTCCACGGAGCACTGGGCATAGCCGGTTGAGTTCGGCCAGTCCTCAAGAATCAATTGGAAGCGATGCCGCCGGATGCCAGTTTGGGCCCGCATCTTTCACAAGGGGCGAATGATGGTCACTTTTCGGAGTTTTCGACTGTTGAGCACAGCTTGCATGCTTGCTTTCTTGTCTCAATTCGTCACATTGGGGCAAGAGTCTAAGCAGACACAAGGCGAAGTGTCAGCGGGACTCGCAGCATCTGCACGGAAACAAATAAATCTAAAAGGGGAAAAGAAGAAACATGAAAAGCGCGGCTCGATTGTAATCGCTCCGATTCCAATTTCTAGTCCAGCCATCGGATCGGGGATTGTACCCGTTATCGGCTATATTTTTCCAATAAGCAAAGAAGACAAAATTTCGCCGCCTTCAGTGATTGGAGGCGGCGGCCTAATTACAGACAACGGCAGTAGAGCATTCGGGCTGGCTGCACAACTTTACTTTAAGGAGAATCGCTATAAGTCAACTGTCTTTTACGGCCATGGAAATCTTAACTACAATTTGTACGGCTCAGGTGCTTCATCCGGCCTTAAGCTGCCGCTGATTCAGACGGGCGAGGCATTTCAGGCTGAGTTTCTACGCCGAATCGTCGCCCAGTTTTTTCTAGGCCCTCGTGTTTCGGCGGGAACTTCGGTGATTACGGTTGCACCGACAAATAACAACGTTCCTCCGCTTCCTCCGGACGTTGGGTTTCACACTCATCTCACGGCCCTCGGTCTTCAACTCACTCGCGACACCAGTCCGAATCGTTTTTATCCAACCAGCGGGACCTTTTTCAACTTTACGTCCGATTTTTACGGACCGGTCCTAGGCAGCAAGTACACTCTGCAATCGTACCGAGGCTCTTTCAATAAATATTGGTCTTTGAATAAGAGTCAGGTCATCGCTTATGACGGCTATGGCTGCGCAACTGGAGGGAAGCCGCCGTTTTACATGAACTGTATTTACGGAAGTGGTAATGAATTACGAGGATATACTGCTGGAAAATATTTCGATCGATATATGGTTACGAGTCAGCTCGAATACCGTCTGGCTCTGCCATACAGGTTGGGCGTGGTTGGCTTCGGCGGCATCGGAGAAGCAATACCAGGGAACGACCAGCTTCTCTTCAGACACAACGACTTCCTTCCCGCTGGCGGAGTAGGACTGAGACTGCTACTCAGCAAGGATTATCACGTTAATTTACGATCTGACTTCGCCTGGGGCAAGGACGGTTCCACGTTCAGCCTGGGAATTGGAGAGGCATTTTGATAGGTCGTCACGATACGCAGTCGTGAGATGAATGTGCCAGCGCCAGTCTTCGTCAATTCAGACATACAGCTCTCTTTGGCGCAGCCCGATGACAAACTACTCTGCGTTGAGGGACCGGGAGAGGCTCATTAGATTTTGAGGTTGTACGCTGATGAGGCCTCGGCGCGGACTGTCAATATCGGCGACGAGAAAAAAAGAGATCGAGACAGCAATTGGCAACGCCAATAACAACATCCTGCTCTTTGTGCGCGCGCCATAGCCAATTAACAGGTTTGATCCAAAGGCAATCACCCCCATTAGAAGCCACGCCGCAGTAGGGATACGGTTCAGCCACGCGGCCTCAGTGTAGCCCTGCGAATTCAAAACATCGTTCATGCCGGAGACGGCAAGGGCAGTAATCGGGTTTGGCTGCGTCGCTGCGGGACCTCGGACTGTCGACCACAGATCCGTCTGCAACTGAGCGGTAGACGCATTGATCTGTTCTAATTGGCGCGCTTCGCGGGTTTTATAGAACAAGATTCGCTGATCGAGATATTTGCTCAACAGAGTGCGCGCGCGTGCAGCATCAGCCGCGGGCAGCAAGTCGGCCCTTACGTATTCCGTACCGATTGCATTGGCCTCTGCTTCTTCGAGGCTCTTTCTTTGATCGTATCTGCTGATAGCCATCGAAAAAGTAAATCCGATAAGCAAGCCAAGAAGCGTCAGAATGGCGGACTGGACGACGCTGAAGTCATCCCGCTCTTCTTCTTTCAGAGGCCGCAACCTTTCACCAATGAAGGCTCCAAGGATAGCCGCCAGCCATAGCACGATCAATGAGAGCACGAACACGAGACGCGGAAGATTCATGAGATAACTCATTAGGCCCCTTTTTCAGACAATTGCTGAGGCTGTTTACAACTAGTTCGCCGGGAGTCTTTCCCTTCATTTCAGTTTGTATATCTTAGTTCCCGTATGTAGACGAACCTCTTCAAACCCCAAGTTTTCGAAGATGAGGCAGTAAGTTCCGCGACCAGACAAACTGAATGAGAACACTGAATGTGCGCTCCAGATCAGCTCATCTGGTCAACAGTACTTGAGCAACTGGTTCAATCTCCGATTACGGTTTGAGCGTCAGCCGCTGAACGAGCGCAAAGGTCAGCGCTGACTCCGAAGGAAGTTCGATATCTCTGTTATTGCCCGACGCCCCGGCACCAATTGCTCCGGCTGTGACGCCCGCCAGTGCACCGATCGCAGCTCCCTTTCCGCCGCCCGCGAGCCCGCCGATCGCAGCTCCACCGCCCGCACCGCCAACCATCAAGCCAGCTGTACGTTTGCCTTTGCCTTTGGTCTCCTGGCTCGCGTTATCGGTCGCAATGTTGTAGTGCTGCCCGTCCACAATGATGGAGGTGAGGCCCAGCGATAGTACTGCTCCGCCTTTGAATTTTCCGGCCTTCTTCGCATCACGAACGATTCCATAGACCTTCGCCCCTTGCGGGATCACGGTTTTCCCTTCGATCGTGATGGGGTTGGCCATGGTTGCGGAGAATGTGCCACCCGCCTGGCTGGTTTTTGAACTCAAAGGCTGCACCAAACGCACAGTCAACACCGTTCCTGTGGGGATTACTACGGGCTTTGGGGGAGGGGGAGGGGGGGGAGGGGTAACAACGGGCGCCGGTTGTACAACCGCTGGCGCAGGAGGGGGCGCGGGGCTCGTTTCCGCCACGGCTGCCGAATCTACAGAGGTCTGGTCGACCACATCGGAAACTCCGGGCTCTTCCTTCGCAATTTGCTGAAGCTTTTTTTCTGCCGTGGGTGTCTTTACCTTGCCGGTCAGCGTGACTTTGCCCTCGGTCGCGACAACAGCAACGTTGGAGTCCTTCAGATCAGGATCTGCAGCAGCTTTGGTCTGAATGTCTGTCTGTATCTGGCTGTCTGTCGGATGTTTGGAGCAACCAACAGACATCGCGATGGAAAGAAATAGGCAGGAATGTAGCACCAGGTTTCCGCGCATGAATCTCCTTTGAATAGCGGCCGATCGTCCGCCACAGTGAAGAATAGAAAAGAGCTTTGCCAGCCCGATACTGTCAAATTTGACAGGCAAGTATCGGAATCACAATTAACGCCTAGGGTTGGATATTCAGTCCTTGAAAACTTGATTATTCCACCGAATGTACTGTCAGAACTAACAGTAGGCAGCAGAGCCGAGGAGGTATATGCTCCGGGATGTAGCTTCTGCTTGCAAACTTAGTGTGCGTGTTAACTGCCCTGAAAGGGATTTGACCGCCGCTACTGGAAGTCGGCATCGACTATTAAGGACTTCGCAATGCTGGAAAAATACCGGTCAAGAATCATTATTGCTGACGATCACACATTGATCGCTGAGGCTTGCAAACAACTTCTGGAAACTGAATTTGAAGTTATTGCGATCGTCAACAACGGTCAAGCTCTGATCGATTCGGTATGCAGGCTGAATCCCGACGTTGCGTTGGTAGACATCTCGATGCCTCTGCTCAACGGGCTGGATGCCTGCGAGCACATTCGAACAATCAAGCGAACGGTCAAAATTGTCTTTCTGACGATGAACGCAGATCGCGCGATGGCTGCCGAGGCGTTCAGGCGCGGTGCCTTTGGATTTCTGCCGAAGACTGCGGCGGCTGCAGAGCTACCGATCGCGATCCGGACGGTGTTGAAGGGAAGGCCCTATCTTTCTCCCCTCATTGCCGGAGATTCCTTTGATTTGAAAACCGAGTTCGAGGGAACAAATGGAATGCCTGGCCTGCTGACGACGCGGCAAAAGCAGGTGGTCCAGTTGCTAGCGGAAGGAAAGTCGATGAAAGAGGTCGCCTCGGATTTGACCCTTACTCCGAGGACCGTTGCCTTTCACAAGTACCGCGTCATGGAGATTCTCCGCCTCAAAAACAACGCGGAACTGGTGCAGTATGCGATGAAGGAACGCATGGTCTTATCCAAGTAATCCGCTTCGTCTTGCCGCTTCTGCATAGTAATCATTCTTTCCCCGAAAAGTTCGAACGCTCATATAAAACGCGTGCTCGACAGTGACGCGTTTCAATTTCCGAGTGCCAGCCAAGCTCACATAAGCAATTTTCAAGCCCGCGAACACTTAAGCATTGACCGCAAAATGCACCTGAAGTGATCAGCTTCGTTCTCTAACGCTAAGTTCTGTTGTTCGAGGGTCTGGGTTGAGCCGACTGCTTCGGTGCCGGCTTAGCGTTAGGCTGCGCTGGCCTGGTGTTAGGTTGCGTTGGCCTCGTGTTGGGTTGGGCTGGCTTTGGCCCAGGTTGTGAGGGCCGTGCGCCAGGCTGCGTTGGTTTCGTGCTTGGTTGTGCTGGCCTCGTGCTTGGTTGTGTCGGCCTCGTGCTGGGCTGGGTCGGCCTCGTGCTCGCTGGCGGCTGTGTCGGCCTCGGCTTGGGCTGTTGAACGGGCGGTCGGCTGGAACCAGGACGATTGGGGGGCGGATTATATCCGGGTCTATGGTTCGGACCCCAGGGTGGCCGATTGGCTGGAAGTGGGCGGGGAGTGGGTGGCCGATAATTTGGTGGACGGTAGTGCCAATTTCCCCCGTATCCCGGTCGGCTGTTATAGGGGACTGGTCTCGGCCGGTACCAAACGTTCGGCGGACGATACGGATTTCCCCATCCGACCCAAACGGAGTGATTGTAGTAGCACCGGTGCGATGACCAATTCCAACCCCATCCCATCCATCCCCACGGCCTGCTAACCATCAGAATTGCGAGCGGAATAGGAGGACCGTAACTTACGACCACAACATTGGTTGGAGGTCTGACGTAAACGACGGTCGGGTTATAGACCGGCACATAAACCACCTGCGGATTTGCGGGCTGAATTACATAGATCGGCTGGGCAGCCGTCTGTTGCACCTCCACTTGTTGTTGTTGATTGCTTTGCAAGTTTCCTGCGGCGTACGCCTGGGCTCGCAGTCTTTGAATCGATGCACTAACTGCGCCCTGGTCGGCGGAAAATGCCTGACCGATAGCGGCGTAGTCGTCGACGTGCTCGGCCATAACGTTGAGTACGTCTGGAAAATTCACCAGTGCGAGAAATGCCGCGTCAAACCCCTGCTTTTCTGCGGCATCGGTAAGCGCCGCCCCCTGAAGGCCGGGATTTTGAAGCAGCCAGTTCGAAACATCCAGAATTTCCTGTGGATTGGTCGACGCGGTCGTAATCTGCGCCAACAGAGAATCGGGGTAAAGTGCGATGGGCGCCAGGAGTTGGTCCAGTTGCTGCGAGTTCGGAATCGGCGTCTGCCCTAGCAGCAACAGTCCGGACCATGATGAGATTGAGAATACAAGGAGCAAGACTAGTGCGATAGGGACTGATTTCCGTTGCATTTAATGCCTCGTCAAGGATGTCGCTCATCCGCTTTCCTGAAGGATAATCGCCAACGCCTCATCAGTGCAGGATGTCTTTGAAGCCAGTGAACGCTTATATCGAGAGCGGAGAAACTGTTAATTATGACAGCGGACGGAAGCTTACACGCATTTCGGCTCCGAAATCCAGGCAAGAGCGATCAATTCCCCCTGGTTCCGGGCCTGAACACACCTGTCGAAATTGGCAGTATTAAAGTCCAGTCAACATCTGAGATAAGTCTGGAGTGCACTGAATTACGAGAGAACTGCGCCGTTGCGATGTGTCGGCAATCGACAAGAAGCATTTCGCGCACGCATCTCGGTGCAAGGAGTTCCAGATGAGCCACGTGGCGCGGCCCCGAGTTCTGATCGCCGAAAGTCCTTCAAATGAAGCGGAGCAATACGTAACGCTATTGGATCCCGAGTTTGAGGTAGTTGGAACCGTTGCAAACGAAAGAGCCCTTGATGGAAGCGGTCCCAGCATTCAAGCCGGAAGTAATTATTCTCGATCTTGAAGCGCCATGGATACTCGGTTCAGAGGCCGTTAAGCGCATCAAGAAGCTGTCACGTACCGTCAGGTTCGTTTACATAACGATGGATTCCGGGGTTCTTACGAAGCTTGAGGAAGTCCGGGGCGGAGTTTCAGGCTATCTCCTGAAGAGTTCAGCGGCGGCCGAGCTTGTATATGCCCTGCATAAGGTTCTCACAGGCGAGCGTTACGTTTCCCCATTGATCCTGTCCCAATCGCAGGACGTACGTCCGGACGCGCGAGAAAGACAAACACACAGGGAGAGTCTTACGGATCGGCAACGGGAGGTTCTGAAATTGCTGGCGCAGGGGCGAACGATGAAAGAGGTCGCCTATATCTTGATTTTGACGCCACGTACCGTAGCCTTTCATAAGTACAAGATCATGGAACGCTTCCACTTGCGAACGAATGCCGACTTGATTCAATTTGCAATTCAGGAAGGTGTCATCGCGCCACCTTCAGGACCTTCCAACGCGCGTTATCTGCCTCGCTCGGTTAGGATGCGGACGAAAGCCGGTTGAATTCAGTAGTTACTCGCAATCGAGTCCAAACAATGTCGAGATCCGGGCAACTGTCATTTATGACAGTTGCGAGTTGTGGGGCTTCTCGATAACTTCCTGTTGATCGTTGCAGCATCTCATAGGAAGTTCTGGGCGAAACTACTCATCCGCAAATCAGAAGGCAGCTCTTGAGGGGTCCGAAGACAGCTTCGATTTTAGTTGAGCGGTGTTTGCTGGCAGCTGGAGTGATGCTCTTAGCGATTTGGCTAGCGGCTTTTCTCCATGGGAAGATTTCTTCCCGCATTGCTTTGTGGGACTTTGATAGTGCGCAAGCGGCTGCGATGCAAAATAACGACTCGAAATCTGCCGATTCGAATCGAGATGTAGATTTCAGTCTGTGGGCGGCGAAGCGTGTTCAGGCTTACAAGAACAGCTTGCTGAGTACGTTGAGCGCCCCACTGGCTGTGCTGGAGATCAACAAAGTCAAGATTCGAGTTCCTGTTTTTGAGGGGACGGATGATCTGACGCTGAACCGAGGGGTCGGACGAATTGCGGGCACGGCGATGCCGGGAACTGAAGGCAATGTTGGAATTGCCGGGCACCGAGACGGATTTTTCAGGGGGCTAAAGGACATTTCGGTCGGAGATGAAATTGATCTGGTGATGACGACAGAGAGAGTCACTTACGTCGTGGACGAAATCGAGATTGTGAGTCCAGCTGACGTTCGCGTGCTGCAACCGCGCACCGCTTCTTCCGTGACCCTGGTTACTTGTTATCCGTTTTATTTTGTAGGCGACGCACCGCAGCGCTTCATTGTCCACGCTTCCATCGTGTCTCATAGGCCGATTGCCGGCCCAGGAAATCAACCCACAACCAATTCCGCAGGCTTGGGAAAAAACAACAAGGAGAATTCGCAATGAAAGCTACTCGCACAACTCTGCACAGCTTACTGGCTGCGGCGGCAGGCATACTTTTCCTGGCGTCCACCGCGGCCGTGACTGCACAAGTACAAACGTCTCAGGACACAACACACCTGGGTTCGACGAAGCAGGTCAAGGTCGAAAAGGGAACGGTAGTTATGGTTTCCGGAAACGATCTTTGGGTGAAGGATGAGGCAGGCCAGATGCGGCATTTCCCGAATGTTCCGGAGAGTGTTCGCGTCACAGTCAATGGTCAGCAACTCGGTATCCACGACCTGAAACCGGGGATGACGGTCGAACGTACCACCATCACAACCACGAGCGACAAGCTGGTCACGACCACACAGACCGTTACCGGCAAGGTTTGGCACGTCAATCCACCGTTGAGCGTAATCCTGACGATGGAAGACGGCAAGAATCAGGAATTCAAGATTCCCAAGGGTCAGAAGTTTAATGTCAACGGCCAAATGACAGACGCCTTCGGTCTGAAAAAGGGCATGTCGGTAACTGCGACCAAGATCGTTGAAGTTCCGGAAACACAGGTTACGCAGCAGAAGATCCTAGCTGGACAGATGCCTCCGCCTCCACCGCCAGCTCCAGATCAGCCGGTCCTGATTGCCGTTTTGGTTCCGGTCTCGGCTCCCGCTGCCGCTCCTGCACCAGCTCCGGAAGCGCCCGCTGCAAGTCTCCCAAAGACCGGCAGTTCTTTGCCTTTCATGGGTCTTCTGGGACTGATGTTAATCGGCGCCTCTTTCGGCATCCGCTCTTTCCGCCGTTCGTAGGTATTGTTCATTTTTCATTTCCGAGGGGGCGTTCTTCCCAGTGGAACACGCCCCCTTCGGGAAATACAGCGGCAGCTTATGAACCGGGCGGTTGGATGACAGTTGAATCTCGGCGGGCGATGCGAGAAACCGGTAACGCCGCTATCCAGGTATTCTTTGTTCCTGAGAATGTTTCGGCTCGACCTTCAAAGGGACGCGAACACGCACCTCGGTTCCTTGCTGCAACTTAGAATCAACCGAAATTGCACCGTTCACCAACTTCACTCGCTCGTGCATGCTAAAGAGACCAAGGCCTCGCCCTTTTGTGGCTGTTTCGAAATCGAATCCGATTCCAGCGTCGGCGACTGTAAGTTGTACCTCGTCCCATGTCCCCCAGCATTGAACGACAAGTTGCGGTGCTCCGCTGTGTTTTGCGGCGTTCTGTACGGCTTCCTGCAAGACCCGGAACAGACAGAGAGAAATATCAAAAGGCAGATGCACAGGAACATCATGGCACTGGAAGTTGATCTGCAATTTATGTTTCTCACCGAATTCCTGGCAAAATCCTCTCATAGCGGTTACCAATCCAAGGTGTTCGAGCCTTGGAGAATGCAACTGGTGGGATAAGGCCTGCACATCCGCTGCAATCTCTGCGGCGTAGTCCCGAAGGTTGTTCACCCGGTTGGGTGCACTGCCGTTCGAATCGGAGATTTCAGACTTGAGCCCGTCAAGCTCGATGACAGTCAATGCCAGACGTTGACTAATGTCATCGTGAAGATCTCGTGCAATTCGTGTGCGTTCCTGTTCTTGCGCCTGAATCATCCTGCTGCCGACGTCAGAAAGCGCTTCCACTGCGAGCCTCTGCTCGGTAACATCGAGGCATGATCCGATGTATCCGGCAAATGAGCCTTCGGAATTGAATCTTGGAACTCCTGTATCCGAAATCCAGCGATATACATTATCGTGTCGGAGAAGACGATACTCCATCCTGAACTCCTCACGTCGATCGAAGGACGCAGTGTAGATTTCCAGACACCTTTTCAAGTCTTCGGCGTGGACACCGTCCGCCCAGCCGTTGCCTATTTCGGCAGAAAGCGGACGCCCCGTAAAGTCGAGCCATGTCTTATTGAAATAGGTGCAGAGCTTATCTGTACCAGCCATCCAAATCATGACCGGAGCCGAATTCGCTACCAATCTAAAGCGTTCTTCGCTTTCTCGCAGTGCAAATTCCGTTTGTTTACGTTCTGTAATGTCATGCACGGTTCCGTGGAGCTTTACGATGCGGCCGCTGTCATCGCGATTTACCTCGCCTCTTCCGATCAGCCATCGCGTGGTGCCATCAGCGCGGACCATTTCAAGATCCAGTTCGTAAGGCGTTCCGGTCCGCAACGATTCTTCTACGGCATGATTCAACCGCTCCCAACTCTCGGCCGTGTAAAGCTTTGGATGGTCCTTGAAGGAGGGCGCCGGCTGAAGAGGATCTAAACCGGCGATCCGATAAAGTTCTTCGGACCAAATCACGGTATCGGTTTCCGGGTCCCATTGCCAGGCCCCCACCTTAGCAAGCTTCTCGGTTTTATCAAGCTCCGCTTCTTTGTCTCGGCGCGCATCCTCAGCTTGCTTAAGATCCGTGACGTCCGCCGCGATCCCAAGGCCACGCGGGGAGTCGCCATTGGGTGCCAAGTAGAATTTCCCTCTGTCAGCGAGCCATCGTATTGTTCCGTCAGGGCGTACCACGCGATATTCGGATCTGTAGGGTCTTCGATCTTGCTGCGCTTCTGCGATGGCTTTCGCTACTCGGTCACGGTCGTCAGGGTGAAGGCGTTCAAAGAACTCATTTTTGCCTGCGAGGTATGTTTCGGCGGTGATCCCAAAGGTCGACTCCAGATCGCCAAACCAAATGTTCTGTCCGTTGGCAAGGTCCAGGTCCCAACCCATTGACTTTCCGGATTCCATCGCCAAACGAAGCCTGTCGTGGGCAACCGTTACATCGGAAGTAAACTCGCGGCCGGCAAGATAATTTTCAGCGAATGCGCCGATGGCAAGAAGCAGGCCTGCCACCATCACCACCAGGAGACGAATTTCACGGGTCTCTAACGGCTCGTCGGTTCGGATAAGTTCCCACACGCCGACGGCCGGGATAGCAAGAACTGCGAGCATCGCCAAAACCGAACTGTATTTTGGGTCGGTTGTGTCCAACGACACCGCATGATCCAGTTTCAGTTTCTGCTTATGGCCCTCAAGACCAATCCAGAGAAACCACAGGATGGAGGCAGTGAACACCAGTCCTACGAAACCTCGAAACGCCGAATGGTCGACATTTGTCGGATTCCCCAACGGGTCTCTCACGGCCCAGACGAGGTTAAAGACCAGGGAAGCAAGCGCATAGAGGGCAGATGCGCCCAGAAGATGCAGGTAAATGAACTTCCATGGGGATTGCGAACTGAAAATCAACCAGCCCAGAACGACAAGAAGCAAGATATTCTCGGCAAAATAGATAGCCTCAAAACGCAAGATGACTATTCCCTGGCTTCCGTAGTGGTACGGGAATAGATGAAAAGCATATGCAAAAGCCCCGACAAAAAGCAGAATGAGAAAGTTCAACGTCGATCGATAGGGTCTCCGACTGGGCGCCTTCAAGTGCGGACGGGAGGCCACCGCCGCGATTACCAGCACGATGTGAAGAAACAGGGGAGGATTATTGACCATGGATGGCGGAATTCCACCGTGCAGGACCACACTGTTGAACCAGGAACCTGGAACAAGCGCCCATAGTGAGAATGCCGCTGCGAGGCATGACCAGAAGAATCGGATGGCGTGCGTACTCTGGGCCGCATTAAGGGTGAAAACTCCGCATGTCAGAAGGAGCAGAACGAGATAGCTGATATCGCTGTATGCGGCTAACGTAGGACCATTCCGCAATGAGACCGAGATCGCAGCTTGGGCGAGTAAGACCACGGCGATGGCCAGCAATGATGAGTAATCGGATCGAGGTCTCGGCTTGGGGAGGAGCCGCATATTCTCTCGCATATCGGGGCCCGGTTCGACTACGAGGACGTTGCTATCGCACGAACCACGTTCTTGCTTCAAACGCCCGACGAGGTGCGATTATAGCCCGGATCATCTGCAAAAAGAACATCATATCTATTCTAAGCAGATATTCGGACGCCTCACGAGCAAGAAGAATATGTCGGGAATGCGATTGTAATCACAGAAGTTAAGATTGGAGCGCCAGACCTTTCTCTCTGGCCATGTGATCGTTTCTGTGAGTCGTCAGGACGATTTACCGATATTTCAATTTCAGTCCGTTTATGCACGTCGTGTGATACAGCGGAACCCGATGTGGCTCATGCTGGTGTCAATCATCTGCGGCTGCCGTGCCGCCGGACGATAGCGCAAGCAATAGCTGGGAGCGCACAAGTGGGAGCCGCCTTTTACAACCTTGCGCGGAATCTGGAATTGCGACTGAGCGGCATCGTAACTCTTTGCGGGCGAGACTATGCGCGGATTGACGGCGGGGCCGCAGCAAGGCGACGCCACTTCGTCGGCGAGGCGAGGGACATACCAATCACAAGTCCATTCCCATACATTGCCCGCCATGTCGTAAAGACCATATCCATTCGGGGGGAAGGACCCGACTGGAGAAGTACCCTGGAAGCCGTCGCGGAGAAGATTTTGCCACGGAAACTCTCCCTGCCAACAATTGGCCATCCACTTTCCGTCGGGAGTGTGTTCATCTCCCCAGGTAAACCTCTTTCCATCAAGACCCCCACGAGCGGCAAATTCCCATTCGGCTTCGGTCGGCAGTTCTTTTCCTGCCCAGCCAGCGTAAGCTTCAGCGTCCTCACAAGCAACGTGCACAACAGGGTGTCGTTCGAAGCCTTCGAACGAGGATCCAGTCCCCTGCGGATGGCGCCAACTCGCTCCCGGAACCCATGCCCACCAGTTAACGTAATTTCGTAGGTCCACCGGGCCCCGTGTCTTCTGAAATAGCATAGAACCGGGCACCAGGTTCTCCGGAGGGGCGCCGGGGAAATCTGCAGGATTGGGTGCACGTTCAGCGACCGTCTTGTAACCGGTCGCTTCAACAAACTGTGCGAAGTGCTCACTCGTGACCTCGTAGCAGTCCATCCAGAAGCCGTCCACGCAAACCTCGTGAATTGGCCGCTCCTCAGGATAAAAGTCTTCCGAACCCATACGGAATGTCCCGCCAGGGACCCAAACCATGTCGGGGTGTTCGGGACTGGTCTGCACTTTGTTTGTCCGGGTGACGTCACTCGCCATTTTCTACCTCCCCAGATTCATGTTGCATCGCATTCCCACTTCGCTGCAATTCAAACGTCCCACCCTGTACACAATTCGAGGCACTCTCGGGCAAACGATGCGTCGCGGAGTCAAATCGGAGTTATCAAAAAATGGCACCACCTCACATCCTTGCTCCCCTGAGCGATTGGCAGGAGACTGTTATTTGTGACAGTTGCCAACAGTCTCAGTGCTCTCTAAGCTTGGCACCTCTCACCGTGAGCCTTATGCACGTCCCTTTGGCGGGCGCAGGAAGCTCTCGACGATCGCAATTCGACGACCCTCAAATTCTCCTCGACTTAGTTGCGTAGGGATTGCCGGTTCGATTGCGCAATCTATTCAACAGAGATATTAAGGGCGCCTTCAGTCGATCAACACCTGCAACCAAATCTATACGGCGGTGAAAACGATGGCCACAACGAATCAACCAAACGAGACTAGCCAGGCAGTCAGCGCAACCGACATTGTGTTGGAAAGAATCATCGGAAGCGTCCAGAAGGTTACTGTAGTGGCACTCGCCGGACTATTGATCGTGGTCATGCTTCTCTCCACGGTTCATCTCGGGGCGCTTATCTGGGAGGAGGTCATGAAGCCGCCACGCTGGCTGATCGCCGTTCAGGGCCTGCTCGATATTTTCGGTTACTTCCTCCTCGTGCTGATTGGCGTTGAGTTGCTGGAAACGCTGAAAGCATATCTCAGAAAGGATGTCATCCATGTCCGTGTAGTCCTGGAGGTTGCACTCATTGCAATGGCAAGGAAGGTCATCATTGAGGAGCCAAATACGGTCCCAGGCGCGACACTTTACGGGATTGCAGCTCTCATCCTTGCTTTGGGTCTCGCGTTTTATTTTGAGCGGCAGGCAAAAAGGGATTCAGTGCATTTGTGAATTGAATCGTGGCGCGGAGTGACGCAGAAACCGAGATGTCCCACTTCCGGCTTGAGCGCACCGCAATAACGCTGTGGCCTCACCGCGCTACCGAATCCAACTGTGATCGCAACACTGTTGGTTGGGACGCTTGCGGTCTCGGCAGCTATTCTGATCATCATGGAGATGTATTCTCCGTTTAGCGGAATCCTCAAGATATCTTCTACTCCCATCCGTGATGCTTTAAGCCGGCTCCACAATTGAAGTCCGTTCCGCACCCTCCTGACGTTTTGGAGATCGTTTTCCACTGCAATCCCCGTCGCGGTTCGCCCCGTCGTTCGAGAAAGTGGCTTGCTCGAATGAAAACGATGTCATTCGATTAGAATGACGTGCGAGCCAGACTCAGCACCAAAGAGGTTTTCAAACAGAAGAACCTGGTGCACAGAAGTTGACGGAGAATACGTGACGACATCAAGAAGAGATTTCCTTAAGACGACGGCGATTGCAGGCGCAACCGTGGCTGTGAATCCCCTTTCGGCTTTTGCCGAACCGATCCATGCAGTTGGACCGAGAACTTACGATTCGCTGGCTAAGGCCAATGGTGGAGCGGGTGCCATCGAGTACACGCGCGGTATCGGCGTTTATCCCGGAGAGCCGAATGCCGACTTTGGCCCCACACTCATTCCAGACACAACAAATTATCGCAACCTCGCGCTTTTACGTCCGGCATACCATTCCAGTAGTTACGACTATAACCTCACAGCTCAGCTCGTAACCGACGGCATGAAGTCAGAAATGTTGCCGAAATGGATCATCGTATCGCAACCGAATCAAGGTCCACTGTCGAAAGAGAATCGCGAAGTGATTGTCGACCATGCGCCCATGAATACGATGGAACTGCATGGAACGCGCGCGCAAGTTGATATTCAGCTTGGGGGCGGCGAGTCGGCACCGGAGATTGATCGCATCCAGATCTTCGTTGTCTCCCCATACCAGGCATCGCCCGCTTCACTCATATTCACGGTGTATACCTCGGAGGATGGACGCACATGGGAAACGGCAGGAAGTGCTTCCGCGCCTAAGCCTGCCTCGACAGCGGCGTATCCGCCGGACTTCTGCCCTCCTAATCACTTTTTCACGCCATTCATTCCGCTGAACGCGATCAGCCACAGCCGTTTTTATCGAATCGAGTGCGCAATGGGCTCCGGCAATGATCATCCGCCGTCCTTCGATGCTGCATGGAAGCTTGGCCAGGTGGCCTTTTTCAAGGGCGATCAGCGTGTAGAGATTGGGGGGCCTTACAGCTTCACAAGTGCCTGGATGAGCGCTGGGTCCGGCGAAGAATGGGTGTACGTAGACCTGGGTTCGAAGTGTGAAATTGATCGCGTGAAGCTTTATTGGATTGCACGCGCAACGCAGGGTTCCGTGCAGATTTCTGATGACGCAGAAAGCTGGCACGATCTGCAATCGCTCACGGGCATGATGGGAGCGATCGACGACTTGAAGTTGCCGCAACCGACTGCGGGGCGCTATGTGCGCGTGCTGATGACTCAGCCGAGTTCACCAAACGGATACATCTTGAGTGAAATCGAAGTCTTTGGTCGAGGCGGTTTTTCTACCAAGCCTAAGCCTGTGCCGCAAACAGGTACCGATCGCAAGCAGCTGATTGCCGGCGGGTCGTGGCGGATCCAGCGAGCAAATCTCGTGAATGATGCGGGGGAGGTTCTATCGAAGGCTGCCTTCCAGGACAAGGACTGGCTGGTTGCAACGGTGCCGGGAACCGTATTGACGTCCTATGCAAACGCCGGTGCGATTCCTGATCCGAACTTCGGACAGAATCAACTGCACATTTCGGATTCCTACTTCTATTCCGACTTCTGGTATCGCACTGAGTTCACTGCTCCGCCGAAATCGCCGCAGCAACTCGCGTGGCTCAACTTCGACGGAATCAATTGGAAGGCAGAGGTCTATCTGAACGGCGAAAAGCTGGGCCGGGTTGAAGGCGGCTTCATGCGAGGCCAGTTTGATGTATCGCAAAAAATTCTGCCAGGCAGCGTAAACGCACTCGCCGTTCGCATTGAGAAGAATGCAACACCCGGCAGCGCCAAGCAGAAAACTTTTGAGATCTGCGCGAAAAATGGGGGCGGTTTGGGATCGGACAACCCGACGTATCACGCCAGCATTGGATGGGATTGGATCCCAACCATGCGCGGGCGCGACATCGGCATCTGGGGAGACGTCTTTCTCACGGTCACAGAAGCCGTCACGATCGAAAATCAATTCGTTTCTGCCACACTTCCCCTTCCGGAAACGTCATCCGCGGACGTAACGATGCAAGCGGATCTCGTCAACCACCAGTCTCAACCGTTCAACGGCACGCTGCACTTCCAGATGGACGAAATCCGAGTTCAGCAGCCCGTCCAACTTGCCGCTGGTGAACGGAAGACCATCATCTTGAACTCGTCTTCTATTCCGGCTCTGCACCTCAAAGATCCCAAGCTATGGTGGCCGGTTGGGTATGGCGATCCATATCTCTACGATGCACAGCTTTCCGTCGAATCCAACGGAAAGGCTATCGACACGAAGACATTCAAAGCCGGCGTTCGCCAGATGACCTACAGCGAGGATGGAGGAGATCTTCGCATTTGGATTAACGGACGCAGATTTATTGCACGGGGTGGCAACTGGGGATTCGGCGAGTCGATGCTTCGCTATCGTGCACGCGAATACGATGCGGCGGTGCGCTATCACCGCGAAATGAACTTCACGATGATTCGCAACTGGGTAGGCCAGATCGGTGATGACGCGTTTTACGAAGCCTGCGATCGTCATGGGATTGTGGTGTGGCAAGATTTCTGGCTCGCCAATCCGTGGGACGGTCCTGAACCTGACAACAACGAGCTATTTCTCAAAAACGTAGAAGACGTTGTCTTGCGGATCAGAAATCATCCTTCGGTAGGTCTTTACTGTGGCCGAAATGAGGGCTTCCCTCCCCCACCTCTTGAGCAAGGGATTCGGAAAGCACTCGGTGATCTGCATCCGGGCCTCCACTACATTCCGAGTTCTGCGGACAAAGTGGTCAGCGGACACGGGCCATACTGGGCGAATCCTGCTCGCTTCTACTTCAACGTCGCAGACAAGAAGTTGCACAGCGAAATAGGGGCGCCTAATATTCCCTCCCTCGACAGCGTGCGGTTGATGATGCCCGAAAAGGCGCTCTGGCCACAGGCGCTCGATTGGGGGCTGCACGATTTCTGTCTACAAGGCGCAATGGGCGGCGCCGGCTTCCGCGCGATCATTGAAAACAGCTATGGCGGTGCAACCAACGCGGAGGAGTGGATCAGGCTGGCCCAGTACGTAAACTACGATACCTACCGCGCCATGTTTGAGGCACAAAGCAAGTACCGTATGGGCGTACTGCTGTGGATGAGCCATTCATGCTGGCCATCATTCGTCTGGCAAACCTACGACTACTATTTCGAACCGACAGCAGCGTACTACGGATGCAAAAAAGGATCGGAGCCACTGCACATCCAGTGGAACAGCGCAGAGGAAACCATCGAAGTGGTGAATTACAACGCCGGAAAAGTTACCGGTCTTACAGCATCGGTTGAAATCCTGAACATGGATGGAAAGCGAGTGGACCTGAAAACCGCTGCGCTGGACAGTGCTGAAGACTCAACAACAACCTGCGTCACAATGAAATATCCAGCCGGACTGTCGCCGGTGCATTTCCTGCGGCTTTCACTTAGTCGTGGCTCCACAGTTCTTTCTTCGAATTTCTATCTGCGCGGGCTTCAGCAGAATGATTTTCGTGCCATCCGCGAATTGCCTGCTCCAAAGTTAGCAACAACCACTACCTTAAAGCGGAAAGCGGACCGCTGGGAGCTCTCAACGAAATTAGTGAACAATGGAGGCTCGCCTGCTTTGATGGTGCGCGTCAAGGCAATACGACAAAAGACGGGTGACCGCATTCTGCCGGCGATTTACTCCGATAATTACATTGCACTGATGCCGGGAGAAAGTCGCACAATTATCACTGAGGTGAACGAAGTGGACACCCGTGGCGAAAAACCAACCATCGTGCTCGGCTGATGAGTGGGTGAACGTCAGGAAAAGTCAAGATGTCAATGAAACTGCCAAGGGCCAATCGCTTCTTAGCGATTGGCCCTTGATTTATCCGAACCCGCGCACTTTGCAATCTATCGCGACTGATCAGTCAGACGGCGGGCATGGTCACAGCGTCACATGCACTGATGATTACTGGTGAAGGGAAAAGAGGGGTGTCATTGATAAAACTCACCGGCGTCATACAGAACTGGCAACTTGCCTGCTGAACTTCGCGTCCGTTATCTTCTCCGGTCCACGAAAAGGCCCGCAAGCAGTCTGTGCAAGTCAGCAATCGTGATGAATTGCCGTTTCCGCCTTGTAAATTTCGTGCCTTCTGCACCTTCGGCGGATGACAAGGATGGTAATTTGTTGGGCGGTTCAGCTGACGATACATGAGTTCGTGGATCGTTTGCATCAATTCGTCCGGGTGGCATCGGCTCTTAGGATAAAACGCATCGGCCATTACGCCTGCCGGGGAAAACTCCTCCGTATCGAAAGATCCGCTAATGGCAAGCACTGGAATCGCAGGGAAACGATGGCGTACAACGGACAGGAATTCTACCCCCGACATGCGCGGCATTTGCAAATCGGAAATGATGAGATCGGGAATGGCGTTGCGAAGTTGAACAAGCGCATCAAACCCATCTATCGCAGTGGCAACTTCGTATCCCTCTTCGTTCAAAATCATCGCCATTAGCTCGCGCATGCATGGCTCGTCGTCCACAAAGAGGATTGCAGCTTTCGATATATTTTTCACTTTCCTGACCTCGCAACTGGAAGCATTGCCTCTAAAAATCAAAATGGCTAAAGATGGAAAATAATTTCAATTTACCAGCGTAAGGCCTACTTGAAAAATGAGATGCGGTCCACGACGAGCTGGATGTCCGCTTGCAAGAAGACTTTGGCGCCGTCGATCTGCAAAGTATCGCCAACTTCGGGAATTGGCTTCCAGGCACATATTATGATTGCGCCATGCCACTTAAGCATCCAGCTATCTCCGTACTTGCGGCGGGAATCGCCTCTGTTTTTTTATGTGCGGCAAGCCAATCCCAAACAGTTTCGCCAAGCCCCTCTATAGCGGCTTTCAGGCCTCAGTTCGAATCGGTGCTGCAGCAGCACGGAGTTGTGGGAGGAGGATTTGCGCTTGAACGAGGCCAGGGACAGGCCCAGACGCTTGTGTTTGGAGACGCTAGTGCCGAAGCCCACCAGCGGATCGATGACGCCACCGCCTACAACTGGGCATCTATCACCAAGACCATGACGGCGATCGCAATCCTGCAGCTTCGGGATCGCGGCAAGCTCTCTCTGGACGACCCTGCGGTGCGCTACGTGCCGGAGCTGCGCGAAGTGCACGATCCATTCGGCGCGATTGACAACATCACTATCCGGCATCTGCTGACGCACAGTGCCGGGTTCCGCAATCCCACCTGGCCCTGGGATTGTGACGACGCCTCCAACTGCGACTGGCAACCGTTCGAGCCGACCAGGTGGTCACAGGTCGATGCGATGCTGCCCTACACGCATGTTGCCTTCGCGCCGGGTACCCGCTGGAGCTACTCCAACCTCGGCTATGTCTTTCTTGGCCAGATTATTGAACGCATTAGCGGCGACGACTTCGAGGTCTACATCGACAAGAACATCCTGAAACCGCTTGGCATGAATAGCAGCTATTTCGACGTGGCGCCATATTTTCTGGAAAGCCACGTCTCGGCAAGCTACCTGCGCGCTGGAACGAAACTCACTCCGCAGCCAGTCAACTTCGACACTGGCATTACGACCTCCAACAGCGGACTGAAAGCGCCGATCACCGACATGGCAAAGTATCTGCGTTTCCTCGTCGGGGATCCCAGCAATTCGCTCTACGAAATTGTGCTTAAACGAAGCTCACTCACCGAGGCGTGGACCGGTGTGTTGCCGGCAATCGAGCCCGGTCAGGCAGCAACGGCTTACACTTCGGGTCCGCATGGCACGCAGCCTAAAATGGGGCTGGGATTTTTCGTCGTTGAGACCGGTGGCCAGCGCTACATCTACCACGATGGGGATCAGGGTGGATTTTCGTCGGAGTTGCTGATTGACCCTGCGGATCACTGCGCCAGCATTCTGGCAGTCAACACTACGGATACAGGCGCTGCGCCGCCGGCGACAGAACTGCATCCCCAATCTAATACCGAGCCGGACGCTAAGACCGATCTGCGGCAGACGCTAAGGACCATTCTCATTGAGCAAGTATTTCCAGCCTCGAAATAGAGAGGCCGGCTACCTAGTCGGAACCTTTGCCGATATCCATGGCAGGTGAAATGGGGTTGCGCTCGTCGATATATTCGTCGATCGTTTTTTGCAACAAGCCCTTGGCCTCAAGGATGAACTCAACAGCATCGCGACCCGCTCCGTAGCCGCCAGCATTTGGCGTTACATAATGGGCAGCTGCCTTTACCTGTTGACGCGCATTGGCAACTGCTACTGCAAACCCGCACTCGCGCATCACGGGCAGATCGATTACGTCATCGCCTACGTAAGCAATCTCCTCGAGCAACACGCCTTCCCTGGCCATGATCTCGCGCACTGCCTGCATTTTGAATGCCTGCCCCATATAGACAAACTCGAGCTTCAGGTCTCGGGCTCGAGTTGCTACCGTCTCACTCACTCGCTTGGTAATCACGCCGCACTTCATGCCACCAAGGCGGGCCAGAGAAATCGCCGTACCGTCGTGCGCGCTGTAACCTTTTGCCTCCATCATCGTTGCGGAGTGAACGCCGAAGCCGACCTGCCCCTCGTGCCTGGAAAGATGCGATTGCGTGTCTGCGCTACTCGATGCAGGATTGGGCGCGGGAACAAGCCAGATGGTTCCGTCGGTCAGCACTCCATCTACGTCAAAGAGAATGATCTTGATGCGTCGGGCGCGATCTTGTGCGGTCAATGTCATGTTTCGATTCTAATGTGGGCACATGAGAGCAAGGCACCAACGCGTCGTCGAGCAACAACGAAGTCTGCGACAATGCAGAAATGGATGGGATGAAGACCGCGACTCCCGACCCGGCACCACATCTCGACCCGGAAGATTACTATTTTGACGGCCCCAACATGGTGTTTACCGCCACGTACCTGCTGAAACGCGGCACATGCTGCGGATCAGGCTGCCGACATTGTCCCTATCGCGGCACGCCCCAAGACCAAAACAAACCCACATGATCCCGCTATTTAAACTTCGTCCCGTAGAAGCCCTTCTTCGCCTGCTTCGCCGGTATTCAGTTTGGCGAAATCCGCACTCTGTAGCTCCTTCGACTCCAGTTGGACCTCTTGCTCACTAGCTTCCGCTGACTCGTGACCGACCGCGGTTGGAAACTCCTCAACATTTGTTTCACCTTTGCGACTGCCGGCAGCCTCTTCCAGGATGAAAAGTACCATCCGGGCAAAATCGTCTGGCTCCAGCGAATACCCTACCCCGGAGGCACCCTCAATCTCCCAGCGATGATGAGCACCGGTCTTCACCAGGCCCGGCTGAATGCAGGAAACCAGGACATCGCTATCGCCCAACTCTGTAACCAACGCGTCTGACAGCACTTCGATCGCCCGCTGGGTGGCCGCGTAGGCGGTCGGTCGCGAACTGCTGCCTACCGCACTCGATACATTCACCAGGTGACCGACGCCCTCCGAGACGAAATGCTTCACGAATACATAAGCGACCCGGAACGACCCTTCGACATTGACCCGCACCATGCTGATGAGCCGCTCAATATCAACTGTCTCAATAATCCCAGCCTCGAAGAGCGCTCCATTGTTGAAGCAAATGTCGCATCTCCCGAACCGGTCGAGCGCAGCATACAGCAGCCGCTCCGGTAGAGAATCATCGCTCAGGTTGCCTTCGATAATCGTGCAGGGACCCTTCAGTTGCGAAGCCAGGGCGCTGAGCTTCTCCATGGACGGTGCCGTCAAAACCAGCGAGTACCCCGTCCGCGAGAGAGCGCGCGCAACCGCTGACCCCACGCCTCCCGTGGCGCCGGTAATCACTGCGACCCGCCCTGTTTCGCCGCCCGTCATTTCGCCTCGCCGCTTCTTCAGAATACGCGGATTGGGTGAGCGCGCTATTGCAGGATTTGAGTCTAGTGCTGCCCAGCGGGGGCATTGCCGGAGTTGGTCGCGGCTGGCTGTGTGGGAACTGCCAGAACTGTCGGCTCACGCAACAGCATGGCAAAACGGGGGAACGCAAAGCTGCCACCGGCATCATCAATCACGTTGAGCTGGCATATGTAGGAGCCCGGTTTCAACCCTGCAAGCGGCACATCCAACTCCACGGCCACTGCGTCCCGGCCCTCAACGTTAATGGCTTTCGCCTGCACAAGGGGCGTTTCATACACCTTGGTGGCGCCTTGGATAAGTTCAAGACTGCTGAGCAGATTGATCCCAGCCTTGGTCCCTTTTGGTTGACCTTCCGTGAGTTTCTCCCGCGCCGGCCCATAGACCTCGTACAGCAGGTAGAGATGCTGATCCTGGCGAAAGACGTGGCTGATGTTCGGTACATACTCCTCGCCTCCGCGTATGAGCGGCGAAGTCTTCTTGCTTGGTTGACGCAGCGAAGCCAGCACAATAGAACTCATCTTCAGCGGCTGCTTCTTCATGTCTGGCAATGTGATGTCGGCTTCAAATGAGCCCATCCGACCTGTCTGGTTCTCGCGCACCACAAACTTCAGCCGATACTTTCCTGGTGGCAGATTGAAACTGGTGGTGTATTCGATGTTCTTCTGGCGGGCCTGGAGTGCAGGATCGAGGTTGAGCTTCACCGTCTCTCGGGCGCTGCCGATGGGGCGTTTTACCTCGTCGACGACTTCGCCAATGATGTCGAGGGTAGCCTTGTCCTTATCGCCGCCCTTCACGAAGGGGATTTGAGATCCGGGCACAATCAGCGAAACCGGCACGAAGAATCGGTTTTCATCGAGTCGAAAATACATGGCATCGAGATACAGGGCCACATCGGTCGCCGGCAAATCGCTGGCCAACTGTTCGTCCAGTTCGCGCTCGCGGTCTTCCCGGCCTGAGTGTTTGAAGTCCGCAGGTGCATAGTAGCCGGGGCGATACTCAATCTTCATGCCCGGCCGATTGATCTTGATGGTCAGCTTCCGAAACTTGCCATCCCGCGCGGGATTGGACGAGTGAAATCCGATTGCATAGTAGGCTGAGGTATCGCGCTGTACCTGCGCAAACGCCGGGGCGAAATCGTTTGAATCGAAGAAAGCCTTGCCGCCGGTATCGGAACTCAGCGTCGCCATTACTTCCTGCGAGGCGAAGTTGGAGTTCATATTGTTGGTAAGAGCTGCACCATTAAACGCACCGGAACCGCGCGTGCTGCCGGTCGAGGCATCCCCAAGCGGGGAAATTGCCTGCAAACCGCGTGTATCCACGCTATAAATCGAAAGATTCGCGCGAACCGCCGAATTGATGGCTGCGCGCAGAGATGCCTGATTCTCGATCCCATCGCGGGAGATGCCGCCGGAGAAATACAGCAGCGACTTCTTTTCCCCGATTTTCGCGAGGGCCTTGGAGATCGCTCGCAAGCGCATACAATTCGCGATCCGTATTCAAATCGTTGTATTCGCTCTCATCCGGCGTGTAACCTGTCGTATCTTCCACCTGATTTGTATTTGCAGTCGCTCCCTGCGAAAAGCCCTGGCCTTGCGTTCCGTTGTAGACGCCGACCTCGTTGGCCAGCACCGCCTTGTCTGCGGTGAAGTCCTGGTCGACCTTGAGAGTCTCGTCAAGCGACACCAGCGCAACCAGATCTGCCGGCTGCATCTTGTTGATCAGAAAATCGCGCGCGGCCTTTACGCAGCGATCCAGATCCTCGGGCTGCATCGACGTCAAGTCGAAAAACATCACGATCAGCCGATGGTTGCGAAGATCTTCCGGCTTGGCGACAACGGCGGCCTTGGTTCCAGCGGGGCCGTTCAAACCGGAAGCCAACCCGCCGATCGTTGCCTCCTTTAACGGAGTAGCCATATCTACGGTTTGGTAATCGAACGACGAGATCTGTTGCGGTTTTCCATTCTCGAGGACAGTGAAATCACTCTGCTTGAGTCCGTGTACAAACTCGCCGGTCTTCGAGTCGCGCACGACAACGTTGGTCAGCACGAGTTCCGCATTCGCCTTGAAGACATAATTGTTCTGCTGCGGCGAATCCTGCGCTGGGGCCATTCTCACGGTCGGCAATGCAAGCGCGCATATCGCCGCCAGAGCAACCGCCTTTTGCGTCCAATTCGTCATCAGAATCTGAACCTCGATGTGAATTGGAACGACCGCATCGATGCAGCCGACGTGACCTGCCCGAATGTTGGCGACGCCACGTTAGTATCAATACCCGAGTACTGCACAGTGTTGAAGACGTTGTTGATCGTAGCGCGAATCTCCATGCTGCGGGTTTCGCCAAATTGCATCGTCTTCGAAAGCGCCATGTTGTTCTGGACTGTTCCCGGGCCGTTGAAAAAGCTGCGTGGGGTATTTCCGAAAGTGCCGCACGGATACTGCGAATCCAGTGCAGGCTCGGTGAAGGCCGCAGGATTGAACCATTGACGACCCGTACTCAAATTGAGCGGCGATCCAGTGAGGTTCGGCCGGAATGTACCTCCGGTGCCGCAGGCCACGCTGATTTGAGACGCAGAAAACACTGGTGTCAGCGGAGTGCCGGTCGCAAAAGTAAAAGTGCCTGAAACCGAAAAACCTTCCAGAATGTGCGAGCCTGTGCCCGTTGTGATCCAGCGCTTATCCGCGCCGAAGGGCAGTTCATACAGATAGGTTCCCGTAACCTTGTGCCTTTGATCGATGCTCGAGTTCCCTTCTTCATCTTGCAGGTTCGTCCAATTCTGTGCGCCGACTCCCCCCACACTGCCTACCACGCCGGCGTTATCAATTGCATGCGAGTATTGATAATTCGCGCCAAGCGCGACACCGTTGGAGAGCCGCTTGTTGACGCGCAGCGTACCAGCATTGAATTTGTAGAACGCCACAGCTTGCTCAAATCTGAAATTCAAGGGATAGCAGACCGGCAATCCTACGCAGTTGGGAAAATTGGGAGGATCTGTATCCGGGCTGCTGGCCAACGCACGCGGAGCGGTGACAATATCGAGATGATTCCCTTTCGATCCGTTGTAACCGACATTCATCACGATGCCCCACGGCAGCGTTTTTTGAACATCGAGATTCCATGTCTGCACATACGGCAATGTGAAGTGCGGATCGAGGGCGTAATTTCCCACTACATCGGGAGCTGGAAATCCCTGCGCCAGTGTCAGACAGGTTCCTCTTTGCACGCAGTCCGAAGAGGGTGTGCCGTTCGAAGTCGCTTCCTGGTTCGTCTGTTCGTTGACGAACGGCGGTTGGTGCGCCATTGTGGTCGCAAACGTCGCATAGGAACCAACCGTGTAGTTCATTCCGAACCCGGCGCGAACGACCATTTGCTTGACCTTGGGCGCTCTCCACGCGATTCCTACACGGGGTGCAAAAGCCTTGTGAAACGGGTACACAAGCGAAGCAGGCAGGCCGCCCTGTCCAGATTGAATTGCCGTTTGCGTGGTGAACCCTTCAGTGGGATTCGTCGCGACTTCGGCCAACCTTCCATACTTTTCCGTGTACGGTGCGAAGAATTCGTATCGCAATCCGTAATTCAGCGTCAGGCTTGGCTTCCAGCGAAAATCGTCTTGCGCAAAGCCGTCTATTACATTGTCCCGGAGATAGCTCTTATTCACTGATGCGTTAAGGGCGGTCTGCTGCGGAAGCCCGAGCAAAAAATCGGCAAACGAAAAACCTGTATTTGGGTCGGCTGTCGAATCTTGCGTAAAAAGTCCTGTAAACGCAAAGTTGCCGGTGGCATTCGAACTCGAAAGGAAGTTGTTGTGTACGCGCCTGTAGTCTCCGCCAAAGCGAAGGTTATGCTTGCCATGAATCCAGCTGAATGTTTCGGAGAGTGAGATGGTCTGCGCGGTTGCTATTTTCGGCTGTAGTTCGCTGAGCCCCGCAATATTACTCAACACGATATTCGGCAATCCATAATTCAATGGCGTCGCATTTAGCGGCTCGTTATTGGGCCCCAAAATACCAAGCTGCGTCTCGATATCCGTCCCATTCGTGAAGAAGTTGGTGACATTCGTATCTGACCGATTCCAATTCACGTTGAAAATGTTGGTGAATTTCTTATATCCGAGCGTATAGCCAGTCTGGAGTGAGTAGGAGTTCGATGCCGTCTTCCCTCCCAATTCCGGAAACAGATTCACGTTATCTGAAGCCGAGTGGCTCCAATTGAAATTGGCATTCACACTCTGGCGCAGCCCCTGGCTCTGCTGCGCGCGTCGTCCGCCGCCACCGCCTCCGCCGCGTCCTCCAAGACCAAACGGCGACGCGTTCGCACCGATGCTGCGCATATAGCGAATGCCTGCTTGTGTGGAATTGGACTGTGCTGTCGAGAGCAGGTGGTAATTCTGCAGCGAGTTCGGAATATTCGGCTCGGGAAAATACTGGAGGAGGGCCTTGCCTTGCGCAGAGATGCGCGCTGTGGGGATCACGTTCAAAATGCCGTTCGACGAGAACTGCTGAAAAGTTGTGGGATCAAAAATCGCCGGAATTCCTGCGGCTGAAAAATCACCGGTGCGTTCGGCGTCAGTCGGCACCGTGGCATATTCATCCACCGGGTTCGAACCGCGCGATCCTGACAGTGTGAGAAACACGGTGTCCTTGCCGCTCGGTTTAGTCAGTCCGGGAATGTACGGCGCACTAATGAAAGTGAGTCCGAAGCGATTGGTACCTGAGGCGGGCTGCTGTTGCGGCTGGCCCTGAAGGCTGAAAGGTTCCGCGTTTAGCGCCGAATTGCCACCCATCCAGAAAATCGCTCCGTGAGGCTGCCCGGGATTGAAGCCGCGAAAGTTACCACGGCCGCCGCCACCTCCGCGACCACCACCACCGAACCCTCCGCCAAACCCACCCGGCCCAAACCCACCACCAAATCCGCCGCCACCAAACAGCCCGCCCCCGGTACCGCCGTCGCCATTCAAACCACCCTGCGCGCGCATCGTCTCCATCGCGTCACGCAGGCGGTCCATATCCACGCCTGCCAGAGGACTTACCGAGCCCGACTGGCCGCTGATCGCGACCGACTGATCACTGAAGTCGGAGTTTCCCGCAACCGAGGGCAACGCCGCTCCACTTGCCCCTGCCGAGCCCCCTTGCGATTCGGTATCTCCTGTCAACGCGCTCACCAGGTTCAGCGCTTGCGCTCCGTTGGTCGCCAACTGCCGGATCGCCTGCGAAATCTGCCCGGCTTGCGCGTCCTCTTTTTGCTGTTGTTGAGCCACGCGGGAAGCAAGTGAAAGTTGAAATTCAACCGCCTGGTCATGGCTCGAGGCGTTCAGCACTGCCTCTTGAGCGCCCTGGGCAAACGCCGCAAACTGCGTGCGGATGACGTAGCGCCCGTTTTGCGGAATGGCCAGGGACCATGAGCCGGTCACATCAGTCGTCGTCGAGTATCGCTTCCCCGTGAGCGAGTTCTGAGCTGTTACCGTGACGCCGGGAAGGGGAACTGCCCCGCTTTTCACATGTCCGTGGAGTTTGCCGCCCGTAATGGAAGGTGCGGGATCGGGTGCATTAACTCGCGTGGGATTCGGGCCGGTTTCCGTTGCGGGCGGCGCGGTAACCGGCGTTTGAGCGCATGCGCCAATCCCTGCGACTAGACACGCCGCCGCAGCGATAGCCTCTCGTATTGCCCCTCGCTTCATCCATGCTCCCAAACTCGAACCAGTATTTAGACAGACGCGCGTGGAGACATGAAGGTTTACGTCAGAGACACGCTTAGACGTCCAGGGCCGGAACTTCCACTTCCTTGATTTCACGGTTCCCGAAGAATTCTCTTGTTTCAACCCCACTGTTGACTAGTTGGTTTACATGCAGGTTACTCCTGGTGTTTTGTCACCGGATTTCCGCTTGCGCTCTTCAAGATGACATGTTTACTCTTACGCCAATAACTCAGTGGTAGCTACCGTGGTGTCTCCTCCGCACGGGAAGCGGGAAAGGGCTTTGGCGTGATGAAGATCGGCACCACTATCCGCGCACACCGGCTGCAAAAGGGACTCTCTCAAGGCGACATTGAAAAGAAGACCGGCCTCTTGCGCTGCTATCTATCGAGAGTTGAGAACGGACACACCGTTCCCTCGCTCGACACTCTCTCAAAGATCGCACTCGCACTCGATCTGCCCATCGCCCAGTTCTTCGCAGAAGACTCGCTCGGCGCGGTCAACACCCAACACCTCACGGACGAAGAATTGCGTTTTCTTACGCAGATTCGCCGCTATTCAACAAATCTGAACGAGAGTGACCGCAAACTGCTGCTCGCGATGGTGAAAAAATTCGCCTCGACTGCGGTTCGGTAATTACGGTTTCGGCCTGGCGGGGCTTTGGGCATCATGGCCAGTGACGCACCTTGCCCCTGCTACACGTCGTTCCCTAAGTGAAAGATCGGCTCGATGCCATGGGCGCCAGCCAGCAGGGCCTGCTCTTCGCGCGGCTCCAGCGGCTTGTAGTTCTGCGCCACATCCATTGCAAGTCTGAAGTAACGCTCATCTCCGGGCGGAATAGCCGCTGTAATTGGATGGCCAAGCGTCCAGCGCAGACCCATTGAAGCCTCATCGGGAAATCCGGCCGGCTTGTACCAGCATTTCGCCTCAGGGTGATCCTTCTTCTGATCTTCCGGCCAAACCGTCTTGGCCATGCCCTTCAGCGCCAGGATTCCCATCTTCTTCTCTTGCGCCTTCTGTAGAATCTGGGGTCCGAACCCCGCCTGCGTATAGAGCACGAAATTAAGCGGAAACAGAATCGTGTCGAAGTTGTAGCGGTCCATCGCCGCCACGGCCGTCTCCGCCGAATGCACAGAAAAGCCTATATACCGGATCTTGCCTTCCTTTTTCGCCGCTTCCATGGTCTCCATTGCGCCGCCCGGCCCAAGTACTTTGTCCAACTCTGCCATCTTCGTAAGCGCATGAAATTGATACAGGTCCACGTGATCGGTCTTCAGCAGCCGCAGCGACTCTTCCAGTTGCTTGCGTGAGTCGTCCTTCATCCGGCCTTCGGTCTTGCAGGCCAGAAAACAGTTTTTGCGATAGGGCGCCAGCGCCGGACCGAGCCTCTCCTGCGCATTGCCGTAGCTGGGAGCAATGTCGAAGTAGTTGACGCCGCGGTCTACGGCTTCGGCCACGATGTTTGAGGCTTCGCCACTGGTTTCGTCCATCACGACAATGCCGCCGAACGCAATGATCGAGAGTTGTTCGCCGGTGCGACCAAGCGTGCGTCGTGCAATTGGATTTGCTGGAGTTTTGGCTTTGAGCTGGTGGAAGCAGCGACGGTTGCAGCGGTGACGGCGGCTTGCTTCAGGAATTCCCGACGCCTCATAGTCTCCCTCCGGAAGTGGAATTAGACGAGCAGCGTTCAGTCAGATTTTCGCACAATTCGCCGGGCAGGACCCGCCGGAATTGCTCCGGCTGCCGAGGTTTCAGCTCGTCACGACAGTAATGAAAAACCCGAACAGCACCAAGATGCCCACAATCATTCCTGTGGCAATCTGCAGCCGGGTGCGGAACACCTGGGGCGGATTACCGAGCCGAGGCACCATTGGCATCGCAAAGAGCAGTCCGCACAGCACTCCGCCAAGATGCGCGGAATTATCGATGCTGATGCCGGTTCGCGACGACACGACATTCAGGCTAATGGAGAGACCGATCACCAGGTTGATCACCGCAAAATAGATTACCGACTTGCGCAACTTCTTCAACTCTGCAAGCGGCACCGGAAGCTTTGGTGACTTGAGCAAGACGATCAGTGCCCCAGCGATGCCGAAAACAGCCCCAGACGCTCCCGCTCCGGACGAAAAGTAGTCAAGCATATTGAAGGGCTGGTGCTGCATCTGCTGGTTAAACAACCCGACGCTGAAATGCCGGGCGTTCCAAATGACCGACAGCAAATTGCCCGCCGCTCCCGTCAGCACATAAACGGCGACTACGCCGAACGAACCAATCAGCGGCTCAGCCAACAGCCCCAGGTTCCAGAGGCACCACATATTCGTAGCAAGATGAATGATGCCCACATGCACAAACATCGCAGTAACGATCCGCCACCACTGGTCATTGACCAGCACGGAGCCGGCGTTGTTCGCACCCCATTGCATCAATTGCTCAGCCGTGGGGCTGATAATACCAACACCCCTCATCAGCATGGCCACAAACACAGCGCAATTGATGCCAACCAGGACATAGGTGGCAGGAGCGGTCGCCCAGAAAGACCGCCTCCGCCTCGCCACCGGCTGCGGCGTGGGAATGTAACCCGCAGTCGGCCTGAGAATCTCCGGTTCTGCGCCAGTTCCTCCACGAAACGAGCCTGTTCCCTGGGATGAGGGGGGCATGCTACTCATATCACCACTCTAATCCATCGGCAGCATCTGCTTACGCACAACAAGAGCGGTTCAAGACGGTGCAAATCTACATCCAAATGCGACTGAGCATTTCAATGTAGTCTGTTGTTTGGTCTTCGCATTCTGCGCTTTTTCGGCGCACGAGGCGTTATCAGGAGCAGAACTGTGAGTGCATCGACAAGTACGACGAAGCCGATTCGGCGAGCGCTTCTCAGCGTAACCGACAAAACCGGCCTGGTTGAATTCGCAAAGGCCCTCGCCGGCTTTGGAGTGGAGTTGATCTCCACCGGCGGTACCGCGCGCGCGCTGCGTGAAGCCGGCCTCACCGTAAAGGACATCAGCGAACTCACCGGCTTCCCCGAGATGCTGGACGGACGTGTCAAGACGCTGCACCCACGCGTCCACGGCGGCTTGCTTTATATACGCGGCAACGAGGCTCATGAAGCAGCCGTTGCCAGCCATGGCATCCTGCCCATTGACATGGTCGTCGTCAATCTCTATGCATTCGAAAAGACCGCCTCCCAGCCCGGCGTAGCCTTCGGCCACCTCATTGAAAACATCGACATTGGCGGCCCCTCCATGGTTCGTTCAGCGGCCAAGAACTTTGAAGATGTTGCCATCGTCACCCGCGTTTCCGATTATCCCGCTCTGATCGAAGAACTGAAGACCAACGACGGCTCTCTCACCCGCGAAACCCGCTGGCGCCTCGCGAAGCAGGCCTTCGCCACCACCGCCGCATATGACTCGGCAATTGCCAACACACTGGATCAGGTTGCAGTTGCTCCACCGTCTGCTGAAGCAGCGACCCCCGATGAGAATTCCTTCCCTTCCACCCTCCGCATCAACATGCCGCTGGCTCAATCGCTGCGCTATGGGGAAAACCCCCATCAACGTGCCGCGCTCTACAGCGACGGGTCTGGTCTGGGGATCGCTGGCGCAACTCAACTGCAAGGTAAGGAACTCAGCTTCAACAACCTCGTGGATCTCGACGCCTGCTGGGAACTGGTTCAGGAGTTCGACGAACCGGCAGTCATCATCGTCAAGCACACCAACCCTTGCGGCGCTGCCACGGGCGGCACCATCCTCGAGGCTTACCAGAAGGCGCTCGCCAGCGATCCTGTCTCCGCGTTCGGTGGCGTCATTGGTATCAATCGCCCGGTCACTGCCGAGGCCGCGGCTGAAATCGCGAAACTCTTTGTCGAAGCCATTGCCGCGCCCGCATTCACTCCGGAAGCACGCGAACGATTTGCCGCCAAAAAGAATCTGCGTCTCGTTGAAGTCCGTAGCGCTCCGCCGCGCCCCGTTATCAAACAAGTCTCCGGGGGCCTGCTTATGCAGGATGCTGATACCGGCCGCGTCACCGAAGACGAACTCAAGGTCGTCACCTGGCGTCCGCCTTCGGCAGAGGAACTTCGCAGTCTCATCTTTGCGTGGCGAGTGTGCAAGCACGTTAAATCCAACGCCATCGTATACGCACGAGACGGGCAGGCTGTTGGAGTGGGCGCAGGCCAGATGAGCCGCGTAGATGCCGCCCGCTTCGGCGCACAGAAAGCCCTGTTGCCGCTCAAAGGCACCGTTGCCGCTTCCGACGCATTCTTCCCGTTTCCTGACGGGCTCGAAGCAGTTGCGGCTGCGGGAGCAACAGCGGTCATCCAGCCAGGTGGCTCAGTAAAGGACGAGGACGTAATTGGCGCTGCCGATCGATTAGGCCTCGCCATGGTTTTCACCGGAATCCGGCACTTCCGCCATTGATTCTGCTCGGAAAGTTCACCGCATGACGACGTTCGACGAGTCCCCAACCAGTTGGAGCGCGCGTTTGGTCTTCCTCGCGCGCCAGATGGACTGGTTCCGCGGACTTCGCGCTGCCGTAGCCCTGTGTACGCCCTTGATCATCGGCGATCTCGCCGGCTTACCTATCCTTGGCTGGGCAGCATTGGGCGGCTTCGAAGCGATTCTCGCCGACACGGGCGGCCCGTATCGCTCGCGTCTAGCCAGCCTTGCCACACTTTCTTTTGGAGGTGCTGCGGGATTGTTTCTTGGCTGCGTCGCGGGCCGAAGCCTCGTGTGGGCTGTCCCGGTCACCATCGCTTTCTGCTTCTTCTGGAGCTATCTGGCGGTGCTGGGTCAACCGTTCTCCTCGGCGGGCCTGCTCGTCCAGGTCATCTACATCTGCGGAATCGGCGCCCCGCCAGCGGCGTGGCCCACTGCTCTCAACTGGTCGATCGCGCTTTTCTTCGGTGGAGTATGGGCGGCAGTGCTCTCGCTTCTCCTCTGGCCTCTCGATGCATACCGTCCAGCCCGGCTCGCCGTTGCAGACTGCTACAACGAACTCGCGTCCTTCCTTGGTTCGGTATATGACCTTGCCACGCGTGAACAGTCTGGTCGCCGCACTCCTGCACCTGCTCTTTGGCATCGTCTCGCGCAGCATCACCAGTACCGCATTCGCCGCGCGGTAGAGAACGGTTGGCAAGCCGTCGCCAGCGTCCAAGCCGAGCGCCAGGCCGACTCGGCACGCGCTCGCCAGTTCGTCGTTCTGCTCGAACACGCCGACCTGCTCATCGCACGGACTGTCGCGCTTGCAGAACATCTCGAGGCGCAGGCAGCAAATCAAAGCGACTCCGGCTGCTTTCAGCGCGGCCTCGAGAGCCTCTCCGATCTTCGCTCCGGCGGAGCAGTGGATAGCATCTCTGCTCATGCGTCGCCGCAGCCTGACGGTCGCGCACGCCCGGGCAAAGTGGCGTGAAATGGATCGGCTGCCGCACTATATCGCCGGATGCCTGGACTCTTCCGATCCCAATGATCGCTTTCTGCTCGCCCAAGTCGCAGAATCTGCCTCTATTCTCCAGTCCTCGATCGAAGGAGCATCACTCCTGCGTCTCGGGCAATCGCCTGAACTCTCCGCAGATGCAGTTACGACGTCAGAGAATCTTGAACACGTCGACCAGCGCCTACGACAGTCTCGGCTGCGTCCGAATCTCGATCTTCTCGCCGCCAATTTTACTTTCAGTTCCTTGACGCTGCGTCACGCTCTGCGCGTGGCCGTCGTTTGCGGGCTGGATGTGGCGCTGATCCTCCTGCTTCACATCGACCACGGCTATTGGCTCCTGCTTACTTCGCTCATCGTATTGCAGCCTCACGTGTCGGGCACTCTCCGTCGCGGACTCGAACGCATCGGGGGCACTGTGAGCGGAGGCATTCTCGCGGCTGTGCTTGCCGTGATACTGCACAACCAACTCGTCATCGCAGCTGTTCTTTTTCCGCTTTCGTTACTAGCCATTGCGGTTCTGCCAATCAGCTACGCGGCTTTCGCGTTCTTTCTCACTCCCGCCTTTGTGCTGGCATGGCTGCCCTATTCAGGAGATTGGCAACTGGCCCTAATCCGCATCCTCAACACGTTCGCGGGAGCGGTGATCTCAATCTTTGCCATGATGTTTCTTTTTCCCGTCTATGAGCGCGACCGGGCGCCCGCGTTCCTGCGCGCCAGCCTCCGCGCCGACCGGGATTATCTTGAGCGACTTGCAACTACCTGGAGCAGCGATTCTCCGCTGCCGCGCCCGCTCGCAAATGCCCGGCGCCGCGCAGGCCTCGCGCACAACGACACCGATGAATCACTGCAACGCCTACTTGCCGAGACCTGGCCGCGACGCCTTCCTTTTGCCCATTTTGCAACCGCGTTCGTAACTTACCTGCGACGCTTCGCGCAAAGCGTCACCACACTCACCACCTTGCGCGGCGAATCGGACTGGAAGCAATCGGTCGCTGTCCAAAGCAGGCTCGCTTTGCTACGGCAGCGCCTCCAGTGGCTCGAGGCTCAATTCGGGATCCAGAAGCAGGCCTACGACTCGCCTTGGCCCGAGCCGGATGCTGACTCTCTCAAGGTGCTTGTTTCCCTCGGAAGAACACCCCGGTGAACGGCAACTCGAGCGCATGGATCGGCAAACTGAGATACTGCGCCGTCAACTCAAATCACTGCAGGAGAGTGGCTGGCTGCCCGATTCAAATGCCTGACGGTCACCGCGCACTGTCAGCACATTGAAACCACGTAGATTACCGGGCCGCCAAAAACGCTTGATTCTGATGGTTAGCTGCGACTATTCGCAGGTAAAATCGTCTTTAACATAGGCGGGCTTTGTCGTCCTATTCGCGGCATCAAAGCTCTTAACCGGCCTTATCGGGAGGGATAGCTGCCTCCCCAGACACGACACACTGGATCCCCGAGGATCATGAAAATAAAAACATTATCGCCATCTCTTTGGCTGCCGCTCGCAGCTTCTCTGGTTGCGGGGACGTCTCTAGGTGCCCAAGCTCCAAATACACCGGCAAAGCCTGGACAACCGACGCCAGCGAGCACGTCTGCGACCAGTACCGACCAGAAATCGGCCACAACAGCCATTTCGACCCCTGGGCCAGACCGCTCCCAGTCTTATTACCACTCCGCCCTGGCGCATATTTACGAAGAGGACGCGATCGCCTCGGGCCGGCCCGAATTCATGCGCCATGCCGTAGAAGAGTATAAAACTGCTCTCAGTGCCGATCCCGCTTCCCCGCAGTTGAACGATGAGCTGGCAGATTTGTACTTCCGCACGGGCCAGGTTCGCGAGGCTGAAGCTACCGCGCGTGGGCTGCTAAAAACATCGCCGAATGACATTGATGCACATCGTCTGCTCGGGCGACTCTATCTGCGCCAGTTGAGTGAGGCGCAGAACTCAGTTTCTTCTTCCTCTCCTACCGGCAATACGCTCGACCAGGCAATCGGCGAGTTCCAGAAGATTGTCACGCTCGACCCCAAGAGTGTGGAAGACCGAATGGTGCTCGGCCAGCTTTACACGGTGAAGCATCAAAACGAGAAAGCTGAAGAGCAATTCAAGGTCGCCCAGGATCTCGATCCAGATTCGGAAGAAGTGGTCCTCAATCTCTCTCGTCTCTATGCGGAGAATGGCGATCTTGCGCACGCCGCGAAAGTCATCGAAGCTGTGCCCGTGTCTGAGCGGACGCCGAAGATGGAGTTTGCGCTGGGAGCGGTGTACGACCAGTTGAAGCGCACCAAGGACGCGATTGAAGCGTACAAACGGGCGGCCGATCTCGATCCCGAAGATGCACATAACCTTGCAGCGCTCGCACAGGCACTTCTCAACGACAATCAGCTCGATGCAGCTTTGAAGGAGTATCGGCAACTTGCAGACGCCGACCCAGAGGATGCGAGCACCTCGGTCCATATCAGCGAGATCCTTCGCCGGCAGGGCAAATACGAAGAAGCGCTGACGACCATTAAGAAGGCCGTCAAGAAGGATCCTGACTCTCTGGAGGCTGGCTACAACGAAGGATTGCTGCTGGATGTTCTTGGTCGTTATGACGAGGCTGCCCAGGTCTACGAACACATGGTCGACCTGACCTCGCATGCCAACGGCGCCTACACTGCCGACGAGAAAAACAATCGTGCCATCTTCCTGGAGCGGCTCGGCGCGGTTTACCACGAACAGAACAAGGTCGATGAAGCCATTGCGGCCTACCAGAAGATGATTGATCTCGGCGGCGAAAACGCTTTGCGCGGATATCAGAACCAGGTCGATGTCTACCGGGATGCCAAGATGTTTGACAAGGCAATCGCGGTTTCCCATAAGGCAGTCGATTCAAACCCCAAAGATCAAGATTTGAAGTTGATGCTCGCCGGTGAACTGGTCGATCAGGGCAAGGACGATGAAGGCATCAACATGGCCAAGGGCCTACTGACAAACAGTCCCAGTGATCAAAAAGTATGGATCGCGCTCGGCCAGATTTACACCCGTCTTCGCAGATGGAAGGACGCCGAAGACGCGCTGAACAAGGCTACGGCCCTTACAACCAAGAAAGAAGACAACATTTATCTTCTTTTCCTGAAGGGCGGCTTAGCGGAGCGGCAAAAGCATTACGAACCAGCGGAACAATACTTCCACCAGGCGCTCGAACTGGACCCCAACAACGCCATGGTGCTGAATTATCTCGGCTATATGCTGGCGGATAAAGGCAACCGACTGCCTGAGGCTTTGAAAATGATCCGCAAGGCCGTCGAACTCGAACCGATGAATGGCGCTTACCTTGATTCGCTTGGTTGGGCTTATTTCAAGCTCGGACAGTACGAATTGGCCGAGGAAAACCTGCGTCAGGCGGTGGAACGTGACCAGACCGACCCCACCGTCCACGACCACCTGGGCGATCTGTATGAAAAGACCGGCCGCATTCGGCTTGCAGCCGCGCAATGGGAACTTTCGCTCTCCGAATACTCCAAATCAGCCCCTCCCGATGTGGAGCCGACTGAGGTGGCCAAGGTTCAGAGAAAGCTGGAAACTGCGCGCGTAAAGTTGGCCAAGCAAGAAAATACCACCGGTCAGAGCAAACCGGAGTAGCGATTACGATACGTAATCGGACACATTAAGGGCGGCCAGCGCACTGGTCGCCCTTAATGTTTACCGCCTTGGCTGAGGAACCCCGGCGCGCGCTCTGCGAGTTCTGCAAAGCGGGCCGTTTCGCAGGTGGGCATTGTTTCAGCCCGAGGCGGAAGCGTTTTGTGCAGCGGCAGTGAGCGCTTCACAATGAAAACTTCATCCAAGTAAAGACGAGCGTTTCCTTCAAGATCCAGAAATCCTATATTGCTCTCTCTGCAAGTATTCTGCGCTTCCTCTGACAGCGAGGGCGCAATCAAAACCGGTGTTGTATTTCCCGCAAAACGCGCTTGGAGCTTTCCCAACTCCGGGAATGCGCCTTGCAAATCATGGCTATCGCTGCTGTCAATTATCTTGCACACGAGCTTGTGAGCGTGCCCATAAATCTCGACACGAGCAATGATTGTTTTTTCGCCACGTGGCCGGTGGTCCTCGAGCTCGATCTCCTTGATTTTGATAACTGAAATTTGACCCAAAGTTTTCCGCAGTGCATCGATCGCTTCATTCTCAAAATGCCGTTTCATCCAAACCACGCTTTCGGGTAGTACAGTCTCCCTCTGAAACAAGCACGCCGCGAACCAAGGAATTCAAATTGCCGTTACCGGCTCAATGCTACCGTTGCGTCGCTTTTTAACACAGAAGAGCGCAGCGTGAAGACGTTTTTGCCGACTGGAATCATTGCCAGTCGGACATCTTCCCGCCCACTCGTGCGGTGGATGACTTTGAAGTCCAGCCATTCGCAAAGCCGCGGATCGTGAATCTCTGGCTCTCCGTGCCAGAATTGCGGAGAAAGTCCGCACTGTATCTGTAAATGATCAAGCTGCAGTTCAATCACGTGGACACGCTTAGAGAAATATCTGCGCACATTTCTAGCGCCGATATGAAGTCCGGTAACTTCAGTGCCCTTCAATTGAGTCTTGACTACCATCGCCCGTCCCGCATTCTGCCGAAAAAAGTCGGCGTGTCGAGCCCGGTTCATCTTCAATTTGTCAGCGACTGTAGTCTCGGCAAGAGACTACCTTCCCGCGTGTAACGGGTCTATTTGCTGCTTATGTTGGACCCAATTCTGTTCAACGTCAAGGGCTCTTGGGATAAGTTCGGAGGGAATTTTATAGGAATCGATTTAGCACTACGTTTACAACGCAGTAAGTTCCAATCATGTCGGTTTCGGCACTGCAAAACGAACGTGCGGCAGCTTGTTTGAAGGCTGCCGCACGTTAAGACTCAGTTATACAATCGCCCTGCACTGGCCCTTCGGTGATTGCTACTGGTGCGCCTCTGCAGATGAAAGGTAGGCATCCACGTTGTGTTTGTCGACCAGCGAAGTGCCGGTATCGATAAAGACCGGGAAAGGCGAGAACGCATCCTGGCTGTAGTCCGTCGACAGTGCGACCGGCGGCGCATGGAAAATCTCGTCCAACGACCTCAACCCGATAAATCCCATCGTGAAAGGCTTCTGAGCAACGGTTGCGTTAATCGAGCCGCCCTTGATGCCGTCGAGGGTGTCCTGATTCACGTCCCATGCCACCACGACTCGATCCGTTGAATTCGTCCGCTTAACCGCGTCGGAGACCATCTTGCCCGATGCCGACTCGAGACAAACGAATGCGTTGATCTTTTTGGGGCCGGTCTGCGTCATCAACTCCTGCGTCTTGTCGAAAGCTGTGCGGGCGTCGCTTTTGATGTCAATCACGTCGACTACGTGAATTCCGGGCCGAGTGTCCAAAACATCCTTGAATCCCTTGAGCCGCTCTTCCATGTTCGGCTGACCCGAAATCGTGAAAAATACGACGTTCCCAACGCCGCCCAATTGCTCCACCACCCGGTGCCCGCCCATTCTTCCGGCTTCCAGATTGTTGGTACCAATGAAGAACAGCCGTTTGCTCCCCACCGCATCCGAGTCAATCGTGATTACAGGAACCCCTGCGCCGATCGCCGAATCGATCGCCGGTCCGAGCACAGATACATCCGCGACTGAGATCAGAATTCCGGCCGGCTTGGCTGCAACAGCCTTCTGCAACTCCGCCAGTTCTGCCTGCGGATCGTAGTTTTCAGGACCAACCACTTTTGCGGTCACCTTATACTGCGCCGCGGCTTTGTTGAATCCCTTGGCAGCTGTCTGCCAGTACGGCAGCGCCATGTTTGACGAAATCATGTAGAAAACTTCTTTATTCGAGTGCCTCTCGCAGCCCGTCGTGAATGTAACTCCAAGGGCCACCAGGGCCAATGCAACATATTTCATCAATTTCATTCTTGCCTCCAGTCCGAACGTGAATAGTTTCGGATGCGCGAAATTACGACGCCTGCCCGCGCACTTTCTAAAATCGGCAGGATAGTACTCCGGGACCCCGGTAATTGTCCAATCCTGTCGCAGGAAGGATTCTATAGCACCGTGCATCCTTCACAATGGTGACTTTAAACACGTTCGTTGGAGCTCCATTGTGAAGAACCATCTTCTCATTGTCGACCGGGCCCACGAGCGTCAATGTGCGTGCGTTGGCTCTTCTGCGGTATAACCAGACTGAGACCGGAAGAGATGAGTTCACAAATCCAGGTGAGTTGTCTGCTGCCCGAAGATATCGCTGCTAACGGATTTGGCGCGCTCGCAGCCCGAAAGCATTCAGAACAACCTCATCCCTACCGATCTCCCTTTGCTCGCGATGGCGCCCGCATTCTTCATGCCCGCGCTTTTCGCCGCCTTGCCGGAAAGACTCAGGTTTTCTCGCGGCTCGCTGGCGCTCTGCCTGGCGACCACTTTCGCAGCCGCCTTACACACACCCTGGAAGTGGCCCAGATCTCCCGGACAATTGCGACGGCACTCGGCTTGAACTCTGAGCTCGCCGAAGGTCTTGCCCTAGCCCACGACATTGGGCACCCGCCCTTTGGCCACGCCGGAGAAAAGGCCCTCGATAGCGCTTTGAGGCAGCATGGTCTCAGTTTCGACCACAACCTGCACGCTTTGCGGATCGTTACCTGGTTTGAGGAGCGCTATCCTGCGTACCGCGGCCTCAATCTTACTCTCGGCATGCGCGAAGGCATCATCAAGCACTCTCGGGACTACACCAGCGCTTCTCACCCCGAACTCGCTGAGTATTTTCTCGACCTTCGTCCCCCGCTCGAAGCACAATTGATCGATCTCGCCGACGAAATCGCATACCTAACTGCCGACTTCGACGATGGCCTTGATTCGGGGATCCTCAACCTCGAGGCTGTCCGCGATCATGTTCCATTCTTCCGCCGATTCCATGACGACGTGACGGCGCAATACCCGCGGGCGCGGGCGAAGCAGGCAGTCTATGAAACCTTGAACCGTATGCTCAACGCCCTGGTTACTGATTTGATCGAAGAAGTGCGGGGACAAGTGAAGGCTTTGGGAGCCAGTTCGCTCGACGATATTCGCCATTCGCAGAGAAGAATTGCGACGCTCAGCCCGTCGATGGAAGCCGAACGCGCCACAGCCAAGCGCTTTCTCTATACCCACTTCTATAACTCTCCTGGGATGGAGGAAGAACACGAGCGCGCCGCCCGGGTGGTTCAAGAGCTATTTTCGGTGCTAATGGCCGATCCGGGATTACTCCCTGCCGACCACCAGCTCCAGATTCCGGACGAGGGCCTCTCCCGCACCGTAGCTGACTACATCGCCGGCATGACCGATAGCTACATCGAGCAACTATGGTTTCGTCAGTGCGGAGGATAACCGCGCTGCCTCACTGCACATGTATCTGCACGTGTCATGGCGAATCACTGAAGCGGAGTATCATGGCTTTCAAGATTCTGGTCTAAATATGCATCGATCTCTACTCGTTTTGGCAGGCATTGCATTGCTCGTGCCTCCGCCTTCACTTGTTGCGGAACCCCAAACGAGACAAGCTTCATCCATCGAATCCACCGAAAATCATGAGGTCCAGAATGATTCAGCACTCACGACGTTGCGTGTCACTACGCGAGAGGTCCTAGTCGATCTAATCGCCCTTGATCGCCACGACCGACCGGTCCTGGATCTCAAACCTGACGAGATTCAGGTGTCTGAATTAGCAGAATTGGGAAAAAAGGAGAAGAGCAAAAGGTGGGCACATCGCTCAATCGCAACAGCAGTAGTCGAGCCCATCACCAGCCTTTCCATCATTGACCCGAATATAGCTTCCAGCTCAGCCCCAGAGTTGCGGAGCGGATTCCGAATTACGGCAAGTTGTCTGGAGCGGTCCACTTCCCACTATCTGCTCGCATTCCATCCAGGCCCAGACGGCTGGAGTAGTGGCCATCACCGAATCGCAATTGCAACGAATCGCCCCGGGATCAGGCTTTTCTATCGCCACGAATACTACGTTGGGCTCGCGACACCCGCTCCAGACCATCCCATTCTGGATAGAGAAAAGGTAGATCAACTTCTGCGGCAGTCAGCCTGCTACTATCCCGTAACTCCGCTCTCGATCATGCTTCAAGCTCGCTTAATCACCACGGGGCGAACTGACGCAGTCCGTTACCTCGTTTCCGTAGACGCCAGTTCGCTTTCTTTTCTGACGCTCAACAGCGACTCGACAGAGAGAGCTCCTGCGGGGCTCGACCGCCGCATCGAGCTCGATTATGGAATCTGCAACTTCAACGAAAGCGGACATCCCCTGAGTTACTTCCACGCTCCGCTTGAGCTGGTGCTGGCCTCCGCCGATTACGCCCGAGCTCTGGATCGAGGATTCCCTCACATCATCGAATTCCCTGCCGCAGCGCATATAGCTCTCACGCGCGTCGTTGTGCGCGACCGCGCAACCGGCAACCTGGGTGCCGCCGATGTGGCGCTTCTGCAGCCCGGCCATAGTCCAGCCTTGCAGGGGTCACCTGCTGCTACTCAAACCGCCGCAGATCTCAAGACCTATCAGGACCGACTCGAGCTCAACTGGGGGAGAGACGGCAACAAGCCCTCGCCCGCCTGGATCAGGCCTGCTCAGGGCCCGATCGGCTCATTCGGGTCCATCGTCCCCGCTCCGCACTCCTTCTGCGGCGACGTTTACGAGTTGCCGGAGGCATCAGACCATTTGCCCGACTTCCGTGAACTTGATCCCATCGGGTCCGTATATACATCGTCCCTCGACGTTCCCAATCAGGTCTTTTCGAACACAACCGGGATTCCAGGCGTTACCCCACGCACCAACCTCTTCGGCATCGACTACCATGCCTCCTTCTGGGTGCAAATTCCCGGCGAGTATCGCTTCCGGATGGCCTCCGACGATGGAGCCATTCTCCAAATCGACGACAAGGCGATCATCAACCTTGACGGATTACATCAAGTCAATGAATCCGCCGCCCTAATCAATCTGGAAACAGGTCTCCATACCATCCACGTGCCCTACTATCAAGGCGCGGTCGATTCTGTTGCCCTTGAACTCTGGGTAAAGCCCCCGGGAGCAAGGGACTGGGTTCTCTTCGACCTGAACGATTACGGTGCGTCGCCTTCCCGGGTGGACTGACCGTGGGCACGCCGTTATTTGCCGTTCTGGAAGAGGGAACGACGCAGCTATTGCACAGTTCCCTGCGGCCTCAACCGTCTGAGGTCCAGCGCGCACTCCACCGCATTCTGCGCAAACAGACGCAGATTGTCCGAGGCCGCCCACAACCAGACGCGAGCCGATTCGTTCGCATTGCGAGGTCCTGGCTCAAGACGAAGCCGGACCAATACATCGTTCTGTCCTGTCGCGGACAGATTCGAAGGAGAGTCCGTGTCCTCCAGCACAAGGTCCACATGATCGCCGCTCAATGCGTCTTCGAGGGTCGACAAATCTACCGGCCGTTCCAATTCGGCAAAGATGGAAAAGGTGTGGCCGTGAAAAACAGGCGCAGTGATGGTTTGTATCGCCAAAACTGAGAGGCGTCTTCCCGCTAGCGAGCTGTACTGCCGCCTTATCCGAGCGTCCATAGCGGCCATGTTGACTTTAGCGTTCTCCCCGAATCCAGAAAGCATGTTGTAAGCCAATTGCGCGTCAAGCGTTTCCCTTGGTATTGACTGGAAGCTCAGAAGATTCACCGTCTGCTGATGTAGTTCATCCATCGTTGCTCGACCGAACTCGCTCGCCGCAAGCATAACGGTTGCCGCAGCATCCCTCACCGGTGCCGCCTGCTGGATGCGCTCCATCAAGAGCGCCAGGGCCAGTGCCGCCGGGTGCGCCGGAACCACTGCTGGTGTGAATAAGTCTGCGGTTACATCCTGCTCCCCGACCCATGGCGAGCGAACCAGGACTCCTGGCTCCTGATCGAGAGCCCCTGAAAGATCCAGCACAGTCGACCCCGCGCGGAGCGCTTCGCGCCAGTATTTGCGCGTCATGGTTTCTGATCCACAGAAAAACGTGAAGTCAACATGTTGGAAAGAGTCCGCGCTTACGGCCTGAACGAACGTGATTTCGTCACCAAGCTGATCGAGTCGGCCAAGACCATCATCTTCGTCAAAGAGGCTGAAATTCGCAGCGGCAAGCGACGACTCTGTAAGAGCATCTTTCAGCTCTTTGCCCAGCAGTGTGGAGGCTCCAACGATGGCAATCTTGTACACAGGCTTCCTTCTTGTCGTTTGTACTCAGGAGTGATGCAGCGGGTCAGGATCGGAACTCGGCCCATCAGGCAGTCCCGTCGGATCGTTTTGTTGTCCTCGCCGGCGCCGCCGGGACCAACCGTACGCAGCCCGCGCCCAGATGCCGGAAAACATGTAAACCAGCGCAATGGCGAACAGCACTACCTGGGAATACCTTAGTACGACGTAGAGCACAATCGCCATGATGAAAAGCAGCTGAAATGGATGACTTCGGGCCAGGTCGATTTCTTTGCCAGACCAGAACCTCCACGTGCTTACCATCAGAAATCCGGCAAGCCCCACCAGGATCAACCAGGGTATTGCCACCCACCAGGCCTGCACTGGAATTCCATAAAAGAAGTGCACCGTAGCCGCCAACAGGCCCGCAGCTCCCGGAATCGGCATTCCCACAAAGTATTTGCGATCCGGCCTGCCTGGATTTCTGGGCTTTGGATCGTGGCTGATGTTGAACCGCGCCAGCCGCGAGGCTCCTCCCATGAGGAACAGAAAGCAAATGAACGCTCCGGCCTGGACCAGGTGCTGACGAAGCTGCGGAGAAATGGTATCGGGAAGAAAGTGAAATCCCCACACAAACGCCAGCAAACTCGGCGCGACACCAAACGTAATCACATCCGCAAGCGAATCCAGCTCCTTGCCAAAGTCGCTCGCGGTATTTGTCATGCGCGCGATGCGCCCATCGAGCGAATCGAACGGAATGGCTATCAAAATAGCGATTGCCGCCCAGTCCAGATGCATTTGCGCGCCGTTTGCCTGCGCATTGCTGCTGGCCGCTTCAATGGTCTGCGTAATTGCAAAGTAACCTGCGCCAATGTTCATCGCGGTGAATAGCGAGGGCAGAATAAACATGCCGCGCCTCAGCCGCGCCTTGTTTTTAGCCTTGGCGAGCTCCGCCTCAGAGAAGTTCAAGCTTCGTCTCCTTCGACGATCCCGGGCTCTGCGCTCGCACTGGCGGTCTTTCGCTGTGTGGTCACGCCCACAGCAAGTTCAGATTCCGGCATTTCGGCAACGATCGATGAACCGCCCTTCACGCGCTGCCCAACCTTTACCCGAATCTCCGCTTCGGCGGGCAGGATGATATCCGTGCGCGAACCGAACTTGATCAGGCCCACGCGCTGGCCGCGCTCTACGCGGTCGCCCACGCTTTGGTTGAAGACGATCCGCCGCGCAATCAGTCCTGCGATCTGCTTGAAGACGATCTCCATGCCCTCGCCGCGGACTGTCACAATGTTCTGTTCGTTGCGTTCCGCGCACTCCCGGTTCATGGCATTCAGGAATTTCCCTTTTTGATAGCGAACGGCCGTGATTTCGCCCGCAATCGGCGAGCGGTTCACATGCACATCGAACACATTCAGAAAGATGCTGATGCGCTGGCGCGGACCCTCCGGCGTTTCAATGCTCACAGTTTCGGTCACAACCCCGTCCGCGGGCGAAACCAGCAAACCTTCACCTTTGGGAATTGCGCGCTGGGGATCCCGGAAAAACCACAGGAAAAACCCGGCCAACAGAACGGGCACAAGACTCCATACCCAAGTGCCAGTGGCCCACGCTAGTACAGCCGCCACTGCCAGCAGACTCAAACCGTAGATGTAACCGTCACGAACCATTGTCCCTAACGATTATACGGTTGAATTCGACACTCGGATATCTGCGGTAGACTGTTGTCGCGCACGCGGTCTGTAGCCGAGCGGCCCAGCCGTCCTCTGCATCGTCATGCGACCCGAAGGCCTGAAACTCTATGCGATTGCCGGAGCCCGATGCTCGAGGGCATAAATCAGGTCCTTGGCATGCAGTTTCAGCTTCTTCAGGCGAACCTCTTCGAGTTCCTCATCGGTAGAGAGATAAGGTTTTTGAAGCAATTCTTCCAACCGCCGAGCGTAGCGACGATGTTCGGCCTGGAGACGACCAATTTCTTCGCTCAGCGTCGAGTCATTTATCTCATCCATCAAGCACCTCCGTCCTTCTTAACCCAATACATATAGTCCTCCCGCGCGCAATGGGCAAGTCGGAAGACGTAAGAAAATGGCGCGGAGCTGTGGATTTCTTAACCTTCACTCAACTGATGTGACCAAGATCACATATCAGTGTGGACGTGACGCTTCGTTCGTACAGCCAAGGCGCCGCCAAGCTTCAACTTCATCAGAATGGCATCTTCAACCGGGTCAGCATAGTAACCGGGTCGCCGCCCCTCCTCGACAAACCCAAGTGACAAGTAAAAATATCGCGCCTCCTCATTTGACTCGCGCACTTCGAGCACCACTTGACGTATCTGAGCCCGAGAGAGTTCAACGGTCGTTGCTTCAAAAAGCCGTCTCGCGGTCCCTTGGCGCTGATATCCCGCCAATACGCCAATCGACTCCAATTCAGCTTCAGGAGGCACCAACAGAGCAACGGCAAAGCCCACGATCGGACCGGTCGTCCTGTCTTCGGCGATGAACCCAATGCGCTTTGGAGAGAATTGATCGAATATGGCTTCATAGGTGCGTCGCGGCCATTGCGGCGCGTGATGCAGCCCCGCGGAAATCTCAACGAGCCTATCCAAGTCCGTCGCCGCCATGGGACGAATTCGGATCGTGGATTCGGCGCTCATGCCGGGCGCGCCTTTGCTGACGTCGGATCGCCGAAGATCTCCGCATCCGACCGTCGCAGATAGTGTCCGTCGAGCAATGCCAGGTCGTCGAACTCCCGCGCTACAATTCGCGGCACACAAAAACGAATCGCGTCCGCCGCAGTTGGGGCCTCGCTTCGAACCAACTCCACTTCCTGCCAGTGGGCCTTCAATAACTCCCGCGCCTGCTCATCGCAGACCGCAATCTTCGCCGGCACGGCGTCCACATCGGCAAGCTCCTCCGCACCGGCAAGCAACTCCGTCGCTACCGACTCCTGCCCCGCCAACCGCAAAAATACCTCATGCCGGTGAGCGTCCAGTGCTGCCGACGCCTCTCCGGTTTTCGCTGCCAGAACAGCCAGTCGCGAGACGGCCACTACCGGAATCTGTCCCGGTTCCGCCAGTCCCTTGACGGCACTCAGCCCCACCCGGACTCCGGTAAAGCTTCCCGGCCCGCTCACCACGACAATTGCACCGACGGCGGACAGCGTCGCCCGATGCTCACGGAGTGTCTGTTCGACGGCTGCTACCAACGTCGTTGAATAGCTGCGCCCTGCCAGCTCAGTCTGCTCCAGGAACCTCGCCACGCCGCCTACAAGCCGCGCCAGTGCCACGGTCCCCGACGGCCCGCAAGTATCCACCCCCAGCACCAGAAAACCCGTCTCAGGCCCTGTCTCCGCAACTGATTGAGTACCTTGCATCTCGCACTCAGGATTACACACCCCCCTCCCCCAACGAACGCCCCGATTCCGGTAATCTGTTGTCAGCACTCCCTCAGTTCAACCTGCTGCCCTCGGCGGCTCAAGAAAAGCTTCTTCAACTCGAAAGGACCAGGCGTGGCCGCCGCGGCGACAACCACATTTCATGACACATGGCGACCTCGCGCCAATCCCTGGGTCATCGCCATCACGGTCACCATGGCCACCTTCATGGAGGCGTTGGACACCTCGATTGCCAATGTCGCCATGGTCCACATCGGCGGCTCGCTTTCGGCCAGTCCTGACGAAGCCACGTGGGTACTGACCAGCTACCTGGTCGCCAACGCCATGGTGCTCCCTATCAGCGGCTGGATCGCCAACCGCATCGGTCGCAAGCGCTTCTACATGAGCTGCGTCTTCCTTTTCACGCTCGCCTCGTTTTTATGTGGCATTGCGCCCACTCTCGGAATCCTGGTCTTCTGCCGCGTTTTGCAGGGCGCCGCAGGCGGCGGTTTGCAGCCCAGCGAGCAGTCCATCCTCGCCGACACCTTTCCTCCGCAGAAGCGCAGCATGGCTTTCGCCATGTATGGCGTCGCCGTGGTCATGGCTCCCGTTCTCGGCCCCACTGTCGGCGGATGGATCGTGGACAACTACAGTTGGCGCTGGATCTTCTTTCTCAACATCCCGGTTGGCATCCTATCGCTCTACCTCACCAATCGCGTGGTGGAAGACCCGCCATACCTTGCCGAGATTCGCAAGCGCCGCGAAGGCGTGGACTACTGGGGACTTGGACTCCTCATTGTCGCCATTGGCGCGCTGCAGATCATGCTGGACAAGGGCCAGGAAGACGACTGGTTCAGTTCCCGCTTCATCGTCACCCTTGCCATCACAGCCACGATCGGCCTCTCGCTCTTCTTCTGGCGCGAGCTCTCGATTGAACATCCCATCCTCGATCTGCGCCTGTTCAAGCGACGAAATGTAGCGACCACCCAGCTCGTCATGTTCATGGTGGGATTATCGCTGTATTCGTCAACGGTGCTGATACCGCAGTTTCTGCAGGAGATCATGGGCTATTCCGCACGCCAGGCGGGCATGGCCGTCTCTTCCGGTGGACTGGTGCTGATGCTGCTCTTTCCCGTTGCCGGCGCACTTGCGCCCAAATTCGATCCGCGCAAGCTGGTTGCCATGGGCTTTGTGGTCACCACGTTCGGTCTTTGGCGCATGACCGAGATCAATCTCAACATCAGCTTTGGCATGGCTGTAAGCTGGCGCGCCGTGATCGCGCTTGGATTGCCGTTCCTGTTCATTCCGATTAATACGCTATGCTACGCGGGCATTCCGCAGGAAAAGTACAACGAGGTTAGTGGGCTCACTGCGCTCATGCGCAATCTCGGCGGAAGCGTCGGTATCAGCTTCGTCACCACGCTCCTAGCCCGCCTCAGCCAGAAGCATCTCGCCATGCTGGTGCCGAAAGCCGCAGCCGGGAATCCCGCATATGACCAGATGCGCGCAGGCCTCGCAGGAGCATGGATGCAGCGAGGCTCTGCCATGCCCGATGCCATCCACCACGCCGGGGCACAAATCTACGGCATGGCTATGATCCAAGGCCGCCTGCTTGCTTATGTCGATGTCATCTGGGTAATGGTCGCCGTAACCGCGGTTCTAATCCCGTTGCCATTCTTGATGAGACGCCCCAAGGCGATGCCTGCGGCTCCCATGGGCCATTAAGATCCTTGGCATCGTTCGCAACGCGGTTAAGAATCACTCACGATACGGACTCAAGCACCGCCCGCTGTGCAGCAAAAATATCAATGAGTCCCGCGTCCGCCAGATCGATGAGCCCGTCAAGGTCGCGACGCGAGTAGCTTCCCTTCTCAGCCGTCGCCTGAGTTTCCACCAGTCCGCCATCGGCCGTCATCACGATGTTCATGTCCACCTCGGCCTGCGAATCCTCTTCATAGCAGAGATCGAGCAGCGGCATGCCGCCGACGATACCGACTGAGGTTGCCGCAACCAATTGCTTTAGCGGGGACTGCTTCAGCGTTCCCGCCTTCACCAGCGCGTTAAGGGCAATCGCCAGCGCCACGGCCGCCCCGGTGATCGCCGCCGTCCGTGTTCCGCCATCCGCCTGGATTACGTCGCAGTCGAGAATCACTGTTCGCTCGCCCAGCAGATGCATGTCCACAACAGAACGGAGGCTGCGCCCGATCAGTCGTTGAATTTCGTGCGTCCGTCCGCCGATCTTTCCGCGCTCGCTCTCCCGCGGCGTCCGCGTCACCGTCGAGCGTGGCAGCATGGCATACTCTGCCGTCACCCAACCCCGACCCGAGTTGCGGAGCCAACCCGGTACTCCCTGCTCGATGGTCGCATTGGTCAAAACCCGCGTGTTGCCCAACGCCACCAGCACCGAACCCTCCGCAGTCTGCACGTAGCCTGGCGTAAGCGTTAAAGGGCGAAGCTGGTTCGGCTTGCGATCACCGGGGCGGAAAAAGTTGGTACTTTGTGCAGGTTTCATAGGCCGATTGTACGAGAACAGCCTGAGCTTCCTCCTTCCAGAAGCCAGCCTTCCCATTTCAGGAAGGACCAATTTGGGAAGTTCGATCTTGTGGCAATGCAAGTCGTTCAATCGATGTCCACTGGGGCCAATTGGCATCCTTCCAAGTTCCAATTTGGGAATCAACTCCGGTTAGCGAAGACTCTGGATTTTCACCGGACTTCCCACGTTAAACCCCTTCCTCTGCGGAACTTAAGAATAAGTGTCCTGATTTGGCACGCTACGTGTAAATAGGAAAGACGAAAACGCGGGACTTCTAAACCCGGAATCGGGAGCGATGCAATAGAAAGGAATCAACAATGCACCAGGTCGAGCAACTCAGCGAATTAGGTGAAGTCGAGCAGAAGCGTGTGGACACGGTGATCGATATTCTCTCGACGATGACAACTCGAGGCGAAGACGTTGCGGAGATCGCCCACGATGCCTGCAACATGGTAACGGCGCTCGATCTCTATTGCGATCTATTGCAGGAGCCGGGAGTCCTTGGGGTGCCTTTTGCCCATTACGGCGGGGAGCTTCGTTTGGTTGCCGCGGCGAGCCGCCGACTGGTGGACAAGCTGATGCTGATCGAGGGGGCCGATGCACCAGGAAGCATTAAGTCAAGTGACACACCCAACGACCCGTTCATCATGCCGGAAAGAACCCCTCGCCAATGGAAAAACATTCCCGCAGAACCGATCAGAAATCTGGCAGAGGAACTTCTCGCCAATCGGAGCCTGCTGGCTTCTCTGGCCGGACCAACGATAGCCCTGACGGTCGACGTGCAGGGCGGCGCAGCACCAGTGCGCATGACTTGCGAAGACCTCACTCGTATCCTGGTGAACCTGGTAAAGAATGCCGCAGAGGCCATGTCGGCTGTGGGCAGAATCCACATCACGTTGTGGGAAAGTTGCGGCGAGCCGGGAAACAGCCCATGGCTGACATTGAATGTGGAAGACAACGGGCCCGGACTGCCCAACAAAATCCTGGAGAGCCTGTTTGAACCTCGTCCCTCGACCACGAATGCAGTTGGTGAGAGCAACGCGTGGCCCCTGCGCCATCGTGGTCTCGGTCTCTCGATCACGCACTCTGTTGTACAGGGCGCCGGGGGACTGATTCACGCTGCAAACCGTGATCCTGTGGGTGCGTGCTTCCAGATCGAGTTGCCCGTCGAAGCTGCGTAGCGCTCTCCCACTTTCCAATACATGAGTGATCTGGCCCACACAGCCAGAATTGATGAGGCGACTACTATGCTTTCAACCTTCTTTAGCTCGCAAAAGATGAGCCAACCGCCCGAAATCCCGGTCCAGCTGTCCCAGCTGCACGTTCTCGTAGTCGATGACGATGAAGCATCAAGATCAGCCTGCGTCGAGGTTGCTCAGAGTCTGGGATATAAGGCGGAGGGCATCTCCAGGCTGGGCCGGGTGCGGTCCACTCTGATCCAGCTTCCCACCGACATCATTCTTATTGATCTGCCCACAAACGGCGACGCCGGCCTTGAAACCGTTGCCGAGATCAATGCCCTCCATCCGCGCATCTCCATCATCGCCATGGCGCCCGTAAACTCCGCCAGCGTAGCGCTGGCTGCGGTCCACTGCGGTGCGACCGACTACCTCAACAAGCCATTTACCGTGGAGGAGCTTGCGTCTTCACTCGAACGTGCCGGTGCGCGCAACCACATGGATACCCGGTCCCGCCAGCTCCGAGAATGCCTGCGAGCGCAGGACGGAATGGGACAGATGATTGGCCGCTCTCCGCAGATGGAAAAACTCTACCGAATGCTCTCCAAGGTGGCGCACTCGAATCACCCTGTTCTGATTCTCGGAGAAAGCGGGACCGGCAAAGAAATGGTAGCGCGAACAATTCACAGCTTCGGACCTAACCCGGAAAAACCCTTCTTGCCGGTTGACTGTGGATCCTTGGTGCCAACCTTGGTAGAAAGTGAGCTTTTCGGCTATGTGAAGGGCGCGTTCACCGGCGCAAATCACTCCAAGGATGGGTTACTAGTCGCTGCGGGCGGCGGAACGGTCTTTCTTGACGAGATCGGGGAACTCACTCTCGAACTTCAGGCCAAGCTGCTGCGCGCACTGCAGGAAAAGGAAGTACGCCCGGTCGGCTCCACTCTGCGCACACCCATCAAAGCCCGCATTCTGACCGCGACCAACCGGGATCTTGCCGCCATGGTAGAGCGGGGAACGTTTCGCAAGGATCTCTACTACCGCCTTAACGTAGTTAATCTGCGCCTGCCTCCACTCCGTGATCGCCGAGACGATATACCCGTGCTGGTGGCTCACTTTCTTAAGAAGATCCACCGTACGCATCCGGGAAAATTCAGCATCCATGACGATGCGCTGCGCACCATGGTTGCGTACGACTGGCCCGGCAACGTGCGCGAACTGGAGAACGCGGTGGAACATGGCGTGACCATGGCTTCGGGCGGGGAAATCGAGATTGGCGACCTGCCAACTCAACTGCAGCAGCAAGCGCTCGCTAGCCTTCATGCGGCCATGCATGCCGGCAAGAATCGTGAAGCCGCGACCTCCAAGGAAATCGTGCCCCTCGCTGTGAAGGAGCGTGATGCCATCTTCGACGCGATTCGCGTAACCAACGGCGACAAACTGGAAGCCGCTCGATTGCTGGGGATTGGAAAGACCACGCTGTATCGCAAGCTGAAGGAATACGGATTAGCCGATCCGCGCCATGCGGACTAGCGCCCCAACACTCATCGCTGGACGATTTATCGCCATCCATTAAGCGTGTCATGGCTTGCAACCTAACAAATACGAAAACACAATTGCGACAGCAACACCTGAGGAGTGACCATGAGCATTCTTATTGTCAGTGGAATTGAAGGGGTGCGCAATTGCGCCGAAGCTGTCGCTAAACTGCTTGATCTCACGGTAGAAGTGGCGGATGGGCGTCGAACTGCCCTGGATGTCCTGCGGAAGAGAGCGTTTTCGGCCGTGGTTGTCGACGAGACACTGGCGGAATGTGATCCGGCCGCAGCGGACGCGATATGGGAACACGCGGGGCAGGCCATTCCGCTCCAGATCAATTTCGCTCTCTCTGGTACAGCCCGCATTGTCAGGGAAATCCGTGCGGCGCTGAGCCGCCGCGAGAGAGAACAAGCTGTGGCTCAGCTTGCCGCGCGCGAAGATCTCGGAATGGAATTACGGAAGACAGTCACAGGATTACTGCTGCAGTCGCAATTGGCGCTCTCGCACAACGGAGTACCAGATGTCGTAGCGGAAAAGCTGCGCATCGTTGCGGATCTCGCGAGAACTCTCCGCTTGCAGTTATCTGTTCTGCCGCAAACCGCGAAACCTGCTGCTCCTACTGCGGCCAATCGATGAACAGCCGAAAAAGCATGTAACGATGGATGGTCCTCAAAAATCCGATCGATAGCTTAAGCTGGAGAGACCATGAAAGACACGGCTGTTCTGCTGATTGACTGCCCCGATCGCAAAGGACTGGTTGCGCGGGTCGCTGGAATGCTTTACGAACATGGCGCCAACATTCTGCACGCCGATCAACACCAGGATCACGACCTCGGACTGTTTTTCATGCGCGTGGAATGGGCCTTGAACGATGGGGGCGAACCTATTAAAAACAGGGAATCGTCGTCATTTGACCTGGCCGCATTTAGCCAGGAATTTGCGCCGCTCGCCGCCGAACTGGATATGCACTGGCGGATCGAATCGACGAAAAATAAACCACGTGTCGCCCTGTTCTGCTCTCAGTACCTGCACTGCGTGGCCGATCTGCTTCACCGTTGGCAATCCGGTGAGTTGGAATGCGACATTCCTGTCATGATCTCTAACCATCGTGAGGTGGAAAATCTTGCCGCGTACTATCGAATTCCATGCGAGTACCTCCCCGTCAATGCGCCAAGTCGCCAGAAGATGGAAGAATGGCAGCTTCAAATCCTCAATAAGCACAAGATCGAACTGATCATCCTTGCTCGCTACATGCAGATTCTCTCTCCGGCTTTCGTCGCACATTACCCTGCTGCCATCATCAACGTGCATCACTCGTTCCTTCCGGCCTTTACCGGCGCCAAGCCTTACCATGCGGCGCACGCCCGCGGCGTGAAACTGATTGGCGCTACCAGCCACTACGCTACCGAGATTCTGGACGACGGCCCGATCATCGAGCAGGACGTTGCGCGCATCTCACACCGCGATCAGGTGGAAGATCTGGTCGCGCGAGGACGCGATCTCGAACGGTTGGTTCTCGCCCGTGCGGTGCGCTGGCACCTTGATCAGCGAATCCTCTGTTACGGGAACAAGACGGTCGTTTTCGACTGATATTGCGCGGTGCGGTTAAGAACGCCACAGCGTTCCTGCGCGGCAGATATCATCTGAACATCGACCCATCGAGCAGGTTCTCTGTTTCGATTGAAGTGATCGACAAAATTGTCTCGGTAGGAATTGCTGATCGCATGATCTTGGTTCTCTTCAGCATCTCTGTCTTTCTGAGCGCCGCTCTGCTCTTCCTGGTTGAGCCGATGGTGGCTAAGATGCTGCTACCCCTGCTCGGCGGGTCACCGGCAGTCTGGAATACCTGTCTCGTCTTTTTTCAAGCGGTTTTGCTGGCCGGCTATGCGTACGCGCATGTCACGGCAAAATGGTTCCGCGGTCGCGTTCTTCTCGTCGCGCAGTGCGCGGTGGTCTTGCTTCCAGTCGCGCTCGACGTGCTCCCTGTGCATCTGCCGGACGCTTGGACGCCGCCGACACAAACCAACCCGATTCCCTGGATACTGTCGGCACTCGCTGTCTCTGTCGGAATACCTTTCTTCGCGCTCTCTTCCTGCACACCGATGATCCAGCGATGGTTCGCCGCATCGGGACATTCCCATGCCAAGGACCCCTATTTTCTCTATGCCGCAAGCAATGCCGGCAGTCTCGTCGGTCTTCTAGCGTACCCGCTGCTGTTGGAACCCACGCTGACGCTAGGCGCCCAGAGCCGCGTGTGGAGTTTTGGTTACGCAGTTCTCGCCGCGTCTATCCTGGCTTGTGCCCTGTTTTGCTGGAACCGTCCATCCCCAGCCGCAAGCCCGGTCGTCGAAGATGGAGGACAGAAGCCGGAGAGTTCCATGCGCACCCGCCTACGCTGGATCGCTCTGGCCTTCGTGCCTTCCAGCCTGATGCTCGGGGTAACCACCGCTATCACCACCGATGTTCCTGCGATTCCACTCTTCTGGATAATTCCCCTGGCGCTTTATCTGATCAGTTTTGTGTTCGTATTTGCACGGCGGCAGATCGTTTCTCCGGCGATCTTTGACCAGCGTCTTCCCATCCTGATCCTCTGCGGCCTGGTTCCGGGCATGTTGCAATCCAGGTTGCCCCTGGTGGCAATGATCATCCTATATTCGATTCTTCTCTTCAGCGTAGCCATGGTGTGCCATGGGGAACTTGCCGCGACCCGGCCGAAGGTGGACGAGCTTACCGAGTTCTATCTTCTGATCTCCGTTGGCGGCGTGCTCGGGGGAATCTTCAACTCCATCATCGCGCCCGTTGCCTTTCATTCGGTCGTTGAGTTCCCGATCGCTTTAATCTGCGCGACCCTCCTCCGTCGGTCCATCCATCAAGGCCAACACGACGCTACAGAGGATATCGGTGCCCGCCGGCTTGACTGGCTCCTTCCTCTCACTCTCGGCATCGGCATGACCGCAGCATTCGTTATCCCCCGGGCCGCCGCAATTCATCTGCCCGTCTCCGCCTACTTTCTCATCTTCGGCGTCTCTATGGCCTGCTGCATGCTCTTCGCCCAGAGACGCCCACTTCGATTCGGATTGGGCTGCGCCGCGGCATTTCTTGCCAGCCTCTTCTACGTCGGCCCCTATGGCCACGTTGTCGACATGGAGCGAAGTTTCTTTGGCGTCTACCGCGTGGCTGATGATCCAACGGGAAGATTCCGCGACCTGCTTCACGGTGCAACCCTGCACGGGATGCAAAGCCTCGACCCGGCAAAAAGTCGAATCCCGCTCGCGTACTACACCACTGGCGGCCCGGCTGGCCAGGTCGCCCGTGCGCTCTACAACACTTCTTCAGACGACTGGGCCATCGTGGGTCTGGGTGCGGGCGCGATGGCGTGTCTCGCGCAGCCAGGACAAAACCTCACCTACTACGAGATCGATCCGCTGGTAGCGAATATCGCCGGGAATCCCCGCTACTTCACATTCCTGCGAGACTGCGCTCCCCGTGCAAGAATCGTGCTGGGCGACGCAAGGCTGAAGCTCGGCGAAGCGCGCGATGGGAAATACCGGCTGATCGTACTCGATGCCTTCAGCGGCGATTCGATTCCCATGCATTTGATGACGCGCGAGGCTCTACAACTCTATCTACAAAAGCTTGCGCCGGGCGGCATTATTGCCTTCCACATCACCAATCAGCACCTCGACCTGGCACCGGTGCTCGCCAATCTTGTGCAGAATGCAAACCTTTTCTCATGGATCGAGGATGATTCCACGGTCACCGATCAGCAGGTGAATGAGGGGAAATTGGGATCGCGGTGGGTGGTGATGGCACGCAGCCAGAATGATCTGGCGCATCTCGTGGCGAGCGCGGACTCACTCGCGTCGTGGAATACCCTTCAGGGACAGGTGAACGCGCGCGTGTGGACCGATGACTACTCGAACCTGCTGACAGTAATCCGTTGGCGATGAAACATCTCACTCAGCAAGGTTCGTCGTCCCTCCCTCAATCCACCAGCGCGTCAGCAATCCCGAGATGGCGGTCGAGAGCGTCGATGCCAAAGTCGATTTCTTCTTTGGTGACGATGAGCGGCGGTGCGATCACGAAGTGACTCACCCACGCCTGCTGTGCAACGCCATCGGCCATCATCTTCGCTGCAATCTGATCGACAACAAGGGGCTTGCCTTCCACCTTGTCGCGCATGGTATTGAAGGCCTGCCTAGTCTTGCGATTCTTGACCAGCTCAACCGCAAAGAAAAGGCCCAGGCCGCGCACATCGCCAATGGAGGAATGTTTTTCTTTCAAGGCCTCCAGCTTCTGGCGCACATAGGGTTCGAGTTCCGCAGAACGCTCCACGAGTTTGAGCCGCTGCATCTCTTCGATCGTCGTGACCGCCGGTCCGAGTGTGATGGGATGGGCTTCATACGTGTGCCCGTGCGAGAAGTAATGATCCTCGAAGTGGTCGGCGATCTTCTTCGTGGTCGCGCAGAGGCCGAGCGGCACGTATGCCGATGTGATTCCTTTTGCGGTTACGAGAATGTCGGGCTTGACGCCCCAGTGGTCAACGGCAAACCATTTGCCGGTGCGGCCCCACCCAGCCATCACCTCATCGTCGATCATCAGCACGCCTTGGCGATCGCAGATCTCGCGCAGGCGCGGAAAGTATTCGGGCGGTGGAATCAGAACGCCGTTGGTGCCAACGACCGGTTCGAGAATGATCGCTGCGACGTCGCTTTCGTTCTCAATCATGTGCTCGATGTAGTCAACGCACGCGACGTTACAGCCAGGATAGGTGTGTTTGATGGGACAGTCGTAGCAGTTTGTCTCAGGAGCGAAGACGACATTGTGGATTTTACCGGCAGGCTCCATCGCCCAGCGCCGCGGGTCACCCGTAGCGGCGATCGAGCCCGCAGTCGACCCGTGATACGAGCGGTAACGCGAAATGATCTTGTTCTTGCCCGTGTACATCCGGGCGATCTTGAAGGCCGCTTCGTTCGCTTCAGTCCCGCTAGTGGCGAAGAAAAATTTCTCAAGCCCCGCGGGTAGCACTTCAAGCAACTTGGCACTGAGCCTGGCACGGGCTTCAGTCGCATATACAGGCCCGACGAAGGCAAGCTCGCGCGCCTGCTTACCGATGGACTCCACGACTGCCGCATTCTTATGGCCGAGGTTCACGCACATGAGCTGCGAGCTGAAGTCGAGATAGCGCTTGCCAGCGCCATCCGTGATCCAACAGCCCTCGGCATCGGCTATATAGAGCGGCTTCCATGTCTTCTGGACGCGCCACGTACCGTAGTTGGTCTGGCGGGTTAAGCTGCTGATCTCTTCGGCAGTTAATTCTGGATGAGTGACAATATCGGCCATGCGTGACCTCGCATCGGGAATATTCCACCTATGCTACGGCATTGCGCCGAGCCTTGAAATGAAAACCCCGGCTGGTTAGCCGGGGGGGTGAGCTTCCCAGGTCTCAAAAATCGAGACCTGGGGCACCCAGATTGGTGATAATGCCGTCGGCTCTTACGCGCTATAGAGCAGGATGCCGGCCGCTTTCTCTTCGCTTGCGGTTACATCTGCGCTGACCGGGCGATAGAAGAGTTGATTGTTTTCGAGATAGACCTCGAGGAAGGCCGGGCGCTGCTGAATCTGTCCAGCGATAAGAGCCTCCGACAGAGGATCTTCAACGTAGCGCTGCAGGGCACGACGCAACGGGCGAGCGCCATAGCTGCGATCGCCTAGAGTCTTGTCAAGAATCCATTTCTTGGCTTCCTCGGTGACGGAGATGGTGATGGCCTTCTGCGCCAGGTTGGCGTTCAAGCTCTGCACGAGCAGCTCGACGATCTGGATCAGATCTGCATCGGACAGGGACAGGAAGAGGATGACCTCGTCCAGACGATTGAGAAATTCTGGATTGAAGGTCTTCTTGACCTCCTGCTTCACCAGCTCTTCAACCTTGTCGTTGACCAGATCTTCCCGGTCACTCTGGAAGCCGAGGCCCTGCTTCTTCTGTAGGTGACGTGCGCCGATATTCGACGTCATGATGAGGATGGTGTTCTTGAAGTCGACCGTGTTGCCAAGTCCATCGGTCAACTGGCCGTCTTCAAAAACCTGCAGCAGGATGTTGAACACATCCGGATGCGCCTTCTCGATTTCGTCGAGCAATACGACCGAATAAGGAGACCGCTTGACGCGTTCGGTCAACTGGCCGCCCTCTTCGTAGCCCACGTATCCGGGAGGCGAACCGATCAACTTCGAGACGGAGTGCTTTTCCATGAACTCCGACATATCGAAGCGGATTAGCGCCTTGTCCGATCCAAACAGGAAGTTGGCCAGCGTACGCGCCACTTCCGTTTTGCCAACGCCGGTAGGCCCTAGGAAGAGGAAGCTTCCGATTGGGCGCGCGGGAGATTTCAATCCGGCTCTGGACCGGCGAATGGCCCGGGCCAGTGCGGAGATTGCCTTCTCCTGCGAGATGATGCGCTTGTGGAGCTCTTCTTCCACGCGCAGCAGCTTCTGCGTCTCTTCTTCCTTGATGCTGGTTACCGGCACGCCGGTCCAGCGACTGACAACGTCTTCAATGTCTTCGCGGCCCACGATGCCGGCAGCGGAATCATCGAGATGGTATTTATCGCGCAGAGCACGCAGGTTCTCGCGCTCTTTGCGCTCCTCATCGGAGTAGAAGCGCGCCTTCTCGAACTCGTGGTTCGCAATGGCCGAGTCCATACGGTGGACGATGAACTTGATGCGCTTCTGGACCTCAGTGATCTCCTCAGGCAACGAGGTCTGGCGCAGCTTTACGCGCGCGCCGGCTTCGTCGATGAGATCGATGGCCTTGTCTGGCAGGAAGCGATCGGGGATGTAGCGGTTTGAGTGCGACACTGCAAACTCGATCGCGGCATCGGTATAGCTGACCGCGTGGAACTTCTCGTAGCGGTCCTTGATGCCGTTGATGATCTTGATGGCGTCTGCTTCGTTGGGCGGTGGAACCTTGACAGCCTGGAAGCGGCGCTCGAGGGAACGATCTTTCTCGATTGATTTGCGATACTCAGCGGGCGTGGTTGCGCCAATGCACTGAATTTCACCGCGAGAGAGAGCCGGCTTGAGGATATTGGCTGCGTCTAAAGAGCCTTCGGCAGAACCCGCACCGACCAGCGTGTGCAGTTCGTCGATGAAGATGATCGAGTTCTGATTCTCCATCAGCTCTTTCATGATCGTCTTCAGGCGCTCTTCAAACTGGCCGCGATACTTGGTGCCGGCCACGATGAGCGACAAGTCGAGAGCAAGCACCCGCTTGTCGGCGAGAAAGCTCGGCACTTCGCCGTCGGCGATGCGCTGCGCCAGTCCTTCGACAATTGCAGTCTTGCCCACGCCCGGCTCACCGATCAGCACAGGATTGTTTTTGGTGCGGCGGCACAGGATCTGGATAACGCGCTCAAGTTCGCCGTCGCGCCCGACCAGTGGGTCAAGCTGCCCGTCCATCGCGGCCTGGGTCAAGTCGCGGCTGAACTCGGCCAACAGGCTCGATTCGCGCTGCCTTGCCTGCGCCGGCGCCTTCTCCTGGGTAACCCGCGCCAGTTCGTCGCGAATCTGCGCAAGCTTTAGGCCGCGTTCCTGCAGAATCTCCGACGCGAAGCACTTCTCTTCGCGCAGTAGCCCTAGCAGCAAATGCTCGGTACCGATATGTTTGTGCCCTAGCCGCTCGGCTTCTTCCGCTGCATACGCCAACACGCGTTTGCACTCATTTGAAAGCGGCAGGTCGACACTCGTTGACACCTTCTCGCGGATTGTGGTGTGCGCCTCAATCTGTTTGCGGATCGACTCCACCGAGGCGTGCGAACGCAAAAAGCGATTGGTTAACGCCTTGTCTTCGCGCAGAAGGCCCAGCAGAAGGTGCTCGGTCTCGATATAGGGTGAGCCAAACTGGCTGGCCTCATATCGCGCGAAGAAGATCACGCGTCGTGCCTTCTCCGTGTAGCGTTCGAACATACTGATCTCCTCTTGCAGCAGGCTTTCGGTAGAAGTGGCCGTCCGATTTTTTCGGCACCCCACCGACGTACATCTGTCGCTGGGAACCGCGTTATCGGCTTCAGTCCCGCTTACCGCGCCCCTCTTTAAACTAACGCCGCCGGAGGCCCCGGAAAACCTCGCACTGCCCCGAACAGCTCTTTTGGATGGACCGGAGACCCTCTTGCCTTGTTCCGGTCGCCTCGGAGTTCTTCTTCCGCAGGCACCCCACCCACCGCTCGTGAGCTCGGAAAGCAATTCCGAACCCACTTATACAATCAGACTCAAAAACCACCCGGAAAGGTGCTTTTACTGCTCCCTGCCGGGGTGAGTTCCCGCCGTGGGGGGAACTCCAAAAGGAGAAATTCCCACAGCATGAAGGCGCCCGCCCTCCAGGCGCAGAGTCCGCGTACACCGCGCGGCCAGATCCAGGTTATGGGTCACCAAAATAGAAGTGAGCCCGTGGGTTAAGTGCAATCGTTCTAAAAGATCAAAAATTCGCCCGGCGGTAGTCTCATCCAGGTCACCGGTAGGCTCGTCTGCCAGCAAAAGCCGCGGATTTCCAACCAAGGCCCGAGCTAGCGCCACGCGCTGCTGCTCTCCGCCTGAGAGCTCCCCTGGCCTGTGATCACTACGGTCTTGCAGGTCGACCTCCTTAAGCCAATTAGATGCAGCATCTAGCGCCTGTCGACGATTAATTCCACGGGCTAGTAGCGGCATTGCCACATTTTCAAGTGCTGAAAACTCTGGTAACAGATAATGAAACTGCCAGACGTAACCAATCTCGCGGTTGCGAAAGGCGGCGGCCTCCCGAGCGTTGAGTGATGCCACGTTGGTTGATGCGCAGTGTACAGTGCCCGCTGTCGGCGCATCAAGGGCACCCAGAATGTGCAAAAGTGTGCTCTTTCCTGCTCCCGACTGTCCGACGATTGCCACCAGTTCCCCGGTGGCTACGGTCAAATCAAGCTCTTTGAAGAGAGTGAGCGCTCCACGCGCCGTGCGATAGGTCTTCTCGAGGGCGCGAACCTGGATGAGGGAGGAGCTTTCCCGCGCCCGCAGGTTCGGCTCCCGCATTGAGCGGAAGGCCTGGCTGGCAGCCGCTGAAGTGATTTGCATCATTCGGTGCACTTATTTTATCGCGAAGATCCGAAGCGGCGGCATCGCTAAAGTCGCTTCGGTCTGCAAGGGGGTAACCCCCTTTTTGAATGGCGTCATAAGACCGGAACGACATTGTCCCGAAAAACGCTTTGGCGCGCACCACTTGCTCCTCACAAATCCTTTCAAGCCACTCATCACTGCGCGATCCACGCGATGCCACCGATCCTCCTCAAGTTGCTCGCATTCGCTCCGATGAAAAGAAGAAGGGGCGTGCACCGCGCTGGCAGAGTGCTATCGATCACTGCGCTCATCTCTTCCGTCTTATAGAAACGAAGTTAGACCGATGCATCTCAACCGTTCCACTTCGACTCTATTGCTCACGTCGCTGCTCGCCGCCGGCGCCGCCCTGCACGGGCAAACATTCCGCGAGCACAACAGCGCCATGGCATCTTTGCAGCCTGCACTTATAACCCCGCTGATGACGCCGGATCCCCGCCTCGTTCAGTACTATCGTTTCTCCGCCTCGCACGAATACACTGCAGCCGGAACAGAAACGATGAACTACGGCAATGGAAAAGGCGGCGGCATCATCGTCGGAAATCGATTTGAATTCGACCTTATTCCGCCACCGTACATCCAGCACAACAGCGCTGCGGAGGACGGATTCGGAGACACTTCAGCCTTGGTGAAGTACCGTATCGCATCAGGCAATGCGGAAGCCGGCAACTTCGATGTCGCGGCAGTCCTAAGTCACTGCTTCGCGACGGGAAGCTACAAAAACGGCGCGGCCACGGACTCCTACAGCCCGGCCATCACCGCAGGCTATGCCTTCCGCGGTCGCTTCGATGTCATTACCTCGCTTGGCGGCACACTGCCCACGGGCAAAATCTATCTCCAGGGAAGATCCGTCGGCTGGAATACCGTGGCGCAGGCGCACGCCACTCCGCACGCGTGGTTCGAGATCGAGAACAATGCAACGTTTTATTTCGCGGGCAGCCACGACGGCAAGATGCAGAACTTCGTTCTTCCCGCGGCGTTCTATGTTGTCCGGCCGAAGAACTGGAAACCGAAGCATCCATTTTTCATCGTCGACGCCGGCATGCAGATCGCCACGTCCGGCTTCCACACCTACAATCACAACCTGATCACCGAGGCGCGCGTGCTCTTTTAGTCGGCGCCACCTAATCTGCGTCGCCCCGGGAACCTGCCGATTCAAACTCTGGCGCACTCCCCGCCACCGGCGCGGCAAACTTCATCAGCGCCACATAAATTCCCGCTGAGGTAAAGAACCCGACGAACCACGCGTAGTCATAGAGAAAGTGCAGCGGCTCTACAGCAAGCCCTACGAGCGCAATTGCCACTCCCACCACCAGCGCCAAAATCGCCCGCGGATTAATGCCGCGTGTGTATTGATACGCACCTTCGGAGTGATAGAGCGAGTTCACGTCGAGTTCGGTTTTTCGAATAAGGAAGTAGTCGGAGACCATGATGCCTGCGACGGGCCCGAGCAGGCCGGAGTAGCCGACGAGCCAGCCGAAGATGTAGGCGTCGGGCGTCGCCAGCAGCTTCCACGGACACATCGCGAGCCCGAGAAATCCCGTAATGATTCCGCCGGTGCGGAAGCTGATGAGCCGCGGATAAAGATTAGAGAAGTCATTCGATGGCGAAACAACATTGGCCCCGATGTTCACGTTCAGCGTTGCGATCAGAATCGCGATCAGTGCAATGAACGCGACAACGGGCTGATGAAACGCGCCGATCAGCTCAATCGGATTCCAGATCGGCCTTCCGAACAGTACCGTCGAAGCCGATGTCACGGAGATACCCACAAACGTATATAGCGTCATCGCTACCGGCAGCCCAAATGCCTGCCCGTATGCCTGGGCGTGCTGCGATTTTGAGTAGCGCGTGAAATCTGGAATGTTGAGCGCGAGTGTCGCCCAGTAACCCACCATCGCGGTGAGAGATGGAAAGAAGACCGCTAGAAATTCGGCAGTCGAATGAAACTGGCTCGGCGTTGACAGCATGCTTCCAAAGCTGCCCGCTTTGATCCGCACCCAGATCAGCAACGCGGCAGCCATGATGAACATGAACGGAGCACCGAAGGCCTGCAGGTGGCGGATCGATTCGACGCCTCGCCACACAATCACCATGTTCAGCAGCCAGAACAAGAGAAAGCACGCCCATTTCGCGAAGGCGGAGCCGGCCGTCGCCGGCCAGATGACGGCGAGCATCGAGTGGATCGCTGTGCCGCCGATCCACGACTGAATACCGAACCATCCGCATGCAACGACGGCGCGGAGGATCGCCGGGAGGTTGGCGCCGCGTACTCCAAACGGAGCGCGAATGAATACCGGAAACGGAATGCCGTACCTTGCTCCCGCATGGGCATTCAGCAGCATCGGAACGAGCACGATGAGATTGCCGAGCAGGACTGTGCCAACGGCCTGCTTCCAGTCCATGCCTTTGGCGATCAGCGACGAGGCAAGCTGGTAGGTCGTGATCTCCATCGACATGGAGAACCACAGCGCGATGTAGCTGTAGGTCGTCCAGGTGCGCTGCTCCGGCGTTGTCGGCGCCAGGTCGCGGTTGGATAGAGTGGGGTCGACAGTGCTCAAACGGCCTCCGAGTACAGAAGATATAAAGGAAGGAGGATGAGAAGGCGATAAGGAACTAAACCGGGCGGCGCAAATGGGAATCAGCTTCTCAATGCCCCGGACGCTTCACTCCCGAATTTGGCGTCATTCGATGAGGCAATTCCTGAGCGAATCATCGCCTGCTCCAAGTATCGAGACGGCCTCTAGGTTTCGAGCCCAGTCTGGAGCGGAAAGCTCGTTGACCGGAATCGCTCCTCTTTAGAACGTAGAAGCTTGCGTAGCTCGTCAGGGCTGATGCCAACTTTCGCACTGCAAACATTAGCCTTCAGAGCCGTGTTCCAGTGGATCGTGGATTACATCGAGGAACGACAAACCGCGAAAGCGAATCGTCACAAGCTTCCCTGCGAATTCAGGTATTCAGTTTCCCCCGACTGTCCAAGTCGAGCGCTTGCTCATACGCATCGTCAGGTGAATCGGCATGCACCAGAGTCAAATTCCTCCAGACTATATTTCTCGGGTCATCTGCCGACCGTCAGTTCGTCGACGATCTCCGCAAGGTACCACTCCGCATTCTTCGGCACGAATCCCATTTTTGGTCCCACCTGACCTCATTCTGTCATCATCATCCCGACTTCGGCAGGTCCCACTCATCAATCAGAATGTGCATTTGGGGCTGTCCGGATGAATTTACGCATACATCCTGCGAAATGCGCAGGCCAGTTGTGAAAGAGCAACCGCAGATCCCTCCACTTCGGTCGGGATGACAGTGCGTTGTGGGTGCGATGAAAGTGCACTAAAAAGTGAATGCGATCATTTCCAGGCGCCGCCGCGGGCTTCGCGGCGGACGTAGTTGCCGCGGCCGGGTTTGCCGATGAACTGGCCCCCGGAGACGATCAGTTCGCCGCGGGAGTAGACGTCGCGGGCATTGCCCTTCACCTTGAATCCTTCGAACATCGAGTAGTCCACCCGCATGTGATGCGTCGCGGCGGAGATGGTGTAGTCTGCGCGTTATCCCATAGCACGAGTCGGCGTCGCTGCCGGCTGCCAGGACGCCCTTCTTGCGGATACATGCCGAAGATGCGCGCGGGGGCGGTGGAGACGAGTTCGACGAAGCGGTTGATGGAGAAGTTACCCTGCCCCACGCCGTGGTGATGCAGCAACTGCAGCCGGTTCTCGATCCCGGGGCCGCCGTTGGGAATCTTGGTGAAGTCATCCTTGCCGAGCGCTTTCTGATCTTCGAAACAGAACGGGCAGTGATCGGTGGAGACGACCTGCAGATGATCCTTGCGCAGTCCCTGCCACAGCTTTGGCTGATTGCGCTTCTCGCGCAGGGGAGGCGTGAAGACATACTTCGCGCCCTCCCAGCCCTTATCCGTCATATCGTCGTTGAGCATGTTGTCTTCGAGCGAAAGCAGCAGGTATTGGGGGCATGTCTCGGCGAAGGCGGGCAGACCGCGATCGCGCGCCTCGCGGACTTGATTTAGCGCGTCTTCGCTGGAGAGATGGACGATATACACAGGAACTCCGGCCATCTCCGCCATCGCGATGGCACGATGGACGGCTTCGGCCTCGGCAACGGTCGGTCGAGTGAGAGCGTGATAGATGGGCGCGGTCTTGCCCTCGGCGAGCGCCTGCTGGACGATGACGTCAATGACCGACCCGTTCTCCGCGTGCATGCAGATCAGCGCGCCGTTCTTCGCTGTCTGGCGCATCGCTTTGAAGATCGTCGCGTCATCAACCATCAACACGTTGGGATAGGCCATGAAGAGCTTGAAGCTGGCCACGCCCTCGCGCACCATGTCGTCCATGTCTTCGAGGCCCGCGTCGCCGAGATCCGTCACGATCATGTGCAGGCCGTAGTCGATGCAGGCCTTGCCCTCGGCCTTCTTCCACCAGGTGTCGAGCGCCGTGCGCATCTTCGTGCCCCGCGCCTGGATGGCGAAGTCCACAATCGTTGTGGTTCCACCGATGGCCGCCGCTCGGGTGCCAGTAAGGAAGTCGTCTGCGGAATACGTGCCGCCGAAGGGCATATCGAGGTGCGTGTGCGCGTCGATGCCGCCGGGAAGGACAAGAAGGCCGGATGCATCGACGACCTTTTCGGCGGCACTTGGTGGGATTCCTGCGCGTATTTCCTTGATGGTTGCGCCGTCGATGAGGAGATCGGCCTTCACATTCGAGTCGGCGTTTACAATGGTTCCGTTTTGGATTAGGACCGATGGCATAGCATCCCTCATGATCAGTTGTAAAACCAGTGCTTCTGCATTTCGGCGAGAAAATCAGAGGATAATCCGGGTGATTCTGGCAGTACAGAATCGATCCCGCAATGGGGACATATTGCGCATCCGTCCGCGGTCCATTCCATGATCTCTGAAGGCGGATAGATGTCGAGACAGTAGAAGCATCCCACCTTGTCGCTAGCGAGCACTCTCGCCTTGTGGTCATTCCCCGGTCCGCAATCTTTGTGGGCTGACTTATACGGCTCCGGAACGCTCATTGTGAAATGCCTCAGGGCTAAAGCCCAAGGTGATTTTGCTCTGTTGCGGCACGACTGAAGTCGTGCCCTTTTACAAAGCATAGCCTCTGAAAACTATTCAGTCTTGCACGGCGTGTTGTGCCACCCGAAAACATGAGAATTAGTTGAGATCGGGCTTTCCCACCCAAGCTGCGCTTGGATGGTGCACCCTCTTCTCATGCCGGTGTTGAATATCAAGGCAGATCCTTCGACTTCGGTCGCGGATGCGACCTCTGCTCTGGATGACACTTTTTTGTGATCAGCATATACCTACGACATGCCCGCGAAGCTACGATCGCTGCGGTTCTGCGGCACACTCCGCACCATGTGTCCGCTGATCCCACGTCTCCGCTGCGAGCACCGCTATCCACGCGCACCATGGTGATGCAATCGTCCACCGGGCAAACCAGCGCGCACAGATTGCAGCCCACACACTCCGTCTCATCCACGCGCGGGATCTTGGCCAGCGGTGTGGGATACGGCCCGTGATTCGATGCGGCGGCGATGCGTTCTTTGCGCGTGACGGGCGTGGTGGCAATCGACGTGCGCGTGCGAAACTCCACCGTCGGCGGCCCATCGTGCAACTCGACCGGCCCGTTCACCGGACCCGATGCGCGATCCATGTGGATGCACTGATGAGCGCCGTCCCAGCATGCGATGTGGCAGAGGGAACAACCGATACACGTTTGCTCGTTGATGTGGGCCACGATCTTGTAGTTCAGGTTGAGATGCTTCCACTCGGTGACGCGTCCGACGGACAGGCCGCGAAAATCCTCGAGTGTGGCAAAGCCTTTGGAGCGCATCCAGTTCTCGAGTCCCTCGGCCATGTCTTCGACGACGCGATAGCCGTAGTGCATCACCGCCGTGCAGACCTGAACCGTCCCAGCACCCAGCAGCATGAACTCCACCGCGTCACGCCAGGTTGAAATGCCGCCGATTCCTGAGAGCGGCAGCGCCGCCTCCGGGTCGCCCATGATCTGCTGCACCATATTCAGCGCGATCGGCTTTACCGCCGGTCCGCAATAACCGCCATGCGTGCTTTTCCCGTCAACGTTGGGCCGAGGCACAAACGTATCGAGATCGATGCCGGTGATCGAATTGATGGTGTTGATGGCCGACAGCCCGTCGGCACCGCCGACATTTGGCAGCGCGCGCAATCGTGCGAATATCGCTGATATTCGGCGTCAGCTTCACCAGCACGGGTGTACGCGCCCTCTCCTTCACCCAGGCGGTGATCATCTCGGTGTATTCGGGAACCTGTCCCACCGCCGACCCCATGCCCCGTTCGCTCATCCCATGGGGACAGCCGAAGTTCAGCTCGAGTCCATCGGCGCCGGCATCTTCAGCGCGCTGCACGATGTCGTGCCACGCCTCCCGTTTCGACTCGACCATGAGCGAAGCAATGATTGGGTGAGAGGGATAGTACTTCTTCACCTGCGCCATCTCGCGCAGATTTTCTTCCACGGGGCGATCGCTGATGAGTTCGATATTGTTGAGACCCATCATGCGCAACCCGTTCCAGTCGGTCGCGGAATAGCGGGAACAGACGTTGGTCACGGGTTCGCCGATCGTCTTCCAAACCGCGCCGCCCCAGCCTGCATCGAACGCGCGCATGATCTGTTCGCCACAATTAGTAGGCGGGGCCGAGGCAAGCCAGAACGGATTGGGAGCGTCGATCTTTCCGGCAAAGGCGTGTACGCGAATATCAGGCATAGGCCGCCTCCGCAATCTTGAGGATGGCTTGCGCAGCACGCTTGCCGTCCGCAACCGCGTCCACCACTTCGCGGCCGCCGTTGGCACAGTCTCCGCCCGCGAAGTAACGAGAATTGCCTGTCTGCCCAGTTTCCGGATCGGTCACGATCACTCCTCCGCGCAATTCGATGCGTCGAAGCTCCTGCACCAGTTGCGCAAACGGCGACTGCCCGATCGCTGGAACCACATAATCGCATTCGATGACGTATTGCGAATCCGGAACCGGCAGCAGCGCCTTGTCCACTTCACTCACCTGTACCGTGTCGAGCAGCAGCCGCCCACGCTCATTCGCGCGGATCGCGTAGGGCTGCCGACGCCACAGGAACTGTACACCTTCCTGCTTGGCATGCTCGTATTCAAAGTCAAAGGCCGACATATCGCTTTCGCTGCGCCGATACAGCAGGTACACCGTCTCCGCGCCTAACCGCCGCGCCGCATTCGCAGCGTCAATCGCCGTATTCCCTGCTCCAACCACAACCACCGTACCGCTCAGTTCGCGCAGACGCGCAGTCTTGTATGACGCAATAAATTCGAGCGCGTTCAGGACGCCCTTCTGATCTTCGCCGGGAATATTCATGCGCTGCATCGCTCCGAGCCCCACGCCGAGAAAGATGAAGTCGAACTCCGATTCCAGTTCTTCCAGCGCTTCTGCAGTCTCAATTGCGGCGCCGGTACGAAACTCCACGCCCATACGGCGAATCATCTCAGCCTCGCGCAAGCTGTCAGTCGCGCGGAGTTTGTATTCGGCAACGCCGTAGGTATTGAGGCCACCGGGAAGATCTTGCCGTTCCAGAATCGTCGCCGACGCGCCGTGCCGGCAAAGCTCAGCAGCACAGGCCAGTGAAGCTGGCCCGCCGCCGATACATGCCACCTGCACATTTCGCGATCCACGCGGGGCAGTCAACAATTCCTCGCCGGTCGCCTGAAACGAGTCCATCGCATACCGCTGCAACCGGGCGATCTGGATGGGCGCGTGATTGTAGCGGTGCATTACACAGGCGCCTTCGCACAGCACTTCCACCGGGCAAGCCTTGGCGCAGCTTCCGCCCAGGATATTGGCGTCGAGAATTCGCAGCGCTGAACCGCGAACGTTGCCAGTGCTGATCCGTTTGATAAAGCCTGGAACGTCGATGTGTGTCGGACAGGCACCGGTGCAGGGCGCGTCAAAACAATTCAGGCAACGATTGGCTTCAATCACAGCAGCCTGCGTCTCCAGCGGCGGCTTGATATCGCCGAATCGCTCGCGCAGCAGAAGATCGTCGGGTAAGGTTGCGGTACTCATGAAGACCTCGGGAAGCTCTGTTGTTCTCTGTGTCTTTTTATGGCTACTCTCTGCTGTCTTTCTTTGACTATTCTGGGCCGTCTTTCAATGGGTTGACGAGGGGTTTCGGTGCCAGATACCGCTAAGACACAACCAGCGGCCCATACATATCAGGCCGGCGGTCGCGGAAAAACTGCCACGTTCTGCGCACTTCCGCAATTTGTTCAAGGTCGAGATCGGTCGTCAGCACCTCGTCCTTATCGCGCGAAGCCTGGGCAATAATCTGGCCGCGCGGATTGGCGAAGTAGCTCGATCCATAAAACTCGCCTATATTCCACGGCGCTTCAGTGCCGACGCGATTTATGGCCGCAATAAAATATCCATTCGCAGCCGCGTGTGCCGGCTGCTCAAGTTTCCACAGATACTCGCTCAGCCCCGCAACTGTTGCCGAGGGATTAAAAACGATCTCTGCCCCGTTGAGCCCCAGGCAGCGGGCGCCCTCTGGAAAATGTCGGTCGTAGCAGATGTAGACGCCAATCTTCGCGAAACCGAGGTCGAAAACCGGATAGCCAAGATTGCCTGGCCGGAAATAAAACTTCTCCCAGAATCCGGGAGCGACGTGCGGAATGTGCGTCTTGCGATATTTGCCTAGGTAGGTTCCGTCATTGTTCAGCACGGCGGCAGTGTTGTAGAAAACGCCTTCCTGTTCCACCTCATAAACCGGAACCACCATAGCGATATGCAGTTCCCTGGCAATATCCTGCATCAACTTCACCGTCGGGCCGTCCGGAACCTTCTCCGTGGTCTCGTACCACTTGGGTGATTGCTCCGCGCAAAAATAGGGGCCGTTGAATATCTCCTGCAGGCACACAATCTGCGCCCCATCGGTGGCCGCCTTGCGAATGAGCGCCAGGTGCTTCTCGATCATCGCCTTCTTCTGCGTGGCCAGCGGCTCAGTCGCGGCCACGGCATTGGAGGCCTGGATGATGGAACATCGAACTACGCGCGGCATTCGGCGGCTACCCCGTCGTCAAAAGTTATGAGTATTAGACGTTATCGCATGCACCTCGCGATGGGCAACGGCTATGTTAACGGTTGCATGAGACGGAAATTGTTTCGGTTCAGTGGATTCCAGCCAATCAATACGTGATTTTATTGGGCGAAGCGATCCACGCCGCAAAGCTGGACCACGCCTCATCGCGAAGGAGTTGCGTGGCCGGCAAAGATCGCTCGGCTGCGTCCTTGCGGAACTCCTCGTAGAGATAGGCGTCGTCAAAGCCGGCCTTCGCCGCGTCGGCGGCGGCCGCGCCGAAATACACCGCATCCAACCGCGCCCAGTGAGCCGCCGCCAGACACATCGGGCAAGGCTCGCAACTGGTGTAGAGTTCGCACCCGGCCAGCGAGAAGGTGCCAAGTGTCTTGCATGCCGCGCGAATAGCCGTGACCTCTCCATGCGCCGTCGGATCGTTGGTTGACGTTACGATGTTCACGCCCTCGGCAACGATCTTGCCATCGCGCGCGATCAACGCGGCAAACGGTCCCCCGCGACCGGACTTAACGTTCTCGGTGGCCAGCGCGATGGCACGGCGCAAAAACTCGAGATTGGGCTGACGTGTCATATCGGCTTGCCTTCAGCGTCAACGAAGGTAAAGTAAACACAGTATGGCACAGGCCTTACGCTCAACTCGCGTCCTCACGGCGGAAGGGCTTGCGCCCGCCACGGTGATTATTGACGGTGAGAAGATCGCCGCGGTCCGCGCGTGGCACGAAATGCAACGATCCGAAGACCTCCACGACTTCGGCGACCTGCTTCTCCTTCCCGGCCTGGTTGACACGCATGTGCACATTAACGATCCCGGCAGAGACTGGGAAGGCTTCGGCACGGCATCGCGAGCCGCGGCCTCGGGAGGTGTTACCACGCTGGTCGACATGCCTCTTAACTGTGTCCCCGAAACCGTGAATGTAGAAGCTCTCGAGGCGAAGCGCCAGGCGGCAAGCGGCAACACATGGGTCGATTGGGCCGCGTGGGCAGGTGTGGTTAAGGACAATGTCGATGCGGTTCCAGCACTGGCACAGACAGGCGTTCGCGGATTCAAATGCTTCATGATCCACTCCGGCATCGACGGCTTTGCCTGGGTCAACGAAAGCGATTTGCGTCTCGCGCTGGAAAGACTTCGCGGCACCCAGTTGCCGCTGCTGGTCCACGCCGAAGTTGCCGGGCCCATAGAATCCGCGACCGCATCGCTCAACCGGGCGGGCGCTAATTGGCAAAAATACTCGACCTATCTCGCCTCGCGCCCCGACGATGCCGAGATCGACGCCATCAAGCTTCTGACCCTGTTGGCGCAGGAGTATCAAACGCCGATCCACGTCGTGCACCTCTCGACCGCCAAAGTATTGCCGATCCTCGCGGAAGCGCGCTCGCGAGGCGTGCCTATTACTGTGGAAACCTGCGTGCACTATCTCGCTTTATCCGCTGACCAAATTCCGGACCGAGCGACCGAGTTCAAATGCGCGCCCCCCATTCGCGACCAAGCCAACTGTCAGCAACTCTGGGCTGCCCTTGAATCAGGGTTGATCGACCTTGTCGCCACCGATCACTCCCCTTGTCGGGCGGCGATGAAGCATCGCGACGCCGGCCGCTGGGACTTCGCCTGGGGCGGCATCGCCAGCCTCGGGTTGGCTTTGCCCGTCATGTGGACCGTGATGCGCCAACGAGGCTTGAACACTGAGGATGCAGCCACTCGAGTCGCAAAGTGGATGTCGGCAAAACCTTCGCGGCTCGCCGGTGTGCTCGGCCAAAAAGGAACGCTAGCTGTTGGCGCAGATGCTGATCTCGTCGTCTTTGATCCTCACATCTCCTGGACCGTCACTCCAGACGATCTTCACTTCCGCCACAAGCTCTCTCCTTATCTCGGCGCAAAGCTACGTGGACGTGTGCAGGAAACGTGGCTCCGTGGTCAGCAAATCTTCTGCGAGGGACAATTTCACGGCGACCCGCGCGGCCGAGAGTTGGTGCGCCTGTGAGCGACCGCGCACAACGAGCAATTGAAGAGTGCAGGGTCATCGCAACCATGAGCGAAGAGCCCGGCCGCACCACTCGCCGTTTTCTTACTGCCCCATTTCACCAGGTTCATCGCCATCTGCGCGACCGCATGGAAAGCCTCGGTATGAACGTGCACATAGATGCCGTCGGCAACCTGCGAGGGTTGTGGAAACCCTCCTGCGCATCCGGCAAACGCCTAATCCTCGGTTCCCACATCGACACTGTTCCCGATGCGGGCGCGTTCGACGGTGTGCTCGGAGTGGTGTTGGCACTGGAATGGGTTCAGATCGCAAAAGACGCTGCATTTCCGATGATGGTAGAAGTCATCGCATTTTCTGAAGAAGAGGGCGTGCGCTATGGAGTGCCATTCATAGGCAGTCGCGCCGTTGCAGGTCGCTTCGATTCATCGATGCTGGCGTACGAAGACGCCAATGGCGTCCGCATGGACCAGGCGATTCGCGCATTTTGGTCTCGATCCGTCTAAGGTCGATGAAGCAATTCTGAGCGATGATGCCTATGCGTTCGTTGAAATGCACATTGAGCAGGGACCGGTGCTGGAATCTGAAAACCTGCAAGTGGCAGTCGTCGAAGGTATCGTTGGACAAAGCCGGCTTGGATTTCGCTTCTCGGGACGCGCCAACCACGCTGGAACCACACCGATGCCTATGCGACGTGACGCGCTCGCGGCCGCGGCGGAGTGGATCTGTGTCGTGGAGTCTCTTGTGGGGAAGGCCTCAATAGAAGAAGAACCGGGGCTTGTTGCGACCGTAGGCAAAATAGCGATCCAGCCGAACGCCGGAAACGTGATTCCGGGTCGGGTCGATCTCAGTCTCGACTTGCGCCACATGAGTAACCATGCGCGAAGTTGGTGGTGCCATCGGTTAATCAAGGAAGCCGTGATTATCGGCAGCAAGCGCGGAATTGCAGTCGAATACGTAAACAAGATGAATGAACCCTCGGTGAAGACAAACGATTATGTTTCTCTCCGCCTGGTTCAGGCAGTGGAAGATGCCGGGTTCCCCGCGAAGAAGATGGCCAGCGGCGCCGGCCACGATGCCATGATCATGGCGGCCCGCGTGCCCACGGCCATGCTCTTTCTTCGCAGTCCCGGCGGCCTCAGCCACCATCCCGACGAATCGGTGCGCGAAGAGGATGTGGAAGCAGCGCTGCGAGTCGGCGAAAAATTCCTGCAACGACTATCCGCCGAGGTTCGTTAAAATCGGAAAACGCAATACACGAGAGGTCACGATTGCATCACCTCGGAGCAACCCGGAGCAGCCTCAAGCACAATCATCTTCTTCAAACTCCAGACACCTTCGTGCGCATTCCGCTTCCCGGCGCCACCGGAGTTGATTTCATCGTCCACGCCAGCCCGCAACTGGGTGCAAACTTTACGCAGATGACCGCCGAGTTCTCTGCTGGTGGAACTCTCGCAGTCGCTCCAGGACAGCGTTTCGTCTACGTGCTGGAGGGCCAACTAGACCTGGTGATGAACGGTGACAGGCACCTGCTCGGCCCGGGAGGATTCGCTTTCCTGCCTACAGGCGCCGATCATTCTCTCACCGCCGGCGGTGCCGCCAAGGCCGCGCTGATTGAGAAGATTTACACTCCAATTGCGGAGGGGCCTTCCCCCACCGTCGTCATCGGAGATGAATCTTCCGTCGCTGATGTCCAGTTAATGGGCGACTCGTCCCTGCGCGTTCGCTCACTCTTGCCTAACACCGATGAGTATGACTTCGCGGTCAACACCATGATCTACGATCCCGGTGCGGGTCTCAGCATGGTCGAAGTTCACGTGATGGAACATGGACTGCTGATGCTTGAAGGCGGAGGAATTTACAGACTCGGCGATTCCTGGTATCCCGTCGAGGCTGGTGACTTCATCTGGATGGCGCCTTATTGTCCGCAATGGTTTGGTGCAATTGGAAAGAAGCCGGCGAAGTACCTCATCTACAAAGACTGGCGCCGCAACCCTCTCGGAGCGTGACGATGGAGATGCGCGCCCAGCTTTCGATGGAACGGCTTATCGCAGAACTCAACGCACTTGCACAAATCTCCTCAGCAGAGCCTCCGGTGGTCACTCGCATCGTTTTCAGCGAGGCCGACCTGCTCGCGCGAGCTTACGTCAAGGGCCTGTGCCACGATGCCGGGCTTGAGATGCACGAAGACGCCATCGGCAACACCTTTGCCAGTTGGCACGGAACCGAACCAGACCTTGCTCCCATCGGCACCGGCTCGCACATCGACGCCATTCCCAATGCCGGCTTGTACGACGGATGCGTAGGCGTGCTTGGCGGCCTCGAGGCCATCCGTGTCCTCCAACAGCTCGGGCACAAGCCACGCCGTTCCATCGAACTCGTCATCTTTACAGCCGAAGAGCCAACACGTTTTGGCATCGGCTGCCTTGGCAGCCGCATGATGGCAGGCGTGCTCTCGCCTGCGCAGGCTCTCGCGCTGCGCGACAAAAACGATCAAAGTCTCGAAGAGCTGCGCACGCACGCAGGTTTCACCGGACCACTGGAATCCGTCGATCTATCCTCCGGCCGATTTCATAAGTTCATCGAACTGCACATTGAGCAGGGTCCTATCCTTGAACAGGAGAGCCTCGATATAGGCCTCGTCACCCACATCGCCGCGCCGGCCAGCATACGCATCGTCATCGAAGGCGAAGGGCGGCCACGCCGGCGGAAAGCTGATGCCCGGCCGCAAAGACGCACTGGCTGCTGCGGCTGAACTTGTGCTCGCGCTCGAAGCAGCCGCCAAATCAACCGGCGCCATCGACACCGTGGGAACCGTCGGAGTCTGCGAGGTGTTCCCTGGCGCGGTCAACAGCATCCCTTCGCGCGTCAAGCTCGAGACCGACATTCGTGACATCGATGCCGCGCGCCGCGATAGCGTCATCGAATCATTAACAACGGCCTGCACCAACGTGGCACAGCGCCGCGGAGTCGCGATCAAAACAGAAATAGTTAACGCAGATCCTCCGGCAACCTGCGATCCGGCCATCCTCACAGCCTTGGAGCAAGCTGCAAAGGAATTGGGTAAAACCTTCAAACACATGGTAAGCCGCGCCTATCATGACTCGCTTTTTATGGCGCGCATCGCTCCCGTTGCCATGCTCTTCATCCCCTGCCGCGGCGGCGTCAGCCATCGCCCCGACGAATATGCATCGCCCCAGTCGATCGCCAGCGGCGTTCAAGTTCTTGCGCGTACTCTGGCAGCCTTGTCCTCCTAGCGCGTGCTTTCAAACTTAGCCGCATCGTTGTATGCTATGCGTCAACCTGTACGGCGCGTCGCACTTCCCCAAGCATGAGCACACCTAGCAAAAATCGCATCGTCGGCACCTCCGTCCCCCGCAAGGAAGGCGTGGACAAGCTTCGGGGCGCGGCGCGCTACATCGACGACATCCAGCGCGAAGGCATGTGGCATGGAGCCACGGTGCGCAGTTCGGTTCCCCGCGCCCACATTCGCTCTATCGCTTTCGACCGCAAGATCGATTGGAGCGAATTCACCATAGTGAGCTCGGCGGATATCCCCGCGCAGAATCAAATCCAAATGATCGTGGCCGATCAGCCTTGTCTGGCCGACCGCCAGGTCAATCACTGTGAAGAAGCCATCTTGCTCATCGCGCACCCCGACAAGCATAAAGTCCGCGAAGCTGTGAACGCGGTACACGTTGAATACGATCTATTGCCGCCCGTCTTCACCATCGAAGAAAGCGAACAACAGCAGGCCGTGATCTGGGGGGAAGACAATTGCTTCAAGAATTTCCTGCTCAATAAAGGCGATGTCGACGCAGTCTGGGCAAGTGCTGCGCACGTCGTCGAAGGCGAATATCGCACCGGCGCGCAGGAGCATCTTTACATCGAAAATAATGGCGTGATCGCCGAGTACAGCGCGCACGACGGCATCACAGTTTGGGGATCATTGCAGTGTCCTTTCTATGTACATAAGTCGCTGCTTGCGGTCTTCAACCTGCCGCCTGATAAAGTTCGTGTCATCCAGACTGAGACCGGGGGTGCCTTCGGCGGGAAAGAAGATTACCCCTCATTGCTTGCATCTCATGCAGCCCTGCTGGCAATGAAAAGTGGGCATCCGGTGAAGATGGTTTATGACCGGATTGAAGATCTTGCCGCGACTACCAAGCGTCATCCCGCGCGAGTGCGGCATCGCACCGCTGTCGATCTCAACGGCAAGCTTCTGGCGATGGACATCGACATCGCGACTGACGGTGGCGCGTACTCCACTCTTTCTTCTACCGTGCTGTCGCGGGCGACACTGCATTCGCCGGGACCCTACGTCTGCGCCAATGTTCGCGTCCGCTCCCACGCATGGGCCACAAACAACGTTCCTTATGGGGCGTTCCGCGGATTTGGCGCGCCGCAGACCGTTTTCGCCGTCGAACGTCACATGGATGAGATCGCTGCCGCCATCGGCATGGATCCTATCGAACTGCGGCGCACGAATTTCATCCATCAGGGCGAGACGACCGCCACCGAGCAGTTGATGCGCGAACCCGTCCTCCTCGACAAACTGCTCGATCGTGCGCTGACTGAGAGCGACTTCTATACCAGGCGCAATAAATTCTCGAGAGACAACACACATAGTCCCGTCAAGCGCGGTATCGGAATCGCCTCTTTTTATCACGGCTCCGGCTTCACAGGCTCAGGTGAACGTTACCTGAATTCGTTGGCAGGCATCGAAGTGACGAATGAAGGCGAAGCACGCGTGCTGGTATCGAGCACTGAATTCGGCCAGGGCACTAACACCGTGCTTACACAAGTCGCTGCAGAAACTCTCGGGCTGGAATACAACGATGTAACCATGGCTCCGCCGGACACAAACATAGTTCCCAACAGCGGCCCGACCGTCGCTTCGCGCACCGCGATGGTGATTGGGCGCTTGATTGAACGCTCATGTTTGCAACTGATCGCGATGCTGCGCGAACAAGTCGGCCTTCGCGAGGATTTCTCTAGCGCGGAATTCTTCGCCGCGTGCGAACGGCTGCGGAGTGCGCGTGGCGAAGTCGTTTCGCTGTGCTGCTACGAAGCTCCTCCCGGTATTTTCTGGGACGACCAGCAATATCGCGGCGAAGCCTATCCTGCTTTCGCGTGGTCTGTGCAGGTGGCACAGGTTGCCGTCGATACCGTCACCTATTCGGCGGAAGTCGAAGAATTCTGGTCGGTGCAGGAGGCCGGTCGCATTATTCATCCGGTACTCGCAGGCGGCCAGATCGAAGGCGGAATCGCGCAGGGCATCGGTTACGCGCTGTACGAAAAAGTCATCCTGCAAAACGGCCGCATGGCCAATAACCAGATGACAAACTACATCATGCCCACCGCAGAGGATGTGCCACCGATTCACGTCTTCTGGGAGGAACTTCCTTTTGAGCACGGCGGCTTTGGCGCCAAAGGCATCGGCGAGCTTCCTCACGACGGACCAGCCCCGGCAATCCTCAACGCGATCCGGAATGCGAGCGGTATCAGTTTCAATTCCATTCCTCTGTTGCCTGAAGATTTGTTCGCGAAGCTCAGCGTCCAACATAAAGTCGAGGAGCCTGCAACCATATGAACGCGCCGGAGGCCACAATTCAACTCACGGTGAACGACGAAATCAGAACAGTCTCTGTCCCCCCCATGAAGCGACTGCTCGACGTGCTGCGCGAGGATTTGCAACTCACTGGGACCAAGGAAGGATGTGGCGAAGGCGAGTGCGGTTCCTGTTCGGTGCGCTTGAACGGAGAGCTGGTCAATAGTTGTCTCGTTCCTGTTCTACAGGCTAAAGGCTCAAACGTTGAAACCGTCGAGGGGCTTTCACACGACGGCGTTCTCCATCCGCTGCAACAGGCATTTCTGCAATGTGGCGGAGCGCAGTGCGGCATCTGCACGCCGGGCATGCTGATGGCGGCCAAACATCTACTCGCGCATAATCCACAACCGACGATGCTGGAAATTCGCGAAGGACTCGCCGGGAATCTTTGCCGCTGCACCGGATTCGTTCGCATCTTCGAGTCCGTTCTTTCGGCAGCCACAGCCGGTACCGGAACCAAACCGCAGGAGACCCATGCGCGGTAACGCAGCGGAACACGAACTCGTCGCGCCCGGCTCGCTACCCGCGGTGCTCGATCTTCTTGCATCCGCGCCGGGCCAGTGGATGCCAATCGCCGGCGGTACCGAGTTGATGGTCGCGTTTGCTGCAGGAAGATTGAGTGCAAACAAACTCGTAAGCCTGTGGGGCGTTGAGGAGCTTCGTTTTGCCGAAACAACTCCCGCAGAATTGATTCTTGGCGCCGGAACCACCTTCAGCGATATGCGATCGAATACATTCATCGCGGCGGAGTTTCCCCTGCTGGATAAAGCCGCGAGTTGGATCGGCTCCATAGCCAACCAGGCGCGGGCAACGCTCGGTGGCAATCTCGTGAACGGTTCGCCCGCCGCCGACTCATCTCCGGCACTGCTCGTCTATGACGCTGAGATCGAGCTGATTTCTGTTCGCGGCAAACGACGTTTGCCGTATTCCGAATTCCACACTGGATACAAGCAGAACGTAATGACCGCTGACGAACTGCTTTACGCTATCCACCTTCCTCGGCGCTTCACTCAGCATCGCCAGTATCTGCGCAAAGTTGGTACACGCAAGGCGATGGCTATCTCGAAGGTCGCGTTAGGCGCTACAGCTCTCATGAAGGATGGGTTGATCGATGAGATTCGCATAGCCGCCGCGAGCCTGGCTCCCTTCCCTGCCCGGCTAGTCAGAACTGAGACTGCGCTCGCAGGCAAATCTCCAATTCCAGCAGTAGTCGAATCGGGCCGCCACGCTCTGCTTGCCGAAGCGCAACCCATCGACGACATTCGTTCCAATGCGCAATATCGCAAAGTCGTGGGCGCAAATCTCCTCGAAGAATTTTTGCGAGAATTGAATCAGGAGCCGGAAGCAAGATGAATGCCGTGCTCCAAGCATGGAACAACGCCGATGAGAGCACTGCGACAGAGGCCATGCTCGCGTGTTGCGGGGCACGCCGTTGGGCAGGACAAATGGTCGCGCTGCGCCCCATCATGAACATCGTCGCGTTGAGCGAAGCCGCCGATCAGGTTTGGGCCGCCATGGGCGAATCAGACTGGATGGAAGCCTTTGCCTTCCACCCGCGCATCGGCGAACGCGAGGCTTTCGCCGCATCAGAGAAATCAACTGCGTGGTCAGCGCAGGAACAGGCCGGAACCAGCAACTCTGCAAACAATGCCATGCGAGAATTAGCCGAAAGCAATGCACAATACGAACAGCGATTCGGTTTTACCTACATTGTGTGTGCCACAGGCAAGAGCGCCGAGGAGATGCTTGCCATCCTCAAGCGCAGACTCGCCAACGATCGCGTAACAGAATTGAGAGAAGCCGCCGAGCAGCAACGGCAGATCACGCAGATCCGCCTGGGAAAGTGGTTGATTTCATGAGCAAGATCACGACGCACGTTCTCGACACAGTCACCGGCAAGCCCGCGGTTGGCATCGCCGTCAGGCTTGATCGACACGAAAATCAGGACTGGAAAACCATCGCAAGTGCAGACACAGATCATGATGGACGCTGCACGAATCTGGCGCCCAACGCGGTCCCAGGAACGTACCGGCTCATCTTCGCAACCGGCGCGTATTTCGCGCAGAATAACCGCACCACCATCTATCCCGAAATCGCAATCACTTTCCAATGCGCCAATAACGCGCATTATCATCTCCCGCTGCTTTTGAGCGACAACAGCTACACAACGTACCGAGGAAGCTGATCGATGGCCAGACTGGGTGAGAATCGCTACGGCAAAGCTCGCGTCCGCCTTTCGCGCATCACGCGAACCCCCGACCGCCACGACTTCAACGAGTGGACAGTGTGCGTATTGCTGCATGGAGATTTCGAGATCAGCTTTACCGAGGCGGATAACAGCAGGATCCTTCCGACTGACACCATGAAGAACGCCGTCTACTCAATCGCGCGCGGCTCAGACGCTGCCACTATCGAAGAATTTGCGATGGAACTTGGCGATTATCTGCTCAGCAACAATCCCCAGGTTACGAAAGCAAGCGTCGAGATTGATGAGAAGTGCTGGGAGCGACTCGCGATCAGCGGTGAACCCGAAGCGACGACATTCAAAATGGCTGGCCCCGAGTTGCAGACCGTAAATGCTGAACGTGAACGGAGCGGAGGCTGGGTCATTACCTCCGGAGTCGACGGATTGACGATTCTCAAGACAACTAAATCCGCATTCACCGGCTACATCAAAGATCGCTTGACAACACTGAAGCCCGCGACCGATCGCATCTTTGGGACTCGCGCGACGATCAAGTGGGATTACGTCTCCGCCGTTCAGAAATTCTACGAGGTCCGTGCCAGGATCACCAACGCGCTGCTAACGGAATTTGCCGCGCATGACAGCATGAGCGTCCAGCACACATTATTTGATATGGGTAAAGCCGCGCTCGCCGCTGCTCCGGAAATTGCGCGCATTCATCTCAGCATGCCCAACCTGCACCACCTGCCTGCCGATCTCAGTTCCTTCGGGCAGGACAATCCCAATCACATCTTCGTTCCCATCGACGAACCGCACGGTTACATCGAAGCCACGATCGAGCGCTGATATTCAGCTGATCTTCTCTAGATCTTCCGGGCGGTCGATATCGATCTCGCCGCCAGCGAGCGGGATCGAAATCACAGGCCAGGGCGGCTTTGCCAGCAAGGTTCGCGCTCCCTTGTCGCCGCGAAGAGCGAGCAGATCAGCAATCGCCTGCCGCGGAAAGATTGCCGGGATTCCGCGCGTTCCATCGTAAGTAGAGGCGATCGCCGTCGGAGCCGATTGCGCATAGGACATCTGAATTAACCTCTTCAGATGCTCCGCCGTAACCCGCGGCTGATCGCAGGTCATCAGCAGCAGGCCTTCCGCAAAGGGCGCTTCAGCCTGTACAGCATGAACGCCTGCGCGGATCGAACTCGCCAGCCCCTCTTCCCACTCATCGTTCGGCACAATCTTCGCTGCACCGAAATCCACCGAATTCTTAATAAGTTCGTGATGCGCTCCCAGCACCACAAAGACCGGCGATGCGCCGGCCTCGCGAGCGTACCGAATCGCGCGTTGCAGGAGCGTTTCACCGTCAATCGCGACCAGTTGCTTCGGCTGGCCAAGCCTGCTGCTTGAACCGGCAGCGACAATGATGGCAGCGACAGACATCGGCATAAGTCTACCCTGCTCCGCTTGACTTCGAGGGAAGCCACGGTCAAGACTAACTCAACCAGAAGGACAAATCTGCGGCGGAAGGCGGACTGGTGGGCAACCAAAGCAACGCGGCGGTCGAGGTGTATCCGGAGCGCGGTCAAAAAGAAAACTACGGCCTGCGCGCCGGCGTTCTGGGACCATTGGAGACGCTCGCACAGTCAGTCTCCGCCATGGCGCCTTCCACATCTCCTTCGCTCACCATCCCACTCGTATTCGCGATAGCAGGCAATGCCACTTGGCTTGTCTACCTGCTGGCCATGGGCGCAACGCTGCTGGTTGGTTTTTGTGTCAGCCGATTTGCGCGGCTCTCGGCTTCGCCCGGATCGCTTTACACTTACACCGCAGAGTCCCTGCCGCCGGTTTTTGGCGTGGCGGCCGGCTGGGGGCTATTGCTTGCATATCTTGCTACTGCAGCCTCGGTTGCCGGCGGTGCGCTCTACTACACCAATGTGCTTTCGCAGCAATTCCTTCACTGGACTCCGCCGATTCTCGTTACGCTTTTCGTCGTCTGCGGCGCTGCGGGACTGGTTGCCTATCGCGATGTAAAACTCTCGGCCGAACTGATGCTTTGGATCGAGATCTGCTCGATAAGCTTGATCTGCATCATCCTCACGGTCATGCTGGTCCACTTCGGGTTCCATCTCGACATGGACCAGTTCAGGCTGCGCGGAGTTTCATTTTCCGCTCTCGGCCCAGCACTGGTGCTTTCCATGTTCAGCTTTGTCGGCTTTGAGAGCGCGACCACGCTGGGCGGCGAGGCGCGCAATCCCCTTCGCACCATCCCGCGAGCTGTGATTCAATGCGCAATCCTTGCCGGTGTTTTCTTTGTACTTTGCTCTTACTCCGAGGTGCTCGGTTTCCGCGGCGAGTCTGGCAAGTTAAGCGATACCACCAGCCCGCTGCATCTTCTTTCGGACAAGGCCGGTGTGTCGCCGTTGGGGACGGGCATCGATTTCGGCGCGCTCATCTCCATGGTTGCGTGCGTGCTGGCCTGCGTCACTGCAGCGTCGCGCGTGCTCATGCGCATGGCCCGCGAGGGTTTAATTCCTGTCGTGTTCGAAAAAACCAGCTCGAGGCATGGCACCCCTGTGGCTGCCGTCGTGCTATCCACGTCCGCAGTTTTCATTCCCACAGCGATCATGGCCAAGCGCGGAGTCGGTGGTTCGGACTTGTATGACCTGATGGGTTCGCTGGCGGTGTTCGGCTTTCTCACGGCATATGCGCTCGTAGCTTTGGCACTGCCCTTTGCACGACGTGCACGCGGACAACATTCACGCTTTGTTGCGGCGGTCAGCGTTGCAGTGGTTCTGGTGGTTGTACTGATCGCCGTTTTCGACTTACGCTCGACCGCCGACATCGCCCACGAGCGACTGCCGTATATCTACTTGTTCTACATCGCTGCAGGGCTCGCATGGTATGCGGCGCGGCGCAAACAGGCAGCAGGCACCAATGGTTGAAGCGTTACGGTTGTGTGTCGGTATCCGGCTGGAGCAGCAAGAACATCACGAATCCGACAATCACGAACATCCGGAAAGCCTCGTCCTGACCGTTCCACGTGTGCGACTGCCACATTAGGAACCATTCTCCGCCTACATCCAGAAAAGCCACAAGCCACATCAGCATCGAAAGCGTCAGTGCAATCAAGGCCATTTGTTTTTCAGCATTGAAGAGACTTGCCGGCCCGCGCAAAGCTCGTACCAGGTTCACCAGTCCCCACCACGCGAGGATCGTGGTGACGAACTCCCACACGATGATCAACCAGTAGAAAAATAGATGCATGCCCGGCGATGAAAGCGCCCGCCACGTCGCGTGATTGCCGGGAAACGTCGAGTCCATTGACAGAACATGCCTAATAAACGCGTAGTTCGAGCCAAAATCCGTCAGGTTGTTCAACACAACCAGCGTGTAATACAGCGCGATTCCCGCCAGCAGCAGCAGTTTCGCTGAGCGCGTGATCATCGATGAACCTCTGAATTGCTAAGGCTAAGCGCCGATTCACACGGTTAATTGGCATCGGGAATAGACGGTGAATTTCGGCATGGATCATGCTAGCGCCTGTTGTGCCGTTGTCCAACAATCATCTTCCGCTGATAAAACGGTTGATCCGTCGTTTCGATCTGCGAAGTGTGGAAAACCGGGATCATTGGGTGAATAACCGGCCTCAAATAGCCTCGAACTCAACTGAAGATGCGCTCGCAAGTCGCTGAATCCAGACCAATCCTTAGATGAATTTTATGCGGTGATTGCTATTCTTCCTCTACGCTGAGAATTCCAGCCTTCGCATAAAACCAACAGCAGACGTGTATCTCCGAGGATCCACCTTCAACATTTCGGTGGTTCAGCAATTCTGAACTCATCTTCGTGAGCTTTTCTAATTCAAGAGACTTCAGAAAAGTTCAATTCAAGGCCAGCAAATTGAGGTATTCCATGCGTATTCGTTTCGCGATGATTTCCCGGCTGTTTGCTATCGCTACAGTCGGAGCGGTGTGCTCCTTCGCAGTTTTTGCCCAGCAGACGCTTGGCGGTCTCACCGGCGAGGTCACCGATGCATCTGGCGGCGTCATCCCTAACGTGACCATCACCGTGGTCGATGAGTCGACATCGTTGACCCGCACCACCACCACGAATGGATCGGGCACCTACTCGTTGGTAAACCTGCCGATCGGGGTTTACACGCTGACGTACAAAGCAGACGGATACGATTTGCAAAGGACGCAGCATATTACCGTGCAGGCCAATCGAACCGCGACGGTAAACGCGGCGCTCAAAGTGGGCCAGACGACCACCACCGTCGAAGTGGAAGCTTCGCCACTGATGAATGCCGTCGACACCACCGTCGGCTACGTTCTCGACAAGACTGAGATTGAAGCTGTGCCGCTTGCTACGGGTAGTTTCACTGGCCTCGCGACCCAATCGAGCGGCGTCAGCGCAGAGCTCGGGGGCGGAACGGGATCGAACTCCGGTCTTGGCAATGCGCCTATCTGGGCCAACGGCCAGCGTGACACTTCAAACAGCTTCCTGCTCAACGGCGTCGATGCCAGCAACCTCTTCAACGGCAAGAGCACCAGCCAGGTCTCCTCGGCGCGCGTGATCAACAGCACCGGAGTTCAAACCAGCCCCGGTGGCGGGGGTGGCACGATCCCTTCGGCTGCCTCTGTCTACTTATCCATCGGGAACGCCATCCCAACGCCGGCGCCGGAGACCATTGCCGAGGTCCGAGTAAATGCATCGATGTATGACGCGACCCAAGGTTCGACCTCAGGCGCCCACATTGATCTCAGTACCGCCTCCGGCACCAACAACTACCATGGCTCACTCTACGGACGCCGCGGCACGGATTGGATCAACGCAGCCCCGTTCTTCTTCAATCAAGATCCGGCCGTTCCGGCAGAAGATAAGGTTCCGGAGTTGCATCGCTACATCCTCGGTGGCGCGGTTGGCGGGCCAATTATCAAAGACAAACTTTTTGGCTTTCTCTCGTATCAACACCTGCACGTAACGGATGCGGAAATCGGCGATTCGTTCCTGGATGTACCCGTCGGCCTTGGCGACGACCGTTCAGCAGGTGCGCTTGCGGATCTGACCAACAACTCGTTCGGCGAGAACATTGGTAATCCCAACGTCCTGGCCTCGAACATTGACCACAATGCGCTCGTCCTGTTCAATTCACCTGCGCTTCCCGGTGAACCCGGCAAGTGGCTGGTTCCCAATGATGGACTAGGCGGCATCCCCCCAACGATTACCCATCTTGACAACGCCTTCATTCCCGGGACGGCTTCGTTTAATGCCGACCTGGCGGTGGCCGACGTTGATTACAACGCCTCAAAGAAGGACACACTCAGCCTGAAGTACTTGTACCAGCACGATCCGACCATAGCGCCGTACACGTATTCCAGTGTCCCAGGATTCCCCGAGCATCTCGACTCCGGCGCACAGGTATTCTCCATCACCAACAGTTACCTCGTGAAGCCGAACCTCAGCACCACCGAAACAATGGGATTCATCCGCGAGAAAAACTGGGCCGACAATGAGCAGGCGTTCGGTCCCGGATCCATTCCAGGAGGCTCCGCGGGCACGGGGGCAATCAATATGTTCGGGTCCAGCTACTTTCCCGGAATCTCCATTTACAACGTCCTCGGCCAATATCAGCCGAGTGGCGTTTCCAATGTCTATCTGAACATCGGCCCAAACGCTGAGAGTCAGTCTTCCAATACCGGCGTGTTCCAGAACCGCTTCGCTCCTTCTGGCACCGCCATCTGGACGCTGGGCAAGCACACGCTCAACTTTGGTGCGAGCTACTCCTACACCCAACTCAACACCATCGACAAGCGGACCGGCACCGGAACAATCGCGACCTCCGACTTCAGCCAGTTCGTGCAGGGTTTCGTGACGCCCGGCAGTTCGGCCACCGGCTTCTACGTCACTTCATTCCTGCAGGGCGACGCCAGTCGTTACTACCGTTCGAATCAACTGGGAAGCTATCTGCAGGATAAGTTCCAGATATCTCCAACCCTTTCTCTGACGGCGGGTGTTCGCTATGACTGGGACGGCGGCCTCACAGAGAAATACGGCCGCATCTTCAACTTCGATCCCAAATCCTATAGCTATAACGCCGCCAACGACAGCATCGACAGCGACGGACTCATCATCGCCGGCAACAACGCAAACGGCACAAAGGGTGTAAGCGCAACCACTCTCACCGGCCGCCAGTGGGGCATTGCACCTCGTATTGGCGCTGCCTGGCAGCCAGAAATCTTCCACAGCAAAGTCGTTGTTCGCGCCGGCGCGGGCATGTATTACGATCGCGGCGAATTATTCAGCTATCTCTCCCCGGGGTATGCCATCGGAACGGTTACTGGCGGACCATTCGGAGTCAACCAGCAATTGCCGTTTGTGAACGCATCCACTTGTCCCACATCTTCGCAATCACTTTATGGCTCTTACGGCACTTATTACATTCCGACTTGCGGTGGCGATGGTGGCTACGGTCCGCCGACTGCACTGCCGACCGACCAGGAAGGCAATCTCGAAAATCCTTACGGCACCACCCTTCAACATCCCGCACCTTCAAATCCGAAGGCATCAGATCTCTCCAACTACCTGCCTAATGCCTACAGCATTGAGAACTACGGTGATGGCGCTCCCGGCGTGATCAACAACGGTCAACCCATTTCGCTCGGCGTGTACAACCGGAACAACAAGTTGCCTTATACGTTCAATTACACCCTGGACGTGCAGTGGCAGCCCAGAAACGACCTGGCAATTCAACTGGGTTACGTGGGCAACTTGGGCCGACACCAGGTCATTCCATTGCCGTTCAATCAGCCGAAAATCGCCTCTTCCGCCAATCCTGCATTGGGCGGAGGCGCTTATCAACAGAACTACAGCTATGGCTACAACGTTGTAGGCGCCACGCTCCCCGATGGATCTGGCTACCAGGCAAACTACGAAGGCGGAAACGTCGATCTGCGCGTTCCCTACATCGGCTACGCGGCTGAATCCATCTCTTACGTGGCAGCCGGCATTGATGCCTACAACGCGCTGCAGGCTCACCTCGAAAAGCGGATGAGCCATGGCGTGCAAGTAGGACTTTCGTACACATGGTCACACGCCCTCGATGAGCAGAGCGGACTTGGTCTCTTCTACAATGGCAACAATCCTCTGAATCTCCGCAGCGGCTATGGTTCGTCAGATTACGATCGCACCCACGTCGTCACCTTCAGCTACATCTTCGATATTCCCAAGACGGCCAACGAACACTCCGTCATGGGAAAATTCGTCGACGGATGGTCACTGGTTGGGTTGACTGTATTGCAGAGTGGCCAGCCCTACAGCGTCATCGACTTCTCAGGTGCGATCGGCAGCATCTACTACTCCACGTCGAACGGCATTACGAATCCCATCGTGCCCCTGGCTCCGGGATGTACTGCGAAGAGCGCGCTGACCGGCCACTCCGGGGCATGGACACCCGTGCTCGGGCCATCCGGCGCAGCGCTGAAGTCCTCCTGCTTCACGCTTCCCTTGCTTCAGGCGGGGGGTCTAGGCGGCGCCATCCCCGACTCTGATCCCTATGAGACGGGATTCACAACGGGCCAACGCAATATCTTCCGCCAGGCCTTTCAGCGGCGAGCCGATGCTTCGCTTGTGAAAGAGACGAAACTGACGGAACGCTTCGATCTGAAGTTCACCTTCGATGTCTACAACCTGACCAACACCACGAGCTTCGACATCCCGGGGAACGAGGTGTCGCAAAATGCGTTCTACAACCCGTTTCCGGCAGCCGGCCAGCCTGTGCTGCCCAGCGACTGTAGCGGGACCGGAGAGTGCAACTCGCTCTACAGTTCCCCATCCGGCCTCGGCATCGTAACGCATACCATCGGCAGCCCGCGGCAGGTGCAGATGTCCCTGCATCTCAATTTCTAACTGGTTCTATTGAACGCAAGGCGATCGTCTCTGGCGATCGCCTCTTTTTTCGCACATCCGCCGCAGCGAATCAATGTTGGGGATCTGAAGCTGGCGGGCCAGCCGGTTTGGAGGATACTCCATCGGCATCCGAATCTTGCGTGGGAAGAATGTGCATTTCCGAACGAAAGACGTGGTAGGAGTGATAAACCGTGTCGTTGACTGCCGTGTTTTTGGGGAACACGTAGGCGTCAGGTCGGCAGTTGTAGTCGACGCATTGGCCTTGCTGCACATTCACTCTATTCATGGCCCGCGCGATGGAAACGCTCTTGGTGGGGCAGACATACTGCTGCCCTGCAATCTCCACCGGTCCGTATTCAGCCAGCACGTCGGCCCGGTAAATAGGATGATCAGGAGGGATATCGGTTTGAATCGTCAGCCGGAGAATGGCACCTGTGTCCGGATCGATCGAGATCTCGCCATGATACGACGGAAGCGCCTCAAAAATATGCCAGCTATTTGTGTTGCTGAAACAGCAATACTTCACCTCGTAATGGGATCGATCCTGCGGCACCGAATAGCGAAATACTGCCATCGTCCCCTTCCTGCCTTGCTCCCAGTGTCCCCATCCCATTTTTCCGCTGTAGATATCGGTGACCACGATCTGTAACAGCGGACCAAAGACGCCCCGGTTGTACAAGCCACGCTGGTGTTCAGGATGATTCGGAGACAAAACCACCGTCTCGGTTGCATTGCGGTAGGTGACGGTTTCCTTGATTGTGTTGGTGAAGTGAAAAGGCTGATTTTCTACCACTGCGACAGCACCACCGATGTAGTCCACTTTCAGATTTTCAAAGCGTGCGGTGTCGCGGCTGACAATGAAGTTGGGCAGTCGCGATAGTGTTTCGCGAATGTAATCCGTGGTTTTGTTAAGAATTTTGCTTTGCGTGTCGCGATTCGGCGTTGGCAATTTAGGGATTTCCGCTGCGGGAAGGTTCTGAAACGCAGATGAATCTGCAAGAACCAGAAGAGCTAGACGTGACTTCTCGCCCGGCAGGCTGGTCTGAAGTTTCTCAAGCCGCAACGTGGAGAGACGCTCGTTCAGTTCCAGCTTGCCCAGCTGTTTGGCTATGTAACTGTCTGACTTTCCGTGCCCCGCAGCCAGCATCTGCTCCAGCTGAGCAATCGTCGTGGGCTCTGCAGACGTGGACGGAAGCGCCGAAGCGAAAGCCAACACCAGAGCCAGCCGGACCCATCGCGTTGCATTCTTTCTGTCTAAGAGATTCATGGCTGCTTCCGTGGAGTTCCATTTGGCGGTTGAGAAGATGAAGGTGATTCTCCGGTTGCGTCGGAGACGTCAGTGGGCAGAATGCGCGGCTCCCCGCGGAAGACGTGATATGAGTGATAGACCGTGTCGCGAACCACGGTATCTTTGGGGTGCACGAAGAGGCCATGTACGCAAGTCTGGTAGTCGACGCAGTGGCCTTCCTGAATCATCACTGGGACAGGCGCCACGGAGATGGTAACGCTCTTTATGGGAAGCAGGTACTCCCGCCTTCCCAACTCCACCGGCCCGTATTCCGCCAGGACCGCTGCACCGTAGATTGGTTGACCGGCAGGAATATCGGTCTGCACGGTCAGGCGAAGAATGGCCCCGGTCTCCGGATCCACGGCGATCTCACCGTGATATGCAGGCGTGAGCGACTCGTAGACATTCCAGAGTTCCTTCCCGCTGAAGTCCCATGTCTTGCCGCTGGTAAAACAGCAATACTGCACGTTGTAATTCGATTGATCTTCCGGCACGTCGTACCGAAAAACCGCCAGAGCTTTCCTCGGCCCTTGCTCCCAGTGGCCCCACTTGGTGTTGCCGCCGGAGATGTCATTGACCACAACCTCGAGCAAAGGGCCGAAGACTCCCCAGTTGGTAAGGCCAGATTGAGGGGGAAGCAAGGTATGCTCCGCCGCCGGAAGCCCACCCACCTCCTCCGCGCCGTTGCGGTAGGTCAAGGTATCGCTGGTTTTCTCGATGAAGTGATAAGGCTGATTCTCCACTACCGCTGCTGCCGACAAGGGAACCACAGAAGCTGACGCTTCTAGTTCTACCTCTGTCTTCGTCTTCAACCACTCCGTCGACATCCCCGAACCGTTGAAAGTGACAACCTTTAAATTGTCGAAGCGTGCGCTGTCGCGGGAGACGGTGATGTCAATCTGGCGTGGGAGTTCCTCGCGAATGTAATCCGCGACCTTGCTGAGAATCTTGCTCTGTGTATCTCTGTCAGGCGCAGCAAGTTGCGGAGTCTCCCCAGCGGGAAGATCGTGAAATGCCGAAATATCAGAAAGCACCAGCAGCGCCTGGCGCGACTTTTCGCCAGGTGCACTGACTTGAAGTTTCTTCAGCCGCACAGTGCTCAGTCGCTCAGTCAGTTCGAGTTCGCCCAGTTGTTTGGCCAGAACCTTGTCTGACATTCCGTGCGCGGCCACCAGCATCCGTTCTAACTCGGCAATCGTGGCCGGTTCATAGGCCAGCGCCGGCAAAGGGGCAAGGAGCAGAAATACACTAGCAAGGTGAAGTTTCGCAATTTTTGAGGCCAGTTGCATCGCCTTGTCTTTCGGTCGGCCTTCCTTCTGCAAATTAAGACGTCGCAGCACGAGGGCAAGTTTGGCCATTCGTGGCAGAGCACGAATGGAGCATCGTCCATCTCGAAACTGCCGGTGCTGGTGACGCAATTCCGAACAGAGGAGCGAACGGGCGATTATAGCGCTCTTCGAGACTCACCGTAGTTCATGGCATCTCTCGGCATCCCGCGACCGGGGTTGCGAAATTCAGACCGCGATTGCGGAGCTTGCGCATGAGCAGAAATCAGGCAAACGCCAGGGCCTATCAGCTATTCGCCCATTTTGTACAGCTGAACCTAGCGGGTCTCTTCCACTTTCACCACAAAATAGGTAACCGATTCACCCTCGGCCAACAGCATTTGGTGGGGCATGCCTGCGGGAATATGCACCACGTCCCCTGCTTTGAGTTCCTGTCTCGAACCACCTTCGACCGACTTGCCGCGAATCTCGCCGGGCCCTGTCGTCTTCTCGTCAACAATGCTGCCGCCGGTGAGGAGGCTTGCGTGCCCATCTAGGATGAAGAAGATGTCAGCGAAGTTCTGATGTAGTTCGCCGCCGCCGCTGTGCTGACGGAAGGCCAGCATGGTGTAGTGGTGCGGGTACTTTTCCAGTGTCTCACTAGCTGAGCCGTCGCTTTTTGCCGCCAGTTCCTGCAAATGTTTCGCGCGTTCCAGCAATTCCGCCGTTGACGAGTGGTCGGATTTCATCGTCTGACCATAGACCTCCATCGCAAATATCACAAGTGCTGCAATCAAGACTCTGCCTGCAAGTTTATTCATCGCATCTCTCCTCAACTGGCAACGCAACTCAGTTTGTTCAAATGGTGCGCCGAGACTGAATGAGATGTTCGTCCACGTGACTCATAGCAGCCGGCTTTCAGCTCAACCCCGCGAGCAATCCTGCGCGTTTGAACACATCAAGAAGCATAAGGCGGGTCAACTTTCCCGTATTCGTGTTCTGCAGAGAAGGATGATAACTCGCAATCGCAATCAATCCGCTGGGCAGCGTGTGCTCCGCGCCATGTGCGAATTTGTACCTTGCTCGCTGGACGTCTACTCCTAGCCGCAGTTCGTGCATGAGCAGGCCATCGAAGGCGATCTTGCCCAGGCAAACCACAACGCGAAGACTCTTCAGTAACGCCATCTCGGCATCAAGCCACGGCGCGCAGTTACGCAGTTCCTCGGGCGTGGGCTTGTTGCCCGGAGGAGCGCAGCGTGCCACCGAAGTAATCCAAAGGCCATTGAGCTTCATTCCGTCGTCCCGCGAACTCGCGCGCGGAAGCGAAGCAAAGCCCACTTCATGTAGCACAGGGTAGAGAAAGTCTCCCGAACCATCGCCGGTAAACGGCCGACCCGTTCGGTTGGAGCCATGGGCGCCGGGAGCTAAACCCAATGCAAGGACACGCGCATTCGGATCTCCGAACGAGGGCACCGGGCGCCCCCAATACTCCCATTCGGCGTACGCGCGTCGTCGAACCTGCGCAATCTCGGTACAGTGCGTTCGCAAACGGGGACAGCGTTCACAAGCCACGATTTGCGCGTTAAGCCTATCAAGAGAAGTGGAGGAAGACGGCATGACAGGTTCTAGAGTATACCGTTAGTTCGGCTCGAGTATGCTCGCAGTTTCCGGCTATTCATAATGCAACTTCACCGCCTCCTGCCCATCAGATAACATGTTTCTGACTTCTCTATCCGCCGGTTATAGTGGGCCTGCGCGATCGCAAGAAGAGTCTTCGACAGCGACTTCAAAACGGAGAGTTCCTATATGAAATCTGCAAAAATTCTAGTGCTAGCAGGCGATTTCGTTGAGGACTACGAAATCATGGTCCCTTTTCAAGCCCTCATGATGGTGGGACACAAAGTGGATGCGGTATGTCCGGACAAGAAGAAGGGCGAACAGGTACGCACGGCAATTCACGACTTCGAAGGCGATCAAACCTACACCGAAAAACGCGGCCATAACTTCACGTTGAACGCGACGTTCGATGAGGTCAATCCCGCCGGCTACGATGCGCTTGTCATACCCGGGGGACGGGCGCCGGAGTATCTGCGCCTCAACCCCAAAGTACTTGAATTGGTGCGTCACTTCGATAAGGAAGGCAAACCCATCGCTGCTCTTTGTCATGGTCCGCAGATTCTGGCCGCGGCGGGAGTTCTCAAAGGCCGCAAAGTCAATTGCTATCCGGCTTGCGCGCCAGAAGTGAGCCTGGCGGGAGGGACTTTTGTTTCTCTCGATTTCACCGAAGCCACTGTTGACGGCAAACTCGTCACGGGGCCGGCGTGGACAGCACATCCAGCGTGGCTGGCAAAATTTCTAGATGTGCTGGAGGCACACTTGAAGGAAATGGCAGCCTGAGTTTTTAGACTCGGATCATCGCAGGCTGCACGGCGCGTACTTGCCGCAAAGGGAGCGCAGAAGCGTTGTTCAGCATCTGTTGGATCTCCGCTACGATCGAAAGTGCGATTGCGGCGGGTGTCTCGGCGCCAAGATCTAACCCTGTTGGCGCATGCAGTTGCGCGAGCCAACGCTCGGCGAGTTCTGCCGTATTTGGCAATCCAAGTAACTTTGCAGCCTCAGCCAGAACTTCACGGGTTCGTCGTTGCGGCCCCAGCACTCCAAGGTAAAAGGGCAGATGCGCCCGATTGAACAGCGTGGCAAGTATCCGCGCGTCCTGTTCGAAGCTGTGCGTAACCAGCACGGCCGCGTCGGTTGTCTTCAAATCGCCAAGGGGAGAATGATCTCCTGGCAAGATTTCGATGGGCAACGTCAATACTTTGTCGGCGGCTGCGAATCGCTCGCGCGTAGCGAGATGACTGCGGCCATCCGCAACTGCCGCAAACCAGCCCAACTCGCGAGCCAGGCGCAGTAACGGTTTTGCATCGTCTCCAGCGCCAAAAATCCAAAGTCCCGGTCTGGCTGCGCGATAGTCGACCCAGATCCTGACGTGGAGTCCATCACTTGCAATTCTCTCGTCGAGCGGACTGGTTTGAATCGAGTGCCTGGGATGCCAGACTTTGCATCGTTCTAACAAGAAAGCCTGCGTCGACTTGACCAGACTCCGGATGCTGTACCGTTGGCCCGGCGAAGACTCTTGTTGCGATTTCCGGTCCCTCCAGCACGGTTGCAATTGCCAATGGCATCCGCGCGTGAAACGCTGCCTCGAGGGCTTTCAATAACAGTGCCGCTGTCGCGCTTCGTTCCAATAGAACGAATATGACTCCGCCACAGCCAGAACCATAAGGCATGTCCTCATCGTCATCTGCGGTCGAGTATCGTTCCACCCGCGGGCCTGAGTCGGTCAACCACCATGCGCGTTTCACAACTTCCGCTTCCAGGCAGCCACCGCTTACAGTGCCAGCACGTCTGCCGTCAGGAGCGATCAGCATGCGCGCACCGGGCTTGCGATAACTGGGGCCGTCGACCTCTACCACTGTCGCCAACACGTAGTCAGCGCAAGCAGCCTCGAGTTCGTGCCACAACGGCAGAATATTTTCAAGGTCGGTCATGGACTTTCTCGCTCAGGCTTCAAGGATCTTCGATTCCAACAGGTTCTCAATCCTCACAGGGAGTTCTCGAACGCGCACACCCGTTGCGTGATAGACCGCGGCGGTGATCGCAGCCGCCACGCCTGCCAGCCCGATCTCGCCCACGCCGCGCGCACCATATTCGCCCATCGCCGGATCGGGATAGTCGAGGAACGTCACGTCAATCTCTGGAGCATCGGCACAGGTTGCCATCAAATAATCGGCCATATTTCCGTTGATGGGCTGACCGGTCTGCTGATCGTAGTGCGTCTCTTCGAGCAGTCCCATGCCCACCCCCATGACCACGGCGCCCTCAATCTGATTCGCGGCTGCCTTGGGATTGATGATGCGGCCAGCGTCAATCACCGTCACCACGCGACTCACTCGCAAGCGCGCGATCTCCGGCTCCCATTCCACCTCGACAAACTGGGCTCCGTAAGAATGCAGGGAAACGTCCTTCGCCTTCGGATCCTCCCACGAGGGCTGCGTCTTGCCTTCAGCGCTGAGTCCGTTGAGATGAGCCATGTGCAGAACGTCAGCAAATTCAGGGTCGCCACCGGCAGAGGGATCTTTCCTGCGAATGCGTCCATCCGCGAACACCAGGTCTTCGGCTTTTGCTCCCTTGAGCGGAGAGCCTTCAGTGTTGATGGCGAGGGCAGTCATCTTCTTGATTGCGTCGGTAGAGGCTGCGGCAATGGCATTCAACACTGATCCGGTTACCATCGAACCGCCGGACATTGGGCCATCGGGAAGAGAGCTATCTCCCAGGATCACGTCAATGCGATCGAGGGGAATGCCGGTCTTCTCGTGGACGACCTGCGCAAAGATCGTGTAGGTTCCGGTGCCGATATCCTGCGTCCCTGAACGGACTGAAACGCGGCCATTGGAATGGAATTCCACCCTCGCTGTGCACGGAAGGCGCAGCGCTACCCAGCTTGCTCCGGCAAGGCCCCATCCCAGGATCTTTCCGTCTCGCCGCATCGATCCAATCTCCGGCTTGCGCTGATCCCAGCCGAATTTCTTCGCGCCGACTTCAAAGCACTCGCGAAAATGCCGCGAGGAGAACGGCATCTTTTTGTCTTCGTCTTTTTCAGCGTCGTTGAGAATGCGCAGCCTCAGCGGGTCCATCTTCAATTCATCCGCCAGCTCATTCATGGCGGACTCAAGAGCATAGAGTCCCGGAACTGCACCGGGGCCGCGCATGTACATGGGCGCGCCCACGTTGCGATGCACAATTGCGCTCGTCACTTCGAGGTTTGCGACACTGTACAAGTAAGGCGTGGCTTCGCCACAGCCTTCATCGTAGTCATCAAGTATCGATGAGACATTCAGATAATCATGCTTGAGCGCGAGTAGTTTGCCGTCCTTCGATGCGCCAAGGCGAACGCGCTGCTCGGTACGCGGCCGGTAGCCTACACTCGAAAACATCATGCGCCTGGTGACGCTCAGCTTCACTGGGCGCCCAAGTTTGCGCGCAGCCACGGCGGTCATTGCGCAATGCGGCCATGGAAAGAGCTTCCCGCCAAAACCAGATCCCAGAAAACGCGTCAGCACGCGTACATTCTCCACAGGGACGCCAAGCGTTTGCGCCATCACCACGCGATGATTCACGACGCCCTGCGAGGTCTCGTACATCGTCAGACGGTCGCCATCCCACACAGAGACCGAGGCGTGCAGTTCTATGGGATTATGAGTCTCGACCGGTGTGATATAGGTCTGATCGACTTTTACTGGCGCTTCATTAAACGCGCTCTCAAAGCTGCCCCGCGCGCTGCCCTTTTTGCGCTCGCCGGTGTAATCATCGAGCCCCGGGCGCAGCTTTGCCGGCTCTACATCGTAACCGGCATGCACTGCCGCAGCCGCAGCCGTAGCCTGTTCCAGCGTTTCGGCAACAACGACCGCAATGTATTGCCCCCAATGGCGAACGACTTCATCTTCGAATGCCGACCGCACCTCGCTATTGGTCGCATTATCATCGCCGGGGACCGTGCGGTACAGCGGCCCGATGTTGCCGTGGTGGAGAACCAGAAGCACGCCTGGCATCTTCTCGGCCGTAGAAGTATCGAGCGTGCGAATGCGGCCGCTGGCGACACTCGCAACAACCGGCACCGCGTGCGCCATGCGTTCGAAGTGAAAATCGGCTGCGTACTGCGCCGTGCCGCTTGTCTTCAGCGGACCGTCGATGCGTGGTGTGGGCTTGCCGATAATCGATGCCGGGGTCGTACTCATACTTGCCTGCCCTTCGCGCTCATGTGTTCCAACAAATGGATCTCCAATACCATCAAGCTTCGCGAATCTTCGACTTCAGAAGATCCTCAATACGAATCGGAAGTTCGCGCACGCGAACTCCGGTTGCGTGGTAGACCGCAGCCGTAATCGCTGGCGCAACGCCGGCCATGCCAATTTCGCCGATGCCGCGCGCACCATATTCATTCACGATGAAGTCGGGATAGTCGAGGAACGTGACATCCAGATCGGGCAGGTCTGCGCAGGTGGGGACAAGGTAGTCGGCGAAATTGCCGTTGATGGGTTGTCCGCGATGAGGATCGTAGACGGTGCCTTCGAACAGCGTCATGCCGACGCCCATCACGGCTGCACCCAAAATCTGATTGGTGCCGGCCTTGGTGTTGATGATGCGACCGCAATCGAAGATGGAAAAGATGCGGCTCACGCGCAGCCGAGCGATGTCCGGCTCCCACTCCACCTCTGCAAAGTGCGCGCCGTAGGAATGCAACGAATACTGCTTGGCTTTCGGATCCTCGAACGACGGATTGGTTTTTCCGTTCGCAATGAGACCGCTTGAGATTTGCGATCTTCAAGCACTTCTTCAAAGGGAACTCCGTTTGCTGTCAATTGATCGTGAGGGCGATAGGCGACGCCGACAACCTGCGGCTCCGTCTTCGGATAGACCATGCCGTTGGAGACAGCAAGGGTCTCCGGTTTCATGCCATGGAACGGGCGACTTTGGCGTTAGGGTCGCAATATGAGCAGGCGCGTAACCGCCTCATTCACCGCGCTCGTGGCCGCGGGCAGCACCGCGCTGGTCGCCATCGATCCGCCGGACGTAGGTCCGTCGGGCAGCGAACTGTCGCCGAGGAAAACATCGATGCGATCGAGCGGCACGCCAGTTTTCGCGTGAATCACCTGGGCGAAGATCGTGTATGTCCCGGTGCCAATATCCTGCGTAGCGCAGCGAACGCACACACGGCCATTGGGGCACAACTCCACGGTGGCTGTGCAGGGGATGCGCGCCGCAGACCACGAAGCTCCCGCGAGTCCCATCCCAATGATCTTGCCGTTGCGGCGCATCGAACCGACCTCCGGAGTGCGCTGCTTCCAGCCGATCTTTTCGGCGCCGGTGGTGTAGCACTCCTTCAGGTGTCGCGACGAGAAAGGTAGATTCTTGCCCTCGTCGCGCTCGGCATCATTCTTCAGACGCAGTTCAAGGGGATCCATCTTGAGTTTGATGGCAAGTTCATCCATGCCGACTCGAGTCCGAAGAGACCAGGCACTGCGCCGGGGCCGCGCATCGGCGCCGGTGCGCCGACATTGCGACGTACCATGGCGGACGTCACTTCCAAGTTCGGACAGCTGTAAAGGAACGGCGTCTGCTCGCCGCATCGTTCCATGAAGTCGTCAAGTTGCGACGTCTGGGAGAGAAAGTCGTGCCGGATCGCGGTGAGCTTACCGTCCTTTGTCGCGCCGAGACGAATGTGCTGCTCGGTGCGGGGACGATGGCCGACGTTTGAAAACATCATGCGCCGGTCGACGCTAAGTTTTACCGGACGCTTCAGTTTGCGAGCCGCGGCCGCAGCCATCGTCGATTGCGGCCACGGGAAGAGCTTGCCGCCAAAGCCGGAGCCGATGAATCGCGAGATCACGCGCACATTTTCAATTCGGAACCCCCAGCGCCTGCGACATCACGGTGCGATGATTCACCACGCCCTGCGAGCACTCGTAGAGCGTCAGATTGTCGTCGTCCCACACGCAACCGTGCCATGCATCTCCATCGGATTATGGGTTTCAACCGGAGTGGAATACGTTTCGTCGATCACCACCAGGGCGGTAGAGAGAGCCTGATCGGGATCGCCGCGCTTCCAACTGCTCTGTCGCTGACCGGTAAAGCCTGTCACTGAGGTTGGTGCTGACGTTCGGCTGTTCCGCGTCGTATTCCACGCGCATGGCCTCGCCGCTCGCTGTAGCCTGTTCCAGCGTTTCCGCTACAACCAGCGCAATAAATTGACCCCAGTAGTAGATCGTGTCGTCTTCAAACGGAGGACGCGCCTCACTCGTCGTGCCGTCTTCTTCATGGGAAACAGTCGGTAAACGCCTTCCATATTGCCGTGGTGAAAAACGAGCAGCACGCCCGGCATTTTCTCGGCGAGGATGTATCGAGGGTGCGAATGCTTCCACTTGCCGATCGTGGCCTGCACCGCGACTGCATGCGCAAGGCCCGGGAAATTGTGATCGACGCGTAGCGCGCGGTTCCGGTCGTCTTCAAAGGGCCGTCGATGCGAGGCACAGCCGCGCCGATGATGTTGGCTGGGTAGGAAGTGTGTCCGTCGCCATGGGAATCTCCTTCAAATGCAACTATGCGGTTGCAGTTTTGAGCGAGCGCACCAAGACAGCGCCTGGCCAATTCCACTTTGAATGCATTGTCCTTTGCGGTGTTGCCTTGGCCAATGCAGCCTCTGCCGCGGTCTTGAAGGTCGCCGCATTTGCCGGCTTTGCCTAACAAGGCAGCTTCAGCTTCGTGTGAACGCCAGGGCTTAGTGCCAACCCCGCCCATGGCTACGCGAATATAGCGGATGTGGCCACCCTCGACGCGCGCGACACGGCCGCGGAAGCAAGGCGAATTCATAGCTGGCGCGGTCGCGGAGCTTGAGATAAGTCGACTTGGCGCCCTCGACCGGTTTGGGCAGATCGACGTAGGTGATCAGTTCGCCGGGCTCCAGTGCATTCTCGATGTGCGGCGTGTCGCCGGGCAGCTTGTGAGAAGTCGGCGAACGCGATAGTGCGCTTGCCCTTCGGACCCTCGACCTGAATTACGGCTTCGAGTGCGGCCATGGCCACACACATATCGGAAGGATGCGTCGCGATGCAGTGCTCGCTGGTGCCGAGAATTGCGTGGGTGCGATTGAAGCCTTCGAGCGCCGCGCATCCGGTGCCGGGCGTACGCTTGTTGCATCCATAACCTCCCGGCGATCCGGCAGTTGGCTCGCGGAAGTACGCGCACCGCGTGCGCTGCAGCAGGTTGCCGCCGGTCGTTGCCATGTTGCGCAACTGTGGCGACGCGCCGGAGAGAATCGCCTCAGACAGCACGGCGTAGGACTTTTGAACGTCCGGGTTCCACGCGAGGTCGGAATTGCGCACCATCGCGCCGATCCGCAGTCCACCGTCGGGCAGCTTTTCGATCTTGTCCAGAGGCAAGAGATTGATGTCGACCAGCGTCTTCGGCGTCTCGACGCTCAGCTTCATCAGGTCGACGAGCGTGGTGCCGCCGGCGATGAACTTGGCCCGTGGGGCGCTGGCCAGAGCTTTCTCGATGCTTGGAGCTTTGACGTAGCTGAAGGTTTCCATGATGTCTCCTTCCAGGCGAATGCCCGCCCTCTTTAGGCCCGCGACCGAACTTGGCGCACAGCAGCCACGATGTTGGTGTAAGCGCCGCATCGGCAGATATTTCCAGACATGGCATGCTTGATGTCGTCGTCCGACGGGCCGATCGGCTCCTTGAGCAGTGCGACCGCGCTCATGATCTGGCCGCTGGTGCAGTAGCCGCACTGGTATCCGTCGTGTTCCACAAAAGCAGCCTGCATAGCGTGCAGATTGCCCGGCTGTCCAAGGCCTTCGATGGTGGTGATCTCGTCGCCTTCGTGCATCACGGCAAACGAAAGGCAGCTGTTCACGCGGCGGCCGTTGACGTGAACCGTGCAGGCGCCGCATTGTCCGTGATCGCAGCCTTTCTTGGTGCCGGTAAGGTGAAGGCGCTCGCGCAGAGTGTCGAGCAGAGTCGCGCGCGGGTCGAGATTGCGCAGGGTGTAGTCCTTGCCATTGATGCGCAGCGTGACGTTGCCGGTACCGCCGCTTTCGGCCTGATCCGGTGGCCAATTGGTTCAACGTCGGAGCCGCAGCTGCCAATGGAGTAGCGCCGACTAAGACGCTCGTTGCTCCGAGACCTGAAAGGAAGGAGCGCCGCGTGAATCCACGTTTGCCCGCGGACTCCGACTCGGTCAGTGGTTCGAGATCAACAGACTGCTGATCGGGCGCGAGACCATCTTTTGCGATCTGAGGAGAGCGTGAGCGCAGATGCTTAAGACGCGTATCGATATTGTCTGCCATAGGTCGACCTCCTAGGGACAGGACTGGGTTCGAGATTTCTTGAGCTAGTCGGCGGGAGCAGCCCCAAGCGGGAACGCCGTGCCGCTATCGTATCGAAATCCCCTCGCGTGTGGGAAATAGGGTTTTTAGCCAATCAAAACCACGCGGCTGAAGGGGCACTGATACCGGGCCGAAACCCTACGAATCGCTGCATTATGAGCGAATTTCGAGAGTTTCTGGCGCGATTCCGAGCAACTAGAAATCAGGTCAATGCTAGCTTGCTGTGGCGAACTCGCTTTCCGCTTCCTGCTCGGCAGGTTGAGCGCCGCCAATACGAATCCGCTCTTCGATCATTTTGTAGTTGGCTATCTTGTGAGTCAGCAGAGCATGGGCGTGCTGCAGCGCAGTACATTTGCGCGGCGATTCCGGCTTGATGATCTTCGAGCAGCTTACGCCGGTCGAGTGAGGTGGCTTCGCCTTTTTCGCGGAGCTCAGCGTAGCGCTGCATCTCGCGAATGGACATGTTGGTGGCCCGCATGCAATGGAGGAAATTGAGCCATGCCTCGTCCGCTTCAGAGTAGCGGCGATGACCGTTTCGCGCGCGTCCGACCGGCTGGATCAGGCCGACCCGCTCATAGTAGCGCAGAGTGTGCGCGGTCATTCCGCATCGCTCTGCCATGCTTCGAATGGTGTATCCAGCTTCTCTCACAAATCCAACCTACATCTTTGAGCGCGCTCACAGTCAATAGGGTTCGAGCGGTTATCGTCAGTGAATGACCATTGGCGCGCGGTGAAAATAGATTGGGGTTTCCAATCATCCGCTTTTTGAAACACATAGCCTGAACCAACGGGGCGCAGCTTGATTTTGACTTAACAATTCTTAAGGAACTTGGACCGAAATTCTGCCTTCGAGGTTTCGCGGGCAGAGCGATTTTCTCGAAAAAACTTCGATATCAGTTGCGCGTCTGGGCGAGAACCAACAAACCTCACCGACTGCCTGCAGCTTCATCCCGTATGATCGTCTTCCAAGGCCGACAAACACGAAAACCTACGAACAGATGCTCGCCGTCGCGCTTGAAGAAGCCCGCTATGGACTGATGGAAGGCGGAATTCCGATCGGCGCCGCGATCTTTAGGAAATCTGGTGAACTGATCAGCAGCGGGCACAACCGGCGCGTGCAGCAGGGCGACCCCAGCATGCATGGGGAAACCGACGCCTTTCGCCGAGCCGGCCGGCAGCGCAGCTATCGCGACCTGGTGATGGTGACTACGCTGGCTCCCTGCTGGTATTGCAGCGGGCTGGTGCGTCAGTTTCATATTGGCACCCTGGTCGTGGGTGAAAGCCGCACCTTTGCCGGCGGCCTTGACTGGCTGCGCGAGAATGGCGTTGAGGTCATCGATCTGGACAGCCGCGAGTGCCGCGAACTGCTGGAAGCGTACATTGCCGAGCACCCCGAAATCTGGAACGAAGATATCGGCGAAGAGTAATTCGATCTCGCGCCCCAGTCCTTTCTGGAGAGCTCCCTATGGATCGCCGCAAATTTCTCGCTTCTTCGCTCGTCGCTTCAGCTCTGCGGTTTCATCCGCGTCCGGCCAGCAGACCGCTGTTACCCGGCCGCGTGAGTTTTACCAGCTTCGACGGTATACGCTGCAGACCGGGCCGCAAGTCGCAATGACGGAGAAGTACATCAGCGAAGCGCTCATTCCGGCCTTGGCTAAACGCGGCTGTGGCCCTGTGGGCGCGTTCCGCCTCGACATCGGTCCGGAGACGCCGACGTTCTACGTGCTGATTCCCATCGAGGCTCCTGCAATGGCCGGCTCTCTTGAACTTGAACTCAATCTCGATGGAGATTATGTGAAAGCCGCCGAGCCGTTCTGGAGCGCTCCAGGCTCATCGCCCGCATTTCTGCGGATGGATTCGTCGTTGCTGGTTGCTTTCGAGGGCTGGCCGCGGATTACGCCGCCTGCCAAGGGCAAACGCATCTTTCAGCTTCGCACTTACGAGAGCCCCAGTTACCGCGACCATATTCTCAAGGTGCAGATGTTTCACTCCGGCGAATTCGAGATATTCAAGAACGCCGGATTCCAGATGGTGTTCTTCGGCGACACGCTGATCGGTCAGCGGATGCCAAGTCTCACCTACATGCTCAGCTTTGCGGACTCGGCGGATCTTGATGCGAAGTGGAATGTGTTTCGCAATGATCCGGCGTGGAAGAAGCTGTCGGCTGATCCTAAGTTTGCGTTCGAAGCGATTGTCAGCAACATCACCAATTTGGTGCTGAGCCCGCTGGCATCTTCGCAGATCTGAAGCGGGCGGATTCGAAAGCTCCACAATTTCACAGTTCCACGGAAGCATTCCTATCATCGAGCCTTTCTGGTATCAACTCGTTTTATTTGTGTCATTTAGCCTGTGCCGAATGACGGATTTTGGGCTGGTTTGTTGGGGGGGCGTTTTGGCGCTTGCTGGGCTGGCGTTTTTGCGCACGCGGTCTGCCCGAAGATGCTCCCGGGCGACTGAATTGGTCGTAGTTTCAGCGTCGAATTTCCTGCAAATGTTTTGTGGAAAACTGCAAATTTATTAGGGGGGGTGGGGGTACCCCCTCCTGCCGCCAGTTGATCCGCAGGGAGAACATTCCGCGCCAGTTGATTGTGCCTTAAACGGAGGAAAATCCCTGCAAAACTGCGCCAGGATTTTAATGTTTGGAATGTGAGAGTTGGCGCATCGGGCAGCGATTGCGCACTTGACAACAGCGGAGTGATGAGAGACTTTGGCAATCCTCGAACCAGTTCGGTGCGTCGCAGCGCTTACCCGGGTGTTAGTGAACTAGCTGTTTCGGGAGACGGTCACTCGCCAGGAACCGGAATTTCCGCCCTTGATGGCTCGACAAGTGCATTGGCGGTCTTGCACACGTCCAGACGCATCCCTTCGAGAGCGTGCGTTAGATTTGCTCGCCAAGAATCAGGGGCACATAGTTTCGGACATCTTCCAGCAATTCCTCGCGAGTGATACCAACCTTGGCGCGAAGCTGCACACCCTGCAGCAAGTCAACGAGCAAACGGCCTCGCACCTTGGCAGAGGGTGTGCGAGTCAGGCGCCCCGCCTTTATCTCCTGCTCGAAACGTTTCGCGAAAATATCAGCGGATGCCGTGAGACCCTTCGCGAGCCAGGAACGAATCTCTGTCACCCGCTCCGAATGTCCCAGCGCAGCGGCGGCCAACATGCAGCCGCTGCGAGCGTCGCCGGTAGCGGTGTTGACGGTAGCCTCGCAAAAGGTGGTCACGGCCTTGTGGATGTCCGGCTCCGCTTGAAACGCTGCCATTTTGGGAGCTCCATAGATCAGCGCATAGCGCTCGACGGCCCTTAGCAGCAGGGTGGACTTGTCTCCGAAGGCTCGGTATAGCGCGGGCTTGGTGACGTTCACGGCGCGCGCGATCCGATCCACGTCGACTCCTTCATACCCATGCTCCCAAAACATCTCAACGGCACGGTCGAGTGCTTCGTCGGGAATAAAGCCTTTTGGACGTCCTGGGGGGCGCTTCGCAATATTAGTTACCATCGCGTACGAAACTCCTTGCATTGCATCTGTTGGTATCGTACTCTCGCGTATGTAACGCTGCAAGACAGTAAATACAGGAGACGCCCATGGAACATTCGATCGCACTCGTCACCGGTGCTACCTCCGGGCTCGGTTATGCGGCAGCCCGCTTGCTCGCCGCCGAGGGCTACCGCGAGGTCATCGTCACTGGGCGCAGCCTAGCCCAGATCAAGGAAACGGCCGCTCAGCTCGCGGCGGAGACAAAAAGGCAGATATTCACGCCGCTGGAGCTTGATCTGAACAACCCGGTCAACGTTGACTCCGCCGTCGCCGCGCTGGTCAAGCAAGGTCGGCCGGTCGATTTCCTGCTGCTCAATGCAGGGTTGGTTCCCTATAAGCAGCGCGTGCTCACTGCGGCGGGCGTCGAAGCATCTCAGGCCCCGCTCATTGGCCATCATCAACTGACTGTTGGGTTGCTCAACGCCAACCTGCTGAGTCCCAGCGCGCGGATCGTTATCGCCGGCGCGGAGCCTGCGCGAGGGGGCGTACCCATGTTCAAGTACACCGACCTGCCAGAGTTCGCGGCCAAATACCACCAAGCCAACCGAACCGCCGCTGTGGAAGCCCTCATCCGCAACGGGCCAAACGTGAAATATGTGCCTAACAACGCGTATGCCGACGCGAAGCTCATCATCGCTTGGTGGACAGCGGCACTGGCGCGCCGGCTGCCCTCCGGCATGGCCGTGTACGCTGTCTCGCCCGGTGGGGCGACCGCCACCAAGGTGGTGCGAAGCGCTAGCCCGTTGTTGAAATATCTGTTTATCCCAATCGTGAACCTCATTCCCGGCATGAATCAGACGCCGGAGACCGCGGCCCATCGCTACATCCAGGCGTCGGAGTTCGGAACCGACGTCTCAGGGCAATTCTTCGCCTCGGCTCAAGGGAAGTTCTCAGGCCCAATTGAGGTGCAGCGCCAGCCACACCTCTACGATCGAGCCAGCCAGGAAGCCGCATGGCAGGCCGTAGTCAAGGTCTCCGGCGTGGACTTGTCTAGCCCAGCATCCTTAAGCGCGGTGTCCTGAAGGAGCGCTGATCGATGCGCAACTGGATGCCAAACAACATCGCCATTCACGAGGAGAAGATGCATGAAACGGTACGAAGGAAAAAAGGTGGTAATCATCGGCGGCACGAGCGGCATGGGGCTCGCTGCGGCGAAGATGCTCCTTGATGGAGGCGCGCGTGTTGTGGTGACGGGTCGTTCGAAGGAAGGGCTGGAATCGGCGCAGAAAGAGCTTGGCAATGAGGCCATCGTGGTTTCGAGCGATGCGCGGTCGTTGGCAGACCTCGACGCACTCGCCTCTCGATCGAAGGCCGAGTTCGACACCATCGACCTGCTGTTCGTCAACGCCGGGTTCAGCACCCGAGCGCCTCTGGAGAGCATTACCGAGGCCATCTACGACGAGATGTTCAACTTGAACGCCAAGGGGCCGCTTTTTGCGGTGCAGAAGTTCGCACCGCTCATAAACCGTGGAGGCTCGGTCGTCCTCACGACCTCGATCGCCAACGTCAAGGGAATGGCCGGCAACGCCACATACGGAGCCGCTAAGGCGGCGCTGCGATCATTCGCTCGGACGCTCGCTGCTGAGCTGGTTCCTAGCGAGATTCGCGTCAACGCGGTGACGCCCGGTCCCATTGACACGCCGATCATCGGCAAAGCGTTTCCCGCTGACGCAGTCGCTCAGATCAGAGAAAAGATGATTGGTATGGTCCCGATGAAGCGCTGGGGGACGTCGGAGGAAATCGCAAAGGCCGTCCTCTTCCTCGCGTTCGATGCGACCTTCACGACCGGCGCTGAACTTCCGGTAGACGGAGGATGGTCTCAACTCTAAAGTGCGGACCTCGCTTGACGAGCTGGCCGATGAGTATCGGCGCGGAGATGCAGGCCGGTAAAAGGAGCAGTATGAACATGCACAATCTGGTAGTGAGCTGTTTGGCGGTTGCTTATCTCGCAGCGAACGTGTACGTGATTGTGAAGCTACGAGTGTTTGAGTTGGCCCGTTCGCGCAAGCATCTCCTACTTTATGGCGTTCCCTTCATATTGTGGGGATCTGTCATCCTGTTGGGATGTTGGCTCATGGAGATCATGCGCCGATTCGATGAATGGGCTGCCTAATGGTCCATTGAGATGACCAATTTTGCGGACAACACTCCGAACAAGCAAGCTGAGAACCGGAGTGCATTGTCAACTCCGGATACGAGCAGCGTGGCCAAGTGTTCTCGACTGACGACTTCAGGCCAATGCGCCCATTAGAGAGCGGCAGAGAGTTTTATCGAGTTTCGGTCGAGTGATGAAAAATCCGGAAATCACCTTCTGATAAACATCTCGGGGGTGGTTTCTGGTCACCTATGGTTGTTGTTCTCTTGTTTTCGCGCTGATCCGATGCGCGCGGCTAAATCGAGCAGGCTTTCGTCGTGCTCGCGCAACGCGGCTAGCTGCATACCGCCGACGCGGCATGGAACGGTGACCACCGGCGTTCCGGCGAGGCTGAAGGGCGTGGTGTAACGCAGAATCTGGCTGCGGGCGTGGCGGTTGTCGGCACCGATGTTGAGCCGCGCTACGGGAGAGGCGGGAAGCAGCAGGAGTTCGTGGTCGTGGAGCAAGTCGTCAACGCGGGCGCGGAATTCGGCATGACGCTGGCGCCAGGACGCAAGTTCAGCATCGGTTATGCGAGCTCCCCACTCGAGGCGTTCGCGAATAGCGGGCTGAATCCTGTCGAAGTGGCCGGCATGAAGACGCGCCGCCTCCCAGGCCTGAATGGGCGCAAAGATTTCGAACGAATTTGCCCACCAGCCGACGTCGACCTTGGCGCTTTCGAGTCCCAGCGTGAGCAATTCGCGCTCGACCTGATGGAGGCCCGCAACGATGGCCGGATCGCAATCGTGCAGGAACGCATTGTCGACTACAGCGAACTTTTTGAAGTCACGAGTGGCGGTGGTTCTGCCGGGAACAAATGTCTCGGCGAGCAGGGGCGCGTCTTCGAGATCGCGAAAGAGCCAGCCCATGGTGTCGAAGGACTGGGAAAGGTGCGCGCCGCCCCGCCAGTCTCCGCGGCCGATGGACGCGCGATAACCAGCAAGCCCGCAGAGCGCTGCGGGACCGCGCACCGATCCGCCGGTGTCGGTGCCGATGGCGGCCAGCGCGGAGCCTTCGAGGACACTGGCGGCGGCTCCGCTGGAAGAGCCGCCAGTGAGAGCACCGGGATTTCCGGGCTGCTCGCAGTCGCCGAACTCGGGGTTCTCGCCGGTGATGCCGTAGGCAAGCGGATGCAGGTGGGTCTTACCGGTGATCACCGCGCCGGCTTTGCGCAGTTGCTCGACCAGCCACGAATCGTGCGCCGCAATTCCGTTTAGTTCGCGATAGAACTTTACTCCGCAACTGGTGGGCGCGCCGGCGAGATCGAAACAATCCTTTACGGAAACGGGAACGCCCCACAGGCTGCATCGCCCGTCTCCGAATCGGCCGCCTGTGGTGTGAGGCATCGCCGATGCGCGCGCGGCTTCTTCCATGGTCCACGCGGGATCGCGCCATAAATAGGTATTGGCGCCAGCGTTTCGGTTAGCGCACTGCAATGCTTTTTCGGCAAGTACTGCGGGGGTGACGCTTCCATTGGCGAGAGCTTCGCGCGCACCGCGGATCGTGCTGGAAGAGGATTCCATGTCAACATATTAGGCCTGTCGGCATGGGATTCTTTTGTGGACTGGTTTCGGCGCCCATCATAGCTTCGGCATGGGGAAATCATTTGAGGGCTGCGGGGCAAACTAAGTGTTTGACCGCTGCAACCCCCAATTGATGAACGCCGGTGAAATGGCGGCTATTCCTCTCGCAAAGCGACCATTGGGTCCACGCTGCTGGCTCGCCACGCAGGGATGACCGTTGCTGCGAAGGCGACGACAGCTAACAATGCAGGCACTGCCATGAACGTGGCGACGTCGGTGGCGCTTACGCCGAACAACAGGCTGGCGATCACGCGAGTCAGGGCGGCCGCGCCTATTAATCCCGCGAAGATACCGATCAGCGTCAATTGCATTCCCTGCCGGACTACCAGCGCAAGGATATTTTCGCGCCGCGCACCCAATGCGACCAGAATGCCGATATCGCGTGTGCTCTGGGTGACCAGGTACGACATCACGCCATAGAGACCCACGGCCGCCAGCAGCAACGCAAATAACGCGAATGCACCGAGCATCGTGCTGGAGAAGCGCTGGCGTGCAAGCGAATCGTGCAAGCGGTCCTTCATGGTTCGAATGCCGTAGATGACCGCCGCAGGATCGACTGCGTGGATTTCGCGGGTGATCGCATTCGAAAGTCCCGCATCGTCGGACGACGAACGGGCCACCAGGAACGTGCCTCGGTCGGGCCCCTGCTGCAGCGGGAAATACGTGGCGATTTTGCCGTCGGTATCGAGACCGTATTGTTTGACCACACCTACGACGCCGACAATGGTGATGGGCTTTTTCGGATCGAACCAAAGATGTTTTCCGACAGCGTCATTGTTGGGCCAGAAGCGCTGCGCGAATTTCTGGTCGATGATGACGACCTGCTGCGAATCGAGGTTGTCCTGATCCGAAAAGAATCGGCCCGAGACCAAAGGAATCCGCATTGTCTGAAAATAGTTCGTGCTTGCGGTACGTTGATCGACTTGCAACTCTTGTCCCGGAGGCGGATTGTATCCCTCCACATGGATTCCACCCCAGCCTATAGTTCCAGTGAGCGGAAGCGCAGAAACGGTACCTTCTGCCACGACGCCCGGCAAATGGGCAATGCGGGTTTCGACTTCGCGATAGAAGCCGGCGAGGATTTTCTGGTCTTTGTACTTGGGGTCGCTGACGACGAACTGCATGCTGAGTACGTTGTCTGCCGTGAATCCTGGAGTCACGCTCTGCAAGCGGACGAAGCTGCGGATCAGCAGACCGGCACCGATCAGCAGGACGAGGGAAAGGGCGAGTTCCGAGGCGACGAGCAAGCCGCGCAAGCGGTGCCGCTTGAGGTACAGACCGCCATCGGACTGTCCGCCGCGACCGCCGGCCTTGAGCGACGAGTTCGGATCCAGTTTGACGGCGCGCCATGCCGGAGCCAAGCCGAAGAGTATTCCCGTTGCGAGCGAGAGGCCAAATGTGAACGCGAGTACGGCTCCGTTAATTCCAATCTCATCAAGCCGAGGGATATTGCCGGGATTCATTGTGCGTATTACGAGAAGGCTCGCTCGAGCCACAAGCAGCCCGGCAGCTCCGCCGAGAAGTCCCAGAAGGATGCTCTCTGTCAATAATTGACGTGCCAGACGACGCCAGCTCGCGCCCAGCGCCGCGCGGATGGCGACTTCTTTTTCGCGACCGGCCGCGCGAGCGAGCAAAAGGTTGGCCACGTTGGCACAGGCGATCAGCAGAACGAGAGATACGGAGCCGAGCAACACGAGCAAAGCGCGCCGGACGTCCCCGACGACCTGATTCTGCAAGCCGACGACATCCATACCGTAGCTGGCGTCGCGCTTGTCTTTGATGCGGATGCCGTTGGCGATGATGTCGATGTCCGCCTGAGCCTGGTGCAGTGAAACGCCGGGCTTGAGGCGGGCGACGATGTTGTAGTTTTCGTCGCCTCGGCGTTGCGCGGCATCCGGTCCCAATGGCAAGGGTAGAAAGATATCCACTTTGTCCATTGGGCCTTCCGACGGCAGCACTTCCGCGTTGAGCATAAAGGTGCGCTGCAGGACGCCCACCACAGTAAACGACTTTCCGTTAAGCGTGATGCTTTTGCCAACGATTGCGGGGTCCGCATTGAATAAGCGCTGCCAGACTCCGTAGCTGAGAATGGCGACCGCCGGTCTGCCCGGTGTGTCTTCCTCGGGAAGCAAAATGCGGCCAAGCAGCGGTTTTGCGCCGAACATCGTCAAGAGACTCGATTGCGTGCTCAGTGCGTCGACCCGTTCCGGCTGCTCGCGACCCGTCAAGGTGAATGTGCGGCTCTGCGCAATCGCCATCTGGTCGAACGAATGGTTCTGATTCTGGAGGTCAACGTACTGACCCGGAGACGGCCAATCACGCAGAATTCCGATTCCGGGCGAATGCAGCCAGACAGCGGCGAGACGGTCTGGATGCGGATAGGGAAGCGGACGCAACAGCAGCGCGTCAACCACGCTGAATATGGCGGAATTGGCGCCGATTCCAATGCCAAGCGAGGCCAGAATCACCACGGTCAGCACCACATTTTTGCGAAGCATACGAAAGGCAACGCGGAGATCCTGCAACCAGAGATTCATCAATCCTCCCGAATCGGATAAGAGATCATATGACGCACCGACGTAGTCTGCCTAGATGGACGTCGTCGGACGTCTTCGCGCAGGGTCTTCTGGTCTGCATATTGTCCTGGTGTTCCGCTTCGCGGGGATCGGCGCAGTGTCAGGTAGGTACACGGGGAGATTTGTGGCAAAAAAGAAACGCAGTGAAGCATGTGCTTCACTGCGTTGAAAATGATCAGACTTCTAGAACATGAATTTGCCGCCAAATTGCCAGGTGCGCGGATCCTGTGTGGAAGTCACCTGTCCAAAGTTTCCGTCGGTAAATCCGGTGTCGATTCCGTTGAACTCTGTATGGTTGAAGGTGTTATAGGACTCGAACCGAAGCTGGATTCTCGGGCCCTCGCCCGCCGTTATCCGAAAATCTTTGAACATGCTCAGGTTCCAGTTGAAGAGACCCGGACCTACGATCGAGTCTTTGCCCGCAGTGCCATAACCCTGGTTAGATCCGCCATCCCAGGGAGCGGTCGGAGCTGAATAGGCACCAGTGTTGAACCAAGCGAGCTGTTTCTTTGGATATTTCCTGCTGCTTGGATCGAAGTTAGGACGATTGGTTGTACCACCACCCAATCCCAGCGTGTCTGGAGAATAGGTGACGTTGACGGGATTTCCACTCTGCGCCACGGTGACACCGGAGAACGTCCAGCCACCCAGCAGTAGCCGCATGGCTGAACCCCGATCCTCGAATGAGGCGAAATGGTAGATGTAGTTGGCGTTGAATACATTCCGGCGATCGATGACGCCCGAGCCTCGGTCGTACCTGGTGTTGAAGGGATTGGAGAGCAGGCCACCGGAACCCTGCTGGTTGGTGGAACCCAGGTCGCCGCTCTGGATGTCGATCTCGTGGCCATAGGTATACGACAGTTGGAGAGTCAACCCACGACGGTTCTGCATGCGCAGGCCGGCCTGGAACGAGTTGTAGTTGCTGTTCGTCGAGTTTTCTACCTGCGTGATTCCGCCAAAGCCCTGATAGATCCTGTAGAGGTTCGAGTTTGCTCCGCTGACGGCCACCCTTTGCCGGTCCGCTACATCGCTGATCGGCAGGGTGTTGATAGCGCGCTGAACGTTCTGGTGCCAAGCGCTCATGCCGACGTACTGGAACTGAGCGACGACGGATCGAGCTATTTCGCGCTGCACTCCCAGGCTGTATTGCTGTGTGGCCGGGGAGGGGTAGCTATATTGCAAAGCGCTGAAGCCGCCAGGGAAGAACGGAGCCGCAGCACTTTGCCCCGTCTTGTTGTTGGTATTCGGGTCAGAAAAGTAGACCGCGCTCACATTGGGCTGATACGCGTTAGGCGGATTCACGTCTGTGCCGTAGATATCGTTGCCCTGTACGCGTTCGAAGAACAATCCGTAACCACCGCGGACGACGGTTTTGTTGGCCTTGTCGACGTTGTAGGCAAAACCGATTCGCGGCTGCCAGGTTCCGTAATGATTCTCTACCAGTCCTCGTGGGAATCCCTCCACTCCTGCCAACTTGACGCCATTCAAATAGAACGGAACGGGGGCGCCCGCCGGCTGGCTGAAGCCCGGACCGGCTGGATTCAAACTGCCGGTGATGGGATCTGGTGATTGGGCATTCGTTGAGCTGAAATCTGCCGGAACGAAGTTTGATGTCCGGTTGTTCTTTTCGTAGACATGTGGCAGGCCATCAAAGCGAATACCGAGATTCAGGGTAAGCTTCGGTCGAGCGTGCCAGTTGTCTTGCGCATAGAAGGAGAATGTGTTGTTCAGCCAGTGAAAGACGTCCTGCTTGTTCAGTTGCTGGTAGGTGCTGGCAAAGCCGAGCAGGAAGTTGGCATACGCGTCTTTCGAATAAGCCGAATCGCTGAAAGTGTAGTCGCCCTGCGTATTGGCCTGCTGCTGCTGGTTCTTGTCGTTCCGCATGTATGCGGCGCCGAACTTTAACTGATGGCTTCCCTTGCTCCAAGACAAATCATCGCGCGGCTGGTAGTTGAGGTACGAGTTCCGCCACGGCCAGTAGTTCACATTCCACTCTGTATTCGGCGCGCCGTTGAAGGTTATCGAAGGCATGCGGTCCAACGTGTTATTGCCGGTGAAGATGCCCACCGCAGACCAGCCAGTGGGTTGTGCATAGATTCCGACCGGCGTGATATTGATCTTGTTTCCGTTCACATTGAAGGATGTTTCATTGAGGATCCTGGGAGAAAGCGACTGGGTTAGCTTGATGACCGTTCCCCATGACGGGTTGTTGAATACATCGCCGACCGTGACATAGCTATCGCCGTCCCACATGGAGGGGTAAATGGTCTGGTCCATCGAATCGTGAATCCAGTGACCCATCAGGTGATACTTGTCGTTGAAATTATGGTCGATGCGAACGACGTCCTCGCGAACGTCTGTTGGCTGCTTCGGTGAGGCAATGTACTGTGTGCCATTCGCAGTATTCGGCTTGGGAATCGCGCCGGTGCCCATGAACAGAACAGCGTTGGGATCAAGCAGGTTGGCGGGGATCGTGTAAACTCCTTTTCCGGCGAGAGGAAAGGGCAGTCCTGGGACCAGGGAGTCCGATTGGTAGATCGCGAGCTTGACCGGGTCCAAGGTGGCAGGAACAATCAGCGGATTTCCACTGAGGGGGACGTAGTTCAAATCGCTTCCTGAAGTGGGGAAAAACTGGGCCGGGATTGTATTCGTAACACTCGGATTGGCGCCCTGGACAAGCTTGCGCCACTCTTCGTTCACGAAAAAGAAGGTCTTGTTCTTGATAATCGGGCCGCCGATATTTCCGCCAAAGATGTTCAGACGAAGCTCGGGCGTCGGCACGCCCTGCTGCTTGAAGAAGTAGTATGCGGCGTTGTACGCATCGTTGCGGTTGAACTCCCACACCGCGCCGTGGAATTTTTGCGTTCCGGATTTGAGAGCCATCAATACGGTGCCGCCGGAGTTAATCCCGTAATCAGGCGTGTAGTTGCTGGCGAGAGTCTGGAACTCGGATAATGCGTCGGGACTGACGGCAACATCCAGCCTGCCGCCGCTGCCGCGGTCGTACACTTCGCCCCCGTCAATCAACCAATTGTTGTGGTCCCATCGCATGCCGTTGAAGTTGATTTCGGCGCTGCTGCCCTGGGCGCTTACACCATTGAAGGCGGGCAGCGTATTGGTGACTCCGGTGCCCGCAGTGACCAGGGACATCATGCTGCGGCCGTTTGTGGCCAGTTGCAAAACCTGCTCGCCGGTGATCAGCGAACTGACTTCGTTGGTATCCGTCTGCACCGCCAGCGCCGTCGCATTCACCGTAACGGACTCGTTTGCCGAACCCACTTGAAAAGCCACGTCGGCACGGACGGTCGCCGCTACGTTTATCACGATGCCGGTCTTGGCGAAGTTTTTGAATCCTGCTTTTGCAGCTTTGAGGTTGTATGTACCGACGGCGAGTCCGGGAATCTCATAGAGCCCGGATGCGCTGGATTGTGTGGTGCGCACCTCGCCCGTACCCGCGCGAGTGACTGTGATCGTAACGTCAGGTACCGCTGCTCCCGATGGATCAGTAATCTGGCCAGTGATCGTCCCATTCTCCTGCGCTGTCGCAATCGCGAGTGTGCCTAACAAAAACACACAAATCCTGCAGAGAGTTTTCAGATCTCTCATCTTGACCTCCATGAAATGGGCGTGCGTTTTCGGAGAGACTCCGCTCTCCTTTTGAATCTGCTTTTGGATTTGGAAGGCGTGCAAGCCGAACGAATATCGTGCCAACATCGGCGCTCAAGGATACGCCGTTTAACGCCGGTCAAAGGCTATATATGCCGGTCAGCTTACGATGATCGAAGCCTTTATGCGTGTCAAAGGCTTCATACGCGCCCCAGGTGTCAAGCGCGTCGAAGCTTTCGTGTAGGTCGAAGCCTCGTACGTTGGACGGGTGTTCGATAACAAGGTTTACTGTTCTGCAGCTTAACGGTGATCGCGAATTGGCGTGTCGCCAGACACCGGCAGTAACTCCGGCGACATATTTCACTTTTCGCCTCCATACAGAGGCAGTTTGTGCCACATATTATGCGTCCAAAAAGCAGATTCTGGCAAGGCGGTGAAATGCTTTCACGAACTGGACGCAAGAACGGTCAGAACGGATAGTTGATTGGGACACTTTAGTCCATTCCAAAATCTCCATTTGTTTGACAGAGACCTACGAACGCGGCCTGGAGAGAGGTTGGGGCATAGCCATTCATTAGTGGATTCTCATTCCGTCCCGCCGTTTCCGGTTCCTTGAATGCTTTCCTGCAATTAGCACAAGTCAAGTGCGATGTATTATCCGGAACTCGCTTTGTAGATTGATCAACTCTGTCCAGCACTCGATTTCCAGCGAACGGACCGGAATGGGAACAGCCGGAATTAGATGCCTGCCAAGTGAAATGGGGCATGGGGAAGTCTGGTTGTACGCCGATAAGGTAGTTGGTTTCGACTAGTGCTCCGCCGCCATCAGTTTCAAGGTGAGTCAGTGGAAGACACAAGCGTGGCGCGCCAGGCAGATGGCGCAGAGCAATCAGTGCTCTTTGGAGAACAATTGCATGCAAGACGATCAAGATGTAATTCGTGAGTTCTTAGTCGAAAGCCATGAGAATCTGTCGCGTCTGGACCAGGCTCTCATTGAGCTCGAACTGCGGCCGAAAGACGCTGCTCTTCTGGCCAATGTTTTCCGGACGATCCACACCATAAAGGGCACTTGCGGTTTCTTCGCGTTCTCGACTCTTGAAAGAATCACTCATCAGGCTGAGACATTGCTAAGCCAGCTGCGCGATGGAAAGCGAGAATTAAATCCATCCCTCGTATCCCTCATTCTGGAAACCGTGGACGCTACGCGCAGGGTCCTTGCCTCAATTGAGGCGAGTGGAAAGGAAGGCCCTGACCTTTACGCAGACTTGACCGAACGTTTACGGTTCGAGGCGCAATGTCTCGATGCGACCGAGAGTCGAAGCAAGGTGAATGAAGTATCTGACGCGGCCACCGAGCTTCACAAGGGAGGCAACTCGTCGGATTGTCCTGACGGTGCAAAAGCCGAAGATGACAGAACGAAGTCTTCTGCCATAGCGGATGCAAATATCCGGGTCGGGGTGGTGCACCTTGACAAGCTGATGGACCTGGTCGGCGAGCTGGTTTTAACGCGCAATCAGATCCTTCAGTTCAACGCCGAGCGTGAAGATGCGGCTCTCAATGCGACCTCGCAGCGGCTGAACCTGATTACCACGGAGTTGCAGGAAGGCGTCATGAAGACGCGCATGCAACCCATCGGCATGGTCTGGAACAAGCTGCCGCGCGTGGTACGCGACATGGCCGTATCCCTGGGCAAGCAGATCCGGCTGGAGATGGACGGAGCCGACACAGAACTGGACCGGACCATCATCGAAGCCATTAAAGATCCGCTGGTGCATCTTGTCCGCAACTCTTGCGACCACGGCATCGAACCACCCGACGTTCGAGCGCGCGCCGGAAAATCGCCGCAGGGAATATTAACGCTTCGCGCTTATCACGAAGGCGGACAGGTCAACATCGAAATCGGCGATGACGGGACCGGGATCGATGTGGGCCGGGTCAAGCAGAAGGCTGTTGAGAAAGGTCTTCTGCGGCCGGAACAAGCCGAGAAGCTGAGCGACCGCGAGGCGTTGAATCTGATCTTCCATCCCGGTTTTTCGACCGCCCAGACGGTGACCAATGTCTCCGGTCGCGGTGTTGGCATGGACGTCGTCAAGACCAACATCGAGAAGATCGGCGGCGTGGTCGATATTTTGAACCGGCCCGGTGAGGGATCCACGGTCAAGCTGAAGATTCCGCTCACTCTGGCCATAATTCCTGGCCTGGTGATTACCAGCGGAGGGGAGCGGTTCGTCATTCCTCAGGTCAGTCTGCTTGAGTTGATTCGCCTCGAGGGAGATTCCTCTGAGAGGCACATCGAGCAGGTACACGGAACCCCGGTTTATCGCCGGCGCGGCAGCCTGTTGCCTATTGCTTATCTGAATCAGGTGCTTGGGCCTCCGCTCCCCGGAGCGGGCCGAGGCTGTCAGCATTGTGGTTCTGCAGGCCGAAGACCGCCAGTTTGGGCTGATGGTCGACGGCATCAACGACACGCAGGAGATCGTGGTCAAGCCGCTCGGCAAACAATTGAAGGGGCTTACGGAGTATGCGGGCGCGACGATCATGGGCGACGGCCGCGTGGCCCTCATTCTCGATGTGCTCGGCATCGGGCAGCGCTCTGGAGTGCTGGCCGAATCACGGGAGCAGACGCGCGGTAGCGGAGGAGAAGAAAAGGCATGGAGGCATCGAACAGCAGCGTCTGCTCCTGTTCCGTGCCGGTTCCTTCGAGCGTCTCGCCGTGCCACTCTCTTTGGTCGCCAGGCTCGAGGAGTTTCCCCGCAGTTCGATCGAGTTCGCGGGTGGATGCCAAGTGGTGCAGTACCGCAACCGCATTCTTCCCCTGGTGCGTATACGCGAGGTTCTTGAACCGGCATCGCCCCGGCAAGAGCAGACCGCGGATCCGGTGCAGGTAATTGTCTTCAACGACGGCGACCGCAGCGTGGGAATGGTGGTCGACCAGATTCTGGATGTCGTGGAAGAAACCGTTACGGTGCGTCAGAAATCGGCTCGCAAGGGCCTGCTCGGGTCGGCGGTGGTCGGCAAGCGGGTCACCGATCTTCTGGATCTCAACGAGGTGATCCACGCAGTCGAAGAAAGCTGGTTCCAAGGCGCGGGCGGTGCCGCCGGCAGCAAGACCGTGCTCGTCGCGGAGGGCTCACCGTTCTCGCGTGGGCTGCTCCGCAGCGGGCTGGACATGGCAGGCTACCGGGTGCAGGAGGCCGGCAGTCTCGATGAGGCAATTCGCGAAATGGAGCAGCAGCCGAGACGTCGTTGTGGCGGCGCTGGATCTGCCGCCCAAGGGCAGTTCCGCCCTGCTTGCGGCCATGCACGCCAGACCTGAGTGGGCGCGGATTCCGCTGCTGGCTTTGGCCGAGACATCCACCCAGGCCCAGTCCTCCACAGTTCGGACAGCTGGATTTGAGGACTGCCAGGCGAAGTTCGATCGGCAACGCTATGCTCCAGTCGATCGCGCGGCTGGCTTCAGCAGAGGATTTCCAGACAACCGAGCCCATGTGCGCCGGAGAGGAGAAGTAAGCGATGGCAACCGATACCGAAGTCCGGCCTTGACCAGCGGACAGCTTTCAACGTTCTTTGTGGCGGACCTGTTTTTCGGCGTGGATGTTCTCCGCGTACAGGAGGTGTTGCGCTTCCAGCAGATGACCCACGTGCCGCAGGCCCCGGAGGTTATCGAGGGGCTGATCAACCTGCGCGGGCAGATCGTCACCGCCATCGACATGCGGCGGCGGCTGCATTTGCCGCCCCGCGCCGGAGACCAGATGCCGACCAACATGGTGATCCGGACCGATGACGGCGCAGTGAGTTTGCTGGTCGACGAGATTGGAGATGTGCTCGACGTGGATGCGGCCACGTATGAGCGGCCGCCGGAGAATCTCGATCCCGAGGCGCGCGAGATTATTCGTGGCGTCTACAAGCTGAAAGACCGGCTGCTGCTGGTCCTCAATACGGAACGAACGGTGGACATCGCGGTGGGAAGAGCTGCGGAACGCAGTTGAAGAGCTAACCGTCGCAAGCTGGGCTGCTTGAAGAAGCGGCGATACGCGCGAATCCAAAGAGGAAACCGGAGTGGCATTCACGTTCTTTTTTCGGGATCAACACGTGCTGGAGAAGGCCGTGGATTACTGCCTCCCGCTCATTACGGGCCGCAACCACCCCCGCATCTGGGATGCGGGCTCGGCCCTGGGGCAGGAGCCTTACACCCTGTCCATCCTCTTTGCCGAGCGCATGGGACACTTCGCCTTCAACAATCTTCGCATCGACGCCACCGACGTCGAAAACACGGGCCACTTCGCCCAGGTTATAGCGGCGGCCGCGTACCCGGAAGACGAGTTGTCACGCCTGCCCGAGGGCATCCTCGACCGGTATTTCGAGAGAAACGGCAAACCGGCGATGTTTCGCGTGATCGACAAGGTTCGGCAGCGCGTGGTCTTTCAATGCCACGATCTCCTCTCCTTGAAGGAAATCGGCCGCGACTACTCGCTGGTGGTCTGCAAAAACGTGCTGCTCCATTTTTGTCCGCGTGAAAGAGTCGAGGTCCTGAGGATGTTTCATCGGGCGCTGGGTTCGGGCGGCTACTTCGTCACCGAGCAGACGCAGGAAATGCCTGGGGAACTGGCTGCCTTGTTTGAGCGGGTGATTCCCGACGGACAACTGTTCCGCAAAGTGGAGGCCGGCGCATGCGGATCGTGACGCCAGGGAGCTGCGGCCGGATGTATGCCTCCCAGGTTTACCTGGTGCTCGGCGATGACACCCAGTCAGGGGCAGGCATGAGCCGAAAACGAGTCAGCTGCCGGTGGCGGCGAAATAACCAATCAGGAATGCAAAGGAGCAAGGACCATGGGAAGACAATCGAGTTTTAGTCGGGGTGATCGCCCCGACCGCAGTTCGTCCGCCGGCGTCGTAGTTTTGGAACGGCCGGAGCATCAACGCACCACAACCAAGAATGGAAACGGCGCTCATCGTGGCAGCGTGGACCAACAGCTGTTTGTCGATTACGCCGGGCAGGTTGCGGCGATTCGCAAATCGCAGGCGGTCATCGAATTCGCCATGGACGGCACGGTTCTCGATGCCAACGACAACTTTCTCAAAGCGCTTGGATACAGGATGGACGAGATCCAAGGCCAGCACCATGGAATATTCGTTGATCCGGCGTACAAGCAGAGCAGCGAATATCGCGAGTTCTGGGCGGCCTTGAACCGTGGCGAGTATCAAGCGGCCGAATACAAGCGCATTGGCAAGGGTGGCAAGGAGGTCTGGATTCAGGCGTCCTACAACCCGATCATGGATCTCGATGGCAAGCCCTTCAAGGTTGTGAAATACGCCACCGATGTAACAGCGCAGAAGCTCCAGAACGCGGACTACGTGGGCCAGATTGCAGCCATCGGCAAATCGCAAGCCGTAATCGAGTTCAAGATGGACGGAACGGTTCTCAACGCCAACGAAAATTTCCTCAGAACCCTGGGCTACACGCTCGATGAGATCAAAGGCCGCCACCACAGCATGTTCGTGGATGAGGCCTATCGGCAGAGCTACGAGTACAAGGAGTTCTGGGCGGCATTGAACCGTGGCGAGTATCAGGCGGCCGAATACAAGCGCATCGGCAAGGGCGGCAAAGAGGTCTGGATTCAGGCTTCCTACAATCCGATCATGGATCTGAACGGCAAGCCCTTCAAGGTGGTCAAGTACGCCACCGACACCACGCCGCAGAAACAAGCTCTGAACGCGATGCTAGCCGACGCCGCTCTGTTGTCAAAGGCCGCCGTCGAAGGCAAGCTGGCCACTCGCGCCGACGCCACCAGGCACCAGGGCGATTACCGCAAAGTCGTCGAAGGCGTCAACGCCACGCTGGACGCGGTCATCGGTCCGCTTGAATGTCTCCGCCGAGTACGTGGACCGGATCTCCAAGGGCGACATTCCGCCCAAGATCACCGACAACTACAACGGCGACTTCAACGAGATCAAGAACAACCTGAACACCTGCATCGACGCCGTTAACGCGCTGGTCGGCGACACCAGTCTGTTGGTCGAAGGCCGCCGTCGAAGGCAAGCTGGCCACTCGCGCCGACGCCGCCAAGCATCAGGGCGATTACCGTAAGGTCGTCGATGGCGTAAACGCCACGCTGGATGCGGTCATCGGCCCGCTCAATGTTTCCGCTGAGTACGTTGACCGGATCTCGAAGGGCGACATTCCGCCCAAGATCACCGACAACTACAACGGCGACTTCAACGAGATCAAGAACAACCTGAACACCTGCATCGACGCCGTTAACGCGCTGGTCGGCCGACACCATGCTGTTGTCGAAGGCGGCCGTCGAGGGCAAGCTGGCCACTCGCGCCGACGCCACCAGGCATCACGGCGACTACCGTAAAGTAGTCGATGGCGTAAACGCCACGCTGGACGCGGTCATCGGCCCGCTCAATGTTTCCGCTGAGTACGTTGACCGGATTTCGAAGGGCGACATTCCGCCCAAGATCACCGACAGCTACAACGGCGACTTCAACGAGATCAAGAACAACCTGAACAATTGCATCGATAATATAAAGGCTTTGGTCACTGAGACCGGCGGGCTGATCAAAGCCTCGGCGGAAGGTCAACTGAGCACACGCGCCGATGCCACCAAGCATCAGGGCGACTATCGCAGGATCGTCGAGGGCGTCAATCAGATGCTCGACGAAATCCTTGTGCCGATCGGAGAAGGCAACCGGGTGCTGACGCTGATTCGCGGCGGCAACCTTCGCGAGCGGGTAGCCGTTGACTGCAAGGGCGATCACGCCAAAATGAAAGACTCCATTAATGGCGTTCATGATTGGCTTGCAGAATTGGTTGCCTTCGTTACCAAGGTCGCAAACGGTGATATGTCGGCAACGATGGCCAAGGCCTCCGATATGGACCAGATTTACGAGTGGCTGGTCCTATTGAAGACCAATATCGGCAACCTGATTGACGACACCCGGGGGTTGGCGAAAGCGGCTGCGGAAGGCAAGCTTGGCACGCGCGCCGATGCCGGCAGGCACAAGGGCGATTACCGCACAATCATCGAGGGCATCAACAATACTCTCGAGATCGTGGTCGAGCCGTTGAAGGTCACTGCGCAAAGTGCTACGGCGTTGGCATCCTCGTCGGAGGAACTGACCGCGGTCAGCACGCAGATGGCTGGCAACGCCGAAGAGACCGCAACCCAGGCCAACGTGGTTTCGGCGGCCAGCGAAGAGGTCTCGAAGAACGTAGCCTCGGTCGCTTCAGCATCCGAGGAGATGCAGGCCTCGATCCGCGAGATCGCCAAGAACGCCAACGAGTCGGCGCGGGTCGCCAAGAATGCCGTCAACGTGGCGCATTCCACCAACGAGACCGTGAAGAAGCTTGGCGAATCCAGCCAGGAGATTGGCAACGTCATCAAGGTGATCACCTCGATCGCGCAACAAACCAATCTGCTGGCCCTCAACGCCACCATCGAAGCCGCGCGTGCCGGTGAAGCGGGCAAGGGCTTCGCGGTGGTGGCCAACGAGGTCAAGGAGCTTGCCAAGCAGACCGCCAAGGCGACGGAGGACATCGGTCAGAAGATCGAGGCGATTCAAGGCGACACCAAGGGTGCGGTCACGGCGATCGAAGAGATAAGCGCGATCATCAATCAGATCAATGACATCTCTAACAGCATCGCCTCGGCGGTCGAAGAACAAACGGCGACGACCAACGAGATCGGCCACAGCGTAACCGAAGCTGCCACCGGGGTAGGCGACATTGCCAAGAACATTGGCAGCGTGGCCCTGGCGGCAAAAAACACCACGGAGGGCGCCAACGATACGCAGAAGGCTTCGCAGGAGTTGAGCCGTATGGCTGCGGAGTTGCAAAAAGTTGTCTCAAAATTCACGTTCTGATCAAACCGACGGGACGCGGTTTGAGGGATCGAAATGGCCCTCAGGCCGCGTCCAATCGCCAGCCGTGAGTTTGGAGGTAAATGGATGGTAAAAGCGTTGGTTGTGGACGATTCAAGGGCTATTCGAATGCTTCTCGTCAGGACCCTGGGGCAACTCGGGTATGACGTACAGGAGGCAGCCAATGGCAAAGATGCTCTGAAAATTGTGGAAGCCGGGAACAGCGGGATAAAGCTGGTATTGGCGGATTGGAACATGCCGGAGATGAACGGCCTAGATCTGCTGAAAAAGTTGCGTCAGAATCCCGAACACTCCTCCGTGGCGGTAGTCATGGTAACAACCGAAACCGAAATCCAACACATCGCGGAAGCCATGAAGGCTGGCGCGAACGAATATGTCATGAAGCCATTCACACGGGACATTCTCGTGGAAAAGCTCGAGCTAGCGGGAATCCATCCTTGAGGAGTGCGCCGTGCCTGTGGTGAACAAGAGAATTCTCCAACCTGGAGAGCGGATTCGCGTGTTGGTGGTGGACGATTCAGTCGTCATCCGCCGCCTGGTCACGCAGGCTCTTGAAGAGGATGCGGAGATCGCGGTGGTGGGGACGGCGGCGAACGGCTCCATTGCACTGCAACGCATACCGCAGTACAACCCCGACGTTCTCACGCTGGACATCGAGATGCCCGAGATGGATGGTCTGGAAACATTGCGGCACCTGCGACGCGACTATCCTCAGCTACGGGTGATCATGTTCAGCACGCTCACCGAGCGTGGTGCGGCCATTACCCTGGAAGCGTTGACGCTAGGCGCAAGCGATTATGTGACCAAAGCCTCCAATGAAGGGTCGCTGGATCGCTCTCTGGGGCGATTGCGCGAAGACCTGGTTCCGAAGATCAAGCAGTTCTTCATTCTGCCCGGCAAGAGTCGCGTCGCGGCGAGGCCAGGACCGGCGCAGGTCCCCGTGGCGCCGCCGCTCTGGCGCAGCAAGGTTGTCCTGCAAAGTGCGAACGAACAGCCCAGAGTTGTCGTGATTGGCGTCTCCACCGGGGGGCCCACCGCTCTGGGTGCGATTCTGCCGCAACTGCCGGCCGAGTTTCCCCTGCCGATCCTGGTTGTGCAACACATGCCACCGCTGTTCACGCGGTTTCTTGCCGAACGTCTTTGCGCCTCTTGCCGACTGGCCGTCAAAGAAGCGAGCCAGGGCGATCCGGTGGCTGCCGGCACGATATTGATCGCGCCCGGAGACTTTCATATGAAGGTGACCGGAAATGCCGGTCAAGCACGGGTGTGCCTGGATCAGTCGCCTCCCCAGAACTCATGCCGACCGGCGGCGGATGCGCTTTTTTCCTCGGTCAGCCTGGCGTATGGCGGTGCGGTTATCGCCGTCATCCTCACCGGCATGGGGCAGGATGGGCTGCGCGGCGCGGAGATCCTTAAAGCCCAGGGTGCGAGCATCCTCGCGCAGGATGAAGCTTCAAGTGTGGTTTGGGGAATGCCCGGTGCTGTGGTGAATGCCGGCCTTGCCGACTGCGTTCTGCCGCTCGACCAGGTCGTGCCAGAAATATTGCGCAGGGTGAGACGGACGTCAGGGAGCAGTGCATGTCTAGCCAAGCCGCAGTGACGATGATCAATCCGAAGAACTACCAGTTTCTCCTGGACCACGTGTATACACGTTCGGGCATCGTGCTGGAGGGGGATAAGCATTACCTCTTCGAATGTCGCCTCGCACCCATCGTCAGGCAACTTGGGCTGAATTCCATTGACGACTTGTGCACCCTCGTCCAGTCCTCTCGTCGTCCGGAGGTGAGCCACCAGGTGGTGGAGGCCATGACGACCAACGAGACCTATTTCTTTCGCGATCCTTCGCACTACGATGCCATACGGACGGTTCTATTGCCGCGGCTGATCAGGGAACGTCGCGATACCAAAAAACTGCGCTTCTGGTCTGCGGCAGCCTCGACTGGGCAGGAAGCCTACAGCGTCGCCATGCTTCTGCTCGAAGCGGGGCTGAGCGACTGGAACATTCAGATTCTCGGTACCGACTTTTCATCGAAGGCTCTGGAACGCGCCCGATCGGGGAAGTACCAGCAGATCGAGGTCAATCGAGGTCTGCCGGTCAATCTTCTGATCAAGCATTTTACCCGTACCGGCACCGTCTGGCAGTTGGGCGATGAGGTGCGCCGCATGGTCAGTTTTGAACCGATCGACCTGCGCAAAAGTATGCGCGCGATGGGCCCGTTCGATCTGGTGTTCTGCCGCAATGTCATGATCTATTTCGACGTCGCGACCAAGATGAACATTCTGAAAGAACTCCACGGCACTTTGTTTGCCGGCGGATGGCTGTTGCTGGGAGGCATTGAGACGGCATTCGGATTGGAGCAGCGCTTTGACAGGCTGGCCGTGGGAAATGCAACTGTTTACGTCGCACGCTGAGAGGACAGCATGATAAACGCATCGACTACGGAAATACAGCTCGGCGAACTGTCGCAGATCGTGGAATATGTGTTCAGAGCCATGATGTGCCTGGAAGTGAGCGAATCAAACCAGCCTTGGATCCATGACTCGGGCCGCCTGACAGCGACAATTCATTTAGCGGGCGAATGGAAAGGAGCGCTGGCGCTGGAATGCGGTCGTAATGAGGCCCGCGCGTTCGCTGCGCGCTTTCTTTCCATGGACCTCCCAGAGACCGTAGATGACATGGTGCGGGATGTGCTCGGCGAACTAGCCAACATGATCGGGGGCAATCTGAAGTGTGTGCTCGCGGGCGGGCTCAAGCTGTCCATGCCCTCTGTAGTGGACGGCACCGACCTCAGCCTGCGTGTCTGCAGGTCGGGGATCCGCGAGCGCGTCGTCTTTGAGTGCGTAGACGGCGTCTTTTCTGTCGTTGTGTTGAGGGAAGAGAGGAAGGGTCATTAAGGGCTGCGACCAAAAATACTCGAACCATTTGAACGCGAACGGGATCTTCTAACCACGCAGTGCGGCCATCGGAGGCGGTCATACACTTGCTGACTGGAGGTTCCAGTTCACGTTGCACAATGCTTCAACCCGCTACGTCTACTTCAAACTTCAAGCTTGCTGCCGGCTCGCTACTGCAGACTTACGGGGCTATTTGCGAAGGCGAGCAGAAAGACGAGTGGTGCGTTCCAATTGATGGCGATCTCGTTCATGGAGTAAGCCTGGGTATCGTCGATCCACATGCGCATGGGCGGCGCGGGAGGGAGCTTGCGGGCGACGGCATCGCCGGGGTGGCGGTTTGGACCGCCGGAGAGCAGGCCGGGCCATGGCGCGACAATGTTATCCGACGCGCTGGGCCGGTGATGCGGGTTCATGAAAGGATGCTGTCCCATCTGGGTGACCCAGGACACCCCGAAGCAGTTGCGGCCCAGCATGTAATGAAGGTTGGCGAGCGCGGCATCGACGGCAGCACGATTGGAACTGAAGTGGTGGTCCATGGCGAGCAGCAACGACTGGTTGCCAGCGACGCCGTTTGATCCCCAGATGTAGTCATAGGGCCCGAGGGTGTTGGCGTAGCCGTTGCTTTGGCTGCGCTGGCTGAGGGACTGTGCGGTTTCGTGCGTCTTCTCGCGGATGGCAGCCTTCGTCTCTACGTTGCCAGTCTGCGGGGCCATCGCGTACGTCCAGCAGGCCATAGAGGCTACCGTGCCCCACGATGGCGGATCGATCTTCAGAGTGCTTAGGTCCCTGGGGAGGCCTTCGAGGAACTGCTGCTCGTATTGGGACTCGCCGGTTGTGCGCCACAGCTCAGCGGAGGCCCATAGGAATTCATCGGCGACATGGTTGTCACCGTAATCGCCCGTGGCGACGCCCGGAGGGTTGTGAAAGATGACGTTGCGGTTCGCGGCTGTCCATGTCCAGGCGCTACGTGCGGCAGCGAGGAAGCGCGCTGCCATGACCTTGTCATAGGGGGCGTAGACGCGCGAGGCAATCGCCATCACGGCGGCCAGGTCGCCTGTGGCAGCAGTGCTCTTGAAGGGTGCAGTGCCCGTACCAATCACGTTGCTGACGAGGTGATCGTCCTGAGGAAGGATGAACGCGCAAAAGTGATCGCTGGTCTGCTTATGAAACACGCCGCCGTCGGGCTCCTGGAGTTGCAGCATCCAGTTCAGGTTCCAGAGGACCTCTTCGAGATAGTCGGGGAGAAGACCGTGCTGTTCAGGAATGCCAAGGTTGAGATCGCGCAGGGCTTGTGGGTACATCTCCCACGCCCAGAGCAAGGTGCCGCAGGTGAGGCCTGAGTTGACGACATAACGGCCGTAGTCGCCAGCATCGTGCCAGCCACCGTGGTTGAGCAGAGTGCCTGATTTGCCCGACGAAGCACCATAGGCGCCGTCCGGGTGGCAGGCCGGATGCGTATATCCGTTCCCGAGGTCGACGGCGCAGCCGCACCGTTGGCCGGTGTAGCCGCGCATAGTTGTGCGGAGGGCTTCAGCGTAGACGTGATCTGATACGGCGATGGCCAACGTGCTCTGAGCACCAAACTCGATGCGGTAGGTGCCGGGTCGGCGGAAGCTGGTGAACACAGCCTGCCGCACAAGATCGCCGGAGGCTTCGTCGGTCTGCGGCGAGGTGAGGGGACCTTCAAAAACAACCTTGTTGTCGGCTGCGTCGCGGAGGCGAAAGTTGTTCTGCGTTGCCGTGGCGCCGCGGACAGTGGCGACCTTAGAGTCGGAAGGACGATAACCAACCTGGTTGAAGAATGCGTCCGGATTAGCGGAACTTGCGGATGTCTGGTCTTGCGAGAGGAGGCTGGCGCGAGTGAACTGCGCCGCGGCGGCAAGGCCGAGGGTTTTCAGGATGCTCCGTCGTTGCATTTGGTCATAATACTGCTGTGACGGGGAGGTGGTGGCCAGGGACGGGATTGAACCGCCGACGCCGGCCTTTTCAGGGCCGCGCTCTACCACTGAGCTACCTGGCCTCAGTGCAGACTTTCGGTTGCATCTCCTGCGCGGAATCCGGCGTTTGCCAGAAGAGGGTGCGGCCCACGGACAGTGTGTTGCAACGACTTGGGTAGTATACCAACTCGCAATCGCTCGCGCCAAACCCGTGCGGTTTCGCGGCGTAATGAGCAAACTGCTATTTGCTGGCCACGCTTTGCTTGACGGAACTCAGCGGAATCTCCATCGTTCCTACTTTGTGCGATGCTTCATCGTAGACACCGGTGCGAAGCCAATACTGGCCTTTCGGCACCATGATCTGACCGTGCATCTGCAATCCAGTTTTCTGGAAAGCGGCATAAGCGTCGGGCTTGATCGCGAGGTTTACCAGATGATCTTCGCGGCTCGTCACCTGCCCGTATTTGTCGTAAACAATCATGGACAGATTCAACTTGCCTGTGTGCACTCCATCAGAGTCGAGATTCAAACGCAGATCGTCCAGATCAAGAGCGAAGTCGACGGAGTAACGATCGGAGGGTCCTTTCAAAGATGGTTTCGGTGGTTCTGCCGCAGACGGCTTCGAATCCACGTGTTGTACAAGCGCCTTGTACAGGATTTGCTCCGACTGGGGCATTCCGAAAACCATGAATGGCTCGAGCGGATCAACGCGCGTCGGGTTTTGAGAGGCGCTCTGAGCGGCCTCTGCCTGTTTTGCTTGCGCCGCTCCGGGCAAACTCTCATCACGCGCAAAATATCCATGCCGATACGACAATGCATAGTGTTCATTGTCGCCGACCTTAACATCGATCTTTCTGTATCTGCCGTCCATATTTGTGTCATTGGGCGCATACGAGATCGTATAGAAATTCGAGCTATGGTCGATCACTTTGCCAATGATTCCAGACAGATCATTCTGGTTATAAAACGCCTTGCCGCCGGTTTGGCTGGCCAGCATGTCCATGGTGGTATCGTTTGAATTCTTTTTCTGTCTCTCGTCCGAGAGCATTCCGGACAATCCGCCTTCCCCAGGGTTCGGAGCATCTCCGGTCACGGCCGGGGGTGGACCCAGCAACTGCGGCGCCGCCGTGATGGTGGGATCAAGAGTATTTTCGGCGGTGTACAAGTTAGGAACATTGGCGCCACGCACGTCCACCGGATAGATAGCCACGCGCGCCGCCGACAGGAGGTTTACTGTTTTTTCAATTGAACCTTCAAAGCGCATCTCCGTCTGTCCGAATAACTCCACCGGGAATGACCCAGACATCCAAATCACATTCTTGCGGCCCGGAAACGAGCCAAGGAAGGCCGCGAGTTCATTCAGATTCTGGAGCGTCCGGTATTCGCGGTCGCTATCCTGTGCGTAACGCGTCTCCTGCAGAAACTGCTGAAAGGCTGCGATGGAATAGGGAGACACAGAGAAAACGAGTGAATTTCCTCCCGATGCTTCCATTGCGACCATCATTTCGATGGTTTTGCCCTGCGCATAACTCTCGGCCTGTGACTGCAGCAATACCGCCGGCTCAGACTTGTCATTCTTCCGGTAGCCCAATGCCGTAGCCAGCATCACTGGGTCATCGGAGAAGCCCTGGATAAAGCTCAACTTCATCGACATCGTAAAGATCGCTATCCGCGTTCCGGGCTTGAGAGTCTTCAGATAATGCTCAGCTGCCTTCTTCAGGTACATCTGGTCGGCCATCGGAGTGTTCAGGGCATCCAGCACCAGCACGTTGACCGCCGGAGGTGTCGGAAGGGGCGAGAAATTGGTAAACATGTTGGGAGGCATCGGTGGAAACGCCCTGTTTTGTGAGCGCCTGTCGAGCACATCCACGGTGTGTTCTTCGAAATAGCCGATCGACTGCTTCTTGCCTTCTTCCAGCACCCTGAAGTCCCCCTGCTTCAGGCCCTTGACTGGATTGCCGCTTTTGTCGGTGACAATCACGTCCACCAGAACGGCGCGGCTGTTCACTTTCAGGGTGGTGGTTTCAGGCACGTTGCTTGTCGAGTCGCTGTTTTGAGCCAACAGGGCCGTGGCACATAAGACCGCGAATGCGGCGATTCCCATGCTCAAGCGCTTCATGCGAGGACCTCCACTTGCACGGGAAAGACTAGCACTTATCAATGCGGTCGTCCCGGTTAAAGTTGCAGTACGGCTTGCGGTTTTGCCCACTTACTGTGGGGCCGCCTGCAGGGCTTTTTCTCCGCCTGCGGCCGGTCGATCTGTTGAGTTACCTGGGGAAGCATGCCGATTTCCCGCTTCATCGAAAATCAAAGTGGCGCTCGATCCAAACCGCTGGTAGTTAGAAAAAATCGTCTGGTTGATCATCACTACGGGCTTTTGCAACTTGTGGTTCATGTGGCCGCAACCGTTGAGCTCTTGATTCATGAAGGCCAGACTCCGCAAGGGGCAGATGGAGCGACGATGCCCAAGGACGACCATTCCATATTCAATGACACTGGCCACATGGGACACCGGATCGCCGGGCTTTGACTCCGCAACCAGCGTCATCCGCAAGATAGCTCCCGTCTTGGGATCCAGTGCTATCTCGCCGCTGTATGCAGGGAAGTCGTGAAACGAGACGTGATCCTGGCACGCATCCGTGATTTCGTAGTGAGAAAACTCTCTGGGAACCGAATATCGATAGACTGCCGCCGGGCCTGCCATGGACTGCTCCCAGTGGTCGAACGCAATACTGCCCTTTTCCACGTCCATCAGAACGACTGCCGCTTCAGCTCCGAATTCACCGTGACTTTCCAGGCCGCTCTTTCGATTTGTCTGCTCCGCGCCAGCTCCCGCGTCTGTAACTTCCTTTCCATCCTGAAACGTGATCCTGCGCTGAATAGATCCGACGCGATGAAGGCCGGCCTGATCTGTCGTTGCCTGGAAATATTTCAATTGCACGGGGGAATTGTCGAAGTGGGTTGTGGTCTGCATGGCCATGAAGTTCGGCAGGTGTGAAAGCTCGCGCAGCACGTAAGCACGCGACTCCTGCAGCATTTTCTGTTGTGCCTCTGCATCCGGAGCGGGTTGCCGGAGTTGTTCGGCGGGCGGCAGCTTCAGCAAAGCAGAGCGATCTGCGAGTTGCTCCAGCGCCTGCTGCACATGCGCGCCGAGGTTGTATTTTCCGACAAACCGGTACATCGTGAGTGTGCTCAGCCGCTCCGTGAGCTCGGTCGCTGAAATCTGCGGGATGAGTTCATCGTCCTGGTCGAGTTGCTGCAGGAGATCACCGTCGCTGATGTCCCCGATCTCCTCGCCGGCAGTCGTTTTTTGCTTCCTGGCCGGCTGGTGCAGGTGTGACGCATGCTGTGCGAGAATCTGCTCAAGTTGATCAACAGACAACTTTTCGCTGGCGATCGCCGGCAAACCCAATGACGGCAAAATCCCGATGAGTAGCAGCAATCTCACCAAAAGATGACCCCTCCGCTCCGTCGAGCGAACTTACATGGCTTCAACTTGAGAACTTGCGCACGAATCTGCAGAACTGGGTCATTCGCCAGACCCGACGTTAGCCCCCGATTTTAGCGCAATTTTCATCGGCAAATGTCTCAGAATCTTCACACGCCATGCGTTGGGCCGCCAGTGTTAACCTTTCCAAAGCTTTAGCGGCAAAGTTTTTATGTCCCTGAAAAAGCCAACTCGGCGAGAATTCCTCGTTGCCGGCTCTACTGCTGCCCTTGCGGCTGCGGTGCCTGCTGATGTTTCAGATGCGGCCTCGCTCGCAAATGGAGCCCCGGCCCCAGCATCTTCCGACCGCGAACCGGTGCTCTTCTCCGCCGCTGACCTTGTACAGCAGGGCCCGCAGCGAACTTTCAGTGGAGACAAGGCCACCCAGGTTGCGTTGCCCATTGGAGGTCTGGGCGCCGGATGCATCTGCGTAAGCGGCTCCGGCGGTTTGCAGGACTTCTCGATTCGTACGCGGCCTGAAACCACTGCTCTTCCCGCAGGATTCACCTCCAATTCCGCCGAAGCCGCTTTCGCCGTCCTTCATATAAAGGGCGCCACCCCTGTCACCAAGCTGGTCGAGGGTCCCTTTCCGCCATTCAAAATCTTTGACCAGGGATTGCAAGGCCAGGGGTTACGCCGCGGCGGATACGAAGGGTTTCCGCGTTTTGAAAAGTGCAATTTTCGCGGCGAGTTCCCTTTTGCCGAGGTCCGCCTTGCCGACCAGGCGATTCCCGTGGACGTATCCCTCGTGGCCTGGAACCCCTTCATTCCGCTCGACGACAAGAACTCCGGCATCCCCTGCGCCATCCTTGAATACACGCTTCACAACCCTGCGTCGCGCCCGGTCGATTACGAGTTCTCCTATCATCTTTCTCATCTTGCGCCCGGCTGTCGTCCTGACCAGGCTGCCAGCGCCAACACCGTTATCCCCGGCAAGGGAGCCTTCCTTTTCAATCGGGAAGCCCCGAATGCCGAAGCCTACGGCAGCGCCACGCTGACTGTTATCGGCGCAAAACCCAAGATCAAGGCGATGTGGCTGCGCAGCCCGGGCTGGGAATTCGATTCACTGTCCGCTCTCTGGCGAGAGGTCTCCTCTGGAAACTTCACCGCCAATGACGGTTCAAACACGACTGACAATGCGGGCCGCAACGGCGCCTCCATTTTGCTTGAGGGGAGCCTCGGACCCGGCCAATCGCATACGTACCCGATCCTTATCACCTGGCATTTTCCTAATTGCTATCTGCGAGAAGGCGGAATCGTGCCTGCGGGAAGTGCTGCAGAAGCTGAAGGACAGCCCGGCTGCCGAACCGTACCCGCAGATGCCCCGCCGCCGTGGCACCCTTACTACTCCACGCAATGGAAAGATGCCCGCGAAGTAGCCGCCTACGTTGAGCAGAACTACCCGAGTCTGCGCACGCGAACTGTCCAATTCAAAAACTCGATTTTCAACTCAACATTTCCGCCCTATGTGCTGGACGCTATCTCCTCGAATCTCGCGATCCTGAAAGCGCCAACCGTTCTGCGCGAGGCCAGTGGGAGTGTGTGGGGATGGGAAGGCTGCTTTCCCGATGCCGGCTGCTGCCACGGGTCGTGTACCCACGTGTGGAACTATGCGCAGGCGCTGCCGCATCTTTATCCTCAGCTTGAGCGGACTCTTCGCGACCTTGAACTGGTTCGCTCGATGGATGACCGCGGCCATGTGAATTTCCGCGGAGCGATTCCCGACGGTCCTGTCGACCACTCATGGCACGCCGCTGCCGATGGCCAGCTCGGCGGCATCATGAAGGTCTTCCGTGACTGGCAGATTTCAGGCGATGCCGCATGGCTGAAGCGTATGTATCCCCTTGCCAAGCGCTCGCTCGATTACTGCATCGCTACCTGGGATCCCGATCATAGCGGCGCGCTGTTCGAACCCCACCACAATACATACGACATTGAATTCTGGGGTCCCGATGGCATGTGTACCACCATCTATCTTGGAGCTCTGTGCGCCATGGCCGCGATGGCAACTGCTCTGGGTGAATCTGGAGATGCGAAGCTCTACGGCGATCTCGCCCAGCGCTCGGCGAAGTTTCTGGATGAGAATCTGTTCAACAACGATTACTACCAGCAGAAGGTGGAGTTTCAGGATCTCCACGACAAATCGTTCGCGCAATCGATCGCCAAGGTGGACGAGAAAAGCAGCGAGATGCAGCAACTGCTCAAGCGGGAGGGACCGAAGTATCAATACGGCTCCGGCTGTCTTTCTGACGGCGTCATCGGGGCGTGGATGGCCAGCTTCTACGGCATCGATACGCCGCTCACGCAGAAAAACGTTCGCAGCACTTTGCAAGCCATCTTCCGCAACAACTTCAAAACCGACCTGAGTCAGCACGCCAACGCACAGCGGCCCGGCTATGCAATGGGCCACGAGCCGGGATTGCTGCTTTGCAGTTGGCCTCGCGGAGACAAGCCAACGCTGCCGTTCGTCTACTCCGACGAAGTCTGGACCGGCATCGAATACCAGGTTGCCTCTCACCTCATTCATGAAGGATTTGTTGACGAAGGCCTGACCATCGTGAAGGCGCTGCGCAGCCGCTACGACGGCCGCACGCGCAATCCGTGGAACGAGTATGAGTGCGGCAACTGGTACGCTCGCGCCATGTCGAGCTTCGCGCTGGTCGGCGCACTCTCAGGATTTCGCTATTCCGCCGTCGACAAGACATTGCATTTCGGACCGAAGCTCAAAGTGCATCCGTTTGTAAGCTTCTTCTCAACAGCGACAGGCTACGGCACCATTGCACTCGACGGTCACACCATCACGGTAAATATGGTGGAAGGCGAACTGCTGATCGAGAAACTTCAGTTCACTGATGCAGAAGGCACTCGATCCTTAGACTGGAAAGCCAACGCAAGGCCCAGCGTCCCGGCCACTAGGTCGATCTAACCGTCGCTCACCTAGAGTCCGTCACTGACACCTTGGCCGTCTCGACATTAGCATTTAGATCGTGGAGAACAGCTACCGCCTCGGCGACATTCTTGCTAATGCCATCACGCACGGCGTGGGCGCCGCACTGGCGATCGCGGGAGCGGGTTATCTCATCATCGTCAGCACCCGGGGCTCAGCCTGGATTGTGGTTAGCTGTACCATTTTTGCGTTTACGCTGGTGCTCGTCTATCTCTGCTCCACTCTCTACCACTCTCTCGTTCGCACCCGCGCGCGCCACGTCTTTCATGTGCTCGATCACTCCGCCATTTACCTGCTCATTGCAGGAACCTACACGCCGTTTACGCTGGTTTCGCTGCGCGGCCCGGTGGGATGGACTCTTTTTGCGATTGTCTGGACGCTCGCTATCGCGGGAATCATCTTCAAGAGCTTTGCCGTGGGACGATTCCAAGTGGCCTCGGCCGTCGTGTACCTCTTCCAGGGATGGATCGTGATCTTTGCGGCGCGGCCCCTGCTGCATGCCATTAGCCCACACGGCCTGCTCTGGCTCGGTGCCGGAGGCGTGGCTTATACGCTGGGTATCGTCTTTTTCGCCCTGGATCGCATACCTTACTTCCACGCAGCGTGGCATCTGTTTGTTCTCGCCGGAAGCATTGCCCATTACTTTGCCATCCTGTTCTACGTGGTTCCCACCGCGTAGAACGGCAGGCAATACTAATGTTCCGCATTTGGGCAGCACCCATTACTTTGGGGTGGGATACTTCGTTGGACTTTCGATTTATACAAGATTTCCGATGCTACACTTCGCGTGGAGTGAACGAGCATGACACCCGATCCCTATCGCAACGCATATCAAAAAGCCCTCGCTGATCTGACTGTCATTTGCGAGACGTTTGAGCAATTGAGCAACCGCAAGAAGCTTGTTGAGAGTCTTGTTTCGGCGCTGCAGCCGATCTTCTCCTCGACCCAACTGGCCACCCCCAAATTATCCTCAATCGCAGAGATGCCGGCTCTGGAAAGTTCACATGAGATGACTGTGGAAGCACAAGAACCCACCAATGAAACGGAGAGCCACTATTCGTTTCTTGATGTGCCGGCGCCCTTGCCCGCTGAATCCGACGGCAATCCGTTCGAGCGCCGCGTAAAAGCCAATTTCCGCTTCAGGGGTCTTGCGACACAGCGATCTTTCTGACTCGATAAAAATCCGTCGCACGCGCAGAAGCGTCAGGCTCCTCGCAGACCATGGCCGACACCGACTACAATCGCGTGTCGGTCAATCTGTCTGTATAAAGAGGGTTGTGGATGGCAGCAACGCGCAGGGAATTTTTGCGAGGCACGCTTGGAGTAGCTCTGGCCGGAAGGCTGGAACCCGGTGGAATGTGGGCAGTCCCCTCCACATCAGCCGATAACGCAAAGCACCCTTATGGTTCAGGGAATTTTGGAGCGTGGATTGAAGATGAGTTCGCTTTGCCTGCTTTTCAATACACCTGCAATCAGACGACTGACGGTCGCGCCGTAACGCAGCTTCAGCCTGGGCTTCTGGCTCCAACCGAGCATATCCACCAGGTGGGTAACGATCGAATCACTGCCCTGGCCTCGAACTACGGCCACGTGCGCGTTCGCCAGGATGAGGGGTGTCCGAAACTTCTCAATGACGTTGACCCGGAGACGAGCCAGTTCGGCGGCGGACTCGGATATCTGACGGATGGCGATGAGACGCTGACCACCTATTACGATGGTTCGAACGCTGCGTTCGAGCGAATCTTCGGGGTCGGCTATTACTGCAAGCGAGTAAAGGGCAGAAGCTATTCGATCCACCAGGTGATCAGTGCTCCTTTTGGCGATGACCCTGTTGTCATTTCACAAGCGACCGTCACCAACCACAAAGACGTTGCTGCGACCGTGCGCTGGGTCGAGTACTGGGGATGTCAGCCGTATCAATTCTCGTTTCGATCGGCGATCGAATCGATGGGCGCGTTGGGAACTCAGACCAAATTGCGCCGTGATCTGGGACGCCGCTTCAGCCATCACATTTCCAAGATCGGCGAAAAGGGATTACTGGAGTCCAAGCATTTTGATGGGCGATCACCCGAGGAGGAGGCTGCATGGCAGAGTGCAAAGGCGATGCTGCGGGCGAATCCCAATGGATTTACAGCGCCTGTAGCTGATCTCAGGCCCGGAACTGACTTTGAAAGCCTCGACCTTCCGCAGACTTTTCTGGTTTCTCTGGATGGCCAGGCAAGCGGCTTCAGTTCCGATGCAGCCGCCTTCTTCGGCGCGGGCGGTCCTGCCAGCCCAACCGACTTGAAGCGGCCTCTCGACGGCAAAATTGCTGTTGGCGGAACTCAGACCGGGCTTCTGGTCGAGCGAACAATTCACCTGAAGCCAAATGAAAGCCGCACTGTCCGTTTCATGTACGGATATCTTCCGGATGGCTTCGCGCTGGACTCTCTCATCGCAAAATATGAGAAATCGGCCGCCTCTGTTTTGAGCGTTTCGAGCCAGATGTGGAAACAGAAAGGCATGCGCTTTGACGTGCCCGCTGAGCCCTGGGTAAAGCGTGAAGCGACGTGGAACCACTACTACCTCAGGAGCAGCCAGACTTACGACGATTTTTTTGGCGAACACATCTTGAACCAGAACGGCTTTTACCAGTACACGATGGGATTTCAGGGCGCGCCGCGGGATCCACTGCAGCATTCCCTCCCCTTTCTGTTCAGCGACCCGGAGATTGTGCGGAGCGTCCTTCGCTACACACTCAAGGAAGTGCGAGACGACGGATCACTCCCCTACGGAATTGTCGGACACGGTGTCGTCGCCCCGATGGCATCGGACAATGCGAGCGATCTGCCCCTGTGGCTGTTATGGGCGGTGAGTGAATATGTTCTGGCGACCCGGGATATCGATTTTCTGAACGAGAAGATTCCTGCGCGGTTTTCGGCTACAGAAGGCAGATCAGACAGCGTCCGCAATCTGCTCGAACGCTGCTATCGGCACCAGGTCAACGATGTTGGCGTGGGACAGCACGGCGTGATGCGCATGCGCGTTGATGATTGGAACGACGGGCTGATCTACACTTGGGCACAATCGGCCTTCAAGGAGTGCGTTGCAGAAAGTGAAAGCGTACTGAATTCCGCCATGGCGGCGTGGGTGTTTGATCAATATGCACACCTGCTCGACTATACGACCGCGAATTCCCCGCTCATCAAGGAAGTTCGGGAAAGCGCGGGTCGCCAACGCGAGGCTACGCGAGCGCAATGGAATGGCAAGTGGTTCAAACGCGCGTGGCTCGGCCCGAAACTGGGTTGGCTGGGCGATACGACGCTTTGGATTGAACCGCAGCCGTGGGCCATCCTCTGCGGCGCAACCAATGAGGCGCAGACGCGCGATCTGTTGCACACCATCAATGATCTGCTTCGCCCGGGACCTTTGGGCGCGGCACAGATGGGCGATGGTCCGGACATGAGAAAGGTGGGCGGAGCGAACGTCGGGACCCTGGAGTTGGGTGCCATCTGGCCATCGCTGAATCAAACACTCGTATGGGCGATGGCGCGTACCGATCCGGGTACAGCCTGGGAAGAGTGGAAGAGAAACTCCCTGGCCTGTCACGCGGAAGCGTATCCGGATATCTGGTACGGCGTCTGGAGTGGAAATGACTCGTATAACTCTCCTCTCAGCAAGCACCCGGGTGGCGCAGCGAACGAACCGTTCTTCCACGGCACGGACTTCCCGGTGCTGAATCTGCACGCACACGCCTGCTTTCTTTATTCGGCGAGCAAACTTCTCGGAATGGAATTCACACCGGAAGGCTTGAGTCTGAATCTCGGGCTGCTTGTCGATGCGTATAGCTTCGACTCCCCGCTGGTTGGAGTGGTGAAGACCAAAGGCCGGTTTGAGGGCTGGTATGCCCCTTCGCGGCCTGGAAACTGGAAGCTTCGGATCAGCCTTCCCGAATCAACAATTGCAAAGGTGTCGCAGGTCGAAGTGAATGGAAAACGCGTTCCTCTCAATAAACTGGCAAATGGGATGATTGAAGTCGCCGGTGAGAGTACCCTGAACAAACCTATGCGGTGGGCATTGATCGATCAAAAGGGTTAAAAGAGGGTCTAGTTTTCATCACGCCTAAAGCGCTGATGTGGAGTGGTTTAGGCTGCAGTTTGTATTTCCGACCTCGGTCACATGCGCTATTGATCGTTAGAGACGAGGGATTGAGTCCCCGGAGACGCTCTCCGATGGCCGGGGCTGGCACCGAACGTTCCGCGCGCGCATTGACCCCAACCCGCAAACCCGATAAACTACTCTAGTTTGGCGATTCCTGCCTGACGCTGCGGAGCCAACCGCTCGCCCAAAGATTTTTCGGCGCTCGAGCATACCGCGGCCATGGAAGTTTCCGCCCGAGATTTTTCAGATTTCTTGGAGTAGATCCGCGAGAGCGCGATCATGCTCTGGAGGGTTTATGTACGCGGTTATTCGTACCGGTGGCAAGCAGTATCGAGTCGCGCCAGGCGATGTGGTCAAGATTGAGTCTGTATCTTCAGAAAATCAGACGGTTGAGTTCAGTGACGTTCTCAGCTTAAGCGGCGAAGCAGGCAGCATTGCCAAGCCGTCCAGCGCCAAGGTAACGGCCGAAGTGGTTGGCGACGGGCGCGCCGCCAAGATCCTGGTCTTCCATCTGAAGCGGAAGAAGCAATACAAGAAGATGCAGGGCCACCGTCAAAACTTTACCGAGGTGCGCATCAAGGCCATCGAGGCCGACGGCGTGACCTACACCGCTGAGAAGTAAGCGGATCAAGATCGAGAAGGGGATCAGGCAATGGCACATAAAAAGGGTGGAGGCAGCTCCACAAACGGACGCGATTCAAATGCACAGAGGCTCGGAGTTAAGGCCTTTGGTGGACAACTCGTCAGTGGCGGATCGATCATCATGCGCCAGCGCGGCACCAAGATTAAGCCGGGCGTCAATGTTGGCATCGGTTCAGACGACACGCTCTTCGCGAAGGTTACCGGCCGCGTGAAGTTCACAGACCACGGCAATCGTGGACGCTTCGCATCGGTCGAACCGGCAACTGAGTAATCAAGATGAACAGGTAAGAAAAGCCGCGGCTAGCCGCGGCTTTTCTTTTTTGGCGATTGATTCTGGGAATTGCTAGTCGTAGTCAGATGTCGCGCATACCAGGACATCGAAGGATGCTAGACCTGCTCCCGCGGTACGGAAAGCGAGTTAAATTCGATTGTCTGCACTCCGAGGCGTGGATGTTTCGCCGTGAGTCGCAAAGCGCCCGGCTCCTCACCTGCGCGAATCCACACGGCGCCCGTTCCGCCGATTAGCGAGAACGGATTGTCGCCGATGAGCTTTCCGGGACCCTCTAAAGTGAAAGCGATCGGGTCATTCGCGTAAGTGCGCAATGCCCCAAACTCATCGGTTACGCGAATGACGACACGCGTTGTATCTGCTCCGTCTGCGTGAAGTTCACGGTCGTCGGGAGCCAGTGAGAACTTCGTGTCGACACCCCTGCCCGACAGCGATTTGGAGATGACCTGCTTGCCGTCGATGAAACCGTCTGCCCGCAAGTCTCCCCAGGGTGCGCCGAGCTTCTTCATGTCGATCTTGTTCACTTCGAGGACGAACGGCGGGTACTTGAGGTGTTCGAACTCCGCGCGATCCGGGTCGATTTCGGCAACAAGAACCCAGGGCTTTGCGGGGTCGGAGTTTGCGCGTGCGAAGACCTTGATGTGATCGCAGTTGGAGCAGAAGACAGCCTTGGTGAAGCCGATGGACTCATCTCCACGCGCCCAGTGGAATGCCGGCTCGAGCACGACCTCTTCCGCAGGATCGCATTGTGACTTGTAGAAGCCGGCGGCAGGTTTCGGCTCGCGGAAAATGTCGGTGACTCCGTGATAGCAGATACGGTCGCCGGCGCCGAAGTTGGAGTGGGTGTTGTAGTCGAAGGCACACCAGCCGATGCCGCCCGCATATTGAGGATTCGAGGCAAGCTGATTGTGTATGCGAGCGTGACGCAGGGTGTGCTCGCGCTGGCGTTCATCATCATCGGTGGTCTTGGTTGGGAATGTGTGACCGACGAACTCAGTATTCAGATAGCGCGGATGATTCGGCGGCTTCAGGGGAAAGCCGAAGTCGTTCATGGTGAAGACGTCTTCGAGGAACTCCGACTGCTGGAAGTAGCGAATGCCTCCGGTTTGGCGCGAGTCGTCGAGGGCATGCGCAAGTGCGTTAGTGCGCGTGTAGAAGTCGTGATCGTCGAGAGACTCGTTGATGCGAACGCCCCAAAGAATGATCGAAGGATGGTTCCAGTCGCGGCGAATCATGCGGCCGACATTATCGATGGACACCTCTTTCCATTTCTCGTCGCCGATATGCTGCCAGCCGGGAATCTCTTCAAGCACGAGCAGGCCGATTTCGTCGCAACGATCGAGGAAGTGGCGCGACTGCGGATAGTGGGAGGTGCGGACGATATTGCAATGGAGTTGCTTGCGCAGGATATCGGCATCCTGGCGCTGGACGCGGGCCGGCATCGCCTGACCAACAAACGGAAATGTCTGATGGCGATCGAGGCCGCGCAGCTTGATGATTTTGCCATTCAGTGAGAATCCATGATCGGTGAACGTTGCTTCGCGGAAGCCGACGCGCCGCGTGTCCTGGTCGATAACCTGGCCGGCCTGGGTGAGACGCACGTGGACCGTATAGAGGCGGGGCTGATCCAGATTCCAGAGCTGTATATCCCCGAGATGCGTGAGCGACACTGTGAAGCGCGCAGGATCCTGGATCGTTTCGATGGTGGCGTAGGCAGGGGCAGCGGTATCGGGATCGAGTGAGGTTGAAGATTTGACTGCGGAGGATGGCTGCTCGATCGTGCGGTTTGCTTTCGCGAGGACCTTGTCTCCATCGCGTAGCTCTGCTTCGAGCGAGATGGAACCACCTGCCGCGAGATCACCCGCAAGGAAGCAATTAACATCGAGCGACGGATTGCTGCTCATGACATCTTTGGGTTGCGCAAAGATGTTGTCGATATAGAGTTGGGGAACGACGCGAAGAGAGACTTCGCGATAAATTCCGCCGAAGGTCATGTAGTCGATTTCGTATCCAAAGGGAGGAATGTCGCTGCGTTCCGTTGAATCCAACTGCACAGTTAAAACGTTTTCATTTTGAGGATGAAGGTGCTTTGTGAGTTCAAAAGAGAAGGGTGTAAAGCCGCCCTTGTACTCGCCGAGAAGGACACCGTTGATCCAAACGGTGGAAGCAGTCATGGCGCCTTCGAAATCCACGAAGACACGCTTGCCTACCGCACCTTGAGGCATTTTGAACCGGCGCCGATAGGTGGAGACGAATTCGTAATCCTTGTCGTCAAAGTTGTGCCAGGGCAATTCAATGTTGGTATGAGGAATAACGATTCGTTGAAACTTTGAATCGTCGAATCCCACCGCTTCAGCGCCAGCTACTTTTGATGGGCTGTAGCGCCAGTTCCGATTCATCGGGAGAATCATGCGCCCCGGCGCAATCTGCTCCTCGGCAAGTGCGCGAGAACCGGACAATGCGGTGGAAGCCAACACTGCGCCGGCAGTCTTGATAAAGTCGCGTCTGATCAATGGATGACTCCTTCTGAGATGACGCCATTCACGGAGAACAAAAGATCCGTTACAACCCATGGGAACTATAGCAGCAGGAGGCGAGAATAGGGCATGGAAATTTATGCCAGTTTAACGCTAACAACGCCTTCATTATCAATTAGATATGGAACGTATATTTAAGCCGTAGCACCACGCGATCAGCGACGCGAAACGGGCCAAAAATTCAGGAAATCCACGCGGAGAGTGCGTTAGCGAGCTGCGGCAACGAGACCATATCCGAGTTGCGAGTCAGGGTGAATTCCGGCGGGGCGACGATGTAAGCCTGGGAGATGCTTTCGGCGATGCAGACGCAAACTGTGGAATGCTGATATTCCTCGTAGCGCTGCGCGGCTAGCCATATATAGAGCGCAAGCATTTCGGCGTCGGCGGCGCTGCCGGGCAGGTCGTCGACAGAAGGCGCAGGGTTGACCTGGTCTGGATTATCGAAGACCGCGACGCCCGTAAATGGTTTTGGCTTGGCACGTACGCCGAACTTCGCAGCAAGAAACGATGGCCTTGCACGACGGAACGCTTCAGACGCTCCCCACTCCACAAAAGAATTGCCGAATATTACAGCGCCGTTTCCGGTGAGGTAGAGCGAGCGCACGAATTCGCGCACCGCAGGATCGGCGGAGACTTCGGGAGGGCTCCAAGCAGTGACGTCGACTGTCCGCAGCCGATCGAAGACTGCGTCTGCATCGGCAAGATCCTTGTGCATGGTATTCATCTCGCGGGAGAAATTTTCGCGGTACAAGGCAAGGCGTTCATAGCTCAGGAGAATCGAACCTTGGGCACCGGAAGACGCGGGGGCGCGCTTGAGAACAGCATCGACCGCGCGGCTTCCGGCGTCGATCACCCAAGTGTCCGGGTAGATTTCGTCGTGACTCGGATCTGCTGAAACCATTTTTGATGAAATGCTTTTCTCAATGGGCATTGCCGCAAGAAGGACTTCGAAAGGTCCGAGCGAATTCTCGGAGATGCCTATTTCCAAATTCACGGGCTTGCCGATGCCTTGCCATCGACGCCATGTGGTCGGATTCACGGGTAGCGGCTTTGGAATGTCTAGCAGGACGAGACGCCTCGCTGATGAGCTTCTGGATTGCAGAGATTGCTGGTCGACAGTGTCGAAAACAGCCTGCACCGCTCGCCGCCATTCAAGGAAGAAGGGAGAGCGTGCCAGTTCAGAAGAGTTCTGGATGGTTTGCTCGGTGGTGGAAAACTGCCAGTGGCGGACATTCATCTTCCCTTCGAGTTGGACCACATCCTTGAAGAGCGCTGAAGACTGCTCGGCGCTCAAACTATCTACATACAGGAGCAGGCTCTGGATCGAACGCCGCTCGTTGGGGAAGAGATATTGCCACTTTTTAAGTTGCTCGTTGACGAAAGGAAGGAATGTGAGCGGCAGACGTTTCAACACGCCGTTATTCAAGGCATCTTGAAGATTCTTCGAAAACCCGTCTGCAGCTTTCATCTTTTCTTCCTGCGAAGCGCGCAGTTATCCGCGAAATTCCGCGAGCTTTGCGCCCTGTGATTCAGTACCCCGGCAATTCAGGAGCTGGGTGAGTGTGGGGCAAACATCGACATGCCGAATTGGGCGTTCGATGATCTGAGGCTTGTCGACAGCGGCTCCGAGCGCCATCATCCATGTATCGCGCGTCGAGTCCTCATTGGCGCGATGATTGAAGAAGCCGTTGGTCGATGAGCCGTCTGGATCGCGACCGAATTCAGGCAAAATCACCATGGTGGTTTTGCCGCGGTAGTCGGGATTTGCTTCCACCTCCTGCCATAACTGCCAGGCAAGGCGGTCGGCGGTGCGAATACCAGATACATGCAGTGAGTAAGAACCGAAGTGTGCGGCTTCAACGTCTGAAAATGCAACCGTGAGCACACTTGGCGCGAACTTGCGCATGACTTCGCGGGTCATGAAAAAGGTGAGTTCATCGCCGGAGGTTGGACCGCCGCTGCGAACGAAGTTGGCGATGGCTGTTTTGATGCTGGCCTCGACGCGAGGGTCAAGCTGATCTGCGGCGTCAAACACGTTCCAGCCAAGGCCTTCGAAGTTGCTGCCTTCCAGAGCATTCTGTAATTCAGATTCGACCTTCATTCGGTCGGCCATGTTGGCAGTGCGGCCGGAACGCAGCGCCTCTTCAACGGCGGTGAGCATAAGCTGCTTGGGAAATACGACATTTGCCCCGAATGCGGGCCCGTAGCCTGTTGCTGAACTGGCGCCGATGAGACTGGTGAGTGCCTTGTTGCTGGCAACCATCCATGTATCACTTCGGTCGGCGTGGTTGGCTTTGCGAAATTGCTCGAATAAAGTGGGGGTGGTGGGAGCGAGTTTGCCCCAGTCATCGACGCGCTGCCAATTGCCGGTGAGGATGCTGGAGATCGCGTTGAAGTGAGCTGTTACTCCCTCGTTGCGCGCATGCGTATAGAAGAGCGATCGAGGGAGGAGGTCCTGCGTGAGATGAGGGATGTTCTCGAGTCCCTCGCGCGAGAAGGTCTCTGCGCGACGCACGCCGCCGATGACCACGAGAATAACTTTGTGCTCAGAGGCCGGGGCTGGCCGAGCTGCCTGGTCCGCACGGGCCTTGGGTAGAATCAGTCCCGCGATCAGGAGCCCTGCTGCTTTCAGGAAGGCACGCTTCGATTCATCGACGAGGACGTCCGAACCACGGGAAGATCCGCAGTCGGGCAAGGCGTCAACTCGGCCACCAATCTCCATCAACAATCTCCTCTCACGTGAGGCGCGCGGGCATCCTGCAAAACAAGGCCGAAAGTAGCGTCATTGTAGGCTCCGCATGAGAGCTCTTCAATGTCGAGGATCACAAGATTCGCGGGCTTTGGCTGGGGATGAACGGGCGAGACAAATGAAGAGGTTTCTGAAGCCTCGCGGGCTAGCTGACAGCTAGTGCCAAAAGCTGCCCGAGGTCCACGGACGAGGTTGATTGCGTTCCCCGCGGCAGGGTAGGAGCGATCACGAGCGCCTGGCTGTGGCCTTCGAACCACACCAGAAATACGGATTTATCGTAGCCCTGAAGCCGCTGCTGATTGATCCAGTGATAATGGGCGGCCATGTCCGCGTCGACGAGCGAGCCCACGGGATCGAGCTCGGGGTTTCCGCCGGCATTCGAGAGCAGTTCATTCATCGGGCGCTGCCGCTGCCGTGGCGCGAAGCGAACTAACAGTGTGAGCGGCTCGGCTCGGCGCAGGGCTTCGCGGGTTGCCCACTGGGCAAACGTGGTGGCAAAGATCTGTGTGCCCGAGCCTTCTGTCAGGATTTTCAGCTTGAAGCGTTCGAGGACAGGACTGCCCGTACCGATCGCGTCGATTTCGGAAGGATTCATGCGGGCAAGATGCGTACGCAACTCTTCAGGGCCCATGCCAGGGCGTTTGATCTGCGCCTGAATGTCTTTCAAGAGGGCCGCGCGCATGGGCTGCATGGCCTGGTACGAGACGCTGGTGAGGAGTGGACTGTGGCTTGCCTCAGTTCCTCCATCGATATACCAATGCCCGAATGGAGCAGGATGAGTTTCAGCACGAGTGGCTGCCGCAGCAAGAAGCTGCTGCAGGCCGTTTTCAGGTTTGACCTGGTTGAAGAAGGTACCATGTGCACGGAGATTTCGAAACAGCGGCTCGTCGTAGGTTGAAACACCCTGGCCAATGATTGCGACGCCGAGTCTCTGCGTAGGGAGCGGCTGCTGCTTGATGGATGCTTGCAAGCGCGCACCATAATCGGTGGCAGCTTTTCTAAATGCGTCGAGTTGGTGCGTACTCCAGAGGTAGGCGGATTGTTGCTCAATGAATTGCGCGGGGGAATTGATCCAATCGAAGTTTTCTAGCTTTGAAGTGATCGAGATGGACTGGAACGGCTGAAACCATTCCCTGGCTTGCGACGGAGAGAGCGCGGCGATGGTCGAAAGCTCCCTATCGATTGCAGTGCGTTCCGCCGGAAACTTGAAGTCGTATTCAATGACCTCGCGCAACAGGCTGGGCAAAAACGTGATGGGAAGTTGCCGGATGACAGCGATGTAATCGAGGACAAGTTTTCTGGCCTCGGGCGGATAGGCCGTGAAATTCTCGGGCTGGAGATTGCGCGGCAACATGGCTATAAGAGTTCCTTGATTGGCTTGCCCTGCGACTGGGCAGGCGAGAAGCCCATGATCGCGCCGAGGCTCGGCACCAGGTCGATGGACTGCATGGGCTCATTGAAAATCACGCCCTCGCGAACACCTGCTCCCAGCGCCATCATCCAGGTGGTGCGGCTGGCAGTGTCGCCCGTGCGATGATGCTGGAATCCGTTGCCACCGGGATCGTAGTCAGAGTCGCGCCCGAAATCGGGAAGGACGAAGAGTGTCGTGTTGCCGGCGTATTCGGGATTCTCTTGAACCGCCTTCCAAAGCTCGGCGCATAGACGATCGGTCCGACGAATGCCTTCGATGTAGAGCGAGTACGCACCCGAGTGTGCCACGTCGATGTCATGCATCGTGATCCAGAGAAGGCTCGGCGCCTCCTGCTGCATGAGGCGCTTGGCGATGTAGACGGAAAGTTCATCAGGACTGGAGAGCGTTCGCGCATGCGCCATGAAGTCGGCTACAGAGAGCCGGAGGATGCCATCGAGTTGTTGTAGTTCAAACTCGCCGCCCCCGAGTTGGGGCGTGTAAAGCGGGTTCTCGTAGTTGTCACGGAGCAGATGGTCAAAGTCCGCGGCGCCGCCTGAGGTCGCGGCGCTGAGCAGATGCTTTGGAAGAATAACGGTGGCGCCGGTTCCCGGCCCATAAGAACGGCAATCGCTTTCGCCGATACGGTTGAAGCCGTTGCTGGGTGCGACAACCCATGTATCGGAAGACGGACGCTTGAGGTCCTTACGAAAGTATTCGAAGACAGTGGGATGCTCGGGGGCAACGGCAGAAAAATTATTGAGAGTTTCGTAGACGCCGGTTGTGAGGCTAGCCGTAGCAACGTAGTGTCCGAGGATTCCGTCATTGGTGACATGGGTGAAAAAGCTCGATTGGGGAACGAGTTCATTGAGCAGGTGAGGAATGTTTTCCTGACCCTCTGGCGCAAAGGTCTCCTGATCTCTGGCGCCGCCACCGAATGTAACGACGATGACCTTACGCTTTTTGCGGGAGGCTTCACCGCGCAGAAATGGGCTTGCGCCAGCGAGCGTTGAGCCGAGTGCGAGGCCCGCCGTGTTGCGCAAAAATTCGCGGCGGCTCCAGCTCAAACCGGCGGCGATCTCCCGGGGATTCAGTCCCGCGCCGGCCGCGAATTCCAGAGCGAGTCTCTTTGTGAGTTCCGACCTTATCATCAACTCAACTTATCCAATCATTTACGTGTCTGTGATGCGACTGCTGCCGGTCTCGAATGGCAGTCGGCCTGTCTGCCGACGCTGGGGATTTCTCAATCACGGCTTGGTGGAAGAATCTGATTTTTCTGAATACACGAATTGTTGAACTTCCGCCCTCTCTTTGTCGATCTCTAACAAGTGTTCTGCACGGAGTTTTTGATAGACGGCAAATTCTCTCTGGGCCTGATCTTTTTGCCCTACGTGTACGTAGTCAGTGCCGAGACGGTAATGCGCATCCGATAGATTTGGATTCAGCTCAAGGGCGCGAACATACTGGGGAATGGACTTGTCGTATTGATGCTGACCGGCATAGAGATCTCCGAGTTGCACATGCGCCTCAGCAAGCTTGTCGTCGAGGGTGACAGACTTTTGCAGCAGGGCCTCGACGGTCTGGAGATCAACATTCGTGCCGCCAGCGCGCTTCCCTTTCCAAAGGCTCATCGCATAGTAATACTGGGCCCGGGCATCGGCAGGACGAAGCTCCGCGTAACGACGAAAATGCTGAATGACGTCGTCGGCCTGTTTGGGGGAGCTGTCATAGGCCTTGGATAAGAAGACATAACAGCGAGGATCAGAAGGATCCAAATCTGCAGCAGTGAGCAGCGCGCTTACAGCCTCGTCATATTTGCCGCGTGAATAGAGTGCGAGGCCGAGGCCGATATAGAGTCGAGGTGACTTGGGGAATCGGGTTGTTGCCTGCTGGAAGATAGCGATTGCCGCTTCATAGGTCCGGTGAAGAAGCATCTCGCTTCCCCAATCGAACAAGTTGTCCTCAGTGGGATCGAGGTGTGCTGCAGTTTCGAAGTCGTTGGCGGCCGCAACAAACTTGCCGTCTTTCTCGTCAATCTGGCCGAGCAAGTTATGCAGTTCCCCGGTGTCGTGCGTCTTCAGGATCGTTTGCGCTACCTGTCTTGCTTCAGAAAGCCGCCCCAGGAGAAGGTCTGCCATCGCCAGGTCATAACCATTTTCGTAAGAATCGGGCTTTATGCGTTGTGCGTGCTCGAGAAGCGGCTGCGCTTCAGCAATTTTTCCGGTCTGAATATAGTACTGACCCAAGATTCTGTTCGCGTCGAAACTGTCTGGCTCCAATTGCAGCGCCTTGTGAAATTGTTCTCCGGCCAAAGCTATCTTTCCCGTGTGAAGAAGGCTTGTTCCAAGATTTGTTCGGGCGACTGCAGAGTCGGGTTTCAGCTGAACGGCAATCTTGAGGTGTTCTTCCGCCTTCGTTTCCTGCGAGAGCGAAGCGTATACGAGTCCGAGCAACTCGTGAATCTCGAAGCTGTTCGGAGCATAGGGGAGAAGGTGTTCCAACTGGTCTGCAGCCGCTGCATATCGTCCGGCATCATAATCTGCAACTGCTGATTGGTATTCACGATCGAGCTTCTGTTTCTGCGCGTCCTGGGACGAGGAAAGGATTGTGCAGGCCAGGATTGTCCCAATCAGCACCAGCCAGTATCGAGACCTCGTGCTCACCGCCCGCCTCCGTGATTGCCGCGTGAGCGTGTTGCTACGCAGAAGAAAACCCCGGGAAGGCACCGAGTGGGCGTGCCTTCCCGGGGTCGTCTCATCTTAGCCTAGTAGTACAGTTTCACAGCAAATTGAATCTGCCTTGGATCGTTGGGAGCATTGCGCGTCGATCCGATTGCGCCGAAGTTGCTGAGGTTAGTGAAGTCGGTCGAGCCGCCGATCGAAACCACGCCGTTGCCACCGAAGCCAGGCGCATTGAAGTTCGGATGGTTAAGGATGTTGAAGAACTCCGCCCGGAACTGCGCTGAGAACCGTTCGCTGAACTTCATGGCCTTGAAGGTGGAGAAGTCGAAATTGTGGAATCCCGGTGTCGTCGTTTGGCCAGGCTTGTCGCCCAAAATTGCGTTTCCGGTCAACGGGATGCAACCTGGCGCGGTGCCTGGGTCAGCTCCCAACGGGCAAGCCTGTTGGAAAGCCTTAGGGTTGCCAAACCAGTACGGCAGATTCGTACCATTGGAGTCGATCCTGGTTTTGATACCAAGGCTCTGACTTTGGCCTGGAACCTTGATCGCGTTGCAGCCTGTTCCCTCGGTCACGTTCGTTGGGCAGCCGATATTCAGCGGCTGGCCGCCCTGGAGCGTGACGATCCAGTTTGCTGACCATCCACCGAGAAGGGCATTGGATATCCCGCCGGTGTTCATGTAGCGTCGGCCCTTGCCGAACGGGAGTTCATAACCACCGCTGAAGTGGAGGACCGAACGGATGTCGAAATTGGCCAAAGCCCAGTCGAATTTGGGGCCAAGACCCGGCACGTCGGGCGCACGATAGCCGCCCTGGCTGCCGCCATTGAGCAAGTCGCCGGCATCGGACATCGTCTTGGAGTAGGTGTAGGCGAGAAGGAATGTCAACCCGTTTGAGAACTGTTGCTCGAGCTTGGTCTGTAAGCCGTTGTATGCGCTCTCTCCTACAGTTGTGTGGTAACTGGAATTGCGTCCGAAGTCCGGGAACGGAATCTCGTTCATCCCAGAGGCTAAGCTGTCTGACAGCGTATGACCCTTCGGCCATAGCTGACTTACGTTGTTGGTGCCGACGCCGGTTTGAAGATTGTTGCCGGAGGTCCATACGTACGAGGCTTGCGCCGACAAGGAATGCGTCAGCGAATACTGGAAGGTGAGGTTGGCACTATATGTGCGCGGAGTCTGGTAGTCGAATTGGAGACCCTGCAGGCCCAGGCCATTGGCCAGGACGGCCGTTGGATCGAGCGGAATGCAAGAGAAGCCTGATTCGAAAGTCGCAGTTCCACCCGGACCTGCCGTGGGGCAACCGGCAAACGGAGTATTGATACTCACCGGGTTAACCTGGCTGTCAGTACCTTGCGGAACAAAACTGAAGTTGAATACAAAGGGATAGTTCTCGCCGATGTTGGGTCCATATCCCTGGTTTTCAAAGGAGTTGTAGAACATGCCAAATCCACCGCGAGTCACGAACTTGGGCGTGATTTCATAGGCGAACCCGACACGAGGAGCAAAATTGGTTTTCTGCGTTTCAACCAACCCTTGCCCGTACTTGTTGGTGGCGTTCAACGCAATGCCATCCTGCGCCAGCAAGGTGGTAAAGCTAGTGGACAGGCTCCGGTTGTCTTTGCCTGAGGCTGGGATGATGTACTCCGGTTTGTTATTCGGCGCCCCACTCGGAACAAAGTTGGCTTGTCCGCCATTCGTCTCATTGATCGGACCGAAGTAATCCCAACGCAAGCCGAGATTCAGCGTCAGTTTCGAATTGAGTTTCCAATCGTCCTGGAAGTACGAAGCAAAGTAGGTCTTTTCGTCGTAGGTCTTGTTGATATTCGAGGCATAGACCTGGTCGGAGCCGCCCGAGTAGTCGATCCCGTTTGCAACCGTCGCCTTTTCAGGCAGGAGCAAAATCTGGGCGAGACCGGTTGTTCCGTTCTTGCCCACGACATCCGTAAACGAGCCGTTGTAGTCGAATTGACCACGCGACCAGGCTGGCTGAAGTGTCGAGAACTTCACGTGCTGATATTCAATGCCCATCTTGAAGCTGTGCTTGCCGTAAATCTTGGTGAAATCGTCCGTGACCTGGAGAGTCTGGCTGACTTCGTCAGAAGGCAGGAAGTTGTTGCTTCCGAGGGTAGCCAATCCGCCAAAGCCGAACGCCGGAAGGCCGCCGTTCTCTGAAACCTGCGGGATACCTTGAATCCCGTATTGCGCCGGAATACCCATCTGGGAGCCGACCGGCCCGAAACGCGTGGTGTGGAGGTGGTTGAACCCACCGCGGACCTGGTTGACGACGTTGGGATTAAACACATGGGTCCAAGCCGCGACGGCCTGATCGGATTTCGCAGTCTGGATGCCTTGTTGGAAGCTGCCGCCGTCCGCGATGCCGCCAAAGGGACCAGGAATGTACTGCGGATCATCCGAGTAACTGAAGCGGAAGAATATCTGTTCTTTTTCAGTGGGGTTGTAATCGAACCGAGTGTCAAATGTGTTTTGGTGTTCGTACAGTTTCGGGCTCGATGCAAAATTGTTATTTGGACCCGAGTTGGTCGGATGGGGGTAAAGGTTGAGAAGAGGGATCGCCGTCGGATCAACACGTCCGGCGGGCAGCACATTCAGACCGCAGGCGGCGGCGCCATAGACTGCAGTAGACGCGGCGCATGTTCCAAACGGATCGCGAACATAGCCGACTGTTGTTCCGGCTGGAACGCCCGCGCGCATCCTGGTCCAGTCCCTAACCGGGTCGAGTACGCCGCAGTTACACGGCGCGTGGTGGCGGGTCCATTACTGTCCCCTTGGGTACAGTTCGTCCGAGGTTGTCGGTCTCCGATACCGCTGTTCGCAGCGAGGATGGCGGTGAGATCGGTATAGCCGCTGTTGCGCTCGGCCTCAGTCGGTACCGTAGCGCTGCCTGAAGTGTTGCCCTGAACGCGCTGCTTCCCCTCGTAGTCGCCGAAGAAGAACATTTTGTTCTTGATGATGGGGCCGCCGATGGACGCCCCGAATTGATTGAGGTTCAATTTCCCCTTGAACGGATTTGTCGTGTTCTTTTCAAACCAATCGGTCGCGTCGAGTACGTCGTTCCGGAAAAATTCCCAAGCCGCGCCATGCAGACTGTTGGTGCCGGACTTGATGGTTGCGTTGAGAACGGCGCCTGCAGAGCGACCAAGCTCAGCACTGAAGTCCGCGGTCTGCACCTTGAATTCTGAGATGGCGTCTACCGGAGGCAGGATGATGAAGTTTGTTCCGTTGAGGAAGTCGACGGCGTTTGAGTTGTTGTCGATGCCATCCAGCAGGTAGTTATTCTGCGCAGGACGCAGGCCATTGGCAGAGAATGCTCCTGAGGCAGCGTTGCCACGCGTGTCGGCCTGCGGCGTCTGCATGCCGGCTCCCAATTGTGCCAGGAACGTAAAATTACGTCCGTTGAGAGGGAGAGCATTCACTTCCTGTCCGCCGATGACCTGGCCTACAGAGGCCTCTTCAGTCTGAAGCTGGGGCGGGGCTGTGTTGACTTCAACGGTCTCTGTGGCTGCACCAAGCTTTAGCGAAACATTGACCTGCACCACCTGGGCAACACTAACCGTGACGTTTTTCTGGGTTGTCTTGGCAAACCCGTTGGCCGTCACCGTGATCTGGTAGTGTCCAGCCCTGACCGGCGAGAAGTTATAGCCCCCGTCGGCGCCGGATTTGGTTTCTAGTGTTATGCCCTGGTCAGTGTTCAACAGGGTGACCTGTGCATTGGGTATAACCGCACCGGTGGAGTCCACGATGCTTCCAGTGATTGCTCCTTCGTCCACCTGTCCAAATGCGGACCGGCCTTGGACTAAAAGGACGCACAAGCATGTGAGAGTTGTGTACACAGCCACTCTTAGCCAATTTACGGTTTTGCGCTCACTGCCCATCCGAATGTCCTCCGTCTTTCCCTATTTCCCAGCTGCTTCGTGTCGGTGTAAAGGGGATACAGACTGCTCGCGTTCAGCCGATTTGTAAACGATTTCATCGGCGTGCGAGGAAGCCTAGGACATTCGTACAGTCTTTGTCAATCGAAAGTTGTAGACCGGGTTTTGCCGGCATGATAATCGCTTGAATTGGAACGATCTACACCTCATCAGAGTGAACAGCTCGTACGATATGGTCAAAGTAATCAACGATATAGAAGTGTCAACGATCGTCCTGGGAAGGCGTGGCTGAGGTCCGATGGAGACGGTCAGATGGAGCGAAAGTTAATGCCGCAACTCGCTATGACGAGTAAAAACGAGTGACCCATGAGCGAACCAAGCGATTCTCAGGCCAAGTGCTATTATCCCGTCATATTGTCCAAAACTCCTGACGGCAGAATGAAGCCACCTTCCCCCATCGTGATCACGCGCATATCTCGCCGAAAGATTCTTAAGAGTATGGGGTTTGCCCCCTTACTTCTTCGTTCCGCGCCGTTGTTTGGGGCTTCGCGTGTACTCGGTTGGCCGGAAAATCAGACGAATCAGCAGGCGGCGTTTCAATTCGCAGACAATCGCTTGTCCCCGCATTACCCGGTGCAATCACCTCTGGCGGATGTTCTCAAACTTGTGGCGCCGGGGTCCGATCAATACGTCACCGAGAAGTATGCGTTCGAAATTGAATCCGCATTGAATCGATGGAGTGTAGCCCTTAAGAGTTCGGCGCGCGATCACTCGGTGCTGGCCGGGTTCATCGATGAAGGAATTCAATCTGTGCCGTTTTCTCAAGTCAAAGAGACGAAAGTGCGGTCTTCCTTCGGGATTGATGTGGTGAGAAGAACGTTTGATAGCACGCCTTTGACAGGGCGCAAAAATTTGCTGAATGAGATTGACGCCTGGCTTGGACCCCTGACGCAAGTGGACACCGCAGAGTTTGAAATTTTTGGTATCGCTGATATCGGAATCGCGCCGCTCACGGTCCACGCAGACGTGCGCTACAACCTTGTTGCACGGCGGAGTGATGACCGCCGCGAGGAGCGCGTTGGATCATGGAGCATGGTTTGGTCGCGCGATGCTTCCCAATCATGGAAGGTGTCGCGATGGGAAGCGGGGGAGGAGACGCTCGGCGTGGTCCGCGACCCCGCGTTCATCGATGTCACTACCCAGGCGATGGGCCAGACGGATGCCTTTTCGAAACAATTGGCGCATGGAGCCGACTATTGGCGCACCGTATTGGATGGCGCAATCGGCGTGGACGTTTACGGAAATAATGGCGTGTCTGCAGGTGATTTCGACAACGATGGGTTTGACGATTTTTATATTTGTCAGCCTGCAGGACTGCCAAACCGCCTGTACAGAAACCGCGGCGATGGCACGTTTGAAGACGTTACGGAAAAAGCCGGCGTAGGCGTACTCGACGGCACGGCTTGCGCTCTTTTTGCCGACTTCGATAACAAGGGACTGCAGGATCTTCTTGTCGTTTGCGGGACGGGGCCGCTGCTGTTCAGGAATCAAGGCGACGGGACGTTTGTGTTAAAGCGCGATGCGTTCAAATTTGCGCGGCAACCGCAGGGCACCTTCACGCACGCCGCAATTGCCGACTACGACCGCGATGGGCGACTCGACATTTATTTCTGCATGTACATGTACTACCTGGGCCTCGATCAATATCACTATCCGATTCCCTACTACGACGCGCGCAACGGTCCGCCTAACTGCCTCTTCCACAACGAGGGCAACGGAAATTTCGTGGAGACCACGGAAGCCTCTGGATTGAGTGCAGACAACGACCGCTATAGCTTCGCGTGCGCGTGGGGCGACTCCAATTCAAACGGACAGCCAGACCTTTTCATTGCCAACGATTTTGGCAGCTCACAACTTTACCGAAACAATGGCGACGGGACTTTCACGGTTGTGTCGTCGCAGGCACACGTTGAAGGCGTAGGCGCGGGCATGAGTTGCTGCTGGGCCGACTTCGACAACGACGGACAGCAAGATATTTATGTACCCAGCATGTGGGAGGCCGCGGGGCAACGGGTCTCAGAACAGAAGCAGTTTCACGAAAACGCGCCGGAACGCATTCGCGAACTTTATCAACGGCATGCACGCGGCAATGCCCTCTATCGCAACCGTGGCGACGGAACATTTGAGAACCGGGGAAGACAGGCTGCGGTTGAGATGGGACGATGGTCGTGGTCGTCTGATTTTTGGGACATCGATCACGACGGGTATGCCGACCTCTATGTCGCGAACGGCTATCTCTCAGGAACAGAACGAAACGATCTTGCCAGTTTTTTCTGGCGGCAAGTGGTCGCCAAGTCTTCTGAAGACTCAACACCAGCTGCAGCCTATGAGCGCGGATGGCAAGCGATTAACGAATTGGTGCGATCGGACAACACGTGGCATGGTTATGCGCGCAACGTGATGTTTGCAAACAACCGCGACGGTACCTTCACTGAAGTTTCCGGGGCTGTTGGCCTGGATTTCCTCGAGGACAGCCGGGCTTTTGCACTTGCGGACATCGATCACGACGGAAGACTGGAAGTCATTCTCAAAAATCGTAACGCTCCGCAAGTTCGCATACTTCACAATGCGATGACAGAGATCGGCGATTCGATCTCGTTCCGGTTGCGCGGGTACAAAAGCAACCGCGATGCGATTGGAGCGGCGGTGACAGTAGAGGCTGGCAAGCTGCGTCAGACCAAATATCTTCAAGCAGGATCGGGATTTCTGTCGCAGCATTCGAAGGAGCTTTTCTTTGGCGTCGGCAAACCAGAAGGTCCGATGCGTGCCACGGTTCGCTGGCCCAGCGGGATGTCGCAGCAATTCGAGAATCTGCTCCCCAACCATCGCATTGAAATCGGAGAAGGTCGAAGCGCATTTGAGGCTAGGCCATTCAGTAAGCCGCCTGCAAGTTATGCGCGGGCCGGGGAGATGCTGCGGCCTGAGTTATTGCCCTCACAAGTGGAGACGTGGCTCATTGATCCGCTGAAGGCTCCAGATTTTTCGTTGCCTAATCTCGCCGGCAAAGCGCTCAATCTCAACTCCCTTCAAGGCAGTTTTGTATTGCTGGTCTTCTGGGCGACCACGGCGCCTGCGAGCCTCGAACAGTTGAAGAAGTTTCATGAGCATTCCGCAGCTTTTGGCACGGAGCGCATTTCAATTGTGGGGATAAACGTCGACATTGCGACCCAACTGGAAGGCGCGCGCGATTTTGCAAGACAAGGAGATTTCAAATTCCCTTTGCTGTTTGCCAGCGATGAAATTGCCGGCATCTATAACATCATCTATCGCCATCTTTTTGACCGGCGCAGAGATCTGCCAATTCCCATTGCATTCCTGCTTGATCGGCAAGGAATGATTGTGAAGGTCTATCAAGGATCGCTCAACCTCGATCACCTCCAGGCGGACTTGAGTTCAATGCCGACTACCGCGGCGGCGCGCATGGAAAAGGCGCTGCCCTTTAAAGGGCTCCTCGTACAGGATGCATTTCAGCGCAATGACTTTACCTACGGCGTCGCCATGTATCAGCACGGATATCTTGAGCAGGCGGCTGAGTCATTTCGGCAGGTACTGCTGACGAAACCAGACAACGCCGATGCCAATTACAATCTGGGCACTCTCAATCTGCGGAAGAACGATTTCCAGCAAGCCCGCCAGTATCTCGAGAAGACAGTTCAACTGCGGCCCGATTACCCGGAGGCGTGGAACAATCTTGGCATGATGGCCGCTCAGCAAGGTCAACTTGACGAAGCGATTCAGGATTTTGAGAAGTCGATTCAACTGAGACCGGGATTCGCAATCGCGCTGCTGAACCTTGGAAATGTCTACCGTCGTCAGCATTCGTTTGAAAAGGCGCAGGAGTGTCTGGGCCGCGCACTTCAGCTACAACCTGACGATCCGGAAACAAACTACAGTATCGGCATGCTGTTTGCGCAGCAAGGCGACGTGCCTCATGCAACTGAATCTCTGCGGAAGGCGCTTGAACTCCGCCCTGTTTATCCCGAAGCGCTAAACAATCTCGGGGTACTCTTTGTGCGCACCGAGAAGTATGCAGAGGCAGAAGACGAATTCAAAACTGGAATCCGCGTGGCTCCAACTTTCGATCAGTCTTACCTGAATCTCGCGCGGCTTTATGCGCTGCGCAATGATAAGGAGCGAGCAAGAACAGTGCTGCTCGATCTGCTACGCGTGCAGCCGGAGAACACAACAGCAAAGCAAGCGCTGGAAACGCTACAATGACGGCCTGGAAAAGCACATCACGTCCTCCTTTGAAGACGGGAAACGGCGACGCGTCAATGCAGACTGCCGTTGCCAGACCGGCTGCTGGGGCTGTCTCTTTTCTTCTTCTGGCGCTCGCAATGAATATCTGCGTAGTCGTCACCGCGCAACAGGTTCCAGCTAAGGCTTCTGATGACTTCGCGGAAGCCGCAACGCTCGCGCAACAGGGTCGGGTTGCAGAAGCAAAGACGGCAACACTGGAAGCACTCGAGCATCATCCTTCCAGCGTTGAGGGCTATAACTTGCTCGGCATCATCGAGACTAATCAGAGGGATTACGCAGGCGCGCTCGAGGCCTTCAAGAAGGCGCTCAAGATTGCGCCCAATTCGGTGAAGACGTACAACAACATAGGCAACGCCTATGTCGCCATGAAGGATTTCGATTCGGCAGAGAAGGCGTTTCGCATAGGGTTGCATCTGGATCCGGCAGACCAGGACGGCAACTACAATCTGGGAGTTCTGTTGATGATGGAGGGCAAGGCCGCCGAGGCCATCCCTCATTTTCAGAAAGTGCCGACAAAAAATCTTGCTGCGCGCTTCAACCTGATTCGGGCCTACTTCGAAAGCAAGCGAGTTGAGGATGCGCTTCGCGTGGCAGCCGACGTCTCGATGCAAGGTAAGAACGATGTGCAAGTGCATTTTTCTCTAGGCGTATTGCTTGCTTCAGAGAAGCAGTACAAACCCGCTCAGCTTGAGCTCGAGAAAGCGGATGCGCTTCAGCCGGAAACGTTTGAAATTGTCTACAACCTCGGACAGGTCTATCTTCGCGATGGGCAGAATTCCAAGTCGGAGATTGCGCTTAACCGCGCCCTGAAGCTTAAGCCCGATTCGGTCGAGGCGATGTACCTGCTTGCGCAAGCATACAAAAATGAAGGTCGGCCATTGGACGCTCTCGACCTTCTGTTGCACGCGCATAAACTGGCGCCCGAGAATGTCGATGTCATCTTCCTGATGGCGCAGATCAGCATGTCGCAAAATTATTTTGAGGACGCGATCCCGCTACTGGAATCCGGTCTCCAGATCGCTCCTCATCGCGCGGATTTGATTGCCGCGCTCGGCGAAAGCTATTTCATGGCAGGCAAGGTCGACAAGGCGATCGACCAGTTCACACAATTGCTGAAGATTGAAAACTCTGCACGCTCCTATTCGTTTCTTGGGCTTTCTTACAGAAACCTCGGAAGGTTCGATGAGGCCAAGAAATATTTCGAAGAAGGGGTCAAGCTCGACCCGCATAGTTCGTCGTGCCTTTTCAATCTCGGATTCATCGCCGAGCGGCAGGGAGACGCGGCAAGTGCGGAGAATTATTTCCAGCAGGCGCTTCGCTTCAACCCGGATTTTCCTGACGCACTACTCGAACTCGCCAATCTTCGCATGGCGGCAAAGAGGTTTGCCGAGGCGGAGGAACTGCTGAGGCGATACGTTCGTGTTAGCCGTGACCCTGCCAACGGCTATTACAAACTGGCCATGGCGGAACGCAGCCTGCACGAGACTGCGGCCGCTGATCGCGATTTGAATTCGTTCAAGACCCTGTCAAAGAACTCCGCGGGAGGACCGCTTCCTTTTGAGAACCTGTTCGACTATCTCAACAATCGCTCCAATCTTGCCCCAGGCGCGCGCAATCAGCTCGACCTGGAGGAGTTGACGAACGAGGCGAAGAAGCACCCAGATCAACCGCAGAACCTATATCTGTTGGCAGAGGCATACTTGAAAGCTGGAGACGTGGAAAACGCGAGGAGCGCAATTGCCCAGCTTGATCAACTTGCAGGTGGAGACTTTCGCACGATGGCCGGCGTCGGCGTTTTGCTCGCGCGCTTTCACTTGTACGATGACGCTATCCAACACTTTCAGCGGGCTCTCGAGATCAACCCGAATTCGGATGACGTGAAATTTGATCTGGCAAACGCATATTTTCGAAAGCGAGAGTACTCGCAGGCGCTCGAAGTTGCCCAACAGGTTTCGCCCGACGAGCAGAAAGACGATGCGTATATGGCTTTGCTGGGCGACATCTACGCGCATATGGGAAACACTGAACCGGCACGCAAGATATTCCAGGATCAGATTGTCCGCAACCCGGACAATGACCAGCCTTATCTTTCCCTTGCACTTTTGGATTTGCGCGGCGGGGACGTCGCGGAAGCGAAGCGAATTCTGTTGAAGGGGCAGGCGCGCATCCCTGGCTCGGGCAAGCTCTATTGGGGGCTCGGGCTTACCGCCGCGATGCAGGGAAATTTCAATGACGCAGCGTCAAATCTTGAACGAGCTGTCGATTTACTGCCAGAGTGGTCGGGAGGTTATTCGACTCTTGGCGTCTACTACTTTCAAACGGGACAGGTCGCCAAGGCTAGAGATGTGCTGAATCGCTTCAAAAACAGCAGCGCAAATGCGAGCCTGGATATCGACAGGATTGCGCAGGTACTGGACCAGGCGGCGCCGGCGAATACAGAGAGTGGGCCCACGGCATTAGCTGATAAGACACAATTTCTGCAGTTGGCCTTGTCTCTGGCAGACAGAACACTATGAAAGCGATTCAAAACCTTCCCCGCAATCAAGCAAAGAGGAACCTTCCGGTTCGAGGGCGAATCCTGCGGAACGATGTGGCAGTCTTCACGCTGGTTGTGGGCTGCATTTCTGCTCTGCTCGTTCCAATATCGGGTCAGACTAGCGCTGCGAAAGCGGATGCGCAGCGACCAGTTCAGCAGAGTGCTCCTGTCAGTGTTCGCTTCACTGATATTCGCAAGGCTGCGGGCATCACTTTCGTGCAGGATTCCACGGAAACGGATGAGAAGTACTACCTGGAAACAATGGGCACCGGCGTGGCGTGGCTCGACTACGACCAGGACGGGCTGATGGACTTGTACTTCGTGCAGGCAGGCGCTACGGATGCTTACAAACCCGCAAAGCTCTTGCGCTCCGCTCTCTATCACAACAATGGCGACGGTACGTTTACCGACGCGACGGAGAAGGCGGGTGTTAGCGGCGCCGGTCACTATGGGCAAGGAGTTGCCGTCGGCGATTTCGACAACGACGGGTATCCCGACCTGTATGTCACCGGATATGGGCGCGCCATTCTGTATCACAACAATGGCAACGGAACGTTTACCGATGCGACCGCGAAGGCCGGTGTAGCGGATGAGGGCAAGTGGTCGACGAGCGCGGCATGGGTCGACTTTGATAAGGATGGTTGGCTTGACCTGGTGGTAACGAACTATCTTGATTGGACTCCGCGGAATAACGAATGGTGCGGCGAGCGCACTCCGGGCTATCGCTCCTACTGCAGTCCGAATAACTACCACGGCCAGAAAACAAAGCTGTACCGAAACAATCATGATGGGACATTCACGGATGTGAGCGAGAAATCCGGCATCGGGACGCCTGAGTCGAAGGGTATGGGCGTGGTTGCGGCTGACTTTAACAACGACGGCTGGCCCGACATTGCCATTGCGAACGACACGTGGCCAAATTTTCTTTTTGAAAACAAGCACGACGGGACGTTTTCAGACGAGTCGCTCATCTCAGGTTTGGCGGCAAGCGAGGATGGCCGCTACGAAGCGGGAATGGGCATCGACGCAGCTGATGTGGATGGAGATGGGTTTCTCGATGTCTACATTACGCATCTTGATTTTGAGTTGAACCGCCTCTATCACAACAACGGAGATGGCACATTTACCGACGTCACGTACAGCTCTGGAATTGGTAACAAGGCAATCACGCTTAGCGGAGTTTCAGCGAAGTTCATTGACTACGACAACGACGGCTGGCCGGATATAGTGCAGGCGAACGGGGCGATGGTGGACAATGTGAAGCTCTACCACAGCGAAGTCTCCTACAAAGAGCCGCTGCTCATGTTCCACAATCTCGGCGGAGGCCACTTTGAGAAGGTTTCCGACGCACTTGGCCCAGACTTCAACCAGCCGGTGGCGGGGCGCGGCCTGGCAACAGCGGACTTCTTCAACGACGGTGCAGTCGGGCTCGCGGTCGTTTGCAGAGGCGATTTTCCTGAACTGCTGCGCAACGATGGCGGGAATGCAAACCACTGGCTCGAAGTTCTTTTGATCGGCACAAAGTCCAATCGCGACGGAATTGGCTCCTCACTGAAACTGACGTCAGAGGGATTCGTTCATGTGGAACAGTCAAAGGGTGGAACGAGCTACATGTCTGCCAGCGATCCTCGCATCCATTTTGGAATCGGCAAGCGAAGCAAGATTGAATCGCTGGTGATCACTTGGCCAAGTGGGCAGGTCGATAAGCTGACGAACGTGCCGATCGATCAGATCATCGCAGTCAAAGAGGGTGTTGGGATTGTGCCGCATCCTTTTCCCAGGGTTCAGCGCAAGTGAGAAGAGCTGTGAAGGGGACGTCGACACCGCTTCGTCCCCGATCGGTTCCAGAGACATAAATGAGTGACCTATAATCAACGCATTCTATGATCATTCCACGTCGCCGCTTCCTCGGATCATCCTTTTTTGTGCTCGGCAGTTCTCTGCTCGACAGGCTTACGACTCCGCTCTGGGCATGGAATGGAAGATCGCGGCTTGAGGCCGCGGTGGCAACCTCTCCTGCGTCTCCTGTTCAATTCGTAGACGTCGCGGAAAAGGCAGGCTTGAATATTGCCAATGTCTGGGGAGGCGTCGAACACAAACGCGTCATCATTGAGACGAAGGGCAGTGGCATCGCTTTCTTTGACTATGACAACGACGGATGGCTCGACATCTATCTGACGAATGGAAACCGGCTCGACGCGCACTGGGCCGCCGGCAAACAACCCTCCACGCATCTTTTCAAGAACAACCGCGACGGCACATTCACCGACGTGACCGAGAAGTCTGGACTCGGCCGGCCGGGATGGCAGACGGGCGTGTGCTTAGGCGACTACGACAATGATGGCTGGGATGACCTGTTCTGCACGTTCTGGGGTCACAACATTCTCTTCCATAACAACGGAAACGGAACTTTCACGGATGTCACGCGCAAGGCTGGCCTGCAGCAGGAGCACGGACGATGGGGCACGGGCTGTACTTTTTTCGATTACGACCGGGACGGTCACCTCGATCTCTTCGTGTGCAACTTCGTCAAGCTTGATCCTGATAAGCCATTGACGATGGATCAGCAGAGTTTTTGCCAGTGGAAGGGCGTGCCCACCATGTGCGGCCCGCGAGGACTTCCCGGCGATACGAACATTCTGTACCACAACAATGGGGACGGCACATTTACGGATGTATCGGAGAAAGCTGGAATCCTGAAGCCTGGGCCGCGCTATTCGATCACATCGGTCTCTTACGATTTTGATAACGACGGCTGGCCCGACATTTATGTAGCGGTCGATTCCGAACCCAGCATCATGTTCAAGAACAACCACGACGGCACATTCACGGATGTCGCAGTGATGGCAGGGTGCGCGTATAACGATGACGGCCATGAGCAGGCGGGCATGGGGCTCGGTGTCGCAGACTACGATTGCGACGGCTGGTTCGACATCTTCAAAACTAACTTCGCCGACGATACGTGCAACCTGTACCACAACAATGGCGACGGCACTTTCAGCGACCTGTCATTCGATTCCGGCGTCGGCATCAATAACAGCTATGTGGCGTGGGGGTGCGGCTTTATTGATTACGACAATGATGGCTGGTCCGACATTGTGCAAGTGAATGGCCATGTCTATCCGGAGATCGACCACTATAACTTTGGCGAGACGTTCAAGAATCCGAGGCTGGTCTACAAGAATCTTGGCAACGGGCACTTTAAAGATGTTTCGGCGACAATGGGACCGGGCATGACCGCGAAATATTCCAGCAGAGGCGCGGCATTTGGCGACTTCGATAACGACGGCGGCATGGATGTCCTGATTCTGAACATGAACGAGTTGCCTTCTCTGCTCAAGAATGTCGGAGGCAACAAGCAGAACTGGATCAAGATCAAGCTGGTGGGCACGAAGTGCAATCGAACCGCGATCGGCGCACGCGTGCGCGTCGTCGCGGGAAAACACGTCCAGATGGATGAAGTGAGCAGCGGCACCAGTGTCATGTCGCAGAATGATCTGCGTCTCCATTTCGGACTTGGGTCCATCGAGATGGTGGACCTTATCGAGGTGAAATGGCCTACAACACAGAAACTTGAGAAGTTTCTGCAGGTGAAGGCTAACCAAATCATCACGATTCGCGAAGGCGACGGCATCGTGTCGACGATGAAGCCGCACACGAGCTAGGAAAACGGCCAGTGCGTCGCGTCAGTTGGAAGGCGGAGACGGAGGGTTGGCGGGAAGAGCAATGACGAATTGCTTGACCTCCTTGCGCTGGCGTTGGATTTCAGCGGCAGTCTGTTTTTCAATCTCGTCATGCTTCTGGAACTCGAGCTTGGCCTTTTCTTTCTCGCCGATCCGCTCGTAGGCGATTCCGAGGCGATAGTGGGCTTCGCTCAACTGCGGATTGACTTCGATTGCCTTTGAATAGAGGCCAATCGCTCGTTGAAATTCGTGCCGCGACGCTTCAAGATTGCCAAGTTGCAGATAGGCATCCGCGCATTTGGGATCGATGTTGATCGCCTTGGTCAGCATGGTCTCGATCCGGTTAAGAGTCTGTTGGTCGGTCAAGCGGCCATTCTCTTTCCAAAGAGCCATCGCATAAAAGTAATTCGCCAGCGCATTATCTGGCTGCACTCGAACAAAGCGTTCCAACTTCTGGCTCACACAGGCAAGAGGACTGGGCGCCGCGATCTCGATCTTGCCCATGAACGTATAGGGCTCGGGGTCTTCCGGATTGAGATCGGATGCTTCGCAGAGACGATGTGCCGCTTCGTCGTAAAGGGCACCCGCGAACAAGGCTGCGCCGAGAGCGGTGAGCATTCGGGTGGACTTCGGGTAGGCCTTTACGCCCTGCTCGAAGACCGCCTGGGCCTGCCAGACTGCCCGGTGATAAAGCAACTCGGAGCCCCAGTCAAAGTAGTTCTGTTCGCTTGGATCCATCCGCACCGCTTGTTCGTATTCGTGCACCGCGGTCAAAGGGTCGCCGAGCTTTTCATCGATTGAGCCAGCGAGACGATGCAGGTCCGCTCCATCGTGATTTGCCAGCAAATGCCGCAGATGATCCCGCGCCTGCGACAGGTCGCCAACTTGCAGGCATGCCTGCGCCAGGTCGTATTCATTGTCAAAGTCGCGGGGCTTGATCTCATACGCAGTCTTCAGCAACGTTGCGGACTCGGAATACTTGCCCTGACGGAGATAGAACTCGCCCAGCCGGTGGTTGGCTTCAAAGTCTCGGGGGGCGCTACTGAGAGTCGTGCGGAGCTTTGCTTCTGTGGCTGTATCGATCGCTGCCTCTGCGGGTGCGGCGGCTGCGCCAGTACTGACAGAACCGGGCTTGAGCGAGAGAGTCTCTCGTGTGAGCGCCTCGCTTGTACGCAGACTGGTGTCTGACCCGTGGCCGCCTGCCGCAGTCCAATCCGTGACGCCGGCAACCGCGAAGTTCGGATTGTCTGCGAATTCCATGGCCGCCGTCGGGGCTGTTGATTTGACGTCGGATTTGTTGCCCGCTACCGTAGAGTCTTCAAGTCGAATATCCACGTGAAATTGATCGTGGAGCGACGTGATGGTCAGTGTCGCAGGTCGGCTGCGGACTTCCGCCTTCTGCGCAATCAGGACATAGCTGCCGGCAGCAAGCCCGGAAAAAGTGTATTCGCCTTTTGCGTTTACAACAGTTTCAGCCCGTGAAGCGCCGTCTTGCTCAAGATGGACCATCGCGCCGGGAACAAAATTGCCTGCTGAATTCAGTACCCTGCCGGACACTGTTGCGCGGACCGCGGTACTCGATGAGCTAAGTTGTCCTAAAACATTTGGAGTAAATGCGCCACACACAAACCCTAAAGCAAGCAGGGCGCCGACCAGAATCTTCCGACACACGATTGACAACCGAAAGTTCGCCAACCGCGAATCAACAACCGCAACAGATACTCTTTCGGAATGATGCTGATCGATAGTGTTTGCGATCTTGAGGGCCATAGTCGACCAGACAGCTTACATAATAATCTTCTGGCCTTATAGCCGGCGATACCGGACAGCCATGGGCAACGCATGCCTGCGGCCGAACCTCAATCCAGTTTTTTCAACTCCGGATATCGTTTATAAATGAGCCGCTGATATTCCTGAGGCAGTTGTGTCAAGGGTATTGGCTTGTCCTGGGAGCGTGTCCCTTTCTCGTTCAGCACGTTCATCAGGCTCCACTCGCGTTGTAGTCCCTGCGGTTCTTGCGCCGGCAAATCATACCGGGTGAAGTCGATGACCATCTCGGGACTTTCTGTTTTCCAGTTGCGTAGGAGTGCCAGCCGGAACTCCTGGTTCATGAACCATTGGATTTCCAGGTCCTTCTCTGATCCGGGGGCACCGGTGCCTTTGGCATCGAAGCGGTAGTTGAGCGACGTGTTGTTGGGCGTGTGTTTGCGCCACTCCATGCCGAACGCTCCCTCGGTGAGCACCTGCGTATCGGGCCATTGGCTGTTGACTGCCTGCAACCACCACTCAAGATCTTTGTCGTGGTGAACGGATACTTCCCAGATGCCGGTGACCCAACCGAATCCATTCAGCGCGCGCCCCTTGTCGAAGTGCATCGCGGTGGTCGCCATCATCTCGGCACGACCGGCTTGCTCTCCCAGATTTCCAACCGTTTCGATGGGACCCACACCCATGCGGCTGTTAAACCCTCCTTCAAAGCCGTTGCGACGAGCCGCAAGAAAGTCGCATGTCCAGCCGTCGAGGCATACACAATCAATAAAGTCCGCTGCGCCTTGCGCTGGCTTCAGGTAGTGCTCGCGGCTGGGGTAATAGGGATAGCAGATGCCACCGTCGCCATCGCCGTTGTCGATGCCGTGCTGGCTCCATATCTGTCCTTGGCAAACATGAATACCCTCCTCAGCGGCCAGGAACTGCTGGTTCTTGGCGTCCATAAAGCCGGCGACGAGGCACTCCGGGCGATACCGGTTCCCAACCATCTCTGAGATCAGTTGAAGAGACTTGTGAATGGTCACGCGGTTGTTTTCGCGCGTGTCGTACATCGGTGCGAAGTAACCGCCCGGAATGAAGGTGATCTCGTCGCCATATTTGTCGTGATAAGACACGAGAAGGCGGCGTGCATCTTTGTATTGCTGGCGAGTGTCGTTGAGCGCCAGCCAGCTGATCGCCCATGTCATTTTGCCGTTGGGGCATCCGCGCAGAAAGGCTTCGCGCCGCGAGCGAATCTTTTCAAGGCTATTGTCCGCAACTTCGTCTTCGCCGATCGAACGAGTCGGAGTGACTTCTATCTGATTCACGCGCACTACGGATACATGGGTAAGGAATCGACCCTGCAGAGCCGGCTTTGCACCGCTATCGGCCAGCGCGCTGCTGCTACCCAGTGGTGCAAGCGCGAGGGAGGCCGCGGATCCTGCTGCACTGTTGAGGAACTTTCGCCTGGTCCAGGGACGGCTCATTGTCTTGGAATCCTATCCTGCCATGCGCGTGGCAGAACGATCAGGGCTCTCATCATCCGTCCCTTATACACCACGAAAGTGGGCGTCATCATGATCAAGCCCAACAGCGACGCCGATTGGCTCAGCAGTTTTGCTCACATCCTCCACTCCGGGTGTATAACGTCAAGGTACAAAAACTTCGGGGAAATTTGAGCCTGTAGCAAACCTTGATGGGAGGCAGAATGAAAACCTTTTCACGCCGCGATGTTCTGAAGACCAGCCTGCTTGCGCCCGCCGCCGCTGCTACGGCCCATGCACTCGGTCCCATCGATCCAGCCGTTCATGCCGCCGCAAGCGAAGTATCAGGTCCACTCAGTGTGCCCTCCAGTCTTGCCTCTCCTACACCCGGCGCTGGCCGCGAACGGCTCCTGCTCGATTTCGGATGGAGCTTCCATCTCGGAAACGCTGACGATCCGGCAAAAGACTTCGGCTACGGCAGCGCTTCGGCTGGAAACTTTCAGAAGACGGGAAACTTTATGCCTGCCGGTTCAACCTCCTTCGTGGAGGAGGACTGGCGCCACATCGACCTGCCTCATGACTGGACCGTCGAGCTGCCTTTCAAGAATGATCCCGATCTGCAGAGTAAGGGCTTCTATCCACTGGGCCGTAAATACCCAGAAAACAGTGTCGGCTGGTACCGGCGTATCTTCGAGATTCCAGCCGAAGATGCGGGCAAGCGCATCAGCATCGAGTTTGATGGTGCGTATCGCGAAACCACAGTCGTGTTCAATGGCTTCTACATCGGCCAGCACAGCGGCGGCTACGATTCTTTCAGTTTTGACGTTTCAGACTTCGCCAATCCCGGCCAGCCCAACGTTCTGCTGGTGCGCGTGGACGCCACCGGGAGTGATGGGTGGTTTTATGAGGGCGCGGGCATCTATCGTCACGTGTGGCTGGTGAAGACGCATCCGGTGCACGTCAGGCAATGGGGCACCCTGGTTCGCTCGGAGATTCGGCCCAGCGGAGCAAAGCTTTCCATCCTGAGCGAGGTTGAGAATCAGGGCAATGCGTCGAGCAATGTGCGGGTGATCTCCACCATCGTCGATCCTTCAGGCTCACCGGTCGCAAAAGATGTTTCGGCGTCTGCCACGATCGTGGGCCGCGATCAACACGACTTCACCCAGGAGGTCGCGGTCAGCCGGCCTTCGTTGTGGTCGCTGGAAGAACGCAATCTTTACAAACTTGTGACCGAAGTTCAGGTTGATGGTAAGGCCGTCGATCGCTACGAAACCATCTTCGGTATTCGTTCAGTGAAGTTCGATGCCCAGCAGGGATTTCTCCTCAACGGCGCACCCGTGAAGCTGAAGGGCACCTGCAACCACCAGGACCACGCCGGAATCGGAGTCGCGCTGCCTGACGCAGTGCAGTACTACCGCGTCCGCAAGCTGCAGGAGATGGGCTGCAACTCGCTGCGCACTTCTCACAACCCGCCCACGCCCGAATTGCTGGATGCCTGCGACCAATTAGGCATGCTTGTGATGGACGAGACACGCATGATGTCGTCCAATCCTGAAGGTCTCGGCCAGTTCGTCAATCTCGTTCGCCGCGACCGCAATCATCCCAGCGTCTTCATGTGGTCGCTTGGCAACGAGGAGCCCACGGCTACAAACGACAAGGGTGCCAACATCGTGACTGCCATGCAGCAGGCCGCCACGCGGCATGACGGCTCGCGCCCTACCACGATTGACGGCATGATCAATGGTGAAGCGGCAGGTAGCGGCACCGGCGGGCTCGCAGTTTGCGATGTCATCGGCTATCACTATGCTGATCCGCAGGCCGAAGCCTTCCACAAGGCGCATCCCGAAAAGCTTGTGCTGGGCACTGAAACTGTCAGCGCTGTCTGCACGCGCGGCATCTACATTACCGACAAGTCCAAGGGCTTCGTCAGCTCCTACGATCCCTACACCAACTCGGGCCGCGCCTCCGCCGAAGGCTGGTGGAGTTTTTGCAATGCGCGCCCATGGCTTGGGGGCGGCTATGTGTGGACCGGCTTTGATTATCGCGGCGAGCCCTCACCCAACGGATGGCCCAATATCAGCTCGCAATACGGCATCCTCGACATGTGCGGGTTCCCCAAAGACTCGTTCTTCTACTACCAGTCATGGTGGACACAGAAGCCAGTGCTCCACCTCTTTCCGCACTGGAACTGGGCTGGCTATGAGGGCAAGAAGATCGCCGTCTGGGCCTACTCGAATCTCGACAAGGTGGAGCTTTTTATCAACGGAAAAAGTCTTGGCGCGAAGGATGTAAAGAAAGACGCGCACGTTGCGTGGACCGTTGAGTACGCACCCGGATTCATTGAAGCCCACGGTTGGAAAGATGGCAAGCAGGTGATGACCACACGCCGCGATACCACTGGCTCTGCCGCGAAACTGGTGCTCACGCCCGATCGCGATTCGTTGTCCGCTGACGGCGAAGACGTGGCCATGTTTGCCGTCGAGGTGCAGGACGCAAGTGGACGTACAGTTCCCATCACCGACAACGAGGTCACATTCAAGGTCACCGGGCCCGCAAAGCTTATCGGCACCGGCAACGGCGACCCGACAGATCACACACCTGACAAGGGCACTTCGCATGGCCACGACCGTCTGCGCAAACCAAAACCCGACGCCTGTGGACTTGTGGACAACGCTGCGCGTTGCCCACAGGGTCCACACGCGCAACAGCAACAAGGCTGAACAAAACCAGAAATGTGTTACCCATGTCCCCGGTCAGAACTGTTACCTATGTCGCCGGTTGCTCAGGGTGAGGGGGCCTCTCCGCTGGGCTGAGATTCGAGGCGATGTCTGCACGCTGCCGCCTCAATCCGCAACGCTCAGAAATCGCGGAGAGGCCCCCTCACCCTCGTTCGCTCCGCTCTCTCGACCTCTCCCCGCACGCCGGGAGAGGTGATTACCCCTCGATCTTGGAAAAATCCGCCACGGCGCGGGTCGCAGCGCGGATTTCGTTGAGCAGTTTTAGCCGGTTCTCGCGCAACGGCTTGTCGTCGACATTGACTGTTACCTTGTCGAAGAAGGCATCAACATCGGGGCGCAACTGGGATATTGCGGCCATTGCACCGTTAAAATTTTCGTCTCCGATAGCTGTTTCGGCTATCTCGCGCATTTTGCCGATGGCCGAAGCCAATTGCCTTTCTTCAGGAAATTGATACAAAATCGGATCTGGTGGGCCCTCATATTTTTTCCCGTCCCTCTTTTCCTCGATACCCAGTATTCTTGTCGCACGCCGGTATCCTTCAAGCAGGTTTTTGCCGTCGTCTGTGTTAAGAAAACCGGCCAAAGCGTCAACGCGGCGGACAATTAAAAAGAGATCGTCCTGGCCTCCGAGCTTGAAAACTGCGTCGACGAGATCGTGGCGCGCACCTTGCTCGCGGAGCTGGGCTTTTAGGCGGTCGGCGAAAAAAATCATTAGGTCAGTCAAAGCGGGCGCTATGCTCTCCTTAGAAAGCCCCTCGGGAGTTCCGTACTTGCGAACTTCCTGAACAATTTTCTTGCCGACATCGAGGCCTACTATTCGGTACTCCGGAGGAGGCATAAGCTCGTTGTATGGCTCAGACGGAAGCGAGCCACTCTCTCTTTGAGTTTTAAGAACAACTATGTGAGCAAATAGCCAGTTAAAGATTTGGAGTCTAAGGTCATTTGCCAAAATAATGCGCAAAACTCCAAGTGCCGCCCGCCGCAGGGCTTGGGGGTCGCCGCTCCCCGTTGGCTTCTCATCGATTGCCCAGAAGCCGACCAGCCTGTCGATCTTGTAGGCGAGCGCGACTGCGATCGACACCGGCTCGGAGGGTACGAGGTCGTTGGGACCTTTAGGACTGTAGTGATCCTCGATCGCATGCGCGACCGCTTCATCTTCCTCCCATTCCTCGGCGTAGTACTTGCCCATCGTGCCTTGCAATTCGGGAAATTCACCGACCACTTCGGTAAGGAGATCGGCCTCGGCAAGTCGCGCCGCGCGTTTCGCCTTCTCCACATCAGCCCCGACCAGCGGCGCCAGCTCGCCGGCCAATCTTTCAATCCTTTCAATGCGCTCGGCCTGGGTGCCCAACTTCTCGTGGAAGATGATGTCCTTGAATTTCGGCAGGCGATCTTCAAGTCGGGTCTTTAAATCGGTCTCGTAGAAAAACTTTGCGTCCGACAGCCGCGCCCGGATAACGCGCTCGTTGCCGGCGACGATGGCTTTGCCGCCGTCGCTGGCTTCGAGATTGGAGACCAGGATGAATTTGTCGACCAGCTTCGCATGCGCGGCGTCGCGCAGGACGAAACATTTCTGGTTGTTGCGGATGGTGGCGCGGATCACCTCTTCCGGGATGCGCAGGAATTTTTCGTCGAACGAGCCCATCAGCACCACCGGCCATTCGACCAGGCCGGCGACTTCGGCCAATAAGCCGTCGTCCTCGATCAGCTCGAGCCCCTGGGCGAAGGCCAACTGCTTGGCTTCGGTGAGGATGATGTCGCGGCGGCGCTCGGCGTCGAGCACGACCTTGGCCTTGTCGAGCTTTTGCGCGTAATCGGCGAAGCGGCGTACCGTGAACGGCGCCGGCGCCAGGAAGCGATGGCCGCGGGTTTCGTTGCCCGCCGCGATGCCGCCGACCGAAAACGGCACGATCTCCGGCTCCTCGGTCTCCGGCCCGAAGGTGGCGACGATTGCGTGCAGCGGCCGCACCCAGGTGAGCGCGCCCGGCGCTTTCGATTGCTCGCCCCAGCGCATCGATTTCGGCCACGGAAAGCCCTTGATGACCTCGGGCAACATCTCGCCGATCACCTCGATCGCGGCGCGGCCGGGCTTCTCGATCACCGCGACATAGAAGTCGCCCTTCTTGTCGGGCTGCACCTTCGCTTCATCGATCGACTTCAGCCCGGCGCCTTTGAGAAAGCCGGCGATGGCGTTATCCGGCGCGCCGACCCGCGGGCCCTTCTTCTCCTCGCGCAAATCCGGCTGCCGCGCCGGCACGCCGTGCACCGATAGCGTCAGCCGCCGCGGCGTCACGAACGCCTTGGCGCCCTCATAAACCAGCCCGGCGCCGACCAGCCGGTCGGTCACCGCTTTGCGCAAATCCTCCGCCGCCCGCGCCTGCATGCGCGCGGGGATTTCCTCGGAGAACAATTCGAGCAGGAGGTCGGGCATCTCTTACCCTCCCCTGCAGGGAGAGGGTCGGCGCGCGTCGCGCGCCGGGGTGGGGAGGTGCGAGGGCCCACGGCGTCTGCGTCGCTGGTGCTTCAGCGGCACCGGCTCGGCGGACAACGAACTGTGCAGAGCTGCATAAACCGCTTCCATGACGCCATCTATATTCTTAGTGATGTCGTTGTTCCAGAAACGCAGCACGCGATATCCCTCTTTCTCCAGCCAACGGCTGCGCGCTTCGTCGTGCGCCTTCTTGCGATCTTCGGCGTGCTGCGAGCCGTCGATTTCGATCAAAAGCCGCGCCGCCATGCAGGCAAAGTCGGCAATGTAGGAACCGATCGGCACTTGCCGCCGAAAATGCGAGCCATCGAGATCAAGTCTTCGAAGATGACGCCACAGTTTCTTTTCAGCATCGGTCGTGTTGCGACGAAGCTGACGGGCTCGCAGGTAAGCGATGTCTCGAAGATTTTCGCGTCGCATGCACTTCCCCACCCGCCGCCTGCGGCGGCGGCCCTCCCCCTGTCAGGGGAGGGCTTTATGAGAGCCATCGCACAGCGGCTGGTGCGAGGAGCGCTTGCAGGCGCAGAACCAGACTTCCTCGTTGGCGGTCGCCTTCCATTCTTGGGGCCGGAATTCGCTGCCCTTGTGCGAGCCGTCGCAGAAAGGCTGCGTCTTCGAGCGCCCGCAGGCGCACCACCAGTAGCTTTCCCCGGCCGTGACGTTGATCGCGATCGGCCGCCGGCCGCCGATTTCAGGCACTCCGCTCATTTTGCTGTCTCCGCTCCGCTCATTTTGTTTTTCCCGCTCCGCTTATGCGGCTTTCCCGCCGCCTTCGGTCGCGAGCCAAGCCTCGCCGCACGCTTTGGCAAGTTCGCGCACTCTCAAAATGTAGCTCTGCCGCTCGGTCACGGAAATCACGCCGCGCGCGTCGAGCAGATTGAACACGTGGCTCGCCTTGATGCACTGGTCGTAGGCCGGCAGCGCCATCAAATGCCGGCCGCGGTTGTCGCCATCGGCGCCCGCGGCCCAGCCGTCCGTAAGATATTTTTGGCACGCGGCTTCCGCCATGCGGAACTGCTCGAACAGCATGTCGGTGTCGGCATATTCGAAATTGTGCCGCGAATATTCCTGCTCGGCCTGCAGGAAGACGTCGCCGTAGCTCACGCGCGCCGCGCCGTCGCGGCCGTTGAAGTTGAGATCGAAGACGTTCTCGACGCCCTGCACATACATCGCCAGCCGCTCCAAACCGTAGGTCAATTCGCCCGCCACCGGCGCGCATTCGAAGCCGGCGACCTGCTGGAAATAGGTGAACTGCGACACCTCCATGCCGTCGCACCAGCACTCCCAGCCGAGCCCCCAGGCGCCGAGCGTCGGGCTCTCCCAATCGTCCTCGACGAAACGGATGTCGTGAATTTTTGGATCGATGCCGATGGCGTAGAGCGACTTCAGATAGAGATCCTGCAGATCGTCCGGCGACGGCTTCAAAATCACCTGCATCTGATAGTAGTGCTGCAGGCGGTTCGGGTTCTCGCCATAGCGGCCGTCCTTCGGCCGGCGCGACGGTTGCACATAGGCGGCATTCCACGATTTCGGCCCGAGCGCGCGCAGCGTCGTCGCCGGATGGAAGGTGCCGGCGCCGACCTCCATGTCATAGGGCTGCAAAATGACGCAGCCCCAGTCCGCCCAGTAGCGTTGCAATGCCAGGATAAGCCCTTGAAAAGAGCGTTCAGGGCGCATGTGGGGTGGCAGCGGCTGGGTGGCGGTCATAGCGGGGATCAGGGATCAGGCATCAGCGGTCAGGGATCAAGGTTTGATTCCTGATCCCCGATACCTGATACCTGATCACCGGCGGCCGATACAGGGAGGACATAGTGCGAAAAATAACAGGCCTATTGGTATGTGCGGCGCTTGCTACGGCCGGCGCGCAGGCCGCGCAGGCGCAGGATTATCCGACCCGGCCGGTCCGCGTCGTGGTCGCGTTTCCGCCCGGAGGGCCGACCGATTTCGTCGGCCGCCTGGTGACCGACAAGATGACGGCAGCGCTGGGCCAGCGCGTCTATATCGAAAACAAGCCCGGCGCCGCCGGCACCGTCGGCGCCGACAACATCGCCAAGGCCGACCCCGACGGCTATTCGCTGTTCCTCACCACGTCGGGCGCGGTAACGATAGCGCCCGCACATTCAGGCCAATGTGCCCTACGATCCGCTGCGCGATTTCGCGCCGGTGGCGCTTGTCACCAAGGTCACCGAGGTGCTGGTGGTGACGCCCAAGCTCGGCATCAAGACGGTCAAGGAGCTGATCGCGCTCGCCAAGGACAAACCCGGCGGCGTCTCGTTCGCCTCGACCGGCATCGGCTCGCCGCCGCACCTCGCCCTGGAATTGCTCGACGTTTCGGCGAACGTGAAATTCCTGCACGTGCCCTATCGCGGCGCGGCGCCGGCGCTGACCGACCTGCTCGGCGGCCAGGTGCAGGTGCTCGCCGCCGATCTGCCGGTGCTGATCTCGCAGATCCAGGCCGGCACGCTGGTGCCGATCGGCGCCGCCTCCGACAAACGCGACGCTCTGCTGCCCGACGTGCCGACGCTTGCCGAGCAGGGTTATCCCAATACCGACGCGTCGAACTGGTATGCGCTATTGGCGCCGGCAAAAACGCCGGCTGCGGTGATCGCCAAGCTCAACAAGGCGCTCAACGACGCGCTCAACGATCCCGAGGTGCACGAGAAACTCGTAAAGGCGGGCGCCACCCCGATCGGCGGCACGCCGGAATCGCTCGGCGCCTTCATGAAGTCGGAATACGAGAAATGGGGCAAGGTGGTGAAGGAGCGCGGCATCAAGGAAGCGCCGTAGCAAACCTAACCCGGCCGATACTCGCCCGACTTCGGGTCGCGCTTCAATTTCGGCAGCGCGTTGCGGTCGACCGAGTCGACGGGGGCTTGTTCGCGCACGCTGTCGAGCTCGCTGTTGACGCGCTGCACCTGTTTCGCGCACCAGCGCACCAAAACAGTCGCTCCGACCATTCCGAGCGTCAAGGCAAGCAGCGGGTGCATAATCAATCTCCGTATCGCGTTTTGAGCATGATCTTATCCAAAAACCGGCATCCACTTTTCGGGATCATGCTCTACAATCCGTAGCGCGCCCATAATGCGCGCGCTTCGAGCGCCGAGATAATGTCTTCGGCGAGCCCCGCCGGCATCGCTTGCAGCAAGTCGCCGCCGGTCACGCCCGCAACGCGCCGCCCCAGCCAGCCGCGCTCGGCGGTGACCAGGGGCGTGACAACCTTATCGCCATAGCGCTGGCGCAGCACGGTCCGCAGATCGCCGATACTATCGACGAGGCCGAGCTCGAGGCCCCTCGTCCCGGTCCAATACTCGCCGGAGAACAAGTCGTTTTCTGGGCCGGCGAGCTTGTCGCCGCGGCGCGATTTCACCAGCGCGATGAAACTCTCGTGGATTTCCCGTTGCAGCTTTTTCAGCCGTGCAACGTCGTCCGGGTCCTCCGGCAGAAACGGATCGAGCATCGATTTGTGCTCGCCCGACGTATAGATGCGGCGCTCGATGCCGTACTTCGCGATCAGCTTGTCGAAGCCGAATGTGCCGCCGACCACCCCGATCGAGCCGACGATCGAATGCGGATCGGCGATGATCTCGTCGCCGGCGCAGGCGATCATGTAGCCGCCGGAGGCAGCGGCGTCCTCGACGAAGGCGATGACGCGGCGGCCTTTCTCGGCCGCCAGTTCGCGGATACGGCGAAAGATCAGGTGCGACTGCGCCGGTGAGCCGCCCGGCGAATTGATGGAAAGCGCCACCTCCGGCGCGTTGCGCATGGCAAAAGCCCGATCCAGCGTGCGCGCCACCGACGCCAGCGAAAGTCCGGGCCGCAGCGGCGAGCCGAAGCCGATAACGCCGGTCAGCCGCACCACCGGCACCACCGGCTGGTCGCGGCGGAAGCGCTTAGGGATAAGCGGCCGTAGCGCGGCGAGGGCCTTGGCGCCGATGCCGCGCTGCTGCGTCGATGTATCTGCCATGGAACTCACATAAGATTTGCCGGCAAATGCGGCAAGTAACGCTTTGTTAATTGCTGGAACGCTTCTTGCTTGGGGAGTGGGTGCCGGGTCGACAAGGGGACGATGGACTGTAAATGAAGATATACATCCTGATGATGCTGATCGCCGTCATTGTTGGCCTTTCGCATCTTCCCATCCGCGTCCGGGCAAAACAGAGCGCCCCAGTACCGCCCGATTCGGTGCCGGCTTGATGCCTAACGGCTGAGCAGCGCTAAGCGTTTCAGTTCCCAGTCAAAGAAAGTGCTTCACCTGCGCAGCACGGCTTCGGCCGCCGCGGTTGGCTTGCCATCGGTATCGGCGAGCAGAAATCCGGGCAGCAAAGTCAACGGCGCCCGGTTCCCTTTGGTCGCCCGCACCAGCACGCGGATCGCCGCTGCACCCGGTTTCGGGTAGACCGGCAGGACGGTGATCGCACCGAAATCTGTGTCGAGCGCCGCAAGCACCTCGGCAAGACTGTCGGCGCGCCAAATGAGCGTTACGGCACCGTCGGCGCGCAACAGCCGCGCCGCTGTGCGCAGCCAGTGCTCCAGCGTCGTCTCAGATGCCGCGTGCGCCAAGCGGCGCATGCGATCGGGCGACGGCTGCTGCGAGACATTGAACGGCGGGTTCATCAGCACGCACGCCGCGGATCCCGGTGCCAGGCCCGCGGCGGTGAAATCGGCGGCGGACGAACTCGACGTCGAGACGCACCGCGCGCACGCGATCGGAAAGATTGTTGCGTTCCGCATTGGCGGCCGCGAGCGCCGCCAGGACCGGATCGATCTCCACCAGCGTGACGGCGACGCCCGCGATCCGGCGCGCCAGCGCCAATCCCGCGCCGCCGACACCCGCGCCGAGATCGACCGCTTGCTCGCCGGACTGCGCAACGGTTGCCGCCGCCAGCAGGATGGCGTCGTGGCCGACGCGATGACCGCGCAGCGGCTGACGCAGCACCAACCGGCCGCCGAGGACCGCGTCCTCGCTGGTCGCAGCCTTTTCAGCGGACATCGGGGCGGAGTTCGTGACCGAAGCCTGCTTCGGTGAGCAATTCTCGTGCGGCGTCGATCTCATCCTCGCCGACCAGGATGCGGCGCGGAAAGCGCCGATCGAGCCTTCCAGCACGCTCATGTTCTGATCGGCGAGCAGATGCGGGATGCCGGCGCTTTTGAGCAGCGCCTCGATCGCCGAGATCAACACGGCATCATTGGTGCGGACCAGCTCGCGCAAGGTTTCAGCTCCGCCGTCGTTCTTCGCCCGGCGCGCGCTGCGCCAAATAGGCGATCAGCTTCACCTCGCGGCGGCCGCGCGTCACCGTATCGAGAATCAAGCCGCAGGCGATGGAAAGGAAAGCGACCAGCATCAGCCCGGTCGAGAGCACCGCCGTCGGCAGCCGCGGCACCACGCCTTCCTGCAGATAGGTGATGACCAGCGGGATGGCGAGGCCGACCGACATGATGGCGAGCGCGATGCCGAGCGAGCCGAACAAGGCCAGCGGCCGCTCGGCGCGGTAGAGCTTCAGCACGGTCCACAGGATGCGAAAGCCGTCGTGCCAGGTGCAGAGCTTCGAAGCCGATCCGGCCGGCCGCGAATAATACGGCGTCGGAATCTCGCCGACCGGCAATTCCAGCTCCAGGGCATGGACCGTCAGTTCGGTCTCGATCTCGAAGCCGCCGGTGAGCACCGGAAACGACTTCACGAAGCGCCGCGAGAACACCCGGTAGCCGGACAGGATATCGGTGAAGGCGCGGCCGAAGACCTGGGTGACGAAGCCGGTCAGCATGGCGTTACCGGTGCGGTGGCCGGGGCGATAGGCGGCCGCGTCGCGGTCGATGCGCGAGGCCACCACCATGTCGAGCCGGTCGTCGATCAGTTTTTCGATCATCGCCGGCGCGCTCGGCGCGTCATAGGTGGCGTCGCCGTCGACCAGCACGTAGATGTCGGCCTCGATGTCGGTGAACATGCGCCGCACCACATGGCCCTTGCCCTGGTGCGTCTCGCGGCGGACCACGGCGCCCGCTTGCTGCGCCGCCTCGACGGTGCGGTCGGTCGAATTGTTGTCGTAGACGTAGATCGTGGCGTCCGGCAGCGCCGAGCGGAAGTCGGCCACGACCTTGGCGATCGCGCGCTCCTCGTTGTAGCACGGCACCAGCACCGCCACCTCGTGCCGGCTCCCGGTCATGCTCGCCCAAGAACGTAGCAAGAATCGTTTCATGAAGCGTTCGTGACTTGACATCGCCCCTTCTCCGCCGCCACGTCGGGTGCGCAATGCGGCACCCGCGGCCTGCTTGGCAAAGATCCTGCGCACTTGCCGCAGCACCATAGCGTTTCTATGCTCGCGCGTCCCTTAGCGGAGAGACCTTGTGGCCGTCGTCATCCCCTTCGAAAGCCGGGACCCACCCTCGATCGACGCCCTGGTCGACCTGGTCGCAGCCGACATGGAACGCGTCAACGGCGCGATCCTGTCGCGGACCGGATCCGAAGTGACGATGATCCCGGAGGTCGCCAACCACCTGATCAATTCCGGCGGCAAGCGGCTGCGGCCGATGCTCACGCTCGCGATGGCGCGGCTCACCGGCTATGGCGGCGACGGCCACATCAAGCTCGCCGCCGCGGTCGAGTTCATGCACACCGCGACGCTGCTGCACGACGACGTCGTCGACGAGAGCGAGATGCGCCGCGGCGCGGCTCGCCGCCCGCATGCTGTGGGGCAACGAGGCGAGCGTGCTGGTCGGCGATTTCCTGCTCGGCCAGGCGTTCAAGATGATGGTCGAGGTCGGCTCGCTCCGGGCGCTCGAAATCCTCTCCGCCGCCGCGGCCATCATCGCCGAGGGCGAGGTGATGCAGCTCGCCGCCGCCAAGAACACGGCGACCACCGAGGACGAATATCTCGCCGTGATCCGCGCCAAGACCGCCGAGCTGTTCGCCGCCGCCTGCGAGGTCGGCCCGGTGCTGTCGGTGCGGCCGCGCGACGAGCAGTCGGCCTGCCGCTCGTTCGGCATGAATCTCGGCATCGCCTTCCAGCTCGTCGACGACGTGCTCGACTACGGCGGCAAGTCGCGCCAAGCTCGGCAAGAACGTCGGCGACGATTTCCGCGAGGGCAAGATCACGCTGCCGGTGGTGCTGGCGTTCCGCCGCGGCTCCGACGCCGAGCGCGAGTTCTGGCGCCGCACGCTCGAGCACGGCGAGGCCACCGACGCCGATCTCGAACACGCCATCGGGCTGATGGCCAAGCACCGCGCGCTGGAAGACACGATCGGCCGCGCCCACCACTACGGCGCCATCGCCCGCGACGCGCTGGCGCTGTTCCCGGATTCGCCGATGAAGTCGGCGCTGGCCGAGACGGTCGAATTCTGCATCGCGCGCACGCACTAGCGCAGAGCCGCCGGCACGACGCAGTTCGTTCAAGCGGCCTCGGCTAGGGCAAATCGCTGGCAGTGATCCAGATATGCGGCTTTGCGCATAGTGAGCGGCCAATTCGGAATAGCTCAAATCCTGCCAAGCAAAACCAAGATCAAAAGGACGACGATAACGAGGCCCAGGCCGCCACCGCCGTAGTAGCCGGTGCCATAGAACGGACCGCCACCAAACCCGCTGAAGCCTCCGAGCAAGATGATGACCAAGATGATGAGCAGAATGGTTCCAATCGACATGAAATCGTCTCCGAATGTCTATGTTGTTTGTTGCAAGGAAAAGCTGCGCCTTTCGACGTAGCTTGCTGATTTCGTCAATGTGAGAAAAGCGCCAGCAGGATGATGATCGGGATCGGAACGCCAAGCAGCCACAGAAGAATGCCTCTACCCATGATGTGCTCCTTTATATTGGCCGAGGGATGAGAACACGGTCGTTCCAAGTACCGTCGCGCAACGAGCCGCCTTCGACCGCCGCAAGGCTTGCCGCGAATGCGCCGAACAACATGGCGGCAGTCAACCAGAAGGAAAGCTTTGCCGCGCCTTGCCGCGCAGTGTCGGCAGCGGTCTTCGCTTCGACAATCACGTCATTCACGCGCTTTTCGGCATCGACGTGGCTCATGCCGGTGCGGGCAGCAACGATTTGCACCACATAGGCTTTGTCGGTGGCGCTAAGCTCCTGATTGTCGTGAAAGCTCGCTGTCCACAGCCTCGAGACTTCGGCCCGCGATTGATTGGAATTTGCGCCGTTCGGCGCGGCGGGAATTGGGTTGCCGGCAGCGGGCGACGCTGCAGGCGCCGTCGCCGGCTGCGCCGCGGTGTCGGGACGGAACAGCTTATCGACGTAAATGTCCGCTGGATTGACGGAACGGGTAGATTGCAATTCCGCACCGCCGATGCTCGCCACAGCGCCATTGGCGAGATATCCCGTCACTGAGCTCAAAGCAGTCGCGCTCAAAAGCGTCGCGAAGGCCCAGGCGATAAAGCCGTGTGCGGTATCGCGAAAGAAAACTTCGTGCGCGTGCGCGCCTACCCATTTCGACCGCAATCGCGCGGCGAGATAGCCACCGACGGCCGACGACATCACGGCGACGATCACCAGATAAATTCCGGTGCCGGTCTTGAATGTCGATGCCGAAACGCCGCTGTCGCTCCAGGGCGATACGGCCGACAGGCCAAGGCCTGCTCCGAATGCGATCAGAAGAAGCGCCAGTGCGGCTGCGCCAACGGCGCCCGCGGCGATCGCACCCCAAGACACGGCAGATTGTGCGTCCAGGATCGTGGACGCAGTACGCGGATCAGCTTCCATACATATTCTCCGGCGGGATCCAACGGTCCCGCCCAATAATTCGGCACAATCAGGAAAGTTCCAACCGCAGGCGGGCGGGCGAACCATTCTCGACTGAATGGGTGCGGCCAGCACGACGATCCAGGACGCTTCCGCTGGCTGGTTGACCGCGGCTTCCGCGATCTTCGTCAGCGCCGCAACTGTCTTTTTTCTTCGTCGAGCGTTCGCCGCTGGATAGGCCGCCGGCGTGTGTAATTTGACATGTTTGTTGCGGTCGACGTTCACGCCTCGCGATCGTTGAGGACGACCGGCAAATCCAAATGTCGGCAAAGTCTGATTTGTGCGCTCCGATTGGTCGTCGAACCGCACTTGAGCGGAACATTGTTGCGTCGGCGGACTTTCCTCACGAGGCCCACAGCGGCCTGCTTAATCAATAACTCGAACTGTCGTCGGTAGCCTCGGGCCTGCCGGTCCGCAGCTTCCTGACACATCCGGAGGAGCAGCCATGGACGAAAATCGCGTAGCAGGAACCGTCAGAAATGTCGGGGGCAAAGTGGAGGAAGGTTTGGGTCGCGTCACCGGCGACACCGGAATGCGTACTGAAGGGCTTATGAATCAGGCCGCCGGCGCCGCGCAGGACTTATATGGCCAGGCCCGCGACAGCGCAGCCGATGCGGCCGGCGCCGCCCGAGACACCGCTGCCACGCTTGAGAAGTGGTTGCGTCGCACCATCGAGACGCAGCCCTATACGACTGCCGTAGTCGCAATTGGCATCGGCTGGCTGCTCGGAAGGATGCACCGGCCACTTTGAAGCCACGGCAAGTGACAGTTCGCAGGCTTTTCCCGACCGCGCTTTAGCGCGCACCGCCGAGCG
>CAWDJR010000020.1:0-82359 GCA_963802565.1 uncultured Acidobacteriaceae bacterium | reverse complement strand
CCCCCAGGGATTCGAACCCCGATAGGCTGCTCCAGAGGCAGCTGTCCTACCATTGAACGAGGGGGCAACAAGCGCGATGTTGGCCATCTTGCAGCCGTGTTGGCTTGGCTAAACAGAGCGTCCAGCGGCGAAAGCCAACCTTTTCATCATACGGGCAAACTTTTAGACGGTCAAACGGACGGCAAAATCCTTGAATCTGGACCGATGGGACCTGCGTTCGAGGGAAAATTGAGAGATGCTCACGGAATGATCCGGACTCGGAGTCAGGGCGGGCGATGTTCAGAGCTCACTAAAAAGGCTACCCGTCGTGAAATCTCACAGGCGTCCTATTCTTCGCGCAATACTTCAAGCGGACGGAGGCCGAGGATGCGGAAGCTGGCTATCCACCCGGTGCCCATCGCAAGAATCGCCGTTCCGACCAGGGTAATTGCCGTAGCGTACCAATCAACTTGAAAACCGACTTCAAGTTTCCGCAACAGTACGCGTGTAAGGATATTGGCGAAGACAACTCCGACGGAACCGGCAAGCAGGCCCAGCACGCAGAACTCAACACTGAATGTGCGCACGATGCGCATACGGGTGGCTCCCAGCGTTTTGAGGACTACTGCTTCTCGCATGCGGCGGAAGCGCGCACTCGCGATGCTGGACGCGAGGATCATAAGCCCTGCAAGAATTGAAAATCCAGCCAGGAAGCGCACCACGAAGGTTATCTGATCAACGACACTCTCGATGCGATCGAGCACATCGGCAATGTTGATAACAGTAACCGTTGGATAAGCTGCAAAGAGCGCTCTTTCCATCGTTGGAACCTGCTTGGCCTCGACGTGTGCCCCGCCGTACCACGTCGCTTGCGCGTCTTTGAGCAACCCAGACGGAAGCATGAACGAAATCCGCGCCGCGAGATGTTGTCCATCAGGCTTGTAGAGCGCCGCGACTTTCAGTGCGTGAACGCGTCCGGCGATCTCGATCTCCACTGACGACCCGACGCCGAGATGCAATCTCTGAGCTGTACCTTCGCCGATAGCGATTTCAGCAGCGTTCACGTCGGTCCACCATCTGCCTTGGGTAACTTTGTCACCCTCCGGAGGCGCATCGGCCCAGCTAAGTTCGGCGTTTTCGAGCATTCTGCGGGGAAAGTGCTGATCTTTCAACTCATCCAGCGATTTGCCATTGAGCGAAACGAAGCGTCCCTGCACGCCGCCTATCAAATCGAGCGGAGCAGTGACACCCGGCTGGTGCTGAAAGAACGCCCTCACTCCGTCGACTTCGTCAGTAGTGATATCAATGAGGAAGACGTTGGGTAATTTTGGCGACGCCGTCTCGCGAATCTCACGCAGCAGCGTACTCTGCATCAGGTACACGGCAAGGATAAGCATGACGCCGGTGCCAAGTGAGGCAAGGACTGCCGCAGACTGATTTCCGGGACGGTAGAGATTTGCGAGACCGTGACGCAATGAGGAAGGCAGGTGAAGCCGGACTCGACTGAGAGCGAATCTCAGCACGCGAAGCGCTACTGCGGCCAGAATCAGAAGCACTATCAGCGCGATTGTAAACAGGAGCGCAAACCATCCGCCGACCTTTACTGAGTCAGACAATGCCCAAGCGATTGCACCGAGAGCCAGGACAACCAGCGCGGCAATACCCAGTTGCAGTCGTCGGGACCACCAACGTGCGAACCACTCGCCTGCGGTGCTCGGCCCTTGTTCTACCAGTCTGCGCAAAACCAGGATTGGTCTCACGGTGCGCACATCGAGCAATGGTGGAAGGCAAAACAGCAACGTTGTGAGCAGCCCTGTGCCCAGACCTGCAGCCACTGCGCGCCACGGGAAGTGCATGACTGTATGCACAGGCAGGAGCTTGCCGAACACCGCGGGCAGCGCTTCCATCACAGCTGCGCCGCAGGCAACGCCGATCAACGCCCCAACGAGTCCAAGAGCCATTGTCTGGAGTAGAAAGATGCGCAGCAGGTCCGACGATCGTGCGCCGACAGCTTTGAGAATTGCAAGCATGTCCATGCGCTGTTCCAGGTGGGCGTGCATCGCCATGGCGACGCCGATCGCGCCCAGCACCATGGCTACAAGACAGATGAGGCTGAGAATTGCAGTGGCGTTGTCGAGGCCCTGGCTGAGCGCCGGATTCCCTTCCTTGAAGTCCATCACCTGCGCGTCAGGCAAAATCGATTCCACTTGTTTACGAACTGCGGTATCGTCAGCCGTTGCAGGCAGCTTCAGCAGCATACGTTGAGCTGCACGGCTGCCCGGAGCTATTAAGCCGGTACTTTCCAATGAAGATCGCGACACCATTACCCGCGGCCCCATGCCTGCGCCTGCAGAAATTCGATCTGGTTCCTGCGAAAGAACTGCCACGATCTTGAAGCTCTTCCCACCCAGTCGCAATGTTTGGCCGACGTGCGCGTTGAGCCTAATCAAGAACTCTTCCGCAACTACCGCGGAGTCGCCCTCCAGCGCCTGCTGCAATCCCATCGCGGGTTCAAGATGTGCCGAGCCATAGAAGGGATACCGCCCGGGATCGACTGCCTTCAGCGTGACGAGGATCGGCACAGGATCGGGAGGAACCGAGGCCATTGAAACCGTTTCGGTCACCCACGTCATGTCACTGCCCGGAATTCCCTTCTTCAGCGCGGCCAGCTTTTCAGCACTTCATCGGCGGTGGGCTGGCGAAAAACGCGTGCACTCAGGTCGCCCAGCCATCAGCGAACGCGCTTCGGTCATCAGCGTGGTGCGAAAGCTCTCACTGAATCCGCGCACACCCACCAGCGCGGCGACACCGACGGCAACCGAAAGCACAACAAATGCAAACTTGCCGGGTGCGGATTTGAGATCGCGCCAGGCGATGGCCCCTGCTCGTTGCCAACTGAGAGCACGATCAGCCATTCGCTGCCTCGTTTTGAACCAGGTCTTCGACGGGAACAGAAGGCAGCGTATCTTCGATGATCATGCCGTCCTTGAGCACAATCTTGCGATCAGCGCGAGCCGCAATTTCCGGATCATGCGTGACCAGAACAAGGGTCGCTCCTGCATGCCCGTGGCGCTCAAGAAGCAGATCGAGCACCATGCGCCCGTTTGCGGAATCAAGATTTCCGGTTGGTTCGTCCGCCATCACGATCGGCGGGTTGACCACGAATGCCCGCGCCAGTGCAACACGTTGCTGCTCGCCACCGGAAAGTTGAACCGGATAGTGGTCCATGCGCTCGGCCAGGCCAACAGCCTCAAGCAATGAACGTGCCTGCTTCAAACCGCTACCCTCAATGTTGAGTTCGAAGGGGAGCAGCACATTTTCGAGGGCCGTAAGAGTCGAAATAAGCTGGTAAGACTGAAAGACGAATCCGATCTTGCGGCCGCGTACGGCAGCCAGATCGGTTTCAGCGAGATTGTGAATCGGAGTGCCGTCCAGCCAGATTTCGCCCTCGCTCGGCGTGTCGAGACCCGCCAACAGCCCCAGCAATGTGCTCTTTCCGCTGCCGCTGGCCCCAACAATGGCCACGAATTGGCCGGCCGGGATGCTGAGAGAGATTCCTTTGAGAATTTCCACGCGCCGCGAGCCGTTCTGAATCCAGCGTTTAACGTTGCGAACTTCAATCACCCGGAATGCCCTCCAATGTATATACGGTTGCCAGACAGCGACCGTTCCCTTCTGCGACATTACACTGTACATGTGGACGTTTGGCGCAGGATTCTCGTTTCGTTTTGCCTGCTGGTCAGCACTTCGTCGCTCGTCGCCGCCAACAGGCCCGTGCTCGTTTGCTACGGCGATAGCATCACTGCGGGCCATGGTTTGAACCCCGGCCAAGCCTTTCCCGAGGCACTGCAGCGGGACCTCGACCAACGGGGATATTCCTACAAAGTTTCGAATATGGGCACGAGTGGGGCCACGACGAAGGACGCAGTCGTCAACATCGAGGGGGTGATCAAGGCCCATCCTTCGGTCGTGATCGTTGAATTCGGTGGCAATGACGGGCTGCGTGGCCTTCCCCTGGACCAGACGCGCAAGAATCTTGATGCGGTTCTGACCGCGCTGAACGATGCCCATATCAAAGTGCTGCTTGCCGGCATTACCCTGCCGCCGAACTATGGACAGGATTACATCGGCACATTTGATAAGGTGTTCAGCGATCTTGCGGCCAAGCATCACGCTGCATTTGTCCCGATGATCTACAAGGACCTGGTAAACGTGCCCGGAACGATTCAGGAAGACGGAATCCATCCGACTGCAAAGGGGTCTGAGATTATCGCTGAAACGCTTCTGCCGGCGCTCAAGCCTTTATTGCATAGGTAGAACGCGGAAATCTCGAGATCGTATCGCCGGGCGCATCCCAGCCTTTAAGATATTCGAACGAATCTCTTCCCAACACCTGTCGAGGCAAATCCCATGCTGCGTTCAAAGTTATTGATGTCCTTCTCTTTTGTTTCAGCGGCAGCCTCTCTGTCGGCGCAAATCGCACGCGATGTGGCGCCCTTTGTTAGCGTCGACGCACCGGTGGTGGTCCTCAATCATGTGACTGTAATCGACGGAACCGGCGCGGCGCCCAAGGAAGATCAGGCGGTCGTAATCGCCGACGGAAAGATCCAGTCGATCGGACAGGCCGCGTCTGTGCAGATGCCTGCGGGCGCGCAGGTGCTCGATCGCAGTGGGTACTCGTTGATTCCCGGGCTGGTGGGAATGCATGACCACCTTTACTACACCGACTCCATTTCCACGCAGGTGAGTGAACACGGAGAGTTGGGCGAGCCCGGATTGTTTGTGGCGGAGATACCGTACACGGCGCCAAGGCTCTACCTTGCCGCCGGAGTGACGACGATGCGGACGACGGGAAGCCTGGAGCCCTACACCGACTTGAAAGTAAAGAAACGCATCGATGACGGGCAGATGCCGGGACCGTCAATTGATGCAAGCGCGCCGTATCTCGAAGGGCAGCACACGCGCTTTTCGCAGATGCATGAGCTGACCGGACCGGATGATGCTACCCGGCTCGTGGACTATTGGGCGAGTGAAGGCATGACTTCATTCAAGGCATACATGAACATCACACGCGATGACCTCAGCGCCGCAATTCATGCAGCACACGCGCACAAGATGAAGCTCACTGGACATCTTTGCTCAGTCACGTGGCCGGAGGCGATTGCACTGGGCATTGATGATCTTGAGCACGGACCGGTATTTGCAGATACCGAATTTATAGCGGATAAAAAGCCAGATTTATGCCCGCAGGCCGGCGGGCGGGGCAACGCGTGGAGCACTATCCCCATCGACGGTCCGCAAGTGAAGGAGTTGATCAGCAATCTTGTCGCGCACCATGTAGCTGTCACTTCGACTCTGCCGGTGTTTGAAGCATCGGTGCCGTTGCGGCCGAAGCTTCAGTCTCGCGTTATACAGGCGATGTCTGCAGAATCGGCACAGAGCTATCTCACGGCGCGGGCGCGCATTTCGGCCAGTTCACCCATGGCATCGTTGATGAAGAAGGAGATGGATTTCGAGTTCGCATTTGCGAAGGCCGGTGGCTTACTGCTGGCCGGGCCAGACCCGACAGGAAACGGCGGCGTGTTGCCTGGATTCGGCGATCAGCGCGAGGTGGAATTGCTGGTTGAGGCGGGATTCACTCCATTGGAGGCCATTCACATTGCAACCGAAAACGGTGCAATCTATCTGGGCCAACAGGAGCGCATCGGGACACTTGGAATCGGCAAGCAGGCGGACATGGTGCTCATCAAAGGCGATCCTTCAAAGAACATCGAGGACATTGAGAAAGTTGAGACTGTCTTCAAAGCTGGTGTCGGATATGACTCCGGGAAGCTGATCGATTCGGTACGTGGACAGGTCGGTATTCGGTAGGCTGCGAAAGCCTCAGGTCAGCGAGCAAATGCTCAACGTGGTGAGGCTCTAACCCATTACCACTACAGGTTGAAACAGCGTTCCCGCAACGCGTCTTGCGATACCGACGAGTTCTTTCTGTCCGGAAAACACCTTTACAAGTGATGCTTGCGAGAACTCAGGAAGATTTGCCTGCGCACCATTCCGTAGTCTGCCGAGAGACACCTCGTCCCCGCCGACAGAAGGCATCTCAGTCAGTAAGCCGCGCGGGTGAATGCAATGTGCTTCGAGCGCGGCGATGTTACCGGACAATGGCTCCAGTTGCCCCAACGTACACGCATCGGCGAGCGTGAAGACTCCGGCCTGAGTTCGACGCAGGCTGCTTAGATGCGCGCCGCACTTGAGATCCTGCCCGAGTTCATGGGCTACGGAGCGGACATAGCCTCCTGCGCTAACGCTCATTGTGAACGCAGCTTCTTCGCCATGAACCGCCGTGATTTCAAATGAGCGAATCGAGATCTTCGCCGTTTTGAGTTCAACTGGCTTTCCTGCGCGCGCCAGCTTGTAGGCTGGAGTTCCTGCGATCTTCTTCGCCGAGAATGGCGGCGGCATCTGGTCCATGTCGCCGTGGAAACGCGATGCGGCGGAGCGAATCTGCTCGATCGTCAAAAAAGGGTGAATCTGTTCGCCGGATATTTCACCTTCAGCATCGTAGGTATCCGTGGCAAATCCGAAGCGAATGGAACCGGAATAGCTCTTTTCCGAAGCAGAGAAGTACTGCGCAAGACGGGTGAATTTGCCCAGCAGCAACGGCAGAACGCCAGTAGCCATCGGGTCAAGGGTGCCAAGGTGGCCGATGGAGCGTTCGCCGGTGACTCTGCGCAACCGGCTCACCACATCGTGGCTGGTGATACCTCCGGGCTTGTCGATTACTAAGAGACCGTTCACCCAACTACTTTAGACGACTCAGCGCATCTTCACAGTAATGCACTGCTCCGTCTACAGGGAGGCGCTGCTGCCTTGGCGCACGAGGGAAAGAAATTCCGCGCGCGTTTCTTTCTGGCGGAAGCAACCTACCATGGCTGAGGTTACAGTAGACGAATTTTGTTTTTCAATGCCGCGCATCATCATGCAAAGGTGACGAGCTTCGATAACCACTCCTACGCCTTGCGGATTGATTGCTTCCTGAATGGTGTCGGCGATCTGGCGCGTCAAGCGCTCTTGCACCTGAAGACGACGTGCGAATACTTCAACGAGGCGCGGAATCTTGCTGAGGCCTATGACCTTCCCTTTGGGAATGTAGGCCACGTGCACCTTTCCAAAGAAAGGCAACATGTGATGTTCGCAGAGTGAGAACATCTCGATGTCTTTCACAATCACCATTTCGTCGTAATCAACGTCGAACATGGCGCCGCGCAGAATCTTCCCGGGATCCTCGTTATACCCCTTGGTGAGGAAGGCCATGGACTTCTCGACGCGGGACGGCGTCTGCTGCAAACCATCGCGTTCGGGCTCTTCGCCGAGGCGGTTCAGGATTTCGCGATACATTTCCTGCGTACTGACGCTGCTTAGCCCAGCGTCACTTTCGACTGCCCTGCGAATTGATTTGCTTACCGCGATCGGTTGCGCCATTGCCTTCGTCCTTTCGCCCAGAGGAATCGGGCGTTATTCTTCTTCTTGCCAGATCAATTTCCGTAGAACTGAAAGAAATTGTTCTCGGTTTCTTCTACGCGCACATATGCCAACTCACCAGTTGGCAGCGCTTTTTTCAGTACTCCATATACCGCCCTACAAAGATTCTCCGTTGTCGGCACTTGATTCACAAACAGCGGATCGAAGTTCAAATTTGTGTGATCAAACCGCTGAAGAACGGATGTTTGCACTACTTCATCGAGCGTCGACATGTTAATGACCATCCCCGTATCGGGGTCAACGGGGCCGCCAATAAGTACTTCTACTACATAGTTGTGCCCATGTCCGTGGGGGTTATTGCACTTACCATAGGTTGCTTGATTTGCCTCATCGGAAAGAGACTCAGAATGCAGCCTGTGGCTGGCACTGAGGGTGTAGCGGCGTCCGAAATAGGCGGTCTGCATCAGTTTCCCCTGTATTCCGCGAAAATCTCGGGAGTTTCGTAGACGCGCACCCGGCTGAGGCGTGCTCCGTTAGCGCTCTTTACGGCTGGTTCGAGCCGTTTCCACGCGGAAATTGCAAGGTTTTCGGTGGTGGGAATCAGCTTTGAGTTGGCAAATTCCGGCACTTCGAGATTCAAGTGTCGATGATCGTAAGCAGCCAGCACTTCATTCTCGATTACATCCTTGAGCCATTTCAGATCGACTACGAATCCGGTAATTGGGTCTGGATCGCCGCAAACTGTGACTTCGAGGGTGTAATTGTGACCGTGACCATTGCGGCGAGCGCAGCGGCCAAAGACTTCTTCATTCTTCTCTTGCGACCAGGCTTCATTCCAGTAGTAGTGGGAAGCGGAGAAGGTGGCCCGGCGTGTCAGTTCGATCATTCGGCCCTCATTTAATAGATGCCCAAACGCGCTCAAGGTTACAAATACAGTCGTTGATGGTTCAGCCTATGCGGTTCATCAGAATGGATTTATGGCTGACGGCCATCTTCAGCCGGGGTAGGTTCGTCCTTTCCAGGTTACCTGTTTCAAAACGCGGTGTTTGAACCAGCTGCGGTAGAGAAGTGCGGCGAAAAGGGGCAATCCCAGGGGGGAGATGGCGCAATCGATGAAGGGAAAGTTCGATTTTGCCACTCGTGCGTAGAAGCGAAAGAGGGTCCGGAGCCAGAGGAGAAGTAATGCCCACCCGGCACCGAGCCAGGCGAGGGAATGGAGGGTGAAGCGGGCATTCCAAAGGTGGGCCGCCAGCAAAGGAAGGCCGACGAGGAGCGCCATGTCGAGGACTTTCCATAGGGAGGTGGCAAGCGCGTTGTTGAACAGAAGGGCGAGATTTTTGGTCCAGCCCTCGATCATCGCCGAGGTTGTTCTGTACATACGGGTGCTCAGGGCATCGGGGGCATAGCGAAAACGGATGCCAATCTTGCGGCGCTTGGCGATGAAAGCCAATTCGACGTCCTCTAAAACGCGGTCGGCTATGGATGGGTGGCCGCCGAGGCGGCGGTAGGCTTCGCGTTCGACTAAAAGGAATTGGCCGTTGGCGGCGGCGATGCGCTGGTTGGGATCGGAGACCTTGGCGGGTGGGTAGGCCAGGGCTAGTTCGGAGAAGACCAGTGGCATCAGGGTACGCTGCGCGAGGCCGGTGACGATCTGGCGGGGGGAATAACTCAACACTCCGGCTTTGTGGCGGGTGGCTTCGTGGATGGAACGGTGGAGATCGCCTGGTTCGTGGATGGTGTCGGCATCGGTAAAGAGGAGCCAGCGACCGCGGGCTTTGCGGGCGGCGGTCCAGATGGCGTTGTTTTTGCCTGTCCAGCCCCTCTCGAGCTTGGCGGCTTCGAGGAGGGTGACGCCGGGAAAGCTCCGGGCAATCTCCGCTGTTCGATCGGCGGATTGGTCGTTGACTACGATGAGTTCCCAGTCGCGCCCCAGGTGAAAGATGTCTTCCGATTGGGCGACGAGGGATTCGAGGCAGGCGGGAAGATTCAGCTCTTCGTTGCGGGCGGGGATGATGACGGTGAGTTCGATGAGTTGTTCCGGCTCGGGCTGATCGAAGACGGTCCCTGTAAGGACGGGAATGGCAAGCGGTTCGCCGGGCTCGTCGGAGAGGCCGAGAACGGGCTTGAATGCTCGTCCGCTGGGTTCGGCTGTATCCGGTTTGTTCGCCATGGTCTCCGGGCCTTTCATTCAGTAGCTGTCGCTACGTATTATAAGGACGTGCGGTTTACTGGATTGATTGCTTCTGGTTCCCTTCTGGCGCTGGCGCTTACGTGCGGCTGCGATCGCGGCGCGCGCCCGGCCAATGCGGACAAGGTTGCTCCTGACTTCACGGTCAGCGATGGCGAAAACACGATTCACCTGGCGGACTATCGAGGCAAGGTAGTGCTGCTGAACTTCTGGTGGAGCCAGTGTCCACCGTGCATTCAAGAGACACCGGCGCTGGAACAACTGCACCGTGACCGGCCCGACCTGGCGATACTTGCGGTGAGCATTGACTCGGACCCGGCATCATACCGGAGGTTCCTGAATCGCTATCACGTGAACGTTGCCACGGTGCGCGATCCGGACCAGACGGTAGCGAAGTTGTATGGGACCGAGGGTTGGCCGGAGACCTACATCATCGACCGCAAAGGCGTGATTCGCCGGAAGGTTGTTGGCGACCCGGACTGGTCGAATCCGGAGATTCGGAATTACCTGAGCAGTCTTTAGACAGCGGCTTTTGATTTTTTGGGGTTTCCACCGCATCGGTGAAACGGTGCTGGCGCACCCGATGCCAACTTCGCAGCTTTACAGTCTCATATAAAACATCCACTTATTTATTTATATTATTGATTCTATGTTTCTTATATACTCCTATCGTAGCTTCAGAGATCAGATCCGCAACACTTCTCCTGGCGCTCGCAAGATCAATTCGGCCAGTAGCGGACTGAATTAGTCGTAGTTCGATCGTCGAATTGCCTGCAAAATTTTGTGGAAAACTGCAAATTCTATAGGGGGGGTGGGGGTACCCCCTCTTCCGCCTATTGGGTGCGCGGCGGATGTTCTGCGGCTCACGATGATTGTGCCTCAAACGGAGTTAATTGCCTGCAAAACTGCGCGGGGATTTTGCTGTTTGAAATATTACAGTTAGGGCGAGAGCCGGCGATGGCGCTCTTGACAGCGATCGAGCGCGAGGGTTGTGGACGTGTCCTCGGACCCGTTTGGAACGGGAAAGCCGGCGACTTTAGTAGCTGCGATGACACTCTCTCAGTTGACTCGGTTGACGGAATCCGGCGGCGAACAATCGGAGACGAGCAAGCAGGGACGATGTTGTTTGCGATGAGTCAGTCAGGAGTTACCCGCTACTCCTGAATCCCACTCATGCGCAAGAGCGCGCATGAATGGGGCACAAGATCACTGTGATCAGAGTTCGCTCTGATTCCCACTCATGCGCAAGAGCGCGCATGAATGGGGCACAAGATCACTGCAACCAGAGGTTGCCGGATTATTAGGAGAGGCTGCTTCGTTTCGTCGAGTCCGCAATTACGGCGTTTGCGCTGCGGTCTGCGGGAGTGCGAAATAATGGGATATATGGGGACCGGCGAAGAGCAACACCTGGCTGTTGGATTCGATTTTGGAACTACGAACAGCTCGGTTGCGATTGCCGGCCCGGACGCGCGCGTGCAACTTGCATCGTTTCCCTCGGCTGGAACGGAGACGCAGTCGTTCCGGTCGGTCTTGTATTTCGAGCAGTACAAGACCAGCGAGGGCGCCAAGCGCGCGCATTCGCTCACTGGACCGGCTGCGATTGAACACTATCTGCAGACGGATGAGAAGGGGCGGCTGGTGCAATCGCTGAAATCGCACCTCTCAAGCCGCACGCTTACGGGGACCGAAGTTTTTGGTCGTCGCTACAAACTGGAAGAGCTGATTTCGCGGATGTTGAGCGATCTTCGCAAACACACGTCGAGCCAATTCGGAAAGCATATTCGCTACGCGATGGTGGGGCGACCGGTGCGCTTTGTGGGAGCGGAGACGGACGAGGACCAGGATTTCGCCGTGGGTCGTTTGCGTGCGGCTTTTGCGCTGGCGGGATTCGAGCATGTGGATTTTGAAATGGAGCCGGTGGCGGCGGCCTACACGTACGAGTCGACGCTGGACCACGATGAGCTGATTCTGATCGGCGACTTTGGCGGGGGCACCAGCGATTTCTCGCTGCTGCGCGTGGGACCCGAGGTGCGGCGGCGTGGACGAACGCCCGAAGACTTGCTGGGCAACAGCGGGGTGGGACTGGCCGGAGATGCGTTTGATGCGCGCATTATTCGCAAGCTGGTTTCTCCGGCGCTGGGATCGGACTCGGAAGCACGATCACTGAACAAACTCCTGCCCGCGGTTCCGGCGTGGATCTACGCCAACCTGGAGCGGTGGCACTACCTCTCATTTTTGCGGACGAACAACGTGCGGGAGATCCTGCGGAGCGCGCGCATTCGAGCACTTGAGCCGGAGAAGATTGAGGCTTTGATCGCGATTGTGGATGAGGACCTTGGATATCAATTGCACCAGGCTGTGCAAGAGCTGAAATTTGCGCTTTCGCGCGCGGAGGACGCCGAATTTCGGTTTAGAGGCGCGGGCATGGACTTGCGGATTCCGGTGACGAGGGCGAAGTTTGAAACATGGATTTCAGAAGAACTGGGAGCGATTGAAGGTGCTGTCGATGCCCTGCTGCAGAGTTCGGGGATCGAGGCGAGCGCGGTGGATCGCGTGTTTCTTACGGGCGGATCTTCTTTTGTGCCCGCGGTGCGGCGGATTTTTGAGAGCCGGTTTGGAGCGAATCGCATTCGCGGGGGGAATGAATTCACTTCGGTGGCGCATGGGCTGGCGCTGCGTGCGGCTGAATCGATTCGCGAGGGTTAGGTCATCCACACCGAAGGGGTGCGTGGATTTTGATCAAACAGTAATTAATGGGTTGACGGTGATACTACCACGATCTATGAAAACAACATCATCGTACTGTCATCACCGGTCCCCAAAAGCGAGGGACCGGTGGCACCCTGATCGGGGTTAAGACAAGTCATCGAGACCGTGGCCACCCGCCCAGCAATGTCGAATCTTGCTACTTGAGGACCTTGAAGCTCCGAAGGATTTTCGGGAATGGATTCAGTTCCTCGTTCTGCGCAGCAGTCGGAGCCTGCTTAGCATCATGGGAGTAATGGAGGTGACATGTGCTGGTTAGTTACCAACATTTGCCGCAGCTTTTGTTCGTCGAGGTGGGAATCGCAGCTGTTGGATTCGCATTATCGTGTCTATGGGGTTGATTCACTCGAAAAACCATGGACCGAGACACGACCTTCTTTCTCATAAAAATGTGGGGTGGCATAGCTCTTGTCCTCATGATTATTGCTTTCCTAATGGCTAAATAGTGGACACGTGACTTTGGATTCTGGGTACTTTGGTTCCTGCGCGGGTGCCCCCGGTCCCTCGCCTTTGGGGACCGGGGACGAACACTGCTAACCGCCGCCGAGGGCTGGTCGCGAAGCCGGAGGACCGCATTCAGTCTTTCAGACAACCTGTCACCGTACGAAGCAAAAAACAAAATCATTGGCAACCAGAGGATCGCAGCAACGCCAACGATCAATACTCTCTGCTTCACTGTGAGTGGATTGCCTTGCGTGATTGCCTCCCGGGACGATTCGCTTACGAGAACAATATCGTAACCGTTCAACACGTTGGCGAGCGGTGATTCGGATGTGTGGTGGCCAATCCGGAAGTAATCCAAAAAAACGGCTGCTTTGCCGGAAGACTTTACTCTTCCCTTGCTTCGGGAGACAGTGCCTTCGACTCTTCCGCTTCACGTCTTTTGGCTTTTACAGACACGGCAATGAGCACTGCGTACACAACAGGGAATATCAAGAAAAGAGGGAGAAGGATCAGTAAGACTTCCACTTTATTAGGCCCTTAGGGGGATATTTAACCACACGGATCAACAAAAGTTCTTTAGCTGTCCTCGCTGAGCGGGGATTGCTCTCGTAACGTCCCCGATACGCAAATTGCTCTTTCGGCGGGTGGCCCCGATGTCGAGGCGACGCCGATAGCAACTGAAAGTGAGGAAGTGGAACTGGCCTGTTTGCTGATAACGGATGCGCTGGCCTTTCATGCACCGCGAGAATACTCCAACCATGAACGCGGCTGCAGTGATAAGAGAGCCTACCTCCCCGGTCCCCAAAAGCGAGGGACCGGGGGCACCCTTACACCCGCGGTGTGGTTGAAAACGATCTTCGGGACCGGGGGCACCCGCCTGCCCCTTCACTACGTTCAGGGTCCGGTCGGAATGACGGTGAACTCCGATGCCATTTGGGGCAGCCAATTCTGACTACATATAGTCGGTGGGAATAGTCGGTGGGAACTGGTATTTCTGCCAGTATGCTGCGGCGTCGAGACTTGTTAGCGTGCTGATATCGCAGCGACAAGGGCGACATCACGCCTTGAGAACCGGTAGGGTCGCTGCCCAGTTCCAGACTTCCAAGCACCGATCGATATACAGCTGCAAATGGAGGAAAAGTGAAAAGCGTATCCAAGCAATTGAAGATGAGCATTGCCATAGGGGCGATTCTGATGGTGACGGCGGTTTCGGGTTTCGCCCGCTCAAAGAATGAAACGATTGATGCTCAAGCGTATGGCACCAGTACGCAGCTAGGGAAGACGGTCACCGTGAGGCTGATCATCTATGAATATTCCACTCCCGAGGACCGGCAGATCCTGGTCCAATCTTTCAACAAGGGACAGAACGACGGCCTGGCCAACGCACTTGAAAAGATGAAGGCAGTGGGTCGGATCACAATTCCGGGCACGCTGGGATTTGACGTCTCCTACATCCATGAAATCAAGACCCCCACGGGACGAACAATCCGTTTTGTCACCAACCGCAAGATTGCATTTGGAGAAGCTTACTGGGACACCCAGTCGAAGTCCTTCAATCTGACGGCGGGCGAGATCAGGATCAACACACAGGACAAGAACAAGAGTGATGGAGTTCTCTATCCGGCGAGTCAGCTCACCATCAACAAGGACGGCGAGCCGCAGTGGGATCTCAGAATGAACCCCTGGAAGCTCAACAACATCATCGTGTGGCCTGCAGGGAACGATAAGTAGTTTCGTCCCCAGAGATTCGGAACAAACAGCATTTCAAGAGTTTCATTGAGGAATCGACCAATGAGAAGAGAGTCCCGCTCTTACGGCGTCATGATTGCAATTACCCTGCTGTTGCTGGGTGGCACATTGACGCAAGCGAAAACCAAATACGCCTGCGATGAACCAAAGCCTGAAGACATGTGCAACGCTGCCAATACCTGCGGATCGGCAACAGATTCGTGCAAAGTGGACATCAGGAGATCAGGCAACGGCGCAAGCGTCAAGCCGGGAATCCCGAATGCAAAAAGCAATAAGCTTTTCTGCGTGAAGACAGGAACCAAGGTTGTTTGGATGTCCTCGAGCAAAAACACCGGGTTCTCGATTTCGTTCGGAGCAACAGATTCGCCTTTTGACCCCGATGATCCTATCTTTGGCGGCGGAGCCAAGCCGATAACCGTTACGGCACATACTCCCGGGTGCTACAAGTACGACGCCGGTGCATTCACCTCCGGGACTGTCTATGGCATGAGTGGGGGCAGCAATCCCGAGTTAGTGATTCTGCCCTAGCTGCAGTATCTTGGCCACTCCACCGTGGGTGGCCAAGAGCAGGCGCTCAAATGAGGAGCGATCCGTCTCGGCTGGGCGTGGCCGCCGCACGAGGGAAAGCATTAGACAGAAGATACAAAAGGCGACGGGAATTTCCGCAATTATTTGGAGACGGGGACGCCGATCTTGTGGAGGAATCGCTCGATCGACTTCCTGTTGACTGATTCCATGGGTGTCATCCCATAGTTAACAACGTCCTCGTAGTCGGTTAGAACGAAGTTGAAACCGGCTCCATTCTCTCCCCAACGCACCAGTTCAGACAGAACGGATAATGAGCTATCAGAGTCATTGACGCGGCCGTCCTGCTTTTGGAGTGTCATCTGAATGAGGGTGCCGGGTGCCCATCGCTCCTTGGTAAGGAGAAACAGGCCGGTCGCACTTATATCGCCGACATGGTAAGAATGAGGCTCGCCGCCAGTCCAATAGTAGGCGACGAGATTGGGTGCCTCAAAGCGCCTGGCTCGACGCTGATTGACCTCAGGAAACAGCCAACGAAGAAACCGCAATGCGAGCGGAACGGATTCCGGCTGCTCGACCTCAGCAGGGGCGGTGGGCTTGGGCTTGAGATCTCTCTGCTGCGGGGTTGGGTTCGCAGCAGAGAGATTGGGCCGAAGCCACCGTGCATCCCATTCCGCACTTTTGTCGACGATGCGTGGACCATTTGACGGGCGGCCGGCGGAGTCAGGGACGACCGAAATGGTGAACTTGTCGCGATCCATACGCACCCCTTTTGGCTCGGTTCAGCACTACACACACCGGTTCTGCGATTGTTTCGTTTGCTGACTAGGAGATATCACGTTGTTTGTCTCGTATTCAATTAGAAACAGATGGATGCAGATAACGGACGGGTCCTGTTGGGGGGTAACGATATGAGACTTTGGTGCTGCGGGCAGCTGAATGCCGGGACGGTCGGCGGGATTTGGGGCGGATTGGATTGATTTGGAGAGGTCTTTGAGAGGCGTGGAACAGGCGGAATCCGGGCTCTGCGCCGGGCGTTTTTTTTATGAGGACGCGATTTATCGTTCTGAAACCTTCCGATGTTCTGCTTCATCAGAGACCAAGAAGGAGAAGCACAAATGCCATCGAAAACTGAACTTGTGGAGCGCCAGAAAGCTCCGCTGGCCAACCCTTCCGATATTGAACCGAAGGCCGTCAAGGATATTTCCGGGGCACTCAATGCCCTGCTCGCGGATGTTTTCGGCCTCTATCTGAAAACGAAGAATTTTCACTGGCACATGAGCGGCCCGCATTTCCGCGATTACCACCTGCTATTGGATGATCACGGAGACCAGCTGTTTGCGATGACGGATGATATCGCCGAGCGCGTTCGCAAGATTGGTGGAACCACGATCCGTTCGATCGGCCACATTGCGCGTCTACAGAGAATCGCTGATAACGATGCGGACTTTGTAACTCCGGAGGATATGCTCGCCGAGCTCCATGAGGACGAGAGAGCTCTTGTTCTGAGCATGCGTGAGACGCACTCGCTGTGCGACGAGGCGGGAGACGTAGCCACGGCTAGTCTGCTGGAGAACTGGATTGACCAGGGGCAGCGGCGGAGCTGGTTTCTATTCGAGACAACACGTTCACGCGGCTAAACTTTTCTCCGAATCAACTAACACTTTTGCAATAACTTGCAGCATCTATCCTAAACAACTTGTTGAGATTTTCGCAACCACGCATTCCCGAAGGGGTTTGGAGAAGAACTGGACGGGATTCTCAATCCGCGGGCTCGTGTCCTGCGGATTGAGAATCCCGTCTCGAGTATCTCCGGTTCCGTCGGATTGAAGCTGGCGAGGCCAGGCATGCAGTCATTTTTCACCGCGATGCCGAGACAGCAGCGGCAGGATTTCGACCAAAACCTGTTACCGTCGCAGTACTTCCGAATCAGCCGGCTAAGAATCGAGCGTCTCGAAACCGGTCATATGTCGGTAGAATCTCGGTAAATCTGTAAATGCGAGGTTGAAGCGGAGACTCCATGGCAAGACGCAAAGGCTGGCTGGAAAGTTTTTTGGAGCCCGAGGTCGATCGATTAGAACGGCGACCGGTCGAACAATTTGCTGCGTACCGGTGGAACGGCACGGGCCTGGTGCAAGAGGCTGTCAGGGACATCAGCCCAACTGGCGTCTACATACTAACTCAGGAACGGTGGCAACGCGGCACTTTGGTCACTCTGACGCTGCAACGGGAAGGACCGCTGGAAACCAATGCCGAACGCCGGATCGACGTGCAAGCCAAGGTTGCCCGAAACGGGAAAGACGGCGTGGGCCTGGCGTTCGTTTTTGCAAAGAATGACCCTGCATCGCGCCAATGGGAAAGTCTCCGAACGAACCTGGTAGAAGATTCGAAGCCAGAGGATATGCTGAGCCTGGTGCGGACGGCCGAGGCTATTTCGTTTTTGAGTCAGATTTGTCCCTCGGGAGCGGAAGAGATTGGACAATTGCTCAGAGGCAGATTAAGCAACCACAAGGTGGCGATCGCCCTGGAAATTGCGCTCAAAGCGCACAGCCTGCTGGCACAAGAACAGGCAGCGCAGGCGCTGCGTGCAGAATCGAGCATTGTCGTACGTATTCTTGAAGACGGATCATGCACGGAGGAAGGCTGGCTGAAGCACTTCTGGGGATCGCTGCTGGCCACGTCTTGCACGGCCGATGGAAATGATGAGACAAGCCGGGTTCTCGTTGACTTGTTTTCGCAACTCACGACTTTTCCTGTTCGCCTGCTGGTGGTTGTATGCACCCGGGCAACGAAGTTCGTTGCGGACTCAGGTTTGGTATCCGCGAAGCCGCTGGCATGCAAGATAGACGAACTCACGACAACAACGGGTTCGCGTGGACTGCAGGTGGAACGCGATCTCGAACGCCTGTGTCAGCTTGGATTGATTGAGAAACGAGGCGCCGGTTCTCCAACACTGTTGACCAACAACGAAGTCTTCATCACTCCTACGTGCCTGGGCTTGGAGTTGTTCGCGGGCTGCAACGGGCAAAGAGGATCGCTGCAACGGTTTTACGCGCTGGACTCTCAAGAAACGCCGGACCGCGCGCATATTTCACGAGACAAATCCGCAACAGGTGAACCAATTCCGATCAATCGATGAGTTTGTGCATTGATCGAGAATGCGGTGAATAGCTGAACCTGTAAGATGTCGACGGTGCGGTTGATTCCGAACCGCATGGCAACGACGCCCCCTAAAAGCAGGCTCGCCGATTCTCTTTTTGCGTCCGCACTGGGCATTATCTGGACACAGAGTGGCGACGCAGCGTGGCTGACAAGGTTCTCTGGCATCTTGTGAATTGAATGAGGGTTGCGCAGGTTTGCCTCACTTGCGCGGGCGGACCTGCGCTCGTTTAGCCCAGGATCAACACGAAAACCTATTCGGAGCACTGGCAGAACTGACAGTTCTCTTTTGGTTCCCGACTCGCCATGCTGTTCATATCTGCCAATGGCGACCATTGTGGACATGAATATCCCCGATCCCTGCAGAAGATCGACAACCCTGAAAGGGCGTCTTAATGACCTTGAATGGTGAGAGGGAGAGCGCAGTCTCTTCTGCTGCAATTCCGACCTGGTTGCGAGTTTTGCGTGCATCTGGAATTGCGATTCTTTGGGGGATCCTGGGATTGTTCGTTCTATGGGCGACGGCGGCAATTTACTTTGACTTCAGGATCAACTGGTTGCGCATACCGCTAACCCTGGTCTACATCTCCGGGATCGTCGCGATCCTGATCAGGTTCAGAGGGTCGCGGTGGCGGGCGATCTTGTGTCTCGTCAGTGCTTTTTGCGTGCTGCAATGGTGGCTAACGCTGAAGCCCTCGAACGGGGGCGAGTGGCAACCCGACAATGCTCGAACGGCATGGGTAGAAATGGACGGAGATCGAGTCACAATTCACAATCTCCGTAATTGCGACTATCGCACCGAAACCGACTATTCGAATTGTTGGACCGAACGCACGGTCTATCTCTCGCAGCTCCGGGCTGCGGACCTATTCCTGACGAACTGGGGATTGAGCTTTGCGAGCCATCCGATTGTCAGCTTTCAATTTGGAGACAACGATCACATTGCGTTCTCGATTGAAGCGCGTTACAGGCCGGGCCAGCAATACTCAACAATCCATGGACTGTTTCGCCAATTCGGGCTGATCTTTGTTGTCGCAGACGAGCGCGATTTAATTAGATTGCGCACGAATTACCGCAAAGATGAAGAAGTGTCCTTGTATCGGATCAACGTATCACCGGACATAGCACGAGCCATGTTCATGACGTATGTCGACTATCTGAACAATTTGAAAGATCATCCTGAGTGGTATAACGAGCTGACAAGAAACTGCACGACTACCATCCAAAAGCCGCTCGCTGCTAACTTGAAGAACCCGCAACCCTGGAACTATCGATACATACTGAACGGCACGTTGGATGAGTTGCTGTATGAACGAGGGCGATTGGTCTCGGATGGGCTTCCGTTTCCGGAATTGAAGGAGCGTGAGCATATCAATGCCGCAGCCCGAGCGGCGGGCCAGTCTCCAGAGTTTTCTGCGCTGATTCGAGCGGGGCGCGTGGGATTTTCAGCAAACAGTCATTGAAGAAACAGAGGTTGTCATGAGTCGCATTTGCGGGCCTGAAAACGCGCACTGGCGGACGAATCGTCCTCGGTTGAGGATTGCGCTGATGGTTTTCGCAATGAGCGCGGTTTCGCTTGTTGCTGCATCGCAGAACGGACCATCGGTTCCTCAAGAAAGGATGAAGGTCGGAGTTGCGCTGGAAGGTGGCGGTGCGCTGGGGTTGGCCCACATCGGGGTTCTCAGGTGGTTTGAGCAGCACCACATTCCCATCGACTACCTCTCCGGCAACAGTATGGGTGGCCTTGTGGGCGGGCTGTATGCGACTGGACAGAGCCCCGACCAAATCGAACGGACCGTTAAAGGAATGGATTGGGGGCTGCTGCTTGGAGGCGAAACCCCCTATCAAGATCTCTCTTACCGCCGCAAAGAGGATGCACGGCAGGTTCAAAGCACTTTGGCCATCGGCTTCAAAAAAGGGGCGTCTCTCCCATCCGGGATGAACGCCGGACATCAGATCAGTCTCCTCATCGACCGCGAAACGCTGGCTTACTCCGACGTCAAATCATTCGATGACCTACCCATTCCTTTCCGCTGCGTTGCCACCGAGTTGGTTTCAGGAAAAGCGCATGTGTTCTCCAGCGGGCAGCTTGGTCTGGCGATGAGATCGACCATGTCGCTTCCGGGAATCTTCGCTCCCGTGCGTGATGGAAACAATTTGTACGTGGATGGAGAATTGGTGGACAACCTGCCCACGGACCTGGCGCGCTCGATGGGACCGGATGTGGTTATCGCGATTCATCTGCAGGTTTCTCCAACGACTGCCGATGATATTCAATCTCTCTTCGGTGTTCTCGGACGGTCTATCACCATCAGTTCCGCAGCTTCGGAAGTTCGTGGTATGGAGGCTGCCGACATTGTCGTTAAAGTGGATGTTCAGAAATTCACGGCCCTGGACTTCAATCAGGCGGATGCGCTGATCAAAAAAGGTATGGAAGCAGCAGAAGAAAAAGCCAAGATTTTGCAGCCGTATGCTCTTGATCAGGCGGAATGGGACGAATACGTGGCCCGTCGCGACGCCCGCAAGAGAGGGCCTGTGGGCGCTCCGCAATTTGTGAAAGTGGAGGGTACCACGCCGGTTTTGAACAAGAAGATAGAGACGTTTCTGCAGCCGATGGTGAATAAGCCGATCGACACGAAGAAACTCGATACCGATCTCACTCGTCTGACGGGCATTGGAAGATTTGCGAGTGCATCCTATGGTCTGACCGAGGTGGGCGGCGAGACGGGTCTGCTGGTCAATGTACGTGAGAAGAACAATGCACCGCCGGTTTTGCAGATTGCGTTTAGCATCGATGGCACCGAGCCTGAGAACGTCACCTACGCGCTGGGCGGTCGATTAACGTTTCTGGACGTAGGCGGCTTAGGCTCGGAATGGCGCACGGATTTTGCAATTGGAAATACTTATGGAATTTCTTCGGAGTACTACAAGAGGTTTGTACAATCCTCGAAGTGGTTTTACTCTCCGGAAGCTAATGTGAGTAACTCGGGGCAGTGGATTTATTCCTACGACAATCCACAGGCTGACTACCGCATCGTCAGGGCTGGTGTCGGGCTCGACGTCGGATATGCCGTTGACCGATTCAGCGAAGTGCGAGCCGGATACGAATTCGGATACCTGAATGCAGACCTGAGACTGGGCACCCCGGCGTTCTCATCCGTCAAGGGACAGGTGGGCGATACACGACTTCGTTTAGTCACTGATCACCTGGACGAACCCGTCGTTCCATTGGCGGGCTATTTCGGGCAGTTGAATTTCCACTTCTTCGATAAGAGCCCGGGAGCACCCTCCGCATTCCCAAATCTGGAGATGAAAACCGAGTATTTCAAACCGGTGTCTCTCCGAAGTTCCCTCTTTCTGGTTGCTGAGGGTGGGACGACAATGGGCCACGAGCAAACTGGCATTCCTCAGTATTTCCTCGGCGGGACAAAGGGACTTCTCGCCTATGGCACGAACGAGGTGCGCGGAAATCAGTACTTCTTCTTTAGATCAGGCTACATGCATCGTTTGATTGCTCTCCCGCCATTCGTGGGTGGTGGCGTCTACGCCGTTGGTGTTTATGAAATCGGAAAAATGTATGACGCGCCGGGCGTGAGCAAACTTCCTAATGACGGCGCGGGCGGCATAATTGTCCGCACCGCTTTTGGGCCTGTCTTTATTGGTGGAAGTGTTGGAGATACCGGACATGCCACATGGTTCTTCTCGCTTGGGCATTTGTTCTAACTGAAGGTTGCACGCCGCACCATTTGAAAGCGCACGTATGAGAAGCGTGCTGTGCGGCGAGGCCTCGCGTTTAAAGGACTTTGGAATTCATGATCAGTGCGACTGCGCTGCGAAGGCGTGCTTTGTTTCCCTCTCCAGCGGGCCGGATGCTTGGGGCTCGGACCAACGGAAAGCGGCGCATCTGACTCTCAATCGCGGCTCCCGCCAGTTCCCAAACATTCGTGATGTCACCAACGACGACGATTTCACCGGGCGCCAGGGCGAGGGCGATCATGTGCATCCCGAGGCCCAGCGCATTGCACATTTTTGTTAGTGCCTGCGTGGCCGCGGGATCATTGGCCTTGGCCAATTGGATGAGATCATCGAACGAGGATACGGACTTCTTCGCGATTTCAGTGTAGTAGCGCATACCAGCGCGATTGGAGGCGATCGTTTCCCAGCATCCCTGGCCGCCACATCCGCAGCGCACACCGTTGGGATCCAGCTGAACATGGCCGAACTCGCCAGCTACGCCGGCCTCGCCACGCAGGAGATGGCCGTTAGCAAAGATGCCGGTTCCGATTCCCTCTGAGACGTTGACCACGACCAGGTCACGCATCCTGTCTCTGTATCCGAACCACACTTCAGACAGAGCACAGGCATTTGCGACATTGTCGACGACAACCGGGAGGCCGGTGGCTCTTTCGACACGCGACTTCAGTTCTCCGATCGGCCAGGCGACGTTTGGAGCAAAGATGGATTTTTCCTCGCCTGGATCAAAGCGCCCGGGAACATTGATTCCGACGCCTTCGAAGGTGCGGTTCGGATGAGCGCGAAGCATTTTCTGAACGGGGCTCAGAATGGCTCCTATAACCTTTTGTGGATCGGCAGGTAGCTTCACGGAATCCAGAGAAACGATCGTTCCCCCAAGGTCAGCCACGGCCAACATGACGTGGGCCGGGTGAATGTCGAGCGCAAGAACGCCGCGCTGGCCGTTGACGTTAAGAAAGGTCGGCTTTCTTCCGCGTGGGATCTCTCCAGTTGAACCCTCGACTACCCAACGATCAGTGAGCAACTCTTCAACAATAAGGGAGACTGTACTGCGCTGAAGGCCCGACGTGCGTGCAAGCTCGGCGCGAGAAATTGGCTGCTTCACGCGAATCTGGTTGAAGATGAGTTTCCGGTTTATCTGTCGGGCGATTCTATTCGACGCGCTCAAATTTCCATTGAGGACGAGACGCGAAGTTTGCATGCTTGTTCTCAATTCTCCATTCCGAGGATAGGGCGCAAAGTCCGCACAAAAACAATTCCCGCGATGCATCCGGCTGACGGGCGAGTAATCTCCCGTGCTTTCTGAGACGATCCCAAATCGCTACTAGACTCGGGGCTCCCATCCTTTCTCATATTGCCGTCCCCATAGCTTCATGGCATCCGGATCATTCTTTGGCTGACCTGAAATTGGATCGAGCTGCAACTCGCGGCCGAGTTCCCAGGCAACGTTCGACAACTGAAGCGTGGTTACAGCAACATTTCCGATGGCGACGGGGGCGTTCAGCTTTTCGCCTTTGCGCACTCCCGCGATGAAGTTGGCGAAGTGGGCATCGGTCATGGAGTCGCGGCCAGTTAGATCAGTCGACGAGGTTACGCTGCCCACCTTGAATTCGTTTGTCTTGTTCCCTTTCAGGTCGTAGATCTCATAGCCGTCGCGATCAACCAGCACCGAGCCATTGGTTCCGACAATCACTGATCCGCGATCACGGCCGTAATATTTCATTCCATCGCAACACTTGCACTCCCACGAAATCATCTTGTCGTCGTAGTTGAAATTCGTCACCAAGGTGTCATAGAACTGCCAATCATCCTTGTAGTGGTATCGACCACCCGAGGATGAAATAGAGTGTGGGTAATCGACACCGAGAGCCCAGCGACAGACGTCAATCTCATGCGTTCCGTTATTCAGGGTTTCGCCGGTACCCCAGGTTTTGAACCAATGCCAGTTGTAGGGTTGAACGTTATCGCGATAGGCCACTCGCGGCGCGGGGCCCTGCCACAGATCCCAGTCGAGTTGCGCGGGTACAGGTGCATCCTTCCCCACGCCGATTGATTTACGAATATTGCTGTACCAAGCTTTGGCGTAATAGGCTCTACCGATCAGGCCGCCGTGAATCTTGTCTACGATTTCAATGGTGTGCGCGGATGACCGCTGCTGCGTGCCCATCTGGACAAGCTTTCCGTATTTCTGCTGGGCTTTTACGAGCCACACACCCTCGGCGGGATTGTGGCTGCAGGGCTTTTCGACATAGACATGCTTGCCCGCCTGCAGGCCGAGGATAGCCATGGGCGCATGCCAGTGATCCGGGGTTGCAATCGTAATGGCGTCAACATCTTTTCTTTGGAGAATGTGGCGGAAGTCCTGATCAGTGGCCGGAGCGTAACCCAACTCGCGTTCGGAGTCACTGGCAAACTTCTTCATCGTATTGGTGTCGACGTCGCACACATAGGCGACTCGCGCTGCATCCTTGTTGGCTTTCAGGGCGGAAAGATGAGCATATGCGCGAGAATGCAGGCCAATGACTGCAAAGTTCAATTTGTCGTTCGACCCTAAAATCTGACCGTAACTTTTGGCGGTCGAACTGATTGCAAGGCCAGCACTACTTACAGCCAGCGTGTCGAGAAACTCTCGTCGAGTGATCATGTAGTTCTCCTTCTATGCAGTTGCTTGCACCGGCCTGCTGAGCCAGTTGTCATTATGTGTCAGGGCCTAAATGGCTTTTGCGCTTTCGAGGCAAGTTTTCATTCCCGCCCAACTGATGCGCGTGGATTGTTCAGGTGTACCGCCGCCGTGCCAGTGGGTCTCGAGACTAACCGCATCGTGATAACCCATTTGCTTGAGTGCGCGGAACTGCCCTGCCCAATCTATGTATCCTTTATCGACTGGCGACCACTCGATCTTGTCATTAGCGCCCTTGATTGCATTCTTGCAGTGGCAGTGGTGAATTCGGTCTTTTGGAATCAGATCCCAACGCGACCGGGAACGCATCGAGTTCATTGCGCATCACGGCATTGCCGGGGTCCCAATTCAGCGCCAGGTGCGGAGTTTTCACCGCGTTCATGGTGCGTGCTGATTCGCGGCCAGTCGCAGTGTTGCAGGCGAACTCATTCTCCAGTACGAGAAGAATGCCCTGCTTACCACAAGTCTCCGCAGCTGACCGAAGCTTATCGTCGATGGCTTGACGGTATGGCGCTACATCTTCCAGCGCCAGAAATCGAAGCAGCGAACTTTGTTGGTGTCAAATTGCTTTGCCAAAGCGATCGAACGTTCCAAGATTGAGTCCTGCTCTTTGAACGTGACCTCAGGGGCGCCGTGAAGGTCTTCTTTTGAACCGTATGGCGATCGTGGCGCGCCGGGCCAATCGGTCTTAAAGAGCGGACTGGCAATATCAGTCACCTTGAGACTGTATTTGCTCAGAATCTTCTGCGCCTCGTTGATCTGCGCGGCGTCCAGATCCATGACGTTCTTGCCCCACATGGCGCGAAGTTCAATCCAGCTCATACCGAAATCGTGCGCAGCAACGTAGCAGGCATGATCAAAATCCTGCGAGATCTCGTCGTTGATTACTGCAATCCGGAACTGACTTTTCAATGATTGAGCCAGGCTGGAGTTTGGCAACGCGAAACAGGCTGCGGCTGCTCCTCCGGCAATTGAGACAAATTCCCTTCGTGAAATGGTTTTCATATTACTCCAATGCTCAACCTAAACCCCGTCTGAGAGCAAACCTTGGCTAAGTGGTTGAACGGCCGATAATCGTTACACGATTACCGGCCGTCTCATTGCATTCGTGAATCGGCTTCTAGAAGGCGAACCGGAAGGAACCCTGCAGACTACGCCCACCTCCGACACCGTTCACGCTGCCTTGGCCGCTGCCCAGGGTGCTCGTGACCTGACCGAAGTTAGAGGACGTAAAGATTGTTCCGCTGCCAGAATTGGGGAGACCGAACTGAGGTGTATTCGTCAACTGCACCGCGTCGATACGAATTTCACTTGCAAATTCGTGATATATCGTGAATTTCTTAGCAAGCGAGAAGTTGTTCTGCCAATAACCGGGACCCCGGAACTGGTTTCTGCCGGTATTGCCGAGGGATGGGCCAACGCAAGGAAAAGCTCCGGCGCAGCCAGCTGGTTGGGAAAAATTGGATTTAGACAGCCATTGTTTGCCGGATCCGATCTGGTGGAGCACTCTGGGGCCGCCCGTGATGTTTGCCAGCAACGCGGTTCCTGGCGTGTTGAGGACGCCTTGATTTGCATACACGCTGAATGGCAAACCCGAAAGCATGGAAATCACACCGGAGAGTCTCCAGCCGCCAAACACTGCGTCGCCAACGCCGGAGTTGAATAATTGATGACCACGCCCGAATGGCAACTCGTAGACAAAGCTCTGCTCGAAGTTCTTTGAACGGTCAAAGTCGGCCGGAGCATAGTTTTTGCGTTGGTTGATGAAGAAGACCATGCTGCCGTTGTCATCTCCACCGGTGGCGTAATTGAGTGCTTTACCCCAGGTAAACGCGGAGGTGAACGAGAGGCCGGCGGAATAGCGCTTTGTAAGTTGGATCTGCAGGGCGTTGTAGTTCGAGGAGGCCCCGTGGAAGTACTGGTTTGTGGCTGCGGTACGCCCTGTGGCACCCCCCGTGAATGCTTTGGAGTTCTCTGGCAGTGAAGCATTGCCACCGCCATACACGCTTGGCAGGTTAATGTTCTGTGACAGATTCATACGCGAGCCATGATTGCCTACGTATGCAACTTGCAAAGTGTAGTTGGGGCCGAAGCCCTGCTGAAGGGCCAGGTTCCAGGCTTCCGCGTAGGAATTTCTGAAATTCAGCGGAATGTAGGTATAGACCTGGCTGATCAGTGACGGCGTGCTTGCAGCGATGATTCCGTTGCTGGGAATCGCTACCGGAACCGGCGCCGGAAAACCAGCCTGGAACGTCGCAACTGTCACGCCATCGGAGAGGACAGCGGGAGTGAAGGTCGAGCCCGCCGGCTGATAGCTGTTGTTGGCGCGGATTGGGTAGTTATACGCATACGTGTTATCCGTGAATGGGATATAGCTCATGCCAAAGCCCATGCGGATCACGGTAGCGTCATGCGCACGGAAGGAGAGTCCAGTACGCGGAGCGAAGTACTTGTACTGGGTCGCTATTCCGAGGTTTGAAGGATTGTTGCCGAGACCGGCCAGAACCAGCGTGTTGTTTGTCGGGTTGTAGTTTGAAAACCCGCCGGCGACTTTCGGCGTAGCTGGCGGATAGAATTCCCAGCGAAGGCCATAGTCAACGGTCAGCTTGGGTGTTGCCTGCCACTTGTCTCCTGCAAAGGCGAAGAACCACCACTGCCGGTAGGCCGGGAAAAACGTGTTCAGATCGCGGCCCGTCTGGCTGGGCTGGTCGAGCAGGAAGCTGCCCATGAAGTTTGCGATATTTGTCTTGGCGCCAGTCGTAGAGGTCTGCAGGTCATTGAAGGTGAATGCGCCGCGGGGGCTGAAGGTCTGGTCCTGCAAGAGATCGTCGCGGACCCGGCGAATGTCGGCACCCCACTTGAAGGTGTGGTTGCCAGCAATCCTCGTCCAGGTGTTCACCGCATCGATGTTTGATTCTGCGCGGATCCACGGCACGGAAGCTGAATATCCGATGAGTGGGTTAGAAAAGCCACCGTTGATGGTGATGCCGACCTGTCCGGAGGTAAAAGGCTGGTTGGGAAGATTGACTCCGGGCACACCGATGGTTGTCGCATCGTTCGAGCCGTAGTCATTTGGATTTGCCTGGTTGCGGAGGTGGGCTACGCCTACGCGAAACTCGGTTAAGAACCTGGGCGAGAAAACATGATTGTAGATGCCGCCCGTGCTGTAGGCCGTCTGACTACCTGTAGCCTCGAAGCCGCCGCCCTGCGGACCGCCGAGGAAGTTGCCGAAGGCCGACGCCTGGTAGGTGTGGGTTTGCTGCCAACTATAGCGGCCATTGAGGTGGTCTTTTTCAGTGATGGTCCAATCAACTTTGACGTCGAAGCTATTCGCATCCTTGGTGAATGGAAGATTGGTGGTGTAGTTGTTTGACGGATTCGACAGCGGCAAGGTCGAGTTCAGCTTTCCAAACTTGGGATAAGCCGCGTTGAGTTCCTGGAGCATGTTCAGGGAAACAGAGTTGACCCGGCTGAAGGGAATCTGATTGTTTGTGAACGGAGTGCGCGGATGCGCGACTGTGCCGTCGCCCGTGTTCGGGTCATAGATTTGCCCAGTCGTGCCGACGAGAGCGCTGCTCAAATCGACGCAGCCGGCTGGATCGGTGCAGCCCGGAGTGGCTCCGGCGTTGGTATACCAGCGAGCGTCAGGGACGGTAAACGTGCTGCTGACCCTTTCACTGTCGGTGGTGCGGAGGTAGTCGCCGAAGAAAAACAACCTGTCTTTCTTAATCGGGCCGCCGATGGAGCCGCCAAAGTAGTTGTATGACAGGTGGCCAAGCGGGCCGGCGAAATAGGAGCGAGCGTTGACAGCGTTGTTCTGAATATATTCAAACGCCGAACCATGAAAGGCATTGGTGCCGGACTTGAGCGTCACATTGGTGATGGCGCCGACGGAGCGGCCAAGTTCCGGCTCATAGTTATTCGTTGAGACATCAACGGTCTGGATCGCTTCGGCGGGAGGAATCAGAATTTGCAGCAGGCCGGTGCGCTCGTCATCGTCGATGCCCTCGATCTGATAAAGATTACTGACGCGCGGCATGCCGTTGGCCTGGGTCTGCAAAGAATTCTGCGCATTGAAGAACTGCGAGTGCTGGAAAGTTGCGGGGCTGGCCCCGGGGACGAGGTTGAGAAGCGATTGGAAGTTGCGTCCAGTAGTGAGGGGCAATTCCGCCATGTTGGCCGCGTCAATTTTGGTGCTGATGTCGGCACGGTCCGTCTGAAGTTGTGGCGGTGCCGTGGTCACAGTCACGGTTTCCGACACACTTCCCGGTGTGAGCGATAGATCGACACGTACTGATGAGTTGCTGAGCAGGGTAATGCTCTGCTGCGAGACTCGTTTGAACCCGTTCGCCTCAGCGCTGACCGCGTAGGTCCCGGGTTGCAGGTCAGGGAAAGAGTAGTTGCCGCTTTCGTTGGTAACAGACTCGTGGGTGGCGTTGGTCTGGGCTTCGGTTGCGGTCACTTTCGCCCCCGGCACCGTTGCACCTGAGATGTCGGTAACGGTTCCGAGCAAAGTGCCGTTCACAGCCTGACCCATCAGGAAATGATGAGAGCAGGCGAAGCAGATCAGAGCAAATAGAATTCCAAGGAGAGGGCCCACTCTCCGACGTGGCTTGATCATCTGGAACCTCCAAGAAGCGATCTCAAATTCGGTTCTGAATTGCTATATTGTTCGAATTCCGAACAAGCTAGCTTTGAGCGTGGGAGGCTGTCAAGGAGAATTAACTTGATTGCGACTTTATCGATTTACTAGAGGCTCCAAATGCGGGGATTTTTGGACTCGCCGAGCGATCGACAAATTTCCGTGGATACGCTGGATGGGATTGGCTGGGTGGCCGCTGCGAGGGTGCCTCTGCGATTTCGTCCTCGTCGACCCTGAAATATCGTTCAGTGTGCACTCCCCGTTCAACCATTGCCAATATCCAATTGACAATTTCATGCCTTTTCCCAGTGGCACATAGATCGGCTACGCGATATCCACAGTTAACGGGGCAAGGTGAGGATGATGAGTTGTAGTATTGGATTACCCTTTTTTGAACCAGTCCCCCATCCAGAATTGTCACCGGTTGTCAATGCGCGCGGACAACGACCTAATTTGTGAAATATGGGAATATCAGTACACAAAAGCAACTAGATTCGCAGAATCGGGTTCGGATTTTGTAAAGGGGACAAATTGGAAACACCATCAAGCCGGATCCTTGTGGTCGAAGACTATGAGCCATTCCGGCGCTTCATTTGTTCGACCCTGCGAAAAAAACCGGAATTTCAGATTGTCGGAGAGGTCGCGGACGGCTTAGAAGCAGTTCAGAAAGCCGAAGAACTTCAGCCGGACCTGATTATGCTCGACATCGGGCTTCCTTCACTGAATGGAATCGATGCGGCCCGGCGAATCCGAAAGCTGTCTCCCAAAAGCAAAATACTCTTCATGAGCCAGGAATCTTCTGCGGATGTGGTGCAGCAGGCTCTCGCCCTGGGGGCGCTAGGCTATGTGGTCAAGGCTCATGCCGGAGGTGAACTGCAGCCTGCTGTGGAGGCGGTTCTTCAAGGCAGGCAGTTTGTGAGTGACGGGTTATCGGGCCACTATTTCGCTACTGGGCCAGATCCGAAAACTCTCGAACGCCCCAGTGAGGCTCCCTCACCACTTGCATTGGGAAAAATGGAGATCACCCACAACCACGAGGTTGAATTCTATTCTGATGATGCGGCGTTGGTCGCTGGCTTCACTCGCTTCATCGAAGCCGGTCTGGAGTCCGGGACTGCCGTTATCGTGGTCGCGTCCGACTCGCATCGAAAGGATCTTCTTCAGAAATTGCGGGAGAATGGCGTGGATGTCGTCGCCGCCGTTGAACAGGGGCGCTTTGTCTGCATGGATGTGATTGAGACGCTCTCGACTTTCATGGTGAATGATCGCCCTGACCCGGCTCAATTTCGGACTGTCGTGGACAACCTGGTCCAGTCAGCCGCCAAAGCGTCGAGGAGGGAGAGCCCTCGTGTCGCAATTTGTGGTGAATGTGCCGCTGTCCTGTGGAATCAGGGGAAGGCTGATGCTGCGTTTGAGGTCGAACATCTATGCGACGAAATCGCCAAGTGCAGTAGCGTAGATATTCTATGCGGGTTTGTGTTGAACATTTCTCAGCGTGAACAGGAAAGCGACATCTACGAGAGAATGTGCGCAAAACACTCTGGCTCCTCTTCCCTTTGAGTGGGCGAAATTCAGGACGCTTTAGTCGGCCGCACGCATGGAATCGTATCCAGGACGCAAGGGCACGCTGACCTGGATTACTGAACCCTCTCCGGGTTGTGAATAGATTGAAGACTTCCCATTCACTAGTTTTACTCGCTGCTCGATTCTGACCAGACCAAGCCCTGGGCCTCCGCTTGCCACTCTGGGATCAAAGCCAGCGCCTGAGTCGCTTATTCGAAGATGAACCTGATCCGACTCGCCCCATAATTGCACACTGAACTTCTGCACCCCACTGTGCATCACTCCGTTGTGCAGGGCTTCCTGTAGAACGCGGAACAGGCAAATCGCGATATCCGGCGGCACGGGAGCGGAAAACTCTTTGCTTGTAAACTCAATCTTCACTCTCTTCCTCTCCCCGAACTCCCCGCAGAAGGTTCTCATGACTGCAGCAATGCCGAGATACTCCAGTCTTGGAGAATACAGTTCGTGCGCCGAGGCTTTCACATCGGTCAATATCTCCAGGGTTTTCCTCCATACGGCATCCATGCGGTCTAATTGCTCAACTGGCTGATGGGGGAAGTCGTTCTTGAGCTGTTCGATCGCGATTGCCAATAATGCAAGTCGCTGACCGACATTCTCGTGAAGGTCCCTCGCGATCCGGTCGCGTTCACGCTCTTCCGCTTCAATCACTCTGCGGTTCATACCGGCCAGGGCTTCTTCAGCCAACTTGCGCTCGGTGATATCGAACGACACGCCGATCATTCGCTCGGGGCTGCCGTCCCTTGCATAGTAGAACTTGCCTCGCGCTGCCAGCCAGTGAGCGGTCCCGTCGGGCTTTACGATTCGGAATTCTTCCGCGTACAGTTTCTGGTTTTGCCTTGCATCGTCGATCGCTTCGGAGACTCTTGTTCGGTCATCCGAATGCACATAACGAAAGAAATCTTCCGTGGTTATTACGTGGCTGTCGCCAGGTAATCCAAAGATGGCTTGGAGGTCGCCGAACAAAACGTCACGCCCACTCTTTACGTCAAAGTCCCATCCAACCGATGCGCTCGCTTCCATCGCCAGGCGTAGCCTGTCGTTGGCTAAACCAAAATCAAAATCGAGTTCACGTCTGGCTAGGTACTCCTTTATAAAGGCAGCGCTCGCCAGACTCAGAATTGCCACAATTGCTACCAGAAGTCGAAGGGCGCCGAAGCCGATGCTCTCATTTCGTTGAACCAGTTCCCAGATAATCGGGATAGTAACAATGACGACGACGAGCATCGCCCATACTGAGCCTCGTGAGCTTTGGTTTGTATCGGTTCGGACGGTTGTTACTTCTCCCTTTACCTGCCGCGCGCGCAACGGGATCCAAACAAACCAGCAAACGGACGCAGTCAGACCCAGACCATACAGCTTGCCGTTGACGTAGCCTCCCGAGTCAACCGCAAGGTTGGCTACTGCGGAACTTAGCGCGTAAAGGGCAGAGGCGCCGAACAGATGAAGATAGATCGACTTCCAAGGAGCACGGGCGCGAAGGGTCAAAACACCTAAAACCAGCACCAGCGTCACATTCTCCAGCAGGTAAAGAATGTCAAAGCGCAAGGCGTAGCTGGCGGCGTTGGGGAAGAACTGATATGGAAAAACAATGTAGCCATAAAGAAAACTCCAGAAAAGCAACAAGAGAATAAAGTTCAATATCTCCCTGTAGTGCTTGCGTTCGTTTACATTCCGGTGGGGGAAAGTCGCCGCAGCGGCCATAAACGGTACGATGTGCAGAAACAGCGTCGGATCAGCGATCGAACTGTCGGGCGCATCTATGCCCCGACCAATCTGGTAGTAGAGAGTTACGAACTGGTGTAGCGCCCAGAGTCCGTAGGCAATTGCGAGATACACCCAGAACAGCCGTTTCCCAAGCTGGTTCTGTATTCCGTTGCGGATAGCGGAAATGGCTGCCAAACACAATAGGAGGAGATAACTGATTCCGCTATATGAAAGCACAAAAGATCCCGGCTTTACGTCGAGTGAGAGTACAGCCTTGATGACCACAATTCCGATCAGGGCCGTCGGCCAAAACGAAAATCTCAGGGCGGTTCCGAGTTTCATCGAGAATCGCTTTGTCATGATCCCCCCGAATTGAGACGCACACGAGCGTGGATCGTGGTGCCGCGCTTTGGGCCAGAATTGATTGAGAGATTTCCACCCGCCAGCCTCAGGCGTTCCCGCATGCTCGTGAGGCCAAGTCCAGTCCCCTTCATTGCGGCTTCTGAATCAAAACCTACACCGCGATCGCTGACAGTGAGCTGGATTTCTTCCGCACTTCCCCATAGTTTCACTTCGAAGCTCTTTACCCCACTATGTTTCGTGGCGTTGCGGAGGGCTTCTTGTAAAACGCGGAACAAAGGAAGAAAAAGATCCGTTGGGATTACGGCAGGAATATCGTGACTCTGAAAATCAATCTCCATCTTCTGACGTTCACCGAACTCTTTGCAGAAATTTTTTGTCGCTCCAACGAGCCCCAGATACTCCAGTTTGTTTGAGTGCAATTCGCGCGACAGCAATTGAACGTCGTTGGTGATTTGGCTGGTTTGGTTTCGTAGATCGTTCATTCGCCTACCGAACTCAGGTATCGAAGCGGGAATGTCCTGTTGAATTCCGTCGAGTTGTACGGCCAAGAGAGCCAATCGCTGGACGATGTCGTCATGCAATTCTCTCCCTATTTTTGTACGTTCCTGCTCGTGTGCGTCGATCAGCTTTCGGCTCATGCCTGAAAGCGCTTCTTCAGCCATTTTGCGTTCAGTGACATCGGTGCAACTGCCTCGATAGCCGCGCAGGGTTCCGTCGGCCCTCAAAAGGGGGATGCCGTTGACCGAGCCCCACACGATGCGGCCATCCTTCGTTTCTACGGCGTGGACTACGTCAAGAAACGGTTGCTTCCGCTCGACGGCCGCGAAGACAGCCGCCTTGAATGCCTCTCGTCCTTCTTCAGGATGGATGTCATAGAAATGCATCCGGCCTACTACTTCGGCCGGACTGTAGCCCCAAGAAATCTGGGAAACATGGCTGACATAGGTAAACAGACCCTTCGGGTCGACTTCCCAGTGGGTGGTGCGGCTCTGCTCGGCCAAATCCAGAAACCGCGCCTCACTCTCACGCAATGTTTGTTCCACCAGCTTACGATCGGTCACATCGACCGCAATCCCGATGTAACCGACAAAAGAGCCGTCCTGATCAAACCGCGGCACGCCATGGTCGAGCACCCATCGATGCTCACCGTCGTACCGCTGGACCCGAAACTCCATCCTGAATTGCTCACGCCGATCAAAGGATTGCCCGTAGATGTCGAGGCACCGCCGCAAATCTTCCGGGTGGACATCTTCTGTCCAGCTGTTTGCCGTCTCGGTCTGCAGAGAACGACCGATGAATTCGAGCCAGCGATTACTGAAATAGGTGCGTCGCTTGTCAGTGCCGGACATCCAGATCATCACCGGCGCTGCCTTGGCGGCCGACATAAACCGAGATTCACTCTCGCGGCGGGAAAGGTCCTGCCGCTCAAGATGAACCGCGGTGAGCACGATACCCGTAATGAGACTGGCACCCACGGCAAGACTGACAACCGCCAGCGAGAAGCCGCTTTCCCAGTGGTAGTGTATTTGCGCATCTCTGACTGCGTAGCCAAGCAACAGTGTAAGGAGGGTTCCTGCGGGAAGCAGTCGTCGCAGCATTACTCCCCCGGCGTTGTCGGCATGGAAAAGGCGGACGATCCCCTCAGATGGGGTTGCATATTGCACCCCGACAGCGCCGATGAGAAAACCGAGCGCAGTGGGAACAGAAACGTTGCTATGCGGGCGAAGCAGATTCATCACATGGGTGTCGTAAGCGTGGCTCACGATTGCGAGGGCGCCAAGAGCACCGGTCAATAGACCGAGGGCCCGTGAAAGCAGCCGCAACACACGATGCCGCGAGTTCATCGGCAGGAGAGATGATCCGAAAAGCACATATCCAAAGCTGGTATACGGGGACATCCGGCCTGGATAGAAAATGTAATTCGTATCGCGAAGGAGAAACTCATCAATCCCGAGATTACGGCCCCAGAGATACTCGCTCAGGGTCAGTGCACCAATGAGAAACACCGCGATCGAGAGGAAGTGTGAGACGCGATGATTGCGAAGCAACAGTGCAACCGACGCAAGCAGCATTGCTAGCGCCGAGTTGGCCTTAATACCGGCTTTGCCGGGGATAAGGCTTTGCAACTCTCTCAGGTCGAAAGCCAGGCCAACCAGGACTAACACTGCGAGCACGAACAAGATCCACGCGGCCACAGTTGCTGCGTCCGCGGTTGCCCGGCGATCTTGTGGTGCTTTTATTGTTTTCGTAAAGGACACTGCCCAATCATAGACACAAAGAGTAGGTATAGTCTGCGGGACTGTGTGGAACTGTGCCGGGTGATCTATAAAACATTTCATACTGCGGCATCAACCCAGCGCAGGTCGCTTGCTGTCTGTCCACTCCCCGGCACAACCTCAGTGGTGGCCATAGCGTTTATCAGAACTCAAGCTGGATGCGCATGAGGAGACTGTGCGGTTCAACGAAAGTTGTAGCCGTTTGGGACAAGAATTTCAGGCAGGACTAGAATCCGTGAAAACAGACGCCGATAGAGTTCGCGTAACAACAAACCACCTGCTCCAAGTAGCGATTCTGGACCTCTTTTGAAGACAGATCAGGTTCGGTGCAGGCGGAAATCGATATAAGGAGCAATACCAATGATCAGCGTTCTGAATAGCGTTTCTCAGTTGGGCGCAGAAAACGCCCTCGCCTCCACCCAAGCTTCACTCCAGAAGACCCTGTTGCAGCTGTCGACCGGAATGAAGATCAACTCCGGATCGGACGACGCAGCCGGCCTTTCGATCGCTGCCGGCCTGGGTTCGAGCATCTCCGCCCTTACACAGTCGAGCCAGAATGCCTCAAACGGCGTGGGCTTTGCACAGACCGCAGATGGCGCGCTCTCGCAGGTGACCTCATTGTTGAACCGTGCAGTTACGTTGGCGACGGAAGCCGCGAACGGCGGCTTGACGACCGCACAATCGACTGCGGCAGACACCGAATACCAGTCGATTCTCACGGAAATCGGCAACATCGGCTCGCAGACAAACTTCAATGGTACGGCGGTATTCAGCGCGACTGCCATGAAAGTTTTCACCAGCGATGGCACCGCAGCCGGTAATGGAAGCGCGTCTATCGCCACTGGTACCCTGGCGCCGGCTACTGACCTAAAATTGACGGGCGACCTGACATCCGCTGCTAACGCAAAGACGGAACTAGCTGCTATCACTGCTGCGATTGACACCGTTTCCGCAACGCGTGGAACCATCGGCGCCGCCGTGAATCAGTTGTCCGCGGATGTGAACGTGGAGAACACCCAGGTAACGAACCTGACCAGCGCGCAGAACAGCGTTCAAAACGCCGACATCAGCGCCACGGTCGCGAAGATGACGCAGTACAACGTTCTGCAGCAAACCGGCATGGCAGCCCTGTCGCAGTCCAACCAGGCGCAACAGGCTGTTCTGAAGCTCCTCCAGTAAACAAAACAGACGAAAACATCGACTCCTAGTGCAACCTCAGGTGGCGCCTTCGGGCGCCACTTTTTTTCTTTCCCGGCAGGCTGGAAATCGCGCCCAAGAGTGCCGATATCTACTTCGGTTTTGAACCAAAAGAACTGGGCGACATGAGCGAAGTCCCAGTTCGGAAACAGGCAATATTTATGAGTTCAGTATCGGCATTGAATTCACTGCTGTCTTCTTCAGCGAGTTCCACTTCGGGCATCGATATCAGCTCGATTCTGCAGGCGGCGACCGGAGCATCATCCGCCGGCATCGACGTAACGGCAGCCGTCAATTCAGCTTTGACCGCAGCTCGTGCGCCAGAAACCGCATGGGAAAACCAATATACAACTCTGCAGAGCCAGTCCACTGCCTTGACCCAGATTCAAACCGATGCCACCAATCTCGACAATGACATGCAGTCTCTGAATTCACTTGTCGGGCCGCTCTCCGCAAGGACAGTAACTTCTTCAAATTCGAACATTGTCACTGCTACTGCAGCCTCGGGAAGTGCTTCTGGTAATCATGTTGTCGTGGTGAATGGCCTTGCCAGCACGGCTTCATGGGCGTCTGGGGCGGTCGCAAGCGCGACAACGCCCCTGGCGGCCGGCAGTTTCACCATTACTGGAGCCGATGGAACGGTTACCAGCATCTCCACGGGCACGGGAACGAGCACGCTCAACGACGTCGCGAGCACCATCAATAGCGATAACCTTGGCGTTACGGCCAGCGTAATTTCCGATGCCAACGGCGCCCGGCTTGCGATTGTCAGCAATACCTCAGGCAAGGCTGCTAATTTCACGGTTAGTTCCGCATCGGGCGGAAGCTTGAGCTTCACGCAAGCCGTGACCGGACAAAATGCCTCGCTCAGCGTTGATGGAATTTCAATCGCGAGCGCGTCGAATACTGTTACAGGAGCAGTTGCTGGAGTGACTTTCAATCTGTTGAATGCCAGCCCCGGAAGCAACGTGAGCTTGACCATTGCCCCAGATACGAGCCAAGCCTCAACGGCCATCAGCCAATTTGTCACTGACTACAACAAGGCGATTGCAGATTTAAACACCCAATTCACCTTCAGCGGAACTAGCGAAGGTGTCCTCGCTACTAATTCATCGGTGCGTAGCCTGCAGATGACTCTGGAGGCGGCGATGTCTTACACCAGTACGCCGGCCTCGGGCACAACAACAACGGTATCGAACCTTTCCTCCCTGGGCATCTCAGTCAATAACGATGGAACCCTGACCTTGAATAGCGCATCGCTGACGAATGCGCTTCAGAATAATTTCAGCGACGTGCAGAATTTCTTTCAGGGTGCGGCGCTGAATGGATTTGCCAACTCGCTTGACCAGCAGCTCACCACCTTTATCAGCCCCGCAGAAGGCGCCTTCACTTTAGATCTCCAAAGTATCAACACTGAAGAAGGAAACCTTCAAACCGACATCAATAATTTCGAAACGAACTACATTACGCCATTGCAGACTCAATTGAAGAGCGAGTACAGCCAGGCCGAGATCCTGCTACAGCAACTGCCGATGGAGATGCAGCAAATCAACACCGAACTGGGACTGAACAATAACAATTCGAACGGTTAATCGAGACTGACATGAATCCAACTGAACTCTTTTATCGAAAAACAGCAACGGAGGGAGCCAGCGGCTTCGGCTTACTGATTGGTCTCTTCGATACCCTGGCGGGCGATCTGCGACGGGCAGCTGAAGCGCAGCGCGCCAGAGATATTGAGAAGCGATGCAAAGAAGGCAATCACGCGCTGCTTGTCATTGGCCATCTGGAAGACTGGGTTAATCACGGTGAGGGCGGAGAATTGGCCCTGCAACTCATCGCCTTTTATGCGTCGTTGCGGCAAAAGCTTGTCTTTGCACAAGCGGAGAACAAGCCTGAAATCTTGGAAGAACAGATGCGTCTCGTTTTGAAAATGAGAGAAGCGTGGCAGCAAATGGACCTGCGCGCATCGTCGTCGGAGCCCCAGATTCTACCGCCGCCAACGTCCCGAGTTGCAGGGACCTACGCCGGCTCCCTTGATCGCATGCAGGGAAACTGGTCGGCTTAGAAACACGATATGTAAGCACGTTGATCCCACTGTAGACACTGAAAATGAGATGGGGCGCATCCTTCGGATGCGCCCCAAGCTTTTGCAGTCTTGCCGAAGGTCGAAGCCTCCAAGAAGACTCTTCCCAAGCTAGCGAGCTTTAACTCGGCGTCGACAGATAATTGAGCAACGTGTTCGGCAGGACTTTAGCGGCAGCGGCCAGTGCCGCGCTATTTGCAGTCTCTGCCTGGCTAAGGGTTGTCGCCGCCGTAGCCATATCCACTCCAACAAGATTGGTCTGCTGCGTGCTCAGGCTAACGGTCTCCTGCTGCAAGTAAGTCTCTTGCGAGTTCAACTGGCTCTCCGTGTTCCCATAGAACACTCGCTGCTGACTGACATAACTAAGAGCGGAACTAACAGCAGACGTTGCGGTTTGGATGTTTGCGCTGTTTCCGCTTTGCAGTGCGGAGACGAGTGAACTGAGCGAACCCAATACATCATTAGAGGAGTTCGAGAAGATCTGGCTACCCGGGAGGTTGACCTGGACGTTCAACTGATCGCCGACGGCCACGGAGTTCACACCATTGTTTCCGTTGTATGCGTAGCCCGAAGCCGATGTTGGATCGGCGGTATAAGGAAGCGTTGTGTTGGCAGTTCCACCAAATACATAGGACCCCTCATACGAGAGATTGGCCTGCGAGACGACGCTCGAGAGAATTCCCTGAACTTGCTGAGCTAATGCCTGCTGATTGGCAGCAGAATTAGTTCCGTTCGCTCCCTCCGTGCCAAGCGACACGGCCTGCGTGAGGGACGAAACTACCGAACTGAGCGCGGAATCGGCGGTCTGCACCCTAGAGAGCACGCCGGTAACATTTTGCGTATATTCGTCAACCTGGCCCGTCTCGATTGTGTTTTGCACCATGTCAGCCGAGGCGGCCGGATTGTCGGAGGGCACCGTTACGCTTTTGCCGGTAGAAACCTGCAGCAAAGCGGTGTTGAGTGTTGATTGGCTCTGCTGCAAGGCGGCAAGAATGTTGGGAACCATGTTCGGATTGACGCGCATATTAGTAACTCTGCGATGAACCCATGTCGAGGGTCACGGTATTGAGCTGTTGGATTGTACTTACGATGCGAGCTGCGGCCTCGTAAGCCGTCTGAAAGCGAATGAGATTGGTTGTCTCCTCATCGATACTGACGCCGGAGATCGACCCTTGCTGATTCGTGAGTTGAAGCAGGTTTTGACCGAGCGCCGTGGATTGGGAACCAGCATTCGATGCGGCATTGCCTACCTGGAACACCAGGCTGGCGTATCCACTCGAAATAGACTGGCCGGACGGAAGCGCATTGGTCAGCGCTGCTGAAAGGTTGGCCACATTTCCGTTGCTGCCGGCCGATCCATCTGAGCTGATCGCAATTTGTGAAGGGTTGGTAATCGCTACGCGAAGAGAAGCGGCGGCTCCCGCTGTTCCTGTCGAAACCGAAAAGAAGTTGCTGCCTGCGTTGCCGTTGGAATCAAAACCCTTGGCCTGCGCTGCATTGAATGCGGTGGCAAACTGACTGGCGAGGCTGTTGAGCTGGTTGAGAAACCCCGGGATCACCTGATCGCGAATTTGAATCGCTCCGCCCAGTTGGCCGCCCTGGATAGAAGCCGTGATGTCGTTCCCGGCAGAATCGAGCACGTGCTGCATGCCGTCGCTGCCCGTGGTTGTTTGCAGCATGAAACTCTGCGAACCCATCACGAGCGGCGATCCGTTGGCGGTAGTAATGGTCTCTCCATTGCTGCTCTGGGATACGGAAATGCCGGTCAGCGTGGAGAGCTGCTGGACCAGTTGGTCACGCTGATCCTGCACCGTACCGCCATCCTGGCCGGATTGGGTGAGTTGCGAAAGTTGCCCGTTGAGTTGCGCAATCTGCTGCGTGAGGGTGTTGATTTGAGACACGGTTTGCGTTACCTGGGTGTTGGCATCGGATTGAGCGCTGGTCAATGCATTAGCAGTGGAGTTGAATGCCTGGGCTAGATTCTGGCCGCTCGAAAGGACACCTTGTTGAACTGCCGAATTGCCTGGATTAGCAGATAGCTGGGTAAGGCTTTGGGAAAATGCCGTCAATTCGCTCGCAATATCGTTGCCCGTGGACGCGAAGTTTGTCTGAATCTGCTGAAGGCTCGCCGATTGTGTATCGGCGCTGCTCTGCTGAGACGTTTGCTGCTGAATCTGAAGGTTGAGCAATTCGTCTCGAACACTCTGGATTCCATCGAGGGTAACGCCTCCCCCTACAACCTCTCCACCAGTCAACGATTCAGCATTCTCTGAAAACTGAGGCACTTCCCGGGTGTATCCCGGAGTATTGGCGTTGGCAATGTTATTGCTCGTCGCATTGAGAGCGGCTTTCGTAGCATTGAGTGCCTGAATGCCTATCAAGAGCGAAGTGTTTAATCCACCCATAACTTTCACATCTGGCAAGACCAGGTCTGCAGTTTCGACCTGAAGCCAGTTCCCTCCTGAAGATTTCCTTTAAACGAATCGAAAAGCGACACCATCAGGGCGACGGAGCGGCTGGAGTGCTGGAGTAAAGCTGCGTAACGCTGATTCAAGGTTTGAAGTGTTCCCGAGGCGGCGTGAATCTGCGATATCAAATTGTCGTTTGTTTGCGGGGACAAAACAGCGGGGGGTGCTTGCGCGGAGATATCCAGTTCTGCTGCCAGTTCCGAGAGGCGAGAACTGAGCGCTTCCTGACTGTAGACGCTATCTTCAAATTCGGGAAGGGAGTTTTCGGCGATTGCGTGCATGGCCCGTTCCAGTTCGCAGGCAAGCAGACGTAAAAGCTGAAGGTATTCTTCAACCTTGCCGTTCCGGTCCTGGAGGCCGTTCGCTATCATCTTCGACTACTTTTCAACACTTCAACCGCAGAAGTGGCTACTACGCTGATTAGGCGTGCTCGTCGATTATTGACGAGGCAATTTTGTTTGCATCAAGCTGATAACTTCCGCTGTTGATCGAAGCCCGCAAACTGTCCACCTTGTCCTGGCGGATCTCGGGAGAGTTCATAGCAGTACTCACCAATGATTGCAATGAAGCAGTGTCAGACGACAGCGTGGTCTGATACCCGCTGCCATCAGAGCCGTTAACGGCCGCGCGATCTGCTTTGACCTTCTGAGCCGTCGCTTCACTCGCGAGCTGACTTGCTCCCAACTGCGTTAGATCGATTCTCATATGACTCCTTATTGAAGCCTGCGTCCCTATCGGCACATTGCAAGCGAGAGTTTAATCGGATTCTCAAGGTTTCTTGTCAATTTTCAGGTTTTCTGGATTCGGGGCTGTGCTTGACGTCTGTGAATCCGCTTTATCCGCCACGGAATGCATCGCTTTCGCGATCATTCGGCTAATCCCGATACCGCCATGGGCAGCCAACGATTGCGCGACCGACTGCACGCCAAGGCTCATCATCTGCTCCCTCCCGGCTGCATCGTCATCATCCTCGGCACCCGGCACTGTGGCAAGCGATTGCTCAGCCTGCTGCATCCAAGTGGTTAAAAGCATGGCTTCAAAGTCTTTAGCTCCCTTTTCGATCTTCGCGTCCTCGTTCGATGCCGGCTGAGATTTGAGCTGATGGAGCATGCGATCTTCCGTCGACTGCAGCAAACTCGTTTGCGATGTAAGCGACGCCGTGCTCATGCTGGTTGCCATTACTGGACCTCCAATTCAGCCTGCAGACCGCCCTCAGCCTTAATTGCCTGAAGAATGGAGACAACATCCCGGGCCGAAGTGCCAATCGCATGCAGTCCGTTTACCAACTCTTCGACGTTCGCTCCCTCATCCAACCGCATGGTTTGGGCCGGAGCGTCATTTACCGTCAGCCTGGTTTGCGGAACCAGGACGGGCTGCATTCTTTCCTGAGAGCGGCCTCTTCCCTTTTCGTCTTTGCCGCCCATGCCGGTAGAAACCGCTGCCACATCATAGGAAGTGACGACCTGAATGGAGAGATTGCCGTGAATAACAGAGACGGGGCTGAGTTTGACGTCGCCGCCCAGAACAATGGTTCCATTCCTCTCGTTAACAACGATCTTTGCTGGAGTGTGGACCTCGAGTGCCAGGTTCTGCACTCGGGAGATGAGGTCTGGCACTGAGAGCGCCCCAGAATCGGCAACGTTGACATCGACACGGGTACTGTCGAGCGCTGATGCGATGCCTTTGTGGAAGTTATCGTTTACGGCATCCGCTATGTCTTTCGCGGTGGTGAAATCCGGATTGCGCAGGAGCAGTGAAACAGTCTTGAACTCATGCAGGTCGACAGCAGTGTCGCGCTCAACGATTCCGCCGTTAGGAACAATTCCTACGGTCGTAGAATTCACTTCTTTGCCGTTCGAACTATTGCCGGCGGTGTATCCGCCCATGATCAGGGGACCTTGGGCTTCGGCGTAAATTTGTCCATCCGGCCCGTGCATGGCGCTCATCAGCAGCACTCCCCCGACAAGACTTTTCGCATCTCCAACGGAAGAGACGGTGACATCGAGTTTGGCACCAGGCCGGGCGAAAGGAGGGAGATTGGCAGTGATAAAGACTGCGGCGACGTTTTTGACTGTAACGGAGCCGGGAGCAATCAGTACCCCCATCCGTTGCATGGCATTTGCCAACGTTTGGACGGTGAAATATGTCTGCTGCGTATCGCCGGTGCGGTTCAAGCCGACAACCAGTCCATAACCTACCAGCATGTTGTCGCGAACACCTTCAACGCTGGTGATATCCCGGATCAGAACCTCGCGATTGGAGTTCGACGCATGAGCATTTGCCGCACAGACGAACAATCCGAGACACAGCGCGACAAAACGCGTCAAGGGCGAGAAGAGCTGGAGCCGGAATCTGCTCTGCACGAAGATCATATGAATCAGAATCCTGTTAGCCATAAGATTGCCCGCGTAAGTGGGTTGGGGCGACGGGTACTATCGGCGATGATCCCCTTGCCCTTCATTTCGACTTCAAGATTGCTGAGCGCGGCAGAGGTGACAGTGTTGTTCGGCCCTATGTCTTTGGGCCGCACAACTCCGCGCACAGTTATGTCTTCGTGTTGGTTGTTCATGAAGATCTTGCGTTGCGCTTCAACAATCAGATTGCCGCTGGGCAGCACTGCAATCACCTGCGCTGTCATGCTGGTCTGGAATGTCGTACTTGAATCCGTAGCTCCAGCTCCCTTAAGAGAAGTGGACGAATTCGCATTGAATAGAGGATTCAGGCTCTTGGTATTGATATCGCCAGCCAAGCCGGTTATGGCAGAGCTGGTTTGAAAAGCCCTCTGGCTGTTTACATCTCCGCTTTGCGCGGCGGTGGTTTGAACGGCGACGAGAATTACTACCGTATCGTTAAGCCTGTGCGCTTTGTAGTCCGACGATATGTCGTTCATTTCGCCGCTGGCCGACCAAAGACTGCCCATGGTGTTGGTGACCGCGGGAGCATCCTGCTCCCGTAGCCGAGAAATATAGTCTGACCTCAGTTCAGCTGGATTATTTTTCTTCGTAGTCTTCGCACTTGAGGTCGGGGCGACAATCGTTCCCGCCAGGATGACGCAACCCAGAATTCGCGCAAGACATGTGCTGGTTCTCCGCATTAGAGCCTTCCCTTCAACGAACCGGTGTCGACTACCTCTGCCACGTACATCTGCCGATTGCCGGAGCCACGGACGCGGACATTCTGACCGAGAGCACCATCTTCAATGCAGACAACCGGGATCCGAATGTGCACCCGCTCACTCTCGAGTAAGAGCACAGCCTGTGCTCCGGCTCGCACCAATGGCTGTTTCGAAGGGGCTCGCGGCACATTTGGCAAAAGTCCTGCGTTGGAATGCAATGCTATTTTGGAATCACCATTTTGATCCAGTTCGGCTCTTACAAAGAATGGAAGACATTGCGCAGAAACCTCGCATCCCATGCGCACGATTACTGCCTTGTTGCCCGACTTCTGAATCGACTCCACCTTGAGCCTCGGCGCATCCGCGGTGGTATGAACCTGTGTTAGTAGCTTGACCTGTGCCGGGGACACCAGCATTCCCGTATCGCTGATCGCAGTGGATATTTGTTCAGCAGTGACAGGGTGGCCTGGAGGCGCAGTCACAGCAGCAGCCGACAATGCGGATGCTGCAACGACGACATGAATCATCCGGTACATAAATGGTGTCATGAAACCTACTGCGCGAGTTGATTCAGTTGCTGAAGCATTTCATCGGCGGCTTTGACCACGCGGGAGTTCGATTCGTACGAACGCTGCGCGAGGATCATATTGACGAATTCATCGACTACGTTCACGTTTGATTGTTCGAGCATTCCCTGCTGAATCTTTCCCAAGCCATCCGCGCCGCCAGCAGCGCCCACAACCGGCTCACCCGACGCAGTGGTTCCCATGTAAATATTGTTGCCAACGCTGTTCAACCCGCCGGGGTTTGCGAACATCGCCAGTTGAATTACACCCACTTGCTGTGCTTGCGACTGTCCTGGCAGCGTAACGCTCACGGTGCCGTCGCTGCCGATGGTGATGTTGGTGGCAGCCGCCGGAATGTTGATGGCGGGCTGAAGTGCATCGCCATCCGCAGTCACAAGATTTCCTTGTGCATCTGCCTGGAAATTGCCTGACCGGGTATATCCCGTCTGTCCATTCGGAAGCAAGATTTGGAAGAAGCCGCTGCCCTGAATCGCGAGATCCAGAGGGTTGCCGGTGCTGCTCAAGTCGCCTTGGGTTTGCACGATCTCGGTACTGCCGGGCCTCGTACCCAGACCGATCTGCAGACCGGATGCGACGGTGGTCTGCTGCGTGGCTGCTGCGCCTGGCATTACGTCATTCTGGTAAAGGAGGTCAGAGAACTGGACCCTGCGCGACTGGAATCCAGAAGTGCTCGAGTTAGCCAGGTTGTTGGCAATATTGTCCAGGTTGATCTGCTGGGCGGTCATTCCGCTGGCAGCTGTATAGAGTGCGTGAAACATTGAGTCTCCTTTAGCCGACCTTGGGAAGGTCCTGCGTTGCTGTTTTGTCGATCTCGGAATTGAACATCGAGAGAGCTTTCTGCATCATCTCGGCTGAACGCTGCGCGGTAACAAGCTCAACCATGCTGGAGATGGGGTTGACATTGGAGCTTTCAAGCGTTCCCTGGCGCACGTTTGAAGCAGTTGCCGGTGTTGCGGTTCTTGCCGGTGCGGAATAATAATTGCTGCCCACGCTCATCAACTGCGTGTCTGCAGGGAACTCGACAAGCCTTAGCTTGCCCGAAACTGCTCCGTTGGAGGAAATGGTTCCATCCGCGCTGATAGACACGGGGCCGGGCACCATCGTAATGACGCCCTTTTCTCCCATGACGGCATCGCCTGACGCAGTGACCAACTGGCCTCTGCTTGACACCTGGAAAGCGCCGTTGCGGGTATAGACCGGGCCGTTCGCGGTCTGGACTACAAAGTAGCCCCTACCTTCGATGCCCAAGTCGAGATCATTGCCGGTTTTTTGGAGCGCGCCCTGAGTCTGGTCCAGTGTTGTTCCACTCAGAATTCCGAAGTTGTTCATCGCCTGATTAAGAGGAGAGGTCGGTGTGTTTCCAACCGTAGCGAGGACGGAGCTGAAGACGTTGCGTTCCGCGCGAAAGCCGACGGTACTCGCGTTTGCGAGATTATTGGCAATCGTGTCCAAAGCCTGGGTGCGAGCCACCAGAGCCGTGCATGCGGCGTAGAGTCCACTGTCCATTTGCGCTTCTCTCCGCACAATACGAAGCACGATGCATGCCAATTGACTAGGCAAAGATTGCCCAAAAACACGCGGAATCGCCCTTAAAAAAGGTCAATTGATGAGGGTTTGATGAGAATTCAAGGGCGGCAGCCTCATGCTCGTTGTTATCACCCCGCGTTCCTCATCCGAAGGCAATCTGGGGATGAGGACGGAGGCGCATCTTAAGGCACAATGCGTAGCTATTTACAGGCTTATACCTGTTCGGTGCGGATCAGATTTCGATTGTGGAACAGTCGGTCAGGCTGCTTGCCATTTCGTGTGCTCTTTGCACCATCTGCGACCACCGATGACCATACCCTGGGTTTTGCATTTCAGCGAAGTATTCTTGAACACATTGAGGCAAAGACCAGGCCTCAGCCATGCGAAGGCCAATCACTGCCGCGGCATTCGATTCTGAAGCCGGTGCGGCCCATCCCAAAATGAGAGGCAGTGAGGGAAGCTCATGGAACAGGCCTGCCAGGTAGGCCTCATCCGGGCTTGTTGATCCGGGTAACTCTGCGGAGGTCTGTCGGCAACGCACGGCAATTTCTTTTGCGTGGCGCCAGGTTTCAATTACTTCGCTAGATGCGAAGGGCACAATTGCGCTGGATAGTGCTTCAGTGCAGGATTCGAGGCCGAGACTTGAAATGCAATCTTCGATGCGCGCAGGCCGGTCTTCAGCGGACGGGTATTCGAGTGCTACGCGACGGAAGATCTGCAATACTGCCCCAATATCTTCCATGACCAGATTCGATATCTCACGGAGATCGACACAAGGCTCCTGCGCTTTAAGTTCCATCAACAACAGTGTTTCCGGCAGAACGGGAACCTCGGGAAGATCGCGGGCGCAATCGATATGCGCCCATCCGGAATCAGAAACCGCTTCGCGGCCCGAACCAAACTCGAGAATTCTTGCGTTCTGCACGCCACCACCACCTGGCCTACTTATCGGCAGGTGGCGCCCAACTGTTTATCAAAAAGAGCAGATTGTTTCTTCCTGAACGTACGAACTTCCAGATACCTCATGGGGAGTACCACGTTCGAAACGGAAGACTACGTCCACATTTCCCCTCTTCCCGGAAACTCGAGCCCAAACGTGATTCTTGCATCGAGAAAAGACTGCCTGACTCGCGGCCACTTCAACAGCAAATCGTCCCATGGTCCTGGCCATTATTTCCGGTGCACCCAATTCTTCGACTATGCTCTTGGTTTGATTTGGAAAGTTTGTGACACACTTCATTTGCTCAGCTAGTTCTGTCGCGGTAATAAAACATGGTACCGCTCTGCAGCCAGTCACTTTTTCGATCGACTCGAGCAAACTATGCTCGACTCGGAACACAAAACCGAGCAATATCCGTTTCGCCTTGATGGAGTACTGCAATGGCACCGCGGAGAACATTTTCAAGAGATATTGAGGGATGTCCGATTCAACGATTTGGCCGACGCGATCCCGGGCGAGCACCGGATATCCCCACTGGGCGGCGCGGGCCGAGGCGAACTGTTTTTCGCTGGCGAGACCATGACGAATCAGCGTCGTCTCAAGACTTTCCCTTCGCAATTCGCTCTCTGTCTGCGCGAAGCGAAGTTCCTCAGCGGTCAGATAGCCCTTGGCCAGAAGTGTGAGGCCCATGGACATCCGCGGAATGCGCGGAATCTCATCGAACCCTACGCTCGAAAGCGATGCGAGCTCGGTGCGTGAAACACGAACAAAACAGTCAACGCTGCAATACCAGTGATCACCCGATTGAATTCCGGCTCGACCACCGGGGATGCTCCGCATGAGTTGCGTATTGTGGCAGAACGGGTCGCTGCAAACTGCTTTCATGCTCTTCCAACCACGATCGACCACCGGCCAAAAAGATTTCAGTGCCAATTCCATTTTTATTGTCCTCAACCAATTAATTCATGAAGTGAGATATAACAGGATGCGGAATCTCGGTAATGCGTAATCCGTAGTTTCCGTCGACGATCACCGCCTCGCCTCGGGCAATCAGCTTGCCATCGAGAAGGAGTTCAACCGGCTCATCGACCATTCGGTCGAGTTCAATAACCGAACCGCTTGCAAGAGCCAAAACATCCCGGAGGGGCAGCTGCCTTTGACCGAAGAGTACCGAGACATTCAGTTCGACATCCATGACAAGCCGGAGATTGTAGGGGAATACCTTCGCCTCTTCGGGCTCGCCGCTATGCTCCGCCTGGGCGTTGGATGACAAAGCGTCGAGAAGCTGGACTCCGAAGTAGAGCAAGATGGGCAAGCCCGCGGGATCATCGGTGGGGGCAAGAGGAACAACAAACATCCCTCCGAAAGCCAAGCCGGCGACGCGATCGATTTTGACAGAAATCTCTCCGATGCTGGGAGCGAGCGACTCAGTGAAATCAGCCAATGCCGACGAAATAACTTTTGACAGAGCTTCGCAATGTTCATCGGAGATGGTTACGACAGGCTGTTTGGTGATCTTCGAAACGAGAGCCGCCACCTGCGGCTCGAAGAATTCGATGAAACACTCACCGCTAAGGGCGCCATCGACCTTCAGCCGAAAATGGATCGGAGTTCCTTTGGAGGTTGGAACATTCGGCCCCTTCAAAACCTCGAGCGGCCAGGGCGATCCTGTGGCCAGTGCCAACGACGCGGAAAGGGATTCGGCAAAGGCCGTTGCGAACTCCCGCGCTCCTTTTGACTTAGCTTGATTATCCATTTTTTGACTCCTCTGATTTCCAGTCTGCTTGAGTTGTACGGCGACCGAGCTGAGCAGCTCTTTGCGCTCCATTTCGGACCGGGACGGCCTCGAAGATCGCCCGCGCGCCGGCTGTAAGGACTGCCGGAGTTTGTATTGGAGCTCGAAGCTTGAGAACAGATCCGGGCTGGAGCGCGATAAGATCTCGCACTGCCACCTTGAGTCCTGGCAATTCGGCACTCACATCGATATCGCAATCGAGAATGCGTTCCCGGATCGGCGGTGTCGGAAAAGTCCAGAGTCTCTTCTTTTGTGGCTGATCCAGCTTGATCTGTTTGATCACCAGGTTCAGAACACCCGCGGGGAACACGAGGTTGAACGAACCCGAAGCCCCCGCAAGGTGCACGCCGAATTTCAGCACGGCGACCTTCTCGTTTGCCGGACAGAAGCGATGAAAGGCATCAGGCTTGACAGGACGGTTCACCGTCAACGAAAGGCCCGGAATGCGCCACGCCTGTTCGGCATGATCCGCGATGAGCTGGATGACGTCGTGCATGACCTCCTCATCGATCTCAGATAGGTCGCACTCTTCTTCTCTCACTTCACCCGACCCTCCCATAAGGAGTTCGAGCATCAGCAACACCAGACGCCGGTCGCACTCAACTACGACGAAGCCCGCCAAAGTTCCCAGAGAAAGCGGCACGATGTACGACGGAATACCCTCAAGGTGATCCTTCAGTGAAAGTTGATCAAGAGTTTTGAGCTTAACTTCGAGATTCGTCGCGAGCTGTGCATCCAATGCAATGGCAAGCTGGCGCGCGAAGACATCGTGAATTGCGGACAGCGATCTTGCATCCTCATTCGAGAGGCGCCCGGCAGAGCGGAAATTGCAGTTATGCACGGACCGTGATACAGGTACTGCCTTTCGCGGCTGCTGCGGATTCGATGGCGTCTGGTTCTGACTAGGTGTACTCAAGTTGTTCTCCGGCATTTCTGCCGGTCATTACCGGCCTTGCCTGCATCTGTTCCATGTATTGCTTCAGCTTTACCATCGTGGCCTGGCGAATCTGCGACACGCGAGAAAGCGCCACCCCCACTACTTGTGCAATCTCTTTCATCGTGAGCTCTTCGCGGTAGTAAAGTGACAAGATCAATTGCTCCCTTTCGGTGAGCTTTGAAACGGCCTCGGCGAGATGTGCCTTCATTTCTCCCTTCAGGAACATTTCAAATGGATCGGGATCTTTCAGATTCGGAGCCGATTCAATCACGTCAATTGAATCTGAACCATCGCTGGAGACCGATATCTGCTGGCCGGAAACCTGAAGCGAATCGAGCTGCGCAATCAGCTTTTGAAGCTGCCCGGTTTCCATATTCATTTCCTGGGCAATTTCGGACTCCACGGGTCGCCGACCCAGTCTGGCTTGAAGCGATGCGGTCGCGTCAGAGATCTCGCGGCCTTTTCTGCGCATGTGACGTGAGCCCCAATCCGTCTCACGCAAGCTATCCATGATTGCTCCGTGGATGCGGAACTTCGCGAACGTCTTGAACTGAACGTTCTTCGAGCTGTCAAAATTGCGAACAGCTTCGATAAGGCCAACAACCCCGGCACTGACAAGATCCTCGAGTTCGACCTGCTGTGGCAGGCGTTCACGAATCCGAGTAGCAATGTAGTAGACCTGTGACAGTTCCTGCGTCACAAGTTCATTTTCATCGGTCGCTTCGGTGGCGCTCTTCTTATATGCGTATTCTGCCGCAGTCATTGGGTCACCTTATTGGTTGGGAAAGAGTGAATGTGTTCATCGGACCGACCCCAGAGACATGACTGGTGTCATGGGCGGAATTTCCGATGGAGAGATGACAACGATTTTGGGAATAAACGGCTCCAAAACTCGCCGAAGGTAAAAGCGACCTGGAGAGGCGCACAACAAGACCGGTGGTGCGAGCGCAACCTGATCGCCCAGCATGACTCTCAATCCGTCTAGAACTCTGCGCGCAACCGAGATTTGAATCGCACCGTTGAGTCCAGCCTGCGGATGTTGGGAAGATGTGCGAGCGCATTCCTCTTCGAGCGAGCTATCCAGTGTGACAACTTTCAACTGGCCACGCTCGTCGAGCAATGGGCGTATGAGCGCGCGTCCGAGGGAATGCCGGGATGCCTCGACGAGCGCCACGGGATTCTTATTGATGGAAGCTGTTTCAACCAGAGTTTCGAGGATTGTGCCGAGATCGCGAATCGATACTTGTTCCCTGAGCAACTGTTGAAGTACTTTCTGAACCTCACCGAGGGTCATCAGTTTTGGAATCAGCTCATCGATCAACTTCGGGTGGGAATCTGCAAGGCGATCCACAAGACGCTTTGTTTCGTGACGGGTCAGCAGGTCGTGCGCGTTCTGCTTGATAAGTTCGGATAGATGCGCTGCCAGCACGGAGGTGTGATCAACGACCGCATATCCCGCTGCAATGGCCTGAGCTTGAAGATCGGGAGTAATCCATTTAGCTGGGGAATCAAATGCAGGTTCTCGCGTATCCTGCCCCGGAAGGTCACCAGGTTTGGGGTTGGAGTTGACGGCCAGCAGGCGATCGCGACGCATCTCCCAACGGGCAATTTCCACGCCGCGAAGGTATATGACGTATTCCTTTTCCTTCAGCGACAGATTGTCGGTGATGTGAATTGATGGCACGAGAAATCCGAGGCTTTGCGCAAGGCTCTTACGCAATGACTTGACGCGAGAAAGCAGTTGGCCTCCCTGCTTTGCATCGACGAGTGGAACAAGCCCAATACCCACCTCCAACATGAGATCGTCGAGTTTCAAAACGGCATCCATCGGATCGATGGCGGGTGCGCCTGTCTTGCTTCCCTTCTCCGCCGCGGCTTTGGCAGCGGCTGAAGCGACGCTGGCGGACGGCTTCATCTTCCAGGCGGCGAACATCGCCAGACTGCCGAGGGCAATGAACGAGATCTTCGGCATTCCTGGAATGAGAGCCAGAGCTAGCAGACAACCACCTACGATCCAGAGTGGCCGCGAAGAGCGAAACACCTGTTTGCCGATATCTGTACCGAGGGAATTGTCAGACGCGGCGCGGGTTACCACAATGCCTCCGGCCACCGAAACAAGCAGCGAAGGAATGATGGCGACCAACCCGTTACCGACGGTGAGGATCGTGTAGGTCTTCAACGCCTGGTCAAACGGTATTCCCAGCTGGAATACACCGATGAAAAAGCCGGCAACAATATTGATCGCGGTGATGAGAATAGTGGCAAGCGAGTCGCGCTGGCTGAAGCGTGCCGCACCATCCATGGATCCACAGAACTCCGCTTCGCGGCCGACTTGCTCTCGACGTGCGCGCGCCTGATCGGCATTGATAAGCCCGGTATTCAGGTCTGAGTCGATAGCCATCTGCTTGCCGGGCATTGCATCGAGGGTGAAGCGGGCCGTTACCTCGGCGGTACGAACTGCGCCGTGACTAACGACCAGATATTGAATGGCAATGAGCGCGATGAATATGACAAAACCGACAACGTAGTTGCCGCCGACGACGAATTGGCCGAACGCTTCAATCACTTGGCCTGCAGCCGAAGAGCCCTCGCTACCGTGCAGCAGAATACGTCGCGTAGCTGCAAGATCGAGCGATAACCGCATCAGTGTCAAAAGAAGGATGAGGCTGGGAAATACAGAGAACTCAACGGGGCGCAGCACTTGAATGGCCGTAAGCAGGACGAGTACAGCCGCCGTGATGTTTAGTGTAAGGAGCAGGTCAAGGATAATGCTCGGCAAAGGAACCAGCATCACGAACACCAACGCTACGGCTGCCGTTGGAATGATCCATTCGGTGTTGCCTCGGAGCGTTGCTAACAATCCAGCTTTCTTTATCACTGCGGCCTCGGTTGGGACATTTGGGTTGCGGATGCTCTTTGTTGTGCTTCACGGGTCCTGATGTCTGCCTGGGCCTTGTAGATCAATACGAGGATTTCGGCGACGGCATGATACAGGTCCGCCGGAATTGGATCGCCTACTTCAACGCCTTTGTAAAGCGCTTGTGCGAGGGGGCGGTTTTCCATCACCGGGATATCGCGCTGACGAGCAACTTCTTTGATTTTGACGGCGAGGTAATCGCGACCTTTAGCCACAACCATGGGCGCGGCCATGTTCACTTCGTAGCGCAACGCAACTGCATAATGGGTGGGATTGGTGATGACCACCGTCGCGGCTTCAGTAGCCTTTAGCATCTGCCTGCGCCGCATCTGCCGCTGGATTCTGCGAATCCTCGATTTGCTTTCGGGATTGCCTTCCGATTGCTTCATCTCATCACGGATATCCTGGCGGCTCATCTTGAGATCGCCTTCGTTCTTCCACCAAAGCAAGAGGTAGTCGACTGCAGCCCATGCGAGAAGGATCAGGCCGGACTTCCAGCACAGCTCAAGGAGAATTCCGCCCATGAGGCTGGCAAAATGCCTTGCATCGACGTACGAGCTACCGAGAATTTCTCCCCAGTGGGCACGGAGGCACTCGTATCCGACCCAGCCAATGGCGGCGAAAGGCAGCAGAGATTTGAGAATGTTACTCAATGCAGAAAGCGAAAACATCTGTTGCAGACGACTTGCCGGATTAAAGCGATCAGCCTTGAACGCCAGAGATTCCGGTGCGAAGACGAAGCCGCCCTGCGCCAAGCCGGCGACCAGGGACATCGCTAGCGCCGCAAACAGAATCGGCATGACCCAGCGCATTGCCTCGACGCTGGTCCAGAACAAAAGAGGGCCGTTCGACTCAATCGAGTCCTGGCCAGCGAGTTCAAGCGTGGAACGAAAGAATTGGGTCCAATGCGGAAGGGCGACTCGGCCCATGAGATAGATGACTCCAGCAACCGCGGACATGGACAGCGCAGCACTCAGTTCGCGCGATCGGGTAACCTGTCCCCGCTCCCGCGCTTTCTTTCTGTGCTGCGGTGTTGCCTGTTCGGTCTTGTTGGATTCAGCCATGGCGTATCAACTCGACAAATGAAAGAGATGTTCGCTGTTAGTTACGGCGTCGACGAAGAATCTGTGGAATAGGTCAGGCCAATATCTCAAAGTCGCGATCAATATGAAGATTCCAAGGAGACTTTTGACAGCTGGCCCAAGCAGCATCAGTGGCATTTGGGGTGACGCTTTGCCGAGCATGCCCAGAATGATGTCCGCCGCGAGCGTAGCAGCCAGAACGGGGGCAGCAATCTGAACTCCGAGGGCGAACACTTGTCCGACCGTCTTAGCGACCGCCAGAGTAAAAAAACTGTTCAGGTTTGCGGTTCCTGCAGGTACATAACGATAACTGTTTCCTACGGCGCGCAACAGCCACAGGTGGACATCCATCTGAAGGAACAGAAGCATGACGATGCTCTGGTAAAACATCGCCACCACCGTCGTGTCTACCTGGGTCTGGGGGTCGAGAATATTGACCAATGAGTAGCCCATCTGGACGCCGAGTACCTGTCCTGCAAGGTTTGCAGCTTCGAACACGATGTTGGTCGCGATGCCCATGCCAATGCCGACCAGAAACTCCGAGAAGATCAGCAGAGGCCAGTTTGATAGCGATCCGGAAGAGATCTGTTTTCCGACCACAGGGAAGAGTAGAAAAGTGAGCGTTAGAACGACCACTGCCTTGATCCGCGCCGGAATCACAACGCTTCCAAAAAACGGCGCAAAGAGCATGAGTCCCGTAAGCCTCACGCTGATCGTGAGAAGGCCGCTGATGATCGTCATGAGAGGGACTTCGATCATTTGAGGTATCCGTGGAAGTCGGAGAGCATTCTTACGGTCATAGCTGAGAGATGACGCCACATCCATGGCATCGAAATAAACATGGCAGCGCCGGTCGCGAGTAAGCGGGAAACGGTTGCGATTGTCTGGTCCTGTATGGATGTGAGCACCTGGACGATATTTACGAAGAGGCTGACAACGATCGCGACCGCCAGAATCGGGCCGGCGAGAATGATCACTTCCTGCAACACCATTCGTCCCAGCAAGACAACCTGATCGACATCCATGGCTAGTTAAAGCTCCTCATCAATGAACTGATCAGCAAGTGCCATCCGTCCACCATCAGGAACAGGAGCAGTTTGAGCGGAGTTGAAATGACCACGGGAGGCAGTTGGAGCATACCGACCGAAGTTGTGATGGAGGCAACTACCATGTCGACGATCAAAAATGGAAGAAAGAGCACAGTGCCAATTTGAAAGCCCGCTTTCAGTTCCGAGAGAATGTAGGCGGGAAGCAGAACGCGCAGCGATAAGTCGTCCGGGGAGGCCGGACGCGGCTCCTTGGCAAGTTCGATGAAAAGAGCTGCGTCTTTTTCCCGAACAAAACGAATCATGAACTTGCGCATCGGGATCTCCCCGCGATTCAAAGCCTCCATGGCAGTTATCTGGCCCGTCTGCGCCGGCACGATTGCGTTTTCATAGATTTCCTTGCCGACAGGCTGCATGAGGAAGAAGGTAAGGATGAGCGAAAGTCCGATAAGGGTCTGATTCGACGGCGTTGTTTGAAGACCTAAGGCCTGCCGCAGAAAATGGAAGACGATGAGAAGACGCGCGAACGGTGTCACGCAAAGCAGGATTGAAGGAATCAGCGTGAGCGTGGTCAGCAGGATCACGATGGACCACGGCACTGAAGATCCAGGCACTCCCGGAATCTGAATCATTCCGTTATTGCCAAGTCCCGACTTAGGCTGCGAAACAACCTGCTGAGGTTCCCGCACAGGATCGGTAAAGATCATCGGTGTCGCGGATCCACTTGTTGGATTTGGCGCGTCTGTTACCGCCGGTGCTACCTCGGAACTCTGCACATCCGAATTACCGGAAACAGCAGAGCTCACTTGCGCCAACACCGGGGAGGCAGCGCCGAGAAGCATCAGTGTCAGCAGCATCAAGGAATGTCGCAGAGTGACCAAGAGTTTCACTTAGTACACTCCACGCAAACGCGGCAAAGGTTCAGACGAGCCGGCAGATTCAGTCATGGCATCTAGTTGCGTCAGGAGAGACACGGTGGACGCGCCTCCGCCAATCAGGAACTTGCGATCCTCAACATGAAGGATCGCGACAAACCGTTTCTCACCAAGAGAAACGGTTTCGGAAACTCGCAGCTGCCTGGTTGGACGAAGTGTGTATCTCTTCTGAAGCCATGAAAAAGCACGGCTAACCGCGCCGGGGCGAACATCGCTAATAGGGGATGAAGCAGTTTTTGCTTCAGTTTTGCCTCGCGGAATCTTGTTCGTTTGGATCACCGGAGGCGCTTCTGGGGCGGGATTTACCTCGGGAGCTGGAGTTGCGCGCGGCAGTCGCTGAACCTGCTGGTTCCTCAATGCATCGATCTGTTCCACCCCAGCACAGTCGGTTAGGGTGTCGAGAAAAGCACGACCGTTCCCCGCCATCGCGTAAGCAAATCCTCGCGCGCCGAATTTGGGTTGGGACCTCTGAAAGAGGGGCCGCTTGATTCGAATCTTCAGGGTCATGCCTCATCCGTGATGCGTACGGCGAGCCGGTCGCCGACGACTTCAAACTCTGTCCATCCGATAAGTACTTTGTTGACGCGCAAAGGTACGTCACTGGTGTGATGGCAGGCAGTCTCAACAATCGATCCTGTAGTGAGAGCAAGAAGATCCGCGATCGTAAACCGAACTGCAGGCACTTCAAGGGACAAGGTGCACGGCAGCCATGGCATCGTGTCGAGCGGGTCCGTGTCCAATGAAACCGGCTCTAACTGGGTCTGCTCTTCGATGTTCGTTTTCAGATTGTGAACTGCGCTGCTCATTTTTCCTCGCACTTCCACTCGGCTCGCTCTGACATAAGCAAGAGTCAGAGTTGATCCGACGGTCAACTGGGTGGAGTGATCGTGCTGAGGTAAATGCAATCGAAGGGCCGGAATGAACGGCTCGACGCAGTTTTGTAATCGATAGTCTAGATAAGATTTAACGTCTTGTTATTAAAGGAGTTGTGCAGGCGCGTCGAGGAACTGCCCTCTCACTTGACTGGTGAGACAGTCATGAGAGTGGGCAGTTGCCCGGCACTGTTCCAACCCATTGGAGAAATCGAAGTCGAAAGTCTCTAATCGGAAATTAAGAACTCTGCAGGCTATGCCATCATCTGAATCGTGGCCTGCGACACTTGATTGAGCGTAGTAAGCACCTTTGCATTCGCTTCATAGCTCTGTTGCGCCACGATCATTTCTGCGAATTGCGTAGAGAGATCAACGTTGGATTGCTCGACGGATCCGCCGGTAATGGAGCCATTTCCCCCGGCGCCGGCCTGGCCGACCACCGCAGCTCCGGAAGCGAAAGTTGGCTGGTAGTCGTTGCTTCCAATCTGCTGAAGGCCTTGAACATTAGCGAAGCTCGCTATGGCCACCTGACCGAGAGCCAGAGTTTGATTGTTGTTGAACTGGCCTTGCACGGTTCCGTCGGGTAGAACGGAATAACCGACCAGCGATCCAACCCCATAGCCGTTCTGACTTGTCGTGCTAGTTGCGCTAGTTGCGTTCTGTTGCGTGATCAGCGGGCTCGCCGAACTGCTGTTGAGGTTCCAAGTCAAGTTCATGGGTGCAGCTCCATCGGCCAATCCGGAGATGGTAATGCCGGTGATCGACCCCGTAGGTGCTGTGAGAACGCCGGATGAATTGAAGGTCAGGGCGCCGGTAGCAACAGGAGTCGGCGTTCCAGTGCCGCCTGTGTCAGCAGCAGGAACGCTGATGCTGTAATTCCACGAGCCGGGCCCTGCATTGGTGTACTGGATGGTCAGGGCATGAGACGTGCCGAGGGAATCATAGACCGTGATCGGCGCGCTAAACGTATCGCCAACGGCAGCGCTCGCATTGAGATTGGTGCTCATCTGGAAGCTGGTGGTGGCTACGCCTGGAATATTGGCGGCCTGGTTCACTTCAATCGGAGCCAATGCCGCACTTGTCGACACCACGCCATTGACTGTCGGGTAGCCCATCACCAACTGCCCTTGCGGGGTACATAGCTGACCAAGGGAGTTGACGGTAAAATCGCCAGCGCGGGTGAAGCTCTTCTGGCTGCCGTTTTGCACGACAAAAAACCCGTTGCCCTGAAGTGCCATATTCGAAGCAATACCGGTGGAGGAAACGCTGCCATTGGCGAAATTGGCCGTTTGCCCTGCAATCTGAACTCCGGATCCAGTCTGAATCGGGTTGCCATTGCCCGAGACAGCTTGAATCTGGTTGAAGACGTCCGCGAAATTGAGGCTTTCGCTCTTGAATCCATCTGTGTTGAGATTCGCCAGGTTATTGCCAATGACATTCAACGAAGAGGCGCTCGCTGCCAGGCCTGAGAGAGGAATCGAAAATGCAGACATTACTTAGCTCCTAAGTGTTTCGCAATTGGATTCGTAACTGGTATTCCAAAGCCGCCGTAAAGATTCATCAGGCCCGGGTTACTTGTCGGGACCGTGTACTGCGAAGGCATGGGAATGAACGCCAGGTTGTTGTTGACCGCAGTGGGCTTTGCAGCCGCGGTGCTGATCGATGGCTGCGGAGTGAGCGCTTTCGCCACGTTTCTGTTGGAGGCCTGTGTGGAACCCGAAGCGGCTGACGTCCCCGAGGACATGTTTTCCAGGGTCTGGTTGATCGACATGAGCTGATCGAGCTGGTTCAGAGAGACCATCTGGCTGACCATTTGGGTGGGGTCTACCGGCGATGTCGGATCCTGATTCTGCAATTCAGTTACGAGCAGGTTCAGGAAGGTACTCTGCAAGTCAGACGACGAGGTGCCCGATGAGTTGCCCGTACTCGATGTCCCGGTGCTTCCACTTGCCGCTGCCGCATTGGCACTTTGTCCCTGGACCGGTGCGCTCATCAATGGGCTGAATCCTTGAATGTTCATCTGTGTTCCCTTTCCTCTAAGATTTCTTAAGCTCGGATATCCAACCGGTAAGCATCACTCAACGCAGTAACGAGTATTGGAGTCGGCCCTTTGGATTCGACCGAAACACCCGGAGACTGCAGTGATCGGAAAGACTGCCGTTGCGTCTGCTGCTCGGGATTCTGCCTATCCCCAGAAAATGACGTGCCTGCCTGGTTGACTTCAATTGACGCGTGAATTCCGTAATCATTACCGAGCTTTAGCTGCGCCGCGGAAATGTGCGATGAAATTGCATTCCCGAGATCGCGATGATCAACCGTGATCTGTGCAACCAGTTGTTGCTGCGAGACCGAAGTGCGAATGGAGATATCTCCAAACTCGACGGAACGCATGCCGACGCGCATCTCTGTCTCGCTCATCGTCTGCATCACTCGCGCTGTATTAATGCCTGACAATCCTGCGGTCGCACTACCGTCGAGATGGTTTTGGGGCACAGCCCTAAAATCCTCTTCGCGATGAAGACCAGCACCCGCATCTGTTGAGGAGCTGGGAGAGGAAGGAGCGTCATGATTTGACTGGGGTACGCTTGCAAGGTCCGTTGTCAAAACGCTTCCATCCGATGTTTTCGCTGCTGACGCTGATGACTGCGAAATGTCAATTTGACTATGCGCTGACGCCTGCGTCGATTGGCTGGAGGACGCTGGAGCGGTAACAGGATTCACGGCATTGGCCCTGGGCTGATTTTTCGCGCCCGCCAGGTCGGAGGCGGCAGAAACCGCTCCGCTCATATTCTTGGCGTGAGCCGGTTTAATCGCGCTCTGTCTCGGAATCGTGCTATTCGATAGCGTTTGAGGATTGGCGAACTCGCTCTCGAGCGCAAGATTTATCTGGGACCCAATTCCGCTGTCCGGACTTTGCGATGTGCTATCGACTGGGCTTTTCTGGATCGATGCAGCGTCGGGCTGTTTATCTGCCTGTGCTTTTTCGGTCGTCAGATCCGCGGCATCGGTCCCTTTTGTTTCCGGCTCGCGTACCTCTTTACTGCCTTGGCCGGATGCCGGCCGCAGGGAAATATCGGTTGCGAAAGCTCGTGGTTGCACGGCCTCGATTTCAGTGGACGAAAGTGAAGACTGACTGATCTGATCGTTTTGCGTGAGGTTTGCACTTTTGTCGTTAGAGGATTCGTTTACGCTCGCCTCAGATGTGGCGGTAGCGCTTGTGCGGAGATCGCATTCTTTAGCGCTTGGGTCAACAGCCGCGAAGTCATTTGGCAGTTGCAGGGGCACTGATACATCCAGTATCTGAGTGGGCGTCGTCTCACCGATATCTGTACCCACATGGACTGGTGTTTTCTTAGCCTTTTCTTCCGCTTTGTCTGTTCGATCGGTTACGTCTGTGTCTTCATTTGCCTGCGATTGGGAAGTCAAAGCGACCGAAGAGCCGGGCGTCCTTCTCGGCGTTCCATCGCCAGCAGAGGCCATAAGCAGCGTGAAGAATGACACTGCGGGCGATTTGGAGTTCGCCGGCTGCTGTGTCGCTGTTCCGGAAGTTATCGGCTTGGACGTAACTCGCACGCCGATATAACAGCACGTTTGCCACCATTGCCGGGCCAAAATGAAGGGCGTGTAAATCACTGATTCTACGCTGCATCCGGCAAGATAAAAGTATGCCATCCAAGTTCACAGGCGGCAGCAGGCAATCATTGCCGCATGCACTGGGCAAGGTGTGCCTACTCAGTTCGAAATGCACGATGGACAAGCAGGAAAAACGCGATCCGGACCTCGCAGAGATCCGGATCGCGATTGACGATATTAGTTAACTCTTCTGAGAGCGTGTTGCAAAGATGTCGTCAAGGAACTTCTGCTGTGTGCGCAACTGCTTTTGCTCATACGCATTTCGTTGCTGAGTGAAGATGTCGGTAAGCATCTGGCGACCGCTGTGTGCTTCACGGTAGGAATCGAGTCTCACTTTGCGCTGTTGTTGAAGCACTTCAAGGTTGAGCAGGAGGTTTAGCCTCTCCTCGACTGCATCATTCACTTCGTTCAGCATCAACTGCAGAAGAATGGCCTGCATGGGGCGCTGCATTGCCATTTCCAGCGATTCGTACTTTTGGGTGATCTTCTCACCCAATTCATCGACAAGACGACGAACCTGCGCTATCTCAAGCTGGATGGTTTGAAGAGCAAGCTCTTCGCGCTTTTCCACGCTCTCTCTGAAACGAAGAACTGTCAATAGTGGGAACCGAAATCCCATCACATCTCCGTGTTTATACCGGCAGCGCCATCAACAGTTCAATTGCCTTTTCAAGCGAACAAAAGTCGTCCGGCTTCTGACTCAAGAAGCTGTTAATCGCGGGCAAGTGCTGGATCGCATTATCGAGAATTGGATCCGAGCCTTTCTGATATGCGCCGATGCGAATCAGATCTTCCGACCGGGCGTACGCCGCCATCAACATGCGCAGCGCATTCGCCTTGGCCAGATGTCCGGCTTGATACCACGCTCGACATCAGCCGGCTGAGGCTTTCCAGAATTGAAATCGGCGGATAGTGATTGTGCAAGCGCGAGCGTTCGATCCAGCACCACGTGGCCATCCAGCAGCGACCGTACCGTATCGACGACAGGATCCTGTTGATCGTCGCCTTCCATCAGCACCGTGTAGAAAGCGGTGATGCTGCCCTGCGAGAAATTTCCGGCCCGCTCCACCAGACGGGCCAGCATATTCAGCACCGAAGGCGTGTAGCCCTTCGCGGTTGGCGGCTCGCCTGCCGCCAGGCCGATCTCGCGCTGGGCCATCGCAAACCGCGTCAGCGAATCGACGATGAGCAGAACATTCTTTCCCAGGCTCGCAAAATGCTCTGCAACCGCCGTGGCCGCAAGCGCCGCGCGAATGCGCAGCAGCGGCGATTGATCAGAGGTGGAGACAATCACGACGGCTCGCTGAAGCCCTTCCTCGCCGAGAACTTCGAGAAACTCGCCGACTTCGCGTCCGCGCTCCCCCACCAGCGCAAGTACCGTCATGTCCGCGGCCGTTCCGCGCGCCATCATGCCGATCAGCGTGCTTTTGCCCACGCCGCTGCCGCCGAAGATGCCGACGCGCTGCCCTCTGCCGCAGGTCACGAATGCGTCAATCGCCTCGAATTCCGCAGCCCAGCGGCTCACGGATCGGAACACGATCGAGCGGCAGCGGAGCAGAACCGTCGATTGGCACCGAATGTAGTAGCCCGATACTCGCCCTTGCCATCGAGCAGGATTGCCGGTCGGATCGATCACGCGCCCGAGCATTCCAGGACCGACCCGAACCGATGGTCGTGCACCCCACGTCGACGATGCTGATCGCCAAATCGAATTCCCTGCGGCTGATCGGCCGACATCGACAGCATCGTGGATCCGCGAAAGCCGATGATCTCGCCGGAATAGCTTCTTCCACCGGCGCCGGTGATCTCGCACGACTCGCCCACAAAGCAGAACGGGCCGTCCGACTCAATCAGAGTTGCCGACGACCTGATTGATGCGGCCGCTCCAGCGCAGTGTCGAGCCGGTCGTCCAGATGAGCGAGTATAGGGAGCCAGAAGTGCGCGATTCATCGCTTGTCCGGCCTCAATGCGAGCAGGTCGAAGAATCCCTGTTCGACTTCCTTCAATTGCGTATCCAATCCGAAGTTGGCCGAGCCAAGCTCGGTCTCCACCATGCAATCGTGGTCGTTCAGCTTGGGCGTCTTCGATCACCTCGACGCGCGACACATCGTGCTGCCCTGCAAAATATTCCTTCCACTGCTTTCTGCCCGACTGGATCGACCCGCACTGTAACGCTCGATCCTTCTCGCATCTTTTCGATGGTCATTCGCACCAGCGCCGCAACCAGCATTGGATCGACCTGCGCTTCGCGATGCAGAATCTTGGCGGCGATCGACAGCGCAAGCTGAACCACTTCCGCTTCCACCCGCGCATAGTATTCGTTGCGCTGCTCTTCAAAGCGCTGCGATCGAGCGGCAAGGAGCGCCTGCGAGGCGATCAGTTTCTGCTTCGTACTCCTGGCGCAATCTCTGTTCCGCTCTGCTGGCCGCGTCGTCTCGCTCTTGTTTGATCCTTGCGCAATTCCGCTTCGGAGATCTCAGTTGTCCGAGCGCCTTTTTGCCGCATTCTTCGTGCGGATCCCGGCGTTTCCGACTGGAGCGTCCGCCTCAGCGAGAGTACCCCGCCATGTCGCGGTACTGCGAGATTGGGACAGGAGACCGAAGCCGTCTGAATACTCTGAGCTAGAGGACATACTCGTCTTCTCCTTCGCTCTTCAATACGATCTTGCCTTCTGCTTCGAGCTTGCGCGCGATGGCAACAATCTCACTTTGGGCCTTCACCACTTCTTTGCTGCGAACGGGTCCCATCATTTCGGAGTCTTCTTTCATCATCTCAACGGCGCGCGACGACATGGTGCGATAGATTTGGCTCCGCAACTCTTCAGTGCTCCCTTCAGAGCGATCATCAGTGTCTTCTTGTCGATTGCATTCATCAGCTCGCGCAGATCGGGCTCAGGAACTTCAAGGAAGTTTTCAAACGTAAACATCAGGTCGCGAATGCTGATGGCCAGCTTCGGCTCCTCGCCTTCGATCGTGTCCAGAATTGCGCGTGCCGCGGTGGGGTCAAGGCGGTTCATCACTTCGGCAAGATTCTTGACTCCTGATCTTGCCCTGGCTCGCCCTGATCTCCTCCTGATCTCAATCGACGGTTCAGCACGTTCGATACCTTCGATGCCACTTCTGGCGAAAAGCGTCCCATTGTCGCCAGCCGCTTGACACAATCCGCACGCACGTCGGGCTCCAGGTTCATCAAGAGTGCGGATGCCTGCTTCGCTTCTAGACTGCCGACGACCAAGGCCTTCGTCTGGGCTTGTTCGCCAGACAGGAACCTGGCCAGTTGCTGCGGATCTGCCTTTCTAAGTGCGTCGGACTTGAACGATGGGCTCTCTTCTGCCCGCGTCATTCGTTGCACCATGTTTTTCGCGCCGCTCTCGCCAAAGGCCTTCACCAGCAGGCGAATAGCGACATCCTGCCCGCCGACGGCGATAAACTCCTGGGCAGCCATCATCTGGTGATATTCCTCGAGGACCTGCACCGTGATCTCCACAGGAACGCGAGCGAGATTGGAAATTTCCTCTGTAACGCGTTCGAGATCACTCTCGTGAAGATTACGGAGAATGGGTGCCGACGCTTCTTCCCCGATGAGTGAAAGCAGAATGGCTGCCTTGCGGCGCCGGTCACGGGCTGGGTGAGTTCACTCATGATTGGTCCTCCCGCATCCAGGCACGCAGGGCCCGCGCCGTATCGACGGGCTTCTGACGAACCAGTTCCAGCGTTTTATCTTTTAGCTGTGACGCACGCATGTTGTCGGCCTCGCTCGAACCTGAGCGGGAGAGCGTGCTGATTCGTTGTGGCCAATGCCGGCTGCATACCGGAAGCCAGGGAGTTCGTGCTCAAGACATGTTTCTGAATCGGCCGGAGCATAAAGAGATATACAAGCAGAAAGAGTGCCAGGAGAGACACCGGCCGCACTATCGATGAATAATCCACCACTGTCTTCTGCACTTGCGTTGCCCAGTTGGGAGCCGGAAGGTCTATATCGGCAGCATCGCCGTTGAAAGACATATCCTGCACACTGATCATGTCGCCGCGATTCGCATCGTAGCCGATCGCAGCCTGCGCGAGATCGCGAATCTTTGTCAGTTCCTCCGGCGATCTAGCTTGGCGTGCATAGGTTACCTTGCCGTTGCGAACGCTTTTCACCATTTCATCATCCACCAGAATGGCCGCGGTGACTCGCTCAACTCTTCCAGCCGGTGTCACCGTTCGGACGATAGTCTTATTCACTCCATACTGCGCGGTCTCTGACTTGGAAGACTGCGTCGGGCTCTGCCCCGCCTGCGAAACCGCCGGCTTCGCCTGCTTTGCCGACGGGATGTTGCTCGCCGTCCCTGGAACTCCCATCGGAACTGAGCCGCCGGAGACTTGATCCTCAGACTTCTGGTCGCTGAGCAACGCGCTGACCGTCGGATCGTATTCTTCCTGGCTCTTTTCGGTCGTTCCCTGATCGTAGTCGACGTTGACGCTGGCGCGGATCTTGTTGGCGCCGACGACCGGCTCAAGCGTGTTGATCAGGCGCTGGGTCAGCCTTGCCTCCTCGGCCTCGCCACTCGACGTTCCATCGTGTCCCAGGCCGAGCGACCGGTCTGAATCGGCATCGATGATGGAGACATCTTCGGGCTTCAATTGATCTACCGCGCCGGAGACCAGTCGCGAAATCGCCACCACCGCGTCTTTCGAAAGTCCGTTGTGCTTCAGCTTCAGAATCACCGATGCCTTCCCTGTGCGCTGACGATCGAGAAAGACCGAGTCAGTCGGCATCACGAGATGAACCCGCGCGCGCTCGACATCGGCGAGGGTTTGGATGGTCCGCTCCAGTTCGCCTTCCATCGCGCGCTGATACGCCACTTTCTCATCGAATTCGGTCTGGCCCCAGGACATCTTGTCGAAGAGTTCAAAGCCCATGCGGCCGCTGTGCGGCTCGCCTTGCGACGCAGTCTGCAGGCGCGCGGCATCCAGTTTGTCGGCAGGCACGCTGACGGTTTTTCCGTCGGCGCTGAGCTGATGGGGAATGTTCTGCGTGTCCAGTTGCGCGACAAGCGTCTGCGCGTCCGCCGGGTCCAGGTCCGTAAACAGGGGCTTGTAATCCGGCGTCCATAAGAAGCGCGTGAAGAAGGCCACCAGCAGCACAGTCCCGACCGTGCCGCCGAGAAGAAGTGCCTTCTGGGTGCCGCTGCGGCTCGCCCAAAACTGTTTTGCCTGATCGGCTACGTCCTTAAAGCCTGCCATCGTGTCTCAATCCTAGAACTGCATTTTTTCGATATCTTGATACGCGCTGACGATCTTGTTGCGCACCTGCATCATCAGCTGGAACGACACATCCGCCTTCTCGACAGCGATCATCACGTTGTTCAGATCGGCGCCGCCCCCTTGCAAGAGATTGCTCACCTGGCTGGCGGCGGAGTCGTGCAGTTGATCCACGGTGTGCACAGCATTTGAGAGCACCGACGCGAAGCTCGATCCCGTAGCTTCGCTGGTGCTTTCCAGCGTTGGAATGTCCGGTATATATGCATTTGGAATTGCGCTTAAGTTGACATTGCTCATCGTTCGGCTCCCCGCTATTAAGACTTCAGTATGTCGATCGACTGTTGAATCATCTGCTTTGCGGCATTAACGGCGGAGGCATTCATCTGGTAAGCCCGCACGGCACCCATCAGATCAACCATTTCAGTAACCGGGTTGATTGCCGGATACGCAACGTAGCCATTCTTGTCAGCATCGGGATTGCCCGGTTCGTAACGCATTACCGGGGGCGTAGTGTCGTCCACGACTTGTGTCAGCTGGACCGAGCCGCCCGGTGTCTGACCAAAGCGACCAACATGATTGACGACATTCATGAAAGGCGAAGCATTTGTGGCGCTGAAAACAACTTCTTTCCGCACGTATGGACCGCCCGCGTCAGTATGAGTTGTCTCAGCATTCGCCAAGTTGGCTGACGTGACTTCTGCACGCTGCCTCTCAGCGGAAAGCGCGGAGGCGCTGATGTTCAAGATGTCAAAGAGTCCCATACTCAGTTCCCATCCTTGATGGCGGTGAGCAGCCGGTGAAACTCGGCTTTGATCAGTTGCACGCCCATCTGGTATTGAAGTTGCGTTTGAGCCATCAACATACTTTCGCGATCGATATTCACGTTGTTTCCGTCGGGCCGTTCCGGCAGTCCCTCGACTTCAGAGGAGACATTCTCGAGCCGGACATCATTCCCCTGATTCATCACGTGCTGCATTGCTGCCTGAAAATTGATGTCCTTGGCGTGATAGCCAGGCGTGTCAACATTAGCCATATTGGACGCGACGATCTGCTGGCGGTCCGCAGTGACTTTCAGGTATCCCTGAAGCAGTTGAAGTGTTGGTGTAGTGGCCATTATGCATACCTCCTTGGCGGGAGCCCATATTCACGAATCTTGTTGCGCAGCGTCCTCAAGCTGATGCCAAGCAATTCGGCAGCATGGGTCCGGTTGCCGTCGGTGAGAACGAGTGTCTTTTCGAGGTGAAGTCTTTCGACCTGACGGATTGGCGTGCCTGCTGCCGGCCCCGCTATGGGAGCAGGAACCTGCAAACTTCGGCCGATCGCGGAGAGCCCCTGGAACTCCATGTCGAAGCACCCTCCATCCAATTCCTGCGTATCATTCAGGGTCAGAACACGACGCATAAAGTTCGCAAGCTCTCTCACATTACCCGGCCAGGAATGGGACTGAAGACGCTCGAGAAACTCCTGAAGAAGTCGAGGAGGATTCGATCCGTGTTGCGCGCTGAACTTGTCGGCGAAATGCCGGGCTAGAATCGGAATATCTTCTCGCCGATCCCGCAAGGGTGGAAGTGACAACGGAATTACGTTGAGCCGGTAGAACAGATCGGCACGAAACTGACCGCGGTCGACCATGGCGGCTAACGACACGTTGGTGGTGGCGATCACGCGAATATCGACGTGGACTGACCGTCCTTCGCCAAGCCTTTCGAACTCACGCTCCTGCAGGGCACGCAGAAGTTTCGGTTGCAGATTGAGCGGCATTTCGCCGATCTCATCGAGAAGAATTGTCCCGCCATCTGCCATTTCGAACTTGCCGGATCGCGATGCGACGGCTCCCGTGAATGCACCCCGCCCATGACCAAACAGTTCGCTCTCAAGAAGAGACTCTGGTACAGCAGCGCAGTTCACAGCGATGAAGGGCTTCCTACTGCGATTGCTTGAATCATGGATGAAACGCGCCAGCAGTTCTTTCCCTGTGCCACTCTCGGCTTCGAGTAAAACATCAGCGTCTGTAGCGGCTGCCGCGCGGGCTCGCTGAATAGCGCGAAGCAGTTGTGGGGAGCGACCGACAATATCTCCAGCCGCGTTATCAATTGCAGTAAGTTGCCGGGCGCGCTTCATCACCTGCGTTGCTGTTGCCTGCAAGCGATCGAATGGAATTGGCTTGGTCAAGTAATCCAGGGCGCCATCACGCATCGCAGTCACTGCATCCGGTACAGAACCGAAGGCGGTAAGAAGAATGACTCCCGTGGAGGGCGAAGACTTCCGAACCGCACGCATCACGTCCATCCCCGATCCGTCAGGCATGCGAATGTCCGTGACTACCAAGTCGAAATCACGCGTCTCAGAATTGCGAATGGCCTCATGTACTCCCGAGGCTGTCTCCACGGTCCAGCCATGGCGCAAGAAGTTCGCACGCAATGCAGTCCGAATTCCCGGCTCGTCATCAACAACTAATACGGACAGTTCTGCGTCATTTGTCATATTGTCGGAAACTCCAACTCGAAAGTAGTTCCGCGATTGACGCAGCTCGAAACGCGGATTGTTCCGCCATGCTGAGTCATAAGGCGTTTGCAGACTGCGAGGCCCAGTCCCGGAGTGTCGCCGCTCCCACTGAAGCCCGCTTCGAAAAGATGCTCGATCAACTCATCGGCGATTCCGCAGCCGGTGTCGGCAATCTCAACGAGAGCGTAGTTGGCTCCGCGCCGCGATGCTTCCAGGATTGACACCTGGACATCTCCCCCGGCCTGCGTATGCCGGATGGCATTGCAGGTGATATTCAGGATGATTTGGCGGATTGCATCCTCGTTCCCCTCAATCGACACTGTGTCGTTCGAGGTAACAAACGACAACGAAACCCCGGCTTGATGCGCGACAGGCCGCACAAACTCCACACCGCCCTGCACGCAAGCCATCAAATCTATCGGGACGAGTGGCGGGGCGCACTCGCCGTTCAAACTGAGCACGTTGTTTACGGTTCCCGAAAGCGTGCGAATACCGGCGCGAAGATGGGAGATCCATTGCGCCGCTTCGCTTCGATCCTGTTCGATCAAACCTGCAAACAACTCCATGCTCGCTAACGGATTTCTAATTTCATGGGCAAGAATCGTGGAGATTTCAGCCAAAACTGCAGCGCGCCTGCCTGCTTCCCGTTCCCGTTCGGCTCTCTTCTCGGTGGTGATATCGCGCAGCACCCAAATGCTCTCAAGGTCGTGCGCCTCAGGCTCCAGGGGGTGACGTGCGGGTGCACAGCACAGTCTGCTGTTTCTCACGGCCAGCCAGCGTTTTGCATCGCCCGATCCTATGCATACCTCGCTGTCGACTTCCGCGTCCTGTTTTCGTTGCAGCAATTCAAACTCGATTTGGCTCACTCGGGAAAGATCGCGAAGGTTGTTGACCCTTTCGTTCCCAAGATGCAGTAACCTGCGGCCTTCGGGATTGATCATCACTACCCGCTCGTTGTTGTTAAGAACCAGCACACCACAGGGCATGGAATCCAGCATCCGCTGCAGTGCCGCGCGCATGCGATCGTTTTCCGCAAGGCTCCTGGTCAAGGCAGAATTGCGCTGCGACAGTTCCGCATTCAGATGCGCCACTTCCTCCTGGAGATCTCGGTAAGAACCTTCGAGCATCGACGATGCTGCGATGAACTCTGAAAATGCGTCTGCGAGGAATGCCGGAGTGGGCTGGCCGTTTACGGCGGCACTTTCGATTGGAACGAGATGAGAACTCGGCAGCATTTGCCTATTTGACAAGCACGATGCGTGCCAAACTGGAACTTGCTGCCCAGAATGGGCCAGCCAGGTTACAAAAGAATATGTTCGGAGCTTATCTCATCCCCGTTTTCGACAAGGATCGTCGCGCGCTCGATTGCATTGCGTAGTTCACGCACGTTTCCAGGCCAACTGTGCTGGGCTAGCACCTGCAAAGCTTCGCGGCTCACCGATAGCCTCGAATGGTACTTGGCAGTGAAACTGATCGCCAGCTCATCCAGATCGCTCATCCGCTCCCGCAGCGGCGGCAGATGGATGGGGAAGACAGCAAGCCGATAAAAGAGGTCTTCGCGGAACTGCTGCTGGGCCACGCGTTTCTTGAGGTCCGCGTTTGTGGCCGCCACGACTCTCACGTCCACTTTGAGGTTATCGTTGCCACCGATGCGTTGTACCTCTCCCTGTTCGAGAAAGCGTAGGATTTTGCTCTGCAGCGAAAGCGGCATGTCGCCAATCTCATCAAGAAAGAGCGTCCCGCCATGCGCCGCATGAATGCGCCCAATGCGCGATTGCACGGCGCCGGTGAAAGATCCCTTGGTATACCCAAAGAGTTCAGCTTCTAGAAGTGTTTCGGGAATTGCAGCACAATTCACAACCACGAAGGGCTGGTTTCTTCTGGGACTGATGAGATGAATCTCCTGGGCGACAAGATCCTTGCCTGTTCCGCTTTCTCCCGTAATCAGTACAGTCGTGTCTCGTGCGGCAACCATCCGGGTCAATGAATAAACCCGTTGCATCGGCTCGGAGTCTCCGATCATATTCCGCAGCCGCGGCTTGACCTGGGGCGCGCGTCCCGAATTCTCAGGAGTGAATGGAATTGGGGAGCTCGTTCTAATTGATCCTGCTCGGTTGACGATATCCGTAAGTTTCCTGGAAATTGCGGTTGGAGAGATACTTCCAACCAGTACTTGCCCAGTGTGAGAATTCAACAGGAAGACTTGCGTCTCAGGAAAGCGATCTCGAACGATGCTCGTGAATTCGCCCGGCTCCAAGTCTGGCAACATCGGATCCAGAAGCAATACGCCGCCTTCCGACCCGTTGTTTTGAATTAATTCCAAGGCTTCCGCGCCGCCACCAGCCTCCAGTACCCTCCAGCGAGGAGAGTTCAGTTTTTGTTTGAGCTCTTGCCTGAGGTTCTGGTTTGGGCTCACAGCAAAAACGGTGATCGACGCACGATCTTCGAAGCGAACGTACTCAGGTGCAGATAGCGCCATATCGTTCTTTACCTGCTTCAAATGAGATTTTAATGAGAGGCGTTTGGATCCCCGTTGACGATTCAGAATCATCCATTGGCAGTAACCCCGGCAACGCCACGTTCGTGTTAGGGGATAGAGAAGAAGGCCTTCATTCCTTTTGTCGTGACTTCCATGCGGTTCTTCTTACGAACTTACATAGCGACGGCGAATTCGAGTCGAATTCACCGATCATTTCTCGCGCAACTCATATCCAAATCCTCGAATCGTGTGAAGTAGCTTGGGCTCGCCAGGTAGATCCACCTTGTCGCGCACATACTTCATATACACATCCACAATGTTGGTAGAGGGTTCTGACGACGTGTTCCAGACTTGTTCCAGCAATATGCCCCGCGCAATGGGATATCCTGCGTTCTGCATCATGACATCCAACAGGGCAAACTCGCGGGGAGTTAACTCGATGCGCCTGCCGTTGCGTTCCACGCGGTGCTCTTCGCGGTGAAGAATAAGATCGCCCACGGTGGAGCAGTTCGGGCCTCCCTCTCCGCTACGACGAAGGAGAGCGCGCACTCTGGCGAGAAGTTCCGCAAGAGAGATCGGCTTCGTGAGGCAATCGTCTGCACCATTGGCAAGGGCCGAAACTCTGTCTTCCGTGCGGCTTCTGGATGTGACCACGAGGATTGGCAGCCGGGGAAAGGTTGGGCGTATTTGTTTAATCAGACTGATTCCGTCAAGTTTTGGCAGATTGAGTTCGAGTATTAGCAGGTCGTATGAGGGCTTAGCCATCAACTTGCTGAGGGCCGCTTCCCCGTCGCGCGTGAGCTCAACCGCGAAGCCATTAGCTTGAAGTTCGGAGCCCAGGAAGCCAGCGAGCGAGGCATCATCATCAACCATCAGTACTCGACGAGTCTTTGTTCTTTTGAAGGTGGCAATATCTGGAGTGCTTTGAGGCATTTGTTGCGCCGCCGACCTCGGTGTGCGTTCTAGCAAAGTGTTCAAATTGTGCCCCCCAAGGCCCTTTTCCCAAGCGCAGTTCTTGGTGCTATAGGTCGGAATGATCAACCCGCACTGGGGAGGAATGCCCTTCAGTAACTCCCCATTAATGGTTACTAAGACTTAGTTTTCTCACTAAAATAACCCATTAGAATGTGACGACAGTCACCAGTCAGGCTAATGGAAAGCAAATGGATCGCTAATTCTCTTGTTTCGAACCCGATTGGTACCCAGCAGGTAACAGTCGTCCCAGTTCGGGAGTAACCGATCGAATTGGGAACCGTCGATATGTTTTGCCCGCGTTAACCGCCTTGTTCGGAATAATCGGGGCTATATTCACGAATAACGACCACATTAACCGGAATTCTCTGGGAAGGATGCCGATAGGTTGAAGTGAATTGGTAGCGCGCATACACCGGAAGCTTCAGGCATAAAGGATATTCATGCAGAAATTCGATTATCGAGCTCCAAGATTCGCGGCTGATTTTCCGGTTAGGCTCAAGATGCCTGGTTCTTCGCACCTGGCGCGCTGCCGGGATATCAGTGAAGATGGCATGAGGGTCGAACTCCCTGATCCATTTACGCCCGATACGTGTGGCGAAGTGGTCTTCAGCTATCAAGGACTCAGCTTCAACCTGCAGGTGCACGTTGCTCATGCGGGAGCTGCTTACGCCGGACTCAGGTTTGTTTACCAATCAGAGGACCAGCGAACAGAAGTGCTTCACCTCATGTCCCTTTTGGCAACGCCGCCGCGGACCGTCAGCCTCTTTCTGGTTGGCCAGGAATTGCGCTGAGTGTCGAGAACCTGACCTAGTTCTTCTTGCCCGGTTCCTTAATCTTTGTCATATCTCCGGGAAGGGCTTGTTCCGCATCGTCCCTAATCTGATATTGAACAATTAAAGATATCCTGCGATTGGATGGATCTTCAGGTTGCTGCGGAAGCCGCAAGCGCTGGTCAGCAAATCCTCGTACCTGTGAAACCTGGCCTGGTTGAAGGCCTTCCGACTGCATCATCCGCCGGGCCTCATTTGCTCTGTCTGAGGACAAATCCCAGTTGTCGTAGGTGTGGCTCTCTGAGAAGGGCTTCGCATCTGTGTGCCCCTCGATGGAAATGTGGTTCGGCAACTTTCCCAGGTTCTCCGATAACACCTTGAGAAGTTCAATCAGGGCAGGTGTAGGCTTTGCGCTGCCCAGCTCGAAAAATGTGCCTTTGGCGGACTCCATCAACTCAATCCGCAAGCCTTCCTGCGTAATGGTGATTTCGATCTGATTTTTTAATTTATCCATCGGATCGAGGTGGTGTATAGAGCGAAGGAGATCCTCCTTCAGCTTCTGCATATCCTCTTTCTTCAATGCAACAAAGTCCCCGGCTCCGTTCTTATTCGTTCCCACCACTTTTGCAGATCCTCTAGGATCCTTAAAGTATCCGCCTACAGCCTCCTGCACCTGTTTGCTGGCATTCATAAGCCATAACACGATGAACAGCGCCATCATCGCCGTCACAAAATCTGCGTAAGCCACCTTCCACGCCCCGCCGTGATGACCGCCTCCATGGGCAGCCTTTTTTCGTAAGATGATGATCTCGGGTCCGTCGGTCACGTTGTGATCCTTCTGGTGCGGTTATGCAGCGGCGGCGGCGGCAGCGGCCGGCTCTTCCTTTTGACGGCAAGCTTTGTCCACTTCCTGAAAGCTGGGGCGTACATGCTCGGGAATTGCGCGACGTCCAAGTTCGATGGCGATGGAAGGAGACATACCTTTGATGAACGACAACATGAGTACCCTCAAAACGTGGTAATAAGCCTGCTCATCATCAACGAGTTTGGACAGACTGGATGACAGCGGACCGACCATTCCATAGCACAGCAGAATGCCCAGAAATGTTCCCACCAGGGCCGATGCAACCTTGTGGCCGATCTCCTCGGGAGGGCCACCGAGCGCGCTCATTGTGAGGACCACGCCGAGAACAGCGGCAACGATTCCAAGGCCGGGCAACGAATCCGCCACTGTCGCAAGCGCGGTGGCAGGCATGGTTGCTCCAACGTGGTGCACGTCCATGTCCAGTTCCATCATTTGGTCGAGATCAAAAGGGCTGGCGCCTCCGGTGATCGCCATCCTCATCGTGTCGCAAACAAAATCTCGACTATGGTGGTGCTTCAGAAAATCAGGATACTTTGAAAACACGGCACTTTTTGCTGGGTCTTCAATATCCGTCTCGATTCCGGCCAGCCCTTCTTTGCGTGCTTTCACAAAGAGACCGAACATCATCTTCATCGAGTCGAGGTAGCGTTTCTTCGTAAACTTCGACCCGCCCAGGACCTGAATCAACCCTGTTGCAATCTTCTTCAGGACGTGAACTGGATTTGCCGACAATAAAGTGCCGAGCGCCGCTCCCCCAATGATCACGAACTCCGAAGGCTGAATCAGTACAGCTATCGGCCCTTTTTCCATGAGGAATCCGCCGAGCACAGCACCGAAAACGACGAGTATTCCGATAATTGAGAACATGAGCCTTGCTTTCCTCGAGATCGCTTCCCTACAAAGATTGCCGGCGATCCGCCCTGGGAATCGTAAACGCTCCCTCTCTATCGGCAGAGCGATCCAGCATTTCCAGACAGAAAGCTTGCCTTCCTGTTGCCACTTAGGAGGTAGGCCGATAATCGAGTGTTGTATTGCGTCGCAGCGCGGATGTCACTTCACGAAAGATCTTCCTTACGTGGCCTCCGGATGGTTCCAAATACTTGAAATATTTGCCTTCCCTTGCCGATAGAGACATATCCCGAAAAGGGCAAAGGTTGGGAAGCGTGGTGGACAGAAGCACATTTGGCGGCATTCTCATTGCGCTGCTGGGAATCGGCTGCGGCTTGATGCTGGAGGGTGGCAGGCTGGCCCAGGTGATTCAGCCAACGGCCGCGCTCATCGTAATCGGTGGAACGCTCGGTGCCGTGATGGTGCAATTTCCGCTTCCGGTTGTCGTACAGGCATTTGTCCATCTCAAGGATGTCTTTCTCAATCCGGAATCTGAATCGGATGCCATTGTCCAGAATCTGCTGCGCTACGCGTACAAAGCCCGGAAGGAAGGGCTGCTCTCTCTGGATACGGAATTGGCGAAGATTCAGGATCCGTTTTTGAAAGAGAGCCTGATGCTCGCGGTTGATGGCGTGAACGCCTCGGATCTGCGAAAGATGATGGAGCTTCAGCTTGATTACCGCGGCGAAAAAGACGATCGAATTCCCAAAGTCTTTGAATCAGCTGCGGGCTTCGCACCTACCATCGGCATTATCGGCGCAGTGCTCGGCCTGATCCAGGTGATGCAGCACCTGCAGGACATCAACGAGGTGGGCAAAGGCATTGCCGTCGCCTTCGTCGCGACAATCTATGGTGTGGGCTCAGCGAATCTCCTCTTTCTTCCCTGGGCGGGAAAGCTGAAAATTCGCCTGCGAGAAAAGCAGGTAACGCAGGAAATGATGCTCGAAGCCGTACTCTCCATCATTGATGGTGTAAATCCGCGCGCGCTTGAATTACAACTGAGTCGCTACGTGAGTGCTCCCCCGCAACGCAAGCTAACCAAAGTAGCCTCTCGATGAGACGCAGACGACAAGCGGAGGAGCATGTCAGCCATGATCGTTGGCTGCTTTCCTATTCAGACTTCATAACACTGCTTTTCGCATTCTTCGTCGTGCTTTTTGCATCGGCCTATCGTGACAACCAGGCGATCAGGAAGCTTTCTAAGGCCATTCACAACGGCTTTCAGACGATGGGTGCGTTCTCTCAAGATGAAAGCGGCTACGGAGGCGTCTACTCTAATGCGCTTCCTCAGACGGATGCCAGCTCGTCCAGAGTACAAAGCACCATTCCTCCAAAAACTGCGCAACTCGGTCGCTCATCTGTTGATGTCTTCGAACTGCGCCGGCAACTCGAGGCGGAAATGGGCACGGAGTTGAAGAATCGGGAAGTTGTCATGCAGGTCACCCCCGAAGGGTTTGTAATCAGTCTGAAGGAACTTGGCTTCTTCGATAGTGGACAGGCCGTCTTGCTGCCCGGTGCGGCCGACAAGATAAAACGAATTGCAAAAATTCTTTCCAGACCTGGATTGGAGCTCCGGGTCGAGGGACATTCCGACGACCAGCCGATCCATACCGCCCAATTTAGCTCAAACTGGGAACTATCTACGGCGCGCGCCATGACGGTGTTGTTGCTCTTGGTGAATGAAGACAAATTCGACCCCAAGAACATCTCCGCATCTGGATACGGTCAATATCGTTCCGTAGCTGACAATAAAACCCCAGAAGGCCGCCGAATGAACCGCAGGGTTGATCTTGTAGTTGTGCAGGCCAGAAATCTGTAGCGTTGGATTTTACTGGGCTTCTATACCCTGATGCATGACAGCAGCCACATTCAATCGATACCGAGCATTTCTAATCCTGGTTTATAAGCAGGCAATCATCAATGGGAAGCAGGATCGCAATCCTGCACGGCTCGTCCGTCAAAAGAAAGAACTACCCAGACGTGTTCGCTTCTTGAGCGACGAGGAGTACGATCGGCTCTGCAAAGTTAATCAAGCTCAGATTTCCTCATCATCTCGCAGAGTTCGTCACTAGTGTGCACACTGGAGTGAGGCTTACTGAGCAGTACACAGTGGAATGGAAGCAAGTTTCTTTAGATCGCCGTAGAACTGAGATGGTGCCCGGAGGGGGACTTGAACCCCCACGGCCTTGCGGCCTGCGGATTTTAAGTCCTATTTTCCGCGATCAAGCACTTCACTGCACCACATCGCACAGTGCAGAATAAAAACTTCATAATGAATTAGATGGACCTGTTATTCACATCGCACGCCGCCGCATAAAAAAGCGCAAAATCACGGTACAAAGTGGCACCAAAAGCGGCACCAGACCTCTTCAGCCGAACGGACGAACGACTGCGGAGTCAGCGCAGCCGTTCAGGATCTGTCGTTCCTAGGGCCGCGAAGGAAGTTTCGGCGCGGGCGGAGGAGCGGAGCTTGTCACATACGCCGCCGTGACGTCCAGTCTTGCTTTCAAAGGATCTTTTTCGGCTACCGGACCGTTCTCCGTGAAGTTCATCAGCATATCCGTTTCGGGCGTGTACCGCGGCCAAGCCGGCGTATTGCCTGTGCTCGGATCACCCGTCTTGGCAAATGCCACCCAATAACTGAGCATCGCCTGCGCGATCTTCTCGTCTTCGGGGGCAAGGTCCTTCCCATACTTTGCTTGAACCGTATCGAAGACAAAGGGGATCTCGGTCGCATGCGGCGCCCCCGGCCACTTGCTGCGCATCGATTTCGCAACGTACGAGAACCTGTATTCGTATGCAGGCAGACCTTCCGAAGCGAAAACGCTGGCAACGAAGCGAGCGGGCTCTACCATAAACCGGTCCATCGAGACCTGGTACTGCACAGCTCGTAGGTCTCCATTGCCGGTGGGATCGTAGGCCGCGATCGCTTTTTCGCGATTCGCACCGAAGGGTGCAAACAGCGCTTCCTTGTTCGGAGCGAAGCCGAAGCCAATGTCCATGCTGTTGGTGCCGATCATGATAGGCACATGCCACCCGGCGCCCGCCAGGTACACGGATTGCGGGTCCGAAACCACCACGCGTCCGTCGATCATCGGCCCAGCGTATCCGGGCTGATTCATGGTTGCCATGTTGAGATTCCCGAGTACCTTTTCGGCGGAAAGATGCCGCAACTGATCAAGTGCATCCTTGCCGGTTCCATCGACTCCTACGCTATGAGCGAACTCGATGCCGACAGATTCGGCCGACGGGGGCCCGTTCGGTAGCGCGGTGTCGAGATAACGAGGACCGCCCAGGTTGGTGCGGCCTCCTCCAGACTCGATGATCGCTCTTGAGAACAAGCCTTGCGTTAAAGGAGACGTGAGCAACATGCTCACAGAAAACCCGCCCGCAGACTCGCCGAAGACGGTAACATTCGCATGGGTCTCCACCGAATGCACTGATGTTCTTCTGGACCCACCTCAAGGCAGCAATCTGGTCCATAAAGCCATAATTGCCGACCATGCCATCGGCGTTCTCTCTGGTGAGCTCAGGGAAAGCAAAGAACCCAAAGTGGCCTAGGCGATAGTTGGCGCTGACAAAGACCACGCCTTTTTCAGCGAACTTGCTGCCGTCGTAAACCGTGGGCGAACTGCCTCCATTGACGAAGCCGCCGCCGTAGATCCAGAACATCACGGGCAGCTTCGCGTCAGCTTTTGTGCTCGCAGGACGCCACACGTTGAGGTAGAGGCAGTCCTCTGCCGGCTTGGTGCCGAGTGGAGCGGCGTCACTGGGGAATGGGACCTGCATGCAGTCCGCCGAGTAGGCGTTGGCCTGACGCACATCGGACCAGGGCTGCACGGGCTGAGGAGCGCGCCACCGCAGATCTCCCACAGGAGGCGCGGCAAACGGCACCCCTTTGAATGATTCGACCGGCCCCTGGGTCACGCCTTGCAGCTTGCCTGCTTCGGTGCCGACCACGCTGGCCTGCGAGAACAATTGGGGCACAGCCAGTACAGCCATTGCGGCCAGGGCGAGCTTCTTCAAACCATCCATACGGCCTCCGGAAAGTGCATGTGTGAGCAACGCACGCGACTATAGCAGCGCGTGGAAGCATGTGTACAATTCATTGATTCGAACGGATTGATCGCATTTCGCGATGACCGCTTCAACCTTTTCGTGCGCGAGCGGATCCTGCGCCGTGGCTGTCATGCTTTCTGACATAGAACTTATGCAGGAGATGGCGAACAAGGCTCTCGGCGGCAGGGGACAGAGTTGCGTCTCTTCTCTGAAGCAACTCGATCTGGCGGTTAGAAAACTTGTTGTTGAGCGGAATTCTCAAGAAGGCCGAAGTCTCAGCGCCCGCCGCAGTCTCTGGCAGGATGGCAACGCCCAGGTTGGCACGTACGAAGGCCAGCGCGGTGGGCATGAAATTTGTTTCATGGCGAATGTCCAGGAGCAACCGTTCGCGATGTGCAATGGCCTCCACGGCCTCTCGCACGCTGCTTTCCCGTCTTGGCAGGATCAACCCATGGGTGGATGCCTCGCGAAGCGTGATGGTGTGCTTCGTGGAGAGCGGGTGGCCCGAGGGAGCAAAGACAACCAGGCGATCCTGAAACAGGGGAGTTGAGCGAAGGTCTGCATCGCGCCCGAGTAGCGTTCCGATACCGAAATCGACCTCTCGTTTGAGCACAGCTTCACGAACGCGTTCCGCAACTACGTCCGAGATCTGCACGCGAATGCCAGGGTAGGTCTCGCTGAAGCTTCGCACCAACTCTGGAAGTGCGCCCGCGCAGACGGTGGGAAGAGCCGCGATAGTAACAAATCCAGTAGAGGCGGAACTCAAGTCGCGTGCATGTTCAACGATGGTCTGTGCGTCATTGAACAATCGTTGCAGCGGGCCGAACACGTCCTTGCCGGCAGCCGTAAGCGTCACTCCTCGCTTGTTCCTGTCGAAGAGCCTAACACCCAGGCTCTCTTCGAGCTGTTGCACCTGAACGGTCAGCGCGGACTGCGAAAGATGCATGTCGTTGGCGGCACGTGTGAAGTTGCGCGTCTCTGCGATTTTGAGAAAGGCACGGATGTGGCGGAGCTCATGAATCATCGGAATTCGAGATTATAGGCTTCTGATTTATGCAATGTACATATTGAGAGGCACCTCTCTATACTCGCATTTGTTCGCGAAAGGGCGGCATCACCGGGTGCTGAGCATGCTTGCTATCTGGGGTCTGATCACTATCCTCGGCATGATTGTCGCGATCGCCAGCCGACGCGTCTCACCGCTGATTGCGCTCTTTCTGTTCCCAGTCACCGCGTGCTTAGCGGCGGGTTTCGGATTAAAGACCGCACAGTTTGCTCTCTCTGGGCTCGTATCGATTGCGCCGGTGGTGGCGATGTTCCTGTTTGCCATTCTTTTCTTTGGAGTGCTGACGGACTCAGGAACGATCGAGCCATTCGTCAAGATCCTGCTCCGCGGGATCGGCAAAAACCCGGTGCTCATTGTTCCCGGGACGTCCCTGCTCGCGCTGCTTCTGCATCTGGACGGATCCGGGGCAGTCGTGTTCCTGGTTGCGGTTCCTACACTTCTGCCGTTGTACCAGGAACTCGGGATGGATCGCAGGATTTTGGCGTGCGCTGTATCGCTGGCCGCGGGCGTGAACTTTCTGCCTTGGACGGGCCCGACGATTCGCGCTGCCAGCGCGCTGCATACTACTCCCATCGCGCTGTTCAAGCCCCTGATTCCTGTTCAGATCGTTGGCCTGGTTTATGTCTTCGCTGTAGCCACCTACCTCGGTCACCGGGAGCGGCGGCGCATCGGGCTGACGGATACGACGCTCTTGCCGGCAAGCACAACGCCGGTGGCTGGGGGTGCGATTGCGCGGGTTCGCTTCGCCGGCAATCTGGTGCTCGCTGTGGCGGTGCTTGGCTTGGTGATCAGCGGCAAGGTTGAGCCGGCAATCGCGTTCATGCTGGGCACCACGCTTGCCCTGCTGCTCAACTTTAGAACCGTGCGCGAACAGGGGGCTGCCATCGACCGTCATGCGAAGGCGGCGTTATCAATGTGCGCCATTCTCTGCTCGGCCGGCGTCTTCACTGGAATCCTAAAAGGCAGCGGAATGCTCGACGCTATGGCGAGAGTCTCAATCGCCCAGATTCCGGCGGGATTCGCGCCGCACATTCCCGTGGTGCTTGCCCTGGTGGCCATGCCGTTGAGTCTGCTGTTTGACCCTGACTCGTTTTACTTCGGCATCCTCCCTGTGCTCGCCGCCGCCGTTCAGGGATGTGGACTGCCTGCGACGAGCGTTGCTAAAGCCGCGCTGCTGGGGCAGATGACCACGGGTTTCCCTGTAAGTCCGCTCACGCCGGCCACGTTTCTGGTAACCGGACTTAGTGAAATCGAATTGAGCACACATCAGCGTTTTGCTGGTCCGTTTCTGTTCGGAGCATCGATCGTGATGACGATCGCTGCCGTTCTGTTTCATGTAATTCCGCTGTAAGGCGGGAAAGAGTAAGAATGATCGATCACGACGTACGAAGACTTCGCCGGCGGTTTATGCAAGATACAAATGCAAAGTTCGTATCGATACTCCAGGCGAAGCCGAGCATTGTGGTTTGTTGCGGAGAGCGCAGATGAAGAAGATCAGAATCGGCGCGGGAGCCGGATTCTCCGGCGATCGCATTGACCCCGCAGTCGAACTCGCCGAACAGGGTCAACTCGACTTCCTTGTCTTCGAGTGCCTGGCCGAGCGAACGATCGCGTTGAGTCAGTTGCGCAAACGCGAAGATCCCAACGCCGGATACGATCCGCTTCTCGCCGAACGCATGCGTGCTATCTTGCCGGCGTGCCGCCGCAACGGAGTTCGCGTGATCAGCAATATGGGCGCGGCGAATCCGAGGGCGGCCGCGCTACAAACGATCGAAATCGCCCGAACACTGGGACTTCATGGATTGCGAATTGCGTGCATGGAAGGCGATGACGTTCTCTTACTCAAAGATGCGTTCAAGGCTTTCGACGATCAGGCCCTTCCAGCTCACGCGATGATCATCTCAGCGAATGCATACCTGGGCGCCGACGCATTGGCTGAGGTTCTTGATCGCGGCGCAGATGTGGTTCTGACGGGAAGAGTGGCTGACCCTTCGCTGTTTCTGGGAGCGCTCATACACTCGTTTGGCTGGAACCAGCGTCCTGGGATCTGCTGGGACAGGGCACTGCGGTAGGCCATCTGCTGGAATGCGCCGGGCAACTGACGGGCGGCTACTTCGCGGATCCCGGATACAAGGATGTTCCGGATCTCGATCGGCTTGGATTTCCGCTGGCAGAGGTGATTGAAGATGGTTCGGCAATGCTGACCAAGGTTGAGGGTTCCGGCGGACTCATCAGCCTGCAGACCTGCCGTGAACAAATACTGTACGAGGTTTTGAACCCATCGGCATACATAACGCCTGACGTGATCGCCGACTTCACAGGGATTCGCTTCGAGCAGCAGGCTCGTGGTGCAATGCATGTTTCTGGTGCAAAGGGACAGGCGCGGCCGCAGAATTACAAGGTTTCCATCGGCATCGACGACGGAGTCATTGCTGAAGGGCAAATCTCATATGCGGGACCGGGTGCGCTGCCGCGCGCGGAGCTTGCACGCCAGATACTCGACAAGCGTCTGGCTCACATCGGAGCCGACGATCTGAGGATCGACCTCATCGGACTCAGCTCGATGCACGGCCCTCCCGGCGATTGGCCCACTCCCTACGAAGTGCGGCTGCGAGCTGCGGGGCGATTCACGCGCGAGGTCGATGCGAAGCGTCTAACACGCGAAGTGGAGAGCCTCTACCTGAATGGGCCTGCCGCAGGGGCAGGAGTGACATTCTCGGTGCGGGAGAACATTGCCATCGTACCCGCGCTCATCGCACGCGAACTCGTCACGCCAACCTTCTCGATGGAGGTAGCCTGATGAAGCTGCAGGCAATTGCACATGCGCGTGCCGGCGACAAGGGAAACCTTGTAAACATTGCCGTGTTCGCCTATCGCGACGAGGACTATCCGACACTGGTCGAGCGCGTGACAGTGGAGCGAGTGAGCGAACTGTTCAATGAACACATCACGAAGCCGGTCATACGATACTGCGTTCCAAATCTGTGCGCGCTGAACTTCGTCCTGCAGCGCCAGCCGGCCGACAGCGTTACGCGTTCACTGCATCTCGATGCGCACGGAAAGAGTCTGAGCTCG
>CAWDJR010000019.1:0-156365 GCA_963802565.1 uncultured Acidobacteriaceae bacterium | reverse complement strand
TGCAGAATCTTCTTCACGCCCTGCGCCACGTTGTAATGCTCGTCGCCCACAATACGCGCCGACAAAATGCGCGAAGTGGAGGCAAGAGGATCTACCGCAGGGTAGATGCCCAGTTCCGACAGCGGACGGCTCAACACCGTTGTCGCGTCCAGGTGAGCAAACGTAGTCGCGGGCGCCGGATCGGTCAAATCATCGGCAGGCACATACACAGCCTGCACCGACGTGACCGAGCCCTTGCTCGTCGACGTAATGCGCTCCTGCAACTCGCCCATTTCCGTCGCCAGGTTCGGCTGGTATCCCACGGCTGAAGGCATGCGGCCCAGCAGCGTCGACACTTCAGAACCGGCCTGCGTAAACCGGAAGATGTTGTCGATGAAGAGCAGCGTGTCAGAGCCCTCAACGTCGCGGAAATACTCCGCAACCGTGAGACCCGTCAGCGCCACGCGCAAACGTGCTCCCGGCGGCTCGGTCATCTGGCCGTACACCAGCGCGCACTTTGAATTGGCGAAGTCGCCCGGCTTGATCACGCCCGACTCCGTCATTTCGGTCCAGAGATCGTTGCCCTCGCGGGTGCGCTCGCCCACGCCGGCGAACACCGAAAATCCGCCGTGATTCTTGGCGACGTTGTTGATGAGTTCCATGATGACGACGGTCTTGCCCACGCCCGCGCCGCCGAACAGGCCGATCTTGCCGCCCTTCAAGAATGGCTGGATCAGATCGATGACCTTGATGCCGGTCTCGAACATTTCCTCGTGCGTCGACTGCTCGTCAAACAGCGGAGCCGGACGGTGAATTGGCATGCGCGTCTTCTCGCCAATCGGGCCCAGCTCGTCCACCGGCTCGCCGATCACGTTGATCACGCGGCCCAGCGTCTCCTTGCCCACCGGAACGCGAATCGGTCCGCCCTGATCGATAGCCTTCATGCCGCGTACCATGCCATCGGTGGCTTCCATCGCAACCGTGCGCACGCGTCCTTCGCCCAGGTGCTGCTGGACTTCGAGGATGACCGAAATCGGTGTGGGCACGTTGAAACCGTCGCTGGTCACGCGCAGCGCCTGGTAAATCGGCGGCATCGTCGCTTCTTCAAACTGCACGTCCACCGCGGGACCGGAAATCTGAATTACCTTGCCAATGTTCTCTGCCATTTGCTTTGCCTTTTCAAATCCAAACTTGGGTTGGGTGCCCCAGGTCTCGCTTCTGAGACCTGGGATACGACCACTGGGGCAACTACACTGCCGCCGCCCCTGAAACAATCTCGATAATTTCCTTGGTGATCGCTGCCTGCCGCACGCGATTCATCTCCAGCGTGTAGGCATCGATCATGTCCGATGCATTGTTGGTCGCCGAATCCATCGCGGTCATACGCGCCGCGTGCTCTGCAGCCACCGACTCTGACATCGCGTGATACAGCATCGCCGAAATGTATTGCGGCAGCAGCCCGTTAAACAATTCCTCGGGCGACTGCTCGTAGATGTAGTCCACATTCGCCGTGCCAAACTTCGTCGCTTCCTCGTCTGCCTCTTCGGTATCCGCTTCTTCCAGCGTGATGCCCGCGCTCAATGCGGCGTGTGCCGCGCGCTCGCGCTCCTCTTCGGTCAGCTCGACGGCGCCTTCAATCTGCGGCTTGCCAATCTTGAGAATGGGCAACAGCCGCTCCACCACAAGGCGCTGCGAAATTACCGACTTGAATTCGTTGTAGACAATGTAGGCGGCGTCGATCTCCTCATGCACATAGCGCGAGATGATGCTCTGCGCCAGTTCAAACACCCGGTGCGCTTCGAGCTTGAGCAACATTCCCGGATGATCGCCCGTGATCTCGACGTTGCCCTTGCGCTCATTCCGAACTTCGCGCTTGTTGCCGTTGTCGTCTGTCTGCTCGGTATAGGTCGCGATGGGATAGCGTCGCCGCATCAGGTCGCGGCCTTTGCGCCCAATCGCCTCGACGTCGATTTCCCTGTCCGGATTACCATTGATGAACTGGAACGCCGTCTTGGTGATGTTCGCGTTGAATGCACCCGCAAATCCCTTGTCACCGCTGATTACAACAATCAGTACGCGCTTCTCGGGCCGGCTCGCAAACAGCGGATGCCGCAGGTTGCCAGTCTCTTCGTCGAAGATATCCACGCGTCGTGTCAGAGATTCCAGCACGCTGGTGATCATCCTGGCGTAGGGCCGCGCTGCCAAAGCCCTCTCCTGCGCGCGACGCAGCTTCGCCGCCGAGACCATCTTCATAGCCTTGGTGATCTGCCGCGTGTTCTTCACGCTGCGTATGCGTCGCCGTAGATCGAGTACGTTTGCCATAAATCTCTCAGTGGTCAGTAAACAGTGTTCAGTGGTCAGTCTCTGTCAGCTGTGATGCCGTTCCGGCTTTTACTGATCACTGACAGCTGAACCCTGACAACTGCTTCTAAGCCTTTGCCGCCTGCAAATCCGCGAGGAAGTTCGCCTTGTATTCCTTGATCGCCGCGTGCAGCCGGTTGCGGAGGTCATCGTCCAGCGACTTCTTCTTGGTCAAGTCTTCCATCAGCGGGGTTTGCGCTGAATCAAAATACCTGTAAATTCCGTCCTCAAATGCGCGAATGTCGACAACATTCAGATCGTCCAGATATCCCTGCGTGCCCGAGAACAGGATCACCACCATCTGCTGCCACGTCAGGGGTTGGAACTGGGGCTGCTTCAGCAGTTCAGTCAGCCGCTGGCCGCGATTCAACTGCTTCTGCGTCAGCGGATCAAGATCCGATCCAAACTGCGCAAACGCCGCCAGTTCGCGATACTGCGCCAGGTCCAGCTTCAGAGTTGAACCTACCTGCTTCACTGCCTTGATAGCTGCCGAGAATCCCACGCGCGAAACCGACAGTCCCACGTTCACAGCCGGACGCACGCCGGAGTTGAACAGGTCGGTTTCCAAAAAGATCTGTCCGTCAGTAATCGAAATCACGTTGGTGGGAATGTATGCCGATACGTCGCCTGCCTGGGTCTCAATCACCGGCAGCGCGGTCAACGATCCGCCGCCTTTCTTGTCGCTCATCTTGGAGGAGCGTTCAAGAAGCCGGGAGTGGAGATAGAACACATCGCCGGGATAGGCTTCGCGGCCCGGTGGACGGCGCAGCAACAGTGAAATTTCGCGATACGCCATCGCGTGCTTCGAAAGATCGTCGTACATCACCAGCGCATGTTTGCCGTTGTCGCGGAAATACTCGCCAATCGCAGTCGCAGCGTAGGGCGCGAGATAAAGCATCGGCGCAGGCTCCGAGGCGGAAGCGGCCACGATGATGGTGTGTCCCATCGCGCCGGCTTCGGTCAGCGTCTGCACCACTTGCGCGATCGACGACCGCTTCTGCCCGATCGCGCAATAAATGCAGATCAGATTGTTCTTGGCGTTGTTGATGATGGTATCGAGCAGAACGGCGGTTTTGCCGGTCTGGCGGTCGCCGATGATCAGCTCGCGCTGGCCGCGGCCGATCGGAATCATGGCATCAATCGCCTTAAGTCCCGTGGCCATTGGCTCGCGCACGCCCTGGCGGTCGATGATGCCGGGAGCAAGGCGTTCGACGGGCAGTGACTGAGTCGACGCAATCGGCCCCTTGTCGTCAATGGGGACACCAAGAGCGTTCACCACGCGGCCGATCATGCCTTCGCCCACAGGCACGCTCAAAATCTTGCCGGTGCGCTTGACTTCGTCGCCTTCGCGAAGTTCGGTGTAATCGCCCAGCACCACGGCGCCTACCTGGTCTTCTTCAAGCGAGAGGGCCAGCCCGGCAATGTCATGCGGGAAGCTGAGCAGCTCGCCGGCCATAACCTTGTCGAGTCCGTGCAGGCGCGCAATACCGTCGCCGAGCGAAGTGATGGTGCCGACCTCGTCCACCTGGACCTTGGAGTCGTAGTTCGCGATCTGCTCGCGAAGTAGTTGCGTAATCTCGTCTGCCTTGATCTGAGCCATTTGCAAGTTCCTTGCAGTTCTCAGTTTTCAGTTCACAGTTCTCAGTTACCGATCGCCGGATGCGAAATCGACAGCTGGAAACTTCCTTTACTGACCACCAAAAACTGATTCCTTAGTTCCGTTCGTTTATCAACTAGTGACAACTAAAACCGATCACCGAAAACTGACTACTGAAAACTGATCCCTGACATCTGCGGGCTTCAGCCCGCAATCAACGCTTCTTTCAATCTCTCCAGCCGCCCGCGTACCGATCCGTCATACACCGTCGACCCAATGCGCACCACGGTCCCACCGATGATCGACGCATCCAGCTTGAATGACGGCTCGATGCGCGACCCAGCCAACTTCCCCACTCCTGCCACTAGTTCTGCGCGTTCCTCCGCGCCCAGTTCGCGTGCGGTCACAATCTCTGCCTGGCGAATACCCAGCCGCTCCTGCATCTCCGCGCGCCATGCTTCGGCGACTTCATGCACCTCGCCGATGCGATCGTTGTTGATCAGCACCGCCAGCAGGTTACGCAACTCGCGCTGCAATCCCATCTTCGCGTTCAGCTTGTCGAGGATCGAGACCTTTTGCGTCGCGGGAACCGCCGGATTGATAAACAACTCGCGAAGGTCGGAACTGCCGTCCCACGTGCCCAGAAAATCATTGAACTGCCCATCCAGCGCCACCGCATTCAGGTGAGCGGATGCGACAACGTCAGCGAATGCGCGAGCGTACCGAGCTGCAAATGCGGCGGCCATCAGTTTCTCCCTCCGCCATTTTCGTCACGACCCGTTTCGCTCACAAACTCCGCAATCAACGCGCGATCCGTCTCCGGCGTCAGAACCAGTTTCTTCACGGCTTGATCGATTGCCAGGTCGGCAGCGAAGTGCCGCAGGGAACGCTTGGCCTGTGCCGCGGCGACGCCGATCTCCTGCTCTGCAGAGGCCACGATGCGCGCACTCTCTTCTTCAAGAGCTGCCTTGCCGCGCTGCTCGTCCTGCGCGATCTGCTGCTCTACCTCGGTGCGGAACTTCGCGATCTCCTGGTCCAGACTGGCTAACTTTGATTCCACCGCGTTCAACCGCGAATTTGCATCCGCCGTAGTCTTGCGCGCTTCCTCAATGTCAGCCTTGATCTTCTCTGACCGCTTGCGCAGCAACTTCGGCATGATCCTGATCAGCGGAATCAGGATGCCGAATACGACAACGCTGACATTGAAAATCTCAAATATCCGGGCTGCCGTCTCGACCTGCACATGCATGAGTCGAGCCAGAGACTGCACGATCGGCGCGTGCCGATACTGGTCGTTCTCCTGCTCTTCAGTCTTGGCGGCTTCTGTTTTAGGCGGGTTCTGCGCTTCCTGAGTTGTTGATTCAACGGTCGGCTGGGACGGCGGCTCCGGAGTTTGCGCCCCTACATGCAAAGGCGCAACTGCGGTTGCCAGGGTCAACACCAGCAGCAGCGGCAGCTTGAATAGTTGAAGCGAGTTTCGTGATTTAGACGGGTTCTGTTTCAACGGGAACTCCCGGCAGTCATGGGGAGCACCGCACGAACCACCTGGTTGGCCAGTTCACCTGCCGAACCCTGGATTGTCTGTTTGGCACGCTCGGCTTCCGTGTCCATCTCCGCCTTTGCCTTGCTAACCTGCGCTCCTGCAGCCTTGCGGGCGGCGTCCAGAGCGGTTTCCCGCTCTGCGTTTCGCTGCTTGGCTCTCTGCTCCCGCATCTTGAATACTTCGGAACGAGCGTGGCGAAGCTTGTCGGCGTACTCTGCCGCCTTGGCTTCAGCCTGGGCAATCGCCTTGTGAGCGTTCTCGACGGCGCCCTCGGTTCTGGCGCGGCGCTCGGCAAGCGTCCGCGTCAGCGGCCCCTGCACCAAAATCTGGTAGGCCGCTACGAGGGCCACAAAGAGCAGAATCGTAGGGATGGCGCCGAGCAGAAGCGCACCGACTTGTTGAACGATATCATCCATGTTTGTATTCGGTTAACTCAGGCAGACGGGTACTTCCATCGCGGATTTCGCATCTTCCTGATCGTGCATCGCGACCAGATTTGGCTCAGTTGGGGCGACCGGCAGGAAGCAACAACCTTGCAGATTTTTGGCTATACAACGGATTCCGGAAAATGCTCTGGAACACCTTTTTGTATCAGGGAGAAACCCCCAAGGTCAACGCCGCTCGGCGCTATGTGAGAGGGTCCTGTGACAGCTGTCACGAATCGGGAATATAGACCAAAAAAGAACTTGCTTTCCCTTACAACAGGCCTAAACTAAACATACCACCTAGACCCGGTTCAGGGTCCAGCGGGCAGTCGGTTCCGGGAATCTTCCACTCCCGAAGCCGACGCGCCCGCCTCTAATTTTTTGGGGCCATTTTTTCGGCGAATTCCACCCAAATTCAGCCCTGCGCTACATCCCCAGGACATCATTTCCCGTCTACCTCCCTGAACGGCACCCGCGGCCGCTTCATTTGCCTCGGGAAAAGTCGCGAGGAACCTGGCTCTGAACGCTGCTAAAAGCCGGTTTCTCAAGCAGAATCGGAGGATTCGTAACAATTATGCAAAATAAAATCATCCACCTGGCCCTCAGCGGCCTGCTCGCCCTCGGCGTAACCGGCGCTGCCTTCGCTCAGGACACCCCTCCCCCACCCCCTGATCAAGGTCAGGCCGGACCGCCCCAGGGTGGCCGCGGTATGCGCATGGACCCTGACAAGCAGCTCGCCCATCTCACCAGCGCGCTCAACCTGACCACCGATCAGCAAGCAAAGATCAAACCCCTGCTTGTCGAACGCCAGCAGAAGATGCAGGCGCTTATGCAGGACCAGTCATCGCCGCAAGAAGACCGGCGCGCGCAGATGCGGACCATTTCACAAGGCACCAACAACAGCATCAAGGCAATCCTGACTGACGATCAGAAGCAGAAATTCGATGCCATGCAAGCCAACATGCGCCGCAACGGCCCCGGGGGCGGTCCCGGCGGAGCGCCTCCACCCCCGCCAGACAGCTCATCTCCGCAACCGCAGAACTGACGCTGGATCAGTGAACGCACCCGCAGAGTCGCAAACACAAAAGGGGCCCGTGGCATTCATGCCGCAGGCCCCTTTTGGGCTGCTCTTATTTGGTTGACTTGTCGATAAACGCCGCCAGATCGTCCTTCAACTGGTGCAGCGCATCCACATTCAGATAAATCATGTGTCCCGACGGGTAGTAGCCAAGCTGCACATTTCCGCGTAGTTCCGGCTCCAGTTCCATGTGATTCAGGTCGTACTCCGTCGCAAAAAATGGAGTCGCCAGATCGAAATACCCGTTCGCCGAAAACACCCTGAGATGCGGATTTTTTCGAATCGCGGCACCGAGATCCCCCGCCACATAGGGCTGCAACTGCTCACCCCCGGGCCCCGGACCGCTTCCTGCCGGTTTGTGCTTCCAGTCCCACTGCCCGATGTTGCCCGCGCTCGGCCGATAGGTGTCGTTGCTTTCGTACTTCAGCTCGCGCTCGAGGTAGTCATGAATCGTTGCCACGAACGCGCCGGTGATCCCGGTATCGGATGCGTCGTAGCTCGGATTCTCGCCCGCCGCATCGATGTCTTCGCCTTCAAATCGCATGTCATAGCGGCCCAGCGTCTTGCGATCGCCTCTCATTACTTCCTTGCGGAATCTCGTTGGCGAAACGCGCAGGTTCGCTTCCTTGATGTAGTCCACGCTCAGCCCGGTGAGACGGCTCATCTCCTTCGCTACTGAATCAAGCTTCTCCGCCGGCAGATTGTGTCCTGCAAACAGCGCCTCAGCATACGGGCCCGCCGCAAACTCGCGCGCCTGCTGCACCCATGTCGCGACGTCCGGTGGCTTGTTCTGCACCTTGTTGAAGTACCAGGCAGCCGCCGCGTAACTCGGCAGATTCGAAACGTAGATGGTGTCGTATCCCGGCGACCGGATTGCATAATTCAAAATCGACGAAATCAGAACAATCCCGTTGAGCTGGATGCCATCGCTTCCCAGCAGGTCTGACAACCCCGCCGACCGCGTCGTTCCGTACGACTCGCCAATCAGAAACTTGGGCGAATTCCACCGCTGGTTCACAGAAATATATCGCGCAATAAACCGGTCGAACGCCTTCAGATCCTGATCGACTCCGGTGAAATCCTTCGGCTGACCCTTGCCCACGGCGCGCGAGTAGCCCGTCAGCGGCGCATCGATGAACACCAGGTCGGTCTTGTCGAGCAGCGAATACTGGTTCGGCACCAGTTTGAACGGCGGGCCCGCCGTCGCCTTGGGGCTGTCGGTCTGGATCCGCACCGGCGAGAACGAGCCCATATGCAACCAAAGGGTTGCCGATCCCGGACCGCCGTTATAAAGAAAGCTCACCGGCCGCGCGGAAGATTCAGCACCATCCAGCGTGTAAGCGACGTAGAACATGCTGCCGTACGGCTTGTCTTCCTCATCGCGAATCAGCAGCGTGCCTGCGGTCGCCGTGTACTTCAGCGACTTGCCGCCCAGCGTCAGTTCGTGATGCGTCACCGAATTCTTCTCCGGCGGTATCGGGGTCTCCTTCGGCGCCTCTTTCTGTTCGTCACTGCCCGCGTGCGCCGGCGGTTGGGACTGCGCCTGGGACGAAGGTCGCTCCTGCGCATAGGCGCCGGACTGCAACGATGGAAGGCATAAAAGACAAAGCGAGGTTGCGGCCGCAACCGATAAGCGAGCAAGTCGACGCACTGCGATCATGAGCAGAAATCCTCCAATTAGAGTCGAACAGCTGATCCGCAGACCCGGGGGAATAGAGGTTGCGGTTGTGATGCGTGGATTCTTTTGTGACGGTTTCGGTCGATGTGAAGACGCAAGATTTTCCAGCGCACGCCGACGGCTATGGCTTCGGTGCCGTTGTGGACCCGTCCCGCGTCAGCAACCCCTGAGCCCGCAGCCACGTCTCCAGCAGTCCCGGCCACTGATCCAGCGACGCATCGCCTTTACCCAGCCCGGTCCCATGGGGACCTTTCGCGAAGATGTGGCCTTCCGCCGGAACGCCGGCCTTGATCAGTGCCTCATAAAACCGCAGCCCCTGCTCCACTGGAACCGTAACGTCATTCGCGGTGTGATACCAGAATGTCGGCGGCGTTTTCGCGGTCACAAACAAGTCGGGAGAGTAGGCCACGCGCAGAGCTTCGCACTTATCCATCACGTTGAATAGCTTGCAATAGCTCAAGTGCGACGTATCGCTCGAGATCGCCCCAATCCACGGATAGCCCAGCACCAGAAAATCCGGCCGGCTCGATACCCGCTCAATCGGATCCTCCGCTTCCGGATTTCCGTCGACCGGCTGCGTCGCCGCCAGCGCCGCCAGGTGCCCACCGGCGGAAAAACCGATGATCACAATGCGGTTGGGATCGACGTGATAATCACTGGCCCGCGCCCGCACCATTTGCACTGCGCGCCGTGCGTCGAGCAGCGGAACCGGCAGCAGGTAGCCGTTCGAACTCAGCCGGTAGCTCAGCACAAACGCCCGGAATCCGCGCGACGTAAACCAATCGGCCACCTGACGGCCCTCCAGATTCGCCGCCAGATGCGCATAAGATCCGCCCGGCAGCACTAACACCGCCGATCCGTTGTCATGCCCCGATTGGGGGTCGAAGATCGTCAGAGTCGGGGTGTCTTCGCATCCTGTCCCCTTGGCCTGCGGCGCCTCGCCCGTCCACAGCCGAATCGTTGTGATGCCCAGAAACGAGTTGTTCTCGCCGGGTATTGCGCACGGTTCTTTCTGCGCATGTGCCGCAGACACCATACTGCAGAGGACCGCAATCGCCAGCCAGCGTCTCATTGCCTGTCTCCGATCATTTCGGTGGAATTATACAAGTGGCTCACTCGCCCTGGTTGTTGCTACCTCGGCCAAATGCGAGTACCGTGTCTTTAGGGCTGCATTACCGATACACCTTCGGCATGGCTCCCGACTATCGGGGAAGGTGGCACACTCATGCAATGCCGGCATGCGCGCAATGCGACGGGCTCATGGAGAGCCTCAGCTTCGAGAAGCCTCGTGAATATCTCGAACTCGCCCGCCGCCTTCTCAACGCCACGAACGACGGCAAAATGATCGTCACCGAGTGCACTTGTCCGCTGCTAGACCTTTTCAACGACAACTGGCCCGCCGCCCAGGTTGAGCACGATTTTGAGTGCACCGCCTGCGGCCGGGCTTTCCAACTCTTCGCGGACACCTACCTCGGCCGCGCAGGATGGGGCGTCACTGGGCCGCAGACCAAAGACCCCGCCTTGGCGTCGATCGCCACGGTGTAGTTTTCAGTTGTAAGTCTTCAGTTTTCAGTCTGGATACCCGAGATCTGGTCACGCGCTCAAGCTTCTGACAACTGAGAACTGACAACTCGTTCTCTACAGCCATACAGCCTTGTGTCCTGGGCACGGATCCGCCGCCAGCACCGTCAACGTCTCCGCCAGCTCAAATCCGTAGCGCGCGAAATAGTAGGCCGCTCCATGCACGCGCTCCTGCAGCACGCCGCCGGGATTCAGCGCGCGCTCGATCGCTTCCGCATGACGCCGCAGCGAACCTTCGCGCTGCATTTCGAAGTTCGCCGCCAGCCGCCGCAACCGATTCATCTGGTAGCGCATTTTGCTTGCAGCCGTATCGGCGGAACGACCCAGTCCCTCATCCATGGCTTTCATGTACTCGAGCAGCGGCGCGAGTTCCGCATCGAGCGCCGATCCCGCCGCAGCCAGCTTCCGCTTGCCCTCGACCGGCATTGCCCGCGCCGCCAGCAACTGCGCGAGCGAATCCGCCGATTCGCTGAAGACACGCTCCAGTCCCAGCTCGTGCTTGTGCAGCAGTTCCCCGATCGCCGGCTCAATCAGCGTTGCCGAAAGCCTCGCCTCAGCAGCGGTTACCCGGCCCAGGATGCGCTCGTACAAGACGGCAGACTGGGCAAAATACGCAGATCTTCCGCCGGGCCGCCCACGATCAAAGATGTGCCCAGCAGAAAATCCTGAAACACCGGCCGCAGCAACGCTCCGGGAGAAATTCGTTCCGGCTCCGCCGCCAGCACTCCAACCAGGTCCGCCGTCGTGAATTTCTCGCGACCCGCTTGCCAGATTCCGTTTGGCTCGGCAGCTGTGGGAGCCGTACGCTTCAGCGCAATCCGCTCCCCGCTTCGTTCGTGGATCAAAAACAACAGGCTCGATTGCGGGGTCACCGCGACCTGTACGTGATATCCAGCCGACTCTAGAGCCTTGTTTCGCTCCAGCAGAGCCGAATGCAGTTCGTCCGCGCGTTCAATGGCTGCCCGCAGCACTGGCGCTCCCAGGCGATGCACTTCGCGTCCCACCGCATCCAGTACCAGCAACCCCTGCGCAGCGAAAGCTTTCGCATAGAACTCGCCAAACGCCTGACCGAAAGTGCGTCCCGGCTTGTAGGCTGCCGCCAGTGCTTCCATTGCATCCGACGACCCAAGCAGTTCCCACGCCTGATCGATCAGCGGCTCGATGGACTCGTCGAGCACCACTGCGCCCACCGGCACACCGGTTTGGGGAGCGTCGGGCATAGACGAGCTTGCGCAGATCTTTTCTCGAAGGAAATATGACGTGATTGATTTCGGCGAAATCGTGGTCTTCAGTCGCCAGCCAGAAGATCGGTACATGCGGATGTCCCGCTGCCGTAGCCTGCCGCGCTCGCGCGATTGCCGTCGCAGCTTTGAATGGGGAGAAAAGCGGTCCACCCAGCAACCCCACTTGCTGCCCGGTTAAAACCGTCCCCGCGCCCGCTCGCAAAGCCTCAAGGCTCGGAGCGGCGGCTGACGAAGTATTCTGCCCCGCCAGCACCTCAACTGTTTCATGCCAATGATCGGGGGGTGGACATCGCTTCTGCCATCCCGTTTCTCTCGGCAGTGAAGGATAGAAAGGCCGCACCGACGCCTCTCCGGCGCAGTAGTCGAGGAAAAGCCGGCTCATTCCGGGAGCCACGTCTATGGGATAACAGTCTGAACTCGGCAACAGGTACCTTCCGATGGATTTCGCTCGGCCGCACCCCGCAGACCGGGCTCGGGCGGAAATTGGCTGTGTTAAGGATGCCACGCCAGGCAAGTTCGATGCACAACTGCAGCAAATCCGCTGAGATTGTGTGACCAGTTGTCAGGTTAGAGCAGTAAGTGCTTCAAGTTTTCAAATGACGCATCGGTGCCAGGCACATAGAATGAGGCGACTCCAATGCGCCTTAAAGCCACCGCACTTATCCTCATCCTCGCCCTTCTGCCGCTCGGGCTGCCCGGGCAATCCGCTAATCCGCCCGTCACGATCAAGGTTGACGCCGGACATCCCGGGGCCGCCATCTCCCCGCAGATGTTCGGCATTTTCTTTGAAGACATCAACTTCGGCGCCGACGGCGGGCTGTATCCGGAACTCGTCAAGAACCGCTCGTTTGAATTCAGCGAGCCGCTTGCCGGATGGCATGAGGTCATGGGCTTCAGCAATAAAGGTCTCGATCCTCCCAGGGGCGAGCTCGACATCCGCACCGACGACCCTCTGAACGAGCACAACCCGCACTATCTCAGGGCACGCGCTGTCGAACCGGGGTATAGCTGGTGGAATGCAGGTTTTCGTGGAATGGGCATCCAAGAGGGAGCCGAGTATCGCTTCTCCGCCTACGTGCGCACTCATGGGCCCAAAAGCCTTCGCGCCGTCGTCAACGACGAAAACCACAAGACAGTGGCCACCGGAAAGCTCGAAGGCTTCAACGACCACTGGAAGAAATATGAAACCGTGATTCGCGCAACGGCCACGGCCGATAAAGCGCAGCTCGTTCTCTCCCTTGATGAAGCAGGCTCGGTCGATCTCGACATGGTTTCGCTGTATCCGGTCGATACCTGGAAGCAACGTCCCAACGGCCTGCGCAAGGATCTCGTGCAGCTCCTTTACGACATGCATCCGGGTTTTCTGCGCTTTCCCGGCGGCTGCATCGTGGAAGGCCGCCGCCTCGCTACGCGCTACCGGTGGAAGAGAACTGTCGGAGATCTGGCCGAGCGCCAGACTCTGATTAACCGCTGGAATGACGAATTCGATGCGCGGCCCGCGCCGGATTATTTCCAGTCGTTCGGCCTGGGATTCTACGAATATTTTCAGTTGGCTGAAGACATCGGCGCGCGGCCACTCCCCATCCTCAACTGCGGGATGGCCTGCCAGTTCAACTCCAGCGAAACTGCGGCAGTCGAAGACCTGCACGAGTACATTCAGGACGCGCTGGACCTGATCGACTTTGCGAATGGCCCCGTAACCACGCCCTGGGGGAAACTGCGTGCCAAGATGGGCCACCCCGCGCCGTTTCATCTCACCATGATCGGCGTCGGCAACGAACAGTGGGGACCGCGCTACCTTGAGCGGTACAAGGTATTCGCCGCTGCGCTCAAAGCCAAACATCCTGAAATCAAGCTGGTGGTCAGTGCCGGCCCGTTTCCAACCGGCGAACCTTTTGACAGCATGTGGACCAACTGGCGACAGCTCCATGCCGACATCGTCGACGAGCACTACTACATGAGCCCCGAGTGGTTCCTCTCCAACACCAGCCGCTACGACCACTATGACCGTTCCGGCCCCAAGGTTTTTGCCGGCGAATACGCGGCGCAGAGTGTCGGCTCGACCAGTTCCGCCAACCGTAACAACTGGAAAACCGCCATCTCCGAAGCCGCGTTCATGACGGGCCTTGAGCGCAATGGCGATGTCGTGCAGATGGCCTCGTATGCTCCTCTGCTCGCCAACGTCAACGCGTGGCAATGGACTCCCGACGCCATATGGTTCGACAATCTCCGTTCCTACGGCACGCCCGACTACTACGTTCAGAAGCTCTTCGCAAGCAATACGGGGAACCGCGTTGTGCCTTCAACGCCCCAGTCCGAAGCGGGACTGTATACCAGCGCCGTAGTCGATGACCGTTCCCACGAATTGATTCTCAAGGTCGTCAATTATGCGCGTGAAGGGAAAACGGGCACGATCGAACTTGGCGGCGCCGCTGTATCCGGAACCGTCAAAGTCACTACCCTCGCAACCGAAGATCTAGCTGCGGAAAACAGCTTCGCGCATCCTCAGAATGTCGCGCCGCAATCCAGCAGCATCCAAGCGAGTGCCGGAAAAATTCCGCTGGACCTGCGTCCTTACTCAGTGACCGTGTTCCGGGTTCCACTGCGCTAACTAACCGCGGATATTTTTCCGCATGAACAGTGTTGCCTGCGGATTGTCGTTGTAACGCTCACATCGCTGATAACCGCGCCGCTCGTAAATTGCGATAGCCGGTTTCAAATCGTCGTACGTATCGAGATAAATCCACTCGAGTCCCGCTTTCCGCGCGAACGCCTCCTGTGCATCGAGCAGCATGTCTGCGATGTGCCTGCCGCGCGCCGCCGGTTTCACATACATGCGCTTGCACTCGCCGGCCTTGGCAATGGATTCCATTTTTCGCAGCGCCACGCAACCCACCACCTCGTCACCGAGATAAGCCAGCCACATCCCCGATGCGCGCGTGTCGATCAACTTCTGCAGACTCTCCGGCTTGTCGCGCTGCACGACGTGCACGGCCTCGTAATATTCCTGCAATATCTCAATCGCCTCGTCGGACGCTTTCTTCAGGCGCACGATCCTGACTGCATCATTCTTCGGTCTCTTCAATATCTGCTGCGCCCTGGTCAGTACTCGGTGCACCTCGATCAGCGCGGATAGCAGCCTTCCGCGTTCATCGACCGACAGATTCACAAGAAGCTCCTGAATCTGGAGATTGGATAGCTCGTTCAGCCGCGCAACTGCGCGCTCGCCCGTCGGACTCAAAGTGAGCAGTCTCTCCCGGCCATCTGCTTTGGAAACTCTTTGCCGCACGAGCCTTCGTCTGGTCAACATTCCAAGGAGGCGGCTGATGTAGCCGGCATCCAGATCGAGATTGGCGCGCAGCGTTGAAGCGGTCATTTCCGGATGCGCTCCGATTTCGTAGAGCATCCGAGCCTCAGTCAAAGAAAATACGCCATCCAGATGTCTCCTGCGCAAAAGACCGAGCCGCGCCGTATAGAAGCGGTTGAACTCCCGCACCCCCGCGACCTGACTGGCCATACTGGATTTTTCTGTCTGCGGCGACTTCATTTCCGAACCATAAAACAAATTAGTTGCTTTTAGCAACTATTTAAGAGAACCAAAACACCTGGCCTCCATTGGCTGAATCCGTTCGATAGCCTTTCGGGACACTTTGAACGAAGAAACTATGAACTCAGAACTCCCCTCGGACCCTATACTTCTCTAGACCGCACCAAGGAGAGCATTCGCGCATGCCCAAGAAAAGCAAGCAGGCCAAGACCGCCAAAGCTAAAGAAAACAAGGCGTCCCAACCCAAGCCGTCAAAAAAATCCAAGGTAGACAAGTCTGCGTCTCAGACCGTCGAAACGCTCATCAGTTCGAAGGTCGTCTACCAGGGGCCGCTCTTCCGCGTCCTGCATGACAAACTTCTCGAGCCCGGCGGCAAACCTTCAGAGCGCGACGTTATCCGCCACAATGGCTCCGTCGTGATCCTCGCCCTCGACAAGTCAAAAAACAAAAAAGATCCCTGGATCGTGATGGAGCACCAGTACCGTCACGCTGCCAAACAATATTTATGGGAACTGCCTGCCGGAAAACTCGACGCAGGGGAAGACCCGCTGGTCGGCGCCAAGCGCGAACTTGAAGAAGAAACCGGCTATCGCGCCAAGAAATGGAAGCCCCTCGTGGAGTACTACGGAAGCCCCGGCTTCCTCGGCGAATCCATGAAAGTCTTTCTGGCTGAGGGTCTCGTCGCCGGAGATGCGCACCCCGAGGATGATGAGGACATCGAATTTCGCCTCGTAAAACTTTCAGAGATCGTAAAAATGATCGAGAAGGGCGCAATCAAGGACGGCAAAACTTTGTGCAGTGTTCTGCTTTATGCTCGCCGCCTCGCCAAAAAGCGCAAGAAATAATTCTCGATAGTCTTTAGTCAACCGATTCAACGATTTCCGAGAAGGCCGGCGCTCAAGTGAGCCCGGCCTGTCTCATTTTGTGAATCTTCTGCCTTGGTTCAATCAACCTTTGTCTGCGAATGAGCGTCATAGACGTAAGTGAGCGTTTCCCCAAACCACTCGCTCATCAACCCCATAAAGCGGCAAGAAAGGCAACCCTGTGGCTCAGTTCAAAGGCAAAGTGAAGTGGTTCAACAACGCCAAGGGCTACGGATTCATCGGACGCGACGACGGGCCGGATGTTTTCGTTCACTACTCGGCAATCCAGTTGGATGGCTATAAGACTCTGAAAGAGGGCGATGATGTGGAATTCGACATCGTTCAGGGGCAGAAAGGTCCGCAAGCGGATGCTGTTATCCGGCAGAGAGACGCAGCCACCCACAACGCCGCTTAGTTAGACGGCGAATCTGCAGCATGCAACCGTCGACGGGCGGTTCGGGATTTTGTTGCTCTAAACCAATCATCATCTGCAAGTTAAGCCGACTTCTCCCACACTTTTCCCAGACAACTGCGACTACCCTATGATGATGGGGCCAACAAAAATTGGCCCCACTCTATTCGCCTGCGCGTCTCTCTCGTCTTGCCCAAGCTTTATAGCTGATACTGTTCCCGGAGCAAACCATCCGATGGACAACGTCACAATGGCCCGCTTGCTCAGCGAAACCGCCGATCTGATGGAGATTAGCGGCGCCGACGGCTTTCGCGTTCGCAGCTATCGCAACGCTGCCGATGCGATCCAACAAACCACCGTGGATTTGGTCGCCGCTTCCGCCGACCCCGCCCAACTGCTTGCGATCTCGGGGATTGGCAAGAGCATGGCGGCCAATATTCAGGCCATCGTCGCTACCGGCTCTATGCCCCTCCGCGACGAACTCCTCACCAAATACGGCGCCGGACTTCTCGAGTTACTCAAGCTTCCCGGCATGGGGCCCAAGACCGTTGCGTTAATGTGGGACGCTGGTCGGATCAGCAGTATCGATCAACTTGCCGATGCCATCGACGCAGGCCGCCTGAAGGGCTTGCCGCGCATGGGCGAAAAGCAGATCGAGAAAATCCGCAAGGGGATCGAAGACTATCGGCGGTCTTCCGGCCGCTTCCGTATTGACGAAGCAGAGGACGCCGCCGACCGTCTCACCACTTACCTGCTCGCTTTCGACGGTATCGATCGCGTCACCCCTGCCGGTTCCCTGCGACGCGGCCGGGAAACCGCGGGCGACCTCGACCTGCTGGTCACCGGGCCAGCCTGCGCACCGCAACATACGGATGCCGCCGTGGAATACGTCGCCGCCTATCCCGGCATTCTCGACATGATCGCGAAGGGCGAGAACAAGGTAAGCTTCCACATCGCCACCGGCCTGCAGGTGGATGTTCGGCTGCTGCCTTCAGAATGCTACGGCGCCGCACTCCAGTACTTCACGGGTTCAAAGGCCCACAACGTCTCACTTCGCCAGCGCGCCCTCAAAATGGGCTACACGCTCAGCGAATGGTCGCTTGCTCGTCTGGACGATGAGTCCGTCGTGGCCTGCGCAACCGAAGAAGAGATTTACGCCGCGTTGCAAATGGACTGGATCCCGCCGGAGATGCGCGAAAATCTCGGCGAAATCGAAGCAGCCGCGAAACATAACCTCCCGCGGCTCATCGAAGCTTCAGACATCAAAGGCGACGTGCACATGCACACCACCGCCAGCGACGGCCGCAACTCCATCGCGGAGATGGCTGAAGCCGCCATCGAGCGCGGCCTTCAGTACATCGCTATTACTGACCACTCCAAGAACTTGGCCATGATCAACGGCCTCGATGAGAAGCGCGCCCTCGAACACATCGCCCGCATCCGCGAGGTCGACAAGCAGATGGAAGGCCGCATCCGCATCTTCACCGGCATCGAGGTCGACATCCTTGCCGACGGGGCTCTCGACCTCGACGATGAGGTGCTGGCGCAGATCGACGTCGTTATCGCGAGCGTCCACACCCGCCTCGAGCAGACCCGCGACGACATGACGGCCCGCATCCTTCGCGCCGTCGAGAACCCCAACACTCGCATCCTCGGCCACCCTACCGGCCGTCAACTTCTTCGCCGCGAGCCCTACCAGCTCGATACCGGCGCCGTCCTCCGGCGCTGCGCCGAGCTTGGGGTAGCCGTGGAGCACAATGCAGCCCCGGAAAGACTCGACCTGAGCGACCGCGATCTCCGCCTTGCCAAGGAAACCGGTTGCAAAATCTCCATCAACACCGACGCTCACGTCACCCGCGTTGTGGGCGAGTGGAAATACGGCATCCGCCAGCTTCGCCGGGCCTGGCTCACCCCCACGGACGTTCTCAACACCCTTCCCCCTCGGAGTTTCTGGCCGCGTTACGTTCGCGTGGCTAGCTGAAATGCCGCCAACCATCCCCAAACCTATGTAAGGACGTCAAATCCACAGGCCCTGGAACCTAGATTGTTTTACTCAGCAAGGCAAGTAAGGCATAAGATGAGGTCGTCATGAGTCTTCTCCAACAGGAATCCAGAGACGTCGCAGCAGGCGAGTCTTACACCAAGGGCACAAGCCACGTCATTCTCGCCACAGTGGTCGCCGCCATTCTTGTCTCTATCGCGGTGGCCGTCTATATCTTCGCTGGCGAGAAACCGCCCGCCGCAACCGGCGAAATCATCGAAGCCTGGGCGCACCCCATGCACTCGGTATCTTCGGGTTGGGATGCCAACGGCGCAGCCATTCCCAAGGAAGAAGTGGACCAGGTTTTGCTGTTTACGCATGTGAGTTTGCACAACCAGAGCAAGCAGCCCATCTTCCTGCACCAGATCGTCGCCAACGCCACGCTGGCCGACGGCATCCACTCCAGTTATGCCGCCACACCCACTGACTTTGAGCGCATCTTCAAGGCATACCCACAGCTCATGCAATGGCATGCCACCCCCATTTCGCCGGATCTCACGATTCAACCGGGCGAAACAAAGGAAGGCACGTTCGTATGCTCATTCAAAATGGCGAAGCAGGATTGGGATGGGCGCAAGAACCTGGACTATTCGTTCAACTTCCAGTATCTGCCGTCGCTTACTCTCGCGCCCAAGGGCCAAATTACTGAACGCTAGGCGGGGCCGGAGCTCCCTTTGGCGTCGAGAGATAGCCTGAAACCGTGTTCTTCGACCCAATCGAGTTCACAACAATCTCGTAAAGGGCCGGGTCTTTTCCACTGTAGAACTGAAGCGGTTCGTCGACGTTCCGATCTTTCTTTTCATAGCTCCGGTCGTCGGCGTAAACCACAACCGTAAAGCGGCTTTTCTTCGTGTCGGCTTTTTTCAGTTCCATGCTCACCGTGCCCACGGGCTTCTTCTGCCCCTTCGTCAGGGTGAACTCGTAATAATTGCGGTCGCCCTTGTGTTTCAGCACTTCCAATTCGGAGCCGTTTCGCGCAATCAAGCTGGCGTGGCTGCTCAGGTCGCCCTTCATCGATGTCAACTGGCTCACCGCCGTGGCCAGATCGCTCTGCGTCTTGGTCAGATCCGTCTTCACGCCGCCGACGTCGGTCTTCACACTCGAAACATCGCTTGACACCGCGCTCACCTGCTGCGCGGTTTCCTTTTGCGCCGTTTCCAGCCGTTTGTTATCGGCCGCTTCCCGGGCCATGATCGCCTGCGCACGCACGTCCATCTGCTTTTGCGTCATGCCGACACTCTTGCCGAGCTCGTCGGTCGCCACGTGCAAGCGAGCATTGGTCTCGCGCAACTCACCTGCCAGCTTGGCGTTCTGCTGGTTGGCTTCAGACAGCGCTGCCTCCTGGTGCGTGATGCGGTTGCTCAGCGCGTAACTCCACACCAGCCCGCCCAACGCTGCCAGTACGGCTATTGCAATCGCGCCCAGCAATGCACCGCTGTGTGCGGGCGTGGTCTCCACAACCGTAGTTCTGTCGTCGCTCATTGTTCCCTTCTCCTTGAGAGCGGTTCTGCTCGAACCCGCTCACGCAATCCGTGCAGCACAGGTCCCTTCCAACTGAGACGCTGCTCGCTGTTCTTTCGCACGTCGATGTAACTGATTCCGACTCCGCGCGCCCCAATGGAACATTGCACCTGGCACTGAGATTTGAGCACTGTTCTAGAGGCCGCGGAGAACTAAAGAAACTATAGAAGAATTCGGCCGTTTCGGGGGAAAATGCTGTGCGCCCGGACCACCTGCGTAACTTGCGTCCCGGTGCCTGGATGTACTTCAGTGTCTGTCAAAGCTTTCCGCAAAGCATGTGTGCACAAGGCACAAACCCCGCTTTCTGCAAAGTCCTTCGCGAAGCGACATTTGTGGTATTGCAGCGCGCACAAGGCACGCTACTGCCCTCGCGGCAGATCCGCTTCAGCTCCTGCACCAGATAGGTCCCCAAGCCCCGCCTCCTGAACGGCTCCGCCACCTCCATCCAGATATCCCCATAGGGCCGGTTGTAGTGGTAGAGAATGCCGCCCTTTGCCGCCACCTCGCCGTACCCATCCAGCAGCAGCCAGTCGCCCTCGGGCTCGCGTTTGCGCAATACCGTTCCGGGCACCCGGTATGCAGTCCTCAGCTTGTCCTCAAAAACAATCTTCTCGCTCACCACGTCGTGCGCCCACGTGTGCAGCATCGCCGTCAGCATTATGTCGTTGGTCTGCGTCTCGATCCCATCCGCGCCGCTGGCCAGCTTCAGCGCCTCGAACGCCTCGAAGAATCGCGCGCGCTGCTTTTCCGCGACAAAGAACTCGAAAATCGTTCGCGTTCCAGCCCACGGCCCTCCCACCACAATCGAACCATATCCTGCCGGTTCGCCATCCAATTCAATGAGGTAGGGCTCGGTCCAGCCTTCCCGGCCATGCAGCGAATCGTGCACAATCTGGCAGTTCATTTCGCGCCGATACAATTCACGCCACGGCAAAATCTCGGCAACGGAAACGGATTTGATCGTAATTCCCATATGTTGCAAAACTTGCGCCATCATAGCCCGAAAATGGACCAATCCGCGACACCGGCGAGTGCCCCGCCGTGACAATCGTCTAACCCCTCATTTATAAAGAGCATTACCGCTTCTTTTGACGGGCCCAGCTTCGAGCTCGCGCGAACAGAGAAGCGCATCGACTACAACCACCCAAAAGAGGGGAGTTTCAAAGGTTATGTCCACTGCTGTCGCTGGTAAGGGTCTTGAAGGAATTGTTGCCGCCAATTCCGGAATTTGTTTCATTGATGGAGAGGCGGGCGTTCTTGCCTACCGCGGCATCGATATTCACGAGCTTGCGGAGCGCTCCAACTTTGAAGAGACCACCTACCTTCTGTGGAACGGCCGTCTGCCCAGCGAACTCGAGCTGCGCGAATTCTCGTCCCAGCTGGCCCTCGCCCGCTCCCTCGATCAGCGCATCGTCGATCTGCTCAAGACCTTTCCCACCTCCGCCACTCCGATGGAGGTGCTGCGAACTACCGTGTCGGCCCTCAGCTTCTACGACGCCGATGAAAAAGACAATTCGCACGACGCCAATGTGCGCAAGGCCTACAACCTAACCGCGCAGATCGCCATGATCGTTGCGATTTACGATCGCATTCGCAAAGGCCTCGAAGTTATTCCTCCCGATCGCTCCCTCTCCCACGCCGGCAACTTCCTCTGGATGCTCAATGGCGTCAAGCCGTCGGAGACTGCGACCCGCACTCTCGACATCGCCCTCATCCTCCACGCCGACCATGAACTGAATGCTTCGACCTTCGCGGCCCGCGTCATCGCCGCTACCTTGTCTGACATTCACTCAGCCGTCACCGGGGCGATTGGCGCGCTCAAGGGACCACTGCACGGCGGCGCTAACGAGGCCGTGATGCGCCTGCTCTACACCATCGACAAGGCCGGCGCCGACCCCGTCGACTACGTGAAAAACATGCTCGCTGCCCGGCAAAAGATCTCCGGCTTCGGCCACCGCGTCTACAAGACAGAAGACCCACGCGCCACGCATCTGCGCCGTATGTCAGAGCAGCTCGGCAAGGACTCCGGCCACCCCAAGTGGTACGACATGTCCCGCGCCATCGAGCTCTACATCAACAAGGACAAGAAGCTCAACGCCAACGTCGACTTCTACTCCGCCTCAACCTACGCGACGCTGGGCATCGACATCGATCTCTACACCCCCATCTTCGCCATCAGCCGCATGGCTGGCTGGGCCGCGCACGTCATCGAACAGCTCGACGACAACCGCCTCATCCGCCCCCGCGCCGAATATATCGGCCCCGTCTACCCGTCGCCATACATCGAGCTCGCCGACCGCCCGTAGACAAGTTATATCTCGGGAAGTTATATCTCGGTCCGATCCGTTCACATCGCCCCGGGGGATGCCGGGCCCCCGGCAAGCGGGCCGTCGTTGTATCGAGACTCATCGGAACAAAAGGCCTGCGTCTCATTCCTACTGGTCTCGCTATAACTCATGTGCTAATCTTCTTTTCTCAAGGTCTATCCCCTGCCTGAACCCGCAATTTCAGGGCCTTTCGGGAACAGTGGCCCAATCAATCATCGGAATCCCCATCGGTTTCTCGCTCGACGTTTCTATCGAACCAGGAGCTCGCGATTCCTGCGTTGTGAAAGGACACCATCATGATTCTTGGCATGAGTTTGAAGACGTTCACTTACCTCCACGTGTACATAAGCCTGATTGCGATTGGCGCTGGATTTATTGTTGTCTACGGCATGATCGCCGCAAAGCGCCTGCCTCTGCTGACCAACATCTTTCTGTTCACCACGGCGTTGACCAGCCTGACCGGGTTTCTGTTCCCTTTCAAGGGCGTCACCCCCGCCATCGTGGTTGGAATCCTCTCGCTCGTCGTGTTGGTCGTGGCCGTCATCGCCCGCCGGCGCAGCCTTTCCGGCGGTGCATGGCGCGGAACCTATGTGATCAGCGCCATCGTGGCCCTATACTTCAACTTCTTTGTTCTGATTGTGCAGTCTTTTCAAAAGATTCCCGCCCTGCATGCGCTCGCTCCCACACAATCGGAGCTGCCATTCAAGCTCGCGCAACTTGTGACGCTCGTGCTCATCGTCGCGCTCACGACAATCGCATTCAGGAAATATCATCCCGCATAAAAGCACACCTATGACATAAGACTTCGGGAATCGTACGTCCCAATCGCTTTGGAAACTCTTGCGCCTCAACGATCCGCTCGACATCTAAGGCCCATGTCGAGCCTCAGAATTACCGTCGAGCGCCGCGTCCTGGTTTCAACCGCAAATTTGAAGATGTCATCGCTTCCATCCACGCCGCCGTCGGACACCCCGATATGCCGACGTTCTGGAAAGCGGTTGCCGAGGCTTCCACCTATGCTGAATTGCACGGCATTATGCATGGCGTGGTCGGGCCCTCAGGCCTGATGGAGTTCATGCGCTTCGATCACGGCCAGTTCCTTCTCAAAACGCAGAACACCGCTGCGCCTGTCGCGCACCCCAGAATTGTGCGCTTTGTCATTGGTAATCCACTCATCATGGTTGCCATGGCTGCGCATGTTCACGACGCAGGCTCGTACGCGCCCGTTACACTCCTCGTGGACGAACGAGAAGACGGAGTGCACCTCTCCTACGACACGATGTCGAGCTATCTCGGCGGCTACGGATCAGAGGCAGCGCTGCGGGTCGCGGCCGAACTCGACTCAAGGGTCGAAGCACTCATGGTTGCTGCCGCCGGATAGCTCTCTGCCGGCCCCAATAAGCCGGCTACTTCTTCGCCTGTTCCAAATCATCTGCCGGCGGCGGGCTTGACCCGGCACCGTATTGATCGGGCTTCCAGCTGCGCATGCCCGAGTGAACATAGTGCGACCAATGTCGCAACATGTCGTACTCATTCACCGGGCGATCATCCTGCAAGGCCGGCGTGCCCGGCGAGAAGCTGATCAGTTTTTGCGTGGATAGGTCGGTCCGCAGCATGCGATCAAACTGCTCAACCGGTGTGGCCGCCGGTCCCCACGCCATCATGTCGGTGATGGCGGTGGCAGGCATGCGCTTCACCAGGTCATCAGCGCTGCGCTCGGCAATGGGCTGCATGCTGGCCAGAAAATGCCAGCCGTTTTCCTCCACCGGCTTGAAGATGCGCACATACGCGAACGACTCCTCGCAGAGCCCGCGCCACGGACGACTGCACCGCCGCATCGCCAGACGGCAGCCACTGCGCAAGAATTCCACCCGGCTGCAGCCGCTCCTTGGCCACTGCGTAAAACTCTTTCGAATACAACAGGCTCGATCCAGCCGCCCGCACCGGCGGTGGCGGATCGATGATGATCGCGTCATATTTTTCAGGCGTCCGCTCCATGTAGCGTCGCCCATCGTCGATCACCAGGTGCGAGAGCGGCGAGGCCAGCAGCGCTGCGCCATCGGGATGATAGAACGTGAACAGCCGCGGTACGCTCGGTATCAGTTCCACGACGGTCGCGGGAATGCCCCACGACATCACCGATTTGTAGGTCGTCCCCATTCCAAAGCAGATCACCAGCGCGTTGCGCGGTGGCTGCCGGCAACGATGCCAGCGTCAGGTGCGCCATCATCTTCGTAATCGGCGTCAACTGCGTGATCCCGATTCCGTTGGTCAGCAATCGCTTGTGCATCCCGGTGCCGGTCGCAATCACCGTGGCCGTACTGTCGCGCAGAACCTCGCGATCCGGGAAAAGCGTCTCGAAATTTTTCGTTGCGAAGAAAACTGCCAGTGCCGCTGCCACGCTGGCATAAGCTGCAACGCGCGTGCCCACTCCCCTTTCCGCTCGCTGAGGCTCTCCGCGCGAAGGAAGAAATGCCATCACGATCCACGGCGCGAGAAACAGAAGCATCCCCAGGCGCTCGCCAACCAGGGGCAGCAGAACGAATCCCGAAAGCAGCGGACCGAGGATGCAGCCCAGCACGTTCACCGCATAAGCGCGGCCCGCGCGGTCTGGATCTCCAGCCGCCCAGCGATCCACCAGCATAGGTGTCAGGTATCCAATCCATCCTGCAAACGGTCCCACGCCCAGCAACACGCGCAGCGGCGTGTTCAACGGGAAGCGCGGATCAGAAGTAAGCAGCGACAACATCCCCAGAAACGCCAACAGCACCCATGCGAGATAAGGGTCAATTTCGCCGCCCCGATTGAAACGCCGGTAGACGAACGATCCCGCAAACGTGGCCGACAGATACGAAATCAAGATGAACGCAAACGAGTACACGACCGGACCGGCGTACGGCGTGAACAGCCTGATCCAGATCACCTCCATGCCCATCGTCACCAGGCCCGTCAAGAAGAGCAGGGCCAGCACGCCTCTTCGGCTGAGCGGTAACGGTCCGGCGCTCCTCGGAGATCGGTGCCGCGACGAGACACAGGAGGCTCCGAAGAAATCTTCGCGCGTCGTCCCAGCGTCAAGGCGAACGCAGACACGGCGATGATCACATTGCAAATGGTGCCTACGCGCATGGTGCCGCGAAATCCATACAACTCGATCAAAAAGAGAGGAGCAATGGCTCCGGCCACAGCGCCAATCACGTTTGCCAGGTAGAGGAAGCTGAATGACCGTTTCGATTCGGCCCTCTCACGATTGCGAATGGCACACATGGCCAGCGGAAACGTAGCCCCCATGCACGTACACCACGGCAGCAGAATGACAGCCACCAGTAATCCAGAAGCCAGGTAGTAGGAGCCGGACGAGTAGGCATTCTGTGCCGTCATCGACTCCAGCAGGCGGTGTCCCCACGCCAGCTCGGCCGGCACTGCCAGCGAAGATAATCCGATCAGCAACTCTGCAAGTGCGTAAAGACGAAGCGGAGGAAAACCAAGCCGCGCGCCGTAGCGTCGAGTCAGGGTCCCGGCTCCCCACGAACCCAGGCCAAGCCCCGTCATGAACATCGAGAGCACAATGGAGGTGAGAGCCGTGGTCACACCAAATTGCGCCATGGTCAGGCGCAGCCAGACCAGTTCATAGAGGATGCTGCAAAAGCCGGACAGGAAGAAAAACCCGAAAAACCATCCCATCGCACGCTCCTTGTTCAAGGATCTTCAACACGGGGAAGATTCAGATCATCGGGCCGGGGGGAAGGCACAATTCAGGCCCAGAAAGATAGAGCCGGATTAAGTGGCTAAAGTTGGCTGGGAAACAAACAATTCTACTGCGGTCTATCTCAAATAGATGGGCAGTTAGCTCGGACGCTTATTTTTTGCGCGCCTTCCAGGTGAGATACAGTCCCCATGCGGCAAGCGTCGACGCATCGCAGATGGTGCCATCGAGCATCATCTGCTCGAACTCTTCAAGCGACCGGGTTTGAATCGTCAGGTCGTGTTCCTCGTCGTCTGGTTCGCGTTCTTTCATGGTGAGCCCGGTCGCTAGAAACACATGCTGCTTTTGCCGGCAGAAGCCATAGGCAATCCACATGTAGCCGAGGTAGGTCATCTCGGCTGCGTGCAGGCCGGTCTCTTCTTTCAACTCGCCGCGCGCCAGTTCCTCGGGATCGACGTTCGCCATCTCCCAGCCACCCTGCGGCAGTTCCAGCGCGCGCTCCTCGATGGTGTAGCGAAACTGCTCGACCAGCCACACACGACCATTCTCTATCGGCAGGATGATGGCGCAGTCGTCCTTCTCGACCACGCTGTAAATGCCCTCCTTACCGTTGGAGCGCAGAATGCGATCTTCACGCAGGCGCAGCCACTGGTTGCGATAAACCTCACGACTCGCCAGCGTGGTAATGGATTGCTTGTGGTCGCTATCGGCTGGATTCAATTTACCCTCTCGCGACCTGTGTATCTTTCCCGTCTTGAGCATCGCCAGACGGACTATCATCGCGCAAACGATACTTGCGCAGACGGCCGACCAGCGACGCCGGCCCACTGACTACGAGGCGAACCAGGTTGCCTTCGTAGGCGCGCGAATGCACCACCATACCGCCCTCAATCGCAGCCAGCGCCGCGCCATCACTTTGCGGCACGCGTAACTCCGTCTCGATAACCGGATCGGAAAACAGCGCCTTGTCGATTGCGGCAAGCAGTGCATCCATTCCTTCGCCCGACTGCGCCGAAACCAGCACTTCAACTTGCTGCTGCTCGTGACGAGGCTGCTCGCGTGCGGCGAGCCCTTCGCGCTCATGCGCGTCGAGGAGATCAATTTTGTTCAGCACTTCAATGCGCGGCTTGCTCAGCGCCTCAAGCTCGTCGAGCACTTTCTCCACCTGCGCCTTCTGTTCGTCGCCGTAGGTTGAAGAAGCATCGCGCACGTGGAGCAAAATCTCCGCCTGCTCCACTTCTTCCAGCGTGGCGCGGAAGCTGGTGACCAGCGTATGCGGCAGGTTCCTGATAAAACCCACGGTGTCGCTCAGGAGGATTCGCCGCCGGCTGGGCAATTCAATGGCACGCAGCTTCGGATCGAGCGTTGCAAACATACGCGACGACTGCAGCACGTGTGCGCCGGTAAGCCGGTTGAACAGCGTGCTTTTGCCGGCGTTCGTATATCCAACCAGTGCAACTGTCGGCACTGGCGCGGACTCGCGGCGCTGCCGCTGCTGCCGACGCACCCGCTTCACGGCGTCGAGATCGAGCTTTACTTGATCGATGCGGCGCTGAATCTTGCGTCGATCCGTTTCGAGCTGGGTTTCGCCCGGACCTCGCGTTCCGATGCCGCCGCCAAGCTGCGACATCGCTTTGCCTCGCCCCGTAAGCCGCGGCAGCATGTACTCGAGCTGCGCCAACTCCACCTGGAGCTGCCCTTCACGGGTTCGTGCATGCCTCGCAAAAATGTCGAGAATGAGCTGGGTCCGATCCAGCACCCGGCACGGAAGCGCAGCCTCAAGGTTGCGCAATTGGGTGGGGCTCAGGTCGTGATCGAACAGAACAAGGTCGGCGTTGGTTGACGCAGCTACACCGGCGATTTCTTCCACTTTGCCGGCACCGATAAGCGTGGCTGGATCGGGGCGCGACCGCCGCTGCATCAGTTCCGCTGCGATCTCGCCGCCCGCGCTGCGTATCAGCTCACGAAACTCCGCCAGCGATTCGTCGGCATCCAGGCCAGGCAAATCCGCTGCCGGTTTAACGCGTTCCTCTGATTCGCTGGAGTCGTCGTTCGGGCGCAAGGCCGACCGGCGCGCGCCTTCGAGTCCGGCGCGTGTGGCTCGCGGACGAGCCGTAAAGTCTACGCCTACTAGAACCGCACGCTCGGGACGGTCTCGCCAACGACCGCGTTTCAGTCGTTGAAGAAACTCGACCCCCGGCACCGCCTTCAACTGCCAACTGAGGGCGCTCCCTGTCTTATCGCTGCTCCGCGTTTGTCGCGGGAGACGCGGGAGCCGGCACGGCTGCCGGTCCCATCCCGGTCAGCGCCGGGCGATGCTCAGTATGCATCACGCTCCGGTTGCTGACCACGGTAGAAATGGCGTGCTTGAAGATGAGTTGCTCCTGGCTGTTGTTCTCCAATAAAACGGAGTACTTGTCGAAGGAGCGGATTTTTCCCGTCAGCTTGACGCCGCTGACCAGATAAATCGTGATGGGGGTCTTGTCTTTGCGAACAGTGTTCAGGAAGGTGTCCTGAATGTTCTGTGCCGGCTTGTTCTCCATATGCCGATCTCCTGCTTCTCTTTTTTAGGATGGTGGGATGCAAACTTGCTGCTTCCGTGTGATAAGACAAATCGGCGGGGACGGCTCCGGAATCCCGGGAACCGCCAAATCCCGCAATGTGACAACAATATAGCGGTTCACTGACCTTTTCAACTCTTCCCCGCTGAATTTACTTCACCGCAACCTCGGGAACCTCAAAACGGGACGCGCGACTCGAGCAGGCTGCTACCATGTTTCCGTGCCAAAAGCCCCGGATTCCGCAGCTATATCCGTGCCGATGCTGGATTTAAGACGCCAGTATGAGCCGCTCCAAAAGGAACTGCTCGACGCCCTCCAGCATGTCCTAGAGACGCAGCAATTCATTCTTGGCGAGCAAGTTGCGATTTTTGAGAGGGCTGCGGCTGAACATCTTGGCGTAAAACACGCCATCGGCTGCTCCTCCGGAACGGACGCGCTCTGGCTGGCACTGGCTGCCGCAGGGATCGGTCCGGGCGACTCGGTAATCACCACGCCCTTCAGCTTCTTCGCCTCGGTAAGCGCGATTCTGCGGGCAGGGGCCCGTCCCATCCTGGCCGATATCGACCCGGTGACGTTCAACCTCGATCCCGGAAAGGTGGAGACGGCCCTGAAGGCACCACAGCAAACCCCCATCCGTGCGGTTTTGCCGGTGCATCTTTACGGTCAGTGTGCGGATTGGAGCGGTTTCTCGCGGCTCAGTAAGAAATATGGACTCAAGCTGGTTGAGGATGCCGCCCAGGCATGGGGTGCGGAATGGGAAGGCAAGAAAGCTGGAGGGCTAGGCGATGCCGCCGCCTTCAGCTTTTATCCCACCAAGAACCTGAGCGCGGCGGGCGACGCCGGAATGGTGACCACGAATTCCGATGATTTGGATGAGATGGCGCGGACGCTTCGGCAACATGGAATGCGTCGCCGCTATTTCCACGATGAGATCGGATGGAACACGCGCCTGGACGGCTTCCAGGGAGCCGTACTGAGCGTGAAGCTGAAGTACATCGAGGGGTGGAACCATTCCCGGCGCAAGATCGCAAAACGCTATAGTGCGCTTTTCCGTGACAAGGGGTTGGCCGAATCCGGAACCTGGCCTCGGCATGGCATCGTGCTTCCAACAGAAGTCCCCGGCGCCCACCACGTCTGGCACCAGTACGTCATTCGCTGCACGCGCCGCGATGCGTTGCGCGAGTTTCTAGCAGCGCGCAAGATCGGCTCGGAAATTTACTATCCCACTCCCCTGCACACGCAGGCGGCTCTCAAAGACCTTGGTTACGTCGCAGGAGACTTTCCGGAGGCTGAACGCGCCGCCCGCGAAGTGCTGGCGCTGCCCATCTTCCCCGAACTACGCGACGACGAACAGCAAGCCGTCGTAAATGCGATCGCCGACTTCTTTGCCTGACCGCCGAGTTCTTTGCTAGATCGCCAAGTCTTTGCTTGATCGTGGCCTGCTCATATCGCGGAAAACTTGGCTAAGTAAGCTATCTTCCTGGCTAACTCGAACCTAACTTCCCTGCTTCTTCTTTCCTCCGTCCTATTGGGCAACCCCGAGATCAAGGTGCGTCGTCCAAGTCCGGGAGCGGAGGATCTTATCTATGAAACCTATCTTAAAGACATCACTTTCAGCGGGCTTGCTGCTTGGTGCCAGCCTCGCGGTGTATGGTGCGGATGTCCGCACTGACTATGACAAGCATGCTGATTTTTCAAGATTCCACAACTATTGCTGGGGACAGGTTTCGACAGCTGACCCTCTCTATCAGCAGCGCGTCAAGGACGAGATAAACAAAGACCTGCAGGCAAAGGGCTGGCAGGAATCTTCAGGCAACTGCGATGCTACGGTCTTTGCCAAGGGCAATGTCCAGAACGAGCAGGAACTTCAGACCTACTACAACGGCCTGGGCGGCGGTTGGGGCGGACGGTGGGGCTGGGGCGCGTGGGGCTGGGGCAATGGTTGGGGTCCGGGCGGCATGGGCGAGACCACCACAACGACAGTGAACAAACCTGTCGGCAGCCTTGTTGTCGATATCTTTGATGGGCAGTCGAAGAGCCTGATCTTTCGCGGTATCTCCAGCAACGACGTTTCGAAGAGCGCCGACAAGAACACCCATAACATCGATAAGGACATCGATAAAATGTTCGACCATTTTCCCCCGAAAAAATAGACCGACTTAGAAGCAAGGATATATATACCTAACTTAGCCACTGCTGTTCCCAACCAAAGGAGCGAAGCCCCTACCGGCTCCGCTCTTTTGGTGTTCGGGAACCTTTGAGGCACTTCTCGCCGACAAAGATTCTGCACATCAGCTCGATACCGTAGAATTTCTTTAGAATGAAGTGCCCCTATTGCGGATTTCTGCAAGATCGAGTCGTCGATTCGCGCGAGAGTAAGGAAGCTGATTCAATTCGGCGCCGCCGCGAGTGCGAGAAGTGCGTTCGACGCTTCACCACCTACGAGCGCATCGACGAGATTCCTTACATGGTCGTCAAGAAAGACGGACGGCGCGAACGGTTTGACCGGCAAAAAGTCCTGAGCGGGTTACTGCGTGCGTGCGAAAAGCGGCCCGTGTCTTCCACGCAACTCGAAAAGGTAGTGGACGCCACGGAGAGCTACCTCATGGACGCGCCGGAACGTGAGCGCACCACCAGCGAGGTTGGCGAGCTGATCATGCAGCACCTGAAAGGCCTCGATACGGTGGCCTACATCCGCTTCGCCTCCGTATACCGGGATTTCAAAGATGTGCGCGAGTTCAAGGAAGAGTTGGAAGGTCTGCTCGATAGCCATCGCACCGGTAAAAACAAGAAATAGTAAGCGGCCTCAGCTTTCTCGGATGTTAAGGATGCAGAGCCCGGAATCTGTCCAAATTTCGGTTATGTCCGGATTGATCACGACTCGACCGTGATCAAAAATCATGTCCACGCAGGAAGGTATAATCCGTTAGCCATGGCAGTCTTTAACACGGGTGACGAAGAGAATGATCAGGGACTAGATTGGGCCATACTCCGGACTGCGGCCTAGGCCTTTGTTGGCGGCTGAGTCCTCCCGGGATGTCGTGTGGCTCGAATCCCATGGGTAACGCATAGTCTCCTTTTATACGGCAGTCCGGCTCTCCGAAGAGCAAGTGCACGTTTCCCTCGAAGCCGCGCTGTCGTTTCCGGCCTACTACGGGAAGAATCTGGACGCACTCGATGAGTGCATCCAGGAGGACCTCGCAATGCCCGATGTAGGTGGGCTCGTGCTGGTGTTGTACCACTACGATCAATTCGCGAGGGCCAACCTAGGGGTCGGATCAAATCAGAAAAGCATAGCCGAAGTTGTGCTCGATATATTCGCAAGAGCGGTTCGGTACCACATGCTGTTTGGTAGGCGGCTGCTCATTCTCGTGCAATCCGACCACTCGCGCATACAGTTCGCCCGACTCGGTGGAATAGCAGCCTCAGGAATCGCAGAGAGTGGCTCTACAAGAATCGCGGGCTTTGAATCGGACGCAGATCGAGAACCACTGGCAGGTTCCGAGCGTATCACCGCCTGACCGGACGGAATCCCAAATTTGGGTTTTGTCCGATTGGCCACGACACTCCCGGAACTCCTAGGACGGAGCAGGTTCATCGTTTCCGGTGTCTAAACTGTCAGTGACATCCATGAATCGCTTCCGCTACGTCGTTCTTCTGTTCCTCGCGACGGCTTGGGCCATCGGCCAGCCTGCGCACCCGACTCAACCGACTATCCCAGCTAACCGGCCTGAGGCTGTTGTGAGTCGCCTCTATCACGAGGTGGTGGTCCGTGCCCCGTCCGGTCTGCTCAATGGCTCGGAAATGAGAATCTTCGCGCCATATCTCAGCAGATCACTGCGACGAAAGATTGAGGTAACCAGTGCTTGCGAACGGGATTGGCTCCGGCAAAATCGAGGGCGGATGGTGAAGGCACCATTCTCCTGGTCGGAAGCCGGAATCTTCTCGGGGCCAAACGAGAGAACCTCACCCGGCGACTTTCATATTGAGAGCACGCAAGCAGAAAAGACGGGAGCGTTTCGAGTAGTCGTGAGTTTCACGTACAGACCAATGGCGGTCGTGGCTCGTGTCGGTTGTGGCTATCGTGGTGCGTGAAGATGGCCGGTTTGTCATGGATGAAGTGATCTTTCCGAAGGACGAAACGAAAGATGTGGACCGGACTCTGTCGCAGATTCTATCGCAAGGATGCGAAGGTTCGAGGTGGGTCGGGTAGGCGTAAACGCGCAGTTCCGGTCGGATAACCGCCTAACCGGCAATTACTCATCAGTCAACTCCGTGGGAGTCTCACGCAGTACCACGCGGCGGAGTTCGTCGGATTCAGTAGGATGACCTCACATGAAGTTCACTTGGCGAGGGTTGGCGAAAGGAACCGGAAAAGCAGCGGCAATTTACCTCGCCGTTGAACTGCTCGCTGGCGCAATCCTCCTCGTCCTCGCGCTCTTCCATTTCCTCGGGAAAGGTCACGGTCGCTGATCGCGTGAATTCATTTCTGGGACTCTGGTCCCTGTCGGTCTCTGTCGGCGCTGAGATCGAATGAGACCAAGCCTCGCCGCCACACGATAAGCTAGAAGCTGAAAGCTAGAGCTGAGAACTCCCAATGTCTGAATCGAAAACACACAAAGTCACCCTGATCCCCGGCGACGGTATCGGCCCCGAAGTTACGCAGGCCGTTGTCCGCATCCTTGAAGCTACCGGCGTGAAATGGGAGTGGGAGCGCTTCGCCGCCGGTGCCGAGGCCTTCGAAATCTTTGGCGAGTACATTCCCGCCGACCTCACCGATTCCATTACGCGTAATAAGGTGGCCTTGAAAGGGCCCGTTACAACGCCGATTGGCGGCGGCTTCAAAAGCATCAACGTCACCCTCAGGAAACAATTTGACCTTTTCGCCAACTTCCGACCGATCAAAAATCTCCCTGGCCTTGAATCGAAATGGCCAGGCGTCGACCTGATCATCGTCCGCGAAAATACCGAAGGCGAGTACGTCGGTCTCGAACACGAAGTGGTTCCAGGCGTTGTCGAAAGCATCAAGGTGATCACCGAAAAAGGTTCGACCCGGATCGCGAAGTTCGCGTTTGAATACGCGCGCAAGCATGGGCGCAAGAAGATCCACTCCATCCACAAGGCCAACATCATGAAGATGTCCGATGGATTGTTTCTGCGTTGCGCTCGCAAGGTATCCGAGGGATTCCCGGAGATCTTTTACGGCGAGCACATCATCGACAACACCTGTATGCAACTGGTGATGAATCCCTATCAGTACGACACGCTGCTGCTCGAGAATCTCTACGGCGATATTGTCAGCGATCTCTGTGCAGCCTTCGTCGGAGGCCTGGGACTGGTGCCGGGCGCGAACCTCGGCCATGAGTGCGCAATCTTCGAAGCCGTCCACGGTTCGGCACCGGACATCGCCGGAAAAGATCTTGCCAATCCGACTGCCCTGCTGCAGTCGGCGGTTCTGATGCTTCACCATCTCAACGAAGAGGCTGCGGCGAACAGGGTGCAGAAGGCGCTTGAGGCCGTTTACTCAGAACGAAAATGCCTGACAAGAGATGTGGGCGGCACCTGCGGAACCACGCAATTCGCCGACGCGATTTTGAAGACAATGGAAACTGCCTGATCGTCCATTTCCGCCCCCCTAGATGAGTTCTATCCAGCCAAAGGATTTCAGGCGAAATTCAAGCGAAACTCGAGCCGAAATCGGGCCGCCTGTTGACTCCAATGGCGATGGTGCAGGCTCGTGATTGCAAGATGGTCACCTTGGTCCTGGAACCCTAAAACATTGATTTGGCAATAGTTTGTAATACACACAAAACCCGGCATGAGAGTGTTGCACGCAGTGTGGCAGAATTACCACACTACGTTTTTATATTTGGCGTCTAATCTTACGGTTACAAAGTCCTGTACGTTAAACCGTCATTCACCCGGAGTATTTGCTTGGGTCAGACCCCGCATTTGGAACAGACGATTGCAGCACCTCTCGAATTTAGAGGTGTAGGTTTGCACTCCGGCGCGCCTGTGACGATGCGGCTGCTGCCGGCTGCGGCTGGCTCTGGCATCGTTTTCCGTCGAACCGACCTCGACAACTTTGAGATTCCCGCCACTGGGCGCAACGTCGCGAAGGTCAGCTACGCGACCAGCCTTATGCGGCAGGGCGTTCTGATTTCCACCACCGAGCACCTGCTGAGCGCATTGATCGGCATGGGTGTCGACAACGTCATTGTGGAGCTCGACAACCTGGAGTTGCCGATCCTCGATGGAAGCGCGATGCCGTATGTCGAGGCGATTCACGAAGCTGGAATCAAGACGCAGCGCAGAAAACGTGAATGCATCAAGGTGCTGCAGCCTCTTGAAGTGCGCGACGGCGATAAGTTCATCGGGGTGTATCCCGGGTCCGGCTATCGGATCCAGTACAGAATCGACTTCCCTGCTCCCATCGGGCGGCAGGAGACAAGCATCGATCTCGCGGCTGAGACTTATGGCACGTTCATTGCGCCAGCTCGCACTTTCGGCTACAAGGCAGACGAAAAGAAACTGCGCGACATGGGTTTGATTCGTGGAGCAAACCAGGAGAACGCGATCGTGCTGGGGCCAAATGGTCCTGAGAACGGGCCTCTGCGTTTCAGCGACGAATACGTCCGTCACAAGGTGCTCGATCTGATCGGCGACCTCGCTCTCGCAGGCCGTCGCATTGAGGGACTCGTAGTTGCAGAGCGCGCCGGACATGCCATGCATACGGCTCTGGTGGCAAGGCTGATGAAAGACCGCTCGGCGTGGGAACTGGCCCACGTGCCGGCTGAGGCCGCTCAGGAAGAGAGCCCGGCGTTGACAGCCGCAGCCATGCAGCGCCCCGCACTGATGGGCGCTTAGTCCGCACTTCGAATGTCGAGACGATGGGCAGCCAATCGGCTGCCTTTATAGTTTGCGCTTCTCTGGGATGGAAGAACGATTCGCTGGCACAACATTATGCAAACAGGATGCACATGGGCGTCGGGCAAGCTACCGTTTTGCCTTCGTTAGCAAGTTTTCCGGTCGTCGCGTTGCGCGGGAACACCACGAGATTGTTTGAATTCTGATCAGCGACCAGCATCCACTTCTCGTTGGGATCGAGCGTGAAGTTGCGCGGCGTTTTCCCGCCCGTCGCCGTCCGCTCAATCGGCGAAAGCGCCCCGGTCGCAGTATCGGCCTTGAAGCTGTAGAGAAAGTCGGTTCCCCGGTTCGCGAAATAGACAAAGCGTCCGTCCTTCGCAATCACCGTGTCGCAACCGGTGTTTCCCTGCGGCGCATCCTTCGGATCCGGAAGAGGAGCGTTCGGAGGAAGAAGATCGGTGGTGCTGATGCGCGTCAGGCTGCCATCGGCTTTGTTCCACCTGAGAACATCCACCGACGACTTCATCTCATTCATGCAATAGGCAGTCGTGCCATTGGGATGGAAGTGAAGCGTGCGAGGGCCGGCACCGGGCGCGGACTTGTATGCGCCCGCATTCTTGAGCACGGCGGTCTCTGGATCAAAAGTGTAGATGTGGATCATATCGCCGCCGAGGTCGTTGACGTAGGCGAAACGATTGTCCGGAGAGAACGACGCAAAGTGCGCATGCGCTGCCTCCTGTCGATCGGGGTTCGGCCCGTGCACGGTGTAATGCTCGCTCCACACCAGCGGGCTGAGCTTCCCATCCGTGACTTTGAAACTCGCTGCACTGCCGCCGCCGTAGTCTGCTGAAATGAGAACGCGCCCGGTGTGATCGATGGCGCAGTGGCACGTGCCTTTGCTCGCCGAGTTCTGTCCGGACAATTGCTCGAGCTTTCCATCGGCAACGCGGAAGCTGGCGACTTCGCCGGTAGGCTTGCCGTTGAAGCTGTCAACCTCGCAAGCAGCGAAGAGATATTTGCGATCGGGCGAGAAGCAGATCCAGTCGACTGTGGAGACGTTAGCGGCAACGCCGGCGGCAGCGAGTTCGCCCCTGAAGGGATTCCAATCGAATGAGAGGATGCCGGCGGGCGTCCCGGAGGCAACGAAGACGCGTTGCATGTGCGATGCGGACAAGCTTTTGGTTGTAGCGGCAGCGAGAGTGGCAGCGGAAGTAGTCATCAGAAATTCACGACGGGAAAGATTTCGCATGGCACATGCGATTGTCGCCGATTGACCCGCGATTGTGCCAATTCCAGAACGGCGACACAAGATACAGGCGCACCCAAGGACACACACCATGTTGGATGCGCCTGCAACGGCCCCGGGTAGATTTGCAAAGAGAGAATCGATTCAGCGTTCCAGTTTGAAAATCACGTTCACCGTGGTTTCGACTTCGATGGGTTGATCGTTGAGCAGGTAGGGGCGATAGCGCCAGGTTTTGACTGCTTCGATCGCGGCCTGTTGAAGCATGGCCGGGCCGCTGATGACCTGAAGATGCTCGATGGCGCCGGCCTTCGAAATGGTGGCCTGTAGAACAACCGTTCCTTGCACGCCTGCGGTTTTGGCAATGATCGGATATTGTGGGATGGTCTTGTAGAGAACGGTGCTCTCAACAAGCCTCGAAGGGAGCCGCACAGTGGATGGAGAGGGCGGATGCACGATGGTTACAGGTTGTCCTCTTCCGAATGGATTTCCGTCGCCCCCGGGAATGCCGGTTCCAGAGTCGAGAGCAATATTGGGACCGGCGAAGGGCTGCTCACCACGATCAACGTACCTGATCGTGGTTGGTATGCTCGGTGGCGCAGTGATGCGGCCCTGATTGAATTCAGAGAAGTCATGCGGCGCTGCAGGTCGCGCATGCTCGGGTTGCGCCGGTGTTTCCGCTTTCGGTATCTCGGGCGCAACGAGCAAAGCCGGCATCATGTGGCTGGGCAGCGCGTTGGGATAGATGAGTGGAACCAGCACCAGCGTGACGAGGATGGAACCATTGATGATGAGCGCGGCGAGCATCCATCGGCGGCTGCGAGTCTTGATTCTGCCTGTGGATTCGAATGTGGAGTCTTCGAACATGGCGTGCCTCCCTGGTGAATTCAGCCGCGCCGGTGGGAGGCGGAAAGCCTTTGAGCGCAACGCGGCCTCAGCCGCTCAATCGCGCTGGTTGGCGCGACGTGCGGTGTTCAAGGCCCTCCGTTCATCCCATTCGGAACCACTGTGCTGATGTAGACACCGCACATTCCAGGAATGTTCCTGAATTAGGGAAGAATCACTGAGGTGTATCAGGCCTGCAGCTTGCCTCTACTCTGCTATCGCAGGTTTGCGCTAAACTCCAGAGGATTCACCCCTGGAACAAAACCGGAGTTCGAATGAAACTGCTTCGCTTGTTGTTGCTTGCATTCGCCGCAATCGGGATTTCATCTGCAATGGCGCAGGAAGCACCGCAGCCCACGGGCGCCGCTGCTGCCAACAAGACTCCCGATCCGGCAGCCACCCTCGCCTACATTCACGACGCGTGGGACACGCTGACGCGCTCGATGACCGACTGCCACTCGCTGGTCGACATCAAGGTCACCGCGAATCCGATCCTCTACATGCCCGCCGAAGTGCCTGCGCCGCCCGAGGTTTCGGCGCTCGAGCAGCAAGTGCAACGTGAAGATCAGTGGTACTGCCGCGCCGCATCGAGAAAATCGGCGATGTGCGGCCGGAAGAGTTGCCGGCAGCCGGATTGCTCTATCTGCCCAATCCCTACGTGGTGCCCGGCGGCCGCTTCAACGAGATGTACGGATGGGACAGCTACTTCATCGTGCTGGGCCTCGAAGCCGATCATCGCGAAGTCGCTGGCCAAGGGCATGGTCGACAACTTTCTCTTCGAGATTGAGCACTACGGCGCGGTGCTGAACGCCAATCGCACTTACTACCTGACGCGCTCGCAGCCGCCGTTTCTCACGTCGATGATTCGCGCCGTCTACGAGAATCCCGCAAGCTTTCCCGCAACACCGGCGGGACGCACCGAGGCGCGCGCATGGCTGGAGCACGCCTACGCGCTGGCGCAAAAGGACTACTCCACCTGGACGCGCCCCGAGCACAAAGCGGGAACGACGGGGCTCGCGCGCTACTTCGACTACGGCACAGGCCCGGTGCCGGAGATGGCCGACGACAGCACCTACTACTCCGATGTGATTCGCTGGCTTGTGCGCATCCGCATGCGGTAAGCGCTGAAGAAGCGGCGCACTTACCTCGTAAAAGGCTCAGAGCATCCCGATGACGCGGAGGCTGCGCGGCTTGAAGCAGACAAGCTGCGATGTGAATGCCAGCGTGGTCTGCATGCGCGCCTGGTGCGGCGGCTACCGGCTGACGCGGATTTCTATCTCGGCGACCGTGCCATGCGCGAGTCCGGCTTCGATCCGAGCTTTCGCTTCGGGCCGTTTGATGGAGCGACCCATCACTATGCGCCGGTCTGCCTCAACAGCCTGCTCTATCGCTATGAACGCGATCTTGAGCACATTGCGCCTGCTGCTGGGCAAAGGCACGGAAGCGCAGCGCTGGGGCACGCAGAGCACAGCTCCGCAATGGCGCGATTCACCGCTATCTGTGGCAAGCCGCAGCAGGGCGTATTCGCCGATTACGATTTCGTAAAACACAAGTCATCGACTATGCCTACATCTCATCGCTCTATCCGTTGTGGGCCGGCGTTGCAACGCGCGAAGAAGCGAAGAAGGTTGTGGCCAAGCTCAATCTGTTTGAGCGGCCCGGTGGATTGTCGATGAGCAACACCGACACGGGCATGCAATGGGATGAGCCCTTCGGATGGGCGCCGACCAACTGGATTGGCGTTGCCGGCCTTGATGCACGCGGGCTTCCGCGACGATGCACAACGGCTCGCGGCAAAGTGGAATGCGACCGTCGACCAGGGCTTTGCGAACGACGGAACCATTCGCGAGAAGTACAACGTGGTCTCCGGCAATGCGAACGTGCAGGTAAGCGCCGGATACAAGATGAACGAGATCGGATTCGGATGGACCAACGCGGTCTATCTGAAGATGAAGGAAGTCGTCGCCGATCAAGTCAGGCAAGCCGCCGATTAGCTGCTGCAAAAACAACGGGGGCGCTTCCGGCATGGAAGCGCCCCTCTTGTTTTGCGTGCTGCCGGTTTTATTCCGGCAGGTTTTTAGTCCCATTGATGTGGAATGTTTTCGCTCAGCGTCTGCGCCGATGTCTCCGGCTGGCCGCCGCCGACCGAGACCGTATAATCGCCTTCGGCGATGACAGGCTCCCCAGCTTCGGTCACCATGCTCAGGTCGCGGGGCTTCAGATCGAAGTGAACCTTCTGCGATGCGCCCGCTGCGAGATGAACGCGCTGGAATCCGCGCAGTGCACGATTCGGTGCGCCCGGCACGCTGGGAAATTTCAGATAGAGCTGGGCGACTTCGTCGCCCGCGACGCTGCCAGTGTTCGTCACGGTCACATCCGCCGTCACCGGATCACCCGCAGCAACGGCAGGCGATGGAACGCTGAGGTCGCTGTAGGCGAACGTCGTGTAGCTCAGTCCATAGCCGAAGGGATAGAGCGGCGTCCCTGTGAAGTAGCGATAGGTGCGGCCCTTCATCGCGTAATCCTCGAATGGCGGCAGCTGATCAACGCCCTTGTAGAACGTAACCGGCAGCCGGCCTGCGGGATTGTTCTTGCCTGAGAGCGTCTCAGCCACCGCGGTTCCGCCCTCTTCGCCGGGATACCACGCATCGAGAATCGCATTGGCGTGTTCGTTCGCCCAGTTCACCGCCAGCGCGCTGCCGTTGGTCAGCACAACGACGACGGGCTTGCCGGTAGCGGCCACGCGCTTCAAGCAGGTCCTCCTCGGGCTTCGGCAGATCGATGCTGGTGCGGTCGCCGCCTTTGAAGCCGGGCATGCTTACCTGCATCTCTTCGCCTTCGAGTTCGCTGGTGATGCCGACAACAGCGACGACGACATCTGCATTCTTGGCTGCTTCGACGGCCTCGGGCTGCGGACTGAAATCGATCCTTCGACCACACGAGTTCCGCGACCGGCTTGCCGCTCTCATTGGGCGAGTACTCAACCTTGAGCGCGGCGGGCTTGCCTGCCTCGAGGTGAACACTGCCAAGCCTGGGATCATAGGGATCGCCACCGTAGGAAGAAGTCACGTTCTTGCCATCGAGCTGCACGCGGAAGAAGCCGCTGGCCTTCAGGCCGAGGTTGTAGTCGCCGGTTTCGGGCGCGGTGATGGAGCCCTCGTAGCGAATCACGAGCGGATGCACGCTCGCCGCCTCGGGCGGGAATGGCTGAGCTCCGGCATCGAGGGTGATTCAATGCGCGTGGCGACCGGCTTCATGGCCTCGGGATTGTTGATGTTGCTCATGTCGAGCTTGGAGAAACTCACCTTGATGCCGGGCTTGCCATCGACGGTCAGAGCAGAGGCGGCACCGGCTCTGCATCGTGACCCAGAAACTGCGTTCCGGCAACGTAGGTCACAGTGTCGCCCGAGAACTCCTTCTGCATTCCGTCGAGAATGGATACGGTGTGCGTCGGAGATCCGTTGTAGTTGCCGAGCAGAACCTTCGTCTGATTGGCGAGCGGGCCGACGACCGCAATCTTCATTCCGCTGGTCTTCAACGGCAGCATGCCGTCGTTCTTCAGCAGCACCATCGATTCGTTGGCGATCTCTGCGCGCCAGCGCGCGATTCGCCGCGCTGTTCAGCTCGTTCTCATCGATCTTGGTGTAGGGAACCATCTCCGGCGGATCGAACATGCCGAGCTTCATGCGCGCCGTAAACAGCCGCACCAGCGTCGTGTCGATGTCGCTCTCCTTCAGGTAGCCCTGCTTCACCGCGTCGAGATAGGGCTTGTAATCGTGTCGTCCTTTACCTGGAATCCTCCAGTCGACGCACTCATTGTCCATGCCGCGCTGCAGGCTGATGGCCGAGGCCTCGGCTTGCGTGGGCTTGTAAGTGATGGTCCGGTAGATGTCGATCACCGCGCCGCAGTCGGAAACGACGTAGCCCTTGAAATCTCCACTTGCCGCGCAGCTGATCCTGCAGCAGAAACTGATTGGCGCAGCCGGGCTCGCCGTTGATGCTGTTGTAGGCGCACATCACCGAGCCCGCTTTGCCTTCAGTGACGGCGGCGCGAAATGCGGGCAGATAGGTGTCGATCTCATCGTGCTTGCTCACGTCACGTCGGCGGTGTGGCGCGTGGACTCCGGGCCGCTGTGCACGGCATAGTGCTTGGGCGTCGAGATCACGCGGTAGTACTTCGGATCAGTCGCCCTGCATGCCGGTCACAAAGGCCACGCCCATGCGCGCAGTGAGGAACGGATCTTCGCCGTAGGTCTCCTGCCCGCGGCCCCAGCGCGGATCGCGGAAGATGTTGATGTTGGGAGCCCAGAAATCGAGGCCCTGAAAGATCATTGCTGTGCCCGGTGTTCGCGAACAGCCTGCGCGTGCTTGATGCGCCCTTCGGTGCTGATGACGTCAGCCATCTGGTGAATCGCAGGCGCATCGAAGGTGGCGGCCAGGCCGATGGGCTCGGGAAACTCCGTGGTGCCGCTCGTTGATAACGCCGTGCAGCGACTTCGCTCCACCAGTCGTAGGCGGGAACGTTGAGCCGCGGAATCGCGCGCGCCTGGTTGACCAGTTGGCTGGCCTTCTCTTCGAGTGTCATGCGGTGCACCAGGTCGGCGGCGCGCTGCTCCGGCGGCAGGCTGGGATTGAGATAGGCGGGCTTTTGATTTTCCTGCGCTATGGCAGTGAACAGTTCCAGCACAAATGGCGATTGAAGCAGCAAGCGTGTAGATTCGCGATATCTTCATGAATTCCTCGCGGCGGAATGGAGCAAGACAGGAAATTTGACGGCTTGAGAAATCGTTATCCACCCACCGGAAGCCAACGGTAATGCGCCGGGCCGCGTGCGGTCAAGCGGCAAGAATGCGGAAAACTTACGAAGAAAATCGGTTTTCTTGAGATATATACAGACGGGTGTAACCTTCCTCCATCGACATGCGTAAGGAATGTCAGAGAGGGAACCAGCCGATGCAGGACGATGGAAGCAGCGTCCTCGAAAGGTTTCGCCAAGGCCATGGAGATGCCTTCGAAACGCTCTTCCGCATGCATCAGAAATCGGTATATGGCTGGGTTCTTCGCATCGTGCGCGATCCCGGAGCGGCGGAAGACATCACGGTGGAGGCTTTCTGGCGAATGCACCGTGCCCATGCACGGTTCGATTCGACGCGCGGCTTTGAACCCTGGGCGCGCCGCATCGCTACGCACGCTGCGCTCGACTGGCTGCGCAGGCAGAAGCCGGAAAACAACATAGCGCCACAGATATGGGATACGGTGGCAGCACCCGCAGCAAGCGATGCCGCTGTGCGCGCGGAGATTCGGAGCAAGACAGCGCAGGCATTTGCGCGCTTGCCCGCTAAGCTCCGCGTAACCGCAGTATTAGCGGTGGTAGAAGAGCGGCCGCAAAAAGAAGTTGCCGACGCGTTGGGAATTACAGTGACGGCGGTAAAGCTCCGGGTGTTTCGCGCACTGCGTTTGTTGAGAAAAGACTTGACTGAAATGGGGATCACACCATGACGAAAAACGATAACCAGGGAACAGTGAACAGTGAACAAGACTCTGCCCGGACGACGCGATTGCTTCGAGAATCGCTGCCGCCCATCGGCGATAACACTGAACTCGCCCGTGATCTATGGCCGGCAATGTTGCGGCGAATGGATGAGCAGACTATGCCCCGCGCCGCTTCAATTCCCTGGTTTGACTGGGCGCTGGCTGGCGGGTTGGTGGCGTTTGCAGCCATCGCTCCGCGCACCATCCCGGTGATCCTCTACTACCTCTGACGAGCGGGCGGTGGTCCGCAGAAAGTGAGGTTCGCGATGAAATCACATCCTTATCTCAGGGCATTTCTGGCCGGCATTCTGGTGCCGACCCTGGTGCTTCCGATCTTGTTGATCGCATTTGTCATTCTCCGACTCGGGATGAAAATCACGTTCCCCATCGAGCGCGGCCTCGTATTTCCCATGGCGTTGGTGCCAGGGCTCTGGGGCCTGTGGAGCATGCTCTGGCAGGGTACGCGCGAGCGCACACATCTGCCCCTGGGATTGCACGGTGCGTGCCTGCCATTGCTCATGATGCCGGTCGGCGCGTTGATCGCTACGCATGCAGGCGTGCTCGTCCTGGCCGCAACTTCAGTCACATGGTTCAATGCGATCACGGTCCCATACGCGCTGATAGCACTCTTCCTGGCCGCCGCAATGATCGCGTACTACCTCGCGTGGAAGTATGTGGTCGGGTATGTGAACCAGGTGTTGGGTATTGCTTGAAAAACAGTTGTCAGTAGGAAGTTTTCAGTTCGATTGTGGCGCGAAGAAATCCTGCAGCCCCGCGCGATGCGCATGCGCGACCATCGTTGCTTGAATCTCCAGTGCCAAGGCAAGCGCATCGCGACCTTGCCGGGCAGTCACCAGCGGCTCGCGGCGTGTGCGCACCGAATCAAGAAACGACTGAATCTCAAGCCGCAGCGGCTCACCCGGAGTGACCGTCGGCTTCAGAAATGACAAACCCGGATTCGGACTGGCGGCAAGCCCGGCAACGCCCGCGGTATTCGCCGCCGCAAGTTGCGCCATGATCGCAGGATCCATGCGTCCTCCGGCAATGGCCGCCGCAATCTCCGGCGTGATGCTTGCATCCAGCCGAATCACAAGCAGATCCTGGCGCGCGTAATCGATCGAAACATAGCTGCGCGGCTGAAAAAATCTCAGCTTGCGCACGCGCTCCGTCGAAACGCGCGACGCGGTGAAGTTGGCCACGCATCCCGATTCAAACTCCACCCGGACGTTGGCAATGTCTACCTTCGGCGAAAGAATCGGTAGACCCACGGCACGCACTTCGCGCACCGGCGAATTGGCCATAGTGAGCACAATATCGAGGTCGTGAATCATCAAATCAAGCACGACATCCACATCAAGCGAACGCGGCGTGAAAATGGAAAGTCGATGCGCCTCAAAGAACATGGGCCGCCGCAGTTGTGCCTGCACCGCCAGTACCGCCGGATTGAAGCGTTCCAGATGGCCGGGCTGCAGGATGCGCTTGTTCTTACCCGCGATATCGAGGAGTTCGTCGGCTTGCGCAAGCGTCGCCGCGATTGGCTTTTCGACAAGCACATCAAGACCGGCGTCAAGCAGCGCCGACGCTGTCGCGTGATGGTGCACTGTGGGAACGGCAACCGTAGCCGCATCGAGACCAAGATCGGCAGCCAGCAGTTCTTCGATCGAAGCGAAAACCGGGATGCTGAATTTCTCTTCTGCCTGGGACGCGTGCGCGGCATCAGGATCGACCGCCGCGACAAGCGCAACTCCCTTACCGGCCGTTTCCAGTTCGCGATAGACACGAAGATGATTGCGGCCGAAGGCGCCGCAGCCGATCACGGCAACCCGTAATTTGCCTTCGTTGGCTATCTCTATGCCCCTTTGCCTTCCACTGCTTTAAGGCACCGGGTGTAGAGTTCCAGCAACTGGGTTACGTGCTCCTCCGGCTTGGGAGCAGAGGCGCCGCTGAAACCTGTGGAGCCCGCGGCGGGACGGCCCACACCGGTGGTTCCGGCCACAAACTTGAGCAGATCGAGAGCGATATCTTCATTGCGGCGGGCGCCAAGTCCCGCGCTGTTAAGGGCTTCCATGCTGAGAAGTTCTCCGAAGAGAGATGCTACCAGATGTACCGTCGGTGCAGCCTTCAAAGCCCGCTCGGACGGCCCGATCCGATACCCGCCTCCGCACGATACTCTGAAAGTAAGGCCATCAAACGAAGAGGTATCGCTGCGCCGCAGTGAATCGCCTTACGTATGAGCCGTGTCCGAGCTGGTTCCGCAATCCGATTTTTCTTCTTGCCCTGGCCGCGGGCTCTCATCGCGTTTGTCGTGCAATCAGGCGAACTTGGCAGCGCCGATACCATGCATCGGCTCCAATCGACTCATGCCTTCTGGACCTCGGAGCCACCCGTCTTTCCCAACGAATTTCCGGAGTTCGGCGTTCACGGGCGCAATGGCACGCTGCAGAGCTGGTACGGCATTGGCCAATCCCTGCTCATGCTGCCCTCAGACATCCTCGGAGCCGAGATCGAGAAGGCTGCACGTCTTCGCGCATTACGGCGAAACCGACCCGAGCGTGCGCGATATCGTGGTTTTACTATCACGAAGTCTTTCTCAGCGTGATGACAGCGATTTTCTGCTTTCGCCTCCTGCGCCAATTCAGCTTCAGTGTCACGCAAGCGATCGCCGGCGTTCTCGGCGCTACTACTCGCGACCACGCATCTGCACTACACGCAGAACATGATGGAGAACAATTACATCTTTCTCCTCACGCTCATCGGGTTCTCGTATCAATTTGATTGGCTGCAAACCGGAAGCAGGCGCGCGCTCTTCATCGGCACCGGCGCGTTCGGGCTGAATCTGCTCACGCGTGTGACGACGGGAATGGACCTGCTGGCAGGCGCGCTTTTCGTCCTGTTGGTGCTGAAGTTCGACGCCGTGCCAAGGCGTGAATTCTGGAATCGGTGCCGTGAATACGCGGCGATTGCGATACCGGTATACGCCTTCTTCGGATTTTTGGACCGGCTGTATCAGTTTTATAGGTTCGGATCGTTCACCAATACCTACGCAAGCCTGGTTGCCAAAGAAACCGTCGCACGCGACCTGAGCCTCCCTCGCAATTGGCCCTGGACGACTCCCTGGCATCAGGGATTTCTGGGCGCGCTCTTCTTGCCGGAGAAGTCTATATTCCTGTTCGATCCTCTGATCATCCTGGCGCTGCTGTTGCTCGCGTTGCATTGGAAGCGGCTATTGCCCGTGGTGCGCGCCTATGCGCTTGCGACCGGCGTAATGCTGCTGGCCTATCTCAGTTTCTACGCGCGATATTTTGCGTGGGCCGGTGATTTTTCGTGGGGCGATCGTTACGTGTCGACATGTGTGGAGCTGATGGCTCTGCTGGCAATTCCCCTTCTCCTGAAATATCGTCGCGAGGCCGGCCGCCTCGTCTGGGTAACGGGGATCGTGCTCCTGTGCGCGAGCTTCGTGATTCAGCTTGAATCGCTGATGTTTTGGCTCCCGCTTGAAATCTACCAGGAAGAAACCTTGGGACACCCCACATTTGTAATTGCGTTGCGCGCAAAAAACATCGCCGCATTCGCGCTCGGCAAAATGGATGCGTGGGGATTGAACAACAAGTCAATGACCCAGGACGCGTGGGATTACGTGCACATTACGTGCTGGAATTTTCTGCCGTTTTTACTCCGGCGCGTTGGTGAAGCTCCTGCTTGGGTAGTCCGCATTGCCTTTGCAGTTTGGGGCGCAGGATTAGCGGCACTCGTGGCAACGCTGCTGCGGCTCCGTCGGCTCGCCGGACAACTTGTCGAAAGATAGCAGCCATCCGACTAATCGCGGGGGCAAATCGGGATAGTCTTAACGGATGCAGACGGCCTACATAGCGCTTGGAGCGAACCTCGCCAGTTGGGTCGGTCCCCCGGAGGCTACGCTGGCTGCCACGGTTAAGCGTTTGAACGACTTGGGCAAGATAACGGCCCAGTCGTCGCTTTACAGCACAGCTCCGGTTGGCCTCGCTGACCAGCCGCGATTCGTGAATGCCGTGATGGCGCTGGAAACGGAGCTTGAGCCGCGCGCACTCCTCGATAAATTGCTGGCAATCGAAAAGGAGTTCGGCCGTGACCGTTCAACAGGGATTCCGAATGGGCCTCGGACACTGGACTTGGATATCCTGCTGGTAGGCGATCTTCAAATCAACGAGCCTGAGTTGGAGCTTCCCCACCCGAGACTGACAGAACGCGCGTTTGTGCTCGTCCCGCTGCATGAAATTGCCCCAAAATTGCAGATTGCCGGTCGTGATCAGACCGTGTCAGAGTCTCTTCAGACACTGCAGAAAAGTCGAAATGGTGAAACCAATGCCGTGGTGCAAATCGAAAGCGATGGTTGGCGTGCTGCGGCACATGCCTAGAACTGCGATGGCATTTTTCAGCCTGCTGGCAGTCAGCAGCCTATGCGCGCAGCAGCAGCCCGTGCCAATCACGGTGTCGGTCGTCGACAAGTCCAGTGCCGCGATCGCTGGTGCCAGCGTCGAAGAAGCCAATGGACCTTTACTGGGCCGCACCGATACGAACGGCCAGCTCACCATCCGTTGTCGCATCCCCTGCCGTCTCCGTATCGAGGCGAAAGGGTTTGCGGGAAAGTTCGTCGAGATCAGCGCGAATACCACCGTTCAACTTGACGCTGCGGGAAGCAACGAGCAGGTGACAGTGACGGCGTATCGCACACCGCTGGGAACGCTGGAAAGTCCGGTGACGACGCGGGGGTTATCGGCATCGGCGTTGAGTTCAACAGCGTCAATCACGATGGACGGACAGGTGCGCCAATTACCCGGCGTTGAGTTGTTTCGGCGATCGAGTTCGCTGGTATCCAATCCAACATCGCAGGGAATCAGCCTGCGCGGATTGGGCTCCACCGCGGCCAGCCGCACCCTGGTGACCGAGGACGATGTTCCCCTCAACGATGCTCTGGGCGGTTGGATCCACTGGGAGGAGCAGCCGGAACTGACGATTGATCGCATCGAAGTACTGCGCGGCGGTGCCAGCGATCTCTACGGTTCAAGCGCCATCGGCGGCGTAATCAACGTGTTGGCTGTAAGACCCACAGACACTCAGGCCTTGGTGCGCTCAAGCTACGGCGGCCTGGGCACCTATGACGCGAGCGCGTTGCTCGAAACAAAGCTCAGCGCATGGGGACTGCTCGCATCCGGCGGCGCAATCGGCACTGATGGATTCATCCAGGAGGCTCCGTATCAGCGAGGGCCGGTCGACACGGCCTCAAACATGCACGGGCAGAATGGATTAATCGACGCCGAGCATGACGGCGGCCCGCTGCGCTTGTTCGTACGCGGCAGCGTGTTCAACGAAGCGCGCGCCAACGGCACGCCGATTCAGCAGAACGGCACACGCCTCTGGCGTTATGCGACGGGCGCGGATTGGCAGGGCGCGCACAACGCATCGGCAGCCCTGCGCTTTTATGGATCGAGTCAGCACTATCGGCAGACGTTCTCCAGCATTTCCAACGCACCGACACCGCAGAATCCGACCTGCTCCTACCGTTGCGGGGAGATACCGACCAGGTTATCCCTGGCGCCCGACAACGAACTTGGCGCGGTTGCGCGCTGGAACCAGCCGATTGGCGCGGAGATTCTTCTGATCGCCGGGGCCGATGTACGAGATGTGCGCGTTTGGGACAGCGAACAATCCTATGGTCCGGCCGCGACACTTACGAATTTGAGCGACCACCAGCGCGACTCCGCGGGCTACGCGGAGGTGATGTGGACGCACCATGCGTGGACTGCAACCGCATCGAGCCGGTTGGATTGGTTTCAGAACTATGACGCACACCTCGTGGTTTGGAATGGATCGACATGGATACCGGCTCCAATCCAACCTCCGACGAGCGACGAAACTCTCTTCGATCCGCGGTTGGGAATTTCGCGCAAACTGGGAAATCACTGGGCGTTGTCAGCAACGGGCTTCCGTGCATTTCGCGCACCCACGCCGAGCGAACTCTACCGTTCGACGCAGGTGGGAAATAAACTTACACTCGCTAATTCGTCTCTCCTGAGCGAACGCGCGACGGGATGGGAGACCGGAGTGGCGAGCCAATGGCGCTGGGGCACGATTCGCACCAGCTACTTTGACACCGAGGTCAACCGGCCCATTGTTGCGGTCACCACGAATTCAAATTCATCGCCGATTTTATTGAAGCGCGAAAACCTGGGGCAGATTGAAAGCCGCGGAGTCGGAATCGACTTCGAATTGGCGCCGCAGCGCTGGCTCGCTGTAGACGGCGGCTATCAGTATGCGCATGCCGTGGTGTCGGGTGGCACGCAGGATCTGGGCAATTGGATTCCAGAAGTCGCGCGGAATATGGGAACCTTGAATGTTCGAGCATTTCGTCCGCAGATCGGCACACTGACTCTGCAGGGCCGCATGAGCGGGATCCAATACGACGATGATGCAAACCAATTTCTACTGCACAGCTTCTTTCGGCTCGACGCCTACGGGTCGCACGAGTTCGGATCGCGTGTCGAAGTCTTTGCAGCCGGGGAGAATCTCCTCGATCGCAGCATCGAAGTCTCAAAGACGCCGACGACAACGCTGGCAACGCCGCGTGTTGCGCGTGCTGGATTGCAATTTCGCCTGGCCGGTGCGAAGTAGGCGCTACGCAGTTACTTCGTCAAGAAGCGGTCTTCAGCAACTCTTAAGCAAGCAAACAGTAATCATCCAAAAGTCTGACAACGAATGTGCGGGCATCGTGTTTCAGCGAGTGTGAGTGGACAGGAGCTATCTTTCAGCCACCGCCGTCACAGAAGGAGAAACACCATGAAGCTCTTCAAGTTTGTACTTGTGGCGGCACTCACTGCAGCGCCCGCTTTGACATTTGCTCAAACCACTGCGCAGGAACAGCCAAAGAATCCAGTCGTGAAGCGTGAGTTCAAGCGCGAGTTCAACCAGCAGCAACGCATTGGAAACGGAATCAGGAACGAACGTTTCACTCCGCGACAGGGCGCACGCCTCGAGCGGCAGCAGATGCGGATTCATCGCCAGGCGCGCACCATGCGTGCATATCACAATGGCCGTCTGACGATGAAGGATCGCCGCATCCTCCGCCATCGCCAGAACGTGGCTTCGCGCAGAATCTTTCGCGCGAAACACCGCGACCGCCGCAATGGTTAGTGCTCACCGCCGCGCAGGGGGTTCTAAAAGCGGACTCCCTGCCGCATCCCGCTCAATACCCACCAGCTAGAATGACCAAGTGAGCCTCGCATTCAACCTGCTCAATACCACGGACTCCGGCGGTCGGCGCGCGCAGATGCACCTGCCCCACCAGACTGTAGAAACCCCTGTGTTCATGCCCGTGGGAACCGCCGGCAGCGTCAAGGCTGTACCGCAGGACGTGCTTGAATCGCTGGGCGCGCAGATCATTCTCGGCAATACCTACCATCTCTATCTTCGCCCCGGACACGAAGTCATTCGCAGATTGGGCGGCCTGCATCAATTCATCAGCTGGCCTCGCGCCATGCTTACGGATTCGGGCGGCTTTCAGGTATACAGCCTCGCACACTTACGCAAAGTCACCGATGAAGGCGTGCGCTTCCGCTCCCATCTCGATGGCAGCAGCCATTTCTTCACGCCAGAGCACTCAATCGATGTTCAGATCGCTCTGGGCGCGGATATCTGCATGGCCTTCGATGAGTGCACCGAATATCCCGCCGATCGCCCCCGCTGTGAAGAAAGCCTGCGCCTGACCATGGCGTGGGCGCGGCGTTCGCTCGATCACTTCCGCGCGCATCAGCATGAAGTACCGTGGCCGAAAGACTGGGTGCCCCAGGTCTCGACGCTGAGACCTGGGATTGACGGGCGCACTCAAAGCCTCTTTGGCATCGTGCAGGGCGGCATGTATCCCGACCTTCGCCGCGAGAGCGCCGAGCGCCTCGTAGAGATGGACTTTGACGGCTATGCGATCGGCGGTCTCAGCGTAGGCGAGCCGCGCGAATTGACCCTCGAAGTCATCAGCGAAGTTCTGCCTCTGCTACCGAAAGACAAACCTCGCTACGTGATGGGCGTTGGCTTTCCCGACGAAATCGAACTCTACGCGCGCATGGGTGTGGACATGATGGACTGTGTGATCCCGACCCGCGCCGCGCGCCACGGACTGCTGTTCACCAGCCAGGGACGCGTCAACATCAAGAACAGGCAATACGCAGAAGATCAAGGTCCTGCCGACCCGGCTTGCGACTGCATGGTCTGCCGGAGATACTCACGCGCCTATCTGCGCCACCTGATGCAGTGTAAAGAGCCGCTGGGCGGAGCGCTCAATTCGATTCACAACCTCGCCTACTACCTCGGCATCATGCAGCGAGTGCGCGCCGATCTCGCCGCCAGCACGGAGACGCGCGTACCGGCTAAGCCGTAATTGCAGAACCCAGAAGTTGTTTCAGTGCCTGCACGTATTCGGTAAGCGCCTGGCGGCCACCGTCCGTGATGCGGTAAAGCGTCTGTGGCTTGCGCAGTACAAACTTCTTTTCGATCGCTACGTAGCCCGCCTCTTCCAGCTTGAGTAACTGCGCACCGAGGTTGCCATCGGTCGAGCCAGTCTTCGCGCGCAGCCACGTGAACTCCGCTTCTTCCACACCAGCCAGCAGTGAAAGCAGCGCGAGCCGCAGTTTGCCGTGAATTACCGGGTTGAGTTCAGGTAATTCAGGCATGGGCCACAGCACCCTGTCTGCGCCGGCGCGATTCCTGCATCATCGCGTAGATGCCGAAGACGATCTGGCACAGAAATAGCGCCGTCAAAAAGACCGCCGTCAGTTGTGTCTCAGAACCGAAACACGCCGCGACCGTTGTAATCCACCAGATAACTGCGCAGGCACCCTGAGCCTTCCATTTCAGAATCATTGCCGACGCGCCGTTCGCGATTCCCAGCATGCCGGCCACGATCGCCACGAACGCGTGCTCGTCCAGCCTGCCTGACGCCGCTAAAGCCGGGAAGATAAGGATCATCGATGTGCCCACTGAAATCCAGATCGCAACAATGGCCCGCGCCATCGTCGTGCCCGGCTGCCCTTTTCCCTTACGCATGCCAATTGCCATCGTGAGCAGCGCTGCAGAGAACATCGTCACGGGCCACGCTACGGCTGATCCTGATTTGCCCCACACCGACACGGCACCGCCCTTTGAAGCCCAGAGAATCGCAACCATATATGCAACGCCCCACAGCAAGAACGTCCATCCCCAGCTCTCCGTCTTCTTGCGGCCCTCGCTGATCATGCCTTCAATCAAGCTCAGCCGTTCCCTCAAGTCCATTTCCGTCGATTGATCCTGCATTCCGCTCTCCTCCATCACGAATTTCCGTGAACAAGGAGTACTCTATATTGCAGAGTGCTCTGTGTCAAGAGAAATCTCAATCCTGGATTTGGTTCCGGGCAAGTGTCTCTAAGTCCGCTACTTACCGATCTGCTTCACAAAGAAATCAGCCATGATGTGGTTGGCTTCAATCGCCTCCGGCAGTTGCGGGTTGTACCAGAAGGCGTGAGGCAGCGCGTCGTACACCACCAGTCGAGCGTCAACACCGGCCAGCAGATAGGCACGATGCAGATTCACCGTGCCGCTCAGCAGCAGGTCTCGTCCGCTGGTGACAAAGAGCGTCGGCGGCAGCCCGTGGAGGTCGCCAAAGATCGGCGAAAGAATCGGGTCTTTGGGATCCGTAGACGCGACATAGAACGGATCGTGCGCGCCTGGGTCCGGCGGATCGAGATGTCCGGCCAGTCCGCGCAGTGCGTACATCGCAAGCGAATCGCCGGCGCGCGCAAAGTCGCCCATGCCGCTGAAAATACCGAGCGCCGCAGGCATGGGTAGCCCCAGTTGCTTGATCTTTGCGGCAACTTCGGCGGTGAGGATGGCTCCTGCCGAGGTTCCATAGATGACAATGCGTCCCGGCTTATAGGTCTTCAGCAACTCCTTGTAGACGGCGATCGAATCATCCACCGCAGCCGGGAACTTCACTTCCGGCGAAAGCCGATAAAGAACAGCGACAACCTTGATGCCGGTATAGCTGGCGATGGGAATCGACTCCGTATAGGAGCCCGAATCGGAATTGAATCCGCCGCCGTGCAGATTCAGCAGCACCTTGTCCTTGTTCCCGTCGGGCATACCCTCGGGAGTCACAATGCGCACCGGCACCCCCGCCATCTTGTCTTCAACGATCGTGTTGGGGCAAAGCTTCGTCCACTCCACGCGGGCCCGGGCGGTATAGGCGTCTGTTCCCTTGCGGCGCGCCTCAAGCGGCTGCTCGGGGCCTTGATCGGGCTCGGCGCGGCTGATCGACTTCTGCGCTTCAGGACTGATCGTCTGCGGCACCGGCACGACACGCGTGACGTGCGCTGTGCCGCTGGCATCGATGTAGCTGGTGTCGCGGCTCGGCGCCTCGGTCGCGGTGGTGGGCTGCAGAGCCTGCTGTTGCGCAAAAGCCATGGCCGACGAAAACACTAAGACGATTCCAAAGTGACGAGCAATCTGCAGCATGGTGCTGTTGCCTCCGGGTAGATTGGGTGAGGGTGCCGCCCGCACGCCTCCGAACCGTCCACAATAGCAGACGGACTTCTGCGATCTGGCGTATTCTTTATCGTCGGAGCGTTCTCTCCTGCGGAACCGACCTGGCAGTTAGCACTGAAGACGGGGGATGCCAATGATCGCGAGAATCTGGCACGGATACACTAAGCCCGAAAACGCAGACAACTACGAGGCCAAACTGAAGCCGGAGTTGCTGCCGGGAATGAGTAAAATCCCGGGATACAAAGGCGGCATCGTGCTCCGCCGAGTGCTGGACGATGAGATTGAATTCATCACCATCATGGTGTGGGAATCAATTGAAGCGCTGAAGTCTGTGGCCGGCCCGAATTACGGCGCGGCAATCATCCCCGAAGATCGATTGAAGTTTCTATCACGCTACGACAAGCAGTCAGCGCATTACGAAATTCGCTCCTTGCAAGGGCTTGCCGGTTTGGTAGGGTGACGAAGCAAATTCCTGCTGCCGTCTTTATGCCCACTGCGTTACATTGAAGTCCCATGACAGCTATCGCTTCCCCCTCGATTCACAACCTCATTGGCGGCAGGTGGGTCTCCTCCACAAGTCCCTCCGGCATTGAACTTCTGAACCCCGCAACCGGAGAGCCTTTAGGAAATTCTCCTGCCGGGTCTGCCGCAGAAGTGGACGCCGCAGTGCAGGCCGCGCACGCTGCCTTCGCTTCGTGGCGCGCGGTGCCCGCCGCAGATCGCGTGCAATATCTTTTCAAACTGAAGTTCCTGCTCGAAGAGCATCTCGACGAACTCGCCAGTCTCATCACCATCGAAAACGGCAAGACTCTAGCCGAATCCAAAGGCGAATTGCGACGCGGCATTGAAAACGTCGAAGTCGCGTGCGGCATTCCCGTGCTCATGCAGGGTTACTCGCTCGAAGATGTGGCGCCGGGCATCGACGAGATCATGGTGCGCCAGCCGCTCGGAGTTTGCGCTGTCATTACGCCCTTCAATTTTCCCCTGATGATTCCGCTGTGGTTCCTGCCCTATGCCATCGCCACTGGAAACACCGTGGTTCTAAAACCCAGCGACCGGGTTCCCTTCTCCGCCGCCCGCCTTCTTGAACTTCTGCAGGAGACCGGCCTGCCCGACGGCGTTGTGAACCTCGTGAACGGCGGCAAGGCAGCCGTAGACGCACTGCTCGATCATCCTCTCGTGCGCGCCGTGAGTTTTGTCGGCTCGACCCCAGTGGCCAGGCATGTGTACGCGCGTGGATCGGCCAGCGGCAAGCGCGTGCAGTGCCAGGGCGGCGCCAAGAATCACGTCGTGGTGCTTGCCCGATGCCGACCAGGAAACCACGACAAAAATCATTGCCGATTCTGCGTTCGGCTGCGCTGGACAGCGCTGTCTTGCCGTCAGCGTTACCGTAACCGTGGGCGAAGCGAAAGACTGGTTCCGCGACGCGATTGCATCCGCAGCCAGCGCACTCAAGGTCGGCAACGGGCTCGATCCCAACACCCAGATGGGCCCAGTGATTACCCAGGCCAGCCGCGAGCGCGTTGTCTCGCTCATCGGGCAGGGCGCTGACCAGGGCGCAAAGACGATTGTGGATGGAAGACGCGCCAGCGCGAACGGAGCCGGCTCGTTTGTCGGGCCGACCGTGCTGGACGGCTTGCCGGCGCAGAGTCCTTTGATGGAAACAGAGATCTTCGGCCCGGTACTTTCAGTTGTGCACGCAAACACGGTGGACGAGGCCGTGGCGATGATCGAGCGTTCAGCCTATGGAAACGCAAGCTCCATCTTCACCTCTTCCGGCGCGGCTGCGCGCAAGTTCCGCACTTCCGTTTCAACCGGAAATGTAGGCATCAACATTGGCGTGCCCGCGCCCATGGCCTACTTTCCGTTCTCGGGATGGAAGGGCAGCTTCTTCGGCGTGATGCACGCGCAGGGCCGCGACGCCGTTGAGTTCTTCACCGACAAGAAGGTGATTGTGGAGCGCTGGCCGAAAGAGTGGTCGCGCAAATTCTGAAAGCGCAGCGATCGTTGTCAGCATGAACCGGAGAATTTGACTCCGTCACGCAGAACAGAGATTCCTCGAGCCTGATCAATTGGCTTAAACGACGACGGCGAGTGAGTGGTGGCTCGCCCGGAACCCCAATTTGGCATGCGCCAGCCGTGGATGAATGCATTGGCGATGCAAACGCAAACAACCCGAATCCCACTCGTTTAGTCGTGATTCGTAGCGATATGTTTCCAAAACGGTTGCCCGTGAAAAAACACTGCCTAGACAGGAGCGTTTGCAGAATTAAAAGCTCCTCCTTAATCTCGGCTTAAGCCTCGCAGTGATCTCATCAAATATCAGCTTGGTGTGCACGTCATATGGGGACCGCACAGGTCTCCTGTTGAACATGACGAAGATGTCATGCTTCGAAGTCCTTACGCCCGCTTCAGTGGCACGTCTAACAGACCCGGGCCCGAATATGTCTGGGAAACCGAGGATCGTTCATTGCTCGATGTTGCATCCACGTCAAAGTCAGTATGGATCGAGATTTCTGTCTTATTGATGTTTTTTACCTTGGCGCGAGGAGTCGTTGGAGCACAACAATACCCAGCTTCGACAGTAACAGTCCAGGACAGCTCGGACAGCGCACTCCCAGATGCTCCCGGACGCGGACAGTCTGCTAGTCAATCAACGGCAACCATCCAGGCACAAACCGACACCGGGAGTATCTCCGGAACGGTGATGGACAAGAATGGAGACGTGCTGCAGGGCGCAAGGGTTACGCTGATGGGCCCATCGCCCGCTGATACGCGAACCATCATGTCAGACGGCGATGGGCACTTCGCATTCACAGGCCTGCCGCCGGGTACTTACGGGATCACAGCGACTGGGGCAGGAATGAGCACCTTCACCTCCCACGAGATTCCGTTGCAGGCAGGCGAAGTTCGCATGATGCCCAGGTTAACCCTCAGTGTGTCAGGCGGAGTCACCAGTGTGACCGTGGAGGGAAACAAGGAGGAACTGGCCGAGGAGCAGGTACACATCGCCCTGCAGCAGCGCATCGGTGGGGTGATCCCAAACTTTTACAGTTCCTACGACTGGAACGCGCCGCCGATGCAGACAAAGCAGAAATTCAAACTGAGCATCCGGTCGATCGTCGATCCGGTCTCGCTCTTGATCGTGGCGGGAATCGCCGGTGCTGAACAATACCAGAACGTCTTCCCGGCATATGGCGGGGGAATCGAAGGATATGGCAAGAGATACGGCGCTGCGCTGGCCAACCACGCTTCTAGCACCATACTGTGCAGGGCTGTTTATCCTTCCATCTTTCGACAGGACCCACGCTACTTCTACAAGGGAAAGGGCAGCTTCGGCTCGCGCGCGCTTTACGCAATGTCCGCAGCGGTGATGACAAGAAGCGATGACGGTCGGTGGATGCCGAATTACTCGAACGTCCTTGGCAATTTCTCAGCGGGAGCCATTTCCAATCTGTACTATCCGGAAGAGAATCGCGGAGCGTCACTAGTCTTTCTCAATGGATTGGTGGATACGGGCGCTGATGCCGTGGAGAATCTTATCCGCGAGTTCCTTCTGAAAGGGATCACGACACACGTTCCCAAAGTAGCGAATGGCCAGCCATAGCGCTCGAAAATGCGTGCCGATTCTCGGAGATCGAAGACCTCCATTCCTACTTCAGGAGTCTCCGCACAGGCTGCGAATGGCCTGAATCAACACGAACTGAAATAGCAGGTTCATACTCGCCCCTACGAGCCTCGGCAGCAAAGGACCGTCGCGGGTCTCCCAAAGTGCGTATACAAAAACCAGCGCTAAAAAGACGACACCAAACTGCAATCGGCGGATTCTGCCACGCAACTTCTTGCGCATTTCATCATCCAGAAGCGCAGGTGAAGAGTCAGTTGAGGCGTTGGCCCTAGACTTTGCGTTCCGCAAGATGATGAGAGCCGCAGGCGCAATGCAAAGAGCGATGGCAAAGACCATCATTGCGAGTGCGCGAGGCGCAAGTTGCAGATACGTTGATCCAACAGCGACCGCAGCTAGGATTGGCACGCCACCCAAGATGAGGAGGAGAAAACGCGTGCGGAGGTACCGCTCAGTTGCAAAGAAGTCGGAACCGTTGATCATCCCGCGCGACTCCTGCTATAGGTCTCTGAGTAGATTGATGGCATCCACGTCCTGGACCGCCCGGACGAAATACTAGACACTGGAACTTAAGAATGTCTGAATTTCTCATGACGATCTATCTCTGACATGGATTGGGAATCCTCTGTTGCGGTACACATATCCATTGCCGGTGATTCAAACGAGCCTCTGCCTGTTTCCGGCGAGCACCAGACTGTCGCCACAGGCGGACTGGAGCCCCACCCGTTTCACTGTTTCGGAGTTATTTCAGCTATCGGCGGTCACTCGCTCTAAATCCGGAAACCTGATGCGCCTTGGCATGTTTGCTGGGCAGCTCACCGGAGAAGAAAACCCATTCTTCAGCGATAATCTGCTTATGAAAAGAGACGGAGACGGACCACGATTAGTCATAATTTGCGGGCTGCCCGGCTCCGGAAAAACGACACTCGCCAAGGCGCTCGAGCGCAGACTTCGTGCGATTCTTTTTGAACCCGACGAATGAATGAGTGCTTTATCACTAAGCCTTTACGATGAAGAAAGGCGCGCGAAGATTGAGGCTCTGCAATGGAGAATTGGGCAGGAATTCCTTGCGCTCGGTCTCATCGTGATCATCGAATGGGGGACGTGGGGAACATCTGAACGGGATACGCTGCGACGTGGAGCCTGGTCACTCGGCGCCTCCGTCGAGTTGCATTACCTCTCGGCCCCTCCGGAAGTACTCTTCGACAGAATCCAACGCCGGGGAGCTGAGCATCCGCCTATCGCAAAAGCTGCGTTGTCAGAATGGCTCGAGAAATTCCAGGCCCCGACGCCTGAAGAGATGGCACTCTTCGACAAGCCGGTCATTCAAGATCTCGGACCAAAGTTCAATTTGACACCCTGAACTGTATCTTGATGAGTTCCGAACGTATTGTGGGCACTTAGCAGTTACTTCTTGAACAACAGTGCAGGCCTTCCTCACATATGTAGCTTCACGTCAAAAAGGGGAACGCCAACCGGCGCTCCCCTTCTTGATCTTGCGGCCCTGCGAATTATGAAGTCGGAAGAATCAGCAGCCCCGATTGCAACAGCAGTTCCGTCAGTCGATCCAACGCCAGAGGATACTTGTAGGAGATGGCGCGCACGCTCACGCCGAGGATGTCCGCGGTTTCTGCATGCGTGTATTCCTGCAGAGCAACACGGCTCAAAAGCGTGCAGTCCAGCGAACCCAGCTTCTTGAGGCAACGCTCGATATCAAGCACAAAAATCACGGCGTCTTCAAACGTCTTGACCTTCCGGCTTGATACCCAGCCCCGCCCGATCGGCTCCCCCAGAATAGCGGGCGCTCGACCCACCAGCATCGACGCATAGAGATAGCGCCGCAGCATCTTCTCGGTATGTTTGCGATAGAAGGCCACGCTGATATTAGGAACCGCCCCAACCTTCTGATTTGCCGCATGCGATTCGGCCTGTTGATTTGAGCAAGGCTCAACATTTGAGCGAGACTCACCAACTCTGCGAGAATCGACAACTTTGATTGACCGCCATTTTTGAATGATGGTTCCCGCTGCTGAGATGGAGGGTAACTGCAGAGCTGCGCTCACTCCGCACCTCCCGCTACCGCCGCAACAGCCCATATATCAATCAGGCGTTTTCGTGCAGGACGCCCTCGCCGCTTTCGCGTTTCCGGGCTCGGAAATTTTTCTAATTTTGTCTCACATCTACTGCAATAGACACTTCCCTGAGTCAGGGCACGGAGCCAAAGACAACCGCAACCCTCGCATACTTTTATGTGTACGCACACTTCCATGACGGATTCCCCCAAGAATCGCTTTCTCTCGCTCGTTCAGTTTCTTGTCCTCTGTTTGGCGAGGTGAAAGGAGCCAGCCGGCTGCACTCAGGGTCTGCTGCCCTGTTATGCGGTTGCCGTCTGTACTCGACCTGTACAAGTCATTGTGATAGGTGCGCAGATTCTGGAATCGGCTGCACAGGCTCGTGGAAGGCGCATTGCTGGGGCGCCTGCGATTGAAACCCCTAAGATCGGCCTTTCCCCATGGCCGCTCAGCTCATATCCGGCCGAAAAGGAAGCCAAAGCGATCGGTAACCGCTCTACCACCCTCGTTCGATTGCGCGAATGAGCCGCATCCTCGAGAATTCCTCATACCTGTGCGAGCTGGAATAAACCCAATGTAGTGAGACGCTTCCTCTGCGTCAATGCAGCCAGGAAGAGTTCTTCAATTCGTTCTGTCGGATGTACAAAAGAACCCAAAAAACAAAGCCAAAAAGATGAAATCGGTTTGCTCACTGAAAACAAGGACCGATCGTTCCCATGGCTGGTGGCGGACTTTCCACAGATGAATTTTACCCAGATGCAAGAACGGCTTCGGATGGAGTTGCTGCGCAGGATAAATCGCGGCACTCTGAGCGTTTCACTATTGGCGCGCCAGACCGGCTTCGGCAAGTCGCACCTGTCCAACTTCCTCCATGCTCGCCGGCAGCTTTCGTTTGAAGGAATAGATCGCATGTTGAGCGCCCAGTACATGGCGGCCGAGGATCTGCTTCAACTCAGTACGCAAGTCGCTCAACTCAGAGAAGTAGAGACAACCGAGGAAAACAGCGCTGTTCCGCTTGTCTCTCACAATACCGCTCTCTTTGAGCCACATATCAGACCATCTGCCGTGCAGGCGATGCTCCCGCTGCCACCTGGATCTCTGTCTTCTCTCAAGCCGAAAGCCGTCGCATCACGGCGCACCTGGCAGCGCTTCGTCGCCATTCGCATGTCTCATGCCGATGCGCTGTCGATGGATCCGCTGCTGCAGCCCGATGCCCTTGCCGTGATCGATCGCCATTACAACTCGCTGACGCCCTACCGCGCTGGCCGTCCCAGTATCTTCGCCATTCGCAACGGAGCTCACTTGACCCTGCGCTACATCGAACACGCATCCGCCCGCCTGGTGCTGCGCCCTCTGAACATGGGCTTCCCGGTCGATCTGATCGAGATCGGTCCCGAAGTTCCGCCCAGCGAGTTCATTGCGGGAAGAGTGGTGCTGACGATCAACCAATTGTGATCCGGCTCAATAGCTCCGTTGTTCGCCCATAGACACCAGAAGCGAAATTGGAAACAACCTGCTTCGTCAAAATGAGACTGTTTCAGGCATTCGCACTTATATCCGCCCTCACCCCACGGCTGACGCGACGCGTCGGACGGCCAGCGAGATCATGAGGCGAGTTATTCCTCTAAACAGAATGCTGATTCCGAACAGAGTGCCGATAACCCACACCGAGTTGATGGGCCAATGAGCGATGATCATCAAGCCAAGGATGACTGTGACCACCGCATCGAACAGCATCCAACCCCAGCCTTTTGATGGACGCATTTGAAACGCGAGGATCACCGCAACAACCCCGTATCCAAGCAACATCACACCGAGAAGCAGAGTCAGAGTCAGAAGACCTGCAAGGGGATTCGACACGAGGTAGATTCCCGCAGCAAGGTACACCAACCCCAGAATCACTTCCAGAGCTATGCGTCCACCCGAATGGGCCCGAAAGGCATAGATAATTTGCGCGATACCGCCAAAGATTGCAGTCCACGCCAGGATGTACACGGCGACCACTCCGGTCGCCATTGGAGCCATCATCGCGACGATCCCGAGCAGGATGATGAGCACGCCAAGAACGATGGACCACCCCGAGGCACGCTTGATTCCACCAAGAATTGCTTCAGCCATGTTTTCCTCCAAGGCCAGTTTCAGAATCCGATAGTGACATCCGAAATTCCCGCGAAGGCTTCCCCGGGACCGATACGTCTTGCCACACAATGTATGAATGCCGATGAGCAAACAACTGTCACAAGTTACAGGTAACTCCAACCCACTAATCGGAGCTTGTGGCATCTTAAGCATCTAGCCAATTTCCATCGACGGAAGCTCTCGCGGATGAGGAACACAGTGACGAAGGATCTGCCCTGAAAATTCAGCGATCAACGGCGACCCCGGAAACCAAGTTCCGGCAGGGATCGGATGGAAATAGCCCAGGGTGGAGCGCAGCGGAACCCTGGGACACGCGTGACTGCGGTTCCTGTTCAGGTTTACTTGCGGTCGAGTCCTCGACGATGCAGTTACCAGGATTTGCCTGCTCAACAGATCAAACGTCGTGCACCACGTCTTGATTCTCAAAGCGCGTAAAGCGCGAGATGAAGTTGAGATGGACGGTGCCAGTCGGCCCGTTGCGCTGCTTGGCAATGATGATCTCCGACTTGGCCTTGTCTGACTCCGACATCTCCTCGTCGCGGTTGTAATACGCCTCGCGGTGAATGAAGGCCACCACGTCGGCATCCTGCTCGATCGAGCCCGATTCACGCAGATCGCTCAGCATGGGCCGCTTGTCGTCGCCGCGCCGCTCGCTGGCACGCGAAAGCTGCGAAAGCGCCACCACCGGCACATTCATCTCCTTGGCCAGCGCCTTCAGTCCGCGCGAAATCGCGGATACTTCCTGCGTGCGATTCTCATAACGCTTGCCGCCGGCAGAAGGCAGCGTCGCGCTCATCAGTTGCAGATAATCCACCACGACCAGGTCAAGCGCGCCGTAGGTCTGCTTCAGCCTGCGTGCCTTGGCGCGCATCTCCGCCAGCGAAATTCCGGCCGTGTCGTCGATGAAGAGTCGCGATTCCACCAGCGCTTCGAGCCCGCGCACCAGCTTGTCGTGATCTTCCTTGCGAATGAAGCCGGTTTGCAGGTTGCGCTGATCGACCCATGCCTGCGACGAAAGCATGCGTCGCAACAGCGACTCCTTGTTCATTTCAAGGCTGAACACTGCCACCGTAGCCTGGTGATTCACCGCTGCATTCTGCGCCATGTTGATAGCGAAGGCCGTTTTGCCCATCGACGGTCGCGCGGCAATGATGATGAGTTCGCCCTTCTGCAAACCGCTGGTCATCTCGTCAAGCTTGGTGAAGTCTGTCTCCAGCCCGGTCACGGTCCGGCTGTTGCGGTAGAGGTTGTCGATGTTGCCGAACGAGTTGCGCAACAATGTGTTCCAGCGGCTCCAAGCCCGCCGGTGACGCCTTTTTCGCTCACTTCGAGCAGAGCCGTCTCAGCAGCGCCGATCACCTCCAGCGCCGTCTCGCTCTGGTCCGCCGCCCGCGCAATGGCCGCCGAGCAGATCAGCATCAGCTTGCGCAGCAGGCTCTTGTCTTTGACGATGCGGATGTACTCTTCGATGACGGGCCGCATCGGCAGCCCCTCAGTGAGCGACGCCAGATAAGCCACGCCACCTACGGATTCGATCTCCTTGACGCGCGCCAGTTCGTGCGACAGGGTCACGATGTCAACGGCACGCTGTTCGTTCATCAGTTCGGACATGCGCACAAAGATGCGCTTGTGCGAATCGAGCGAGAAGTCGTCGGGCTCAAGCCGTTCGGCGGCTTCGGAGTGGGCTGCATTGTCGAGCAGGATGGCGCCAAGAATCGTCTTTTCCGCGTCAATATTCGCGGGTAATCCGGCGTCAAGAGAAGTGATGTCAGGCAAGGTGGCCATACCTAGAGTGTAGGGCGAAGCCCGCCGAGATTTTCAGAGAAGAGTCTTGTGAATAACCCCGGCAATCGAGGAAAAGAGGAAATCAAAGCACCGGGCGGAGCAGGACAACGGCGATCGCGAAATCCAACCACGAATAGCGGACGCCGCTAGTTGGAGATCACCAGCCGAGAAGTGCTGGTGAGGCTCAGGCTCTGACTCCTCCAGAACGGTACGCTCAACGGAAAAGTATAGGTCACCTGCACCTGAACAGCATTACCCGGTGCATTGCATTGATTTGCACAAGCCGTCCAGGTGGTGGGAGGGCTTGCGCTTGCGCTGTACCATGTCACCGATGAACTCAGATTGTTCTTGTTGATGCCCGGAAAGACATCTGCCAGCACATAGGCCTGAAGCTGGGCCGCTGTGATTCCGCAGTCGGGCATGCCGCTGCAAGATGAGCCACGAACAGCAGCATATCTGGTTGCAAACCTGGCGGCGTCGGAGACGAAATTATAGGTGTAGAGACCAAGACAGCATTGAATCAAACCGAACGTCATCATGATGAAAACAACGGAACTCAGAGCAAACTCAACCAGCGCCGATCCGGTGCTGTCCCGGCAAACCCGCGAGAAAATCGCGCGCACAAGACGACCATGGCCCGGCGCAACTCCCCGTAATGGCGCTGGATTCTTCTCACTCACTGCAGGACCTTCTGGACCGCCTGTCCATGAATCGTGAATGTATTCGGCAAGCCGGGCAGTCGAAATCCCGGGTTGAACGTCGTCTGCGTTTGTACGGTGAGAATCGTTTCAATGTGCGAGGTGGAACAGTCCGTCGACAAACAGGTCGAGGCGGACCCATCTGAACAAATGCAGGTGTGGGACACATTCGTGGTTCCCAGCGTGATATTGGGAGCGTCATTCGCAGCGGCTGTCTGAATTCCTGTTACGTCGCCCGACGTCGACGCGCTTTGCGCACCATACTGCACCCCGGCCATTGCGGCATTCGAAACCTCGATGGCGCTGTACGTTGCCATGCCAAATTCGGCTGCTCCAACCAGCATGATCACAAGAACCGGCATGGCCAGCGCAGTCTCCACTATCGGACCACCAGTTTCCCCTGTGATCTTCGCAGGAACATGCACAAGCGCAGCCAACCTGAACCTACGAGCGAAGTTTGCGAGTTTCATTTGCTACTCCACCATGACGAGTTTTGAAAGGACTGAATTTGTGTTGGTCACAGCCGAATAATTGGTGTCGACAACCGAACCGCTTCCAGTAACTTTCAACGTGTCCACGATCATATCCAGAGAGACATGGAGACTCCCCGATCCAGTGAGGGTCAACTGCGCTGCGGGAGCATACAGAATCCCTGTGATATTGTCTCCGCCTGACCCGGTGATAGACATAGCGCTTGCGTCACTCGATGGCTGGTAAATCAGCACCCCGTTGTAGGTTCCTGAGGTGGGAGCGGTCAAATTCATGTTGCCGCTGCCCGTCAGCGTATCGCTGCCCTGGGTATAGAAGGTGACACCTGTGCCAGTCTGGGATCCGGAACCCGTGAGGCTGAGATTGCCCCCGATTTCGTACAGCCCGGACCCGAGCGACACCGAACTGCTTCCGGTGCTGCTGAAGTTCCCGCCGATCGTGTAGTTTCCGGCCCCAAGGGACAGCGACCCGCTCCCGGTGTTCGTCAAATTCCCGCCGATGATGTAGTTTCCGGCTCCGAAAATCAGCGATCCGCTCCCGGTGTTCGATACACTCCCGGTGACCACAGTCCCGGGGCTAAGCGTCACAGTTCCCGAGCCGGTGTTGCTGATCGATGTGTACGTTCCGGCCGGCACCGTCAGGTTCCCCGTGCCGGCGTTGCTCTGATTGCAGTTGGAGGAGCAAGTGCCCGTTATCGTTGGAATAGTCGGCGGCGTCAGGGCAAGTGGATTCGCCGCCGGCCCGATTCCGGTGGTTGGAGGATTTGGTGACAGACTTCCAGACCCCGTAACGCTGTACCCAGGATTGTTGCCTACAATACCAATCGCCTTGGCGGTGATTGAACCGCTTCCAGTGAGCGTCAGCGCATTGCTCGCGCTGGAATTGTCGTAGATTTCGCAATTCTGCGCGGTTATGGAACCGGAGCCGGTCAGCGAAACGTCGTCACCGGTCGTTGCGAGCGCCCAGATGCATCCGTTGTTGATTCCCGAGCCCGCAACAGCCCTTGCCGTTACATTCACTGAGGAGATATGGAACATGTTCATAAAAAACGTCGGCGCCGGATCAACCGCAATCGCTTCTGTGTAACCGCTGGTTTGGTGATATCCGTTCAAGGGAGGAATATTGATCGTGATATAGCTGGAGCTCACGCCATTGGCAACCGCTGCTGCCCGGGCCGCCGCTTTTGCCGACGTAACTGAGTTGTTGTACTTGAAATCGAGTGCCCCCGCCACCGCCGCAGCATCAGCGGCAACTTGCATACTTCGACGAGCCTGAAACAGCGACCCCACGTCCACCGCCAAAGCCACAAAACCAAGTAGCACGGTCATGCACAACGCTATGATGACCAGCGTCTGTCCCGAATCCTCTTTCATGGACTTCATGGGGAAGTCTCCTTTTGGTACGTTGCCTTGGCGATTCGTACGGCAGGATAGAATTCCGGCGCTTGTCCGTGCCTTACCCTGTGAACTGACTCCCAAATCTACCGAAGGAACTTAATACCTTCAAATGCAAAAAGGCAACTCGCACTTTGGCGCGGCCGGATGATGCTACCTGTCCTCGACGGTTAGCCTCAATTTGAACGGTTGGATAACTTGCACCACCCAGTTCCGAAGCCCTTATGGACGGACGCCCTCTAGAGCAACCTGGGGAGACACGATTATCCGATTTTCCTGATTCCAAAAGCAATTGGAATATGCTGAACTGCCATCCTTATCAATACCTTGCAATAATCTAAGAAAAAGGTGAACTTCCAGACGAAAATTACCGGCTGGCGCACAGAACACCGCGGTCTCCGCTATTCATTTGTGGCATATGGACTTAGTCACATATGCAAATGGCGCTAGCTGGTCGTTGGCCGCCAGCGCAGGATCGGTTTGCGCGCCGCCTGGACTTCATCGAGCCGTGAAACGCGCGTTGAATGCGGAGCTGTTTTGACGATTTCCGGGTTCTCGTCAACTTCCTTCGCGATTGAGCGCATCGCGTTGATGAACAGATCCAGTTCCTCGAGCGACTCGCTTTCAGTAGGCTCGATCATCAGCGCGCCGTGCACGATGAGCGGGAAGCTGACCGTGTAGGGGTGGAATCCATAGTCAATCAGGCGCTTGGCGATGTCGCCGGTTTTCACGCCTTTGGCCGCCTGCCGCTTGTCGCTAAAAACGACTTCATGCATCGACGGTGTCTTGTACGGCAGTTCGTAAATATCTTCGAGATTCTTGCGGATGTAATTGGCGTTGAGCACTGCGTCTTCCGTGGTCTGGCGCAGGCCGTCAGGTCCATTCGCAAGAATGTAAGCCAGCGCGCGAATAAACATGCCCGTGTTGCCGTAGAAGGCGCGCACCCTGCCCACCGATTGCGGCCGGTCGTATTCCCAATAGAGCGGCAACTCAGAACTGGGTGCTCCGGGTCTCGATTTTGAGACCTGGGATGGGATCTTCGGATCTGCGAGCAAGGACTGGAGTCGGCAGAAATGGTTCCAGGAATTTCTTGCAAGCCACCGGGCCAGACCCCGGGCCACCGCCACCATGCGGAGTCGAAAATGTTTTATGCAAATTCAGATGCATCACATCGACGCCAAAATCGCCCGGGCGCACCTTGCCGACAAGCGCGTTCATGTTGGCGCCATCCATATAAAGAAGCGCGCCCTTGGCGTGCAGGATGTCGGCGATCTTGTGAATCTCGTTTTCGAAAACTCCAAGCGTAGAAGGATTCGTGAGCATCAGCGCGGCCGTATCTTCATCAACCTGTCGCGCGAGCGCTTCGAGATCGATGCCGCCATCGGCGTTGGACTTGAGGTTCTCCACCTGGTAGCCGCAGATGGCCGCAGTAGCGGGGTTGGTGCCATGCGCCGAATCAGGGATGATGATCTTGCGGCGCGCATTGCCTTGCGACTCATGCCATGCGCGGACCAGCAGGATGCCGGTGAATTCGCCGTGGGCGCCAGCTGCGGGCTGCAGCGTGATCGTGTCCATGCCGGTAATGTCGATGAGGCAGCGCTGCAGGAGGTCGATGATTTCAAGCACACCCTGCGCCAGAGATTCAGGACGGTAAGGATGCGCCTCCGCCAGCCCTTCGATCCGCGAAACAAATTCGTTCACGCGCGGGTTGTACTTCATCGTGCAAGAGCCCAGCGGATACATGCCGAGGTCGATGGCGTAATTCCACGTCGAAAGCCGCGTGAAGTGGCGGATAATCTCGATCTCGCTCAACTCCGGCAGCAAGCCCGGCGTCTTGCGGTGCGCATCGCCCAGCAGCGCTGCCGGGTCCACTTCCGGCACGTCCAGCGGCGGCAACTTGTAAGCCTTTTTGCCCGGCGACGACTTCTCAAACACCAGCCCTTCGTTCTGTGTCTGGTGCGGACGAACCTTGCCGATGCTGCGATTGATTGTGCTTTCCCCTGCTGCCATTTTTATACCTCAACCTGGTTTCTGATCGCTCTTCCCGTCTTGAGTGCCCATCGATTTTCGCTGCGTCTCAACAACGCTGTCTGCACGATATGAAACTACCGAAATCCGACACCCCAATCGCGCTTTGTAACAAGGGCACGGCTTTAGTCGCGCCGAAACTGACACCCAAACCGTCTTTGTAACAAGGGCACGGCTTTAGCCGGGCCGCAAATGCTCGCCAAAATGTATGGGGGCTTTAGCCCCTGCCGATCTTCGCTTCCGTTTTCCTCTTCGAAAGATACTTAAAACAAAATGGAAACTCATCCGCCGAAGCTACGATTCCTGCTTTAACCGGATTTTGCGCGATATATTCGCTGTGCTTTTCAAAACTCTCACGATTCATTACCTGCACTTCGGTGAATCCCCTCTGCCAAACTTCGCCTTTGTACCCGAACTCGTGCGACAGCCTGTACGAAAATCTGCCCTTGATCAATTGCATCGCTTTCTCAATGGTCATTTCGTCGTGAACAGTCAAAAGCAGATGTAGATGGTCGGGCATGATCACAAAATCGCGTAGCTCAAACCTGCGTTCGGCGACAAGTGAACGCAAGACTTCTATCAGCAACTCGGCATTGCGTTTCGATTGCAGGATCCGCCGGCCCATGTCGGTTCCTGTCGTCACGAAAAACGTTCGAGACGGGTTGAGGATGTTAACTACCGACGCGTTTCTGGCAGGATGCGCCATGGCAGGGGCTAAAGCCCCGTCCTCCTCTTACTCGCTTTTACGGCCCGGCTAAAGCCGTGCCCTTGTTACAAAACTCCGAGACGTCAGGACGTCGGCACCACAGACTCGTTGAGACTTCCGGCAGCATTAAGTCGTATTCACCTGCCATCCATTCCACCTCAAAGGTCTCCGGCTCTATCCTTGCAGAACCTATGCCTCCACCGGCGCTGCGGCCAGCACCTTCGCCGCGTGGTCAATCGTTCCGCGCGCTACTACTTCCGTCGCGCACCACAGCGTCGCGTTCTTGAGTTCCGGATACCACCGGCTCAGATCAATGCCGCCGACAATCTTCTCGTCAAGCAGGCGCTGCGCAAACTGCGCCGGCGCTTCCTGCGTCTGCAACACAAATTCATGAAAACGCGGAGCGCCCGTAAACAGAAGCTTTGCGCCGGGCTGCTCGCTCAACGTCTTCGCAGCGTATGCAGCCTTGGCAAGATTGTGCTCGGCCAATTCGCGAATGCCTTCCTTCCCGTAGACGGTCAGGAAGATCGTCGCCATCAGCGCCACCAATGCTTGATTGGTGCAAATATTCGAAGTCGCTTTCTCGCGCCGGATATGCTGCTCGCGCGTCGACAGTGTCAGCACAAAACCGCGATTGCCATTCCCATCCACCGTCTGCCCCGCAAGCCGCCCCGGCATCTGCCGCAGGAACTGCTCCTTGGCTGCGATCACACCGCAGAACGGTCCGCCATAGCTGAGTGCAACGCCGAAGGACTGCGCTTCCATGCTGACGATGTCGGCTTCAACCGGCGGGCGAACGACACCCAGCGACACAGCCTCTGCAATTGACACGATCAGCAATGCGCCCTTCTTATGCGCAATCTCGGCAATCGCCGGAATGTCCTCAATGACGCCAAAGAAGTTCGGACTCTGCACCAGCACGGCAGCGGTTTCTTCGGTGACGGCAGCAGCCAGCGCCTCGAGATCGACGCGGCCCGTCTCTGCTGCGTAGCCGATGTCCGTCGTGGGCAAGTCGCGGAACTGCAAGTAGGTATGCAGCACTTCGCGATACTCCGGATGCACCGTTCGTGCAACCACCGCCTTATGTCGTCCGGTCACGCGCATAGCCATCAGCACCGCTTCCGCCGCACCCGTGGAACCGTCGTACATGCTGGCGTTGGCCACGTCCATGCCGGTCAATTCCGCAATCATGGTCTGGAATTCAAAGATGGCCTGCAGCGTTCCCTGCGTGATCTCCGGTTGATACGGCGTATAACTCGTCAGAAATTCGCCGCGTTGGACCAGCGAGTCAATGATCACCGGGCGATAGTGGCGATAACAGCCAGCGCCGAGGAAGCTGGCATAGTCGGTGGCATTCTTGTTCGCCGCCGCTTTGAAGTAATCGATGATTTCGCTTTCGGCCTGCTGGCGCGGCACGTCGAGATCGCGCGCGAGGCGGTACTCTGCCGGGATAATGGAGAACAAATCGTCGATTGCCTTGGCGCCGATGGCCTTGAGCATCTGCTCCCGCTCGGCGGGAGATTTGGGTAGGTAGCGCATGGATGGTCCCTCCGGGACCAGTTGTCAGTTTTCAGTGAACAGTGGTCAGTTGGGCACCCTGTCCCATTTCTTGCAAATCACCATGAATTGATTCTGTTGTCAGAGCCTGTGGATCGCTCCGGTCCGCTTCTAACTGACCACTGTTCACTGACAACTGAGCACTGGTTTACGCCCCCGTCTCTTCCGAGACGAACTTCTCATACGATTCCGCATCGAGCAGCTTTTCGTATTCTGACGGATCAGAAAGCTCGAGCTTGATGATCCAGGTCTCGTGCGGAGCCTCGTTGATCTTGTCGGGAGAGGTCTTCAATTCCTCATTTACCGCCGTCACAGTCCCCGTCACGGGCGAGTACAAGTCGCTTACCGCCTTGACGCTCTCGACCGACCCGAAGGACGCGTTCGCTGTGATGGAGTCGCCGACTTTGGGCACGTCAACGTAAACAATGTCGCCCAGAGAATTTTGTGCGTAGTCCGTGATTCCGACAGTCCCGATTTTACCGTCGAGCGAGATCCATTCATGCTCCCGGGTATAGCGGTAGTTTGTGGGATAAGCCATAGAAGAACATGCTCCTTTCGGAAAGCAAATGAAGCTACAGTGTACGACCTCGACGTGGTGCGCAGGCTGTGAGGAAAAGCAGGCGTTTGCGCCACCGAAATCAGTGAACGACAGGATTGCAGATTACTTCGCCGGCCCAAAGCCGGCATAAGGTTCCAGCGGAACGAAGGCCACAAGCTCCAGCATTCCGGCTCTGAAGATGGGCAGACTCTCGCAGGCGGTCCGCACCTCGGCCTCGCTGGCCGCTTCCCAGAGGATTGCCGCGCCTGGAGTGTCGCCCCGGCGCCAGACATGCCGCAGGATACCCGCTATGTAAAGCTCTTTGACGCGCTGGCCCTCCTGGGCAACCAGTTCGGGCGTGAAAGCGTCGGCTGGAAAGGTGTCAGTGCGGCGACGCGAAAGCGTTAGAAATTGCATGGTTAAATTGTACGAAAAGGGTCAAGCCGGGCTCGAGCACTTAAGCGCCGTCAGGCAGCGCTGGCTTCGGCACCGGCGGTCAAACGCCGGAAGTCGAACAGCATCTTGCCCCGCCAGATCACGATCATTCCGAAAGCCAGGATGAAAAATACCCCCGCCGTCTGCTGCGGGGTCAACAGCGTATCGAAGTAGCCGCGCGCCAGGATGCGTATGGCGGCCAGCACCAGGATGACGACCAGAAAAGCGCTCGATCGCCGCATCCTCACCGTTTCTCCCTGCAGTTCCAGGCGCGTGGTCAGCAGCAGCGGCCACGCCAGCACCGCCGCTCCGGTCAGGAACGCAATCATTGCCCAGGACCATGGAACGCGGAAAGCTGAATCCACAAACATCGAGAACCCGGTGGCCATACCGAGCGGAGGAATGATGATTTTGCGCAGCGAGACCGCACTCCGAGCCTCGCGCAGCCTCCACATGATCACCACAATCGCGCCCGCGCCCGCAGCCAGAAACGACCCGGCAGCTTTCGCAAAAAATGGGGGCATCGAGGGAAGCGCGACCATGGTCCTATTTTATGGGATTGAGAGTTTCCGCGCGAATGCTCAATCCACCGCACTTCGTTCCCGCAGAGCTAAACTCCTATTTCATGAAAAACTCCCCATGCCCGCCGTTGGCCCAGGGATCGTATTGCGCGGCAAACTTGGCCCTGCTTTGCACCGAGGGATGGTTGTAAGACCAGAACTCCACAAACGCGTTTGGATTGGGGTCGTCGAGCCACGCCTCTCCCAGGTGGTTGAAAGCCGATACGGCGGTCTTCTGCGGGTCCGGCACTAATCCGTGGATCGCCTCCTGCCCGTAAATATCCGCCTCATGCTCAAAGTGGCGGCTAAACGTGTTGCTGGCTGGCGTCAACACAAACCCCGCGATCGAAAGAGCGAAAAACAGGGTGAGGAATCCCGGCCGGCTTGCCACCCCCGCAACATTCCACCGACCCCCGAAGCGGCGCACCATCCCTTGTGCCAGATTCGAGCACCCCCAGAAAACGAAGAACAGCCCCGCCATCATCCCTGCCAGCATTTTAGGAATATGGTTCAAGACGTAGTGCCCGCTTTCGTGGCCGAAGATGAAGACGATCTCGTCATCCGGCATTCGATCCGTCGTCGTATCCCACATTACAAAGCGCTTGCTCGATCCGATTCCGGTCACGTACGCGTTGATACCATTGCTCTTCTCGCTGGCCTTCATCAGAAACATGCGCTCCGGCGTGATTGCCGTTCCGGTCCGCGCCACCAGCGCCTCCAGCCTTGTCACCAGCGCTGGGTGCGTCTTTGTAAGGGGCTCGAACTTGTTGAAGAGCGGATCAACGACGAGCGGCTCCACAAACACCGAGGCCACAATCAACGGCAGCGAAATCACCCACAACCATAGCCAATAGCGCAGCGGCGATTTGCGCACAATCCAGTTGAAAAAAAGCGCGATCGGAACGCCAATTACGAGAGAAACAGCCAATCCTTTGCCCTGGTCCCCAAACCAGCCTGCCCAGCTTTGCACGCTGATGCCATAACGGCGGCTTGCTGCATGCCCGATGGCGTCGACAGGAAGGCTGGCAACACTGATAAACACAATAAAGATCGTGAAGAAGACCACTCCCTGCAGCCAGCGCCGCTTCATCGTTTCGGATGTCCATACGTCTAACCGCTTAGCAGTTCCAGAAGCCAGCAGCCAAAACAGCACCACTAGGCCCCACACGGAACCGCCAATGTCCAATGCCACGCGGATTTTGTTCAGCGCAATGGCCTGCGCCAGTTTGTCCGGCGGCAGAGAGTAAACCTGCTCGGAATGCGGTTGGGCCTGGTTGGCGACAGGATTCTGCTGGCTCTGAGGAGCCGGAGCCTGCGCGGCTGCCGAACCCGGGTTGAACAGGAAAAATACGGCCAAGGTGCCTGCAAGCAACAGGCGCTTCACAATTGCCATGAGGATTTCCCTTTTGAGAAGCAAGAGTTTGAGACAATCAAGTCTACTGATGTTATCCGAGATGAACCAACGAACGCCCCAAATCCTTTTCATCAAGCGGCAAAAAATGGCCGGCGTGGTGAAGACTTCGCTGTTGTGCGCTTTGTTCTGCTTCACGGTTGCCGGCGCATGTGCACAGCGAAAAGCAACAACGAATCTTGCCGCAACCAAAGATGCCGTTCCAGTGTCCTCAGTCCTGCTTGACACCATGACTGAGGAGTTGCAGCGCGCATTCACATCGCTCGGCAAGCCGGGGCCGAACCAGAAAGATGCGGATAAGCAGCTGCCGCCCTACTTCCTCAGCTATTCCGTGGCGGATGCGTCGTCCGTCTCGATTCGCGCGCAATTCGGCGCACTGGCCGACAGCAACAGCAATCACGTCCGCGTAGCCGACGTGCAGATCCGCATCGGCGATCGTAAACTCGACAACACTCACGGCAACCATCGCTCCTCCGCGGTCAACAGCCTCCAGTTGCCGCTGACCGACGATCGCGTGGCTCTCGCACGCACCCTGTGGCTGGCAACCAATGCCGGGTACGGCACCGCTCTCGATAACTTCCTCCGCGTCAAGACAGAGGCGCAGGTCCGCGCCAGGGAAGAAGACACCTCGCCCGACTTCAGCAAGGAGTCGCCGGAAGTATCCGTCACCAGGCCCGCGCCGCAGATCGCGATCGACCGTGCCGCCTGGGAGCAGCGCGTAAGAGCGCTCAGCCGCGTCTTCCGCGACTATCCCGATGTCTACCAGAACCTGGCGATGCTTACCGTGCAAAACGAAACCGACTACTACGCATCCTCCGAAGGCTCGCGCGTAGTCGCCCCACACACGCAGGCACGCGTAGTCGTCTTCGCCGTCACCCGCGCCGATGACGGTATGGACCTGTTTCGCGCGCAAACCTTCGAAGCCGAAACCGTAGATGGCCTTCCCTCGCAGGAATCCATGGAAGCGGGCGTTCGCGAACTAGGCAAGAGTCTCGAAGCCTTGCGCAAAGCCCCTGTCACCGAGCCATTCGATGGACCGGCTATCCTCTCCGGCCGCGCCTCCGCCGTCTTCTTTCACGAAGTGCTGGGCCATCGACTCGAAGGCCAGCGCCAGCGCGGCGACGAAGAGGGCCAGACCTTCACCAAGGAACTGAACAAGGAAGTTCTTCCCCCGTTCATGTCCGTTGCCGACGATCCCACCGTGACCACCTTCGGGAAGACGTGGCTCAGTGGCAGCTACACCTATGACGACGAGGGCGAAAAAGCCCGGCGCGTTGACTTGATCCAGAATGGCGTCCTCAAAACATTCCTGATGTCCCGCCTCCCCATCGCCAGCTTTGCCGCCTCCAACGGCCATGGCCGTGCGCAGACCGGACGCATGCCTACCGGCCGCCAGGGAAACCTCATCGTCACCTCCACCAAGACCGAGACCGAAGCTGATTTGAAAAAACAGTTAGTCGAAGAAGCCAAAAAGCAAGGCAAGCCTTACGGCCTTTACTTCGAAGACATCTCCTCTGGATTCGCCGTAACGCAACGCAGCGCGCCGCAGGCATTCCAGGTCATCCCTCTCGTCGTCTATCGCGTATACGTCGATGGCCGCCCCGATGAACTGGTCCGCGGCGTCAGCATCGTTGGTACCCCGCTGGCCGCCATGAAACGCATCGTCGCCACCAGCGACAAGCCCGAAGTCTTCAACGGCGAATGCGGCGCAGAATCCGGCACTGTGCCGGTCAGCGCCGTCGCACCCGCCATGCTCGTCAGCGAGATTGAAACCCAGCGTCAGCAGCAAGGCACGCAACGCCCGCCGATCCTACCCATCCCCGGCGCCGCTGAGACCGCAGTAACGAAGGAGGCACAATGAAGTCCGCACGCCGCATCGCCCAGCTCCTTGCCGCGGGACTTCTGTCTGCCGCCATCCTGTCGCCGCATAGCGCCACCGCCCAGGCCACGCGCGCCGACGCTGAAAAGGACCCTGTACTGAAAGCCATGCTCGACGAGCTCGATCGCAGCATGGCTCACCTCCAGCTCACCGGATTCGAGAAGCCCTACTTCATCGAATATCGCATTGAAGAAGTGCAGGATTTTGAAACCCGCGCCAGCTACGGCGCAGGCGAAGGCTCCCAGCACAGCCACGCGCGCGTTGCACGAATCAGTGTGCGCGTCGGCGACTACAAGACCGACAACTCTGGTCCGCGCGGCGACGGCTCTCTACAACTCACTGCCATCGACGATGACCCCATCGCCCTGCGCTCCTCCCTGTGGAGCGGGACCGACCAGGCATACAAGTCAGCGCTCGCCGCATTCGCGCAAAAGCAGGCTGAGCTTAAGCAGGTGCAGACGCCTCCCCAGGCTGACGACTTCAGCAAGGCCAAGCCAATCATCTCCCTCGCCGACCCAGTCAAACTCACTGTCGACGAAAAATCCTGGGAAGAACGCGTAGCCCGCGACAGCGGTATCTACCGCAACGATCCGGCGGTCAACGCCGGGCAGCACGATATCCAGTACTCCACCGCCTCGTTCCATGCCCGCGTAACCACCACATGGATCGTCTCCAGTGAAGGTGCAATCGTGCGCAAGACGTCGAAGAACTACTCCGAGTCCTTCGGTGTAGGCACGCAGGCCGAGGACGGTATGCGCCTCGATCGCTCCTATGGCACCAGTGGCGTCGCCTTGAGCGATCTCGATAATGCCGATGAATTCAAGAAACACGTCGTCACCCTCATCAGTTCCTTGAGCGAACTGCGCAAAGCCCCCCTCGTCGAAGAGGAATACCACGGCCCGGTGCTGCTGAGCGCCGACGCCAGTGCGGACACGCTTCACTCCCTGCTCGCCAGCGGAGTCACCGCCACGCGCCCCAAGCTCGGAACCGAAGCGCGCACCAACGGGCCCTTCGCTTCGAGCTACCACGCTCGCATTCTGCCGGAGTTTCTCACCGTCGTCGACGATCCCGCCATGAAGTCCTACGAAGGCAAGGACCTCGTCGGCTCCTACTCGGTTGACGACGAAGCGGTGCCCGCACAGACCGTGAAGCTCGTCGCCGAAGGCCATCTCGAAAACTACCTCATCGGCCGCACCCCGGTACGCGATTTTCCTGAGTCGAATGGCCACGCCCGCGCCGGTGTCACCGGGCCGGCCCGCCCTGTAATAGGTGTTCTCAAGGTTACGGCGCAACAGGGCCTGACCGAGGAAGAGCTAATCAAAAAGCTGCTCGGCATTGCCAAAGATCGCGGCCTCAAAAGTGTGTACTACGTCGAAACCCTCGGCGCCCAGGCGACGCCCCGATTGCTTTATCGCCTCGACCTCGATGGCAAACGTACCCTCGTTCGCGGAGCAGTTCTCGATGATCTCGATCAGCGTGCGCTTCGTTCAGGCGTTGAAGCCGCCGGTAAGAACCTCTGGGTCGCCAACTACTCGACAGAGGTCCCGGAGACCGTACTAGCCCCGGCCCTTCTCTTTAGCGACGTCACCATAAAACGCGCCAACGAAACCAACGACAAACTCCCCTACTATCCGCCGCCGGACTAAGTGAAAGTCGTAAGTTCCAGTTCTTAGGCGCAACAGGATGCTCTAGCCAGGGGTGGATGTCGAATAAGCGTTGTCGCACCGGCGCACGATAGAATCGGCTTCGTGAGTCACTCCTTCGAAATCGGTCCCGTTCGCGTCGGCGAGGGGCAGCTTTTTCTGATCGCCGGACCGTGCGTCATTGAGTCCGAAGCACATGTGCGCCGAATGGCAGAGGCTATCCAGCGGATCACCAGCGACCTGGGCGTTCCCTATATCTTCAAGGCCAGCTACGACAAGGCGAATCGGACCAGCGTGAAGAGCTTTCGTGGGCCCGGCCTCGTGGAAGGCACCAGGATTCTGAGCCGGCTGGCGAAAGATACGGGCTTGCCAATACTGACCGACGTCCACGATCCATCGCAGTGCGACGTGGCTGCGGAGGCAGTCGACGTGTTGCAGATTCCGGCCTTCCTTTGCCGGCAGACTGATCTGCTGGTGGCGGCAGGAAAAACCGGTCGCGCCATCAATATCAAAAAAGGCCAGTTCGTGGCTCCCTGGGATATGCAACATCCCGTCGACAAGGTTCGATCGACCGGGAATGAAAGGGTCTTTCTGACGGAACGCGGGGCGAGCTTCGGCTACAACACGCTTGTAGTCGATTACCGGTCTCTTCCGGTGATGCGTGCCATGGCGCCAGTGGTGTTTGACGGAACTCACTCCGTGCAGCAGCCCTCGGCAGCCAACGGCGTTAGCGGCGGGCAGCCGGAGTTTATTCCGCTATTGGCACGTGCGGCAGTGGCGGCGGGCATCGACGGAGTGTTCCTGGAAGTGCACGACGACCCGGCACATGCGAAGTCGGATGGCGCCAACGCACTACGTCTGGACCTTCTGAAGCCGCTATTGGAAACGCTGCTTGCCATTGATAAGGCCGCGCGTATCCAGTAACCCGGAACTCTAACCACTTGCCACAATCTTCCGTCCACGCCTAAACGAGGTGATCAAGCGCGTATCTGCGGGAAGGAATGGCCTTTTCCGCGTCTCAGAGGAGACGCGGGAAAAAGCGGAACCCAGCGTTACAACAGACGTTAGAAGTTGAAGGTCACATTTGCTGTAAGAGCGCGCGGAGTGACGTAATGTGTGCCGCTGAACGTCGAGAGAAAGTTATACAGCGCGAACTTGTTGGTGAAATTAATGGCGGTCAGATTGAGGTTTGTTTTAAAACGATCGGCGTGAAAAATGTTGTCCTTGCCCAGTGTCGCGTCGAAAAGGCTGCGCGGCGCGATGCGTGGCGGGTTCTTGTCGTCGTTCTCGGTGCCCGGAGCCGGGATACTGACCAGCGACGAGGTGTACTGCGTCGGCAAGCACGAACTGAAGCCGGAAGTAGGCGTGGACTTGACGCCATTGCAGGTAATACCGGCCTGAGCCTGCTGGTCGAAGGTGAGGCCGCTCAGGTCGACCGGCGTTGTATTGTCGGTAGCGAACGGCACCGAACCTGCCACCAGGCCGGAATCATAGCGCCAGTTGAAGCCACCCCAGATGCCTTGCAAGAAGCTGCCTTTGGGAATCTGGTAATTGAGGTGGGTCGTTTCGTTGAACTTCTCGTCGTGGTCGATACGGAACGGCAAGCCACCCGTCTGGGGGGCGGCTCCGGCTCCAGCCGACTGCGGCGGGAAAAAGCGGGCCGCCACGGACGACATCTCAACATATGCGCTGAAGTTATGGTACTCAGGCACCTGCACATTGATTGCATAGCCCGGGATCTTCGAGTTATGCCAGTCAATCGGGAAGAAGATCGGGGTATTGCCCAGCACACCAAAATCGAAGGCGTTATGGGTGTACTTCCAGATGTACTCGCCACTGACGATGACCCGCTTGGTTAGAGCCTGCTGGAAACCGGCATGGAACTCGTTGCGGTAGCCGGGCTGCAACGTCCCGGATACTCCTGGGGTGCAGGCCAACAAAGGAGACATCACTGCATTCGAGCAACCTTCACTGGAGAGTATGAGGTTCTCGTTGAAGGGAGTTTCAAGGGTGCGCGCGTAAGAGACGCGCAGCACGGTCGCGGACGGTTTTATGTTATAGGCAATGCCGACCCGAGGCTGGGTCTGGTTGGCGTCCGTGAGTCCGTTGTACACGTCCTCGCGCAGGCCAAGATTGAAAAGCCAATTGCCCGTTTTGATCTGGTCCTCGGCGTAAAGAGCCAGTTCCTTGATGTCGGTGTGGCCAGAAAATTTGTAGAGACCCCCGCCACGGGTCAGGTCGTAAGGCGCGAGCACCGGGAGGTAGTTCGGATTCACCCCGGTAGGGCATTCCGCGGGATTGGCGTACCCCGGCAAGGGATTGCCATCGGCGTCCACGCAGGGAGCGCTGAAGGCGTAGGCAGATTCGACGATGCCCAGGCTATCGTTCTCGTCCAGGAAGGTCTGCCCGTACTGTGCGCCGACCTTGATGGTGTGAATTCCCTTGGAATACGAGAAATCCGAATGGACCGCGGCATTGGTGAGAGTGCGATTCTGCGCAATCGAGGCGGTTTGCAGATTCGGAGGTCCGAGATCAGCCAGCGGATTGTTGCTTGGATAGTAGTTGTAGTTGTCTTTGCGGACGAAAGCACCGAAGTTGAAGACCGAGTTGTTGCCGATGACGCGCGTATAAGTCGGCGAGATGTTGAAGGTCCCGATTTGCGAGCGCTGGTCGGTGTTGCCCACGTTTCCGTACACGGGGTTGGCACTGGTGCCGCCGCTGATCACGTTCTGCACGTTCAGGTTGTCGAACGCGTTGGGCGTCTGGAACCAGGACCGGCTGTAGTTGAAGTCCACATGGATCGAGTCGACCGGAGTCAGAGAATAGTCCACGCGATCGAAGACGTTCTCCAGATTGCCCTTCGCGTGGAAGACCGTAAACTCCGGGGGATCGAGAAAGCGTCCAGTATTCAGACCATCCACCTCAACAAAGTTGCCCCAGTTCTTTCCGCCATAGGAGAGGTCGAATCCTGCTGACGCGGAGCCGAAACTTCCGTACGAGGTTGTCACGCTTCCGGTCGGCTTGGTCACTCCCTGGCCGGAACGGGTGGTGGCCACAATCACCAGACTGGTCTTGCCGCCGTACTCGGCCGGAGGGGCTCCGGAGATGACCTGGATGGACTGGATCGAGTTGGAGGGAAGCTGGTTCGAAAAGACCTTGCTTTGCTGGTCTGTGATGGATTGGCCATCAATGGAAAACGAGTTGGATGCGTGGTCGCCGAGACCATGAAACAGGCCGTTGGAGTCGGCTGCCACGCCGGGCGTGGTGAGCGTGACGAGGGAACTGAGCGAAGAGGATTGACTCTCCAGCGGTACCTTGATGAACATGTCGCGATCGACGTCGGTGTGAAACGTGGGGTCAGTTTCAACCAGGTCGCCCGAAGCTTCGACCGTGACGGTTGAGGCGGCCGCCTCAATTTGCAAAACCAGCTTGAGGCTCATTCCGACTGCGGAACGAAGGGTGAAATTCTGGCTTTGTGAGGCGAAGCCGGGCGCTGAGGCGCTCAGGTTGTAGTTATTGAACGGGACATTGTCGATCTCAAACTGGCCGGTTGCATCCGTGGTTACGGAACGGTCCAATCTGCTGATGGCGTTGGTGAGATGCACTGTTGCTCCCGGAATGACTGCACCGGAAGGATCAGTGACGGTGCCGCGAACCGAGCCGGCATTGCCGCCCTGGGCGGCGTGCGAGGCAATGGCCGCAATTGAAAAGGCGGCTAGTGAAAGTATGCGAAGAAATTTGCCGTAAAGCGATGGCATAGAACAAAGCCTCCGATGGTTGACTGAATCTGGATCGACCGTGGAAATTACCGCACGGCGTTGTCAGTGCAACGGCGGCATCGTGGTGATCAGTTCAAGGCCGGAAGAAATCCGATATCGAGCCCAGTGGGGCTTATCTGAGTTTGAGGATTGGGCCTGGATGTATGGTCAGAACGACGCCGGGGAGACGCGCGGAGGAGGGCGAATGAAGAGTTGCTGATGCCAGATGCATGCGATGGGGCGTATGGCTACGACCGCAGTCACAGACTCGATATGGACCAGCACAATTGCCACTGCGGCAGCCGCGACAGGCACGGCGGTGTGCAGAACGATACACAGCGGACAATGATCGGCGTCGGTATCGACCGAGTGGACGTGCGCTACCTGGATGACGGTGAGCAGGGCCAGCAACGCCACGCAAACCAGCACGACCACCGCGTAGGCCTTCGGCCTCGCGTGGCGATCGCCGCGCATCCATGTATGAAGTCCAGTCAAAAGTGAGTGTCCTTGGGGAACAGGGCCTGCTTCAAGAATACACCTCATTGGATGCAGCAGACCACCATAGGTCATAGGTGAAATCCCCTCCGCGGTAACAAGCCGCAAACCAGAGCGGAGCGGAAGCGTCTAAACTGTTGGGCAATGAGGCATTTCAGTCCCATCGGGCGGAAAATGGCGATCGCGCTGGCGGTATTGACGCTGGCGGGAGCAACCGGTCTTGCGCAGAGCAATCAGGACAAGTCCACTGACCGGACCGCAATCAAGCCTGATGCGCCGGGCCTGAAGCATAATCATCGCCTGATTTTAAAAGACGGAAGCTACCAGATAGTTCGGGAGTACAAGGTGGCCGGAGACCGCGTGAAGTATATGTCTTTGGAACGCGGAGGAGAGTGGGAAGAGTTGCCTTACGACATGGTTGACTGGGACGCGACCAACAAATGGGAGAAGACCCACAGCGGACCGTATGAAAGCTCTGAAGGGGCTTCACCGGCGATGAAAGAGGCGGCGGAGATCGACAAGGAAGAAGCGGCGGAGCGAAACGAAATGATGGCGCGCATGCCCGAGGTGGCCAAAGGGCTGGAACTGCCCGATCAGGACGGCGTTTTCGCTCTCGATACCTATCAGGGAACGCCGGAACTGGTACCGATGCCGGCCTCCGATCTGAGTCTGAATCAGAAGAACCGCAAGGGGCTGGCGACGCTGAATCCGCTGGCTGGTCAAAAAGACACAGTTGAGTTGGCGGGAGCACATGCCAGGGTGCACCTGCATGTCAACGATCCGGCCATCTACCTTTCGCTTGAAGGACAGGACAATGTCGAGCAGGTTCTGTCTCATGCCTTGACTGTTCCTACGAGCGGCTCAAAAGAAGTGGCAAATCGGAAGCATGGCGCACACTCGCCAAGCTCCGGGTTTGCAATCGTTAAGGTGGACGAGCGCAAAGAAGTGAGAATCATCGGCGCGATTCACGTTAGCCCGACGGGGAAGATCACCCAGGAGGAAGACGTGATTCCCACCAAGGTCGAAGTGATGCCCGGTAAGCACTGGTTGAAGCTGACCCCGGAGACAACGCTGACGATTGGCGAATATGCCCTGGTGGAGATCCTTTCGCCCTCAGATATCAGCCAGTCAGTCTGGGCTTTTCGCGTTGACCCGCGGATGGGCGACAACCCTGCGTCGCTGGGTCCTATTCTGAAATAGCAAAACCGGCTGGTTCCCTGCCGGCCTCTATGGAGCCTCGCGGCGAGCGAGCTTGATGCGGCGCTGTTCCCACTCCTCGCTGGAGAAGATGCGCGGGCCGACTTCAATCAGTCGCGGCATCATATTAAAGACCGTTACTCGACTCCAGGGACGGCCCTCACGGGTACGAAATCCCTTCTCATTGAGGTCGCTGACGATGGCCGAATAGGAAAAATCCTGTGCCAGCAGATCCATCATCAGAAGCAATACCTGGTTTTCGTGAGGGTCGACTTCAAGGCGTTTGCAGTCTTCAGAGATGCGCAATCCGTAGGGGATAGCTTCACTGAATGCTCCGTCTGAGGGCGTTTCTGAGTCGGGCAGTTCGCGCCTCCACTCGATCGACACCATCTGCCACCCGCCAGCCGTGCGCTGACGGATCACATCCGAGCTGAATGGCTCGGACACCACATCACGAATCCGCTCGAAATAAGCCATTGGAGCCTCCAAACGCAGTTCAGTGAGCAAGTAGCAGGCAATTGGATGTCCAGAACAGCATCGCGCGATTAGATTCTTAATTCATTGGGGCACAATGGGTTCGTCAGACACGGTTCAAGCTTGCGCTAGTCTTGCATGCCCGATATTGCAATTGGCTGTTCAGTAATGAACAAGGCCGGAACGGCTCTGCGGTGACTTGTCGAAATAAATCCTACGAGGTGCAAATCCACTGTTCCCGTCGAGAAACAAGACTGCTACAATTCGGCAACCCCCAAAATCGACAATCTGTAGAAACTGCGACAACATCCTCAAAGAGAGAACGGTAGGATGATCGACTACTACGAATTCCTGCAAATAAGCCCGCACGCAGATGCGGACACCATTCATCGCGTCTATCGCTATCTTGCGGGACGCCTCCATCCTGACAACCCAGAATCGGGCGATGCCGAGATGTTTCGCCTGCTGAAGTTGGCGTTCGACACTCTTTCGAATCGATCGCGGCGCGCCGAATACGATGCTCTTTGTCGTCTGGAGTCTGTTGAGGTCGCACCACTTTCCAATGCCGTCGATTTTATGGACAGCGTCGAGGGCGAGATGAACCGCCGAGTCGCGGTGCTGGCAGTTCTCTACTTTAAGCGGAGAACGAATCCACGCTTTCCTGAAGTCTCACTGGCGGAGATAGAGCGGCGTATGGGGTTTCCGCGAGACTACCTCGACTTCACGACCTGGTACCTGGTGAAAAAAGGATACGTATCCAAGGCGGATAATTCCGATTTCACCCTAACTGCCGAAGGCGTGGACTACATCGAAACGCAGCGTACCAATCTCCCGATCTTGAATAGGCTGCTGACCGATGGCAAGACACAATTTGGAGGATCCAGTCGAGAACAGAAACATTCCTCGAATGGATCGAACGGATCGCATGCGCCAACCGGAACCAACGGATCGAAGGCGATTATCCTTCCCGCGTCTACATCCATGTGGCTCGATCGGCGGCAGGCCGGCGGTGACCGTCGGCGCGGTGCGGTGGTCCTGGCAATCTCGGGAATCGATCGGCGAGAAGGCAGGCGGGATCGACGAGTAAACACGAGCGATCGGCGGCAGAAGCAGGGAGATCGGCGCGCGTATGCGCTCATGAATGTGCAGGACGATACGCCTATTCGCGTACAGTGATGCCCAGCGTCTTCATCTTGCGATAGAGGTGACTTCGCTCCAGACCGAGCAATTCGGCAGCGCGGCTAACATTATTGCGCGCTTCTTCAATCTTCTTGAGGATGTAGTCGCGTTCGTAAGCATCGCGTGCCTGCTGCAGCGTTGAGAAATCCTCTGTCGAGCGCGACCCTGACTTGTGCGTAAGCGGTGGAAGTTGCTTGCGCTCGATGCGCAGGGTGCGCGGGTTCAGAATCAACACGCGCTCGATCACATTTTTCAATTCGCGCACATTGCCGGGCCAGTGATATTGCTGTAGAACTTCCAGGGCTTCCGCGCTGATCTCGATGCGCGGGCGTCCGTATTGGCGACCGAACTCGGTGAGAAATTCGCGGGCGAGGAGCGGGATGTCCTGCTTGCGCTCACGCAATGGCGGCACGAAGAAGGGGACAACATTGAGACGGTAGAAAAGATCTTCGCGGAAATTTCCTTTGGCGATTTCCTCTTCGAGGTCTTTGTTGGTTGATGCGATGAGGCGCACGTCGACTTGCAAAGGCTGCGTTCCCCCAACCGGGGTAAACATCTGATCATCGAGAGCGCTGAGCATCTTGGCCTGCGTCTTGAGGCTCATATCGCCAACCTCGTCAAGAAAAAGAGAACCTCCGTCGGCGCGTTCGAGAGTGCCGCGTTGCTCTGTCGGGCCGCCAGGCTGCACGCCGTGACGGTAGCCAAAAAGCTCTGATTCGATGTGCGCTTCGGGAATGGCCGCGCAATTTAGTTCGAGGAAGACGCCATCGTGGCGAAGACTCTCGGTGTGAATGGCGCGCGCGATGAGTTCCTTGCCGGTGCCAGATTCGCCGTAGATCAGTACGCGGCCATTGGTAGGCGCCATGAGGCGGATCTGTTGGCGAAGCGCTTTGACTGGAACGCTTTCGCCGGTCAGTACCGCACCCACGGTAAACTGGCGCTTGAATTCCAGATTCTCATTTCGAAGCCGACGAGCTTCCACCGCATTCTTCAGGACGATCAGCGTGCGATCCAGCGATAGCGGCTTTTCCAGAAAGTCGTAAGCCCCGAGTTTCGTGGCTTTAACGGCTGCTTCGATCGTGCCGTGCCCGGAGATGATGACGACTTCCGGACGTTTTTCCGGGGCTACAGCATGGATGTCAGCCAGAACGTCGAGTCCATCACGATCCGGAAGCCAGATGTCGAGCAGCACAACATCGTAGGGTGCGTCTTCAACCAGCAACAGGGCCTCAGCCCCACTAGCGGCGGTAGCCACGCCATAACCCTCTTCGGTCAGAATCTCTTCGAGAGACGCGCGAATTTCCGCCTCGTCATCGACCACGAGGACATGATTCATGAGCGAGCCTCAGTCAGTGAAGTTACGCCGGTGTTCGTTTCCGTTGCAGGCTGATCAGGTTGATCGAGAAGCGGGAGACGGATGAGAAAGCGCGCGCCCTTGGGCGAATTGCTCTCAGCGCGAATGGAGCCGCCCAGTTCCTGGATAATCTTAGCTGCAATCGAGAGGCCCAGCCCTGTGCCGCGGTGTTTGGTGGAGTAGAAAGGCAGGAACAGCCGTTCGCGTATCTCTTCGGTGAGCCCATGGCCGGTGTCTGAAACTTCGATTTCAACAGCAGCGCCATCTTCCGCAAGAGAGCTGTGCACGCTGAGCACGCGGAGCAGACTCCCCTGCATGGCCTCGGCGGCATTGTCGATAAGATTCGCCAGCGCACGGCGGATGGCTTCATGATCGGCGAGAACAGGCGGAAGGCCAGGTTCAAGATCGCGTTTGACAGTGATGCCTTCGAGCCTTCCGGCAAACAAGGCAAGCGCTTCGTCGGCGATCTGATTCATGTCGCAGGGACGCGGCTGCGGCGCTGGAAATTGGGCGAGCGCTGAGAATTGGTCGACAAGAGTACGAAGCGTGCCAACGCAAGCGAGAATGACTTCGCTGCATTTGCGGATGATCGAGGGCGAGTCAGGCTGGCTGCGATCAAGATGGCGGCCGATGCGTTCGGCCGAAAGAGCAATAGGCGTGAGCGGATTCTTAATTTCGTGAGCCACGCGCTGGGCCACTTCTTTCCATGCGAGTTGGCGCTGGGCGCGGAGAAGTTCCGAAGTATCTTCAACCACCAGGACAGTTCCGGGTCTTCCGTGTGCCAGTTCAAGGCGCGCGCTGGTAACAGCGAGGTGCATGTTACGGCCGCGAAGATGAAGTTCCAGTTCGGTGGATGCCGCGCCCATTCGCTGTCCACGGCGTATTACGCCGGCAAGTTCGTCGACGGAGTCGGGTGGCAACAGAGCGTCCAGCTTCTGACCCCGTAGGCTCGCGTCTTCATCCTGGCCCATCAATACAGCGAAAGCGCGATTGGCCTGAAGCACAACGCCGGAGCCATCGAGTGTAACGACGCCTGAGGGAATTGTTTCAAGAATGGTTTCAAGTTCACGTCGCCGCGTTTCAATCGACTGGTTTGCAGCGGTGAGTTGGGCCGAAGACGTCTCTGCAAGTTTGCGGCTGGCGTCGAGATCGGCAGCCATGTGATTGAACGAACGCACCAGCTCAGCCATTTCCCCGGTAGTGACCAGGCCAACGCGGTGCTCGTATTTGCCCGCGGCAATCTCGTCCATGGCGTCGGCCAGCGCCTCAACCGGGCGCGTAATTTGTTTGGAAAGAAATAGCGCCAGCCAGACACTGGAGAAAAAGACCACCACTGTAATCAGCAGCAGCATGAGGAAGAATGTGGCGCGCAGGCTGTTTCGGGAACGGAACAGTCCCCAATATTCAGCAGCTCCCTGGCGGATGCGGGCGGTGGTCTGGCTAAGTCCCTGCGGCATGGGAAGAGCAGCGACGACGAGCTTTCCTGATGAAGTTGACGCTTTGCCCAGGGCATAATCCTGCCCGGCGATGCGGACGACGGGCTCGTCATTGCGTTGGGCAGAGTCTAGAACGCTTTTGGATAGCGGACCGGGGAGGGGGATGGTGGATTGAAATTTTGCATCACCAGCTTTCTCAGGGAGCCATGGAATAATGCTGGGCACACTGCTTTCCGGCGGAGCCTCGAAGCTGGTGATGACGTGGCGACCCTGGTCGTACACCAAAACAAAGCCGCCCTGGAGAGTAACGCGATGCGAGGCTAGAACTTTCGCAAGATCTGGTGGTTCGCCGTCAAGAGCGCCTGTCGCGGCGATGGATTCCGCCTCGCCGCGAGCATTGCTGGCGACGTATTGGGCCAGCTCAAGCACCACCCGCGTTGAGTCTTCGTGAAGTTCAGATGTGTTGGGCGAGAACCAGCGATCGATGGAGCGGTTCATGAGCTGGAAGCTGAACAGAAACATGAAGACAGCCGGCGTGAGAGCGATAAGCGCAGCACCAAGAACCATGCGCGTGCGCAGGCGTTCTCCCAGAGCGCTGCTGCTCTGATCAGCGTAGAGCTTGAGGATGTTACGCAGCAGAAGAAGCAGCAGCACCAGCAACAGCAGAAAGACGACAACGGTGAGGCCGGTGAACGCCAGGGTTTCGCCGGAGGTTTCCGGGCTCAGAAAGCGGATATTCGACGTGTTAAACGCCTGAAGTCCACCCAGCAAAGCAAAAAATAGCAACACACCTGCGCCGAGAAATATGACAGACCGGCGCCGGGAGCTGCCATCGACAGGCATGCAGTGATTATAGAGGTGGGTTAGTTATGAGTGGAGTAAACAATGGGTCGGATCATAAGAGAGATACTGTCCTGACTAATCCCCTATCCCAGCACGATGTCCGTTCCTGTCCACTCGCGCTTCTGGCTCTCGGCTACTCCGCGATGAGTGAGTGTGCCCAGGTAAGTGTTCAAGCCTTCGGCGAATCCAGGGTCCCGCTTGAGCGCTTCCCGCGCGCCGAGGTTGGCGATGCGCATCAGGTACGGGAAGGTGGAGTTGGTGAGAGCCAGGGTCGAGGTGTGCGGCACCGCGCCGGGCATGTTCGTGACGCAGTAGTGAACGACGCCATCAACGACGTAGCTGGGATTCGAATGCGAGGTAGGCTTGGCCGTTTCAACGCAGCCGCCCTGGTCAATCGCCACGTCGACAATGACCGCGCCTTTCTTCATGGCAGACACCATCGCGCGGGTGACGAGCTTGGGTGCCGTTGCACCGGGGATAAGCACTCCGCCGATTACGAGATCGGCTTCCCGTGTAGCGTGCGCAACGTTATAGCTATTTGAAGCGAGAGTGTAGAGTCGTCCGCTGTAGAGGTCGTCGAGTTCGCGCAGACGATTGAGATTGACGTCGACCAGCGTCACCTTGGCGCCGAAGCCCAGGGCGATCTTTGCCGCATTGGTGCCGACGATGCCCCCGCCGATGATCGTGACGTTCGCTGGAGGAACACCCGGAACACCGCCAAGAAGAATGCCCCGGCCGCCACGCTCTTTTTCAAGATAGGCTGCACCGACCTGCACGCTCATGCGGCCGGCAACTTCGCTCATCGGCGTGAGAAGAGGCAGAGTCCCCTGCCGATCGCGGACCGTCTCATAGGCGATGCCAATGACCTTGGAGTCGAGAAGCTTGTTGGTGAGGACGGGAATCGGAGCCAGGTGAAGATAAGTAAAGAGCACCAGGCCTTCGCGGAAGAAGACGTACTCCTGCTCGATAGGCTCTTTGACCTTGACCACCGTCTCGGCTTTGCCCCAGACATTGCCGGCGTCGCCGACGATTTCCGCGCCTGCATCCTGATAGCTCGCGTCATTAAATCCCGACAGCTCGCCCGCATGGGTTTCAACCAGCACCTTGTGGCCAGCTTCGGTCAGCGCCTTGACGCCCGCCGGAGTCACGCCTACGCGCGCTTCGTTGTCCTTAACTTCTTTGGGAACGCCGATGATCATGGGATGGAGGCTCCTTCATTCAGGCTTACGGACGGCTGAGAACTCAAGGAAACCGAGACGATTTGCTGCAGGAAAGCTCGCGCCGGACAGCACTTTCGTTGGGGGAGGGCCTTTTAGTCCGGCGCGACGGGCACATCACTGGCTTCCAGCTGCACACATCCTACGGCGTGGAAGGGTTCCAATGTGTGCAATTATCGTGTTAAAACCTTCTGTAGCACACAAAGTGTGAAAATGAGGTGCTGTCGATGCAAGAAAACTCCAATCCGCCCTCCGTTTCTGAATTGGATGAACTAGACGCTTCAATTCTCCGCCACCTTGAACGCCATGGGCGCGCCACGAATTATGAGGTTGGTGAGGCAGTAGGTCTCTCGGCTTCAGCTGCCTCGCGGCGGATTCAGACCCTGGAGAGTGTCGGCGCGATTCGCGGCTATCGGGCCCTGGTAGACGACCGTTTGCTGGGAAAGCGCATGACGATCTACATCCGGGTCACACTGGAGCGCCAATCTGCTGCCGTGTTGAGTGCGTTTGAAGGGGCGGTGCGCCATTGCAAGGAGATCGTAAGCTGCCACCTGATGGCCGGTCAGTATGACTACATGCTGGTGGCCCGGGTAGCGGGCATTGACGATTATGGGCGACTTCACCAGAACGAGCTCTCCCGCCTGCCGGGAGTAACACGGCTGGAAACGAGTTTCGCGCTCCGGGATGTGCTCGATGGCAGCCGAGTATAGGAAGCCCGGCGAACCTAGCTAGTTAAGTGTCCGATGATGTGCGCTAGACAACCCGATGACCATGTGGGGTTACGCTAGTACTTTGCTTTAGCGTTACCAACGTGGGAAAATTCCAGTCGGGTCCGGAAGGAACGAAAGATGTTTGAGTCTGACCAGCACGAGTTCGACGAAGAGTACGCAGAAATAAGCCATCCGGCTCCCCCGCTTGCCAAATCGTCAGCGGCCGTGGCGACCATCGAAGCGCCCCCCGCCGTAGCTCCATCCGTGACAGCACCCGTGGCGACTAAGTCCGTTGCTGCCTACAAGCCGATTGTCGAAGAGCCTGAGCCGACAGAAGAACCTGAGCCAGAAAGTGCGGAGCAGGAAGAATTCGCCGACTATGCGGAAAAGCCCGCGCAGGAACCACCGCCAAAGAAAAAGCCGAACTTTATTTTGATTGGGGGATTCGCGGCGCTCATTATTTTCGCAATCTTTGTTGTGATGACGGTCAATAAGCCCAAGGCGGATGCTCCCCAGCCCGGGGACATGGGGCCGGGCATTGTCGCAGTCGCGGGCCTGCGCGGGCATCTCGACACCAGGTGGGATGGCAACGCCAAGTCCGGAAGGCTCGTTTATCAACTGCGAATCGAGCCGATGGAAGATCGTTGGGGGGCGGGCTTCTCCCGAGTGACAAGTACCCCGCCGATGCCGCTGTCAGTGAACGTGCGATTAATGGACTCCTCTGGATTTGCGTTGTGCGGCAAGGAGATTGATTTCCCGTTCAATCCGCAAAATGCCGAGGTGCAGGTAGCGCCATCAGCAGTCGGCGCCGATGGGAAGAAACTCTCCGCAGCTGCGCGTGCGGCGGCCATGCAGGCTGCGCGGCAAAGCCAGATCACGCAGATGCAAGCGGCTGAAGTGATAAGGGAGCACGGCAAGGATCTGTTCCAAAACCAGATCGCGACCGATGGCCTGGTGGGTGCGGTGAATGCCCAGGGAACGCTGCCCTGCTCGCCCGATCAATACCGGCGTGCCGACTATTGGGACTTCAACACGAATTTTCCGACCCTCGACGAGCAGGCAGTGCTCCTTGATCCAAAGTCGGCACTTCATGCTGACCCGTCGGCACACCAAGCGAGGCGAACGCTGTCCAAGTTGGGAGATGGATTTGTAATCCAGGGAGACAATCGGGTCACAGGTTATGATTCGGCCCGCGGCCTACTGTTGGCGGAAGACAAGACGTTCGCAATCGACAAACGGTACGGTCAGGCTACGGCTTCGGACTGGTCGAACAAGTACACGCTCATCCACTACAAATGCGACCAGCACGCGAGTTGTGCGCTGACCGCGGCAGGACAAGCGGCCGTACTGCACGCGCGCCTGAACTAGTGACCGCAGCGATCAGCGTCCTTCATTCGGCTTCCAGCTTTTAGCTTTTCAACCTGCAACGACAGAGTTGCATGCAGCTTCTTCGCCGTCATTTCGGTCAGGTCCAATCCCTTTCGAACTAGTCCATTCTCAGAGCTCTGACTGGATTTATAGACGCAGCACGACGTGCCGGAATGACTCCAGCAATGAATGCCGCCAAAGCCAGGGTCAGAATTGCGCCAGCCATCACGTTGAAGTCTGCGCTGCTGATCTCATAAAGCTGAGATTTCACAAATCGCACGCAGAGCAGCGCCACTGGGATTCCGATTGCCAGCCCCAGCGCGGCTTGAATCATTGCTCCGCGCATCACCATCGCAATCACACCGCCGCGCTCCGCACCGAGCGCCATGCGGATACCAATCTCCGGCGTCCGCCGCACCACGGAATAGGCAGTCACGCCATACAAGCCAATGACCGCCAGCAGCAGCGCCAATGCGCCAAACAGCGTCGACAGTCGCGAGATCATCCGCTCCTCGGTAAACCGGTCGGCAATCTGCTCGTTGAAAGTCTGAAGCTGCGCTACCGTCAGGTTTGGATTGATGTCGGCAAGCGTGGCCCGGACAATTTTCTCCATGTCGTTCATCGGATGATCGGTGGCAAGCACAATCGATCCCAGATAGAGCGAATCATCCTTTTCAATCGGCGCTTTCGCGCTTTTCGGCCTCTGCATCATCGGAACGAAGTACATCAGGTGATCCTTCTTGCGCACGCTGGTGTAGACCGTATCTTCCACCACTCCGACGATCTCAAAGTCTCCAGTCGAATCTGGCCCAGGATGTCCAAAATGACGTCCGATCGGATTCTCGCCTGGCTTGAACAAGTCTTTGACAAATGTCTGGTTCACCACGGCGACGGCGGTAGAGGCCGGCGTATCCCGCGCATCGATCCCGCGCCCCATCACCACCCGCGTTCCGACAGAATCGAAATACTCCGCATTCGCCCGAATGACTGAGGCTCCAACATTCAGGTAGGGCTGTCCCTGCACCTGTACGCCCCAGCCGTTGTTGTTATCTTCCATCGGCGTATACGAGGCGATGCCCACTTTCATCACGCCCGGCAGCGCATGGAAGCGCTCCTCCATAGTCCGGTACAGTGCCTCAAGTTGGGTTTGCGAATAGCCTGCGGTTTGAGGATTGATGTGCACGATATAGCGGTTTCTCGCGTCGAGCTTCAGGTCTGTGCCTTCGAGTTTTTTCAGGCTCTGCAGAAACAATCCGGCCACAACCAGCAGCACCAGCGAGAGTCCGACCTGAACCACGACCAATCCACGTTGCAAAACAGAAGCGCCCATCGCCGTCGTTCGGTTGCTGTGCCGCACTGCGTCGATCGGACCCGCCTGCGCTGCAATCCACGCCGGCGCCACGCCGAAGAGAACTCCCGTCAGCAGCGACAGACCACACGCGAACTCCAGCACTGAGAGCGACGGGCCGGTGTGGATCGGTATGCTTTCCGCTCCGGGAAATGCCAGCATCAGCAGCATGCGCGCTCCCGCATAGGCCACGCCAAGTCCGGCGATACCGCCCAATCCGGCCAGTACGATGCTTTCCGTAAGCAATTGACGAATGATTCTTCCGCGCATGGCTCCCAGCGCTGCCCGCATCGAGATCTCAGCGCGCCGTGCCATGCCACGCACCAGGAGAAGATTCGCTATATTGGCGCACGCAATCAACAGCACGAGGCCGGCAATCCCCATCAACAGATGCAGCTTTGATCCATACCACTCCTGCATCGCCTGGATTCCCGCGCCGCCCGGCGTCAGCACCACGCGCACTTTCGCCAGCGTCCTCTTTCCCTGCTCCGATGAAAACTCTTCGTTCGTTGCCAGTGCCTGTTGCAACAGTCCCGTGACCTTTTGTTGAAGGGGAGCCATCGCCACCCCTGGCTTGATGCGACCAATAATGTAGAGCCAATCCTCTTCGGGATCGTGAACGTACGGAGAATTCGCCAGCACCGGCATCGCCTCGATCGGCAGGTAGAATTCCGCTGGATTGACCGACATGCGGTCGCCGTAGAAGCCTTCAGGCACAATGCCAACCACCGTAACCGGCTTTGTATTTATCCAGAATGTACTTCCCACCACCGAAGCATCGCCCGCGTAATTGCGCTGCCAGGCCTCATAGCTCATCACTGCTGTCATGGGTGCGCCCTGGGTATCGTCTGCATCCATCAACAGGCGACCCGCGCGTGGCTGAAGCCCAAAGGTGCGGAAGTAGTTGCCGGAGACAAACTCCGCGGCCACTGAGCGTGCGGCGACCTGCGCGCCGTCGCGCCTCGCAATAATAGTGCGACCCCAAAACCCCGCCTGCATGGCCGCCAGTTCTTCAAATTCCGGAACATTTTTCTTCAGTTGTTGATACGTGTCGGTCGAGAACATGGCAAAGTCGCCATCCTGCCGATTCCCTGAACCCACGCAGCAATCGTTGTTATCGCCCAGGCGCACCAGCGATGCAGGATCGGCGACCGGCAGCTTTTTCAAGAGCACCGCATTCACGAGCGTGAAGATCGCGGCATTTGCACCGATTCCCAATGCCAGTGTCAGCAGCACCGTAATTGTGAATGCCGGAGTCCTGCTTAGCTGCCGCAGCGCATAGCGAATATCCCGGCCTGTCGTTTCGAGAAATGTAACGCCGCGCGATTCCCGGCAGTCCTCCTTGACATGATCCATGGCGCCGAACTTGAGCCGAGTTTGCCGCAAGGCGTCCTGCCGCGTGAGGCCCGATCGAATGAGCTTCTCCACCTGCTGCTCAACATGAAATTGCAGCTCATCGTCGAGTTCGCTTTCAACGGCGCTCCGCCGAAACAGAGATCGAAGACGGAAAATCAAATCGCTCAGCATGTCGATCCTCCTAAGCCGTTCCCAGCACCTGGGCCACAGCGGCCGTCAGTTTTGCCCAGGCGTCTGTCTCTACTTCGAGTTGCTGACGCCCATTCTTCGAGAGCTCGTAATATTTGGCACGGCGGTTGTTCTCCGAAGTCCCCCAGTGAGCCTTGATCAAGCCGCGACGCTCCAGCCGGTGAAGAGCAGGGTACAGCGAGCCTTGCTGAATCCGCAGCACGTCACTCGACATCTGCTGCACACGCTCGGAGATGGCCCATCCATGTTGTCGCCCGAGGGCAAGCGTTCGCAGAATCAGCAGATCCAGAGTTCCTTGAGGAAGATCAATATGCGGAGCTGTCATACCTCCCCTTTCACTTCTACATGAAGGTACGACACTTCCTGTAGAAGCGCAAGGGGAGGGGAAAGAAATTTGGAGGATTGATGTTTTGGAAACAATTTCAGAACTAACTGGATATCGATTTTGCGGGGATCGCCAAAATTGGGTTCCAGTCGGGTTGTGGCCCACTTGGAAGTCGTATCTTTGACAACACCTCGCGGCAGGTGTTGCTCAAGTAGTTATTTCCGAGTTCTGCATGGGTCTGCGACCCACCTATATGGATGAAACTCATCTGGAGTCGATGAGTTTCGACGGAGTAGGCGGTTACCCAACCGGAACCACGGAATTTGCGCTGCGTTGGTGCTATCGTGTTCCTCGGATCAATGAAAGGGTATGGCAGTGATCGTTTTGTATCCAGAGGCATTAAACCAGCACCCAGGTGATGCCATCGATGTGCTCAGAGGCTTCCTGTTCGGCATTCCGCTCGGCCTCGTTGCATATCCAATCGCTCTGTTGACCCTATTGGTAGGGACTCTGATCAAAGGACGTCGCACAACCCTTGAGCGACAGTCTCTTCAGATTGTGGTTCGGGCGGCGATACCGATTGGAGCCTCTTTCGCACTGTTTGTGCCGATCATGGGTATGTCTGAAATTGCTGGGGAGACACTCGCATTCTCGATGGCCCTCGTGACGTTGATCGCCGGAGTTGTCTTCGCGTGGTTCATCATGCGCCAAAGCAGGCTGCTAAATATCTCCCGTCTGTTCCCTGATTCGTGGTGGGTACTGGTCCTCACGATACCTCTGCTCATTGCGATGGTGGCTTCGATCTCCAGTGCGCGTCAGAACGCGGGAATAGCTAGACGCGAGATGAAGAGTGAGGGCGTCATTGCGGACTGCCAACCTTCCCCATGTCGATTCACCTTTGCATTTCGGGGTCGCTCATTTGCAGGAGCAGGTACACCGGCAACCGGCTCAGGCGCGGTTGGAAATCAGGTTACAGTCTTCTTCGATACCAATCACCCACAGACAAATTCTCTGGAAGACTTCGAGAGAACCAGCCGAAGACAAATGATCATGGTTCCATTGTGTCTGATCGCAATTTGCGTCCTTGTGGGAGTAGTTGTTTATGCGGGACGAAGACAGTCGAGGACCGCGAATCACCCTCTGAATGCCTGATGTATGGTGGCCGACTCTTCCTAGACCGGCTAGGGAAGGGTAGACGGTGACTCACTCGGAACAGCACTATTTGTTTGACTCAATTGCTTCCGACGAGAATCCATGCATGCTTTGAACTCTCAAGATTCGGGGCGGAGACTCACCGTCTTTCTGGATTTCAAACGTTCCGGTAAATGTGCCGACAAAGTTCACTGACTTATAGAAAGCCTCACTCCCCTGAACATCGGCCGCCAGAAACAGAGCAACTCCAAATCGCATGCATGCTTCGTCAGCGATATACCATCCGTGAACACCCCCGGAATAGATTCTGGCTCTAACGGTTACAGGTTGCCCTCTGAAATCGTCGACTCTTGCCGCAATGTTGCACAGCGACGTTTCTTCACGTTTCTGTCCTTTGGCTGGAAGCGTTGCGTCTACCGTCAAAACCGCAATTAACACGGCGCAGCGAAGACTGGATGTGAGGCTCATTGGTACTCCTCTGTTTATCAGATTCGACGCTGTTGGTGAGCTGTTGGTGTGTGGTGGACTCACCGGACATTACCAAAAATGGTGCAACTTCCGATCTTGACGAGCGGTCACTCGGGCGGGACCATCTCGGGGAACCTCGTGACTATGGCTGCGCGTCCCTGGATTGCCCGCACTTCTAAATTCCGCCTCGTGTCAACAGTGCCATCGCCGGCCAACGCTTCAACCTGCACATTCCACACAGCAAAATCCCCGCGCAGTTTTGCAGGCAATTAACTCCGTTTAAGGCACAATCATCGTGAGCCGCGAAATGTTCGCCCAGCGGCTCAATGGGCGGAAAAGGGGTACACCCCCACCCCCCCTCCAATATTTGCAGTTTTCCACAAAAGTTTGCAGGGAATTAGACCCTGGAAGTACGACCATTTCGGTCCGTCGGGATGACACGGGCTGGGTGGAGTCATCACTCAGTTGCATGAGCATGCGCCGTTGGCGTCGGGGCTGGTGGAGCACGAGCCGATCTGGACGGGCGGCCCGAGTGCCTTGATACAGGCGACGTGACCTGCCGCGGCTTTCGGAGAAGCGACAGGAAGTTGAGCGGCGGAGACACCGCTGTCGGTGACATTGCCTGCCGAATCGTAGCTGGGCAAATTTCCGTCGCGGCCGCTGCCATCGCTGATCTGAACGCGGGAACCTGAGCCGTGATAGCCATCGAGGTTCGCCGGCAGAACCGTGTGCGGTCCGATCTGGAAGGAAGAGGCCCGCGCCGCGCTGTTGACGGTGAGAGAGTTGTCGATGGTGGTGGCGCCGTTCTTCTGCACGAGGAACGTGTAAGCGCTATTGGCCGCGTTGGTCACGGAGACCGCCGCTCCGTCTTCTCCATTGGCATCGGGTGTGATGCGGATGGCAGCTGCGTTGGACGCGGGAAGAAAGACGTTGCTGCCGTCGTCGCAGAACTGCTGCCGCAGAGCGGTCGAAAATGTGTAGTCGTAGCAGCCTGAGGGGTGCGTAGCTGAACTCGGAACGAACTGGCGCTTGAGAACTTCGAGAACTGAAGCGTGGCCGTTCCAGGAGGATGCAATGTCGGCCTGCGGAATGCTGGCGAAGTTGCGCTGCGGGCTGGCGCTGCCGGTGGCGTTCGAAACGACGGACCATTGCAGATCGGAGCCTCCGCCGACGGGCCCGGCTTCGAGCGCCGCATAGATGGCGCGTTCGACCCACAGGCCGTCGTACCAGTAGGAGCCGCTGTTTTCGTCGGTGGCGAGGAAAGCGGAGGTTCCGTGCGTAACTCCCGTGGCGTTGCCGGCGATGGTGGCGGCAATGCCGAAGATCTGGCTCGTGGCGGGAGATGGTCTTGCCGGGAGGGCCGGGGTCGAGTCCTGTTTCGTTGAAGACGTTGGCTTCGACGCCGTAAGTGAGAGAGTTCGTGCTGCCGTGACGCTGGATTGCAATGGGATTGATGCCCCACACGCCGTTGTGCAGATCGCCGGGGTTGTTCTGCGACACCATGAATGCGCCCACGCAGGGCGCCGCCGAGTTCGCGACCGTGTAGTTGCAGTTGTGGTAGGTGTAGAGCGGCGCGGTGTCGTTTACGCCCGCGTCCGAGGAAATGATGCGGGTGACGGGTGTGACGTAAGGATCGCCCTGCGCTGTCGAAGTCTGCACCTGGGTGGCGGTATCGGAGATCGACTGATTGAAGACGGGGCTGGTGAATACGAGCGGGGTTGCAGGCGCGGAACTGTAGTTCTGATTGATGCGCGAATCTGGACGGAGGGCGTTGTCCCGGGTGAAAGCTTCGGACAGTTTCAGCACCGGCGCGGTAAGCAGGCTTTTGAGGTTGAGGTCCTGATGTGTCGTGTTCTGCGGATCGGGTGCCGCCTGGGCACTGGCAAACGTGGTGCTGATAACAAAGATGATTGTCGGGAGAAATTGCAGGAATGGACGCATAAGAGGGGACCTCCGGGGAATGAGGGACGCATTAAGAGCGCATGTATATACGTGAGACGAATCTCGGCAGGAATGGGGTCGTTGGAAGGATGGATTTGCGGGGTGAGGCGATGGAATCCCAGGTCTCAGAATCGAGACCTGGGGCACCCAGATTTTCGGGAATTGAAATGGATTTAGGTTACTCCGCGTTGTCGATCTGAGCGCGCTGTAGCTTGTCGGAGTAATCGACGTAGACCGCTTTCCATGTAGTGAAGAAGTCGATGGCGCCGTTGCCTTCGCGATGGCCGTTGCCGGTGTGCTTGACGCCGCCGAAGGGCAGATGCACCTCAGCGCCGATGGTCGGCGCGTTGATATAGGTGATGCCCGCCTCCAGATCGCGAATCGCGGTGAAGGCGCGATTCACATCCTTCGTGTAGAGCGCGGTCGACAGACCGTAGTCGATGGAGTTGGCGATCTCGATGGCTTGCTCGAAGGTGTCGAATTCAAGCAACGAGACGACCGGCCCGAAGACCTCCTCGCGCGCGATGCGCATGGTATGCGTCACGCCGCCGACGACGGTTGGCTCGAAGAATGTGCCCTTGGCATGATGGCCATTGGTAAGTGCGTGGCCGCCGCAGAGAATCTTTCCGCCGTCGGTCGCGCGCGATCTCAACATACCTGGCCGAAGTTTCGATCTGGCTCTTGTTGACTTGCGGGCCGACCTGCACGGATTCGTCGAGACCATTGCCGATCTTGAGAGCCCTAGCGCGGGCGACAAACTCCTTCGTGAATTTGGCAGCGATTCCCTTCTGCAGCAGGATGCGGCTGGTGGCGGTGCAGCGCTGTCCTGTCGTTCCAAAAGATCCCCACAGCGCGCCGTCGAGCGCGAGTTCGAGATTGGCATCATCGAGCACGATCTGCGCGTTCTTGCCGCCCATCTCGAGCGAAACAGGCTTGAAGGTCGCGGCGGCGCGCTGGGCGACGTGAGAGCCCACTTCGCTGGAGCCTGTAAAGCTGATGGCGCGGACATCGGGATGCTCGACGAGCGCGCTGCCTGCGCCGCTGCCGCTGCCGCTGACAATGTTCACCACGCCCGGAGGCAGCCCGGCATCGACCAGCGTCTGCACCAGGTTGTAAATAGAGAGCGGCGTGTCCGTTGCGGGCTTGATTACGCATGTGTTGCCGGACACCAGCGCGGGAAAGAGCTTCCAGCTGGGAATGGCCATGGGGAAGTTCCACGGCGTGATCAGGCCGACCACGCCTACCGGCATGCGGACGCTCATGGCGAACTTGTTCTGCAACTCGGAGGGCGTGGTCTGGCCAAAGAGTCGGCGGCCTTCGCCGGCAACATAAAAGGCCTCGTCGATGGCTTCCTGCACGTCGCCGCGTGTCTCGGCCAGCACCTTTCCCATTTCGCGCGTCATGTCGTGGGCATACTGCTCCTTGCGCTGCTGCAACAAGAATGCCTGCGCGCAGCAGAATCTCCGCTCGCTTGGGCGCGGGGACCAGGCGCCAGGTGGCGAAGGCCTTCTTCGCCGCTGCCACGGCGCGGTCCACGTCTTCAGCGTCCGAAGCCGGAAATGATCCGACGATATCGTCGTGGTCGGCAGGATTCACGTTTAGGATGGTCTTGCCGCTGGCAGCCGGAAGCCACTCGCCGCCGATCAGATTGTGGTAGGTGGGGTAGGTCATTGAGTCTCAGTTCTGAGTTCTTGGTTCGTAGTGTTGTGGACAGTGATCAGTGGACCGAGGCTTGCCGAACATGGGTTGGCAAGCATCGCCTGATGGGCACAATAACACTTGATTTTAGCGCACCGGGGCGGAGTTCGCCTCCGCAGCGGGCATGATCGGTTCATAGACTTGCGTGGGTCGGCTACCTGACGTTTCTGTCAATACGGCTAACTCACATAACTCCAGGGGTAGCTACAAAGGGTTATTTACAAAGCTCCCTCCTATCCTGATTACCATCGGTGGTTTTTGCTGCATTGCCTGTTGGCCGTACAATCTTAATTGAGGTTGATTCCACTCATCCATGTCTCTGAACGGTTATCCATCGCGCGCTTCGCGGTCGCACGGCCTGCGCTCGCTCTTCAGCATGTTTTCGAGCGACCTGGCCATCGACCTTGGCACCGCCAACACGCTGGTCTACGCCGCCGGCAAGGGTATCGTTGTCAACGAGCCCTCGATCGTGGCCATCAACAAGAACACCGGCGAGGTGGAAGCCGTCGGCAAGGAAGCCAAGGACATGCTGGGCCGCACGCCCGGCAACATCGTGGCCATCAAGCCGATGAAGGACGGCGTGATCGCCGACTTCAAAGTCACCGAGAAGATGCTGAACTACTTCATCCAGAAGGCGCACAACCGCAAGATGCTGGTGCATCCGCGCATCGTGATCGGCGTGCCGTCAGAGATCACCCAGGTGGAAAAGCGCGCGGTCGAGGACTCCGCCTATCGCGCCAAGGCCAGCGAGGTGTACCTGGTCGAACAAGCCATGGTGGCGGCGATTGGCGCCGGCTTGCCCATCACCGAACCGGGCGGCAACATGGTCGTCGATATCGGCGGCGGCACCACGGACATTGCAGTCATTTCGCTCTCCGGCATCGTCTATTCGCGTTCGGTCCGCATGGCCGGCAACCAGATGGACGAGGCCATCACCAACTACCTGAAGCGGAAGTACAACCTGCTGATCGGCGAGCGCACGGCGGAACAGATCAAGATCGAGATCGGGTCGGCGTATCCGCTGGACAAGCCGCTGACGATGGAGATCAAGGGCCGCAACCTGATTGAGGGCGTGCCCAAGACCATCACCATCGACGACAGCGAAATTCGCGAAGTCGCTGGGCGAGTGCATTGCGGTGATCATGAACGCGATTCGCGTGGCGCTGGAGCGCACGCCGCCCGAGCTGTCGGCGGACATTTCAGATCGCGGCATCGTGCTGACGGGCGGCGGAGCGCTGATCAAGAATCTCGACAAGCGCATTCGCGAGGAAACCGGGCTGCCGGTCTCAGTGGCCGACGATCCGCTGGCCTCGGTGGTGCTGGGCACCGGCAAAATGCTGTCCGACTTCAGGCTTCTGCGCAAAATCAAGATCGACTAGAAGCAGTGGACAGTGATCAGTGGACAGTGATCAGTTTCGTCGCGAACCCACGCTAACGTTCCAAACGGTCAACGGTCTAGTGAACACTGTCCACTGTTCACTGATCACTGGTCACTGACTCCCCATGGAATCGTTTTTCGTTCGCTATCGGAATCTGGTGGTGCTGCTGGCGTTGCTGGTGGCGCAGATTCTGGGGCTTGCCATGCAGGTACGCCGCACCAGTCGGCGGACAAGCTGGCGCGATGGGCACAGCGTACAGCTCATTCGTCTCTGGGCCAATTCCCTTGTGTCTCCGCCTGAACGGGCTCTTCACTCTTCAGGCTCCGGCGTCTCCTGGCTGTGGAACAACTACATCGACCTGCGGCATGTGCGGCAGCAGAATGCGGACCTGCAGAAGACGGTAGACCGGCTGCGACTGGAGCAGGCAGCTCTGCTGGAAGACGCTAAACAGGGCCAGCGTCTGCAGGCACTGCTGAATTTTCAGCAGAAATACATCTATAAAACTGTCGCGGCGCAGGCTATCGGCACTAGCGGGACAGATCAATCGCGCGTTTTCTACATCGACAAGGGCAAGGCTGAAGGCATCGACCGCGACATGGCGGTCATCACGGCGGACGGAATCGTGGGCAAGATTCGCGACGTGTTTCCGCACAGCGCACAGGTGCTGGCGATCAACGACCAGTCCAGCGGCGCGGGCGTGATTCTGGAGACGACGCGCATTCGCGGCATTCTGCGCGGCAACGGAGCCGGCCAGCCACAGATAGAAGATGTGATTCGAGATCAGCGCATCAAGCCAGGCGACAAGGTGCTGACGGCCGGCGGCGACCAGATTTTTCCGCGCGGATTGCCCGTAGGCGTGGTGGAAAAAGTCTTGAATGATCCGGAACGCGACGGATTTGTGGAAGTCATCGTGAAGCCGGCCGCGCATCTCGACCAGCTGGACGAAGTGCTGGTGATCACTTCCACTGAACCGCGGTTCCCGCCGGACCAGCAGCAGGACATTGCAACCAGCGAGGCTTTGAAGGGCGCCGAAGCGGAGCAGCAGAAAACATCCGAAGGCATGGCGGAAAAGCTGCCGGGACTGACCGTGCCTAACGTGCCTCCAGATCAGCAACCGTTGAACGACACGTCAAATCCAAACCCGGTATCGCGTCCGCCAGTGGCTATTCATCCGGACAGATTTACGCCCGGGAACGCCACGACGCCGAACCTTCCTGCAGCCCCGGAAGGCAACCAGGGCGCAGCCTCCAGCGATCAGACCGCGCCGAAGAAGAAGCCTGCGCCGAAAGCTCCCGAGAGCAGCCCGAGCACAACGCCGCCCGCGACGCCGCAAGGGGAGAACCGCTAGCCATGTCAGTGCTATCGGCCGAGAGCCGCCGCGACTACGAGATCCACAGCTATCCGGTGCTGATTTACGCGCTGGTGCCGATTGCGGCACTGGTGTTGCAAGCGTGGCTGCCACGCTTGCTGGGCCGATTTGCCTGGTTCGATCTGCCGCTGGTGGTGACGGTATTTTTTGCGCTGAGCCGGCGCAACCCGATTCAGGGGTCGATCCTCGGTGGCGTCATGGGCCTCTTTGAGGACGCACTGACGGGACATGCCATTGGAATCAACGGCATCGCCAAGACGCTGGTCGGGTATCTTGCCGCTTCGGTCGGGGTGCTGGTGAATGTTGAGAATCACGCCATCCGGCTGGTACTGACGTTTGTGCTGTCGCTGGTAGGAAGCGCCACATACTTCTTCGTGGTTCGTTTCCTGCTGGGTATGTCCATCGATACGAACTGGTTGACGGAGTTGTATAAGGCGATCGGCAATTCGCTGATTGCGCTGGTGTTGTTTCCGATCCTGGACCGGACAAAAATTCGCGACTAGGGAATTCGCGATTAGCGGATTCGTGGTTGAAAATTCGCAATTGAGTACGTTGGTTCAAGCAATGAAAAGGCGCCTCTCGCGCACGGCTGCGCGGCAGGGGCAGAATTCAAGATAGAGGTATCCTAGAAGTAGCTTCCCATGGCTTTTGACAAATTCACACGCGGCGAGAAAGTCCCCACCCTCAAGCTGGCGGTGGTGCAATACGCCGTGCTCGGAGTGATGCTCGCGCTGGCGGCCGGATTGTGGCGTCTGCAGATTCTTGGGGCACAAAATTTCCAAATGCTGGCGGAGCAGAATCGTATTCGTAAGGTTCCAGTGCTGGCTCCAAGCGGCAAGCTTTTCGACCGCGAAAACCGGCTGGTAGTCGACAATTACCCGTCTGTATCGTGCTTTCTGGTTCGCGAGCAAAACCGCAACGTGGATGCTGATCTTCCTCTCATTGCGCGCGGGCTGCATCTTGATCTTGACCAGCTTCGCAACACCCTGCACCGCTACCGCACTGCACCCGGATACCAGCCGATTCCGATCAAAGCCGATGTGACCGCCGATGAGCAGGCTTTCATCGAGGCCCATCGCAATGAGTTGCCTGAGTTGGAAACGATTGAAGGGGAACGGCGGCTCTATCCGCGGGACGGATTCGCAGCGCACTTGATCGGCTATGTGGGCGAAGTCAGCGAAGAAGACCTGAACCAGACGCGATACGCGGCATATGAACCGGGCGATGTAGTGGGCAAAGGCGGCGTGGAAGAGATGTACGACCAGGTACTGCGCGGGCAGGATGGATCACGCGATGTGATCGTCGACAGCCACGGCCGCGAAGTGGGCTACCTGGGCACGCAGCATGCAATTCCCGGCCAGGACCTGAAGCTGACCATCGACAACGACCTGCAGAAGGCGGCGGAACTCGCGCTGGGTGATCGCAATGGCGCGATCGTTGCCATGGATCCTCGCAACGGCGACATTCTTGCTTTAGTCTCCCGTCCCAGCTTCGATCCGAATGCGTTTGCGGTGCGGATCGAACGCTCCGAGTGGAACAAGCTGATTACTGATCCCGATCATCCGCTGATGAACAAGGCGATCCAGGCGCAGCTAGCTCCCGGCTCTACATTCAAGATCCTGATGTCGGTTGCAGGCCTGCAGGAAGGCGTTGCGCAAGACATGCATGTGAACTGCGCCGGTGGATGGGGACCGTACGGATTCTTCCACCACTGCGACGAGAAGCATGGCGCGGTGGACATTCACAACGCGATTCCCTACTCCTGCGACACGTTCTATTACCAGCTTGGCGACCGGCTCGGCATCGACAGGATATCCAAGTACGCGACTGATTCGGCTACGGTCAGAAGACAGGTATCGACCTTGCCCGGCGAACAGGCCGGGCCTCATGCCCTCTACGCAATGGCTGATGAAGAACTACCACCGCAAGTGGTATCCGGACGAAACACTCGACGTTGCCATCGGCCAGGGCGCCGTCGAAGCCACTCCCCTGCAACTCGCGCGCATCATCGGCGGCATCGCGTCGGGTGGACACCTGGTTCGTCCGCATGCTGTGCTTTCCCGATCAGCTGCCCGCGGATTTTCGCAAAGACCTTTTGGAGACCCTCCCCGGTTCGGGCGATGTAAACCTTCCCATCGATCCTGAGAACTGGATCACGATCACCGACGGCATGGCCGAGGTGACACAGCCGGGCCTCTATCACACAGCCGGCGGCGAACACCTTGAAGGCATCGACTTCGCCGGCAAAACCGGCACCGCGCAGGTGATGAGCCACGAAGCTCTCGACAAGACCAACAAAGGCCGATCCACCGATCCCAATGTCTGGTTCGTCGGCGTCACGCCCCGTCGCAACCCGGAGCTGGTTGTCGCCGTGCTCTGGCAGAACGGCAACAAGAGCTGGTTCCCCGCCCGCATCGGTGCCCGCTTCGTTCCGGCATACGTCGAAAAGCAGCGGCGGCTGGCGCATAACCTGCATTCCGCCAAAGGCCCCGATGCCCCGGTCGAAGTTGGCGCCGTCTGGACGACTCCAAACCCGGCCACCGACGGAAAGGGCGAGACGCGAGCAAAGCTGCACGCGGGCCATTTCTTGTTGGGTCCGAACGGAGTGGTCCCGCAGGATTCCGCAAAGAGCCAGAACGCAAAAACGCCAAAGTCGCCAGCCGGGCCCGAATCAGCGAAGCTGACTTCCCCAGCCATTGCCGGGAAAGCTGCCCAGGTGAAATCACAATGAGCCCCATGCGCCGCATCATGAGCTTTCGCGATTTCGACTGGACGCTTCTCGGGGTCATCTCGCTGCTCTGCACCATCTCCGTGCTCGAGATTTACTCGGCCACGTTGCACACCAAGTATGTCGGGTTCCACACCAAGCAGATCTACTGGATCCTCGGCGGCATCGTGGCGATGTTCCTCTTTTCGCTGATCGACTACCACAAACTCATCGACTGGGTTCCGTGGGCCTACGGTGTCTGCCTGGTAGCTCTGGTCGCGGTCAAGCTGGTCGGGGTCAAGGTGCTGGGCGCCAAGCGCTGGATCAAGATCGGGCCGATGCACTTTCAACCATCCGAATGGGTGAAGCTGATTCTGATTCTGGTGGTGGCGCGCTACTTTGCGAATCTCGGCGGCAAGAACCTGACCTGGAAAGAAATCTTCAAAGCTTTCGCGCTGGTCGGTATTCCCATGCTGCTGGTGCTCTCACAGCCGGATCTGGGAACCGCCCTCACCTATACGCCGATCCTGATTGCCGGACTATTCCTGGGTGGGATCAACTTGAAACAGGCACTGATCCTGATTACAGCGGGCCTGGTTCTGGTGGTTGGAGCCTGGAACAGCGGAAAGGTTCTGAAGCCTTACCAAAAGGCTCGCCTCACGGGCTTCATCAATCCCGACAATGACCCCAAAGGCGCGGATACCAGATGTTGCAGTCCTAAATCGCGGTCGGATCGGGCGGCATCTGGGGCAAGGGAGCTGCGAAAGGAACCCAAACCCAGGGTGACATTCATTCCAATTCCGCACGCCGACTTCATCTTTGCGGCCTTCAGCGAAGAGCACGGGTTCGTGGGCGCGGTTTTCGTGCTACTGCTATACTTCTCTCATATTGATGCGTTTGATTCAAAACGCTCAAACAGCCGCCGACCTGCCCGGCTCCCTGATTATTATGGGGATCGTGGCTGTGTTGACCTTCCAGATCGCGGTCAACGTGGGCATGGTCATAGGCTTTATGCCAGTCACCGGAATCCCTTTACCGTTAATGAGTTACGGTGGATCTTCGGTGTTGTTTACCTTCCTCGCGCTGGGCGTAGTCGATGAACGTGCGCATGCGCCGGTTCGTAAACTAGGACTCCGATCTCAATCGGTCGGAGGCAAGATTGCAAGGCACCACCCTCTTGAGGATTGCCGGGATTTTCCGGACCGCGAGAGCAGAGTTTGTAGGTACATCAAGCATCGTCAGAGATGCCTGGCCCCGATGGCCACCTTTGGATTAGCCGCTCTAACGAGATCCGGCGGATTCGATGAGCAGGCTCGGCGCACGACATGGAAGAGGATGCAAAATCCGGCCAAGGTCCTGGTGGACCGGGCGCCGGGCAGGATTGGGTTCAATGAGCACGCAGAGACGGGCAAACCGGACTTCGCCAGCGATCGACACTGATCGCGCCGATGTCGGGCGTCGCTGGTTTCGAGGCTGCGGGGGACGCACGGGAATTTCGATTCCTGAAACGCGGACCAGCAGCTTACTAGCCAGCGCAATAGTCCCACCCCGGCGGCAAAGTACTGTCGCAGAGGTCCCCGGTTTAACGGCCCCGCTCATGTCTATCATTTGGTTGGCATGGGCTTGGTTGAGCAATTGCGACGAAAGGTCGCAGGCGTCAACCTTCAGGGTGGCCACAAACTCTCTGTATTCAGATCGCCGTTTCGAAACGTTTGCCGGACTTGGAAGCCTGTCGAGTTCGCCGCCCCCCGGTGGGGCAGGCGACCGCAGGTTGTCGGCCCAGCGAAGCACGCATCGGTCATCTCCTCCGCACATTTCCATCCTCCCCGTCCGCTCGCATCTCCGCCACACCTTGCCGCAGGCCCCAGCTGGCGAAGTCCGCTGGGCGGAAAGGTACGATGGCAAAAGAGATTTGTATTTCCAGCACGCCGCATGAGACGCGGCTTGCAATTCTAGAAGACGATCAACTCGCGGAAATCTATTACGAACGCGAAAACGAGTACACCTTGGCGGGGTCCATTTATAACGGACGCGTCACGCGCGTTCTACCCGGCATGCAGTCAGCGTTTGTCGACGTCGGCCTGGAGCGCGACGCCTTCCTCTACGTCACCGACTTCATGGAGTTGGAAGACCAGGAAGAGACGGACGAGCTTGAGAAAGCCGCCGTAAGCGGTGGCAACCAAGCTCCGCGAGAAGTGCGCCATACCAATGGACAAGATCGTAGCGGACAGGATCGTGGTGGACCCGATCGCGGCCAACGCGGTGGCAGGTCTGAGCAACGACCGGATCGCGAAAGCCGGCCGACGATCGAAATCACCTCGGAATCCTCCGATGCTGCGTTCACTGCGCCCGGTGAGGTGACGGAGCACGAGGCTGAACAGGAATCCGACGAGGCGGGCACAAAACGCTGGCGCGGACGCAGGCGTCGTCGCGGAGGCCGTGGCGGCAGCAATGTTTCGCCAGCTCCAGCGGAGAGCCAGGAGTTTATCGAGACCCATGTAAACGAAGCTGTTCAGTCAGAGCCGCAGACTGCTCGCGAGATACAGGCTTCGGCGACTTCAACACGCGGTTCGCGATCTGAACGTGGAGAGCGATCTGAAAGAGCCTCCTGAGCCATTTGTTCTGCCCGGTGAATCGCTTAAGAAATATGGCGGTGCTTCCTCTGAGTCGGCTGAGAAGCCGGCATTCGAGACGCCTGCCCCCGTTAGGCCAGCTTCAACATATAAACCGGCCACTCTTATCGAGTCGCCAATTGTGTGGGACGGTAGCGGGTTGCTTCCCGGTGAATCGCTCTCGCGACATCGGAATCGCGAACCCGGAGCTCCCGCAGAAGAACAGCAGTCTTTCGCGCCTGAAATTGATAACGGTTCGGCAGACGAGATTGAAGAACAAGACTTCGTCGAGGAGATGACTTCGGCCGAACCGACACACGCCGTTGAGGTGGAACCGGAACCATTGCGGGGACACGCCCCAGTCGAATTTGAAGACGATATGGAGGAGGAGAGCTTTGAACCGGCTTCCAGCGGATCTGAGCCCCACGAAGTGCCGGGTGAGCCGGTTGCTGAGTCTGGCCGCCATGAATCGTTAAGTACGGAACACGAGAGCACCGAATCCGAAGGTGATCGCAGCGCGTCGCACAGCGTCGATCCATTGCCGCCGGTGGAGTTCCGGCTGTTTGGACTAGGTGGCAAGAAGAAGAAGCCTGAGGATACACCCCCCCCAGCAGCACTGGAAGAAACAAAGCAAGCGTCTGTCCCAGTAGCTTCACCGTTCTCGCCGGGCAGCGGGCTGGTTGAGGAAGAGTTGATTGAGGGCGAAGAATACGACGCTCCGCATCATCACCACAAAACAGACGAGCACGATTTGGACGACTACGAGGAAGAAGAAAAGCTTCACACGCAGATTCGCTCTGGAGAACTCGGCGAGATGTTGCAAGAAGCTCACCTCGATCATCGCATCCAGATGAAGTTTGAAGACAAGAACGGCGAAGAGGGTGAAGACACTCTCGAAGGCGAAGAAGAGGACGGGGAAGAAGAACCAACCGCCACCGAAACTCAACCAGCCGTCGACGGCCAGAATCAGCAGCGCCGTGACCGCGGTGGAAGAGGACGTCGTGGACGCGGAGATCGTGGCAGTGACCGCGGTGGACACCGCCCGGGAGGACGCGGACCTTCCCGCCGCTCCGCGCAGACTTCAGACCTGCCGATCATTTCGGATCTGCTGAAGCCGGGGCAGGAAATCCTGGTGCAGATTGCAAAGGAGCCGATCGCCAAGAAGGGCGCTCGCATCACCAGCCACATTGCGCTGCCGGGACGGTTCCTGGTTTTCATGCCGACAGTCACGCACGTAGGTGTGAGCCGCAAGATTGCTTCGGACGAAGAACGCCAGCGGTTGAAGCGGATTCTCACGCATGAACGCGGCGAAGCATCTGGTGGATTCATCGTTCGCACCGCAGCGGAAGGCGCATCGGAAGAAGAGTTGCGTGCCGATCTTCGTTTCCTGATTCACCTGTGGAACGAGATCAAGCAGCGGTCAGACAGTTCCAAATCGCCAGCGTTGATCTATCACGATCTGTCACTGATCGAGCGTATTTTGCGCGACCAGGTGAGTTCGAATTTCTCATCGATCTGGGTCGACTCCGAGGCAGATTATGAGCGCATCGTACGTTTCCTCAATCGCTTCTCGCCAACGCTTGTTCGACGCGTAAAGCTCTACACCAAGGAAACACCGCTCTTCGAGCATTTCGGCATTCAAGACGAAATCTCGAAGGCGCTGCGCTCGAAGGTGTGGCTGAAGTCGGGTGGATCAATCGTGATCAACCAGACGGAAGCACTCGTCGCTATCGACATCAACACGGGCAAGTATGTCGGCAAAACGGCACGGCTCGAAGACACTATTCTAAAGACCAACCTCGATGCAATTCCCGAGATTGTGCGCCAGATTCGCTTGCGAGATTTGGGCGGCATCATTGTGATCGACTTTATCGATATGGATGAGCGCAAGAATCGCTTCAAGGTAATGGCCGCACTTGAAGAGGCGCTGAAAAATGATCGCGCTCCAACCAAGGTGCTGCAATTTAACGACTTTGGCCTGGTGGCGATTACCCGTAAGCGCGTCAAGCAGTCGCTGGAACGCACGCTCTCAGTTCCCTGCCCAACCTGCCAGGCTACCGGCATGGTGAAGAGTCCCGCGACGGTATGCAACGAGATCTACACCGAGTTACGCAAGATGAAACGGCACTTTGAGGGTGCGGATGTGATGCTGCGCGTGAATCCGGAGACCGTAAAGGTGCTGAAGGCCAATAACGCAAGTTGGATGACCGAGTTTGAAGAGTTGATTGGGAAAAACATCCTGATTAAGAGCGATCCGACATTGCATCCTGAGCAATTCGACATTCAGGGCTAGCCAAGTGGGTTTTCATCGCTTCAAACCGAAAGGCCGGAACTGTTCCGGCCTTTCGTTATGTTAGGGTTATGAGCAACTTTGACTTCGAAATGGAGTCTAAGTGCTTACGGGGAAAACGTGCTATTCCCCCAAATACGTATATTTTTGTGAGGTATCGGAATGATTTCAGTCCGCTGTTTATCGCTCGCCGGGCGAACCATCTTGCTGTCGGCGGCGTTTGCCTTTTCACTCGATTCTGCAAGCGCCCAAGTCTCGACTGCTCCTGATTCTTTGAATTCTGTGGTGGTGCCTACCGCGGATTCCAGCTCGAATGCACCGCAACTCGCCGACGATGCCTCGATGCCTTCGTCGGCTGCATTTCCCGCCGCTCCCGGTGCCAACGGATCAGGTGGTGGTCAATACGATAACAAGTCTCACGGCGGCGGTGGCGGCGGGTTCATGAGCCACATGACGTACGAGGCGGGCGGCGGATTTAACGCACCAACCAGTGATTCCTCGCCGTACATCACGTGGGGTTACAACTTCACCGCAGGTGCAGGTTACCGTTTCGACAAACACTTCGCCCTCAACCTGGAGTACCAGTTTATTCACAGCAAGTTGCCTGGCGCGATCATCGCCCAGGCTGGAGCAACGGGTGGATACGCCCACATCTGGTCATTCACGCTTGATCCCATTTACGATTTCAATCCCAAGAGTGCGGTTGAGTTCTACGCGACAGGCGGATACGGCTTCTACCGCAAGGTCACCAGCTTCACAGATCCGCAACTACAGATATATTGCTCATATTTCTACTGCGGCACTATCACGCAGAACGTGGTCGTGGGGCACTTCTCAAGCAACCAGGGCGGATGGAATGTCGGCGGCGGGATCCAGCACCGATTTGCAGGATGGAACGGCGACGGCAAGATGAGGATCTTTGCGGAGGCGCGCTATCTTAATGTTCTTTCGCCTGCGGTGACTACAGAACCGAACGGGCTGGGCACAACAACGGTAGGCGAGGACACCAAAATCATCCCGGTCACTTTCGGCTTTCGCTTCTAACGGATACAAAGCTACGGGTTTCAATACGAGGCCGCCCTGTCGAGCACATTCGACAAGGCGGCCTCTTCGTTTATTGGTGCCTTGAGAACGATCTTAGACCACACCTAATACGCGAAGTCGGACAAGACCGCCGGCCAATACGCCCAACGGTGTGAGTGCCACTAAAGCGAGCATGTACGACGCTGGTTGCCGTCCGCGCTGCTGCAACACGCTCATCGCGGCGAGCAGCAGTACAGTGATCGCCAGCGCCAGTACGTGAATCAGCGGATTGTGCTCGGCGATCCAGGCGGTGACATATCCCCCAGCTGCCGCAGCCAGAAACGAGTAGCCGAGGTTGACAAACATATAGCCCGGCTTGGGGACTTCTGATTTCCCGACCCATTCGGGGGTCAATCTCTTAAGCAGCGCCGTGATAACTGCTATAAGCGCAGCCATGGTCATGAAGCCGGCGAGCAGAGCGAGAAATGCGTGCAGGGCTACCATGGTTTCCACGGTTCCTGCGTGGGAGTGCCCACCTGCCCGCGCTCAATGCGAGTGAGAAACAGGCGCGCCAGGCGCTGCTCGCCGGGATGGCTCTCACCATGCATCGAGCAAAGGTCAAGGAACTCATCGCAGAGGGGGGTACGCTGTTCCTGCTGGGCGAAGATGTTCTGCAGAGCCATGGCAAGTTCGCGGAGGCGGGCAGCTTCAGGCCATTCGCGTTCAGACTCATCGTCGCCTGTGAGTTGAAGATCGGAGAAAAGACCACGACGTCCGTGCGCGCATTCTTCAAGGCAAGCGTGGAGCTGATCGGAGAAGACCTGGCTCAATGTGTCGAGTTGTGCGGATTCCGTCGCGTCCTGGTCCATGCTTGCACAAACTTTCCGAATACTACTTGCGCATCGCTGCTTCTACTTCTTCGGTGGTGTGCGGCAAGTCGGCGTCGAGATCGAGAAGCTTGCCATCTGGCAATACAAGAAAATCGCATTCGATACGCACGCCAATTTTTTCTTCGGGGATGTACACCCCAGGTTCGATTGTAAAGACCATGCCTGGTTTGAGCACCGCGGGATACTGCGCAGGATCGTGAACGTCAATTCCCACCATGTGACCGAGGCCGTGCAGCCAGTATTTGCCTAGCGGCTGGCCGTGTAGATCTTTTCCATGGGTATTGATGTAGTTGTATGCTGCCACATCAAGTGAATCTGGATCGCGATGCTGAAAGTCGTTGATCTTCGACTTGCCGGCAACGAACGCATCGATGGCGGCTTTCTGAGCTCCAAGAACGACGTTGTAGATTTCGCGCTGACGCGCGGTGAAGTGTCCATTGGCGGGAACGGTGCGCGTGATGTCCGACGCGTACATGGAGTATTCGCATGCAGCGTCAACCACAATGACATCGCCGTCCTCAATGGTGGCGGAGTTGGCAGAATAGTGCAGGGTCGTCGAGTTAATGCCTGTGCCAACAATGGGCGCGTAAGAGGGACGTTCGCAACCTTGTTCGAACCATGCGGCCGTCATTTTGCCGGCGATGGTGCGCTCGGTCACCCCCGGTTTGACGGACTTCATCATCTCGCGCTGCCCGGCTACCGAGGCTGCGGATGCCTTTTTCAGCAGATCGATTTCGCCGGAGTCCTTCATCTCGCGCAGAGGCATCGTCAAGGTAGTCACGTCCCGTGCCGGTGGGACTGAAGCGCCGAGGGTGGCGGCGGTGAAGCCGAGGAGGTCGTCGGCAGCTTTGGCTCCGGGCTGCGCCCATATGCTGTACGCTACGCGACGATCGTCCGCGATCAACCTGTTTAGGTCGCCGGCAAGACTCGTCATGGGTTCGACGTTGTCGATGCCGGTGGCACTGGTAACACCTGGAGTTGCCGCGTCCATTTTGGCGCCCGTGTAGGTCTCGGTGCGCAGATTGCGGGTGGGCAGGAACAGTATCTCTTTATATTCGCGCGAGTGTGCGGCCTGTCCGGGACGCTCGGGCTCGTTTGTCGGGCCGATGATCAACAGCGCTGCGCCCGGTTCATTCCAGCCAGTGAGGTAGTAGAAGTCAGAGTCCTGGCGATAGGGATCAAAATCGAGCACAGGCTCTTCCGCGGCGAAGAAAATGGCAACGCCCCCGTGCAAAGCGGTGCCCAGTGCAACGCGGCGCGCATGGTAGTCGCTTGCCGATTGTTTTTCGAGAGCTTGTGATCCAGGGAGCAAAAAGGACGTGAGCAGAACCAGGCAAACAAGCCGAACCATCTTCATCCCGTTATTGTCACTCGTGACAGCATCTGGCACCAATCAGAAAACCTGCGATCGGGCAGTTCTCAGTGTGGAATGGAGATGGTCGAAAGCTAGAATACGGCGACGGTCGCGCCACTGGGAATTTCTTCTTCCTGCTCTTTGCTGATCCGGGCTTCTTCTTCATCCAGCAACTGCAGAAACAAGCGAGCGGGAACGGGGCGTCCGAAGAGCCACCCTTGCGCATGAATGCTCTGATTGCTGGCTGCGAAATAGTCGGCCTGTGCCTTTGTTTCAACGCCCTCGACGACCACTCGCAGCTTGAGTGTTTCTGCCATGGTGAGAATCTGCGGGAGGATGGAGACTGTGACCGCGTCTGTGCCGATCGCCTGGGTGAAAGCCTTATCGATCTTGATTGCGTCGACGGAAAGATCATGCAGGTAAGCGAGGCTGGAGTAGCCGGTTCCGAAATCGTCGATGGCGACATAGTGCCCCTGGCGGCGAAGGCGAAGGATGGTATTGCGCGCCACCTGCTGGCGAGCGGTATAACTCTCGGTGATTTCGATGCCGAGATTGCGTGGAGAAACTTCGGCGTCCGTCAGTGCTTTGTCGAGCATGGGGAGAAATTCGCTGTCGGCCAGATCGGATGCAGCGATGTTCACGTTGACGCGAAAGGTGGAACGAGCGCGCATGGTCGCACCGAAATCGCGAAGTGCATGGCGTAGCACGAGTTTTGTGATCTCGCCAACGAAGCCACGCTCCTCGGCGATTTTCACAAATACTTCCGGGCTGACTGCGTTCTTATATTCGTCTGTCCAGCGCACGAGCGCTTCTGCTTCGACTATGTACCCGGTAGAAAGATCAACGATGGGCTGATACACGACGGTGAGAGCGTCGGCGCGCAACGCGCGCAGCAGTTGTTGTTCTGCACTCTTGTTTCGACTGTAGAGCATGGGGAATAACAAGCCGATGAGACCTCCTGAAAACGCTCCCAGAACAAGGAATGCTGTGGCATAGCTACGTGTCATGGCAAGAGCATCGGGAATGGATATGTAAGCCGTCATGCAGGTTGCGCCATTGGTGGAGCAGCGCGTGGCGAAGAGTGTATCGTCTATCTGCACTCTGCCTTCCCGCATCAGAAAATTTCTATTCACCTTCGGAAGATCGCCGAGAAACGAAACTCCTTGCCGGGTGGGTGCATCGATGGCCGTCTCTGTGAAATGCATAGGAGGCGCAGCGAGCGATGTCATGGTGTAAGGGTTGTAGACAATGAATGAATTTCCTAGCTGCACTGAGATCACGTTCTGGCCGTCGACCCTAAATGCTGGCAGGTTTCTATAAATTCTTGTTCCATCCTGCCAGGTCGTCGCAGGCGTGTTTTGCACTTCTGCCAACTCGCTTCGTCCTGACGTCGTAGTGCATTCGATCTTTCCATCCCGCATACGACCGGCAGCCTTCAAGAATTGCGATTGAAAGATGAGCTGCCTGAAATATTCAATTTCCGGGTCGGAACAGAAACCGTAGGGCGAAGTATTCATGGTCGCCAAGATAGCGTGCGATTCAGAGGAAGAAGTCACGCCCTCAAGGAGAATGCGATTTGCGTCAAAATCCAGCCGAGCCCCGGCCTGTCGAAGCGCAAACGCGCGCCCGAGAATATATCCACCGAGTGCTCCAGCCGCGGCGAGGAATATGGTTGAGAGAATTGTGACGACTACACGCTGTACGAGTGTTCGCATGATTAAGCCCACTCATTATTTCTGTGACCAGGGATATTTTCTGCTCCACATTAGTGGTAAGTTCGCCGTCAGCTCAAAATCATCGGCATTTTTCATTCATTCTAAAGAAGTTGTAAACGTTACCCTTGATAAAACAGACTACCGACTGAGGCATTGGCCGAGCTTTTGCCCCTTTAAAACCACTTAAAGGAGTAGCGAACAGCGATTCTACGGGTGCGCCCGGGCAATTTCCGCGCAAAATGGATTACGTCTCGCATCTGATTAGCCGATGGATTGAATTTCCGCACAAAACGCCGTATGCTAGGACGTGCAGACGAGTTTGTCCGCCTGAGTTGCCGTGATGATGCCGGCTGGCGGAGAGATGAGTGGGCTTACAGCCCACTTTTTATTTGGTGCAAATTTCTCCCGGAAAACGGCCGCTGATTTTGACCGGGAGCCCCTAGGCGAAGGGGCCAACGGGCGGGCTTCGACACGATGGCAGCAAAGCTGGACGAGATTCGGAAGGCAGCACAGCGGGTGGCCGCGTCCCATGGCTTGGATGTGGTGGATGTTGAACTCGCGGGACCGGCTAAAGAACGTGTTTTGAGGGTTTTTCTCGAAAAGAACGCCGAAGGCAGAGCACGATTGAAAGCGGAGATTGCCGCAGGGGTTGAAGGTCTTCCCGAGCGGCTGGTGGAAGGCAAGTTGAGCATTGAACAGCTTTCCGGGGTCACGCACGAGGATTGCGCCGAGTTCAGCCGGGATTTTGGTGTGCTGCTGGACGTGGAAGACCTGGTGCCTGGGGTCGAATACACGCTGGAAGCCAGTTCTCCGGGGCTGGATCGCAAGTTAACCAGGCCGGAAGAGTTTGATCGGTTTCGAGGATGCCTGGTGAAAGTGCAAACGTTCGAACCGGTTCGCAATAACCGGCACTGGAGAGGGCGGTTGCTGGCGGGTTCGGGAGCGAACATCGCGCTGGATCTTGAGGCTACGCAGCAAAACAGCAAGAGCCGCAAGGCAGGCGTGAGTACGGTCGAAATCGCTCTGGATAACGTTGAGAAGGCAGAGCTGATTCCGGAGATTTAGACACGCTTCGGCGTGCGGCTTGGGAGGCCGGAAGTGGCCTCCTCAACAACAATTCAAGGGCAACAGGTCCGGGGAACGGGCAGGTCGCCTAAAAGAAAATCCGAGAGAGTAAGAAGAGCATGGCCAGCGCTTTATATCAAAGTATCGAACTTCTGAGTCGCGAAAAGGGCATTGAGCCCCAGATCGTGGTGGGTGCCGTGGAAGAGGCGATCGCCCTGGCTACGCGCAAGTACTACAAGACCCAGGAGAACATGCGCGGAGAGCTGAATAAGGACACAGGCGAGATCACGGCCTACGTTTTCAAGACGGTTGTCGCCAACGACGACGAGCTTGAAGATCCGGTGAACCAGATCACGCTGGAAGAAGCGAACGAACTCGCGCCGGGTGTTGAAGTCGGCAGCGAGATCCGCATGTATCGCGATACCACTCCGCTGGGCCGCATCGCCGCACAGCTTGCCAAGCAGGTGATCTTCCAGAAGGTTCGCGAGGCCGAGCGCGACACGGTGTTCAACGAATATGCGCACCGCGAGAAGGAAGTGCTGAACGCGACAGTGAAGCGCATCGAGGGTCAGGACGTTATTTACGACCTTGGCAAAGCTGAAGCGCGCTGCCCTAAGCGCGAACAATCGCGGCTTGAGCAGTTCACCATTGGCGAGCGTGTTCGCGTGGTGCTGTTGAAAGTGGATCGCGCAGCCAAAGGACCGCAGGTGATTGTCTCGCGGGCGGCGCCGGAGCTGGTGCAGAACCTGTTCCAGTCGGAAGTGCCTGAGATTTACGACAACACTGTATCCATTCGCGCCATTGCGCGCGAGGCCGGCGAGCGTACCAAGATTGCGGTTCAGTCCCGCGATAAGGATGTAGACCCCGTGGGTGCCTGCGTGGGAATGAAGGGCATGCGCGTGCAATCGATTATTCGCGAGCTGCGCGGCGAGAAGATCGACATCATCGAGTTCAGTGAAGAGATTACGACTTTTGCGGAAAAGGCTTTGCAGCCCGCCAAAGTAAGCCGCGTTTCCATTACGGACCTGACGGACAAGCAGCTTGAAGTCATCGTGGATGACACGCAGCTCTCGCTGGCGATTGGCAAGAAGGGCCAGAACGTGCGGCTGGCGGCCAAGCTGCTGGGCTGGAAGATTGACATCAAGAGCGAGGAAGAGAAGCGCCAGGAAGTGGAGCAGCAGATGCAGGCGCTCACCGGTGGACCTTCGACTCCGATCGAGCAGGTTACCGAGCTGGGCGAAGGCATTATCCAGAAGCTGGTGGCTGCCGGCATTACCACGGTAGAAGGACTGGCCGACATGACGCCGGAGCAACTCGAAGAGATTCCGGGTATCGGCGAAAAGACGCTGGAACGCATCAGCGTTGCGGTTCGCCACTACTTTGGACATTTTGAAGAGGGCGAAGAAGCTGAGGCGACTGAGGGCGCAGGCGTAGCTGGAGCACCGGAAGTTGAAGGCTCTGACGAACCTGCGGCGTTGACCGCAGCGGCAGATACCGGCACGATCTCCGAAGGCGAGTCAGAAGTTGAGACCGCCGAGGCTGTGGCCGGAACAGCGGAAGCAGAGCTGGAAAATTCGCAGGAAGTGCTGGAAGAGGCAACCGAAGATCAGGACGAGACCGCGGAGGAACTTGCGGTCGACAACGTTCCCGATGTGGACGAAGGAATCGAAGAGAACGAGTCAGAGAATGAAGAGGACGGCGCATAATATGCGCCGTGTTTTTCAACACCATTCAATTGATAATGGTGGCAACGTAACAAGCCAATGCCAAGAGGTAGCCATGCACGACTAAGGGGCATTGGGTAGCACATTCTGAAAAGAGGCGGATGAGCAAGGTTCGAATTAACGATCTCGCGCGTGAGATGGAAGTCAAAAGCCGTCAGATTCTTGACGTCCTCGGAGAACTCGGCCTGGGTGAGGGCAAGACCCATTCCAGTTCAATCGAAGACTATGAGGCAGACAAGGTTCGCGCGCACTTCCAGCATGGGCGTCAGGGTGGTCACGCCGGCGCCGGGTCATCGCGTGCTCCCCAGGCTATTACGCCCAAGATCGATCTCTCGCATGTTTCCAAGCCCGGGGACGTAATGAAGGCCATTCTGGCCAAGAAGCAGGAGCAGGAAGCGGAGGCCCGCAAGAGCCAACTGCCGCCGCGCGTTGTTACAACGGCCGCGCCGAAAACACCCGCAAAGCCGACGCCTCCAGTGGTGTCGGTTGCCGCCCCCCAGGCGACACCCGCACGCCCTGAACCACGGAAGATTGTGCCGCAACCGCGGCAGGCACCAGCGATCATCCCCCAGGCACCTCCGGCCATCGCGTCGAAGCCGCCGGTCGGCACGGTTGTGGCAAAGGCACCCGCTGGAGCGGTTCCTGCGCGCCCTGTCGTCACGGTTGTGCCGCCTGCCGTCGCCGTAAAACCGCCGGTGACGCCCGCGGCTGGAACAACGCCCGCGAAATCCGCCGAGCAGGCCCCAGCTGTTGTAAAGCCCGCTGCGCCGAAAACCACGGCTGTGGCTACGGTAGCACCCCCTGTTCATGAGAAGCCCGAAGCAGTGATTCCACCGCCTGCCCCGATTATTGACTCCGTGGTAGCGGCCCCTGCGGAAATCGCACCTAAGTCGAAGGAAGATGCAGGTGCGCCGATCACAACTCCCCTGGTGGCACAGGCCCCCGCATCACAAGTTCCAGAAGCCGCTCCTGCCCCAGTACGGCCAGTGGTCGCGCCGCGGCGCGTGGTGATGCCGCAAACGGGTCCGCGTCCGGTATACAAGGCTCCCATCGTAGTCGCACCCCCCCCCCCTCCACCTGCAGCCGCAGGCGCAGGCATCCAGCGTGGCAAGCCGATCTTTGATCGCAGGCCCGCCGGCGCCCCCGGAGGCTATCAGCAGCGCACGCCTGGTCCTGGCGGCCCTCCAGGCCAATTCCCCGGCGCAGGTCCCCGGCCCAAACACCCAACGCGCACAGGATTTGCAGGACCTGGCGGAGCCGGTGCACCTGGCGGACGTCCTGGATTTGGCGCACGACCCGGCTTCGGTGCTCCGCGCCCCGGTGGCTTTGGCGGTGCACGACCCGGCGCAGGCGGTGCTCCGCCTACTGGCGAGGCACCACGCCCGCAGCGCGCCCCGCAGAATCGCGCTCGCCGCGGCGGGCAGCAGTATCCAAAGACGAAGGAAGGCCCAATGAAGGGCTTTGTGCCACCGCCGCGCTTTGGTGGTGCCACACAGTTCAGCGATGAGCCGCTGCCGATCACGCGCGAAATCACCGTGACCGAAGGCATCAGCGTAAAGGACCTGGCCGAGAAGCTCGAGATTCGCGCCAAGGATCTGATCGCCGCCCTGCTCATGCGCGGTGTGTTCGTCACCGTGAACCAGTCGCTCGACGCAGCGATGGTGAAGGATGTTGCCGCCAAGTTTGGCGCCGGCGCAACCGTCATCAGCTACGAAGAGGAATTGGCGAACGAGGCAATCGAAGAAGTTCTCGAGGCCGAGAACACCGGCGAACTCGAAGTGCCGCGCGCTCCGGTCGTCACCGTCATGGGGCACGTTGACCACGGCAAGACTTCACTGCTCGACGCCATTCGCGAAACCGATGTTGCAGCAGGCGAAGCCGGCGGCATTACGCAGCACATCGGCGCCTACAAAGTGCGCTTCAGCAAGGAAGGTTCTCCGGCTTCAGGCCGCGAGATCGTCTTCCTCGACACACCGGGTCACGAAGCCTTTACCCGCATGCGTGCACGTGGCGCCAAGGTAACGGACATCGTCGTGATCGTGGTTGCAGCGGACGACGGCGTGATGCCGCAGACGCTGGAAGCCATAGACCATGCCAAGGCGGCCGAAGTGCCGATCATCGTCGCGGTGAACAAGATCGACAAGCCCGAGGCCAATCCGGACCGCGTGAAGAAACAGCTAGCCGATCGCGGCCTGATCCCAGAAGAATGGGCAGCCGGCGGCGAGGGCACTGTGTTCGTCGAGGTGTCTGCAAAGAAGAAGCTGAACCTCGATCTGCTGCTCGAGATGATTTGTCTTGTTTCGGACATCAAGGCTCCGAAGGCCACACCGGGACGCAAGGCAGTGGGTTCAGTGCTCGAAGCCAAGCTCGACCGCGGGCGCGGCGCAGTGGCAACCGTGCTGGTGCAGGACGGAACTCTTCGCCTGAACGACAGCTACATCGTCGGCAATACCTTTGGCAAAGTCCGCGCCATGTTCGACGATCGCGGGCGGCCGCTTGAAGAGGCTGGTCCGTCCACTCCGATCGAAGTGCTCGGTCTCGAATCCATGCCGGATTCGGGCGACACGTTCCTCGTAGTTGCGGATCGCGACAAGGCCAAGGGCATTGCGCAATACCGCAAAATGAAGGAACGTGAAGCTCAGCTCGCCAAGAGTTCGCGTGTTTCGCTCGAAGGACTGGCAGAGCAGATTCGCCAGGCAGGCGTGAAGGATCTTGCGCTGATCATCAAGGGCGACGTGACGGGATCGGTGGAAGTGCTGGCCGATTCGCTAGTACGCATGTCGACCGAGAAGGTGCGCGTCAAGGTTATCCACTCCGGAGTTGGATCGATCACTGAGAGCGACGTGCTCCTGGCGACTGCTTCCAATGCCATCATCATCGGCTTCAACGTGCGCCCTGAGCGCAAGGCCGCTGAACTGGCGCAGCAGGAAGGCATTGAGATTCGCCTGCACTCCATCATTTACGAGTTGCAGGATGAGATGCGTCTCGCCATGCTGGGTCTCCTCGATCCAACCTTCAAGGAGAACTACGTGGGCCGCGCCGAAGTCATCAACGTCTTCCGCATTCCCAAGGTCGGCACCATCGCCGGCTGCCGAGTGCAGGACGGAGTGATTCGCCGCGACTCTGAAGTCAAAGTCATGCGCGGAGACGAGCAGGTCTACAAGGGCAAGATCGGTTCGCTCAAGCGGTTCAAGGACGATGCTCGCGAAGTAACGAATGGCATGGAGTGCGGCATCGGACTTGGCGGCTTCAGCGATCTGAAGGAAGGCGACTTGATCGAAGCCTTCTCAACAGAGAAGCTGGCAGCCGACCTGGGTGCACTGACTTCAGCAAAAGCGTAAGTCCTGAAAGTTCAACCCTTTTACGAGCCCGCTTCTCGCAATGAGGAGCGGGCTTCTTCTTTTTCGGAAAGATTTTTGAACGCTTGGGAGTTGGACGCGGTCTTAGGGTGTGTACATCGCGAACGCTGCGTCTGACAATGATCTGCAGCCCGAGGGAGCGCGCGAGATTTGACCATTGATCCAGATGCAGAGTTCACGGCGCTCGTTCATCGACAGTCGCGTTTTGTCTTTCGGGTGGCCTATGCAGTCTTGCTGAATTCGCACGACGCCGAGGACGCGGTGCAGGAGACTTTTTTGAAGCTTTATCGCAATCGCGGATGGGAGCAGGCGAACAACGAACGTGCCTACCTCGCCAGGGTCGCCTGGCGAGAGGCAGCCGATCTTCGTCCGCGCCGTTCGCAGGCCTCGATCGCAAGTTCCGAACCGCTGGAAGCCAGATGAAGCGCCATCGCTGCAGCCGGGTCCGGAGCAGACGGTGCTCTCTGCAAATCAAAATTCATTGATTCACGCGATGATCGATGCTCTTCCTGAGGATCTGCGCGTACCGCTGGCACTATCGGCCTTTGACGAACTGCGATCGCCGGAGATCGGCTCGATTCTCGGAATTCCTGAGGGAACAGTGCGCACGCGACTGCAACGCGCGCGGCAGATTCTCAAACAGAAACTCATCTCCCTCCAGGAGTCGCACTATGCGTGAGAAAGACAACATGGATCGGATGCTCGAGTTGTCGCTCTCAAGCTATGGCGAGCGAGGACGGAGGACTCCGGACTTGCCGAGCGCATTCTGGCGCGCGTATCGAGCGAGCAGAACTCGAATCGCTCCGCGCCCAGATGGCGCAGCCGCTTTTTGCTGTGGGCTGCTCTTCCGGTGGCGGCTTGTCTGCTGCTGACGTTCCTTCTGCTGAAATCTGCGGGCCCTGGGGCTACGCACCAATCAGCTCAGTTTGCCGCAGCCTGCGTCCACGAGCACCGGAAGCAAAGCGCCCAAGGTTGCAAACGTCACGCCCGCGCAAACGACTACCACTCACTGCGAGACATCACCGCACAACGCCTCGCCCGCCATCGCTGTTGCCAAGTCTGCTGCTCCGGCCGAAGCTCGATGTGTTCCCCCTCCCCCAACCGCTCTCGCCTGAAGAACAGGCGCTCTATGCATTTGCAACGCAGGTTCCGGAAAAGCAGCGTCAAGCCATCCTGGACGCGCAAAAAGACGATGACGCGCCTCTCAACATCGCCGCCATTCACATTCAACCTCTCGAAATACCCGATACCGGGAAGAACTAAGGAGATACACATGCGCAAGCTCGCTCTAATTTGCTGTTTCTCATATTTGTTACGATGTCTTTCGGACTCAAGATCTTTCGCCCAGGAGTCAACACCTGCACCCGAACCGACGAAAGCTTCGCAGAGCGCCGGCTCACTTTTATCATCTCGACTTTGTCGTGCAGGAGATGGGAGCAGACGGGAAGCCCACCAACAGCCGCTCATATACTGCTACCGTCAGCACAGACTCACGACGAGCGGAACGTCCATCCGGACTGGCTCCAGAATTCCTATTGCCACCGGATCTTCCTCATCCAGCAGCGACGAGGCAGCTTGTCAATACGCAATGGCAATACCAGTGATGTCGGTGTGAACATTGATGCGCACAATGCGCGTGAAGTCGGGCGCCAGTTGTCACTCGAACTTAGTTGCGGATGTCAGCAGTGTAGCGACGACGAACGATGCGAGCCTCCACCAGCCCGTGATTCGCCAGAACAAGTGGCAGGCGTCGGTTCTGATCCCCATTGGCAAGGCAACGGTCGTCTTTACCTCAGATTCTCTTGACAGCAAAGGCAGTATGCAGGTGGTGGTAACCGCGACGCCACTGCAATAGCCCTCCCGGTTTGCGATGCGTACGCTTGAAGTTCAGTACGCGTCCTTGAGGCTATTTATCCCGGCAGCTGAGGTGCAAGCTTTTGCACCTCCTGGCTGTCAGCACCGAGCCAATCCGGATGGCGAGCCGTCGTGTCGAAGTGTGAGGTCGTCTTGAATAGTTCGTACTTGCCGTGCATGGCGGCCTCTTCGGTCTTCGAAATCAACGTAGCAACGGCCGCCTCATCCATCGGCTGAAACGTCTTGACCGCGCTGAATGCCTGGTCCAGCAGCATCTTCGAGTTGATCCCCGTGATCAGCACAGACAGGGGCACATTGAGCGAGTAGCGAAGGCAATCCATTGGCTCAACAGTGCCACTCTTCAAAATGATTTCGTCTCCAAAACATTTCATTCCCAGCACTGCGACGTTCTGGCGGATCGCTTCAGGAACCACGAGTTGCGAGAAACTGCGGAAGTGCGCGTCCATAATATTCACGGGCATCTGCACGGTATCGAAATGAAATCCATGCTTCTGCGCGACCTCGAGCATGTAAAGGTGCACGTGCGGATCCTTGTGTCCGGTGAAGCCGATGAACCGAATCTTGCCGGCCTTCTTCGCTTCGAGCACCGCTTCCATTCCGCCGCCTTCATTGAAGATGCGATCGGGATCGTCGAAGCGAATGATCTCGTGATGCTGAAGCAGGTCGATATGGTCAACCTTGAGGCGGCGCAGTGAGTCATTGATCTGATTAGCCGCGACTTCTTTCGTGCGGCCATCAATCTTCGTCATCACGAACGCCTTTTGCCGATAACCCCCTTGTGCAAGAGCCTTGCCGACTCGTTCTTCGCTCCGGCCCTCGTTATAGTCCCACGAGTTATCGAGGAAGTTGATGCCTCGATCCAAACCTTCGTGGATCAGCCGAATGGCATCGCCTTCCTGGACCGTGGCAAGGCCAAGGTGAGCCCCGCCCATGCCGATCAACGAAACCTCAACGCCCGTTGCGCCGAGCTGGCGATACAGCATTTCGCCCCTCATCGTGCCGGCATTGGTGACCCGCGGAATGCGCGCTGCTGCCTGATTCGACGACGCTTGTGTCGTGAGCATTTCCTTACTCCTTTCCTCGTTTTTCTGCGCCGCATTCAAGCGGTGTGCACCCAATCCAGCAGCCGCAATAGCCGCCGACGACAGAAACTCTCTCCGCTTCATTTGTCTCGCTCCGCCGTTGCATTTTGGTGGCCACAATCCCCACCGTTCATCACTTATCAAGGGGCTGTGATGCGCTGTAGATACAAGGGTTTGCCTCATCTCGAATTCAAGGATCACAAGTTCGTTCGATTAAAAAAACTCATTGTGTTTTTAAGCTCAAAACGCGCAACCTCACCCCCCTGCTCAGCGTCCAAGTGGGCTGAATGAAGCCGAACGATGTCCGACCAATGGAGGAATATATGTCTTCAGATTTGAAGGGAAAGAAAATCGCAATCTTAGCCACGGACGGATTCGAGCAGGCCGAGCTGATTGACCCGCGCAAGGCGTTGACCCAGGCGGGGGCAACAACAGTTGTCATTGCCCCTAAAAGCGGAGAGATCAAGGGTTGGAACAAGAAAGACTGGGGCCAATCCGTGAAGGTAGATTTACAGCTCGCCGATGCTAATCCCCACGACTACGACGCACTGCTGTTGCCCGGTGGAGTGATGAATCCCGACCACTTGCGCATGGATCCAGCGGCGGTAAATTTCGTTCGCCAGTTTGTGGCAACAGGAAAGACGGTTGCGGCCATCTGCCATGGTCCGTGGACGCTTCTGGAGGCGGGTGCGCTCAAAGGGAAAACCGTTACGTCGTGGCCTTCGTTGAAAACCGACATCAAGAATGCGGGCGGCAACTGGGTCGACCAGGCTGTCGTCACCGACGGTCAATTCATCTTCAGCCGCAAACCTGACGATATCCCCGCATTCAACAAGGCAATTGTTGAAGCGGTCGCGCAAGGCGTAAAGGAGCACGCACACGCCTGACAATCCCTGACCGGTATTACCAATCACAGCCATACCTCCGCGTGGAGATTCGGAGGTATGGCTGTATCATTTTTTCGAGCAAAGCTGGGGCTCCTTGAGCGAATCCCCTCTGATTTTTCCATCCAGACTGTAAGAAATCGCCGGCTCCGGAGACTACCTTAGCAGAAGGGAAATCTCCTGAGATGCTCAGTCGCGAAGACCTGTACGAAGAGGCGGTGCGCACGCACGGAACTGCGCTCGATCGCCTGGCGCGAGCCTACGAAGCCGATCCCGACGCGCGCAGAGATCTTTTGCAGGACATTCATTTCTCCCTTTGGTGCAGCTTCGAAACATACGATGCGCGCTGCTCCCTTCGTACATGGATTTATCGTGTCGCCCACAACGTGGCTTCATCGCATGTTGCCAGCGACCGCCGCGCGAAGTCGAGACACCTGATCTCCATCGACGAGGTTGATGTTGCGGATGATCGCTGCGACGCTGAAGCCACTGCGGACCGGCATCTCGCACTTGAGCGGCTGACTGGGTTGATCAGGGAACTCAAAACAATAGACCGTCAGGTTGTCCTGCTCTTCCTGGAAGGTGTCGATGCCGCCGGGATCGCGGACGTCACCGGCCTTTCAACTGGGAACGTCGCGACCAAACTTCACCGCATCAAGACGGTTCTTATCCATCGCTTTCAAGCAGGAGGACTGCAATGAACCATGAATCCGCTTCCGCAAGTCTTGGCAATCTCTGGCAGGGGCAGCCGACAGAACCAGCGCGTATATCTCCTGAAGATTTCCGCGGCCGCATGCAGAAGTTTGAACGGACCATCGCATGGCGCAACATTGGGGAGTATCTCGCATCAGCGATCGTCGTGATCGTGTTCGGCTTTTACGCCTGGAAATTTCCGACGTTGGCGCTGCGTATCGGTTGCGGCCTGATCATCGCCGGAACGCTGTACGTGGTGTATCAACTGCATCAGAAAGCCTCGTCTAAACCAGCGCCGGCCGAATGGGCGCTCACGAATTGCATCGAATTCCAGCGGCGCCAGATGTTACGCCAACGCGATGCGCTGCGCTCTGTCCTGACGTGGTACCTGCTTCCTTTTGTGCCGGGGATGTTTGTCTTTCTTCTCGGGCTATTTCAATTTGTTATGGGTATCGTAAGGTCTGCGGGGCGTCCGTTCCCCATGGGGATTGCCCTCGCGTCCTTCGCTTTCATCGCGCTTTGCATCACAGCAGTATTCTTCGTGGTGTGGAAGCTTAATGACTGGGCCGCGAAGAAATTGCAAGTGCAGATCGACGAACTGGATGAGCTGACAAAAGATTCGCGCTAGTCGGACGACGGGTTTTCATCGCCTGCCCCGGAGGCGGCCCTGTATATTGCAGCCATGCGCTTTCACTGCAAATTAGGCCGAGCCTGTTGCTGTCCCAGGATTCGCCCCCCCGCCTTTGGATTGACAACCATGGCGTGCGCAATGCTCTTTCTATCAACCGCCTCAATCGGCCTCAACGCACAGCAGTCGATGCCCGCCGGGCACAACATGGCTGACATGCGGCCAGTGCTGCCGCCGGAGCAGCTTCCAGTTCCAGTTCACATGTCGGGAATTGGCAATGCGCATATCGCCATTACGGCGAGCCCCGAGGCGCAGGTGTGGTTTGACCAGGGACTCAACCTGATGCACGACTTCTGGGACTACGAGTCAGTGAAAGCATTTGAGCAGAGCGTGCGCGTCGATCCCAATTGCGCGATGTGCTGGTGGGGACTCGCGCAGGCCGAGGGATTTCGCCACAGTCCAAGGCAGTTTTACGGCAAGCAAGCGCTCGAAAAGGCCGTCCAGCTAAAGGACCATGTCACCGAGGCGGAGAAACTCTACATCGAAGCCGCACAGGCCGACGCCGCCATCAAGAACGCCGACAAGCATGGAGCCAACAAGCAACAAGTCGTCATTCTGCGTGAACTCGTCAAGAAAGCACCCAACGATATTGAAGCTCGCATATTTCTCGCGATTGCGCTGGAAGACGGCTACGACAAAAATGGAGAACCGAAGAAGGGCGAAAAAGAGGCCATCGCCATCTTCGAGAGCGTCCTGCACGATGCTCCCAACGACTCGGCAACAAATCATTACTGGATTCACGCCATCGAGCCCGGCAATCACCCTGAGCGCGCGATACAGAGCGCAGCACTGCTGGCCAGCCTTGCGCCCACATCCGGGCACATGGTGCACATGCCGGGGCATATCTATTACCGGGTGGGAAACTATGCGGAGGCGGAGCACTGGTTCTCATCCTCGATGGCCGCAGACGAGCACTACATGCAGGAACAACAGGTTGGGCCCGACGACGACTGGAACTACGCGCACAACATGATGTACGCGATCGCCAACCTGATGGAACAGGGACGGCTGGCGGATGCGCCAACGCGTTGTCGGACCATCTGGCTGCTGCGCGGGGCCAACTTTCAGCCTCGCTCTACATCTGGTCGGCGCGCGATCAGATGGCACGCATCAGCCGGCGCTTACCGGTTGCGCTGCGCCTAGGCGACTGGGATACGGTGCTGGTGCTCTTGAGCCAATCGAATCTTCCCCAGAATGAGACGGCTGCCAATCTGCGCTTCCTCGCCGCGGAATTGACTGACTATGCAAAGGGAATGAAGGCGCTGGACGCAGGAGATCTGGTGGCAGCACAGGAGCATTCAACCAGTCTCGATGCAGGGCTGGCGCAGATGAAAGAGTTGCAGACCGCGCTTGGCAAGGGCGGGGGCTCCACGAAGAAAGACGCCAATTCAAATCCGCCAACGATGCCGATTTCGCCCGACGCTTTACCAGAACCGATCATGAAAGCTCTGAACATTGCGTCAATCGAACTGCGGGCTGGCATTTTGGCGGGCCAACATAGACTGAGGCAATCGAAGAAGCTGTTTGCCGATGCAGCAAAACAGGAGAAAAAGGCCGGCTATCACGAACCGCCCTTCTACATCCGGCCAGTCGCCGAGACCGAGGCATCGGCGCTGCTGAGAGCGCGAGACTACAAGGATGCCCTGGCAGCATACCAGGCTGCGCTTGAAGCGCGACCCAATTCCGGCTTTGGGCTTTACGGCGTGGCGCTGGTAAAGGAATCATCGGGTGATTCGGCAGGCGCAAAGGAAGCCTACGCCGCTTTTCTCAAAGCGTGGCCCAAGGCAGATGCAAGCCTGCCCGAAGTTATTCATGCGCAGAAGATGACCGGAGCGACATCGCTGGCTTCCCGTTGAGATTCAAACGAAAAGCGGCAAACTCATCAAGAGATTGCCGCTTCGCTGAATTAGATGCAGGTGCCGCGATCGCCTAGTTGCGACTCCTCAATTTCGAGAGCAGCCGCAGGATTTCCAGATACAGCCACACGAGCGTGACCATGATGCCGAATGCACCGTACCACTCCATAAACTTGGGTGCACCGTAGTTCACGCCCTGCTCAATGAAGTCGAAGTCGAGCACCAAGTTAAGCGCGGCAATGGCGCAGACGAATAGGCTGAACGCAATGCCGAGAGGCCCGGATCCATTGATCGCAGACAAACTGGATATGAAAGAAGCCTAATATCATCTCCATCAGATAGAAGAGGGCAATTCCACCGGTAGCTGCGATGATCCCGATACGTAACTTGTCATTCACCTTAACGAGACCGGAGCTGTACACCACCAGCATCGTCAATAGCACGCCAAAGGTGAGGCCGACGGCCTGGATCGCGATTCCCGGATAACGCATTTCGAGGAGGGCGGAAATGCCCCCGAGGAAGAGTCCTTCGAGCAGAGCATAGATCGGCGCGGTGACCGGTGCCCATTCCTTCTTGAAAATGGTGACCATCGCGGTGATGAAACCGCCGAAGACGCCGAGCATGAGGAGGCCGGAAACATCGCTCGCATCGTGCGTCTGCATGAACAAGTGCCACGTGTAAGCCGCTGTGGCAAAGGCGCAGATCAGGAGGATGCCGGTCCGGTTGACCGTTCCGTTCACCGTCATCCGGTTGGCGGCATCGATAGCACCGCTGCGACTGGCCGCATCTTGAAACGTCTTGGAACCCAAAGCAGGATTGGAAGTCTTAAACATGGGCATCGGTGTGTCTCCAGTGCAAACAGATCCGCTCTCTCGGGTCAGGCCAAAAGCGGAAACCGTCGGTCTTTACCATTTTAAATCCGATGTGAGCAACCGGCCACCCGGGCACCGATTCCAAAGGCAGAAGGTACTTTAAGGCCCGCTTTTGCGCTCACATAGCCCAAGTGATTAAAAGATCTTGAATTTCATGCTTTTCCGCTGTTATCTCGATGGGCTATAGTGACCGTCATTCACATTGGCCCCCAGGAGGCCCCATGAAGATCAACGACACAATTGGCGTCATGCTCGGGTGTCGACCCGACAAAAAGGTGCTCTCTATCGATCCGGACCACACCGTCTATGAAGCGCTGGAAATCCTGGCCCAGTACAACATCGGTGTTTTGCTCGTCTGCAAGGACAATGTACTGGTGGGCATCTTTTCTGAGCGCGACTACGCGCGCAAAGGCATCCTCGGCGGTAAAACCTCCCGTGAAACTACGGTGAGACAACTAATGACGAGCCCGGTTATCTCGGTCAGCCCGAAGCACACCGTCGACGAGTGCATGGCGCTGATGACCGAGCACGACTTCCGCCATCTGCCCGTGGTTCAGAACGACACGGTAGTCGGCGTCATTTCGATTGGCGACCTGGTGAAATGGGTGATCTCCGGCCAGCAGCAGACCATTCAGGCGCTCGAAGGCTACATCGCCGGAGCGTACCCCTCCTAGCCGAACCTTCTGGCGCGGAAGTACCAGGTGAAATTGTCTACAGCGGATAGCGCTCCATCTGAACGCACTGTTTTGCAACGGTGTGGCTGAGAGTGACTGCGTCCATAGGCGTATACCGCGCCAAACGCCGCAGGATAGCGAGTTGCGTGCGCAGCATGTCACCCTCACCGCAAGCCGCCAACACACGGCGGGCAGCCTGTTCTGTCATTGCGATGCTTTCATCAGCCAGAAGACTGGTCATGGCGGAGGCCACTGCCGCTGAACTCTTGTTCGCATCTGACAATTTCCGCGCCCGCAACAGCGAAGACTCGAGTGCAAAGACCTGTGCGATGATATCGGCGAGGTCGGCCATCACTTCCTGTTGATCCGGTAGGGCAGCCATAAAACGCTGGCTGGCGACACCGGCTGCAAATAGACCGATCTTCCTGACGGACCCCAAAATCTCTGTTTCTCGCGCGAGTTTTTCGCCTGTGTCTTCTCCCCCGTCAAACGCCGGCGGTTGCATCACCTCATCCATCAGCGACTTGATGGCTGCCATCAGGGGGAGTTCGCCCGCCATTGCCCGCTTCATCATCCAGCCGGTAATGATCATGCGATTGATTTCGTTGGTGCCTTCGAATATCCGATTAATGCGCGCATCGCGATACAGGCGCTCCGCTGGATATTCTTCGACGTAGCCGTATCCGCCCATGGTTGCGACCAATTCATCGCACACCAGCGAAAGCATCTCTGAGCCATAGACCTTGAGGATGGAGCACTCGACCGCATACTCCTCAATCTTGCGCTGGACGTCGCGCGGAGATCGCGTTGCGTGATCGCCCAATTGCTCCAGGGCCGCATCGATCATGCCCACGGTACGGTAAGCCATGCTTTCGGCTGCGTAAAGGCGCGTTGCGCTCTGCGAGATTTTGCGCTGGATCAGCCCAAACTCTGCGATCGACTTGCCGAAGGCCTTTCGCTCCTTTGCGTAGCGCACCATGTGCCCTAACGCATAGCGCGCGCCGCCCACGCAGGCTACGCCCAGCTTGAAGCGGCCCATATTGAGCACGTTGAACGCAATGTGGTGACCTTTGCCGGGCTCGCCGAGAAGGTTCGCCGCTGGGACCTTGCAGTCCTGCAGCACGAGCGGGCAAGTTGACGAGCCACGGATACCCAGCTTGTGCTCTTCCGCGCCAACGGTGAGGCCAGGCGTTTCGCGCTCGATCAGAAAGGCCGAAAACTTCTCTCCCTCGATTTTGGCGAAGACTGTATACAGACCGGCAATGCCGCAGTTGGTAATCCACATCTTCTCGCCGTTCAAGGTGTACGTGCTTCCGTCGGCAGAGAGGGTAGCGCGGGTGCGGACGTTCATTGCATCCGAACCGGAGGTCGCTTCCGACAGACCGTAGGCGCCAATCCATTCCGCAGTCGCCAGTTTGGGCAGGTAGCGTTTCTTCTGCTCCTCGGTTCCGTACCAGACCAGTGGCAGTGTGGCAATTCCGATATGAGCACCAAAACCCGTCGAGAAGCTTGCCTGGATCGAGAGGTGGTCGGTGATGATCGTGGAGGTGGTCTTGTCCATCCCCAAGCCGCCGTATTCTTCGGGGATGTCGATCGAAGTAAACCCAAGATCTGCTGCCTTGCGTAATAGTCCCGCCAGGACGCCGGGCTTTTTAGCATCGATGTCCGCTGCAGCGGGCAAAATCTCGTCGCGGGCAAATTGAGCCACTGTGGCCGCCATCTGCCGCTGTTCTTCGTTCAAATCTTCGGGCGTGAAGACCTCGGCCGGGGTTCGTGTCTCAATAAGAAAGCTTCCGCCCTTGGCGGCAACGACGGGAGAAACGGCAGTGGTGGACATGAGAATCTCTCCAACTGTATGGAAACATTACGCTAATCCGTAAAACTCAGCAATCGGCAGGGAACAATAACTTCAGCCAGGAATTTCTCATGGAAGAGACGCAGTTGGCACAAATTCGCAACGGGGACTATCGGGATGCTTGTCTTCCCAAGCGACATAGCAGGACTTTGGTTGAGATGCCAACCGCGCCGAGAGAAGCTCTCGCGAGGTGGAAAGATCTGATGCCGGCATCCATCGGATTTCAGAGCCGCCATCGGAACGGTACTGGACCCGGGCCTCAATTTGGTAATAGATGTACCCGCCGTAGATCGAGTTTCCAGTGCCGACAGAGTCAATCCGCGTTTCCAGCACGGTTCCAGTGGTGCTTACGTGCACAACGTTGGAGTTAAGCCAGCGGATTACAAGAACCTCAGCGATAAGGCCAAGTACTGCGATGACAACAATTGTCGTGCCTATTGCGGTGTTTTGCCCAGGCTGCAATTTGGGCGTTCGGATATGCGTCTGGCTCATGGCCGCAAAAGCTCTTCTGCGCATCATTCTAAGGGTGCACCTGGGCTTCTGTCGTTCCTAAGGCAATCGCTTACAATTCTGATATCCCGTCCTTGGAGGAATTGCACTGCTCGCCGAGCTCAAACTGATCGCCGGCCTGGTCTCCGGGCTGCCCGCACACACCGCTTTGTTCCTCGCTGGCGGACAGCAGAACAGCCTCCGCCACCAGATGAAGATATTGCTCACCGACCCGTTCTCCACGGTGCGCCACTATTGGAATTGGTTTGACGCGGCGCTTCTGATTCCCTATTTCCTCGTGATGATCGTGCTGGCGATCTACGGCGTGCATCGTTATCAACTGTGCTATCTCTACTTCAAATATCGTAAGAACTACAACCCCAACCCGATCAATCATTTCGAGGAACTGCCCCGGGTCACGATTCAGCTGCCTATCTTCAATGAGCAGTTCGTGATTGATCGCCTCGTCGAAGCCGTCTGCGCGATTGACTATCCCCAGGACAAACTGGAAATCCAGGTCCTGGACGACTCCACAGATGAAACGACAGAAGTTGCGGCCGGTATCGTGGCGCGATATGCAGCGCTCGGCCATCCCATCGTCTATATTCACCGCACCAACCGGCACGGCTACAAGGCGGGAGCGCTGGATGCCGGCCTCAATGTTGCAAGCGGCGAGTTCATCGCCATCTTTGACGCGGACTTTGTACCGCCGCCTGACTGGCTAATGAAGGTCATTCACCACTTCGCGGAGCCGGATGTGGGCATGGTGCAAACACGCTGGACGTACCTCAATCGCGACTACAGCCTGCTCACCCGCATCGAAGCCATTCTGCTTGATGGCCATTTCATTCTCGAACATGGCGCGCGCGTGCGGTCCGGCGACTTTTTCAACTTCAACGGCACCGCTGGGATGTGGCGGCGCACGGCCATCTCCGACGGCGGCGGCTGGCAGCACGACACGTTGACTGAAGATACGGACCTGAGCTATCGCTCGCAGATGGCGGGCTGGCGCTTTAAATATTTGCCGGAAGTTGAATGTCCCTCGGAACTGCCGATCGAGATGACGGCATTCAAGACGCAACAGGCGCGCTGGGCCAAGGGATTGATCCAGACGTCTATCAAGATGCTGCCGCGCATCTTCAAGTCGGATGTGCCGCGCCGCATTAAGATCGAGGCGGTGTATCACCTGACCGCTAATCTGAGCTACCCGCTAATGATTATCATGACTGCCCTGCTGATTCCGGCCATGATCGTCCGCTTCTACCAGGGCTGGTTTCAAATGCTGCTGATCGATTTCCCCCTGTTCACAGCATCATCGGCATCGATTGCCGTGTTCTATCTCGCCAGCCAGCGCGAACTTTATCCCAAGTCCTGGATGAAGACATTTTTCTATCTGCCCTTTCTGATGGCTCTCGGAATCGGTCTCACCGTCACCAATTCGAAAGCGGTGATGGAAGCCATCCTCGGCATCAAGAGCGCCTTCGTGCGTACTCCGAAATATCGCGTTGCACAAAAGGGAGAGAAGTCGCAGGCCGCGAAGTATCGCAAGCGGCTGAAACTGGCTCCGTGGATCGAGTTGCTGATCGGATGCTACTTTATGCTGGCCATTATTTACACCTTCACGAACCACAACTACTTCACCGCGCCGTTCCTCATCCTGTTCGTGATTGGCTACTGGTATACGGGGCTGATGAGCCTGCTGCAGGGCCGATTTGAGCGCTGGCGTGGCGGAACCCAAGCGAATACGGACGAGTCGAGCCCGAAGCCGTTTCCTGTGGGTGTGTAATCGATGTCGTAGGAACCAGCATCTTCTGAACCCAAGATTTTATGGGATCCGCGAAAAGCCGCCGGCAACGTCAGGAAACACGGCATCTCTTTCGACGAAGCGGCAACAGTTTTCAGAGATTGGCTGGCGATAACGAAAGCGGATCCGGATCATTCCATTTCACAGCGACGATTTCTGACTCTTGGTCTATCATCCAATCACAGGCTGGTTCTCGTAGCCCACACAGACGAGACAGACGAAATCCGCATCATTAGCGCCAGATTGCCTACGCGGAGTGAGCGAAATGCCTATGAAAACGAATGAAATAAAGAGGCTGAAAGATACGATGCGGCCTGAATACGACATGCAGGGCGGCGTGCGTGGAAAATACGCTGGGCGATTCAAAAAAGAGGTCGTGATGGTATCGCTCGCGCCCGATGTTGCAGCGGCATTTCCTGATGCGGACGCTGTCAATGAGGCACTGCGAATCATCCTGAAGGCAGCCAGGAAGGCTGCTGCTTCGCAATAAGACGCCATCGAGATAAAAGGCCGTGATCCCGATATTCACACTTCTCGTGTTTGCTGCGATCTTTGTTCTGCTTTATCCATTCAACAGCTACGTAACCGGCTGGAGGACGCTCTCGCAGCGGTTTAGATCATCATCAAAACCGCTCGGCGATGTTCGGAGTGCGCATTCACTACTTGACATGGTTTGTTGGCGTTTCTCGTCCCGGGATCCGTTTGTTCGAATTGCGTCCGCGGACGACGGCCTTTATCTCTCGGTGGTCTTCTTTATGAGGCCCTTTCATCCTCCTCTTAGAATTCCGTGGAACGAGGTCTGGTGTTCTCCTGTAATAGGATCCGGTTCGGGTACCTACGTTGATCTGAAGCTTGGAAAGGAAGAACAGATTCCTCTAACGATCCTCGCGGGGATGGCGCGAAAGCTTGACCTATCCAATCGAGTTCCGCCAGAGAATAGCCTCCCACCTGCGCCGAATCTCGACGATCTCAGCGACTCCTTTGTTGAGTCGGAGGCGAAAAAGTATCACGAAAAGCTCCCAATGTAGTCGCCTTTAACCCCGCCGATTTCAAGTGTCGAAGTTGCCGCTCGGCTGTCCGCTACAATATTAATAAGCGCCTGCCGTCCCTGGATTCGAATCCCGGGGTCGCCAGGCGCATCAGAGCATTATGCTAGCCAAAAACCTGCCGGAAGCCCTCACCTTCGATGATGTTCTGCTGGTCCCTGCCTACAGCGAAGTGGTTCCCGCGCAGGTGAGCACGCAGACCCAGCTCACCCGCGACATCACGCTGAACACCCCGCTGCTCTCCTCGGCCATGGACACCGTGACCGAGTCGCGCATGGCCATCGCCATGGCGCAGCAGGGCGGCATCGGCATCGTTCATCGCAATCTCGACCATCGAGGCGCAGGCAGGCGAAATCGACAAGGTGAAGCGCTCTGAGAGCGGCATGATCGTCGATCCGGTCACCATCGGCCCCGATCAGCAGATCGCCGATGCCCTCGAAGTGATGCGGCGCTACAAGATCTCCGGCGTGCCTGTCACAAAGGGCACCAAGCTCGTCGGCATTCTCACCAATCGCGATCTGCGCTTTGAAACGCGCACCGATGTGCCGGTCGGCGACGTGATGACCAAGGAAAACCTGATCACCGTCGCAGTAGGCACCACGCTGGAAGAAGCCGAACTGATTCTGCACAAGCATCGCGTTGAGAAGCTTCTCGTGGTCGACGATCAATACAATCTCAAGGGTCTCATCACCGTCAAGGACATCCAGAAGAAACTGAAATATCCCAACGCCAGCAAGGATGAAAAAGGCCGTCTGCGCGTTGGCGGAGCCATCGGTGCAACCGGTGACTACCTGGAGCGTGCAGAGGAACTTGTAAATGCGCGCGCTGACGTGCTCGCGATCGATTCGGCACACGGACACTCGTCGCGCGTGCTTGAAGCCGTACGCGAAGTGAAAAAGCGTTTCCCCGGTGTCGGTCTCCTTGCCGGCAACGTGGCCACCTACGAAGGCGCGATGGCCCTGATGGATGCTGGTGCAGACGCGATCAAGGTTGGCATCGGGCCAGGCTCCATCTGCACCACCCGCATGGTTACGGGCGCGGGCATGCCGCAGATCACGGCGATCGCCGAGGCTGCCCGGGCGGCGCACGAGCGCGGAATTCCAGTGATTGCCGACGGCGGCATCAAGTACTCCGGCGAAGTGACCAAGGCTATCGCGGCCGGCGCAAGTTCCGTGATGATTGGCTCACTCTTCGCGGGTGTTGACGAAAGTCCGGGCGAAACAATTCTCTACCAGGGGCGCAGTTTCAAGAGCTATCGCGGCATGGGATCGCTGACGGCGATGAGCCAGGGATCGGGCGAACGGTATTTCCAGAGTTCCGAGGACCTGGCCATCGAAATTGGCAGCGAAGGCGTCGTGCAGCGCGAGCGCTCGAATCAGAATCGCCTTGCCAAGTTTGTTCCCGAGGGCATTGAAGGCCGCGTGCCCTATCGCGGACCGCTTGAGGCGATGGTCTATCAGCTGGTTGGTGGACTTCGTTCCGGCATGGGTTATCTCGGCTGCTCTACGATTGCTGAGTTGCAGGAGCGGGCGCAATTCGTGCGTATTTCAAACGCCGGCCTGCGCGAGAGCCATGTGCACGACGTGATCATTACTCGCGAGGCACCCAATTATCACGTTGAGTAGAGCGTTGCCCGCGCGATGCAAACTCCATACTCTTTGCCGCCGATTCACCGGCAGCAGCTCATCATGTGCCGCAAAAGCAAGACGAAGATCAACACTTTCATTTACCAGCACCGGAGAGACCACCGGCATTGAGTTCCCCGCCTCAGAACAAAAGAACGGCAAAGTACTGGATTCGTGCCTGGTGGCCGGTAGCCGTGGCAATCTGCGTTATCGCAGTTGAGTCAACTGCGCTGCTTGGAGCGGACCAAACCAGCGGCCCTCTGCGCTGGGCGTGGGAACACATCTTCGGTCAAGTCACCGACCAGCGCTGGGAGATTCTGCATCACTACATTCGCAAGACCGGACACTTTGTTGGCTACGGAACTATGGGTTTGCTGTGGCTGCGTGCCTTGTGGATGAGCCTGCCCCGGGCAGGGTTTATGCTAGACGCCACGCTGGCGCTGCTGGGCACAGCGATGGTTGCGAGCGCCGACGAGTTTCATCAATCGTTCCTGCCCAACAGAACTGGTGTCCCGTCCGACGTGCTGCTCGACTGCTGCGGCGCAGTAGTGTTGTTGCTCCTGACATACGTATTCCTACGTCTCCGTGCGCCCAAGCGTCTTGCCCGGGCGGCTTGAAGCGATCTCTTTGCAACAAGCGGTATCTGGTTTACACTGCGCTGAATCAGATCTTGTATGAGCCAACAGGGCCAAATTCGCATCGGAATGTCCGGCTGGCGCTACGACGAGTGGCGGGGCACTTTCTACCCTGATAAGCTTGCGCAGCGTCGCGAACTCGAATTTGCCTCGCGACAGCTCAACTCAATCGAGTTGAATGGAACCTTCTATTCGACCCAGCGGCCAAACAGTTTTCAGACATGGCGTAAAGAAACACCCGACGATTTTGTCTTTGCCATCAAAGGCTCTCAATTCATCACGCACATCCGCAAGCTTGAGAATGTTGAAACCGCCTTGGCCAACTTTCTCGCGCAAGGTATGCTGTGCCTCGGCAAGAAATTCGGGCCGATTCTGTGGCAGCTTCCGCCAAATTTCTCGATCGACCTGAAGCGTCTGGAGATTTTCTTCAAGCTCTTGCCGAGAACGCAAAAGCAGGCAGCAGCCTACGCACGGCAGCGCGACGAATGGATGTCGAGCCGTTCATGGCTGGAAGTCGAGGAAGATCTGCCGCTTCATCACGCTGTTGAAATCCGCCACAAAAGCTTCGCGATTCCCGAATATATCTCTCTGCTTAGAGAGAACAATATCGCCCTGGTGGTTGCGGATTCGGTGAAGTGGCCCTGCATGATGGACGTCACCGCGGACATCGTCTATTGCCGCCTGCACGGGAGCGAAAAGCTCTACCCCAACGGTTACACCGCGGAATGCGATCGATGTCTGGGCTCGCCGGGTGATCGCGTGGTCGCGCGGAGAAGAAGTGACGGACTTCACGAGAATTCATCCAGATGCGGGTCCGAAACGAGACTCACGCGATGTTTTTGTGTACTTCGACGATGATGTCAAAGTTCGCGCTCCATTCGACGCAATGAGCCTGAGCGCGCGCATCGCGGAGCTACAGAAATAGTTGTGGGTTCAAAACAACAGCGCCAAAACGAGAACGGGCGTCCGCCCCGCGGACGCCCGTCGGCACTGATGCGCCTCATTCGCGATCTAAGGGAACCCACTCGCCTGACGCAATTTGCTGAAGCTTCGTGTTGCCGAAGGCGATGTGATCACCCTTCCGGTCAGCGAACTTCATCTTGAAGTCGGGTTCATGCAGAACCCAGAGGTGGTCGGCGCGGGAAATCGGAACGCCGTTCACCAACTCCCACGCGTGCCCACCCTCTTCGAACGAAAGGCGACTGAACGAAACCCTCCCCTTTACCGCGTCCTTCATCGGCAATGCGAGATCAGAAAACGGCCTTGCCCTGGCATGTAGATCCACCGGTCCGATCCAGATCGTCGATGGGAAGACGCCCCCAACCAACCCACTAAGTCACCCGCCAGTTTCTTATCCTTTAGCAGCACGGGCTCGCAATTCGCATCTCGCTCGGGGCTAGGACTGACGTCTTGCTCCGTGCAACCCGATCAAGATTGGCATGTGGTCTAGCCACTCACCCGTAAGTGTGAAGGTCCCCAGATCGGCAATTTTCAAATCCATGGACTCGCCGGGCTCAAACCAGACCTGTTTTGCCGGTTCCGAATCGAGTTCGAGTGCACCGAACGTGTGGGTTCCTGGCGTGTTTGAATAAGTTCTCGAACGAATGGCGAGCAGAACGCGACTGCCTTCCCGTGAAAGCAGTTCAACCTTGTATCCGAGCAATACAGATCCGACTTTGCCGTATATCGTCGCAGGTCGCCTGATTCTTGTCTTGCGTCGATAGCGGACAATCCATTAGCCGGCCGCTTGGCCCAGTTGTCGTCAACAGGACTACGGTTCCGTTGGAATTTGCGCCGACTTTGACGACGGCGAGGGTGCAGGCGAGGGCCACGAGGCCGGCGATCATGGCGGCGAAGGCGAGACGTGGAATGCGCATGGTTCCCCATCCTTTCTGGATGAATGCGGTGAGTGGATTTTGTGGACGTACCCAAGCCCGTGCGGGGACCGCCGCGGGCTGTTCGAGGCTTGCGGTGCGGCGCAATTCAACGCCAAGATTGAGGTAGTCGTGCAGCCGAGCTTGGCATAAGGGGCAGGTGCCGATGTGTTCGGCTGCAACAGGCGGGATGATTTTGCCGTCGCATAGGGCGGAAACAAACTCGGCAGCTTCAGTACAGATCATGGGGAACTCCTTGCGGCGCGCTGTGCCAGATGGCGCGTAGGGCTTCGCGGGCAGCGAACAGCCGCGAGCGGACAGTGCCGATGGGGATGTCGAGAATGGCAGCGAGTTCGGCATACGACTGGCCTTCAACCTCCCGTAGCCACAGCATGGCTGCGCTGTTCTACGGGCAACTGGCTCAGAAGATCGGCCATGACGGACGACGTCTCTGCTCGACCGGGAGCAGCGTTCTCGAATTCAAGCGGGTCGGTAGGCTTCTGACTCCGCCACCACTCCGCGGCCTGCTTGCGGGCGATGCCGTAGAGCCAGGCGCGCAGGCTGCCACGATCAGGATCGAAACCCTGAGGGCGGCGCCAGATGTGGGTATAGGTATCCTGCATGACGTCCTCGGCCGCTTGCGGACTCGTAAGTAGGTGGCGGAGGAAGCTATGCAGCCGCGGGGCTGTTTCGCGATACCAGGCGTCAAAGGCCTGGGCATCCCCCGCGGTGATCTTCTTCCAGAGTTCCCGTTCGTCGAGCAAGTGCGGTCTCCGATCTGTACTTCGGGCGGAGGACGGAAAAGGTTCAGGAGCCGGAGAAATTGTCGCAGAAAAAAGAAAGGCGCATCACCCGCAATGGGCAATGCGCCGTTGATCTAGTTAAAAAGAAGTGAGGAGCGATAGAAGCTATGCGGCTTCTTCGGCTCCCTTTCCTTCGTCCTTCTTGTTGTCTTCGAGCTGCTTTTCGAGTTCGGCGCGCTTCTTGGCCTTGACCTCATCGCGCTTTTGACGCTTCTCGTCGAGCTGCTTCTCGGCACCCAGCAATTCGATGAACGCCTTCTCGGCGCCGTCGCCTTTCTGGAAACCGGTGCGGACAATGCGCAGGTAGCCGCCCTGGCGATCGCCGTAGCGTGGGGCCACGGTATCAAACAGGCGCGTAACTGCCTTGTCGGTCATGAGAAAGCTGAGCGCCTGGCGCCGCGAGTGCACGTCGCCTTTCTTGCCCAGTGTGATCATCTTTTCAACGTGCGGACGCACAGCCTTGGCCTTGGCCACGGTAGTCTCCACGCGGTCTTCCACGATGACGGACGTGACCAGGTTGCGCAGCAGCGCGCGGCGATGACTGGTATTGCGTCCGAGTTTGAATCCTGCATTGCGATGGCGCATGGTGAAACTCTCTTTCGGAATTATTCTGGTGCGATCCCATGTCTCAGAATCGAGACATGGGGCACCCAAGTCCTACAACACGAAACCTTAGAAGTTCTCGGTCTCGGTGGGCAGCTGGAGATCGACCGAATCCAGCGGCTCATCCTCATCGTCGAAGTGGCTGTAGTTGGCAGCCAGTGCTGTCGCCGGTGGAATGCTGGTCGGTCCGGGAACGGCGTTGCCGCTCTCGTCGATCTTCATACCGAGCGAAAGGCCCATCTGCGCGAGGATTTCCTTGATCTCGTTCAGACTCTTGCGGCCGAAATTCTTCGTCTTCAGCATCTCGGCTTCGGTCTTCTGCACCAGTTCGCCGATTGTCTGAATGTTTGCATTCTTCAGGCAGTTGTAGCTGCGGACCGACAGTTCCAGCTCTTCGACCGAGCGGTTCAGGTTATCGTTACGCAGCATCACGCGGCCTTCTTCGCTGCGCGACTCAGCTTCGATTTCTTCTTCGAAGTTGATAAAGATGTTCATGTGGTCTTTCAGCAGCTTCGCTGCCAGACCTACGGCATCGGCGGGAAGGACCGCGCCGTTCGTCCAGACTTCCAGAGTGAGCTTGTCGTAGTCGGTGATCTGACCCAGACGAGCAGCTTCGACCACGTAGTTGACGCGGCGCACAGGCGAGTGGACCGAATCCACCGGGATGAAGCCCAGACCGAGATCGGCGTCGAAGTTCTTGTCAGCCGAAATATATCCGCGACCGCGCTTCAGGCGCATTTCCATCTCAAGCCGGCCACCTTCAGAGACGGTGGCGATGTAGACGTTCTTGTCGAGAATCTCCACTTCACCGTCGGCTTCAATCATGCCGCTGGTGATTACACCGGCGTGGTCTGCGCGCAGATAGAGCGCCTTGGGACCGTCGCCCGAAAGTTTGAAGGGAATCTGTTTGAGGTTCAGGATGATGTCGGTCGCGTCTTCCACAACGCCGGCGATGGACTGAAATTCGTGCAACACACCTTCAATGCGGACTGCGGTGACTGCAGCGCCCTCGATGGAGCTGAGCAGTGTGCGGCGCAAGGCGTTGCCGATGGTTGTGCCAAATCCACGCTCAAAGGGCTGGGCGCTGAATTTGCCAAATGTTTCGCTGAGCGACTCGGCATCAACTGCCAGGCGCTTCGGTTTTTGGAATCCTCTCCAAAGCATATGGTTATCTCTTTTCCCGCGCGGCAGGTACGTCGCGATGCATTTTGCGGCGGCCGCGCAAGTTCTCCTTTGCGTTAAGTTCGTAGTTCAAAGTTCTGAGTTCACAGTTGCCCCATCGAGGTAACAACTGTGAACTACGAACTGTGAACTGCATTCTTACTTCGAGTACAGTTCGACGATCAGCTGTTCGTTGATCGGCAAATTGACATCCTTGCGCTTGGGCAGGCTAAGAATGCGCCCAGACATATTTTCAAAATTCGCTTCGAGCCAGACTGGCACCGGGTTCTGAGCAGCATACTGCGTGCCCTGCTCGATGATGATTTGCTTTTTCGCGGATTCGCGAATCGCGATTTCGTCGCCCACATTCACCTGGAACGAAGGAATGTTTACCTTGCGCCCGTTGACGGAAACGTGACCGTGACGGACGACCTGGCGTGCCTGGCGGCGAGAGATTGCAAACCCGAGGCGGAAAGCCACGTTGTCAAGGCGACGCTCGAGTTGCTGAATCAGCAATTCGCCGGTGACGCCTTGTGCGCGATTGGCCTTCTCGTAGTAGGCGCGGAACTGGCCTTCGAGCGTGAAGTACATACGCTTGGCCTTCTGCTTCTCGTGCAGTTGCAGGCCGTAGCCAACGATCTTCGCCTTGCGGTCTTTGCCGTGCTGGCCGGGAGGAAAGTTGCGCTTCTCAATCGGGCAACGGTCAGATGTGCATTTGGTGCCCTTCAAAAAGAGCTTGGTGCCTTCGCGACGGCAAAGGCGGCATACTGCTCCGGTATAACGTGCCATTTCTTCTCCTGACTTCGGATGACGGCCGGTTTACATCTCCGGAGGAGACTTCCTCCCGGCCCTGTTTTAGTTGTCAGTGATCAGTTCTCAGTCATCAGTTCCGTCCGTTCCGGACTGAAAACTGACAACATGAAACCAAAAACTGTACTACACGCGACGACGCTTCGGCGGACGGCAACCATTGTGCGGCACCGGCGTGACGTCGCGGATTGAGCGAACATCGATACCCGCTGCTGCGAGAGCACGGATGGCCGACTCGCGACCCGACCCGGGACCGGCAACGCGCACGTCTACTGCACGTAAACCGTGATCGCGCGCCATCGACGCCGCATTTGACGCTGCCTGCTGCGCCGCGAACGGCGTGCCTTTGCGCGATCCGCGGAAGCCGAGCGAACCCGAACTCTTCCAGCTGAGCGTGTTGCCCACCTGGTCGGTGATGGTCACGATAGTGTTGTTGAACGAGGCCTGAATGTGGCAAATGCCATAGGGCACATTTTTGCGCTCGCGCTTCTTGAATTTCTTGTTCTTGCCAGCTTTGCCGGCTGCGGCCTTCTCTGGTTTCGCCATTAGGTCTTCGCCGTCGCTTTCTTCTTGCCCGCTACAGTGCCCTTACGCGGTCCTTTGCGAGTACGGGCATTGGTATGGGTGCGTTGTCCACGTACCGGCAACGACCGGCGATGCCGGTTGCCACGGTAGCTCTGAATATCGATGAGGCGCTTGATGTGCATCTGGGTATCCTTGCGGAGATCGCCCTCGACGTCACCCTCGTCCTCAATCACCTGGCGGATGTGGTTTACCTCTTCTTCGCTGAGGTCCTGGACCTTCTTGGTGGCCTCAACATGGGCCTTTTCCAGGATCTTCAGCGACCGGGGATTACCGATGCCGTAGATGTATGTGAGCGCGATCCGAGCCTGCTTGTTGCGGGGCAGATCGACGCCAGCAATACGTGCCATTCTGAATCCTTTGTGCTTCTGTTTGTGCCTCCGGTCTCAACCGGCTCGCACGGGTTATGCGGATGACTCCGGGGTTCATCGCAAGCCTTGACTCAAGCTAACTAGCCCCTGAAAAGTTCGCAGTTCATAGTTCTAAGTTCACAGTTACCATTCGCCTACTTGCAACTGTGAACTACGAACTCCTAACTTGAAACTGCCTTGGAGTTTCCGCCCACTTACCAGACTCAACTAGCCCTGGCGCTGCTTGTGCTTTGCGTTTTCGCAGATCACACGAACCACCCCGCGGCGGTTGATGACCTTGCACTTCACGCAAATCTTCTTTACCGATGCACGGACCTTCATTTGCTTTACTGCCCTTCTCCGCGCATCTACTAACAACGCGGTCTGTAGATTTCAACCTCGTCCAACATGCCCTCAGGGGCTAAAGCCCGCGGTATTGGCGAGCCTATCGGCACGGCTAAAGCCGTGCCCTTTCAAAACCACCCAACTGGACACTGATCGCTGTCCACTGATCACTTGTAGCGGTACACAATTCGCCCGCGGTTCAGGTCGTACGGACTGAGTTCTACGGCTACGCGATCACCCGGCAAAATTCGGATGAAGTTTTTGCGCATTCTGCCTGAGACGTGAGCCAGCACTTCGTGATTTGTCTCAAGCTTCACCTTGAACATTGCATTGGGCAACGTTTCGACCACCGTTGCCATGACCTCAATCGCGTCTTCCTTCGACAAACTGTATCCACTTCTGGTGCTTGAAGCACCCTCGTGTTTGGGACTGAATACTACTCAGTCAGAACTTTTGCCCCGGTGTCGGTAACCGCCACCGTGTGCTCAAAATGAGCACTCATGCTTCCATCGTCTGTAACTGCCGTCCAGCCATCGCGCAACACGCGCACGTTTGGCTTTCCGGCGTTCACCATGGGCTCGATCGCAATCACCATCCCGGCCCTCAATTTCATACCAGAACCCGCTTCGCCGAAATTCGGCACCTGCGGATCTTCGTGCATATGGCTACCGATCCCATGTCCAACAAAATCCCGCACAACCGAGAACCCCTCGGCTTCGACTACCTTCTGCACCGCGTGCGCCAATGTCGCCCAGCGTCGCTCCCGGCCTCACCACCGAGATGCCCGCGTGCAGCGACTTCTCCGTCACCTCGAGCAGCCGTGCTGTATCGGGGGCAATTTTCTCGCCCACAGGCACCGTGATGGCGGCGTCTCCGAAAAAGCCGTCCACAATCGCTCCGCAGTCCACCGAAACGATGTCTCCTTCTTTGAGAACACGCTTCTTCGATGGAATGCCGTGCACCACCTCGCTATTGATCGAGGTGCAGAGCACGCATGGAAACCCGTGATATCCCTTGAAGGCCGGCTTGGCGCCCAGTTCGCTGATGCGCGCTTCAGCAACCTTTTCAAGATCGAGAGTGGTCGCGCCCGGCTTGACGTGGCTGCGCACCAACTCCAGCACCTCGCGGACAACCTTGCCAGCGCGGCGCATCTTTTCGATCTCTTGAGACGACTTCAGTACGACAGCCACTTCGCTAACCCATCTTTCGTAAACGCACAAACTGCCGTCCGCGCGCCACGCTATTTGCGCAGCCGCTCAACGGCGGTAACAATTCCAGCCGCAATCGCGGCGATCGGCCCGTCTCCGGGCACTTCGATAAACCGGCCCAGTTCCCGGTAGTGCTCAATCACAGGCGCGGTCTGGGCAGCGTAAGCGCGCATGCGCTCTGCAAAAACCTTTTCCGTGTCATCGGATCGCTGGGTCAGTGCAGCCCCTTCAACATCGCAGAAACCAGCCCGTTGAGGCGGCTTCGAATAGACGTTGTAGATGGTCTGGCAGACTGGACAGTTCCTGCGCCCCGTAATTCGGCGCAGTAACTGATTATAATCCACTTGGATACTGACGGCAACCAGCGGTAAAGCCTCTGTTTGTATCGCCAAGCGACCATCCAGCCAGTGTGCCTGCGCCAATGTCCGCGGGAACCCGTCCAGAATGTACCCTTTAACCGTATCCGGTTGCTGCAGCCTCACAGCCACCATCTCGTTGACCAGGGAGTCCGGAACAAGTTCTCCCCGGTGCATGATCTCCTTGGCCGTCTTTCCCAGCGGCGTGCCCTGGGCCACATTGGCGCGGAGCAGGTCCCCGGTCGAAATCTGGGGTATCCCCCAATGTTGCACCAATTCCTTGGCTTGGGTACCCTTCCCCACGCCCGGTGCACCCAACAGGAGAATCGGTCCAGGTACGATCATCCTTGCCGACCCTCGATCTCCTTCTACTGCTGCTTCTAATGCACTTTCAACGCTTGCTGCAGACGGCGACATTACCAGTTTTTCCTTCCGCGTATACGACCGGAGCGCGGGGAAAAGCCGTCATAATGGCGCATGATCAGCTGCGATTCGATCTGGTTGACAGTGTCCATAGCGACACCCACTACGATCAGCAGCGAGGTGCCGCCGAAGTAGAAATTGACCCCCAAACCGTGTGTTGCCCAGGTCGGCAGACTCTCAAAGAACCGGCCGACTAGACAAGAGCTTGTCAAAACGTATGCCCGAAATCAGGAAGGTGGGCACCAGGGAAATGATGATGAGGTAGATCGCGCCGACCAGCGTGATCCGCGTAAGGATGTCGTTGATGAAGTCAGAGGTGCGCTTTCCGGGCCGGATGCCGGGAATGAACGATCCGGACTTGCGGAAGTTGTCAGCAATATCGTCCGGCTTCATCACGATCGATACATAGAAGTAGGCAAAGAAGATAATGCCCAGAACGTACAGCGTTTCATACCAGGGATAGCCCGGCTGGAGCGCCTGAATGATCGGCTGGAAGAAGCGATTGCTCTGCACCCACTCCATCTGGCCGAAGAGCAGCGGCGCCGACAGGATGGAACTGGCAAAGATGACCGGCATCACGCCGCCGGAATTTACCTTCAAGGGCAGGTGGCTTGACGAGCCGCCCATCATTCGCCGGCCCACAATGCGACGGGCGCTTTGGATGGGAATGCGGCGCTCTGAACGCTCCACAAAAACGATGAACGCAACCACGGCGACCATGCCCACGGCCAGCAGCAGTACGGCAAAGATCGTGAGGGATCCCCAGGCACTGGTCTGCACCTTGCCCACGAGATCCGCAATACCGCGCGGAAGGCCTGCGATGATGCCCGCAAAGATCAGCAGGCTCATACCGTTGCCGATGCCGCGATCGGTAATCTGCTCACCCAGCCACATGATGAACGCAGTGCCCGTGGTCAGCGTGAGCACCGTCATCAGGCTGAAGCCGATTCCGGGATGGAGTACAAGGCCCTGCTTGGTCAGAATGGCCGCGATGCCGATGGATTGCAGCGCGCCGAGGACGACTGTCATGTAGCGCGTCCACTGCGTGATCTTCCGACGGCCGAGTTCGCCTTCCTTCTGGATGCGCGCCAACGGCTCATACACCACGGTCAGCAACTGGAAGATGATCGACGCGGTGATGTAGGGCATGATGCCCAAGCGCGAAGATGGTCATTCGACGCAGGTTGCCGCCGCCGAACAGGTCCATCAGGCCGAGCGCCGACCCGCTCTGCGCGTTGAACAGGAGTTCAAGCTGGTGAGTGTTCACGCCGGGGGTGGGAATAAACGCACCCAGGCGGTACACGGCGAGAATGCCCAATGTAAACAGAACCCGCTTGCGCAGGTCAGGAATCCGGAAGATATTCAGAAACTTCTCAAGCATGTGTGGTTTTCCGCTTCAGGCGATGTCGCCGCTCGAATCTTGCCAAAATCCAGTGTAAGCGCGAAGGTCGCCAAGTGTCCTTGAATTCCGCCGGATGTCTTCAGCTTTCGATCTTGGCAGCTTGGAAGTCAGCCTGACGGTGTTCCCGGACACATAGGGTGTTCCGGGTCTCGACGTCGAGATCCGGATTGATGTCCTTTACGCTGCCGCGGGCGCTCCTGCCACAACGGCCTTGCCGCCGGCCTTTTCGATCTTCTCGATGGCCGACTTGGAAAACTTGTGCGCGTGTATAGTGATCGCCGAGGTTAGTTCGCCCGAGCCGAGGACCTTGATCAGAGCTTTTTTGCTCGAAACCAGGCCCAGCTTCTTGTAATCATCCAGCCCAACTTCCTTGACCGAAAGTTCGGCAAACCGATCAAGGTTCACCACGCTGTACTCGGTGCGGAAGATGTTGGTGAAGCCGCGCTTCGGAAGCCGGCGGTGCAGCGGCATCTGGCCGCCCTCGAAACCGCGCATCAGGCTAAAGCCCGAACGCGAACCCTGGCCCTTGTGGCCGCGGGTTGAGGTTTTGCCCATGCCGGATCCCATGCCCCGGCCCACGCGCTTGCGCCCGGTATTTGCCTTCTTGGGCGCGCGCAAATTCGATAGATTCTTTGCCATGATTTTCCTCGCTAATAGCGCCGGCAGGGTTGAGCCCCGACGACTCGCGTTGCGTTGAGTTCTGAGTTCGTAGTTCTAAGTTCACAGTTGCCTGTGAGCATTCGAATCTGTGAACTCTGAACTTTGAACCGCGAATTCTTGAAAACTAGTTTTCAAGAATTCGTACAAGGTGCGGAATCGTTTTCACCATGCCACGAACCGATTCGTTGTCTACGCGCTCGACGATCTGGTTGAGTCGCGTAAAGCCCAGACCCTTCACAACCGCTTTATGCTTGGCGGGAGTGGAGTTCTTGGAGCGGTAGTATTCAATGCGGATCTTCTTGGTCTCAGCCATGATTAAAGCTCCTCAACCTGCTTGCCGCGCGCCGTGGCAACATCGCTCTTGTCGCGCAGTTGGATAAGCGCGTCGAACGTTGCCTTGATGACGTTGTGCGGGTTCGCCGTTCCCAGGCTCTTGGTGAGCACGTTCTGCACGCCGACCGAGGTCATCACCGCGCGCACCGCGCCGCCGGCAATTACGCCCGTTCCTTCAGGAGCCGGCTTCAGCAGCACGTGGCCCGAGCCGAAACGACCCAGCACCTGGTGCGGAATCGAGGTGTCGGTCAGGTTGATGCGAACCAGGTTCTTCTTGGCCGCTTCAATTCCCTTGCGGATGGCCTGGGGAACTTCCTTGGCTTTGCCCGATCCATAACCAACCACGCCTGAAGCGGCGTCGCCCACCACAACCAGCGCGGCAAACGACATGTTCTTGCCGCCCTTCACGACCTTGGTCACGCGGTTAATGGAAACCACCTGATCCTTCAGGTTGTACTGGTTGGCATCGAGTTTCTTATTCAGAATCATCATTGCTCTCTCTTTTTCAGTGAACAGTGTTCAGTGAACAGTGTTCAGCTTGTCCCGTTCGTCTTGCCAGAGATTTCAGCTTTTAAAACTCAAGCCCTGCTTCGCGCGCTGCTTCGGCCAGGGCCTTGATGCGGCCGTGATACAGGAAGCCGCCGCGATCGAAGACCACCTTCTTGACGCCCTTTTCCTGAGCCTTCTCGGCGATTGCTTTGCCGATTTCCTTGGCTGCTGACACATTGCCGCCGGTCTTCGACTTCGTCGCCAGGGTAGAGGCGGACACGATGGTCACACCCTTCTGGTCGTCAATCACCTGCGCATAGATGTGGTTCAGCGAGCGATACACGTTCAACCGGGCCGCTCACCGGTGCCTGCCAGCTTGGCGCGGATGCGCGAGTGAATCCGCTGGCGAATTTCGTTTCTCTTGATCATCTTCGTCTCTTTCCTATCAGCGGAGCCGACCTACGGCCCCGTTCGGGTTGAACTGCAGCGTCCAGTGAACAGTGGTCAGTGAACAGAACTTGCTAAGGTTGACGAGTAACAGAACTGATCACTGACAACTGATCACTGTTTTACTTCGCTCCGGTCTTGCCGGCCTTCTTCTTCAGCTTCTCGTCGGAGTAGCGCACGCCTTTGTTCTTGTACGGATCGGGCTTGCGCAGCGAACGCATATCGGCGGCAACCTGGCCCACCTTCTGCCGGTCGATACCGGAGACGGTGAGGTGCGTCTGCTTCGGATCGATTGCCACCTCGATACCCGTCGGCAGCGGAACCTCGATGGGATGCGAGTAGCCCAGCGTAAACACCACCATGCCCTTGCCCTTCAACTCGGCGCGATAACCGATTCCGACGATGTCCAGTTCCTTCGTCCAGCCCTTGGTCACGCCCTGCACTGCGTTGAATACCAGGGCGCGCGTCAGTCCATGGACCGCGGCTTTATCTTCGCTCACGCGATTGACGTGCAACACGCCGTCTTTGGTCTCGAGCGAAATGCCGTCGGCAATCATCGCCGATACCTTGCCCTTGGGCCCTTCGACGAGGACCGTGTTGCCCTCAACCTTGTACTTCACGCCGGAGGGCAGCGGAATCAGTTTTTTTCCAATACGCGACATCGAATCAATCCTTCATTGGCTTGCGAGTCCCGAAAAACCGGTTGTCAGTGATCAGTTGTTCAGTGATCAGCTTCAACTTTCATTCGTTCCACTGCAGCCGGCCGGGCTTGCCCAGCAGTTCTGTCAGTTCAATGTTCGTAATTCATAGTTGCTCGCGCTGCAAAACCGAAACTGACCACTGTGAACTAATAACTGTGAACTGTCGGTTTACCAGACCTCGCAGAGCAGCTCGCCGCCTACACCTTCGCGGCGCGCCTGGCGACCCGTCATCACGCCCTTGGGGGTCGTCATGATCGAGATGCCAAGTCCACCCTGGACGCGCTTGATCTCATCGCGGCCGATGTACACGCGGCAGCCGGGACGCGAAATACGCGCCAAGTCACGAATAGCCGCTTCCTGTCCGCCGTACTTCAGGTACACGCGAAGAATCAGCTTGCCTTCCTCTTCCTGTGTCTTGTAGTTCGAAATGTAGCCCTCTTCCTTGAGAATGCGGGCAATCTCGGTCTTCAACTTGGAAGCCGGCACATCCAGCTTCTGATGGCGCGCGCGGATTGCGTTCCGGATTCGCGCCAGAAAATCTGCTACTGGGTCGGTCAGACTCATTCCTTCTCCTTCATTCCCCGTTCGCTCCCGGTCTCACTTCAACAGGAGAACCAGCGGAAATGCGTACTGCAGTGATCAGTGTTCAGTGCACAGTGTTCAGTAAGAACCCTTGCTCTTACCTCAGCGGCTCATTTCCAGAACTTAAAGAACTGACCACTGACCACTGTTCCCTGACAACTGTCTTGCTACCAGCTCGACTTCACGACGCCGGGGATCTCTCCCTTGAGCGCCAATGCACGGAAACACAAGCGACAGATACCAAACTTCCGCAGGTATCCCCGCGGACGTCCGCAGAGCTTGCACCGGTTATGTTTGCGGGAGCTGAACTTCGGCTTCCGCGCGTCTTTCACTCGCTTTGCAGTGGTTGCCATAAATCCTCAATAGTTCACAGTTCCGAGTTCTTAGTTCTCAGTTCTTGCGGCTCCTCAGCACCAAGGGCTGTGAACTACGAACTTCAAACTACGAACTGCGTTTACGCCCCTTGCCGGAACGGCATGCCGAAGGCCTTCAGAAGCGCACGTGCTGCGTTGTCGTCCTTCGCCGTGGTCACGATCGTGATATTCATGCCCTTCAGCTTTTCAACCTTCGAGTAATCAATCTCGGGGAAGATCAGCTGATCGCGCAGACCGAGCGTGTAGTTACCGCGCCCGTCAAAACTCTTGGTCGAGACGCCGCGAAAATCGCGAACCCGCGGAAGTGCCGTCGAAATCAAGCGGTCGACAAACTCATATGCCTTCTCATTGCGCAGGGTCACCATCGCTCCGATGGACATGCCGGCGCGCACTTTGAAAGCGGCAATCGACTTCTTCGCCTTCGTCATGACCGGCTTCTGTCCGGTAATCTGCGTCAGATCGCCAACCAGCGGGTCAAGCAGCTTGGTGTTCTGCGTTGCTTCGCCCAGGCCCATGTTGATGACGACCTTTTCCAGCCGCGGAACCGCCATCATGTTCTCGATGCCCAGTTCCTTCTTGAGCGCCTGCTTGATCTCTTTGTTGTACTTCTCTTTCAACCTTGCTGCCATTTCCTTCACTCTCTTTCTTCCGGTCTTCGGAGTAGATCACCGTAGCGACCGTGTACCGTTGCGGAAGGGACTTGCCGACGAAACGTTGCGCCCTATGCGCTCTGCCCTGCCGGTAGGTTCCTCTTACTTCTTCGTGGGCAACTCGCTGCCGCACGTCTTGCAGATCCGCTGCTTGCTGGTGCCCTCAACCTTGTATCCGATCGAGGCCGTCTCGCAATTTGAGCAGAGCAGGGCCACGTTCGAGACGTTGATGGGCGACTCCTGCTCCGCGATGCCGCCCTTGGTCCGCTGACCATGCTTGCTCGAGACAGTCTTCTTCACTACGCGTACATGCTCAACCAGCACCGTACCCTTATCAGGAAACACGCGCAGTACACGGCCCGACTTGCCGCGATCGGAACCCGCGAGGATCTTTACCATATCGTTACGACGAATATTCAAACTCGGCATTTCAATCTCCCAAGTTCTCAGTTTTCAGTTTTCAGTTCTCAGCAAAACCCGCCGGACTGTCAACTGATCACTGAAGACTTACAACTTCTACACCACTTCCGGTGCTAGCGACACAATCTTCAAAAACTTCTTCTCACGCAGTTCGCGAGCAACGGGGCCGAATACGCGGGTGCCGACCGGCTCGTGCGCGTCATCGATTACGACTGCCGCATTCTCGTCGAAGCGGATATAGGTTCCGTCACGGCGACGATGCTCTTTGCGGGTGCGGACAATCACCGCCTTCACCACTTTGCCCTTCTTCACCGTTCCATCCGGCGAAGCTTCCTTCACCGCTGCGGTCACAACATCACCCAGACCGGCAATCTTGCCGAGTCCGCCGCCCAAAGGCAGAATCACCTGCAGCTTGCGCGCGCCGGAGTTATCGGCCACCGCGAGCATGGTTCTCATTTGCACAGCCATGGATTCTTCTCCTCGTACCGCTCCGCCTACTTGACCGGCTTCTACAGCAGCGGCTGTTCCAGCCGTGTCTTCAATCTGTGCCAGCGACGAACGCCGCACAATCTCTTCAAGCGACCACCGCTTCAACTTGCTCAGCGGCCTGGTCTCGCGGATGCGGACCACGTCGCCCATGCGCGCGGAGTTCTGCTCATCGTGCGCATAGAACTTTTTCGAGCTCTTCACAATGCGCTTGTATTTCGGATGAGCCTTGCGCATCTCAACCTCGACCACGATGGTCTTCTGCATCTTGGTCGAAACCACGTTGCCCACTTTTTCGTTGCGCCGGCTTGCCGGCGTCTGCTTCTCTGTTGCGGCCGTCATTTACCGGCTCCCTTCTTCTTTGTGCTGCCCGCCGCGCTCTTCTTGGCGCTCGTCTTTGGGGTCTTCCCGGCGCTGGACTTGGCCGATGCCGGCTTCGCCGTCTTGGCCTTCTTGGCGGGCTTCTCTTCGCCCGCTGGCAGCGTCGAGACCAGCTCATGCATGGCGCCTCGAACGCCGAGTTCGCGCTCACGCGCAACCGTCTTGACCTGTGCGATCTCCTTGCGCAACTGGCGGAGCTTCTTCACTCCGTCGTTCTGCCCCATCGAGACCTGAAAGCGAAGCCGAAACAACTGCTCACCAGAAGCCTTCTCGTGGTGCAGCAGTTCGTCGTCGCTCAAACTGCGAATCTTTGCGAGTTCCATCTCTTAATCTCCGGCGCTCTGCCCATCCTTGCGGGATCAGCGGCGCGTCTTACCCTCTGCCGACTACTCGGCTGTTGCCGTCTTCTTTTCGGCCGATGCTGTCTTGTCGGCACCCGGACGCTGCACAAACTTGGTCCGCAGCGGGAGCTTGTTCGAGGCTAGCCGCATGGCTTCCTGGGCGATTTCAGGCGTCACGCCTTCCATCTCGAACAGGATCTTGCCGGGCCGCACCACGGCTACCCAGTGATCCAGCGCGCCCTTGCCCGAACCCATTCGAACTTCGGCCGGCTTCTTGGTGATCGGCTTATCAGGAAACAGCCGCAACCAGATCTTGCCGCCGCGCTTGATGAAGCGGGTCATGGCGATACGGCTGGCTTCGATCTGCCGGTCAGTGATGTAGCCGCACTCCAGGACCTTCAAACCGTATTCACCGAAAGACAGGGAGGAACCGCGCCACGCTTTACCGCGGCGCTTGCCCTTCTGCTGCTTGCGGAACTTAACCTTCTTCGGCATCAACATAGCGAAATCCTCTAAAAACCAGTGGTCAGTCGACAGTGATCAGTGGTCAGTCTCTCTTCTTGCTTAAACTGACTTTCAATCTCACGTCCAGCAACTAGCCCTGGACAAATCACAAAACTTAACCCGGCACGAATCACTGACCACTGACAACTGATCACTGACAACTGCCGTTAAAACACTCCCGAACCTGCCGGCGCGGGCTGGCGACGTTTCTGCTCATAGATGTCGCCGCGATAGATCCACGTCTTTACGCCGATCACCCCGTAGGTGGTGTGCGCTTCAGTGAACCCGTAATCAATATCCGCGCGGAGCGTGTGCAGTGGCAGACGCCCCTGCAGATACCACTCCGACCGCGCGATTTCGTTGCCGTTCAAACGGCCCGAAACGCGCACCTTGATTCCCTTGCAGCCGAAACGCAGAGCCGAATCCACACTCTTGCGCATGGCGCGGCGGAAGCTCACGCGCTTTTCAAGCTGCAGCGCGATGTTCTCCGACACCAGCTGGGCGTCCAACTCCGGCTTGTTCACCTCGATGATGTCGATGAACACTTCGCGGTTGGTACGCTTGCCGAGCTCAGTCTTGAGCTTCTCGATCTCGGCGCCCTTGCGGCCGATAACGATACCCGGACGCGCGGTGCGGATCAGGAAGCGAAGCTTGTTGCCCGGACGCTCGATTTCCACCGAGCTCACGCCGGCAGCTTTGAGCTTTTCGCGCAGCTCAGCCTTGAGCTTCACGTCTTCAACCAGGAGCTTGTCATAGTCGCGCTCAGAGAACCAGCGCGAACGCCACGGCTTGTTCACTCCCAGCCGGAATCCATAAGGGTGGACTTTCTGTCCCATACTTTTTTCCTCAAACCTCTCGGCCTACTTCTTGGCCTTTTTCTTCGTTGCTGCAACCGGCTTCTTCGCCGCTGATTTCTTTGCCGTCTTCGGGGCTGTCTTCTTCGCGCCCGTCTTCTTCACTGACTTACCTGCCGCTGCCGGCTCGTCGGCTTTGGTCACCAGGTGCGAGTGGCCGCCATCGCGTTCTGCTACTGACAGGATGATGTGCGTCAGCCTGCGCTGGTAGCGGTACGCGCGTCCCATTGGAGCGGGCCGAATCCTTTTCATGCGTGGACCGTCATTGGCAATCGCCGACTTGACGTAGAGGTTGTCGACGTCGACATCTTCACCTCTTTCGCCCGATACATACTTGGCGTTATCCACGGCCGAAGTCAGCAGCTTGTGAATCACCGGAGCAATACGCTTCTTGGTGAATGCCGCCGTCTCCAGCGCTTCCTGAACTCCCCGGCCCTTGATCAGGTCCAGCACCAGCCGCGCCTTCTGCGGCGATACACGCTGAAACCTTGCTTCTGCCCGGTATTCTTTTGTCTCGACTGCCATTGGTCTCTTCCTCTTCGCCAGCTACTAGCTTCTAGCCGCTAGCTTCCAGCTTCTCTTTGCCCGCCCGGGCTGCATCAATCTTCATCGCCAGGCTATTAGCCCGAAGCTAATAGCTGAAGGCTGCTTTTACCGCGGACCCGCCGGCTTGGCAGAAGCTTCCGCAGCCTTCGATCCGCCGGTGTGCCCCTTGAACGTGCGCGTCGGAGCAAACTCACCCAGCTTGTGTCCCACCATGTTCTCGGTCACGTACACCGGAACAAACTTTTTGCCGTTGTGCACTGCGATTGTGTGTCCCACAAACTCCGGGAAGATCGTCGAGCGCCGCGACCATGTCTTCACGACCTTCTTATCGTTGGCCGCGTTGAGCACCTCGATCTTCGTCGTCAGGTGCGCATCCACAAACGGGCCTTTTTTTGTCGAACGTGCCATATACCCTCAGCTCCTCTACTTCGACCGGCGGCTGATGATGAACGCATCGGTCCGCTTGTTGTTGCGTGTCTTGTATCCGCGTGTTGGCTGTCCCCAGGGAGTCACAGGATGACGGCCGCCAGAAGTCTTGCCTTCGCCGCCGCCGTGCGGGTGATCCACAGGGTTCATGGCGACGCCGCGGTTGGTTGGACGAATGCCCTTCCAGCGGTTGCGCCCGGCCTTGCCGATAGATACGTTCTCGTGATCGGTGTTTCCTACCTGACCAACGGTCGCCAGGCACTCTACCAGCACCTTGCGCGTCTCGCCGGATGGCAGCTTTAGAAGCGCGTAATCGCCTTCCTTGGCCACCAACTGAGCCTGCGCACCGGCCGAACGCGCCATCTGCGCGCCCTTTCCCGGCCGAAGCTCAATCGCGTGTACCGTGGTGCCGGCAGGAATATTCTTGAGCGGCAACGCATTGCCGATCAGGATGTCTGCTTCGGGACCGGAGCTTACCGTTGCTCCAACCTTCAAGCCCACAGGCTGCAGAATGTAGCGCTTCTCGCCGTCCGCGTAGTGAACCAGCGCAATGCGCGCCGAGCGGTTCGGATCGTATTCAATGGTCGCCACTTTGCCGGGAATCCCGAACTTGTCGCGTTTGAAGTCGATCAGCCGGATCTTCTGCTTATGCCCGCCGCCGTGGTGCCGAATCGTCAGGTCGCCCGTGTTGCGCCGTCCGCCTGTGCGCTTGCGCACTGCCAGGAGCGGCTTGTGCGGCTTATCCGTCGTCAGGTCATCATTGACCAGCGTGGTTTTAAAGCGCAACGTCGGCGTAATCGGTCTGTATGTCTTGATAGCCATCGTCTTTATCCTTGATGAGCTTCTAGCTGCTAGCTACTAGCCTCTAGCCCATCTTGCTCAACAAACTTCTTACTTCTTCATCAACTTTGCCCCGTCGCTTGTCGAGCTAGAAGCTGGGAGCTAGAAGCGAAAAGCTGCTTCTAAAGGTTGCCCACGTACTCCGGCAGCTTCTCGCCGGCTTTGAGCCGAACGTAAGCCTTCTTCCAATCCGGTCGAAATCCGGCGAACTTTCCGCGGCGGCGTTCCTTGCCCACCACATTCGCAGTCCGTACGGCGGCCACCTTCACCTTGAAGAGAGCCTCGACCGCCTGCTTCACTTCGATCTTCGAAGCATCCGGAGCCACGTCAAACACCAGCGTGCCCTCGGTTTCCTTTACGCTCAAGCCCTTTTCTGTAATCAGGGGCCGGCGAATCACTGTATAGAGAGTCGGCATTATGCGGCCTCCGTCTGCGCGGCATTGCGCTTCGAAACGCTCTTCACGAGAGACTCCGTCAATTGCTCGATCGCGGCCTTGGAGAAAATTGCCCGCTCGTACCGAAGCAGATCGTAGGGATGCACTTCGTTGTTGAGGACCAGCTCGACACCCTTAAGATTGCGCGCGCCTAGCATCAGTGCCTGTGAAAGCGTCTTGCCGTTTTCGACAATGAGAGCGGTGCGCGTTACATCCAGCTTGTCCAGCGCCTGGCGATAGAGCTTGGTCTTGCCCTCTTTGATTTCCAGTGTGTCGACTACCGTGAGCTTGCCGTCGGCCAGCTTCGATGCCAGCGCCGAGCGCAGAGCGCCCTGCAGCTTTTTGCGCGGGAACGCATAGTCATAGCTGCGAGGCTGAGGTCCGTGCACGGTGTAACCATGCCGCCACAACGGCG
>CAWDJR010000018.1:0-39605 GCA_963802565.1 uncultured Acidobacteriaceae bacterium | reverse complement strand
GTGCCGCCTGAACAGGCTTTGCGCTTAGGGCATCGGTGACACCAAGCTCATCGCGAGCATGAGCTGCCAAGGCGTCCTTGGCCATCAGTTGCGTGGCGACTTCCATCGCCAGAGTGGCGTCGAGGCCTCGTTCTGTGTAAATGTCCGCCAATTCCTGCCGTTCCCCAACCGGATCTGTGGCCTGTTCTGCCTTTTCGCGTTCGAGATCCGCACGCTCCGTATCGGCCTGCGAATGCACCGAAACATATTCCCCGGCCGCCATTGACATCGAGCCGGCAACCAATCCGGCCAGTCCCGCAACCAGAATGCTGCCGTGGGCACCATGTGCGCTCGCTACACCCAATATCAGGCTTGCGGTGGACAATAGTCCATCGTTAGCTCCAAGCACGGCGGCACGTAGCCAGCCGACTCTGTTTGTGCGATGACGCTCAGTCTGCATTGGTTTTTAACGTCTCCCGGTGACACTGCATGATTCGCCGTTACTTTTAGCGAGTTTCCGAAAAGAAGTGTGCTTCTTCTTCAGGGAAGGCAGCGTTTTGATTGAGGTTACAACATAGAGCTAGCCTCTGTTTCTCGCGCCCAGATGTACTTCGTCTCCGCATGATCAAGTGACGGTTGTAGAACTCGAGCCCATTTAGATTTTGCCGACGAAGGTCAGAGACCTTCGCCAAGTTTCGCAAGTACAAGGGCATTCGGGTCCCGAACGCCTATCAGTGCAACTGAGCCCTGCATGAGACTGCAACAACGATAGGAGAGACGACTGCTGCGACAATCACAGCCCGAATGCCGGTCATAAAGAAGAATGGGAGGATCGGAATAAATGCGCCTACAGCCGTCGAAATTGCTCCGGATATCGCGAAGACCATTGGTTTACTCAAACCTTCTTCCGTTGTGTTCAGTCGTTCTCTAGCAAGAGCTTCGATAAGTTGGTTCTTGTCCTTGGCAAGGTGTTCGACGAACCGCTCAGCGTCTTCTTGAGGAAGGTCTGCTCCCCCGACGCGGTTGGCCAGCGAATCCGCTTGCCCATTCGGACTCCCGCTGAACCGTGGCTCTGGCCCACCGAGTTCTTTGATGCGTTCTGCCCAAAGATCGGCGTGATGCTTCTCAGCCATCGCCAGACCTCGCAGGGCATTCCGACGATGCGGGTCCGCTTCACTTTTAGAGGGAGCAGTATAGGTGTAGAAGCCCTCCATTTCCGCTTGCCAGGTCGCCTCCAAGGCAGCGAGGATATTTTTGTTGTCGGAAGCTGCCATGCTATTCTCCATGCGGGACGTGGGATTGTCGGAATCATCCTGTCTTTTCAAGACAAACTGCCGTACGTCTTTGGGGGCTTTTTCCTATTGAGGATGCCACGGGTGGACATTGAGGTTGCGTGACAGCATCAACTTAAGCGTCCATTTGTCGGAAGCCCCAGTCAACCCGTACCCGACACCGGTCTCAATGTTCAAACCGAGAAACTTGCTGCCTGAGTAATCAGTAGTCGCCCATACCTCATGAAACTGCTTCGGAAGTGGCAAGAACCCGCGCAGCGGGCCAAAACCGTCATACTCTTCCGCGGCAACGGCCCATCTGTCGTTGAAGTTGTACGCCACTCTCCCTGAGGGGTTGTACTGCAGGTTTCCAAGTCCCCCGGTATAGTCCGTGTCGAGAATTGGGTTGTAGATGAAATCCCATGTATGCAAGTGCACCCCCACGATCGGCCTGATCTCGGAGGTGATTGTCCTGGGCTCCCAGTAACTATGATTGACGCTAAACTCAAAATTGGCCGCGTAGAAAAACTTGTGATCGTGAGCGTTGGGCCGCGCGAATAGTTCGCGAATCTTGAAGCCGTCGATCGTCGAGCCATAGTTCGAAGAATAGGGCGAGGTTACGGGCATATAAAGTCCTTGCTCGAACCACGGCGTAACTCCGTACGCCCATTCGGCAGTGACCTGATACGAATGATTGGCTATGATTGCCCCAGGATAGTCGGGCACGGTCCGTCCCTTGGGCGTGAAGTTGTTGTGGATCATCAGATTGAATATTCCCGGCGGCGCAATCTCTCCGTCGTAGACCTGGATCTCGTCGGTTTGCGCAAAAGCCAGCACCGGCATTGAGATGAGACAAAGAGTGGCCAATCCAATCGCACGCATATTCATTTTTGGCGAGAATCCCCTTAGTTTGAGATCTGGCCGACGAGATTGAGATCAATTGCTACATCATTTTCTGCCTTCCAGATCAGGAAGCTCGGGTTCTTGAGACCCCACTGCACATAGGGAACGACGAATTGCCCTTTCGCCGTTGCCTTCGTTCCATCCACATGAATCTGCATCGGAATCGTTAGATCGTGAGCGGTGCCAAGCAACGTGAACACTCCGCTCACCTGAATAGTCGAGTCGCCTGAAGCCGCAATCGTTCCGCTATACGCTTTAGGCGCGAAAGAGACGGTGGCGAACTGATCCACCTTGAGAATGTCCTTGTTCATCTTCTTATCGCGGCTATCGTTTCCCGTCTTGCCGCTGCCTGCTGCGACGATGACAATCCCCGATATATGGGAGGCAGTTCGGTCGAAATTGATCGAACCGGACTGTACGTGGAAAGTGCCGTTCACGACCTCGTGGGTCGTGTTGAGCTTCATCTTGACCTCGCTGGCATCGGGATCGACGGCGAAAGTCTGATGCTGGGAGAGTGCGGTTTGAGAGAGTGCGACTGCGAGAACAAAAACTGCGAAGGACTTCATTGCATCTCCCTTGGAAGATCTTGACTACCGAGAGTTGATTCGGGTTAAGCTTGATTCAGTTTGCGAACACTTGTGGAGCAACAGCGGCGGGCTGGGTGACGCGTGTCAGCCTGGCGGTCACGCGCATCGCTCCGGGCCACACTCTGAGACAGAACGGCAGTACCGCACGCGCAAGTGAGTTGTTCAAGGCATTCGCTGCGAACTCGGCAAGGTGCATCTGGGGCAGCATTGCGGAGCGCAATCTTGGCTGAAAGACCGTCGCCGGCTCCGCCGCAAGATAGGCGGCGGCGGCACGGCGAGCAGTGTGCAGGGCAATAGAGATACCATCGCCGGTGAACGAAGGGATTACGGCGGCCTGATCTCCGATGCAGTAAAGCCCCTCCTCGGTTGTGCGGCGGATGTAACCATACGGGATATGAGTGATGGCGATCGGTTTGTCTAGCAGTGGCTCAGCACCGTCGAGCCGCATCGCGAGGTGAGGACAGTCCTGTTGCATCTTCCCAATGAGGCTCTCCCAGCGAAGACCCGCCCCTGCGAAATACCGCTGTTTCACCACACAGCAGAAATTCGTAATGCCGTCTTCCACCGGTTGGATACCCCCGTAGCCTCCGGAATAGAGCGTTAACTCGGAGGCATCCCCCAGGTCAGCGGTCTGCGCGGGAGATAGCCGGTAGTACATCTTGAAGGCGACCCATTGGTGAGGGTCTTTCGGACGCCCGTGTCCGCGCAGATCGTGCTTTCCCGTAGCGAGAAAGGCCGTTGGAGCTTCATAACTTGTGCCGTCGTCGAGCGTAGCCTGCCAGAGGTTGGTGGTCGTGCGACTGAGCGACTGCACACCGCGCCCACGCTCGACGCTGACTCCCGCAGCGATGGCCTCGGCGATGAGCGCTGTATCCAGTGCTTTGCGCGTGAGTGAGGCAGCGCGAAAAGGTAAGGGAGCCTCCGCGGCCCGCTTAGCCGCGGCGAGGCGAACGTAGTCGATAGGCACCGCGCCAAGCGCGGCCACGTCGATGCCAAGTGCATGAAGGTCCTCAAGAGCCTCTCCGCTTAGAAACTCTCCGCAGACTTTATGGCGCGGTGTCGGCTCGCGTTCGATCAGGGTGACGCTTCGTCCCTTTCGAGCGAGCGCGATCGAAACCGCACAGCCTGCCACTCCACCACCCACGATCAGTACTTCGTCTTGCAAAGCATTACCTCCGAACTCGATGCATATTCAATCAATTTGTTGAGGACTCCATAGTTCTAGTAGACGTCCAGAAAGCAGTTCGGCACGTCATTCTGTACAAATCGTCATTTTGGAGTTGGGCGCGCTGCCTGGATGGTGGCGTCTAAGGTGTTAGAACGGGGTATTCGATTGAGGAGAAACGGTTTCCTAATGGTGGCTCTTTGCGCGATGACTTTGTGCATCGCAGCTGCGGCTGAACCGATTTCAGTGATACATATTCAACGACCGATGCACCGGTTTATGGTGGCCCGCTCCGAGGATGGAAAAACCATTGCCAGTGGTGAGTTCTCGCAGGTTGTGCAGGGCGATGAAGTAACGATGCGCCTCACCTATCACTTTGTCGATGGATCGATTGATGATGAGGCGACGACGTACACGCAGCAGGGTACGTTCCGGTTAGTGCGCAACCATCACGTACAGAAAGGGCCGTTCTTTACAAAGCCCATCGATTTTACGGTAGAAGCCGCTACCGGCATAGTGACCAGCCGCACAATAGACAAGAATGCCAAGATACACGTCGAGAGCAAGCACATGGACCTGCCGAATGACCTGGCGAATGGCTTCGTTGGGACCTTGCTGCTGAACGTGTCGCACAATACGACGCCGTTTCGGGTGGGGATGCTGGCACCAGTCAGCGGCGGGCGGTTGATTCGGCTCCTGATCTCGCCGGAGGACGAGCAGACGGTTCACTTGGCAGGACAGACCCTCAAGGCGACAGTGTTTCGCATTCATCCGGAGCTGGGCGGCATCGTGGGGCTGATTGCGCGGCTGATCGGCCTTCAGCCGAAAGATGTGATGGTGTGGGTACTGGAGGGTGAGGAGCCTGCGGTGGCGGTAATTGTTGGACAGTTCGGTGGTTACGGGCCAGTAGTCAGCTCGGACCTGGTGGGGACCAGCTTCGGGAAATAGGACATTTTGCAACCCACATCTTAAACTCTCGTAGCCGTTGGCCGACGATCAGTCGCGACGGGTTGTGAGTTCGCGCCAGTTGAGGCCGAGTTCCACGATCAGCAGCGAGGCAAGTGTGAAGGCAATCACGCCGACGGCGGATAAGACGTCACCCAGGTGGCTCCAGTAGCGGGGCCAGAGATTGAGCACACGGCTGGAGACGAAGGTAAAGGTAACTGCATAGGAACGCGCCATCCATTGGCGATGCACGGCGATTTGGCGGTTGCGTGCAGTGATGAAGGCTGCGGTGGTACAGACCATCCAGGCGGCGGCCTGCATGGAGGTTCCGGGAAGACCTGGGCGGCCGGCTGCGAGAGCGATCCCCGTGAAGGAACCAACAAACACGGAGATGACATAGATGCGACCGAGGATGCGATGGAGTTGAAGGTAACGCTGGCGAATCCGCGAGGAGAAATTGATGGGGCCGATCAAAAGAGCGAAGATTCCGGCGAGTGTATGAGGGATGAGGAGATGCCGGTCGGCAATGACCTGCAGACGATAGGCGTGGTACATCGGATAATCGGTGATGAGGAGCAGCTCTGAGGTAATGAAGACGAAGAGTACAGTGAGACCAAGCGAGGCCCAGAGAACAGCCTTGAATCTGGTACCGGTGGAGCTGGGCGCTAGCTGAGTGGGAAGTGGCATTATTCGCTTCTCAGATGGTTAGACGTCAAGAGGAGCGCCATGAGGCCGCCGGGGGCTAGAGGCCTCATATTTCTAAGTCTAACGAGACGCTTCATAATCACCGATCTCATTTCCACCGCCCCACGCACAACCGTCCCGGCCGCCACTTCTCGATCGCCACCGCCTCACGCGGAATCCCCGCCGCAGCCAATAGGCGTACCCAATCCTCTTTCCGGAAGGCCCGCTGGAACGACACTGGCCCGTCATGCCGCACAAGCCAGTGCCACCGCACCCACCCAAACATCCGACTACTCCACTCCGACCGCTCCAAATCATTGATAAACCAACCTACCTGCACTGTTGCTTCCATCCACCTCAGCAGTGCGACGATCTCCTCGTTCTCCAGATGATGTGCCAGCAGCGAACTCACGACGATATCGACCGGCTTCTTCGGCCGATACTCGAGTGCATCGCCGGTCACCCATTCGATTCCGAGCTCCTTTGGCGTGGACTCCGCTGCTGCACGTGCGGCATAAGGATTCAAGTCGATCCCCGTTAACTGCACAGCAATGCCCCGTCTCCGTGCCCAGCCTGCAATCTGCCGCAGAAAATCGCCGCCGCCACTGCCCACATCGACGATGTGAACGGGATCACGCGATCCATGCGGCAACCGCTCCAGCCAAGCCAGTGTCGGCCGATAACCCAGCAGCCAGCGGTTGACTGTTTCCAGACTGCGCAGGCAGTCACGGAAATCCTCATAACTGCAGTCACCATCCATCAGCTCCGGCAACTCACCTGGAGAGGCCCGCCGGCTGAAGTCAATCTGTGCACTAGACGACATGGAACCTCATCGTTTCCGCTGTTAGGCCCGGCCCAAACGACATCGCACACCCGCGCTGCCCCGGGCGCGCTTGCTGCATTATTCGCTGCAACACGAACATCACCGTCGCCGACGACATGTTGCCGAAGCACGATAGCACTTCGCGCGACGCTGCCAGCGCATCTGTCGGCAGTTCCAGTCCGTTCTCTACCGCATCCAGAACCGACCGCCCGCCAGGATGCACCGCCCACAGGTCGATGCTGTCGCGCTCCGCCATCAGTTCGCTCTCATGCAGCGCGCGGCCCAGTTCGCCCGGCACCTGCCCGGAGAGCAGCATGTCGAATCCGAGATCGCGAATCTTCCAGGTAATCAGCCCACGTGTCTCCGGCACCATTACCGCCTTGAACCTGTCGAGTGCGAGACCCTTCTCGTGCGCAGTAATCAGGCTCGCCGCCGCGCCATCTGCGAAAACCAGAAAGGAGAGCATCTGCTCCAACTCCTGTGTCTGCTGGAAGTGCAGCGTACACAACTCAAGGTTCAACATCAGCACACCTGCCTTCGGATCTGAGCGCACAATGTGTCGCGCCAGCTTCAACGCATTGATCGCGGCATAGCATCCCATGAATCCAACCATCGTGCGCTCCACGTCCGCCGAAAGCCCAAGGTGGTCAACGATCTCAAAGTCCAGCCCAGGCGCATAGAGCCCTGTGCAGCAGGTCACCAGCACATGCGTAATACCACAGCGTTCCTCCCCGCTCAGCGCAAGCCGGTCCACGACCTTCCGCATCAGCACCGGAGCGCTCTTCTCAAAGAGTTCCATACGCCGCGATGTGGCGGGAAAATTGCCTAGCCGATAAAACTCATTAGCGTCATGCAACGAAGATTGTCCAGACCCTTTCTGCGGATCGAGGAACGAATAGCGATGCGCGATGTCGGCGCGGCTCACCATGCGGCGGAAGACCGTGCGTAAGCGCGGGTCAGCGAGCATCTTCTCGGCGAAGACGACGAAGGTGTCATGCACGTCGTGCTCTGGCACGGCAGTGGCGATGCGGTTCAGGTAAGCCGTAGTCATGCACAAGGGGCCCTCAGCCGGAATGGATTAGATGTCGCGTGTGTCTTGAGGAAAGCTGGACCACGAAGAGACGACGATCCGGCGACAGTCGACTGCTTGGAGAACAGGCTCCATATTCTCGCTACAACGGCTACTCGTTGAGACGAGACCTTTGTTCTTTTGATAGCACTTCGCAGGGATGGAATAGGATGACGATTTGTTCATGGAGGCCGCAATCGGCGCAGATGTTGGTTCACTTCGATAACGAGCGTGCTAAGTTACACATCAGTAAGCCAAGTTGCGGTGTGAAGAACGTGTGATCAGATCAATGCATTCAGGCTTAACTCTTGATGTTCCATGAAATCGACAGCCAAAATGACATCCGTGACTAACCTTAAATCGATACGCCTAACACACCATTACATTGGAGTGTTCTTTGCGCCGACGATCCTCTTCTTCGCCATTACAGGAAGCCTTCAGATGTTCGGACTGCATGAGACCAGCCGTGGGAGTTCTTACGTACCTCCCGCAATTCTCGTTCATCTTTCACAGTTGCATAAGAAGGGAACACTGTACCTTCCTCCTCGGAAGGCGACCCCCTCTGCGCCCGCAAAGAATGATGGGCCAAAGGCCGATTCTCCTAAGCTGGAGGCTTCGAAGTCTCCAGCACCAACCCCAGCTTCGTCGGCCCCCAATCCACTTCCTACGAAGATATTCTTCGCTGCGGCCGCTCTGGCCCTAGTGATATCGACTTGCACAGGGCTCTTTATGTCGTGGAAATATGCGCGCCGCAAAGCTATGGTTGTTGGCACGCTCCTGGCGGGAATCACCTGCCCACTGCTCTTACTGCTTCTATGACGGCAGGAAACAATTTGACGAGCCATTGTCGCCGAAAACCTCATCTTTTGAGGGGATCTACCCCGAGGATTGGAAATAAAGCCATCGGCGGTCGAGGCGCATAGGATGGAATGATGCGACTCCTGTTGGTCGAGGATGAACTCGAGATTCAAAGCTTCGTCAAGCAATCGTTGATAGACGCTGGCTACGAAGTCCATGCGGCAGAAGACGGAAATACCGCTGCTCTTCTCGCGGCGAAGCATGTTTATCACGGCATGATCGTCGATCTTGGACTGCCCGACCGGGACGGTATTGACCTTATCCTCCAGTTGCGGAAGTCGGGTGTCACCAGTCCTGTACTCATTCTTTCGGCAAGGCGGTCAGTGGACGACCGCGTGAAGGGACTGGAATTGGGAGGGGACGATTACCTGACGAAGCCCTTCGCTATCGCCGAATTGCTCGCCAGAATGCGTAATCTCCTCCGCCGCAACTCACCCCACACCGAAGACGGGAGCCGGCTGCGAGTTCGCGACCTGGAACTGGACATGCTTAAACGAAGAGCTACCCGAGGCGATGAAGTCCTTAACCTTAGTCCCCAGGAGTTCGTCTTACTGGAGTACCTATGCCGCCATGCTGGCAGAGTTGTAACCCGTTCCATGCTGTTGACCGAGGTTTGGGGAATGCGGATTCAGCCCGACACGAATGTGGTTGATGTTCACATTTATCGTCTCCGCGGCAAGATTGACACCGAAGGGCGCGAGCCGCTGATCAAGACATTACGAGGTATCGGATATGTCCTCAAAGGCAGTTAATCCAATCATGCGAAGCGCTGCATGGCGCATCTCGCTCTGGGCAAGCCTTGCATTTGCCATTGGAACAATGCTTGTGTTCGCGATGCTTCACCGATTTGTTGCAGATGACATCCAGCGGCGAAGCGATGCATGGCTTTCGGGCGAAGTCGAAGTGTTGGGTGACGTGGCCAAACGGACTCCCAAAGACCGCCTCTACAGCCGAGTTGTGGGGGAGGTGGCAGAACTTGCCAGTCGTGAGGTGCCAAACCGTCAGCGGTCCAGCGGCAACGAGAACGACGCTGTTTTCTTTCTTCAGGCAGAGGACAGCGGACCGGCTAAACTTTGGGTCGGCTCTGGAGATGGTGCCCTGAACCTCGCTGCCATCCGTTCTACTCGAGTGCTACCTGACGTACCCTTCGATATACGAGTCCAGGGTTTCAGTATCCCATTCCGAGTTGCGTCGGTTCGCATCGAGGATGGCAGCAACATCTATCTCGGCTTATCTGAGCGTGACGAACTTCGTGTCTTGAGAAATCTTCGTGTACGGTTTCTCACGCTTTGGGTTGCCATTGTCTTGCTTGGTTTCGTGATCGTGTTTTATGCCACGCGGAGGATGTTAGGCCGCGTCAGCGAAATTACGGAAGCAGCGTCGCGCATTGGACAATCCGATCTGAGTAGCCGGGTTCCCGACACTAGGGGGCACGATGAGATCGGCCATCTGGCTCGAACCCTTAATCACATGCTCGACAGGATCGAGAGCACAGTCCATCAATTACACACCATTACAGACTCCCTCGCACACGACCTGAGAAGTCCCCTCACAGCAATCCGTGGCAAGTTGGAGACGGCTTTGGCCAGTGATACCAGGGAACACGCAGAGTCAATCGTTTCGGCGATCGACGAACTCGACCGTCTGACTGAATTCCTGAACACTTCGCTCGACTTGGCAGAGGCGAAAGCCGATGCCCTCCGGCTCTCGCGGACAGAGGTGGATCTCGACGCGCTTGTGAGAGGCATGATCGACCTCTACGAACCTTCGATGAGTGAGAAGGGGCTGGGTGTTCAAATTCGAAGCTCGGGCTCAGTCAAAGTGTTCGCCGACCCGGCTCTCCTCCACCGCGTCATCGCCAACTTACTTGATAACGAACTCAAACATGTACCCGCTTCATGCTTGGTCTGTGTTTCGCTTCGAGCGGACGATCACATGGCCACTCTTACAGTGGAAGATAACGGCCCTGGCTTCGATGCGGAAATTGGTCGTCACCTCTTCGAGCGAAGAGTCAAAGGACGCGCATCTCGCGGGCACGGACTTGGACTTGCTTTCGTTGAAGCTGTTGTCCGTGTTCATGGAGGCAGCGTGACAGCGGTAAATGGTCATGGAGGCGGAGCGCAACTCACAGTCACGCTTCCCCTGTGCGAGCCTCAGAAGCGAGAAGTGCCTCACGCCTTTGCTTTGCTGAATGGGTAGCACTGAAGGTCTGGCGTAACGCTTGCGTTGGATCGAGGCGCGAAAGTAACCGCTGCGCCTCGTTTTGGCATCGGAAGGTCTTTTCCGGTTGCATTGGTGGCGCGTGGGGCGTTTGTCGCACCCGAATCATTTCGAGTAGGAAGACCGATGCTTCACAAACAATAGCTAAAAGAGAAGAAGTAATTGATCCTAAATGGTGGGCGAACCGCTACCGGACTTTTCAGGGCCGTCGTACTCAATAACGAAGTGCATGCCTATTCAAGCTAATCCCTCAAAGAAAAATGGGCTGAACCCCCACGGTCAGCCCACGCCCACTGGTTAGAAAGTTGATGCCAATTTGATGCCAAACAGAGCCCGGAATACCGGTTTTTACCGGTCCAGCCGGCTATTAACCCTTTTAGAATGTTCAGCCGTCCACCTTTGCCACACCTTCACACGGTGGAAGTCGTAGGTTCGAATCCTGCTGTGCCCACCATAAAATCAACAACTTAGACTCGGTATGGATGCCATATCGGCATTACGAGGCTATTCATTCCCGGGCAACGTTCGGGAACTGGAGCACCTTATCGAACGCGCTGCCGTCAAGGCTCGGGGACGGGCTATCACTGCCGAACAGATAGAAGAGGAATTGACCCGAGCGAAGAACCCAGCGCCTGGCGTATTCGATGCCTTGGCGGCAACTGCACTTCCATTCCATGAGGCGGTCGGAAGCTGGGAGCGTCATCTCATTGAACAAGCGCTAAAGGCATCCAACCGCAATAAGTCGGACGCCGCTCGTCGGCTCGGAATTCACCGGCGATTGCTCTACGAAAAACCCGCACAACTACGGATGATCTAATTGGCTCGGCCTGAAGTGGCTTAGCCCGATCACTGCCGGATAGATGCTGAGAATACCGACCAGATTCTTGACAGTAACGCAAAAAGAATTGATTGTGAGTAAAGCAGTAATCTAGATTCGATTTACCGGTAGCGATGAGAAACAACTCCAACCCGCTGAAAACAAAGAAACATAGTCAAGAAGCTACCGAAACTGCCACCGTGGAAGAGGCAATTCGGCCCTATGCGATTGCGGATAAGCTGCGCACCCTGCGTCTGCGCCGCAGTATGGGACTTGCGCAGCTCGCCGAACACTCCGGGTTTTCGCCAGCCATGCTTTCGCGCCTCGAAAATGGCCGACTTGTGCCAACTTTGCCGACGCTTACGCGCATTGCATTGGTCTTCGGCGTTGGCCTCGACTACTTCTTCACTGATCCGCGGAAGCGACACGTTGTAGCCATCTCCCGCCGCGAAGAGCGCAAGGTATTCCCATCCGATCCCAAATCGGCTTCTGTTCCGTGGTCCTTTGAAAGTCTGGACTTCCGTGCCAATGAGCGGAAGCTGAATGGATTCCTCGCGCACTTTCATTCGTTGATTCCGGAGAAGAGCGCGCCTCATTTTCATCCCGGGGTAGAGTTGCTCTATCTCATTGAGGGAAAACTAGAGATGACCATCGGTGTTGAAAACTTCCAACTCTCTGCCGGAGACTCCATCTACTTTGATTCGCTGCAGAAACATGCCTATCGAAGTTTAGTCAAAACGGCTTGTACTGCGATAGTGATCACTACAGGATCTTCCACCTAGCACAACGAGACGGAGCGCGTTCCAGAGCGGGGTTGTTTTTCTGCATACGGGTGATAACGTGTTGTTCTCTGCTGAAAGCTCCGATCTTTAAGAGAGTGCATTCCAGGAGCAGCGAAATTCGGCATGTTTACTGGTCAGCAATCAAAACGGCATTCTTTGCATGTGAAGCAAGTGATTGCAGTTTAGGGCCTCCACTCAAGCCGAAGTGGTACACGGCGACCCTATGGTGGAGGAATGAGCTTTGAGCAAAGCGATAGAAAAAGACACATCGTGATCGTGGGAGCCGGACCTGGGGGACTTGCTACTGCGATGCTTCTTGCGCAACGGGGCTTCCGTGTTCAAGTCTTCGAAAAGCAGAATGTCATCGGCGGGCGTAACGCCGAACTCCGACTTGGCAAATACAGCTTTGATCTTGGACCGACGTTCCTGATGATGAAGTTTCTGCTAGATGAGCTGTTTGTCGAAGGAGGCCGCCGCTCAAGCGATTATCTGCAATTCCGAAGGCTCGATCCGATGTACTCGCTCAGTTTTCCGGGTAAGACAATGCTTGCGTACTCTGACGCGGAGGCTATGAAGGGCGAGATTGAAAAGCATTTCCCTGGCGAAAGCGCTGGCTTCGACCGCTTCCTCAAGCGTGAGAGCCTTCGGTTTGAAAAGCTCTATCCGTGCCTTCAACAACCGTATGGCACTCTTGCCAGCCTGATCAGTCCCACACTGTTCGCAGCCGCGCCCCATATTGCCGCAGGGCGTTCGCTGCACAACGTGCTCGCCGATTATTTTCGCTCAGAAGAGCTCCGCCTCGCGTTTACGTTCCAGTCGAAATATCTCGGGATGTCGCCGTGGGACTGCCCCGGACTGTTCACTATGATTCCGTTCACGGAGCACGCCCATGGCGTGTATCACGTCATGGGTGGCCTTTGCCGAATCAGCCAGGCCTTTGCCGATGTTGCCCGTGAGGAAGAGGCTGAGATTCGCACCTCCACACCAGTCGCTCGCGTGCTTCTGGATGGACGCCGTGCCTGCGGCGTCGAGCTTGCGAGCGGCGAGAAGATCTACTGTGATGATGTCGTAATCAATGCCGACTTCGGTCACGCCATGAGCATGCTCTTCGATGCGAAGGATCTTCGCCGCCATAAACCAGCGAACCTTCGCAAGCGAAAGTTTTCGTGTTCGACCTTCATGATGTACCTGGGCCTCGATCGCGAATATGACGTCGAGCACCACAAGATCGTCTTCGCGAACAACTATAAAAAGAACATCGAAGACATCACGCAGGCCCGCGCGACCTCGGAAGACATGTCGCTTTACATCCGAAACTCGTGTAAAACAGACCCGTCCAGTGCACCCGCTGGCCACTCCGCGCTCTACATCCTGGCCCCCGTAGCCAACAATACCAGTGGCATCAACTGGCAGGAATACAGGCAGCAATGTCGCGAGAACGTGCTCCGCATCCTGCGCGAACGTACACCTTATGGTGATGTCACGCCGCATATTCGCCGCGAGCTCATCATTACGCCTGAGGATTGGGAGAAGCAGCACTCTGTCTTTCTGGGTGCCACCTTCAACATGTCGCATAGCTGGGATCAGATGCTCTACATGCGCCCTCACAACAAGTTCGAAGAGTTTTCCAATTGTTACCTGGTGGGTGGGGGCACGCATCCCGGCAGCGGACTGCCCACTATCTTTGAGTCAGCGCGTATCTCGGCCAACCTTATCTGCCAGCAATATGAGGTCCCATATCCCGTTGCAAAACCGCCGGAGCCGGCGCTCGTATGACTGCGCCTGACTCAGACGAGATTCTTGCCCGAGCCCGTGCTGCGCAACCCGCCTGGGCCGCACTGCAAATCTCCCGCCGGTGCAGCATTCTGGGCGACTTGCGCCGCGAGATTGCCCTTCAGTTCGAATCAATCGCCGATACAATCGCCTGCGAAACCTCAAAACCGCTACTGGACGCACTCTCCGGAGACGTGCTCGTCACACTGGAGCATCTCCGCTACTACGAGTCCTATGCTGAGCGCATATTGCGTCCGCATCGCATCGGTAAGCCTTTTTTCTTCTTTCGTGGTGCGCGCTTCGAGGCATCTTTTGAGCCGCAAGGTGTTGCTCTGATATTCGGCCCGTCGAATTATCCTTTCCAGCTATCGGTGATTCCGCTGATTACCGCGCTCGCTGCCGGCAATGCAGTGGTGCTCAAGTGTTCCGAGCGCACTCCCAAAACGGCAGCTCTGATCGCGAGGCTGTGTGCAAAGGCGAATCTTCCAGTCAATCTGGTGCAGGTGTTGTGTGACGGTCCCGTACAATCCGCAGCTCTCATTGATGCTCGCCCGGACTTCATCTTCTTCACCGGCAGCAGTCGTCACGGACAGCAGGTCGCAGAGCGCGCCGCAAAGCACCTCATACCCATGGTCCTTGAGCTCGGCGGCAAGGATGCAAGCCTCGTCTTTGCAGACTGCCATCTAGAAAGAGCTATTGAAGGCATTACCTACGGAGCCTTCTCCAACGCCGGACGCGTGTGCGTTGCAGTCAAACGTGCATATATTGAAGCCCCCATCTATGACGAATTTCTTGCTCGCCTGAAGCAACGCATCAAGAAGCTTCGCGTCGATGCTGATCCAGACGCAGATCTCCGGCGTCTGTCCGGGAATGAGCAATCCGACCTTCGTGCCCAGGTTGAAGACGCACTCTCCCGCGGAGCCACGCTGCACTGGCCGCAAGATCCCGCCGCTGTCGCGTATGAGCCGACGCTCCTCACTGAGGTTCCCTCCGATGCTCGCATCCTTATCGAAGAGTCTTTCGGCCCAGTGCTTTGTGTAGCTTCTTTCCGAGACGAGGCCCAGGCGATTGCACTTGCGAATGCAAACCCCTTTGCGCTCAGCAGCAGCATCTGGACCCACAGTCAAGCGCGTGCCCGTCGCGTAGCCGCGCAGCTGTCCGCTGGAAGCTGCAGTGTCAATGACGTCATCCGTAACATTGCAAATCCTTATGCCGCATTTGGCGGTAATCGTCTTAGCGGCCACGGCCGCTATCACGGCCCCGAAGGCCTGCGCTCTTTCTCGCGCACGAGAACAATCATGCTCGCTAGCGATCATCGCGCCCGTGAGATCAACTGGTTCCCATTCAATAGCCACACAAGGCGTCACCTCGCCAGCCTTATCCGATTCCGACACGGAGCGACCGGTCTTATAGCAAGCATCTCCCGTCTATTCCTGCCTCTCTTGGTCAGCACAATTTGTCCCCTTACCCTGGTTGCGCAATCCAAACCGCAGACGCATCTATCCATTGACGTTCTTCTCACACAACAGGCACACGGCGAACTGGCTTATCTCATCTTCGCCTCACCAGCCGGATTTCCTGGTGACCGCGATAAGGCGGTCCGCCACGGCTTTCTTCCTATCCCCCCGAACGCGCACTCCCTCCACATTGATACCGATCTCCCACCCGGAACCTATGCTGTCACCGTTTACGAAGACCTCAACAGCAACCACAAGCTCGACCACGATCTCATCGGCATTCCGCGCGAACCAGTCGGTGTCTCGAACAACCCACCAGCGCGTTTCGGCGCTCCGCACTTCAGCGAGTGTTCGTTTCACCTCAGAGACGCCGCTCAAACGATCACCATCACCTTGGTACACGCATCATGAGCGCTGCTGAAAAGAGCAAACGAGTCATCGTCATCGGAGCTGGGCTCGGCGGTATGTCGGCTGCCATTATGCTCGCGCGTGCCGGTTTCGATGTGACCATTCTTGAGAAGAACTCGCAGGTTGGCGGCAAACTCAATCAATTGCAAACTAAAGGATTCAGCTTCGATCTTGGACCCTCGATCTTTACGCTTCCTGAGATATTTCGCCCCATCTTCGAAGGTGACGGCAAGCGGCTCGAAGACTACCTCACCCTGCAGCGCGTTGATCCGCAGTGGCGCAATTTCTTTGAAGATGGAGTTGTCGTCGACCTCTGGGAAGACTCCGAAAGAATGCGTACGGAGCTTGAGCGTTTCGGTCCGCAGGTCTTTGGCGAGTACAAGGATTTCCTTGCTTACTCACGCCGCCAATACGAAATCCTTGAATGTGGGTATCTCCGCCAGGGTCTCGATACGCTTATTCAGTTCTTCCGCTTTTATGGCTGGAAGGAGGCCCGCGATCTTGACTATCTGCGCTCGATGTCCGGTAGCATCTACAAGCGGCTGAGTAATCGTTATCTTCGCGATATCTTCGAATACTTCATCAAGTACGTCGGCTCCAGCGCACTTGACTCCCCTGCCTTCATGAATCTGATGCCGACGATCCAGATGGATTTTGGCCTCTGGTATGTTGCTGGCGGGCTGTATCGGCTCGGCCACGCGTTCCGCAGACGTCTTGAAGAGACCGGCGTCACACTGTGCCTCGAGCATGAGGTCCAGCGCATCGATTACTCCGATAGCACAGTCACGGGTGTTCAAACAACTGACTACAATGGCCACCTTCATACCTGGTCTGCCGATTACGTGGTATCCAACATGGAAGTCATTCCCGCCATGCAGCGGCTACTGCACTCTCCCGCTTCCGTAATGAAGAAGCTGCGTCGCTTCGAACCGTCCTGCTCCGGCATTATTCTGCACCTTGGGCTGGATCGGGTCTATCCGCAGCTCGCACATCACAACTTCTTCTACTCCGCTGATCTGCACGAGCATTTCCGTCGCGTCTTCCGCGACAAGAAGCTGCCGGACGACCCGACCATCTATGTCGTCGCTCCCACTCGCACCGACCCATCGCAGGCACCCCCGGGATGCGACAACATCAAGATCCTGCCGCACATTCCATCTATCAACGATCGCAATCCCTACGCCCGAGAAGATTACATCGCGCTTAAAGAACTCTGCCTCGACAAGCTGGAGCGCATGGGCCTCACCGATTTGCGGCGACACATCGTAGTCGAGGACTTCTGGACCCCACTCGACATCGAGACTCGTTATGCCTCCAATCGAGGCTCCATATACGGTGTGGTCTGCGATCGCCGGCGCAACTTCGCTTTCAAAGCGCCAAAGCAAAGCCCTCAGTTCCACAATCTTTTCTTCGCAGGCGGCAGCGTCAATCCCGGAGCAGGCATGCCCATGGTTGCTCTTGGCGGCCAACACGTAGCTCGGCTGATTATCGAGCAGGCCGGCAAAGGAAAGCCATGATCGTTCCGGCCCTCCTCTGCGCTGCCGGACTTCCTGCCGGCTTCCTCCTTATCTGGCGCGTGCCTTCCTGCCCGGCCTCTCAGTCGTATGACGCGAGGAGTCTCTCCATCGTCGTTCCAGCGCGTAATGAAGAAAGCAATATTCCTCGCCTTCTGCAATCGATCGCGTCATCAGCAGTACGCCCGGCAGAGATCCTGGTCGTGGACGATGCCTCCAGCGATAACACCGCTCATGTTGCACAGAGCCTGGGCGCAACCGTTATCACGTCTGCCCCATTGCCCTCCGGGTGGACTGGCAAGGCATGGGCATGTCATCAGGGGGCCCAACGTGCCATCGGGGATAATCTGCTTTTTCTGGATGCGGATACGTTCTTTGTCGACAGGGGCCTGGACCGTCTCGTTGCATACTGGCGTCGCGAGCAGAACCCAAGGTTGGTCTTCTCGTTGCTGCCATACCACGTCATGAGTTCCCCATACGAGCAGTTCTCGATCTTTTTTAATGTCCTCATGGCTGCGGGCGCGGGTGGGTTCGGTGTGGCCTCTCAACCGCGACTTTTTGGTCAATCACTTCTCATCGCCAAAGAAACCTACCTTGCTGTGGGTGGTCACGCTGCTGTTCGCGGCTTCGTCCTGGAGAATCTCAATCTTGCCGAGCTTATCCGCGCCTATGGAGCGCGTATCCTTTGCCTGGGCGGGCGCGGCATTCTTCATATGCGAATGTTCCCTGAAGGCCTCGGCCAGATGTCCGATAGCTGGACAAAAGCTTTCATCCACGGAGCCGCAACCTCGGACGGCTTTGTCCTTGCGTCAGCCGTGATCTGGATCTCCGCTCTCTGGTCCACGGCGCTGCTCCTGATCGTCCCCCGTGACTATGGTCGTCTCAGCTTGGGCGTCGTCTACCTGATGTTCAGCTTGCAACTTGCCTGGCTCGTGCGCCAGCTTGGCAGTTACCGTTTCCTCACCTTCCTGCTGTATCCGTTGCCGCTCGCATACTACTGTGCTGTGTTCGGCCGGTCCGCCGCGCGCCGCGCGCTCCGTCGTAAAACGGTCTGGCGGGGACGGGAAGTATGATCGCGGTTGTGTGGGCGGTGAATGTCCTCGGCTGGCCTGTCCTGCACCTCGCCATCGGTTCCGTTGCTCTCCGCCTCCCGCCAAACGTCTTTGCACGCGACACATGGCTCACCGCACCACGCCGTTGGGAACGAGAGGGGCATGCGTATAGGGGCTGGCTCGCCATTCGGAAATGGAAATCCTTGCTCCCAGATGGTGCACCCTGGCTCGGAGGCTTTGCTAAGGAGAGGTTCCGAGAGCGCAACCCTGCCTACCTTTCACAGTTTCTCATTGAGACGCGCCGAGCCGAAATCGCGCACTGGTGCATGCTCGGCTGCCTGCCCATTTTCTTTATCTGGAATCCTCCGTGGGCGCGCTGGGTGATGACTGCCTACGCCCTTGCCGCCAACCTGCCCTGCATCCTTGTGCAGCGCTATAACCGCTTCACAATTAACCGTCTAGCCCGCAAAGGGTACCGCATTCCTATCCGCATATGAGCCGATCCGCAAAACTCAACCGAGTTCCTCTCAGGCGACGCTACCTGGTCCATCTGTGCTGCGCGCTCGATGAAGGCAGTCGTTCCTGCCGCTACATCGCTCGGACTCAGCTCTGGGTCACCCGCAGCAGCGTCCAAGCTAAAACCCAAGAGCGTGTCTTCACGGACGAGTATGAACTCATTGAAACCATTAACCCGTTGCTCCCTCACGGCTCCGATGTCCGTGATGTTCTTAGTCACATCGAGAGTACGGATGGCTTTCTCTATCTCCTTTATCTGAGTTCGGAGGAAGCGGGTAGCCTCGGATGCCTCGAATAGATCGAGATCGTCGAACCACAAAAGCTCAAGGAGACCTATTCGGAGAAAATACTCGAGCAGTACTTAGCCCCAATGTTGAAACGTACGAATCCCGCTTGTCTTTTTCAATCCGCGGAACGGATTCGGACTGAACCCGCGAGAGTACGAGAGAGGCGTAAAGCCTTCGAATTGCTGCCTGCGCGTAGAACAAATTCTTCCTGGGACGGGTTAGTGACTCGTAAACGTGCGCCGGGACTGATGCCGTGAGCCTTAAGTTGTTTCAACAGAAGTGGATCCTGATCTGAAACGCTGTCCACAAGAAACTTCCCGTCTTTTTCAATGTCTGTCAAAGGCTTAGATACCTGCTTTGGCATTTTCCCGTTCATCTCAGGAATGCAGTGGCCGTGGGGATCGAACTTTGGGTGACCCAACTTTGCAGCAATGCGCTCTTCGAACCGCTCAGAAATGAAATGTTCCAGGCGCTCAGCTTCTTCGTGGATCTCTTCGAGAGGGTAGTCCAGGACTTCGTAGAGGAATGTTTCGAGCAAGCGATGATGGCGCAGAACCTCAAGCGCTCGCCGTCTGCCTGCAGCCGACAGGCGAACACCCCTATGCCGTTCGTATTCCACGAGAGGGTGAGAAGAGGCCGCCAGTTTTTGCAGCATGTTCGTAATCGACGCCGGAGCGACTCCAAGCCGCTCTGCCAACGCGGTGCTCGTCACGCGCTCCTCGTCCGGTCCGCCCAAAGTAAAGATGGCCTTCAGATAGTTGTCCACCGATTCCGTGTTCAAGTTGACCCGGCGTGTTGTCATGCTGTCCTCATTTCACCGATTTGACATCTCCTCTATTTTAGGTGAACCTAAATAAATTAGGTGAGCCTAAATTGCCTTGGCGGCGTTGCCTTCCTAAATCCCCGCTGCAGGCAAATCCAGCACGAGACAACTGGGGACTGATATGCGCGCACTTCGAGCATGGAAGCACAACTTCATCCTCCTGTCGGCATTAACCATAGTTAGCTCAGGCTTGCTGCAAGCACAGAGCGGGACCAGTAGCGCCCTGTCCGGCGAAGTGACGGATGCGAGCGGGGCTGCTGTGCCCAACGCAACGGTGACCGTGACGGACGTGAACACGAAAGCGACCCGCACCGGCGAAACGGACGCCGGTGGCCATTTTCTCTTTTCCCAGATCAACCCAAGCACTTATCAGGTCACCGTAGAGGCCACGAGCTTCGCTTCATCGAAATCGGAACCTACCGCTGTCGGTGTTGGCCGAACGGTCGCGCTGAACTTCTCGCTTCGGGTTCAATCAAACAATCAGACCGTCGAAGTGACGGCCCAGCAGGGTCTACTCAGCCTCGACAATCCAAATACCACCACGACGATCGACCCGAAAACAATCAAGAACCTGCCCAACCCCGGACAGGACCTGACCTACCTGGCCCAATTTGCGCAAGGTGCGCTGATGAATACAGCAGGTTCATCGAACGATGCCAAGGCGGCTGGTGGGTACGGCAATGTCGAGTTCAACGGATTGCCCGCGACATCGAACGGGTACATTCTCGATGGCTACGACACGAACGATCCCTGGCTCGGACTGAACATTGGGCTTTCGACCAATCTTGTCATTGGCCTCGATGCGGTCCAGGAAGCGACCGTGAACACAAACTCCTTCTCGGTCGATCAGGGGCGCTATGCCGTCGCCCAGGTCAACTACTTCACCAAGTCCGGTACCAACGGATTTCATGGGGATGTGTACGAGATATGGAACGGGTCGCGGTTCAATGCTGAGAACTACTTCCTTCACGCCAACGACACGGCAGACAACATCGCCAAAAAGCCCCGGTCCACTGTCAATGAGTTTGGCGTCAGTGTCGATGGGCCGATTCGCAGGAACAAGCTCTTCTTCTTCGGACATTATGAAGGCATCCGCATCGCCTTGCCGATCGTCTCCCAGATCACTCTGCCAACTCCCGCCTATCAGCAGTATGTCCTGAGACAACTAGCGGTTGGTGGAACCGATCCTGTCACGGGTACTTCTCTTCCCGCGCAGCCAGCAGAGATTCCGTTCTATCAGAAGATGTTCTCTCTGTTGCCGGCGCCGGGCGGGTCACCGGTGCCCATCGTTGGCTGCCCTCTCGGCACCAACGGTGACGGCTGCGCCAGCCAGCGTCAAGCATCGCTCAACAACAGCGACAGCGAGAACCTCATCGTCGTGAAGATCGACCACACGATCAACGCGAAGGACAGCATCTGGTATCGGTTCCAGCAGGACACTGGACTTCAGGCGGCGTACACCGATCCGATCAGTCCTATCTTCAACTCTTATTCTCCCCAACCACAGCGCACTCTTGTTGTCGGTTACACACATCTGTTCAACCCGACGTTAGTGAACCAGTTCAATCCCGGTGCAAGCTGGTATGCCAGCATCTTCGAGCCAAACAACTACTCCCAGGTCCAGCAGACCTTTCCCGATCGTGCTCGCGTCCGGGAGCAGCAGCGTGCCTTTCACGACGATCGGCGGCAACAATAATACCTACCCGCAGGGCCGTAAGGTCACGCAGTGGCAGATCAATGACAACCTGACCTGGACTCACGGAAAACACACATGGAAGTTTGGCATCAATACTCGCCGTCTCGACGTGAGTAACTATGACCTTGGTGAAGGTACCGTGCCGACTGTGACCTACAACGATCTTGCACAGTTCACCTATGGCGCTGCCTATACAGCCAGCCAGAGCTTTCCGGTTTCGCTGAAAGAGAGGGTTTCGGCAGGAAACCTCGAATACTACGCGATGGACACGTACAAACCCTCGCGGAAAGTAACGCTCACCGCTGGAATGCGCGTAACCTGGAACACCAACGTCACCAACGCAAAAGATCTCTTCTCCCGAACAGCCGGGTCCTTTCTCGACGCTTCGCATAAAACCAATCAACCGCTCAATCAGGTGGTCCTCGGCAATGTTCACAACCTGTTTCCCGCAACACCGCTGTTTGTTTACCAGCCAAGGATTTCCTTTGCTTACCAGCTTCTCTCCCATACCGCTGTTCATGGTGGGTTTGGGGTCTTCAATGACATCATTCCCATGCAAATTGCCGATCTTGCGGCGATGAACGCTCCCAACGATCCTACGTTTGTGGGTGGCATCGGCGGACAGGTCGGTGGCATCGCAATTGCGCCCGGTGTTCCAGGAAGCGCCATCGATGCCGCCGTAAATGCCAACAACTCCTTTCAGACAATCTTCCGCTCCGGCGACGCTCCCTGTGTGGGCATTCAGCCCGGCGCTCCGACCTGTCCGCTGGCGGTGAGTCTCAACACCTTCCCAAGTGGAACGCTCAAGACCCCGTACTACTATCAGTACAACCTTGGCATCGAACAACAGATCGGGGCGCTCGGCAATCTGCGCGCCGACTTCGTTGGCACCCGCGGACTGCATGAGCCTTTCCAGGTACAGCTCAACGGCTATCAAACGGTCTGCGATGGATGCTTCGCCCCCTTTCCTTATCAGCAACCACTCGACCAGCGCTTCGGCAATGTGAACGAGTTCCGCACGGATGCCAACAGCAGCTATGCCGGTCTGCAGACCGTCTATACCCAGCAATGGGGCGGATTGACTCTGCGCGGCAACTACACGCTCAGCCATTGTCTCGATGAGGTATCGAATGGTGGTTTACTTGCATTCTCGACACAGGGCCTCATGTCCCCTCTGCCTGGAGAACTGAGACGGCAGTATGCAAGTTGTGACTACGATGTGCGACACAATGTCTCGGCTTTTGGCCTTTACCAGGTGCCGTTCCATTCCAGCCACGCTGTTCTGCGGCAGATCTTCGGAGGCTGGTCCTTCTCCGAGACTGCCTTCCTGCACTCCGGGTTGCCGTTCAGCGTACTAAGCCAGCCTTACATCGCGAATGGTAACGGCGTCTTCCAGGCAAATGGAGCGGGCACAGTCCAGTTCAACGCGCCTGCTTACGCCAACCGGGTGCCCGGCGTACCCGTATACAACAAAAATGCGGTCACAGGAGTGACCGTGGCAGGCACGAAGCAATGGCTCAATCCCAATTCGTTTGTCTCTGTAGTCGATCCCGCAACCGGAGCGTGCACAGGAGGAGACTCGGCGGTGAACTGTCAGTTCGGCGAATCGGGACGCAACTCCGTCCGGGGGCCACACTACACAAGCTCGGACATCTACATCAGCAAAACGTTTCCGATTCGAGAGGGCATCACTTTCCGCTTGGACGCACAAATGTTCAATGCCTTCAATCATCCCAACTTCGCGCTGCCCAGTGAGGTAGAAGCCGGCGTACCAGGCGGTTCTATCCCAGCTCGATTCGGAACACTCGAAAGCACAATCTCGCCCCCTACGGGGCTGTTGGGTGTTGGACTGGGAGGTGATAGCTCGCCGCGCATGATCGCATTTCAGGGAAGGATAGAGTTCTAGAAGCGGAAGAAAGGAGTACCTGCGTTCGGTATACGCTGTACTTCGCGGACCGGCCAGGTATCAGTTTCGTAACGAGATTCTTTACAAGAGTCTGAGGGCCAAGGTCGCTCGCTGACGAGAAGCGACTTATCGTTACTCCTTGAGTGCATCGTGAGTTGTGCTGCGCAGGAGATCGAGATCGAGACGGGGCCATCCTGCAGCCGAGTAAAGGCCAGTGCGCATGATCAAGGAAGTGCGGGCTCGAATCCTGCTGTGCCCACTATGAAATCAATAATTTACGAAGACCAGACCGACTTAGTCGAAAGAACTGGCACCTATTGCGCCGCTTTTCTCCTCCGGCGGATGGGGGGTTTCCCTAGTTGCGGAGACCGGACGGGCCACCTAACATCGACCGAACCGTCTGAATCCTGGGGGATGGCGACCTGTGTATGGACTCACATACCACTGCATGAGGGAGGAGAAGCGCATGCGAACTAACCTAAAGATTCGAAGCTTCGCGAAAGGAATCTTGCTTCTAATAGGTCTGCTTATGATCGCAAGCGTCCCCGGGTCCGGACAGCGGGGGAGTTACGAAACCATCGACGCCACGGCTTTTGGCACGAGCACGCAGCTCGGAAGAAACTTCGGCGTGAAAATCATTATTTACGAGTTCTCGAGTCCTGAGGACAGAGACATCCTGGTACAGGCATTCGGGAAGGGGCAGAACGACGGCCTAGTGAACGCTCTTGAGAAGATGAAAAGCGTAGGCCGGATTACGATCCCCGGAACCGTTGGGTTCGATCTTAGTTACATCCGGGAGATCTTGACGCCGACTGGCAGGACCATCCGCTTTGTTACAAACCGCAAGATTGCTTTCGGCGAAGCCTATTGGGACACCCAGACGAAGAGTTTCAATCTGACTGCCGGTGAAATCAACTTGAACGACAACGATAAGAGCAAGAGTGACGGTGTTCTTTTCCCAGCCGCGCAGCTCATCATCAACAAGGAAGGGGAGTTGCAGTGGGAGCTTAACCAGAATGCCTGGAAGCTGGTAAACATCATCGAGTGGAAGTGAAATCGAGCAATACCCCGGCGGTTTGAAGGTTGCAAGACGACAGAGCCTGAATCATTGCCTCGAGAGGGTGAAGCAGAATTCATAGAGACTGAACACCCGGATTCCCTGGACAGGCAGGCAACTGGCGGAGGTGCTTTCGGGCGGGAGGTGTGTCGTGAGATTTGCTTCTCCGCGAACTCACCAAGGTTGCGGTAGGCAGGATTATTCGGATATGGCTATGAATAGGAACGCGCAACAACGGTTCTACACGCGGAGTATGTGGGTATTGTTGTCTTGCCTGGTTGTCCTGAACTGCGCGCCCACGCAGGCGCAAAAGAAGAGCAGATACGCATGTGACGAAACGCATCAAGAGAACTTGTGCAGTGCGGCCAACACCTGCGGTTCGGCTTCCTCTTCGTGCACGGTTGACATCAGAAGATCAGCCAACTCCGCTAACGTAAAGCCCGGTATTCCCGACGCGAAGAACAACCAATTGTTCTGCGTCAAGGTTGGTACTACTGTGGTGTGGACGAGCTCGAACAAAAACAATGGATTCATGGTTTCATTCGGCACAGACTCGCCGTTTGAACCAGACGGCCCGATCGTTGGAGGGGCCAAGAAGCCCATAACGACAAAAGCAACCACTCCGGGCTGCTACAAGTACGATGTTGGAGCGTTCCGTTCGGGGACAGTTTATGGAATGAGCGGCGGAAGCAGGCCGGAATTAATCATTCTCCCCTGACGTCCTTAAAGGACCGATCGACGTTCGCTGCCCAACCCACTCCGTCATGAGTTTGAAATGCACTTGGGTCTATTTACAAACCAACAGGCATGAAAGCCAGGGGGCGCGCACGACGGTCCTTATAGAAGCGCAGTTGGCCGCCTTTGAGCGATCCCTGCGAGCTCAGACGCAGCATCGCGACGAATTGGCGATGGCGGGGGACTGATACATCGTCCGGAAGAAAGTCCGGTTAGGTCTCTTTATAGTTAAGCGAGCAAACGCATCGCTGGCACGTCGGATTGCGTGCAACATCCAATGTTCGTCGAAAGTGCACAGCCTCGGCGGAGTTCACAGCTTCCTCTAAAGTGCTTGTCTCCACGCTCCCAATTCGGCGATGAAAAAAACACGGCCTCACAGATCCATCGACCTCGACCACTGCAGAGAACCACGGCGCATTGCAAGCCGGGGCCTCAGGGGGCAACTCTCCCAATTGGACACGGAAGTGCCGGGCAATACGGCGTAACTTTTCGGGTCGCTCAACAATATAACGTCTCGTGATCTCGTCATGAAATTGTTCGATGAGCAGTTCTATCTCGCCTTCCAGGGCTGAGCATTCCGCCTGCGTAAGAGCCACCTCGCTCTGCCGTCCGCCTGGCCATACCAGTTCCCGGTTGAAGGCGTGGGATGACACATCGACGGCCAGAAATGAAATGGAATCAAATCCGATGTTCTTGGCGGCAGTCACGGTGTCGCGAAGCCGCAGAAAATTTGCGCGCTGCACCGTACTGCGAGCATGTATCGGCATATCAGGACGATGCTGCCGAACGCCGGCTACACCCATGCGAGTCAAGTCAAAGCCACGTTTCACCCTGCGGATGTGGTCGTGCACCTCCTGCGGGCCGTCCAGCGAGACGATGATTTCGTCCACCCATTTTGCGAGGCTCTCGGCACGCCTTGCCAGCAGCAGCCCGGTCGTCAAAACAGTGATGCGGACATTGCAAGTTTTCAGCATTGCGCATAATTCTTCGAATCGGGAGTGAAGCAACGGTTCACCGCCCGTCAGCACCACCTGGCGCACTCCCAGGGTGCGTAACGAATCAGTATGACGCGCCATGCTCCTGGGATTGAGCTCAGCGCCCGCTGGACGCTTCCAGATATCGCACATCAGGCATCGACAGTTGCAGTTCTCATGCACATTCAGCATAAGAATTGGCATCGAGTGCAGCTTCCCCTCCTCGGCCAAGACGGAATCCTCGATGTCCGTGAGTTCAATAGGCATTCATGACCTCGATCCTATTTCCTGGACGCGCAGACCGCCAACATGAACATTACCTTCTCCAAGAATTGCTTCGACTGTTTGCAACAACTCATAGGCGCAGGAAGGAAGCCAACGAAGCTCGCCATCTATCGCAAGAGGAAGTAGCCGCCGTTTCACGTCATTCGGCAAACGAAGAAAGACTTCCGATGAGGCCAGTTGAACACAACCACCGACAACTACCAGTTCCACGTCGCGCCAGCTCAGGTCGCTGAGAACTGCGGCTGGAGACCCAGCCCGATTGCGTACCGCGATCAGATCGGCCGCTGCGTTTGGCCGCAGAGTGCCCTCTCCATTCCGCAGGCGCAGGATGCGTGCCGGTTGATCTGTCACCAGACCGTAGAGCTCCTCATCTCGTAAGTTGCACGCTGATTTCGTAAAGCGAACTTCATCCAGAAGGTCGCCTGCCGCTGTAAGCGGGGAATCGCTACCGATAGCAAGCCGCTGGACTGAATGCAATTGCTCGCGTGTATGGGTCTTTCCAAAGAGGAAGCTGTTCGAAGAGGGGCACACGATAAGGGAAGCGTTGCGCTCGTTCAAGACCTTCGTGCCTTTTTGATCCAGCGCCAGTCCGTGCACGAGGACTGTGCGCGCCTCGAGCGCGTCCAGGCGATCGAGCGCGTCCAACTCTTCCGCCGCAGTTTGATCAACACCTTCACAAGCATGAATGAGAAATGGCTCGCCCAAGCCCGTCTCGCGCAATGCCATGGAGATATCCCTCGCGAACGCCGGAGAATGTTCCCATCCGTAACTCCTTGACGACACGCACGGGATAATCTGTGCTTTGCAGTACCAGCTCAAATGGATTGTGATGACACACGGTGGTTACACCGCATAACAGGTTGCGAATGCCGCCCCACCAAAGCCGGATATCCTTGGGCACCTGTCTGTGTAGGGCGATCGTCTCGGCCTCGCTTGTCTGGATATCCACAGCCCACTGGGTAGCGTTCTGATATGGAGGAGAACCAAGCCTCGGAAACAGCGCAAACTCCAGGTGATCATGAGCGTTCACGAGACCTGGAAAGAGAATGTAGCCGTCCATGTCAATTTCGCAAGCACACTTAGCTTGACCAACGCGCGCTGCAGCAGAACCGTTCACGATCGAAGCGATAGAACCGTCGTGGACTACTACAGACGCTCGAACAAGTTCATCCGCTCCCAGCGCGCAGTGTGCGCCGTAGAGGTGAAGAGCATTCGCAGCCTCCTCGACCGCCACGCGCAATGGCGGATTCTGTTGTCGGCGAAAGTGGAGAAGGTAAATTGCTGGCATAGCAGCGGCTTCCTGCCACAGCTCGTCCTTTCCACGAACCCTGAATAACTCCCGTTCCATCTCACCGAACGAGGGCTCCAGACAGGCAACCAGCGCGAAGCCGCACGCAGCAAACGCATCCATTATCTCGGCAAGAGACCATCGGCGGTCCCGAAGCACATGCTTTTGCTCGCCGGTGCCGAAGCTACGCTCCCAGCCAAGTGCTGCTGAGGTATCCGGATGCATATCCGACAAAAACACATCCCCATTCTCTCGGGTCACTCGCGCCAATTCGGCAGCACACCGCATAAGGTCGTCTACGTAGCTCAAGACGAACGACACGAGAACGAGATCCGCGCTGCCGGAGGCTACAGGCAATGCAGGAAGTTCGCCATGCGTCAGCAACACACCAGGCAGTCCCTTGGCAGAGGCAGCCTGCAGCATCTCCCTTGAGCCATCCACCCCGCGCAAAGATGCGGCTCCTCCGTCTTGTGCGAGGCGGCCAGCCACCGTCCGGTGCCGCACCCCACATCCAGTACATGCGTGCCCGCTCCATCAGGTAGCAGGCGTGCAAGGTATCGCTCTTCAAGAGAGAGCAGGGGATTGTCTGTCTGTCGTAGACATCAGCCCAAGCCGCAAACGCACGCGCATTGTGGGTCGCGCTGCTGAACTCCGCGGTGGCGCTCATAGGCTCTCCCGCTTCGGCTTGCGCAGATTGATAAAGCTATGGGCCCACTCGAGCTCCAACGGGTAGCCGTAAACACGGAAGGCATACCTCCAGGCGCTCAAGGTCTTCAGCAAAAGGCGGCTCCATCGCGGAGCGCGAATATCCTGAACGGTAGGCCATCGTGAAGCCACAACCAGCTCAAAATTATCGATCAGCTTCTTCGTCTTTCTCTTCAGCCAGGGAGCGCTCGTATCGATGCGTAACGTGAAGTCCATCCATCGCTTCGTCGCCCACTCTGCTGGTGTATCAGGAAACGAAATCTTGTCGTCTACATCGCCGTACATCGAGCCCTTCTGCGGAGTCGGCGTGTAGTGTTGAACGATAATCTCAGAGTCAGGATTGATTGTCTTTATCTTGCGAATGAAGCGCAGCGTCTCCCGCGTGTCGCGCTCCGGGTCTTTCGGATTTCCCACCACAAACGAAAACTCCGGAATGATACCGAACTCGCGGGTGCGTCTCGCCATTGTGAGAGTCTGGTCCGTCGTGATGCCCTTCTGCATCTCCTGCAGAGCCCAGTCGGAGCCGGATTCAGCGCCGAAGAAGATCATCGTGCAGCCGGCCCTTGCGATAGCCGCCATCGTCTCGTCCGAGTAGCGAGACATGATGTCCACCCGTCCCTCGCACCACCACCGCAGTTTCAATGGCTCCATCAACTCGCAGAGCGTGCGTGCATGGTCTTCCCGCAGAAAGAAGTTCATGTCATAGAACTGCACAGAATCTGCCCCGAACTGTGCGATCAGATGTTTCAAAATAGCAACGGTGCGCTCCGGTGACTCCATCCGTTCTTCACGGCCATATGCAGCATGAACTCCGCAAAAGCTGCAATTGAAAGGGCAGCCGATGCTGGCGTGATGCACCGCCGTGCGCTTGCCGAAGAAAGACGGCCGCAGATACTTCTCGACCGGGACACGATGAAAAGGAGACCAGGGAAAACTATCCGGTCCCCTCATTGCGCGTTCGGGGTTATTGCGGTGCAACCCGAAGGCGTCTTTGTACGAGAGACCACGGATCGAGTCGAGCGCGCGATTGCCGCGGAGCGCATCGATCAGCTCCAGCAGCGTATCTTCTCCCTGTCCGCGTACGACAAAGTCCACATACTTTGCGTTCAGCGCAGCATCCGGGTAAATAGAAGGGAAGTAGCCGCCCCACACAATCTTCACATTTGGCCGCAGCCTGCGTATCTCGCGGGAAGCTTCCATGGCGGCGGCCATCTGCGGACCGGGCATCGTGGAGACTCCTAGCAACTCCACTTCGTGCGCGTCGATAATCTTCAGCATCGCTTCGACCGGCTTGTCTTCCAGATTGCCGTCAACTATCTCGTACTCTTCACGTCCTTCCAATACCGCAGCGAGAGCCAGAACGGCCAGAGGCAAACGACAATTGCGAGGTCTTGTGGCGCGTGGATGGAAAAGCAAAATCATGCGTTCTTCCTCGCGGTGTAGATTCGGAACACTGCCGGTTCGCGCCGCCGCTTTAGCAGCGCAATGAGAGGGCGCAGCGTCCAACGAATTCCATAGAAGGGCGCATGCCGTTCCCATCGAATTCCAAACGTCTGTTCCAGTTCACTGAGTCGCTTGTCGGTGAGAAACTCCATACTTGGGATGGAGTTCGAGAGAGTGCCGAAACGATGGAGAAACGCCGCCCTGCGCTCTACGAGCATCTGTTCACCGCTACTCGCTCTCGAATACCAGGGGGAGTCAGCGACAATAATCATGCCGCCCTTCCGCAGGCAGCGCAGTGCCTCACGCAGGCTTGTCTCGTAGCTCTCGGCATAGTGGAACGACGCGTTGAATATGACCGCGTCGAACTGACCATCGGCGAACGGAAGCCGTGAGCTCTCGGCCTGAAAACAAGGAAACAGTTCTGGAAGTTGCTCTCGATAATGTTTCACTGCTCCCAGACCATCCTGCTCGTTGACAAGTAGATCGACCGCTACTGCAAGAGTGCCCATCTGGGTCAGTCGATAACTCATCCATCCATTCCCAGCGCCGATATCCAGAATGCATACACGCTCTCCCGTTCTGGCCTGCAATCGTGACAGGATGTTCTTCTTCAAGAACGAGTATGTGCGAGCCCGAATCTTCCACTGCACCTTGTTGTTGTTCGAATGGTCTTTGTAAGGCAATCCGAGATAGTACTCCGACGTCAGACTGCCGCGCCCTTCAGCAGCACGAATCCTCGAATAGTCCGAGATGAAGCGCGAGAAATAGGTAGCACGCTCTACAGGCAGAGCAAGCCATATCCCATCACGCAGCGACATCGGAAAGTGGCATTCGCAGCACACGACCGTCGAATACTCGACATCATCGCCTGGCTCCATTGCACCGCGGCACCGTGGACATTGCGGTACAAGGCCGTGATTGCTATGAATGCGGTCTTCTTTCAGCGTTCCAAGACCACTTGGCATTCTCTAAACCCTTTCCATGTGCACCAGCATGTGATCTCCGAGTGTGCGTGCTAAAGGCCATCTACGAACAATCGCATCGATCTTCTCCAGCATGCCGAGCAGTTGTGGATGGCTCTGTGCCCAGGACTCCAGGTAAGACGGAGGTACAGTGATTCCGATTCCCGCCGTTGAGACCAGGCGAAAGCTCGGGCGAAAAGCCGTGTTTAGTTCCGAGAGTGTTGGATAGTACACAGGGAAGTCAAGATCGCCGACTCGAGCCTGCGTCAATCCTCCGCAGCGGCGGAGCGCCTTACGCGGATTGTTGCGCAACATGAAATAGGCAATCTCCCAAAGGCAATAGCGAGTGGAAAGACAGAACAACATCGAGGCGCCTGGTTCCAACCGATCTGTGATCTGGCGTGCGATGCTTCCCAGATCTTGAACGCAGTTCAGCCCCGAAAAATTTGAGAACACGCCATCGAAACGCTGTGCCCGTGGCAGGCTGTCGATGTGTTCCGTAGGAAGGTTGTAAAAATCGATTTGTGCACCGAGTTCATGCGATGCAGCTTTATTACGGGCCTGCACGATCATTTCGGCCGACGCGTCACATGCAGTCACCCTCATTCCTGCCTTCGCCAGGAAGATCGCATCTTCACCCGTCCCACAGTTAAGTTCCAGAATATGGCTACCCGGTGCAAAGGTTGCAAGCGCCTCCTCCCAGACCACGTTGCGCTGCGACCTCCCCACAGTCGAGAAAGTAAATATCGAATCATAGTCAGCCGCCATTCGATCGAAGGCGAGTCCCGCGATTGCTGATTCCACCGTCATTGCTCCACCTCGGAATAGGTCGCCAACAAATCCGCTCTTGTCTGTTCAATGCTCTGTCTCAGGAAATCCTGTTGCGGATTATTGGCGGCAAAGGTGTTCCCGTCTTCCAGCAGGCGCGCTAGCGTGACCTCCTCGCGCAGCAGTTTATCGGCGTGCGAGTAGAAATTCCGTGAGTGCCGCCCCTGAATCTTCAGTTCGCGATCAGAAGTCTGGCCCCACGGCGCTATCTGAATCAATCGATGCGCGATCCGCCTGTAATAAGGCGTTCCTTTGATCGGGTATGAGACCGTTGTGAAGAAGATATCTGGTTGTGATTTGCTGACGTGCTTTATCGTCGCTTCAATATCTTCGAGCTCTTCCCCCTCGTATCCCCACATTAGGAACATTCCACTCTGGATACTGCGTTCGCGGCACATCTCCACGGCCTTATGGACCTGCTCAATCTTTACTCCGCGATCCATTGCGTCCAGAATGCGCTGCGATCCACTTTCGGATCCGATCCACATGCGAAAGCATCCCAGCTCTGCGAGCAGATCCATCATCTCGGGACTCAATCGATCCGCGCGCGAGATGCATTCAAATGGAATCCGGATTCCTCGCCGTCGCATCTCCGCGGCGTAGCTCCGCAGCCACGCGTGATTGATGGTGAAGACATCATCGGAGACCCATACCATGTCTGGCTGATACGTTCCGAGAAGCCATTCCACTTCATCGACGACCTTGATCGGATCACGTCGGCGATGCGACTGCCCATACACCTGGTGGCTGCACCAATTGCACCTGAATGGACATCCGCGGGCAGTGATGAAGTTCACAGATCCGCTCCCATGATGGGTGCGCCATGTCTGCACATAGCGATGGATATCGATGGCGCCTCGCTCCGGCCATGGTTGCAGGTCGAGATTTTCTATCTGCCCGCGGGCGGCGTTCTGGCAGAAGGTTCCATCCGCATCCAGATAGGAGAGGCCCGTAATCTTCGAGAACTCATGTGCCCCACTGCGTAGAGCGAGCAACAGCTCCCCCATCGTGATCTCACCCTCTCCCGAAACCACGAAGTCCGCACCCGCCTGCAGATACTCTTGCGAGTACGCTCCAGGTTCGGGACCGCCCACGACCGTCGTCCAGCCCGCCTCTCGCGCCACTGCGAGAATCTCGATGACATTGCCGCGGGTCATCAGGTTCGCGTAAACGCCCAGAACCGACGGCTTCTCCGTGCGTAGAAACGAAAAAAGCTCCTGCCGGCTCGAGAAAGTCGTATCGAATACATCGACATCGAATCCCTGACTGCGCAGGTGCGAGCATAAATACAGCACTCCAAGAGGCGCATAGGGCTTCATGATCTGCCGCTCCTTGGGGTCCTCAAAGAGAAAGTATCCGTGTGTGAGGAGTAAATCTCGCATCTATCCTCCGGTTGTTGGAGCTAATACATGAACGGGAAGAAAATCAGTTGTTCGTGCGTTCGCGTCCGCGCCGAGAGCAGGCCACGCGAGCGCGTGTGGATTTCTGCTCATCGGTTCCAGATCGAATACTTCCTCCCATAACCGGTCAACCGATCCTATTGCCTCGGCGTATTGCTGTCCCACAAGCGTCCACGTATCGACTTCGGCATGCAGCGCGTTTCGAACAGCAAGGTAGAAGTCACTCGTATATTCCGCATGAAACGTAATGCACAGGTCATCGCTGTCGGACCAGTTGCGCTTCTGCCCGAGTTGCGCCTTTACCCGTTCATAGAAGACAGTCCCCGGAAGTGGATACGAGAACGAGATGCCGATATCGTCGGGCCGCGTGCTTCGTACGAAGGCGATCGTCTCCTGCAAGTCCCGCCATTGCTCCCCCGGGTAGCCGAACTGCAGAAAATAGCACGCGCGGATATTAGCCTGTTTCAAACGCTGCCGTGCTGCGCGCACCGCAGATATCCGCAATCCCTTATCCATCGCGTCCAGAACCTGCTGCGATCCGGATTCGACACCCATCCATACCTCCGCGCAACCGGCTGACCTGAGTGCGTCTACTACCTGATCGGTCATCAGGTCGGCGCGAGACTGAATCTTGAACGGAAGCGCCGCCTCCCTCGCATTCACTTCGGTGGCGAACTCCTGCACCCAATGATGGTTGAGCGCAAAGACGTCATCGCCAAACCAGATGTGTTGCGCTCCCGCTTCGACCTTCAACTGCCGCATCTCTTCTGCCACAGCAGCCGCGGGGCGTAGATGAAATTTATTTCCGGAAATAGGCTTCGCGCACCAATTGCAGCGATAAGGACACCCGCGGCTCGAAACCATGTTGACCGAGAAATACCCATGTGCGTCTTCCCACGCCCGCCGGTACATTGCGAAGTCAGTCAGGTCTTTTGGTGGCTGGGGAAGCACCGTCCAATCCGGATTCGTCGAAAGCTGTCGACCGCTACATCTAGTTTCTCCTTTGCTGTTCAGGCTTACGAGCCCTCCGATATTACCCGTCGGCGTACCTTCAAACAGTGCAGAACAGAGTTCCACAAGAGACCGCTCGGCCTCTCCCCGAAGAACATAGTCGATTCCGTGATCCAGAAACACCTCTGGATTATCAGTTGCGTCTGAGCCGTGCACAATCACCGGAACAGGCTTTTGGTTTGCGACCTCTGCAATATGCCATGCCACCTCTCGCATGCGGGTCAGGCACATCTTGGTCAGAAAATTGAAGTCGTCTTCGTAGATCGCCACAATGCGCGGGTTGTGTTCCGCAAAGAATGCGGAGAATCCTTCTTCCGGATTCAACAGCATCGTGTCGAACAAAGCTACCGAGTAGCCTGCGGCGCGAAGAGCTGCCGCCGCATACAAGGTGCCCAGCGGACGGTATGGTTGCATCTTGCGCTGCTGCTTATGGTCGTACGGCAGGTGATACGAATGTGTGAGGAGGATATCTACCAAGAGTCACCTCCGAGCATCTTGTCGCCCCGCTGATCCGGCGAATCGCATATGAGCATCGGGCCCAGGCTTAGCATGCCGCCTCCGCTGCCGTTCTCGCCAACCGCTTTGCATCCACGGCTGGCTTCATCGCTGTGTAACGCTTCAGTTTGTTGTTGACCCAAAGCTCCAGCGGCATGCGATACACATCGTGGTCCAGCCTCCAGCGCGCAGGAAGCGAGATGCCCTTTTGAACAAGTCGGGTGATCTTGCCGCGTTTGTCAGCGCCAATGGGAATACGGTCGAATGCGACTCTCAGGTAATCGCGCGTCACCTGAAGCCGCTCGTGTTCCTTGCCGTCCAGCCATGGAAGTCGCGTGTATCGCGGAAAATAATCCGCCCACGCTTCAAGTGAACCCGGCAACTCGATACCGAGTTCTGTTGCCTTCGAGAAGATCGGCGATCCGGGATACGGCGTGAAGATATTCGTCCAGAATTCTGCGCCTGGAAATCTGCGACAGACGTTCATCATGAACTCGATCGTCTCGCGTCGCTCTTTCTTACCCTCACCTGGAAAAGCGAAGATGATGTTGAACGATGGTCGTATCCCAGCCTCCAGACAGCGTGCCGCGCTCTCGTAAATCGACTCGAAGTCCTGCCAATCCTTGTTCATCGCCTTTAATATCGTAGGCGAGCCGGAGTCCACGCCCTGGCAAATCTGCTGCAGGCCAGCACGCTGCAGCATGCGCAGATCCTCTGGTGTAAGTCGTGCCACAACGTTCGTCGTCGCCTGGATGCTCCACTGGAAATGTGAGTTCTCCCGCACCAGGCCCTCGGCAATACCGCGTGCACGATCCATGTCGACAAGGAAGTTGTCGTCAACAACCCAGATCATCTCGAGCGCATACCTTCGACTCAGGTCCACCGTCTCTTCCACAAACTGTTCCGGCGACAGCGCGTTCCACTTTCGTCCGTAGACACCAGAGTTCGTGCAATACGCACAATTGAACGGACAAGCAAGGCTCGACGTGTACATCGCCCAGCGTCGCCCGCACTTTCGCTCATAGGCATCGAAATCAGCAATGTGATAAGCCTTCGGAGGCATCTCGACGAGAGGTCGGAGCGGACGCTCCGGCGTCATGACAAGTTTTCCATCCCGCTTAAAACCAATACCTGCCACAAAGTCCGGAGCCGACCCCGCTCGCAGATGCTGCACTAATTCCAGAAAGCTGTCTTCTCCTTGTCCTCGGACGATGTAGTCGAGATAAGGAGCCTCGAGCGTTTGCTTGGGCAGGAGCGACGGATGCCAGCCGCCCAGCACAATGGGAAACTCCGGGTCCCATGCCTTTACGGCTTTCGCAATCTCCACCGTTTCCCGGATCATCGGGCCGGTAACGAGCGATACCGCAAGACAAAGTGCATCCTTGACCTCGTTAAGAACGCGCTCTTTAAAGTTCGGAGTAATCGTCGAATCGATCAGGACAATTTCAAAGCCGGCACGTATAAGCGGTGTTGCGACCGCAAGAATGCCGAGCGGCGCCGTCGCTTCAGAACTGGCAAACGATGGAAAGAAAAAGACGATCTTTCGTGATGCCCGCACTTCGTGTCCCCCGTAACTTCATGGAGTATAGCGACCAAGGGAACCGCGAATTGTCAGGGATTTGTCGGCGATTCGTCATCTTCTTTCAGTTTTGTCACCGACGACATTGCATCACACGGAAAATAAAAAACGCTACACCTCAGGTCGCCGTAGATGCCAGGAATCGCTCATTCTGCATCTACAGTTACGCACTCTCGCACAAAAAGTCGTCGAGCGCAGCGGCCGAGTTATCTCCTCACAGGCTGACTTCACGATAAGTCACTGGATGCACCGTCCGATCGTGCCTTGCGCTCACTTCACTTTTTCCCCAGCGATGAGATACTGCTCGATCCAAACATCGATTTTGCCAGAGTGAATCAGAATTCACTCCCCGCCCTTAGCCACGGGTCGACACATTGCCGGGTGAGCTTAATTTGCTTGGCAAAGAATTCTAAAACCGCAATTCGAGCGATTTAATATCGTGGATTCATCAATGAGGATTCCTCACCAATTAAGCCTTCTCGGGGAATCAATGTATGGTGTTTTTTCATAGATTATCGCCCTGAATATGTGACTTTTTGTACATTTTGGTGCCATTCATCCCTGAGGTTGCCTCCGCACACTCGCGGGCAAGATCCTATCTTGACAGTATCGTTTCGAAGCGTATAAAGTTCGCGACGCATAGAAAATCCGCAGGGACAGCGAATAGCCATCGGCCTGGCTGCGCGATGGCGGAGACGCAATTCAATTAGCCGCAATTTGGAAGCCTGGAGGAGTGTATGACGCAGCTCGGCAACTTAGTTCGCCCAAGGTAAGTACAGCGGCTCTGAAGGTTGTTTTTGGAATCGCATTGTGCTTGAGTCTTATCTTGTCGCCTGACGCCAGCGCGCAAGTGGTCTATGGGTCCTTGACTGGAAACGTCCAGGACAAGGCCGGCGCAATGATCCCTAACGCCACGGTCGTGGTAACGAATCAGGCCACCCAGGAAACCCGCACTACCACGACGAACGCTTCTGGCGAGTACCACGTCGTAGACCTTGCGCCTGGGTCTTATACGGTGTCGATCAAGGCATCTAGCTCGTTCGCGGCTTTCTTGGAAAAGAACGTCCCGATTGAGGTCACCCGCGAGTCTCGCGTTGATGCTACGCTCCCAGCGTCGACTGTTACGACCGAGGTGACGGTAGACACAGCTGCACCCATGCTCGAGACGGACTCTGCCCAGGTAGACGCCCAGATTTCGCAGACGCAGATCTCCCAACTTCCAATCACCTCGTCGCAGGGCCGTAACTTCCAGACTCTCTACACCCTGCTTCCCGGCGCGGCGGCCGTTCAGGAGCAGAACTCCATCGGCGGCAATCCGGCCCGCGCCTTCTCGGTCAATTTGAACGGCGTTAGCTACAACACCAATACCACACGCATCGATGGAGCAGTGAATGACTACGGCTGGCTGCCCTATCTGCTCGCCTATCTGCCGCCGGCGGACTCGATCCAGAGCGTCAACGTCGTTACCAACTCTTTCAATGCAGATCAGGGCATAGCCGGCGGTGCCTCAATCGCCATTACCATGAAGGGTGGCACAAGCCAGTACCATGGTAGTGGGTGGTGGTACTACCAGGACGCGCTCTTCAACGCCCGCGCCTACACCGCAACCCAGGCATCCCTGATCTCCGCCGCAAATCCCACCGGATCGGTTCCCAAGAACGTCTTAATGAGTTCGGAGGCAACTTCGGCGGCCCCGTCTATATCCCAAAGATCTACCGTGGCGGGAACAAGTTGTTCTTCTTTGATGGCTTTGAGCGCACATCCCGCCGCAGTTTGGCCACTCCGCAGGCGACCGTCCCGACAACCGCAATGATCGCTGGCGACTTTTCGGCGGCAACTCCCCTCACTACTCTCTACGATCCCCAGCCAGGCGGCGTAGGCCCAATCCGTGCGGTCGGCGCGCGTCCCACCTTCCTTTCGGAATACGGATGCAACTGCATACCTGCCTCGCGTCAGTCGGCTCCTGCCGTGAAGATGCTGTCTTATCTTCAGCCCTTCGCGGCAACGCTCCCAACACCGAGCGCATCGCAGATCACGAGTCAGTTGGTCAACGACTACACGGGTGTCGGAACTATCGCGTATACCCGGATCACAAACGACGCGAAGATTACCTACAATCCGACCGACAGGTGGAACATCTTCGGGCGATACAGCATTGAGCCGTACACCCTTACCGACCCACAGATATTTGGGAACGCCGCGGGTACCGGGGGCGCTGGGGGCGCTGCCGTCGACGGTGGACAGCCCGGTCAGGCTTCCGGCCGCATCCAGAATGTCGGACTTGGCGTCAGCCACGTCATCACCTCCAGTATGGTTATCGACTGGGACTTTGGTTACACCCGCCAGGTCACAGGTGCGCAATCTCTCATCGATCTTGCTTACGGTGACTTTGGTCTGAACCAGCTCGGCATCCCGGGCACCAACGGAGTCGGGTCCCTCTATGATGGCCAGCCGATCTTTGCATTTACCGGCTTTTCCACCCTGGGCAATGCCTCCGGCGCAAACCCGTTCCTCTTCCGCGACAACCAGTTCACATCCGACATCAACTTCAGCTGGACCAAGGGCAGGCACGCCATGAAGTATGGTGCCACCTGGTACCACTTCGACCTCAACCACTTTCAGCCATCCGTCGGTTCTGGCGTCAGCAACCCGCGCGGAGGCTTCATGTTCCAGGGAAGCATGACGAGCAACACCAGTACCGTAACCGCGTACAACGCGCTCGCTGACATGCTCCTCGGTCTCCCCAACAATGGCACCGGCATAGCCGTAGCCAAGAACGAACAGTTGTACAACCCGAACTCCTTGCGCTGGACCGAATGGGCCGGTTATGCGCAGGACACATGGTCCGCGACTCCCAAGCTCACAATTAACTACGGCATCCGGTACGAGCTCTATCCGGCGCCCTACACTGACAAGCACGGCGTCTTCCGCCTCGATCCCAACCTGCCTCAGACGGCCAACATCGAAGTCGGAGGCGTCGGCGGCGACCCCAAAAACGCGGGCATCAATGTTGGATGGGGGCAGATCACTCCGCGGTTAGGTCTGGCCTATCGCGTGGATCCAATGACGGTCCTCCGCGCCGGGGGCGGAATCACCACAGATCCCGAGAGTTATCGCTTTCTGCGCGATCAGTACCCCAGCGAAATCGCTCAGGCCTACGTCGGACCCGGATCGGGAACCTTGTCATTAGACCCCAACAACAATCCCGTCACGCTCACGACGGGCATCCCCATTGCAGCCACGCCAGCCATTACCAACGGCTTTGCCTCGCTTCCTGTAACCATTGGAACCAATACCACCCCCGGAAA
>CAWDJR010000017.1:0-49450 GCA_963802565.1 uncultured Acidobacteriaceae bacterium | reverse complement strand
AACCTGCTCCAGGTAGTTTTTGTTCCCTTCCGTGTGTTGGAACAGGACTTGGCCCTCCACGCCAAAGTGGGGTGACTGCGCGCCGGTAACATCCAATTTTCGGGGGGGATTGCTCCCACCCACCGGTGCCAGCCACAACTGCGTCGTCCCCCCCGCCGCGGCGGTCGTATATACCACCTGTTTGCCATCCGGCGATAGATCGAAAGCGATCATCGAAATTTCGGGTAGCACTACTTCGCTCTTTCCCGACTCGACGACTGTGCGCCTCAGCTCTGCACCCGAGTTCTGCCCCTGCCGCAGAAGGTAATAAAGAGCAGAGGCGTCGGGGCTGAAAACGGGATGAGACAGTCCGCCAACCACTTCACCCTCAGAAGAGAGCGGCCGCTCGATGTTCCCGTCGTGCATCCAGAGTGCGCTCTCGTGCACACCCACGGAGGTAATCAGCGCTGGCGCCTGCGGCTCCACCGCCAGTCCATCCTCCTCGGTCGGTCCGAAGGTGATTTGCTCCGGCTTTCCGTCTGGAAAGTACTGCCGCCAGATGTGGCTCTGCCCATCCACTGTCACGGCGAAATACATCCATCTGCCATTTGGGGACCAACCAGCGGAGGTACACGCACCAACGGGGCCAATCGTTCGCGGGGAGGCCTGGCCCTCCAGATCTGCCAGTCGGCACGGCGCCCAATCGCCGTTCTCGTTCATCTCTACCACGAGAGCCCAGTGCCGATCCGGAGAGGGATACGAGTAGTGGGCCATACCACGCTCGTGCGCAGGAAAATAAACTTCACGCAAACCGGCACGCGTCGCTGTTGCCGTCACCACTCCCAGATGGATTCCCTCACCCGATCGGATTTCGGAAAAGAGCAGATGATCGCGGTCGAGCCACACCAGTCCCGCCGCGTTCTGCATCAATAGATGAGGCTCACCTCCCAGCGCCGATACGGCGTAGGTGGAGAACCGGGGACCCTCCAACACCGTGTACGCAATCTCCGCCCCATCCGGCGAGAACGCCAGCCCGTATTTCGGCCGGTGGTCGTCCGTCACCCGCCTTGCTTCTCCGTTCGGCAGCATCTTCACATAGATCTCATCAGAGCTAAGAAAGGTGTTGTTGCCACGGATAAAGGCCACCATATGTCCATCCGGCGATAGCGCCGGAGCCACGGCAGAATCGGTGAATTCGGTGAGCTGCATGAACCGGGCTTCTGGGGGGCGATGGCGGGATCGATAAAGGGCCATCGCGAAGAACCCTAGGGCGCAGGCCGCCACCGAAGCGGCAAGTAGAATCCATCGTGCCAGTCGGTTTCCGGCGATCCGGCCGCCAGGCGGCAGGGCCGGGGCAGTCGGCGGCACGAAGATTCCTGTTTCTGACGGCAGTTCCACGCTTGCTCTCGCCTCATTGGGGAGCGCAATGAAGCGGTATCCGATCCGCGGAATGGTTTCGATGTAACGGGGAGAGCCTGCCGAATCTCCCAGAGTGTCGCGCAATTTCTGGATGGATTTATTCAGCCCGTGGTCGAAATCGACAAACACATCGGACGACCAGAGGCGTCGCCTGAATTCTTCCCGTGTCACAATCTCGCCGGGAAATTCCAGGAGCAACAAAAGGACCTGAATCGGCTGCTGCGATAACCGGATCTTTGCGCTGTTCTTAGTGAGCTGGCGCGTCCTCAGATCCAGCTCAAACTGGTCAAACCGAACCGTCCCTTCAGTGAGTGAAAGGGGCATTTCCCACCCGCCAGACCGCGAGCCCAAGTTTAGCACTCCAAGGTTACTCGGGGACAACTCTTCCAACTGATTGCTGCAGAAAGGTTTGTTCGGGGAGAAATAATTCGCCGCGTAGGCATTGCTTCCGGAAGGGCAGTCATGGAAACTTCGGACGCATCACTGTCACATCGCGTACCAGAAAAGAGAACAACCGCCGAAGAGGAAAACCGCCCACTTACAAGTTCCGGCTGCGATTTTCGCAAACGGAGTGGAAGACAAACAAACAGCCGCGGTGAAAACGACAACCTCGCCGCAGAATCAGAGGGAGACGGACATGAAATCGACATTTAGGAAGAGGTACGCACGTTCTTTGGCCCTGCTCGCTGTCGGAATTATCGCGGCGATAGGAGTCGCCCATGCAGATGGTTGGTGGGACGATTACGAACAACTTGCCCAAAAGACTGAACTGGAACAGCTTCACGCAACCTTTCATGCGTCAATCAGCGTGCACGATCCCGTGAACGGCGATTCGCCTGCAGTGATAACTCAGCGAACCCGCGACATACTCGCGATCTGGTCCAAAGACGCCGAACTCACGGTTATCAACACTACTGCCACGGCGGGAAATTATATCGGCAACGGCGATCCGGAGGATCCCGCAACCTGCCCTACACCCTCGGGAGACACCTCTGCCGCCGGGAAACAGGGAACGCTGTGCACGTTCTTCAAGTATGTTGCCGGCGGTTTGCAACCAGCCAATAAGTTTGTGTCGCTTTCCCCGGTGTACAAAACGAAGTATGTTCCTGTAAAGGACGGTGACAGCCAATGGAAATCATCGGTGTATTTCGAATGCCATTACTTCGACGTGTCATTGAATCCGGCCACTGGCCAGCCGTTTTGGACGGCCAAGAGCCACGTAGACCTTAGCGGTGAAGCCAAAAAGATCAACGGGAAGTGGTTGTTGACCCGGGTCAGCTCGGCTACGGTTGGGATTCCGATTCCGTAGCAGGCTGCCTTCTGCGGAAGAGATGCCGGGACAGCATGCTTATCGCTGGAGTGATGCGATAGGTGTGCTGTCCGTGCACCGCTTTTCGTCACCCAGCCTTTTGAGCGGCTCCAAAAAGCTTCACTGTTCGTAGCTAATTAACGTCAGGTTTTCGTAGCACATAAAATGTCCAGTTTATTAAGTTCAAGTCGGCTAGTGGTTACCAATCCTGATTTCAACCGATGCCAACAGGCCTTAGCGTAAATCGAGTGTTCTGGAGAAGAGACATCCAAACCGGTCGTTCACCGGCTCCTCGAGATTCTGCTTGCATCCCAGATAACGCTCGGTAGTCAGAACTGAGGCGTGGCCGAGGAGGAACTGCATCTGCTCCAACTCGCCTCCGTTGACATGACACAGCCTTGCACATGTCCTCCGCAGATCGTGCGGCGCGAGATGGTCAAGCTGTATCCGCTGAGCACAATTCCGCACCACATACCAGACCACGTTTTCAGAGACTCCTTTGCCCCATGCTGTTCCGTGCCGGCTCACTGCCCTGAAGATTCGACCGTCCGTGACATTCGCTGCTGCCATCCATCTGTCGACAGCGCTTTTTACCCAGACCGGCACCGGGACCGTGCGGACATGGCCGCCCTTTCCGACAAGGTCCACGATTGCCCAGTGTCCCTGACGGCTTTGAACCTCTTCCTTCCTAAGTGATACCAGTTCTGCTCGTCGGAGCCCGCATCCGAGCAGGATGGAGATCATGGCTACATCACGGGTGCAACGGAGGCTCTCGCCATCTGATTTCTCAAGGAGCAATCGAGCCTGATCGCGGTTGAGCCAGTTGCCGGCCCGAGAGCCCAGCTGCTTCACGCCCTTGACTCTCCTAATTCCGGCCGCCAGTTCTGGGCTCAATAATCCGGAATCAGCCGCTTCATCGGCGAGACGCCTGACCGCGGCGAGCCTTTGGTTGATAGTTCCCGCTGCGAGACCCAGAGATTCGAGATACAGCCGAAATCTCAGCACCACGACTCGGTTCAGAGCCAGACGCGGTTCAGAACAATACCAGGTGATGAATTGCTCCATTGCGAACTTATAGTTTCGTCTCGAGTTTGGTGAACTCAGGCTGCTAAGCACGGAGTTCTTTGCATGATCCAGATCAGGCAGGCGAAGGACGATCTTGCGGCGAAGCGGCTTCTTATTCTTCTTGCGCATACGAGCGGCCTCCACGCCGCTAGCATGTTTGGAAGGGTACGTTCCGCTTGCCGCCTGGGCAGCCAGGAATTGTCGGCGAGTGCACAGGCGATTCTCCATCCGCTACTCATCCAGCTACAATTCTTGTCGTGACTAGAGAGCGTTGGGCTCAGATAGGAATCACGCTTCAATTCCTCATCGCCGTGAGGACACTAGGTGAGATCTTCCGGCTTAGGCACATACTTGGTACGAGTTTTTCTGTGGCAGTTGCTATGCCGTATGTTGCCGGCGCTTTGATCGCTGCCTGCTCTTGCTGGGTTGGCATTACCTTCTACTTCTTCCGACGCTACACTCTGACCGCCTGGATCGCGATAGCGACCGTACTGGTTCTACTGGTGTACAAAATAACCGTGATCGGCAGGTAATGGCGGTTCAAGCTGACGGCGGATCAAAAGCCGAACAGATCGCACGGTTCAAAGAGTGCTACGGCGATTTGACAACAACTGACTCGTCAATTCGGGCGGGGACCCAGTCGATTGAACTGGGGCGGCATAATTGCTCGTATGGTAGTGCTGGATGGGCCATGAACCTTGGGGATCTTGGGTCAAGCTCTTCTCTTGGGTTGACATTCTACCCAAAGGGGGCGGATACTTGGGCCGAATGTCTTCCCAAGAAAATAACGACGATAGCATCGCCTTGTTGCAAGGCACGCTGGACCTGCTGATTCTGAAGACGCTTGTGCGGGGCCCCATCCATGGTCAGGGAGTAGCGCGTTCGATTCAGCGCCAGTCGGAAGAGGTGTTTCTGGTGGACCACGGCTCGCTCTATGTGGCGTTGCAAAGGCTGGAAGACAAGAAGTGGATCAGCGCCAAGTGGGGCGTGAGTGAAAACAACCGCAAGGCGCGGTTTTATTCGTTGACCTCCAAGGGGCACGGACAGCTTGTGGAGAAGATGGGCGAGTGGCGGCGGCTGACACGGGCGATGGGTTTGATTCTGGATCCCGGCGAGGGGCTGCAGACCGAGGAGGCATAGGCATGTTCGGACGCAAGCGAAGTGCGGAGGATTTTGCGGATGAGATCAAGATGCATCTTGAACTCGAAGCCGAGGAGCTGCGACGCGAAGGCTTGAGCGACGATGAGGCACGCCGGAAGGCGCAACGTGAGTTTGGAAATGTGCGCGCGGCGCAGGAACGGTTTTACCTGAAGGGTCGATGGGTGAGCCTGGACAAGCTGCTTCGCGATGTGCGTTTTGCCTTGCGGTCGTTGCGGCAAAGTCCTGGATTTGCGGTTACAACGATTCTTACGCTTGGGTTGGGGATCGGAGCGAATACGGCGGTCTTCAGCGTGATGAATGCGGTGTTATTGCGGTCTTTGCCGGTGGCCGACCCGGATCGTCTGGTGTATTTGAGGACTTCGAACCAGCCGAACCGAGCCGGAACGATCAGTACCACGCAAACATTTTCCTATCCTGTCTACGATGCTCTTAGACGGCAGAGCGGAGGGTTTTCGCCGGTTATGGCGTACGTTCCCTTGTCAAACAGCAAAGTTGCGGTTCGCTACGGAGCGGTGCCGGAAGAGGCCGAAGGCGACATGGTGAGCGGCACGTTCTTTTCGGGGCTGGGCGTGAAGGTGATTCGCGGCCGCGGGTTCAGCGAAGAGGACGAGACGAATCATGCGTCGATCGGCGTTGTCAGTTACAACTACTGGACGCGGCGGTTTGCGCGCAACCCGGATGTGCTGGGAATGACGCTGTATGTGAATGGCGTAGCCATCACGATTGTGGGAGTTGCCGCGGAGGGGTTTGAAGGCGTTGAGAGCGGCGGATCGACAGATTTCTGGATTCCGCTGCAGAACCGCCCGGAGCTGAATGCGTGGGGTAATCCAGTGATTGATGGCAAAACATATGCCACCAACCCCACCTGGTGGTGCCTGCGTCTGATCGGGCGTCTTGCTCCTGATGCGACGCGGGCACAGACGCTGGCGCAGCTGCAGCCGGTCTTTCAGCGGGCGGCCTATATCGGTTTGGGCGCACCGGCGCAGGGTGAGAAGGCGCCGATTCTGAGTGTGGCGGACGCCAAAAATTTTCCGGGATATGACAAGCAATATGGAACTCCGCTCCGCATTTTGATGGCGATGGTGGGGCTAGTGCTGTTGATTGCGATGACCAACGTAGTGATGTTGCTGATGGCGCGGAATGGGGCGCGGCAGCGTGAGTTTTCTGTACGGCAGGCGCTGGGCGCGGGGCGCGGCGAGTTGCTCCGGCAACTGCTGGCGGAGAGCCTGATTCTGGTCTCGGCAGGCGGAGGGCTCGCGTGGGGTTTTGCTGAGATGGCGACGCGGCTGCTTGCCAGTTGGGCGCATATCGAGTCGAGCCTGGCGCCAGACAGGGTGGTGTTGCTGGCGACTCTGGGTGTGCTGGTGTTTGCCGGGGTGCTGTTCGGGCTTGCGCCGATGCGTGTGGCTCTGGCGAGCGGAGCGGAGCTGGCGTTGAAGACTTCGGCTGCGACGTCGAACGCGGATGCGGGGAGATCGCGGACTGGAAGAATAATCGTGGCGCTGCAGATGGCGTTGTGCGTGGTGCTGCTGGTGGGCGGAGGGTTGCTGATTCGCACGCTGCGCAATCTGCAAAATACTCCGCTGGGAATGCGGGTCGACGGCCTTGTGGTCTTCGGAGTCGAGCCTAACATCACTTCGATTCCGGAGGGCCATGCGTTTTATGTGAAGCTGATTGATAAGCTGCGCGTGCTGCCTGGCGTAGAGTCGGTGACCATCATGGAAGATCGCCTGGGCTCAGGATCGTCAGACAATAGCGACATGAAGGTGGACGGAAAGCTGCCGGATGTGGCGAACGGATCTTCGAGGACCGTGCGCAGCAATGTGGTTGGACCTGATTTTTTTCATACGCTCCGCGTGCCGGTGCTTGAGGGGCGCGACTTTACAAGCTCGGATACTGCAACCTCACCGCATGTGGGGGTCATCAACGAGCGGTTTGCAGAGCGCTTCTTTCCGAACCAGGACCCTCTGGGCCATCGCATCGGCCCAGAAGGTATCGATTGGGACATGACGATTGTTGGCGTGGTGAAGGACCACAAGTACCGGAGCATCGACGAAGAACCGATCCCCATGGCGTGGTACATGTACTCTCAAATTCCGCTGACCGGGGCGATGCACGTGGAGATGCGCGTGCGCGGCGAGCCGCTTGCTATTTTGCCTTCGGCGCGCAAGGCGCTGCAGGAGTTGAATCCTAACCTGCCACTGATCAAGCCGATGACTCAACGGGATCAGTATGATCTGACGATTTCCAATCAGCTGCTCTTTGCACGGCTTGCCGGGTTCTTCGGCTTCCTTGCGGTTGTGCTGGTGGCATCGGGGCTGTATGGAACGCTAGCGTATCGCGTGAATATGCGGACGGCTGAGATCGGTGTGCGTATGGCGGTGGGCGCAAGACGAGGGCAGGTGGTATGGATGATTCTGAAGGATAGTTTGCTACTCACGACGGCCGGGGTAGTGATCGGTGTTCCGCTGGCGATGCTGTTGGGGCATGCATTGGCTTCGTCGTTGTATGGGGTGACGCCGCTGGATTGGGTGAGCTACTCGTTGGCGGTGGTAGGCGTGGCGGTAGTGGCTTTGGTGGCGAGCGCTGTGCCTGCGGGGCTGGCGGCGAGTGTGGATCCGATGAGGGCACTGCGCACGGAATAGAGTCTTGATCCGGTTCAGTCTCAGAAGGCAGAGTGTCACTTGGCGATAACAGGGCAATGCGCTCATTGAGCCGAATTTCCAATGGGGCAGACGTCTACAGGGCAGAGGTCATGGGTTTGATATGGGTTCGATAACGGTTCCCGATCGTTCCTGACAGCGCCAAAAGAAGCCATCCGTGACGCTTCGAGTCCCGTCGCTCCTGCCAGCATTTCAAACTTAGGATGACAGAAGCTGTTAGTGCTTTGAGGGACTGGATCGGCCGGATCGCTTAGTGATTGCTCTCTTCGGCAGTCGCGGAACAGCCTGGACGCCCGCCCAAAGCGTTGCGATCATTTGCTCGACCACGAGACTCTGGTCAGGCAAGTCGGGCACAGCCCCTCGGATGACCATGAGTGTGGCGAGGCCAAAGATCGTGTACCACCAGGTGTGAGCTACCACTCTGGATGGCGACTTGTTGCAATGCCTCGGTCATAATCTGAGGAATGATGTGACTCCTGTTACCGCCTTCGAGCGTCCGCGGAAGCACATGCAGGCAATGGAGGGGAGATCCGGTCGCGCTGCAGAAAAATGCTGCATCACGAACGGCATAGGTCGTATTGAGGTGGAAGTCAGTTGCGAAGACAACTGGTCCCTTAAGTTGGCCCACCTTGGCAGCGTCGGATGCTTGAGGCCCAACGGTCAATACCGGTCAAATCGCTTTGCGGAGGACTGCTTCAGCAGTTGACCCGAAGACGAGGCGCTCAAAGCCATAAAGGACACTCGTCCCCAGAATGACGAGATCAGCATTCTGCAAGGAGATAGCTTCCATGATCGCCAGAGAAGGAGTGCCATTCACTATGTTGGTTTCACAGGGTACACGGCAAGTTGAGCGGCGTCTCGAAGGTCATCGAGCGCGCACCTATCTGTTTGATAGATACTGTCTAATTCAAAAAACTGTCCTCCAGGCTCGGAAGAGGAGACATAGGGCTCCTCAAAGACATGCAGAATCGAGAGGCTTGCTCTAAGTTCGGTACAAACACGGAGGGTGACCTGAAATGCTGCTTGCGATGCGGGAGAAAAGTCGGTGGCCAGTAGAACCTTACTGAAGGACAATGCGGAGCCGGTCATTGATGTTGGCATGGGTTGAGCCCCTTTCTGGTACTTATCTCTGGTGGATCATGCCGCTTCGGACGACGAGGAAGGCGGCTCTCTCTGAAGTTCTCCAACGAGCGTGAAACCCTGGGCGCGGCTTCCGTCAACCCACGGTCTACGTTCTGCGAATCGAGGAATGAGCCGCAAGCGATTGTCTGGGTGAGGAGGGTGACGGTGTTCCTTTTCGGATCGCGGTTTCACGGCCACAGACCCCTGGGGATCGAGGCACAGAGCGACCACCGAGGTACAGGAGGGGCAGAGCCAGAAAAACTCAGTGTCCGCAGATCGTCTCTCGAGTGCATAGAGATTTCTCGAATTGAAGACTTTGAGTTCAATACCGCAATCAGGATTGACACATCGATTGATCATGCTTCACCTCTGCAGCAACTTTAGGATGTTGCTCCGAAACAAAGATGTGACGGCGATCACCTGACCGCAAGTGTTGCAGCCTGAGTAGCCAAAGGTAGAAGAGGGGACTTAGGCGGAGAGTTCTTCAAGTCGATGCGGAGAAAGGATCAAGAGGGAGGTGCCCCGCATCTGGATGAGCTTCTCTCTCTTAAAACGGCCCAACATGCGAGTAACAGTCTCTCGAGAGCTGCCTACCAGGTTGGCCAATTCCTCGTGGGTAAGCGCCATGGTGAATCGCATCTCGGGCTTGCCGCACGACGCTGCCTTGCCCCAGTCCAGTAGTACGCTCGCAGGCCGGCCTGCGGCGGAACCGGAGAGTGCCAGGCGACGGGCATCGAAGAACGCCGCCTTATACTCCTCGGAAAGTGCTTTGGCAGCATGTAGGCGTGCTTCCCCGTGCTTCGGGATAAACAAAAGGAAGTCGCCCCGGCGAATGCTCTTGATCTCTGTCGGCTCGATCGTCTCTGCTGTGACCTCATAGCGCGACCCGGAAATGACCGCTCCTAGTCCGAGGACGTCTCCAGGCATTGCAATCTTGAGGATTAGGGTCTTTCCTTCCTTTGATGTGCAGGAAAGTTTGACTTGACAGGTGCAGATCACAAAGACTCGGTTGCTCGGTTCATCCTCCTGAAACACCTTCGCACCCCGCGGAAGATTAGCTTGCACGCCAATCGACTCGAAGTCGGTTAGGGCCGTAGTGTCCAGATTGCAGAACATTCGCAAGGTGCGAAGCTCACAGGAGCCGCACTCGCGTCCTGGTCGAGTTGTCGAAAGAGAAGACATGGTTTAGCACACCGTCATGACGGGGCAAGTAGCCTGCGCCAACAGATTCGGAGTCAATCCTGGATTAATGTTCGTCAACCAGAAAGATGCGTTATGCGCGCCCACTACGATGAGATCTCCATTGACCTTTGCAGCGAGGTCAAGGATTGCTGTGGCAGCCTCCCCGTGCTCGACCACAAATTCGGGACTGCACCCTTCGTAGCAACACTCAGGGACCATTTTCTTCATCTCTTTTTGAAACGCACTGTCCAGGGGCTACCGTTTTCATATCGATCCCGGAACCAGCGAAATGATCTCGAAGATGCTCCAGATTCTCGTTGCTAATCTTCCATCTTTCTTTGACCGGCAAGTCAATGATTGCCTCTGGATACGATGTGACGACGGATGGATCAAACACATGGGCGATCTCGACGGCGGAGGAGAAGCGCCGAGCCAACGCTCGCGCATAGGAAACAGCCTTGTCCGAGCACGGGGAGAAGTCCGTTGCCAGCATGATCTTTTTTATAGAAACAGAGACTCGTTCTTCGATGAGCGGCATGGAACACCTCAATACTTTCATGCGAGCCCGCTGCCGAGCTCGATCTCGAAAAACAATAGCTTGCCGCCATTCCATTGAAAGTGATCCGGTCCACCCGGGTCTGTGATGGGCGTCACATCATTAGAAGGGCGGCTACGCGATCATGAAGGTGGAATCAGAGGTGTACAGGCATAGCTTCAATCACGAAGTAATGGAAAGTACGGACGAGTTCGATGAACTCAGGAGGCAATTCATGAAAGCCTATTCAGAGTATTGGACAGCCGCAATGATGCGGGGTTTCATTGCGATCGTAATAAGCACAGGGGTCTTGTTCATTCCGGAGATGGCGTCCACGATCCTCCTGTTGCCTTTCGCGATTGTGATTTCCATCCTTTGTCTGGCTGCCTATGGAGTGATCGATAGCGCAATCATCTTTACAACCAGTTTCATGATTCCTGCAAAAAAGCCTGGCAGGTTTGCTCTGAGACTGCAGGGGATCTGCGGAGCTGCGATCGGAATTCTACTGTTCGCCGTTGTGTACGACCACGTCGATCTTCGTTGGTTCCTGTATCTTGCTGCGATTCAGGCGGCCGGTTTAGCCGTGACGGAGTTTATCGTAGCAAGAGGGACCTCGGTACACCATGGGTCAAAGTGGTGCTATGCATCGGCGATCGTTGCCGCGGTTTCTGCAGTCGCTCTCGTGTCGCTCGGCGGAGACCTCAGTCCGCGAGAACTTGCATGGCTGATCTATGGGTACCTCGGGATATTCGGCTTCAATCTTCTTGCTCTGTCCGCGCGGATGCTTTTTGCCGAACTTGACCTGCTGAAGACTGCGCACTTACAACCCAGGGTTGCGGACGGGGTATAGAACTGGGAACACACATCAATGTATCTCCGTCCCCGAACAGGCAAGCCGCGCCAGGCTTTTCTTCGGTGTCACCCACCACTGGTTCGAGATATGGAATCAATGCCACGCCGACCAGCGTTGGTGTCCAAAATGATAAGAGTCGATAGGCGAGGACCGCGACTACGGCGCTGGATTTGGGCGCACCCAAGACCATGTAAAGACCGACCATACTGGTTTCGATTACTCCTACCCCCCGAGGATAATAGTGAACTTGCCTAGTATTTGCGGAATCCCATAACCGGCCAAAAGCACCCGCGAGGCCTTTGGGTACCCCGCCGCCCAAAAAACGAGACCGAGAGTTGCGCAGGCACTCTACCGCACGAGGAAGCCACTGTTTAGCAAGAGTCATAGGGCGGTTTCCAGCGGCTTGTCCATCGTCCAACATCCCTAGTGCCTCCTTGAGATGAGAGTGGAAGTAGGTGCGCATCAGAGCTAAGACTTCGATAATGATGGGATCGCGAACCGAGTAGAAGACCTGATTTCCGGACTTACGATTGGTGACCAATTGCTTGGCACGCAGGACCGCCAAGTGTTGGAAGACATTGGCTTGCTCCATCCCGAGTTTGTCGATGAGTACCCCGGCAGACAGTTCGACACTGCTCAAAAATTCAAGAATGGCAATGCGGGTTGCCGTGAGCTATCCCGCGCAGATGCTCATCACCGGACAGTTTGCTGTCATCAAGACTTGCCCTACTGTGCCTTCCACCAAATGGGGATACCAGGAGGAACTGGGTCTTGCCCCAAGGACGATGAGATCGGCTTTGACTTTATTGGCAAGGTCGAGAATTTGCGGTGCCACTGCTCCGTCCTCCACCACGCACACTGGATTGTAGCAGTCGTATTTGAACCGCGGTCCAAGCCTTTCCAGAGCAGCTTCAAACTCTAGCTTCAGCCCGAGAGAGTCGTTCATACCTTTGGTTGAGGAATCCATGACATGGCAGAGAAAGATCTTTGCAACGCTGTCTTGGGCGAAGCCCAGTGCTACACCTGCCTCCATGGCGGCATTGGAACTGAAATTGGTCGCAAACACGATCGTGCGAAAGGACAGTCCTTTCCCGGAGGCTCTTTTCGCTTTTGGGCCCACCGTCAGGACCGGGCAGTTCGCGTGCCTAATGATTCCCTCGGCACATGATCCGAGGATCGCTTTGCTCAGGCCATGACGGCCCCGCGTACCTGCAACAATGAGGTCGGCTTGTAGTTCTTTCGCGAATCCGACAAGTGCAGCAGCCGGATTATGGGCCTCCAAAGTATGCGCCGTAGTCCGGATCCCGACGGATGTCATATCGTTCAGAAGGCGCTCCTGGTTTTCAGTGCTGGCGTGACGCATCTCGTCGAGTGGTGTCCCGACTAGAGCTTCCTCAGAACGAGTGGCAACCGACAGATCGATGATGTGGGCGAGTGTGAGGCTCGAAGAAAACCGCCGGGCCAAGTCCCTTGCGTAACCTGCCGCTCTATCGGAAGCAGGCGAAAAATCTGTTGCTAGGACAATCCTGGCTAAAGTAAGTCCAATTTGATCTCGGATTACGGTCATGTGCCACCTCGATACCCGGAATTGGAACATCTAACATTGATTAAGGCTGACTAACTTCGCGGCGCGTCTTCCGGGCCCTTAACATGCAAGTCGCCGTACGCCGGTCAGTCACGAGAGAGATTGCCCAATGCGTGATGAGTGGAGTTTCAGCCATGCCGACTGACAATGCTGTGACCAAAATCACAGAGGTTGCTTTTCAAGCGGCGTAGACTTGCCGCAATGAAAAACCACGCTCCACAATCGGGCACACTTCAATTGCTCTGAGAACGGGAGCTTTCGGATTTTGCTTTGCCGTATTTGGCTCGCTTTCAGCGATGATGCCGATTCTGAGTCGCCAAATGCACCTTTCCCCGTCCAGCAGAGTATCGATGTCGCGCTCCAGCGTGAGTTCGCGATTCGAATAGCTGACCTCCGGCTGCGCGTGCCGCACACGTCATTCCCTGTTTGGTTGCATTTGAAGCCTAAAAACAATTTTTCGCGGATAGCTCAATACCAGCGAGGTCTAACGGCCGCTAATTCAAAACCATGGGGGAAGGCTAAAGCCCGGGAACGCGCTCTACCCATCGCCTCGCCCAATATAAAATGTGACGCTCATCACACTCACCGGTGTTCCGCAACACAGATGATCAAGTAGAAATGCGAGAGACTGTTCGCAAAGAGGGGTATTTCGATGAAAACACCGGTAGAAAACCACTCCCAGAACCGCACCACCACCCTGGCCGCACCTGACAGGATTCTGGTTGCAACCGACTTGACAGATACGGATTTTCTTGTATCTCGCTGTTGCTCAGGCCCGGGTCAGCGGCGCGAAAGTGACGCTGGTCCATGCCCTCCCGCCTTCGGACGTAGTCCCGATGGATGGGGCTGCGATCCCATACGTGGACAAGGCAACAATTGTCCGTGATGTGCGCATCATGCTGAATGGCGTGGCTCGCCAATTTGAGTTACAAGGGATCACCTGCGACACTGCAGTGCTGGACGGCACTCCCTGCGATGTTATTCGCGAAGAGATAAGCCGAATCAATGCAACCAGGCTCATTATGGGCACGCATGGGCGTGGCAAATTGGGGCAACTCACATTGGGCTCCGTCGCTCATAATCTGATCGCCGAAGTACCTATCCACGTTTTTGTAGTCGGCCCTCATGCCCGAGGCTCCGTTCGACATGTTACGCCACGCAGAATCCTCCACCCGGTTTCCCTGGTAGGCGAGTATCGGGAGATACTTAATCTGGCACTCGAGATCGCGCAAGCATACAAGGCCGAGCTGATTCTTCTGCATGTGTTGGATCGGGACGTCAACCAGAGCATAGATCCTGAACGTATCGTCTCCTGGGCAAAGAAGGCCCTGGATGCGCTTGTTCCCCATGCAACAAATCCTGCTTCCCTAGTACAGACCAGGGTGACATCTGGCACGTTAGTGAAGAGATCTTGAAAGCGGCAGTCCAAACCGATGCTGACTGGATCGTGCTGGGCGCGGACGGAGGATTGCGATCCTGGTTCTTCCCCGAAAGCGCGGCTTGCAAGATGGTTGCGGCAGCTCCCTGTCCCGTACTTACGCTTCGTCATGAGCCGACCCAAACCGAGGCCGCCGATCTGGAAGAGGTGCACTGTACTTCTCCTTTGTGATCTGGGGTGGATTTCCGCTCAGCGGCCATCCCGCCAGATCCGGTAACAGAAAGTCATATTGTGGCCAAGGAAGGTCAACGTGGAGGGGGAGTGCCAGCATGAGAATTCGGCCAGTACACCTCTCGCATTTGAGCCAGATCCGGTTTCACATTCGTTGTTCGGGATGGACTATTCAGCCCCAATGTCCCCAATACGTGAGTTGGTAGCGATTTGACTGCTATTTTGTTGCGCGATTGAAGTTGGGAGACTACGATCTGTCGCGTAGCCGACAATATCTTTCGATGTCCATTGATTTGGAGCATCCGGGTTCCAAGTAAGTCTTTGCCAAGTCGTGTGACACGGATCACATTTGGTTTCCGGTGTCGTCGGGTATATTTCAGGCATTGCGTTTCAACCGGAAGCTATAACTGGCAGTAAAGTCAGGGTTTTACGCGCTTAAGGTGGTTAGATGCGGCGCTCGATGAGTGGTTTGGCCCTTTTCGTACTGCTGGCCGGCATCGGTGGAACCACGTTGGCATGCGCCCAGCAGCACGCTGCAGTCTCCTCTCCAAAGACTTCCGCGAATCCCGCAGACTTTGTCGGGGCGGAAGCCTGCGCCTTGTGCCATGAGCCCGAGATGAAGGGATTCAACAATAATCCGCATGCCAAACTGACCCTTGAACACGGCGGCAAAGGCGTAACATGCGAAAGCTGCCATGGACCCGGTAAGGCCCATGTTGAAAGTGGCGGGGTCGCGACCGATATCTTTCAATTCTCCAAGGCAACGCCGAAACAGGTAGAGCAGAAGTGCTTATCTTGCCACGTTGGCGCGCACCCCAACTTCGAGCGGACCGCTCACGGCCAAGCTTTGATCAGTTGCACGAACTGCCACAGTACCCACAAGTTTGTGCCTGAGACGAAGATGCTTAAGGCGAAGGAGCCGACGCTCTGCTATGGATGCCATACGGACGCCAAGGCAGCTTTTGCGCAGCCATTCCACCACAAGGTGAACGAAGGGCTACTGAAGTGTTCTGACTGCCACGACCCGCACGGCACTTTCCAGCCGGACCTCGTTCGAATCAGTGCGACTCAGGACGCCATTTGCACCAAGTGCCACGTCGATACCCTCGGACCATTCGTTTACGAACACCCGCCAATCAAGACTGAGGGTTGCACGTCGTGCCACTTTCCGCACGGATCGCCGAATCCGCGCTTACTCATGCGCAGCAACGTGAACAGCCTCTGCCTGCAGTGCCACTCACCTTCGATGACTTTCACGGCGCCGGGCACGCCGTCGTTTCATAATCAGGCCAACCAGTACCAGGCATGCACTGTGTGCCATGTACAGATCCACGGCTCCAATGCCAGCAGTGTTTTCTTCAAGTAAGGGATGGAACACATGATGAGCGCGATCATTTCGAAATCGCTCTTACTGGATTTCCGGGGTACTGCCCTCGCGATTTCAGTCATCATGTTCACGATGGGCATTATCGCCAGCGCGCCTTCCTTCGCGCAGGACACTACGCCCCCACCCGCGCCCGGCGACAACGTTCGATTCGGATACGTTATCCACCAGTCGGTCGATTTCGGCGGCCACATCGTAACTCAGTCCGGTAGCAGCGCGATGTACGACACGCTCGTCAACATTCAGTCAGGGCCGCGTCTTCTCGATAGTTCCTTCCAGATGACAGCCGTAAATCCAGCGCATGCGCTTCTGTTCGATCACCTTTCGTCGAACAGTTTCGGCTACGGTGGAGATCCCGTTGACGGCACTTTTATGAACATTTCCAAGGGACGAATCTACAATTTCCAGGGGAGCTTCCGCCGCGACCGTCAGTATTTTGATTACAACCTGCTTGCCAATCCGCTGATTCCACCTTCGTCCGTGCCCTTCGTGCCAGCCCTCGACACGCCGCACCTCTATAACACTGTGCGTCGCATGACAGACGTGAACATCACACTGGTGCCGCTCTCGAAAGTCAACCCGCGTTTTGGCTACTTCCAGAACATCAACCAGGGACCGTCCCTCAGTACGATACATGTCAGCGCCGAAGGTCTTCTCGTTCAAAACTGGCGCGTCTCTACCGATGTCTGGAACGCCGGAATCGATTGGAAGCCGCTGCCTCGCACCAGCGTCAGCTTCGACGAATTCATCACGCGCTACAAGGGCAACACCAACTGGCAGCTTACCGGGCTCAATTACAAGCTTGCAAACGGGACACCGATCAGCCTCGGTATCGACCTCTCCTCTGTCTGGAATACTCCGTGCGCTGTGCCTTTCGCCGCTAATGGAACGGTCAATTCGAACTGCAACAGTTTTATTGCTTATACCCGCTCCGCGCCAACGCGCGCTCTGCTCCCCAGCGAGCAGTTTCGCTTTCAGAGCGCATCTATTCCGCACGTGGCCATGAACGGCCGAGTGATGTACATGGGCACGACGAGCAATCTCGTTAACTACAACGAGCTCTTCAATGGCCTCCAGAGCGGCGGAATTCGTCAATCGTTGACGACCGGATCTGCTAGCGCCCGTCGCATCAACGTCAACGCCGACTATGGCATCACCTGGCAGATTACTCCCACCTTCGGCGTCTCTGACACCTTTGACTTCTGGTACTTTCGTCAACCAGCGACCAACACCTTTACTACGACAACCTACGCCGGCACCTCAACGCTTTTACCCCCCGGAGTTCCCAAGACGACCACGACATCTGACTACCAGGCCCTGAACCAGAAGACTAAGGTCAATACTTTTATCGGTATCTGGGACCTCGACCCGCGTGCACGTCTTTCGGCGGGTTACCGCTATAGCAGCCGCATCATCACCGATGCTGGCGGCGACTTCGTCCCCATCCACGCAAATTCCGCGCTCTTCGGACTCGTCCTCAGGCCTGCGGCTCAATTGCGAGCTAACTTTAATGCCGAAATCATGTCGGCCGACAATGCTTTTACCCGCATTAGCCCGCGCAAGCTGCAGCACTACCGGATGCGGACCATCTACAATCCACATCCCTGGCTGACCTTCACTGGAACCATCAACATTCTGACGAGCAGCGACAATGTCCAGACCGTCAACCACTTCGCGCACAACCAGGACTTTTCATTCGGGGCGGTCATCAATCCCAGCGAAAAGTGGGGCATCGATCTGAATTATGCGTACGACAGCGTCTACTCGCGCACGGACGAGTGTTACGCCTCTTCGGCGCCCGTCACAGGCGCTCAACCGAGTCCAACGGTCTGCCAGCAGGGGGGCTTGCCCTGGCAAAGCAACGGATTCTATAACCAGCCCACGCAATATGGTTCCATCGGATTCCTGTTGAAACCAGTGAAGAAGCTCCATGCCGCAGCCGGGTATCGCATGTCCGCCGTCAACGGCGATGCCCCACCCATCAATATTCGCCAAGTGCCGGGTTCGCTGCAGTCGCAATATCAAACCCCCTACGGCAGAATCGACTACGATTTCACTCCGAACTGGACTTGGAAGGGAGATTACAACTACTACAGCTATGGAGAAGGGACGCCGATCGGCCCCACCCCGCCTCGCAGCTTCCACGCCAATAACTTCACCCTTGCCATTCACTATGCTTTCTAACCTTTATTCGCGGGAAGCTATCTCGCCAAACAACACTAAGGGAGTCGTGCCTATGCGGAAGCATTTTGCATATTTCGGAATCGCCGGTCTGTTCTTACTCACAGCGGACGTATCATGCCTCTCACAGAGCGGGGCGGAACTCTACAAATCGAAGTGCCAGATGTGCCATGCCGCGGATGGCAGCGGCAACACGGCCGCCGGCCAGAAGATGAAAGCTCGTCCATTCAACTCTCCCGACGTCATGAAGGAATCGGACGAGGACATGATCGGCACCATCAAGAAAGGCAAGAACAAGATGCCTGCGTTTGAAGGAAAGCTCACGGATGCGCAGATCACAAGTCTCGTGGCCCATATCCACACCCTGCAAAAATAGCGGGGAGCACCGCCGACGGCCTCAACCAGATTGAACAGCTTTTACGAAAGAGACAGACCCAGGAGTGGATTGATGGAACTCACATCCGAAAAGAGCAGCGAACCTAAAGTGGAACCATCAGGACGGCGGTCATTCTTATTGGCCTTATTTGGAGTAAGTGGCGCGACTGTAGGTGCTTTGTTGGCGATTCCCCTCATCCGCTTTGTGACGTATCCGCTGCGCAAGAACGCTACGGACGCCGGTTGGTCAGACTTGGGTCCAGTAGGGGATTTTGCCTCTCTCACCGTGCCAACCGCAAAAACCATTACGCTGGAGCGTCGCGACGCCTGGCAGAGCACTACGTCCCAGACGGCGGTCTATGTGTTACCGCCGGAGAACGGACAGTTCCGGATACTATCGCCCATCTGTCCGCATCTAGGCTGTTCCGTCCGTTGGGTGGACACTGAGAACAAGTTCATTTGCCCGTGTCATTCAGGCTCTTTTACGGCCACCGGTGAACGCATTGCAGGACCACCACCTCGCTCGATGGATTCACTCGAATCCAAAGTGGAGGGCGGAGTGCTGAAGGTTCGTTATCAATATTTCCGTCAGATCGTTCCCAACAAAGAAGTGATGGCCTGAGGCGCGATGACGATGACAAATCAACCTACACCTCAACCGAACGACGATCGCAGTCTTGTGACTCGGGCGGACAACTGGCTTGATCAGCGGACCGGCATAGACTCAATTCTCCATGAGACCCTGGACGAGCCGATCCCCGGGGGGGCCAAATGGGCCTATGTCTTCGGCTCAGGACTGATCTTCCTCTTTGTGTCCCAGATAATTACAGGCATCTGCTTGGCGCTGTACTATGTGCCATCAGCAGACCATGCGCACACGATTGTCTCCTACATCATAAAAGAGGTCACCGCCGGATCGTTCATCCGAAGCATTCATGCGTATGGATCGAGCGGCATCATCATTCTGCTGGCTCTGCACATCGGACAAACAATTCTCTATGGTTCCTATAAGGGTCGCCGGGAACTTCTGTGGCTCTCCGGCTGCATTCTCCTGGCTCTGATGCTCGGCATGGCCTTTACCGGGTATCTATTACCCTGGGACGAAAAAGCAAATTTCGCCAGTGCGGTAGGGACGAACCTCATTGCAGAAGTTCCATTGATCGGGCCGCTGTTGCAAAAGCTCGTGCGCGGCGGCGATCAGATGGGGACATTAACCATCTCGCGCTTTTATGTGCTCCATGTATTCATCCTGCCTGGCCTCCTGATCGCCTTCATTGCAGCGCATGTCTTCTTCTTTCGCAAAGCCGGCGCTGCAGGTCCTATTAAGGAAGACCCCGTCCATCCCAAGTTGCCGCCTGTTCCGTTCTATCCCCAGCAGGTTGTCTTGGATGCAATTTTTGCAATCATTCTGGTCGGTATTCTGGCGATCATCGCGGTCAAAATCCCCATGGATCTAGGACCGCGGGCAAATCCCGCGGACACTGCATTTCTGCCGCGGCCCGAGTGGTATTACCGACCGGCATTTCAGTGGCTCAAATACCTCAGCGGCAGCTGGTCTTTCATTGGCGGAATCGTTTTGCCTGCTGTCCTCGCACTCATCTTTGCCGCCGTGCCGTTTCTGGATCGACGACTCGAACGCAGGCCATGGCGAAGGCCAATCTCGGTTGGCGCATTCCTGCTCTTCCTGATTGCCTACACGTCTCTTGGCGTAGCGAGTTATCGTGATGACCACCGAGACCCTGGAGTCGCTGCGCAAATGCAAAAGCAGGATGAGGACACGAAGAGCTTTATGGCAAAACCATTCGTTCCGGAGGCCGCGGCGGGAAGTGCCTCTGCGGCGCTGGTTGCAGCCGACCCAAAGGTAGTGAAAGGCCTTGCCATCTTCAATGCGAATTCCTGCAACTCTTGCCACGGGGACGGCGGTGTAGGAACTGCCGCTGCCGGACCGCTCACCGGGGTTGGCCAGAAATATACCGATGCGCAACTGATTGCGCTCCTTCATTCACCAAATATCAAGATGACTGACGGGGGGATGACACCTGCGGATCTGAAGCAGGATGAGATGGAGGAATTGTCGGCCTACCTCCGGCAACTGCATTAATCGGGATGGGGCAGGATGGTTCTTTGCCATCCGCTTTCGCTATCCAAATAGATCGCTCGGCCCTTCCACCTAATGAATACGGGTGGCAGACTTATTTTAGTATCTCCGTCGTAGTGCGCTTTGGATCGCACAAAAAAACACTTCAACGGAAACCGGGAAAGAGATCTGGCTTGCTCTCTGTTGAACGGGAATGAAGTCCCTTCACATCTGTGACCATCGTCACAGCTTTAGAGAGACGGCTGAACGAACATGATAGAGCGATCATGGGTTGCTTCAATCCTCCATTATTTGTGGCCAGCTTCCGGTTAGACCGTTCGTCCGGCGAGATCAATACGATCGGCACAAAATGGTTCTTATGGTGAAGGCTATGAAAATTGTCGAAGAGGTTTTGGAGGACATTGCGGCGGCCGATGAAGGATCGCGATGAGCACAGGTTGACGAAGCTGCGGATGATGAAGTTGGCATTGAAGGACAAGGTGATCGAGAAACGCGAGGCGTTGACGGATGTGGAAGAGACGGAGATTCTAACGACGCTGATCAAGCAGCGGAGGGAGTTGGCAGAGGCGTTAACGAAGGGCGGCAGACCAGAGCTGGCGGTGACGGAGCGGCTCGAGATCGGAATCATTGAGGCTTATCTGCTGCAGGCTTCTGGTAAGGAGGATATCCGAAAGTTGGTGCATGGGGCGATTGGGCATCTGCAGAAGGATGCTGCTGGAGTGAGGCCGGGGCTAAGGGATTCGGGGACCGCGATGCAGGTGGCTCAACAGTGGATTCAGGCCGCTGGCTTGCAGGTCGATCGGAAGCTGGTGAGTCGGATTATGAAGGCGGAACTGTCGAAGTAGTAGCAGGGTGGTAAGCGGGAAAGAAGGGTAAACTCCATGCCAGAAAGACGGACTGATCCTAATGCGAAAGTCTATTTAGTTGGAGGTGGAATCGCCTCGCTCGCGGCGGCGGCTTTTCTTATTCGCGACGGAAACGTCCCCGGCCACAACATCACGATCCTTGAGGAGTCAAGAAAGATAGGTGGCAGCCTCGATGCAGCCGGAAATCCTGCAAACGGCTATATCATGCGTGGCGGCCGAATGCTTGAGAGCAAATATCTCTGCACCTATGACCTCTTTTCTTCGATTCCCACCCTCGATCAGAGCAAGACAGTCACCCAGGAGATCTTCGAGCTTAATAAGTTAATGAAGACTTCTTCCAAATCCCGCCTCGTTCGAGGTGGACAAAGGATCACCGCTCCTAGATTTGGTCTTAGCGAAAAGCACATCCGGACTATCGAACGCCTGGGGCTCGAGCCCGAAGCGATACTCGGGCGAAGCAGCATTTCAGACCAGTTCGAACCGTCGTTCTTTGAGACGGACTTCTGGTCGATGTGGTGCACGACATTCGCTTTCCAACCGTGGCACAGTGCGGTCGAGCTTAAGCGATATCTGGTGCGCTTCGTTCACATGGTTTCAGGCTTCAACACGCTCAGCGGAATCATGCGAACCGTCTACAATCAGTACGACTCGATGGTACGACCGCTGCAGAAATGGCTGGAAGAGCATGGGGTGAGGACGGAGTTTAATACCAGCGTCACTAATCTCGGCTTCTGTCATGACGCTGAGGGCTTTACTGTGGATAGTATTGTTTGTGTATGCGACGGACACAGGGATGAAATAAGGGTAAGCAACAAGGATTATGTGATCGTCACTCTGGGGTCCATGACCGAGGCTTCAAGTTTGGGGTCGATGGACTCCGCACCAATCCTCAAGGGCAAATGCGACGGCGGTTCTTGGGCTCTTTGGGAGAAGATCGCCGATGGCCATCCTCAGTTTGGCAATCCGGCCAATTTCACCGATCATATCGATGAATCGAAGTGGGTTTCCTTCACCACGACCCTTCACGACGCGACCTTCTTCAACCATATCGGGGGTCTCACGGGCAATGTCCCGGGAGAGGGCGGCCTTATCACCTTCCCGGAAAGTAATTGGTTCGTGTCGATCGTATTACCTCACCAACCCCATTTCATCGGACAGCCCTCGGACGTAAATGTCTTCTGGGGGTACGGACTCTTCGTCGATAAACCTGGCAACTTTGTGAAGAAGCCGATGTCAGCTTGCACCGGCCGGGAGATTATGACAGAGGTCATGGGTCACTTGCGGATCGAGGCCGATGCCCATGAAATATTGAAAAGCTGTACATGCATTCCTTGCATGATGCCTTTCGTCACCAGCCAGTTCCTGCGTCGCGCCAAAGGCGATCGTCCCCGCGTAGTCCCTGAGCGCTCGAGGAACCTCGCGTTCATCGGGCAATTCTGCGAACTCCCTGACGACGTAGTATTCACGGTGGAATACTCAGTCCGTTCCGCACAGACCGCGGTGTACTCGTTGCTCGGACTGAGCCGTACACCGCCGCCCGTTTACAAGGGACACTATAATCCACGTGTTTTACTAAACGCCTTCCTGGCGTTACACGACAAAAGCTAAGGAACTTGTTCTGCAGCCCTGCGCAAACACTCTATCCATCGTATTCAATGCTCTTGTGCGTACTCCCGCGAGCCTGGTTGCCAGGTGGTCGAGAACGGACATGCGGTAATACCGACCCTGCGTTGCTCGCACTGTTTTCATCTGGACGTGATATGCGGATCATAGAATAGAGAGTCGTATCGTCTTCCATTCCTACACCGGTGTCGGCCTTCATGAAAATCCTGGATAAGCGTCTGCTTGGCCAGCTCTCCTCGGAGCTCTCTTCGCTTATATCGAACATGGTCGATCTGGAAGCCGGCCTGCTCAAGCAGCCCGACGCTATCCAGGAGGCGCATCGCCGTAGCGCCCGGAATCTTGTCCACTATCTTGCGCTGCGCCAGCATGATCTCCGCCCATTGCAATCCCAGCTTGCCCTTCTGGGGCTCTCCTCTCTTGGCCGCGCAGAGAGTCACGTCCTTAGTACGGTCCTGACCGTGCACCGCGCGCTGCATGCCCTGCTGGGCACCAGCGATTCACCGCCAAACCCTAAGGAGCGCCCCATCCTGTTTAATGAGGGGACCCAGTTGCTGGAAGCCAACACCGATGCTCTCCTTGGTCCGGTCCCATCTGGCAGAAAGGTCCGCATCATGGTCACCATGTCATCGGATGGGGCTACGAACTACGAACTTGTGCGCGACCTCGTCCAGAATGGCATGGATTGCATGCGCATCAACTGCGCCCATGACAATCCGGAAGCTTGGCTTGGCATGATCCGCAATCTCCAGAAGGCCCGGGAAGAGACCAAGCGCAACTGCTGCATCCTGATGGATGTCCCTGGCCCCAAGCTTCGCACGGGAGCTATCGAGCCTGGCCCCTCGGTGATCAAATGCAGGCCCAAGCGTGACGTCTACGGTCGCGTTGTGACTCCTGCGCGCATCTGGCTTACTCCGAACATCAAACCCGAATCGGCTCCCGGTCCGGCCATGGCATGCATTCCACTCGCAGCCAGCTTCCTGAAGCAACTCCGGCACGGCGACACAATCTGCCTGCGCGATGCCCGCAAAGCGCAGCGCACACTGCGTATCTCTCAAGTTGTGGGCAGAAGTTGTTGGGTCGAGGCGAAGCAAACCATCTATTTCAAGCCCGGACTTCAGGTCAGCGCCGCTCGCCGCGTGAAATCAGCGACTGATGGCGCTCCGAAAAGTGCACGCACTCGCATCGGTAAACTTCCGGCTCTTCCTCAAACGCTGCTCCTGAAGCCAGGCTATATGCTCATCTTGCGTCGCGAGATCACACTGGGAAGACAGGCATCCTATCGCAAGACGGGGGAACTCATCGCGCCCGCACAGATTAGCGTCTCTCTGCCACACATACTCGATCATGCCAAATCTGGCGAGCCCGTCTGGCTTGACGATGGGAAGATTGGCGGCGTCTTTCGCGCCGTGGATTCAGATTTCGCAACAGTTGAAATCACACAAGCACGTCCCGAAGGGGAAAGACTTGGCACGGAAAAGGGCATCAACCTCCCTGAGACGCATATTGATATAGCAGCGCTCACCCCCGAAGACCTGGAAGCGTTGAAGTTCATCGTTCAGCATGCGGACCTTGTCGGTTATTCCTTTTGTCCGTACAGAGTCTGACGTTCATCAGGTCCTCGATCGGCTGGAAGAACTAGGCGGCCAGCATCTCGGCCTGATCTCTTAAGATTGAAACCCGCAAGAGTTTCGACAATCTGCCCAACCTCATTCTCGCCGCCATGTTCGGCAGGAAAACCGGGACCATCATCTTCAACAATTACTCGTATAGCTCTCCCGTCAACGTGTTTAACGCAAGCCAACTTAATCCGTATCGTTCCATTTTCACCGACCGCATCAGCTGCGTTGGCGATGAGATTCGATATCGCTTGGTCCAACTCACCGGATACGGCCTGGATAGGAGGGCACGGCTGAAGCTCGCGCTCTACAGTAATGCTTTTTGTTTTGAGTTTGTTCGAATGGAGCCGAAGCACAGAGTCAACAAGGGCTTCTAGATTGACTTGCTCCGGCGATTTGGATTCTCGGTAGAATCCCAGCGTCTGTTTCGTGATGTGGGAGACTCTTTCCAGCTCCTGTTCAGCGAGATCTAAGTGTTCGATGGCACCAGATGGAACACCGGGCGTTCGCTTCACCAGGTAGATCAAATTTCCTACAGACTCCAAAGGGTTGTTGATCTCGTGGGCGACTGTTACTGACATTCGCGCAGCGGCAGTCAGTTTTTCACTCTTGCGCAGCATGTCCTGCGTCTTGCGTTCTTGAGTAGCATCCCGGAAGACGAGAACGACTCCGATAAGATTGTCATTAGCATCTCGGATCGGAGATGCGCTGTCCTCGATTGGGATGAAGGTGCCGTCTGTGTTTTTGAGAACAGTATGGTCGGCGAGGCCGACCACCCGGCCTAGCTCCATGACTTTTCCAACTGGGTTATCTACAGGTTCGCGAGTGGCTTCGTTGAAGATGGGAAACACTTCTTGAATAGCGCGTCCCTTGACTGAGGCTAGGTCCGTTCCAATGAGCTTCTCTGCAAGAGGATTGAGGTAGGTTACCTTCCCAAGCTTATCTGTCGCGATGACCGCATCGCCGAGACTCGTAAGAGCTCGAAACCACTCTTCACGTTCCAGCATCTGGCGAGCGTGCTTACTGCGAAGTTCTATTTCTCTCAGGATATAAAAAGCTAGCAAGATAAGACCTGCGCCCGCCATCACAGTCGTCAGGTAGATACAAGTACGGTGATTCGGACGCTTCTTTTATAGGCGTCCGAGCGTACAACGTTTAAGGAATTTCCCTCTTTACGCATTTCGGCGAGGAGGGCATGTATTTCATTCATCAGAATTAGGCCAGAGTCTGAGCGGACGATCGCTTTAGCTTGATCTGTCTGACCCAACCGGGCAAGTTCCACGGTTTCGCTGAGCTCGCCTAATTTCTGTGCAGCAAGGTCGCGGAGCGCTAGAACGCGTGCTTGTTGTCGTGAATTATCCGTACTGAGTTGGGCCAGATTATCTATGTGGGACCGAATCTGCGCGGTGGCGGCAGTGTAGGGACTGAGATACCTCGTGTCGTTTGTGTAAAGAAACCCACGTTGTCCTGTCTCAGCATCCTTCAAAGTTGATTCGGTCTCGGATAATTCAAAGAGAACTTGCTGTGTATGTGTCACCCACGTTCGATTCTGAACCTGCGTGCCGAGCTGGCGTCGAATGACAACTGTGTTCAGCGCTACGATGGCCAACATCACCGCAAAGCCGGCAAACACACCAAAGCGTTTTGACAAAACTTGCATAGGAGACAGTGGCTTTCAAGTTCTTCAGCATTATAGGGTCTATCTTTACGATTATCCGGGTTCGATTATGATAGTCCAGCTCTGCGGAATTGAGTCATTCCGTTGATTCCTAATGGAGCTGCCTGTTATCGTCAACCGACACTCGAGCACCGGATTGCCCTCGGCTCGGCTACTCACGGCCACTTCACCGTGAGCGCGTAAATTTCCTGCGTGCCGGTGTTGCGGGTGAATACCGCTGAGCCGTCCGGGGCGACGCTGAGTCCGGGCCCCCCGCCCGGGCCGACCGCACGAGACAGGTCCTTCAGGCTGGTGATCGTCTCTACCTTGTGATCGGCCAGTCGAACGCGCATGGCCATCGGTTCTGCGCCACCAGTGGCGTAGTACACGGACTTGTAATCCGGAGAGTGGGTCCAGTTGACGACATAGCCCGGCACCGTTGACGAGACCAGATCGGACCATCTATGCGTCTTGAAGTCGAAGACCACCAGCTTTTTGTGGTCTTGCGTAGCTGCGACCAAGGCATCTTCAGCTGCCCACATCACACCGATCAGGCTTTCGGTTCCTGGGACATGGGAACGCTTTCCGGTGCGGAGATCGAAGAACTGGATTCCGGTAAGAGGTGGATTGCTTCGATCGTTGAAGATCAAAGTGTTCCCGTCAGGAGACCAACTTGGGCCGGACGAGTCTCTCTCCGCGATGGTCTGCGGCGTCCCTCCGTCCATACTGATCAGACGAATCGCACCCGCCGTTGTCCGATACATCACCTGCTTCCCATCCGGCGAGATGGATGCCGCAAAGATCTGTCCGGGAGGATAGGTGAGCTGTAACGTTTCCGTTCCGTCGCTACGACTGCGCCACAAGGTGTGATCCGGGTAGACGGTGTAGGCGACCCACTTGCCGTCTCTCGAATAGGTTGGATCGAAAGCCGCAACGCCGGGAAGCATAGGAAGGAATTGCTTCGAGTTTACATCGTAGCGGACAAGTTCACCCCGCGCCTTGATGCCGATAGCAAAGATGTGTTTCCCATCGCGACCCGGAGCCGGAGCGTTGTAGGACAACGGGCCGTTGGTCAACTGAATAGGCGGCTGCCCGCGCCGCAGAAATCCGGCTTTCATCGGCACCACCCAAATGTCCCGCCGCCCTTCGAAGCGATTGCGATACACAAGGTATCGGCCATCGGATGTCCATCGAGCACAGCACACTTCTCCCGTATCGCTGGTGCTGACGATGGGGTGGAGACCTGATCCGTCCGCCTTGGCCTCGTCGATCGAAATCGAGCGTTTTGTTTGTGAATAGATGGTGAAGACCAGCCTCTCTCCGTCTGGGGAAACGCTGGGGTCTCCAATCTCCCCGCCGGCAAGACCGCTGACGGTCAGAAGCTTGCGCGGGTTCGAGCCGTCCTTCTCGGCGATGTAGAGGTCGTTTCCTGTGCAGAAGAGAATGCGTCCATCCGGGAAAAGATCTGCGTCATAAGCCTCGAGCGATCCGAGGCGGCGCGGTTCTCCGGCAGGCAATGGTATCGTCCACAAAGGAAGCACGAAGTCGTTGCCCGCCGCGCCCAGCAGATAGGACCCGTCCTGACTCACTGCGGTGAATTGGAAGTTGGGCAATCGAGTGGGGATGATGGCTGTGGGGCCGCCGGTAGCCGCGACCTGCATAATTCTGTAACTCCCTACCGTGCCTTCGCCGAAATAAATTCGCGAGCCGTCGGTTACCAGCCTGCCCGAGTTTGCTTTGATCTCGCCATCCTCGGTAAGTTGGGTTACGGCTTCGACGATGGGAATTGACGGTGGTCGGCTCCACGAGATGAAGAGCGCGCAGATTGAAAAAGCGAGTGCGGCGGCTGCGATCCAGATTCGTTTCTTGCCTGAAACAGGGCGGCTGAGGGCAGGGATCGCTGTGCTGCCTGAATCGGAGAGGGTTTCGAGCGCGAATCCCAGGTCGGACGCATGCTGAAAGCGTTTCTCCGGATTCTTCTCCAGACAACGGCTGACGATTCTTTGCAGCGGTGGAGGAAAGGTTTCCGCAGCCGGGGAAACCGGTGGAGGGTCTTCGTTGAGGATCGCGCTCATGGTTTCGGCCGTGGTGGCCTTTTGGAAGGCACGCTTTCCGGTGAGCATTTCGTAGAGGATTACACCGAAGGCAAAGATGTCGCAGCGCGAGTCGACAGCGCCTCCCCGGATCTGCTCTGGCGCCATGTATCCAACTGTTCCTACCACATGCCCGGGGTCGGTCTGATGCTGGATCGTGGCGGTCGTGGCGTCGTAGTTTGCGCCTTGGGCCTGCGTCAGTTTGGCTAATCCGAAGTCCAGGATCTTTAGACGTCCGTCCTTCGTAAGGAACAGATTTTCCGGTTTCAGGTCACGATGAACAACTCCGGCGTCGTGAGCGGCAGCCAATCCACGCGCCATATCCATTGCGAAATCGCAGGTCTCCCGCAGACGCATGGGGCCACGGCGAAGGCGATCACGCAAGGTTTCGCCCTGCAGCAGCTCCGTAACGATGTATGGCGATCCGTTGTACTCGCCCACGTGGAAGATCGAAACAATATTGGGATGGTTTAGAGCGGCAGTGGCCTGCGCCTCCAGTTCAAAGCGACGAAGACGATCAGGATCCCGCGACCAGGAGTCGCGGACAACCTTGACCGCCACGTCTCGTTTCAGCGAAGTGTCGCGTGCGCGATACACTTCGCCCATTCCACCGGCGCCCAACGGCTCGACAATCTCATAGGAATTCAGGCGAGAACCTGCTACCAGTAGCATAGTGGAGTGGATTATACCCTGAGCCAAGATGCTTCCTATGAGCACCCTAGCTAATTTAGGTGGTGCTGAGTGTTGAGAAACATAGGACAATCGTCCCGACGCTAAAGCTGTTCTCGCGCGACGATAACATCGCGGACATTCGCAGGCTTGCTTTCCGCTATCATCAGCTTGGCGGAAGGCTGATTTATGGCACCGACACCGGCTTTCTCCCGGATTATGACCAGAGCGAGGAATTTCGTCAGCTCACGCAGGCTGGGTTTGGCTTTCGCGATGTGCTGGCTATGCTGACGACGGCTCCGGCGGAGCTCTTTCACCTATCCCAGCGCGAAGGCAAGGTAATGCCAGGGATGCGCGGCGATCTGACGATTCTGTCAGAAGACCCAGCCTCCGGGCATCCAGAGGCCTTCACCAAGATCAGATATACGATCCGTGGCGGCAAAGTGATGTGGCGCTCAAATTAGATCAAAATCAGAATAGGTGTACCCGATAAGATTCGGACAAGTAGCATTTTTCTTGGGGGAAATGCAGTCTGGCGGTTCAGACGCTAGGCGGCAAAGCCACTCGGCGGGATGATTCATCCTGGGAAACGCCCATTGCGGAAGTAACCGGTCGTTCTGCTGGGTTCAATGAGCGTGTTGCCCTGTTAGCAATAATTGAACGGTCGGCCAATTGTCCGGAAAGGCGACTATTCGGCAACTTGCCTTATCTCATTTGTGGATGAGTGAGTTGGCGATTTGTCATCAATCCAAAATCACTACTGACGAGAAGAGCGTTTTCTATGAGCAGGTCACTAGTGTCAAGGTTTTGTTCTTTGTTTTTTCCTTCATCGGGCTTTTGCTTTTGTTGTTGCTCTTGGTTTCGTTGCTCTCCACCGGGTTTCTATTCGCACTCTGGATGAGCTGTCTTGAAGCAAGCTCGGTGCCGGTTGGGGTTCGAGAGGAGAGTCGATGCTGCCATTTATCGGTCGGCCTTGGAAGACCAAAACGCGCACGCAGTCATCGGAACACGGTGTCGTCGCAACGGGTAAACAGGATCATCTTTAGGCCGCTTGTTCGTAGAACGGCATGTACGGCTCCTGGGTGCTCCAGAGGTGATGGAGCAACACGGCCAGCTTGCGTGCTACTGCAACGACGGCCTTACTCTTGGCCTGCTTACCACCTCGGGCGGCCAAGTGCAGACCCCACTGTCGCAGCGCCGAGTCTTTTCCATGCGGTCGCAGGATGTGGTTGGAGCACTCGATCAGCAGGCTTCGGAGATATGCGTTGCCGGCATGGGTGATGCCGAGCTGAGGATCATGATCTCCGGACTGACTTCGCCGCGGTCGCAAGCCTAGGTAACAACCCACATCACGACTTCGTCCGAACCGTTCCTTGCTGCCGAGCGTCAGCACGAAGGTCAAGGCGGTGAGATGGCCGACGCCGTGAACCTTCAGCAGCGCCTGCGTCTCCGGATACTCGGTCTGGCTGAGCTGCTGGATCTGGCGGTCATACTGCTTGATCTTGACCGTTATCTCCGCGATCTGCTGGAGCACCGGACCGAGCGCCTGTGCCAGTCCAGGCGGCATAACAGCGAGGCTACGCTGAGCGAAGCACGTTGTGGCCGAGGCAGGCATACGATATCCACACGACTTCGTTAGGCCACGAACCGCGTTCACTGCCGCCGTGCGCAGTCGCACCAGCAGAGCTCGCGCACGAACCAGGGTAAGCGCCTCTTGCTGCTGGACGGTGCGGTGCGCGATCGGCCTCAAGATGTTCGGATCAAGCCTCGCATATCTTGCCAGCTTCTCGGCATCCACTTGGTCGCTCTTCCGGTCACTGTGCGAGATCGCCCGCAACTCGCGAACGTTCGCCACGATCACTTCGTGGCCTAGTTCCTGCAGCTGTGCGCTGATCCAGATCGAGTGTGTCCCGGCCTCCATCGCGACCCGCGCTGGAGCCACGTCGGTGAACCACTTCTCGATCGCCTTCGGGGTGGTTCTGAAGCGGCCACGGTCGACCACTTCTCCGTCCTGGTTGAGGGTGCAGTAATGGCTCCAGACGTCGCCAAGGTCGATACCGATCGTGATCTCAACCTTGGCCTGTCTGCGTGGGACTTCAGCGATGAGGCGCTGCGCTGGCTTCTTCATGGGAACAGTCTGCTCCTCCTTCGGAGGACCTGCTCATCCCATTTATCGTGACTAATCCTCGGAGAGAAGGCCCACCCCGAACTCAGCGAGCGCATTGCCCTGATGGGAGTATTCGAGATCGAGCAGCCGCTGATTCCAGGCTAAAAAATCGCAACCACCTTGGCTTGGTCCTTCGGGTCACCCTTGCCGCGCAAGTCTCGCACCATCCCACACTCACTTCCACTGCAGCGAGTACACCTGCGCTGCTCCGGAATTTGCCATGACCGCAGGCTGTCCGTCCGCCGTCATGCTCAAAAACTGGGCGTTCGACGACCCTACATCCGGAACGTCCGAAACCCGCTCCCGCACGCCGTCGGGTACCGACACTCGATACATGCCCGCATGCGTTTGGGTCTGTGTGAAGTAGATGAAGCGGCTGTCCGGTGACCACGCATAGAATCCTTCGCGCGCATCGAAATGCATCAACGTTCGCCACTGTTTCGTGGCTGCGGAGTAGATCACCATACTCAGCGGCTCTCGCAGCATGGCCAACAGATACCGGCCGTCCGGCGACCATGCAGGAATGTAATACTTCTCCGCGCCCGGCATAGGCACCGCCTTCCCGCTCTCTACGTCCGCAATGTACAAGCCATCCGGCTCATGCAACCCATCGAACCGGTTAAAGTAGATTGATTTGCCATCCGGCGACCAGGTGGGAATGACTTCGTAGTCGCCTTCCGGCATCACCTTCTCCGGAGCACCGCCATCGGCAGAGACGCGGTAGATTTTGCGCCAGTCTGAATACGCGATCCATTTTCCGTCCGGGGACCACTGTTCCATATAGGCAGGCACCTTCGTAAGCTGTACCGCGTCGCTGCCATCCACCCGGCTCTTCCATAGATGCCCGCTCGGATATTCCGTGTACGCCATCCATTGCCGGTCCGGGGACACGACAAACTCCAGCGCTGGCAGTCCTCCAAGAAACTGCACCAGCTTTCCAGCTCGTGGATCGAAGACCTGCATCGTTCCCGAGTCCACCCGGCCCAGCACAAACAGGCTCTTACTGTCCCGCGCCGGCACCGCATCCGTGATGTTCAGCTGGTTTCCCGTAAGGCGGACCGCCCCCGGTTTCTTCCAGAATTCGAACCAGCGCGGTGTCATCAACTCATAAACATTTCCGCGTCCTTCCCGCGAGGAGCGGAAAACATAATGACGTCCGTCTGAGGTCCACTGCCCTTCGAACTCATCGCCGTCGATCGGCCAGTCCAGATCCAGTGGATGTGGGTTCTTTCCGTCACTACCCACCAGCCATATACGCGCTGTCTTCGAGTAAAGCGTCGCCGAAAATTGCCTACCATCCGGGGAAACCGCAAGATCAATCGGAAGCGCGGGCGACTTCCAAAAAACCCGCGCATGATCGCCATCCTCATCCATTACCCATACCTGCTCGTCCTGAACAAAGTAGATCGATTTGCCGTCTGACGACCAGCGCGCAACGGGATTGGCCTCCTGCACCGTCGCAATCCTCCGCAATGCACCGCCCAGACTCGATCCCACCATGAACCAACCGCCGTTGGCCTCGTTGTTGATGCTCTGGGCCCACGCCAGCACCTTCGACCCGTCTGCCGAAACATCCACCAGGTACATGCCGCTGCTCAACCCGGGAATCCGCGCGATGATGCCCCCGCTCACCGCCATTGCCGACGGAATATTATGGCTCTCAAAATAAAGCCGCGCTCCGTCGGTTCGCAGCGGGCCAAGTTTTTCCTCGTTGGAGAACGAAATCTGCGTCGAATCGAGTTCTCCGGTTCGCGGCGTCGGGGCCAGCAGAAACAGGACGGTCCCGACCACAACCAGCGCAGCCGCCAGAGACGCGATCCAGCGAAGCCCTATGCGACGCAAGGGTGCGGCACTAACCGTGCCGCCTGAGACCGGCTCAGCCGGCGTCACCGATGAAATCCGGCGTCCCGGCTCAAGATCCCGCAGCACCCTTTGGATATCCGTCGCGAAATCGCTTGCGCGCTGGTATCGCAACTCCGGATCCTTCTCCAGCGCCCGCTCCACAACCTGCTCCGCCAGTACGGGCGTTTGCGGGCATACCTCCCGCAACGGCCGTACGGTCTCATCGGTGATCGCTCGCAGAATCGCCAGGGTCGTCGGCCGGCGAAACGGCTCGATCCCCGTCAGCGACTCGTAGTAGGTCACGCCCAGGCTCCAGAGGTCGCTCCGCGCATCCGCCGTCTGGCCCATGGCCTGTTCCGGCGACATATACAGTGGCGTTCCCATCACCCCGACTGTCTCTGCTGTTACCTGTGTCACATCCCCCGGGCCCAACAGCAGCTTGGCGAGGCCGAAGTCGAGCACCTTTACTCGCCCTTTCGGGGTAATCATGACATTGGCCGGTTTCAGATCGCGGTGGACCACGCCCCGCTCGTGCGCCTCTTCGAGGGCTTGGGCAATCTGAAGCGCGATGATCGTCGCCTCTTTCACTTCCAGCGCTCCCCGCCGCAACTTCGCCGCCAGCGATTCGCCTTCCACCAGTTCCATCACGATGCAATCCGCGCCGTCCTGCTCGATAACGTCGTGCACGGCAGCAATGTGCGCGTGGTTTAGTTTCGCCAGGGCCTGCGCCTCCCGCCGGAACCGTGATCGTGCTTCATCGCTCGTCAACAGGCCACGCTGCAGCATCTTGATTGCGACATCGCGGTTGAGCTTTTCATCGCGCGCCCGGTACACCACTCCCATGCCGCCTGCGCCAAGGTTGCCGATAATCACATACCGTTCCAGCAGACGCGCACCGGCTGTCAGCACCACCGTCTGGGACGCCATCCCCGCTTCGGCAGCCGCTTGCATGTAAGCCGGCTCACTGAGAAAGCCGCTGAGCCGGTCGTTCCTATCCAGCAGATCTTCTACAACGCGACGCAGAGCGGACTCGCCGGCACAGGCGCCGTCGAGGAAAGCCGATCGCCGATGGCGCGGCAGGTCGACCGCTTCCCCAAATAACTGCTTTGCGGCTTCGTCCTGCTTGTCCATGGGGACGTCCTGAGGTGGTTAGACAATCGGGCCCGAGAAACTGGCTTCCACGGTACCACGCAAAGTCCGCCGCAAGCGCTTCTTTCCATACGCCCTCCCGGGTCGGCACGATCCCGAAGGCTCTGCCATCCAGTCCAGGCGATGTGATCCAGCCCCTCAATGCCACGCGTCGGTACGTGTCGATGGCTGCAACGCCCATCATGCGCATCAGCCTGGTGCAAAGAGGCTCTGCATCCTCGAGTGCGAAATCGCCGATGCATTCATTCACGTCGGATCAGTAATGGGAAGTCGGCTTCTCGGAAGCAATCCGCCCCTCTGTCTCAACTGACGCTAACAGGGCAATGCACTCATTCACCAGACAAGCACATTTGTCGGTACTCGTGCGATTCCATCGCTGAATTCAATACGTCTCGATGAGTGCATGGGCGATGATGCGCCGATGCCTGACCGGCCCGACCAGACTCTCGTGGTCGAGCAAACGCTCGCAACGTTTTGGGCAGGCGTCCAGGTTGTTCCACGATTGCCGAAGAGGGCGGTCTCTAAGCGATCCGACCGATCCCGTGCCTCAAAGCAATAACAGATCTGTCTACTTAGGAGTCGTTGGAGGTATGCCCGTGGCGTACCCGGTGTCAACCGTTTTTCCAAGGCCGTAGACCTACTGATGACGCAACAGACCGGTGACGGTCGAGTTTGGGAGAAGGAAAGTCCCAGTGCTCTCTACCGAAACCTCCTGAAGTCCAGTCCCACACACATCAACTGTTGCCAACAGGGCAGCGCACTCATTGAGCCATTCAGATCAATCTGTGTCTTCAGCAAGTGGCTGTAAAACCGGCTATCCATTGAAGTGCTTGTGACGTAGTTCATAGCTCCCAACTGTACGACAAGCCGACTATTCGGCCAAGTGACGAGGTGTGCGTTTATCAGGATTCGTCCGAGGTGTGATACTGTCACAGGCCAACGTGACGAGGGCTATTGAGTTTCATGTTTCAGGAGCGCATCGTGGTGAGTCGGTTTCGAGGCAGCCAAGCGTGAAGGCAAAAGGGAATGGACCCGGTTCACGAGTCCTGTAAAGCCCATCAAAGAAGATGAATAAGCGACCTGCGATTGATTCGTCGAACTGGAGCGAAGGCATTCCGGGCTCTGTTTGGCATCAAATTGGCATCAACTTCCTAACCAGTGGGCGTGGGCTGACCGTGGGGGTTCAGCCCACTTTCCTTGCTGCGGTACGGCGTAGAATTCTCGGAATTATCCTGTCTTTCAAGACAAAGTGCCAAGGTCTTGGGGCTTTTCCTATTCAGGGTGCCATGGACGGACATTGAGGTTGCGTGACAGCATCAATTTAAGCGTCCATTTGTCCGAAGCCCCAGTCAACCCGTACCCGACCCCGCTCTCAATGTTTAAACCGAGAAACTTGCTGCCTGAGTAATCCGTAGTCGCCCAGACCTCGTGAAATTGCTTCGACAGTGGTAAGAACCCGTGCAGCGGGCCGAAACCGTCATACTCTTCCGCGGCAACGGCCCACCTGTCGTTGAAGTTGTACGCTACTCTCCCCGAGGGGTTGTACTGCAGGTTTCCAAGTCCCCCGGTATAGTCTGTATCGAGAATCGGGTTGTAGATGAAATCCCATGGATGCAAGTGCAGCCCGACGATCGGCCTGATCTCGGAGGTGATCGTCCTGGGCTCCCAGTAGCTGTGATTGACGCTAAACTCAAAATTGGCCGCATAGAAAAACTTGTGATCGTGAGCGTTGGGTCGCGCGAATAGTTCGCGAATCTTAAAGCCGTCGATCGTCGAGCCATAGTTCGAAGAATAGGGCGAGGTTACGGGCATATAAAGTCCTTGCTCGAACCACGGCGTAACACCGTACGCCCATTCGGCAGTGACCTGATACGAATGATTGGCTATGATCGCCCCAGGATAGTCGGGCACGGTCCGTCCCTTGGGCGTGAAGTTGTTGTGGATCATCAGATTGAATATTCCCGGCGGCGCAATCTCTCCGTCGTAGACCTGGATCTCGTCGGTTTGCGCAAAAGCCAGCACCGGCATTGAGATGAGACAAAGAGTGACCAACCCAATCGCTCGCATGTTCATTTATTGGCGAGAATCTCCTTAGTTTGAGATCTGGCCGACGAGATTGAGATCAATCGCCACATCATTCTCTGCCTTCCAGATCAGGAAGCTCGGGTTCTTGAGACCCCACTGCACATAGGGAACGACGAACTGCCCTTTCGCCGTTGCCTTCGATTCCATCCACGTGAATCTGCATCGGAATCGTTAGATCGTGAGCAGTGCCGAGCAGCGTGAACAACTCCGCTCACCTGAATAGTCGAGTCGCCTGAAGCAGCAATCATTCCGTTGTACGTTTTAGGCGCGAAAGAGACGGTGGCGAACTGGTCCACCTTGAGAATGTCTTTGTTCATCTTCTTATCGCGGCTATCGTTTCCTGTCTTGCCGCTGCCTGCTGCGACGATGACGATCCCCGATATATGGGAGGCGGTTCGGTCGAAATTGATTGATCCGGACTGTACGTGGAAAGTGCCGTTCACGACCTCGTGAGTCGTGTTGAGCTTCATTTTGACCTCGCTGGCATCGGGATTGACGGCGAAAGTCTGATGCTGGGCAAGTGCGGTTTGAGAGAGTACGACTGCGAAAACAAAGACTACGAAGGACTTCATTGCATTTCCCCTGGAAGGTTCTTGACTACCGAGAGTTGATTCTGGCGTGAAGCTTGATTTCAGTTTGCGAACGCCTGTGGAGCAACAGCGGCGGGCTGGGTGACGCGTGTCAGCCTGGCCGTCACGCGCATCGCTCCGGGCCACACTCTGAGACAGAACGGCAGTACCGCGCGCGCGAGTGAGTTGTTCAAGCCATTCGCTGCGAACTCGGCAAGGTGCATCTGGGGCAGCATTGCGGAGCGCAATTTTGGCTGAAAGACCGTGCGCCGGCTCCGCCGCAAGATAGGCGGCGGCGGCACGGCGGGCAGTGTGCAGGGCGATGGAGATACCATCGCCGGTGAACGAAGGGATTACGGCGGCCTGATCTCCGACGCAGTAAAGCCCATCCTCGGTTGTGCGGCGGATGTAACCATACGGGATATGAGTAATGGCGATCGGTTTGTCGAGCAGTGGCTCAGCACCGTCGAGCCGCATCGCGAGGTGAGGACAGTCCTGCTGCATCTTCGCAATGAGGCTCTCCCAGCGAAGACCCGCCCGCTGCGAAATACCGCTGTTTCACCACACAGCAGAAATTCGTAATGCCGTCTTCCACCGGTTGGATACCCCCGTAGCCTCCGGAATAGAGCGTCAACTCGGAGGCATCCCCCAGGTCAGCGGTCTGCGCGGGAGACAGCCGGTAATACATCTTGAAGGCGACCCATTGGTGAGGGTCCTTCGGACGACCGTGTCCGCGCAGATCGTGCTTGCCCGTAGCGAGAAAGGCCGTTGGAGCTTCGTAACTGGTGCCGTCGTCGAGCGTAGCCTGCCAGAGGTCTGGTGGTCGTGCGACTGAGCGACTGCACACCGCGACCACGCTCGACGCTGACTCCCGCAGCGATGGCCTCGGCGATGAGCGCTGTATCCAGTGCTTTGCGCGTGAGTGAGGCAGCGCGAAAAGGTAAAGGAGCCTCCGCGGCCCGCCTAGCCGCGGCGAGGCGAACGTAGTCGATAGGCACCGCGCCAAGCGCGGCCACGTCGATGCCAAGTGCATGAAGGTCCTCAAGAGCCTCTCCGCTTAGAAACTCTCCGCAGACTTTATGGCGCGGTGTCGGCTCGCGTTCGATCAGGGTGACGCTTCGTCCCTTTCGAGCGAGCGCGATCGAAACCGCACAGCCTGCCACTCCACCACCGACGATCAGTACTTCGTCTTGCAAAGCATTACCTCCGAACTCGATGCATATTCAATCAATTTGTGAGGACTCCATAGTTCTAGTAGACGTCCAGAAAGCAGTTCGGCACGTCATTCTGTACAAATCGTCATTTTGGAGCTGGGAGCCGGCTGCCTGGATGGATAGCGTCTAAGGTGTTAGAACGAGGTATTCGATTGAGGAGAAACGATTTCCTTGTGGCGGCTCTTTGCGCGATGACTTTGTGCATCGCAGCTGCGGCTGAACCGATTTCAGTGAGACATATCCAACGACCGATGCACCGGTTTATGGTGGCGCGCTCCGAGGACTGGAAAAATCATTGCCAGTGGTGAGTTTTCGCAGGTTGTGCAGGGCGATGAAGTAACGATGCACCTCATCTATCGCTTTGTCGATGGATCGATTGATGATGAGGCGACGACGTACACGCAGCAGGGTACGTTTCGATTAGTGCGCAACCATCACATACAGAAAGGGCCGTTCTTTACAAAGCCCATCGACTTTACGGTAGAAGCCGCTACCGGCATAGTGACCAGCCGCACAATAGACAAGAATGGCAAGATACACGTCGAGAGCAAGCACATGGACCTGCCGGATGACCTGGCGAATGGCTTCGTTGGGACGCTTGCTGCTGAACGTGTCGCACAATACGACGCCGTTTCGGGTGGGGATGCTGGCACCAGTCGGCGGCGGGCGGTTGATTCGGCTCCTGATCTCGCCGGAGGACGAGCAGACGGTTCACTTGGCAGGACAGACCCTCAAGGCGACAGTGTTTCGCATTCATCCGGAGTTGGGCGGCATCGTGGGCGCTGATTGCGCGGCTGATCGGCCTTCAGCCGAAAGATGTGATGGTGTGGGTACTGGAGGGTGAGGAGCCTGCGGTGGCGGTGATTGTTGGACAGTTCGGTGGTTACGGGCCTGTAGTCAGCTCGGACCTGGTGGGGACCAGCTTCGGGAAATAGGACATTTTGCAACCCACATCTGTAGACTCTCGTAGCCGTTGGCCGACGATTCAGTCGCGACGGGTTGTGAGTTCGCGCCAGTTGAGGCCGAGGTCCACGATCAGCAGCGAGGCAAGTGTGAAGGCAATCACGCCGACGGCGGATAAGACGTCACCTAGGTGGCTCCAGTAGCGGGGCCAGAGATTGAGCACACGGCTGGAGACGAAGGTAAAGGTCACTGCATAGGAACGCGCCATCCATTGGCGATGCACGGTGATTTGGCGGTTGCGTGCTGTGATGAAGGCCGCGGTGGTACAGACCATCCAGGCGGCGGCCTGCATGGAGGTTCCTGGAAGACCCGGGCGGCCGGCGGCGAGAGCGATCCCCGTGAAGGACCCAACAAACACGGAGATGACATAGATGCGACCGAGGATGCGATGGAGTTGAAGGTGACGCTGGCGAATCCGCGAGGAGAAATTGATGGGGCCGATCAAAAGAGCGAAGATTCCAGCGAGTGTATGCGGGATGAGGAGATGCCGGTCGGCAATGACCTGCAGACGGTAAGCGTGGTACATCGGATAATCGGTGATGAGGAGCAGCTCTGAGGTAATGAAGACGAAGAGCACAGTGAGACCAAGCGAGACCCAGAGAACGGTCTTGAATCTGGTACCGGTGGATCTGGGCGCTAGCTGAGTGGGAAGTGGCATTATTCGCTTCTCAGATGATTAGACGTGACGAGGTCCGCTGTGAGGCCGACGGGGGCGAGAGGCCTCATATCTCTTAGTCTAACGAGACGCTTCAGAATCGCCGACCTCACTTCCACCTCCCCACGCACAACCGTCCAGGCCGCCACTTTTCCACTGTACCCGCCTCTCGCGGAACCTCAGCCGCAGCCAGCAGGCTCACCCAATCCTCCTTCCGGAAGGCCCGCCGGAACGACACCGGCCCATCATGCCGCACAAGCCAGTGCCACCGCACCCATCCAAACATCCGACTACTCCACTCCGCCCGCTCCAAATCATTAATAAACCAACCTACCTGCGTGGTCGCTTCCATCCACCTCAGCAACGCGACGATCTCCTCGTCCTCCAGATGATGTGCCAGCAGCGAGCTCACGACAATATCGACCGGCTTCTTCGGTCGATACTCCAGAGCATCGCCGGTCACCCATTCGATTCCGAGCTCCTTTGGCGTGGAATCCGCTGCTGCACGTGCCGCATAAGGATTCAGGTCGATCCCCGTTAACTGCACAGCAATGCCCCGTCTCCGTGCCCAGCCTGCAATCTGCCGCAGAAAATCGCCACCGCCACTGCCCACATCGACGATGTGTATCGGATCACGCAATCCATGCGGCAACCGCTCCAGCCAAGTCAGCGTCGGTCGATAACCCAGCAGCCAGCGATTGACTGTTTCCAGACTGCGCAGGCAGTCACGGAAATCTTCATAACTGCAGTCACCATCCATCAGCTCCGGTAACTCACCTGGAGAGGCCCGCCGGCTGAAGTCGATCTGTGCACTAGACGACATGGAACCTCATCGTTTCCGCTGTTAGGCCCGGCCCAAACGACATCGCACACCCACGCTGCCCCGCGCGCGCTTGTTGCATTATTCGCTGCAGCACAAACATCACCGTCGCCGACGACATGTTTCCGAAGCACGATAGCACTTCGCGCGACGCTGCCAGCGCATCCGCCGGCAGTTCCAGTCCCTTCTCCACCGCATCCAGAACCGACCGACCGCCAGGATGCACCGCCCAGAGGTCGATGCTGTCGCGCTGCGCCATTAGTTCGCCCTCGTGCAGCGCGCGTCCCAGGTCTCCCGGCACTTGCCCGGAGAGCAGCATGTCGAATCCGAGATCGCGAATCTTCCAGGTAATCAGCCCACGTGTCTCCGGCACCATCACCGCCTTGAAGCTGTCCAGCGCGAGACCCTGCTCGTGCGCAGTAATCAGGCTCGCCGCGGCGCCATCGGCGAAGACCAGGAAGGAGAGCATCTGCTCCAACTCCTGTGTCTCCTGGAAGTGCAGCGTACACAACTCAAGGTTCAACATCAGCACACCTGCCTTCGGATCTGAGCGCACAATGTGCCGCGCCAGCTTCAACGCATTGATCGCGGCATAGCATCCCATGAATCCAACCATCGTGCGCTCCACGTCCGCCGAAAGCCCAAGGTGGTCAACGATCTCAAAGTCCAGTCCAGGCGCATAGAGCCCTGTGCAGCAGGTCACCAGCACATGCGTAATACCACAGCGTTCCTCCCCGCTCAGCGCAAGCCGGTCCACGGCCTTCCGCATCAGCACCGGAGCGCTCTTCTCAAAGAGTTCCATACGCCGCGACGTGGCGGGAAAATTGCCTAGCCGATAAAACTCATTAGCGTCATGCAACGAAGATTGTCCAGACCCTTTCTGCGGATCGAGGAACGAATAGCGATGCGCGATGTCGGCGCGGCTCACCATGCGGCGGAAGACCGTGCGTAAGCGCGGGTCGGCGAGCATCTTCTCGGCGAAGACGACGAAGGTGTCATGCACGTCGTGCTCTGGCACGGCAGTGGCGATGCGGTTCAGGTAAGCCGTAGTCATGCACAAGGGGCCCTCAGCCGGAATGGATTAGATGTCGCGTGTGTCTTGAGGAAAGCTGGACCACGAAGAGACGACGATCCGGCGACAGTCGACTGCTTGGAGAACAGGCTCCATATTCTCGCTACAACGGCTACTCGTTGAGACGAGACCTTTGTTCTTTTGATAGCACTTCGCAGGGATGGAATAGGATGACGATTTGTTCATGGAGGACGCAATCGGCGCAGATGTTGGTTCACTTCGATAACGAGCGTGCTAAGTTACACATCAGTAAGCCAAGTTGCGGTGTGAAGAACGTGTGATCAGATCAATGCATTCAGGCTTAACTCTTGATGTTCCATGAAATCGATAGCCGAAAATGACATCCGTGACTAACCTTAAATCGATACGCCTAACACACCATTACATTGGAGTGTTCTTTGCGCCGACGATCCTCTTCTTCGCCATTACGGGAAGCCTTCAGATGTTCGGACTGCACGAGACGAGCCGTGGGAGTTCTTACGTTCCTCCCGCGATTCTCGTTCATCTTTCGCAGTTGCATAAGAAGGGAACCCTGTACCTTCCTCCCCGAAAGGCGGCCCCCTCCGCGCCCGCAAGGGATGACGGGCCGAAGGCCGATTCGCCTAAACCCGATGCTTCGAAGTCTCCCGCACCAACCCCAGCTTCGCCGGCTCCCAGTCCACTTCCTATGAAGATATTCTTCGCTGCGACTGCTCTGTCCCTCGTGATATCGACTTGCACAGGGCTCTTTATGTCGTGGAAATATGCACGGCGCAAAGCCGTGGTTGTTGGCATGCTCCTGGCGGGAATCACCTGCCCACTGCTCTTACTGTTTCTATGATGGCTGGAAACAATTTGACGAGCCATTGTCGCCGAAAAGCCTCATCTTTTGAGGGAATCTACCCCGAGGATTGAAAATAAAGCCATCGGCGGTCGAGGCACATAGGATGGAATAATGCGACTCCTGTTGGTCGAGGATGAACTCGAGATTCAGAGCTTCGTCAAGCAATCGTTGATGGACGCTGGCTACGAAGTCCATGCGGCAGAAGACGGAAATACCGCTGCTCTTCTCGCGGCGAAGCATGTTTATCACGGCATGATCGTCGATCTTGGACTGCCCGACCGGGACGGTATTGACCTTATCCTCCAGTTGCGGAAGTCGGGTGTCACCAGTCCTGTACTCATTCTTTCGGCAAGGCGGTCAGTGGACGACCGCGTGAAGGGACTGGAATTGGGAGGGGACGATTACCTGACGAAGCCCTTCGCTATCGCCGAACTGCTCGCCAGAATGCGTAATCTCCTCCGACGCAACTCACCCCACACCGAAGACGCGACCCGTCTGCGAGTTCGCGACCTGGAACTCGACATGCTAAAACGAAGAGCGACTCGAGGCGACGAGGTACTTAACCTTAGTCCGCAGGAGTTCGTCTTACTGGAGTACCTTTGCCGCCATGCTGGCAGAATTGTAACCCGTTCCATGCTGTTGACCGAGGTCTGGGGTATGCGGATTCAGCCCGACACGAATGTGGTCGATGTTCACATTTATCGTCTTCGCGGCAAGATTGACACCGAAGGGCGCGAGCCGCTGATTAAGACATTGCGAGGTATCGGATATGTTCTCAAAGGCAGCTAATCCAATCATGCGAAGCGCCGCGTGGCGTATCTCGCTCTGGGCAAGCTTGGCGTTTGCCATCGGAACGATGCTGGTGTTCGCGATGCTTCACCGATTTGTTGCAGACGACATTCAGCGGCGAAGCGATGCATGGCTCTCGGGCGAAGTCGAAGTGTTGGGTGACGTGGCCAAACGGACTCCAAAAGACCGCCTCTACAGCCGAGTTGTGGGAGAGGTGGCAGAACTTGCCAGTCGTGAGGTTCCAAACCGTCAGCGATCCAGCAGCAACGAGAACGACGCCGTTTTCTTTCTTCAGGCAGAGGACAGCGGACCGGCTAAACTTTGGGTCGGCTCTGGAGATGGCGCTGCGAACCTCGCTGCCATCCGCTCTACTCGAGTGCTACCTGACGTACCCTTCGATGTGCGGGTCCAGGGTTTCAGTATCCCATTCCGAGTTGCGTCAGTTCGCATCGAGGATGGCAGCAACATCTATCTCGGTTTATCTGAACGTGACGAACTTCATGTCTTGAGAAATCTTCGTGTACGGTTTCTCACGCTTTGGGTTGCCATTGTCTTGCTTGGTTTCGTGATCGTGTTCTATGCCACGCGGAAGATGTTAGGCCGCGTCAGCGAAATTACGGAAGCAGCGTCGCGCATTGGCCAATCCGATCTGAGTAGCCGGGTTCCCGACACGAAGGGGGCACGATGAGATCGGCCATCTGGCTCGCACCCTGAATCACATGCTCGACAGGATCGAGAGCACAGTACATCAATTACACACCATTACAGACTCCCTCGCCCACGACCTGAGAAGTCCCCTCACCGCAATTCGTGGCAAGTTGGAGACGGCATTGGCCAGCGATGTCAGGGATCACGCCGAGTCAATCGTTTCGGCGATCGACGAACTCGACAGTCTGACTGAATTCCTGAACACTTCGCTCGACGTGGCAGAGGCGAAAGCGGATGCCCTCCGGCTCTCGCGGACCGAGGTGGATCTCGACGCGCTTGTGAGAGGCATGATCGACCTCTACGAGCCTTCCATGAGTGACAAGGGGCTGGGTGTTCAAATTCGAAGCTCGGGCTCAGTCAAAGTGTTCGCCGACCCGGCTCTCCTTCACCGCGTCGTCGCCAACTTACTCGATAACGAACTCAAACATCTACCCGCTTCATGCTTGGTCTGTGTCTCGCTTCGAGCAGACGATCACATGGCCACGCTTACCGTGGAAGATAACGGCCCTGGTTTCGATGTGGAGGTTGGTCGTCACCTCTTCGAGCGAAGAGTCAAAGGACGCGCATCTCGCGGGCATGGACTTGGACTTGCTTTCGTTGAAGCGGTTGTCCGTGTTCATGGAGGCAGCGTGACAGCGGTAAATCGTCATGAAGGCGGAGCGCAACTCACGGTCACGCTCCCCCTGTGCGAGGCTCAGAAGCGAGAGGAGCCTCACGCCTTCGCGTTGCTGAATGGGTGAGGACTGTCCATCTAAGTAGGAGCGTTCATCTACACCTAGGAATCTTTTCACTAGAGAACGGATCGTTAGCCTCCTGTATAGGAGGCACAAATGAAACAAACATTTCAGCATGGTTATCTCCGTCGTACAAAACGAAAGGCTAGTCCCGACCGCTGGGAGTTTCTTTGGAGAGAAATCGGTGAAACCGGAAAGCGAATGCGTCGCACCATCATTATTGAAACCATAGAACAGTATCCCCAGCGAAGAGGCTGTACTCTCAGCCGCCAATGGCTTGAGGATGGAAATCAATAGCAGTGTATATAGAAAGTGTCTTAAACCGATGTCTGTTGCGGGTGTGATCGACCACTACGTCCAAACAGATCTTTCGCTCGAGGCTGGATTGCATTCGGTCGCAACGAGAACGGTGTATCGCTATTTTCTTGAGAAGTGGATTCGTCCCCAATGGGGAACATATGCGATTCGCTCTGTTCGTACTTGGGCCGTAGAACATTGGCTCCGGACTTTGAAGAACGAGGAGGGCGATTCTCTGGCGGATACGACGAAGGCCAAGATTCGCAGCATCCTCAGTGTCCTCTTCAATCATGCGATCCGATGTGAGTGGCTGGAACAAGGAAAAAATCCCATACTTTTGGTTCGCCAGAGCGCGAAACGAAAGCGTACACCCGTCGTGTTCGACGTGGCTGACATTCAGCTGCTCCTTTCGCAGCTAGACCGGCAATACCGTTTGATGGTGATGCTCGCGGTAACTACTGGCCTCAGACGTAGCGAGCTCTTTGCCTTGAAATGGTGCGACGTGAACTTCAGTGGCCTGGAGATTTCGATCTGCCGCTCCATTTATCTAGGTGTTGTGGGAGACTGCAAAAACCGAGGCTTCCCGTGCTTCGGTTCCGATTACAGAGAGAATGGCCGCTGAACTATGGATATGAAAGAAACAACCAAATATCCCGAATCGGAAGATTGGGTGTTCGCAAGTCGAAGGAACGAGGGACGGTCGCCGTTGTGGCCTGGCGTTGTGTTACAGAAGAGTCGTCCAACCCGCGGCTGTACGAGCGGGCATCTCCAAAAGATTTGGCTGGCATACCTTTCGACATACGTACTCGACTCTCTTGATTGCCAACGACGAGAACGTCAAGGTTGTGCAGGAGTTGATGCGTCACGCAAGCAGCCACTTCACCCTTCAGATTTACAGTCAGGCGCAAACCAGAACGAAGAGGGCTGCACAGAGTCGATTGGTGGAAGCGCTTTTAGCCGAAGAAAGGCGGAATTCCCTGCCTACTCCGGTTGCGGACAACGGGTCGGAAAGGCATCCGTTGGTTTAGCCCGGAGCAAGATGGAGCAAGAAATTCTCATGCGTCTCCCGCTGTAAGTTGTTGATTTTATGGTGGGCACAGCAGGATTCGAACCTACGACTTCCACCGTGTGAAGGTGTTCTGGAACCGACCGGCTGATGATTCTAAAAGGGTTAAAGGCCGGATGAGTGTCTAGAAACCGGTATTCTGGGCCATATTTGGCACCAAAATGGCACCAAATTTTCTAACCAGTGGGCGAGGGCCGACCGTGGCGGATCGGCCCATTTCTTCTCAACCCGCTCAGAGTCCGTTTTGCGCTTTAAATCTCAGCTTCTTTTCACTAGTGATTGCTTACGAACAAGCCGACGAACGGTGCTAATGGTGCCTCGGTGAGTGACTTGGCGATTTTGCATTAACTGACATGCTGTCGGTTTGCCACTCTAAATCGCGAGCGAGGTCTTCAGCCTGCTGGAGAGCTGAACGTGTCGAGCGGGTGTAAGGCGACGTTCCGTGTTTGCGAGCGGAGTTTCGTGAGGACCGAATCGAAACGGAGCTAGTCTTTGCCGAGAAAGTGATTTGCCTGCGTGAGTTCCGGAAGATCTGAATCGGCGTGGCTGCAGTTCGTGAGCAGCCTGCGGTAATGCCGCTCCGCGGCGGCCCGCAGTCCTGCCTCCTGGGCGGAAACAGCGGCGCCGTATTCTGCTCTGAGGCGTCCCGGGGCGGATTTCAGGGCCGATTCATAGGCCGCCAACGCGAGCTTCGGCTGCTTTGCCAAAAGCAACATATCGCCGAGCATCTCCGGCGCGGGAGCGATAGAGCCTGGACTGACCGGCGATTTTTCGGTTGCGTCCCCCATTCTTGCGGCGGTTCTCATCTCTTGCACGGCCGCATCGTGATCACCATCTGCCCACTTGATCCAGGCGCTCACAATCTTCAATTGAACATTCACCTGATCCGCATCGCCGCCACCGCTCTGCACGAGTGCGTTGAGCAAGGAAAGCAGCGGTTGCAGTGCTGCCTGCGCCCCCTTAATGTCCCCGAGTCTCGATGCGCCAAGCGCGCGGGCGAAATAAAGAGTCGCCTGAGTCGACGCATATGCGTCCCTTGGGGAGGTTTGCGGAGGCAAGGGAAGGGCTGCGGCAGCGTCCCACTGCTGACGCTCGATCCAATACCGGGCCGGTATTGCAGCTGTTGCGAATCGCCCGGCATAGAGGGCCGCATCGTCCGGTTCGACAACGGGAACTTGTTGGGTCAGTTTGCGGGCTTCTGTTATGCGCCCGGTTTGCAGATACGCATAGACTAGGTAATCCAGAGCGTGTAACTCGTCGCCAGCCAGCTTCTGTTTGTGCGCGCTGGCGGCTGAGGCGAGGTTTGAGGCAATGGAGTCGTCCCACAAACCGAGTCTCGTAAAAATGTGAGAAGGCATATGCAGGGCGTGAGGAGAATCAGGAGCAATCTGGGAATACTGCTTCGCCGCATCCAAAGCCAGCGGAGCCAGCACCGGATTATCGTCGGCATGGATGATGTAGTGCGCGACACCCGGATGTTGCGGCTGGTGCAGGATTATCGGTATGAGAATGAGGGTCGCCTTCTTCTGATTCGCATAAGTTTTGTCATTGGGCGATGCATTCGCGATCAAAGACAGGGCATAAAAGATGGCAGCTTCGGTGTCCTGCGGATACCGGCTGTGCAGCGACTCCATGGCAGTCTCGTACCGTTTGGCGCGGATGCTGTGACTTTCGGAGCCAGCATTCTGATAGAAACTCTGAACAGCGCCCAAATAGTCGCGTTCCCTTTGAGTCTTCGGTCCCATCGACAAACCTGTTTGAGCGGCTTCCAGGCCGATCCTTAGATCGTCCTTAGTCGGCGGATCCCACAATTGGCGGTAGTGGCTCATCGCAATACCCCACTCTGCCATGCTGCAACTGGGATCTGTCTTCAAGACGTCAGCAAATAACTGCGCTGACTTCCGGTAGCCAAAGGAATGTAAAGTCGCCACCGCCAGGTCGAATTCGTCGCGCACCTCAGGACTGCATGACGTGTCGAAGTGGACTGTTCCCATCCGGTCCGGCTGAGCCGACGCATGATCATGCTGCAGTGCACGTTCTACCCGGGCTGGTGTGAATACCAAGAAGGCCAGGAACCATGCGAAAACAAAGCGCAGCATAACCCGTGTCTCCTCAATCCATGGATCATAGTAGCTGGTCTCGCGCGTCTTGTACTGACGACTTCAGGCCAATTCACTCATTCGCCAGACAAGCACATTTGTCGGTACTCGTGCGATTCCATCGCTGGATTCAATACGTCTCGCTGAGTGCATCGGCGATGATGCGCCAATTGAGAGTGCCGATATGTGATCTCCAAATCTCAGCCTACTCAGTTCTCAGGGCCTAGTCGCCAGGCCTACGCGCTTGAGGAGTTCTTGAAAACGCTTATCGTTGCGATAGGGATCAAAAATTGGGTCGACAGCAAGATATCCCATCCAGACGGCATGATCATCATAGGCGGCTTGCAGCCATCTGAATGTGTCATCATCTTTATTCAGCGCCGCGTAGATCTGAGCCAAGCCGTAAGGTGAAACGTAACGCTTCCTCGAGTCCGTCTCTAGTTCGTGCGCGATTCGGAGTGCCTCGCGATTCCGGCCTGCGACTGCGAGGGCCACAGCAACCTGCGCCGTATAAAGTGGGCTATCTCCAGACAAAGTTGCCGCTCTCTTCAACTCGGTAACAGCTTCGCTTTGCAAGCCTGCCTGAACAAAGTCCTCTCCGAGGAGAAGATGCGCAGCTGCGAAATTCGAATCGAGCTCGACAGAGTCCCGGTTCTGTTCGATTGCGGCTGAATAGTTCCGCGCGAGGTAGTAGCGGAGTCCCACCCAGGTGCTGATCATCAGGTTGAGGGGATCTAGTTCCAGCGAGCGTCTGGCCTCTGAAAGTGCCTCGTCATGGCGACCCCTGATGGAAAGATAGTCTCCGTACCAGTGATGCGCGTTCGCGTCTTGAGGATCCAATTCCAGAGCGCGTTTGAACTCGGCTTCTGCTTGCGTCCAATTCCACCTATGACTGAGCGCCAAGCCCAGCGAGGCGTGGGCCTCAGCTGACTGCGGATCAAGCTCGACTGCCTTGCGGGCCGCCGAGTAAGCCTTCGTAAGGGCGTCCGAAGGTGATTTAAACCCGTGCCATGCAAGTCCGCTGTTACAGTCGGCCAGTCCGGAATATGCCGCAGCATAGTTTGGATCACTGTCAATCGCCTGCTGAAAGTATTGCTCTGCCGTTTGTATGCTATCGCCGGTTCGTTTGTTCCAGTAGTAGCGGCCCTTCAAATACGCCACGTAGGCTTCAGCAGCTGGCTGGCGAGAATTTCAAGACGCGTCTCCTGCTCTTCTCTGAGAGCGATGTGAACCTGACTTGCGATGCTTCGCACGACCGAATCCTGCACGGCCAGAACGTCTTTGAGTTCACGGTCGTAACTCTCTGTCCACAGGTCTGTCTGGCTTTTGGAATCGATCAATTGCACGGTGATGC